>CAVYQF010000005.1:0-207806 GCA_963770545.1 uncultured Actinomycetes bacterium | reverse complement strand
TGGCGTCCGCACCACTGGCCCCCGGGTCGATGGACACCGGGTCGATGGACACCGGGCCGGCGGACACCGGGCCGGCGGACCCGGGCCTGCACCCCGGCGAGTCGGGCCGGTCCTGGCCCCGCTCCCCGCTCCCGGCGGGGCTGTGGCATTCACTCCCGGCCGGGCTGGCCTTCACCCGGGACGCGAGCCGCCGCGCCAGCGCGCGGGCCGCCCGGGCCCGCGGCATGTTCAGCTGGCCGTGGCGGGTCGCCTGGGTCGACGTGGCGTGGGCCCTCTTCTCCGTGGCGAACCTGATCTTCATCCTGGTGTTCTCGCGCTGGGAGACGATCCCGTTCCACTTCATCTGGATCAGCCTGACGCTGCTTTACGGGTTCCGGGTCTGGGCCACCCGGCCGACGCTGTGGGTACTCGCCGTGGTCATGGTGACCACGTTCGCCGCGATCAGCTGGGACGTCTACGAGGGCGCCCAGTCGGTGGACGAACTCAACGAGGTCCCGCTGATGGCGATGATGTTCTGGCTGATGGTCTGGCACGCCCAGCGCCGGCTGGACGCCGACCACGAACGGGATCTGGTCAGCAACGAGAACGCCCGGCTGCTGGCCACCCAGCGCCGGTTCCTGCAGGACGCCTCGCACCAGTTGCGCACGCCCATCACCATCGCGCTCGGCCACGCCGAATTGCTGGCCCGGGAACTCACCGAGCGGACCGAGCGGCGGGATATCGAGGTAGTGGTGGGTGAGCTGACCCGGCTGCGGAGGCTGGGGGAGCGGCTGCTGGTCATCGCCGCCTCCGAGGACCCCGACTTCCTCCGCCCGGAGCCGGTCGCGCTGAACCGGTTCACGATGGACGTCATCCGGCGCTGGCGGCCGACCGCCGACCGGCAATGGCAGCTCGGCCGGCTGGACGCGGTCACGATCGGCGCGGACCGCGAACGGCTGGGCCTCGCGGTGGACGCGCTGCTGGAAAACGCCGTCCGGCACACTGGCTCCGGCGACACGATCCAGCTTTCGGTGCTGGCCAGCGGGCCGGATCTGCCGGTGCGTATGATCGTCGCGGATACCGGCCAGGGGATCGCGCCCAGTGAACTCGAGCACATCTTCGACCGTTTCCGGACCGGGTCGCCCCCCGCCGGAGCCGCCGCGGGCACCGGGTCCAAGGGCACCGGGCTGGGCCTGGCCCTGGTGCGGGCGGTGGCTCACGCGCACGGGGGCGAGGTGCGGGTGCGCAGTACCCCCGGCGTGGGCAGCGAGTTCGAGATGGTCCTTCCCGCCCCGGTGGTCAGCACCGGCGAGATGTACCCGGCACTGCCGCCGAGCTGGTCCGGAGGCCCCCCGGAGCCCGCGGCGGACCGGACCCTGAAGGACGACCCATGGCCGAGCAGGAACCGATGACCCAGGAACCGACGCGCACCCAGCAGCAGCACCAGCCGGGCACCGATCCGCCGGGCGCCGCCGCGCGTCCCCCAGGCCCCGCGCGCCGCGGGACGGGCTGGTTCGGTCGGCTCAGCCGGGGCCGCAAGCTGGCTCTGACCTGGTCAGCTTCGGTCCTGGCGGTGGTGGTCGCGCTGCTCGCCATCGGCGCCACCTCCGGCGGCGCCCCCAAGCACGCGCCCGCGCCCCGCGCCCAGGCGTTCAGCCTGTCCGAACTCGGGCATCCGGGCCAGCACATCTCCCTGGCCCAGTACGCCGGCCACCCGCTGATCCTGAACTTCTTCGCGTCCTGGTGCGAGCCGTGCCAGCGGGAGACCCCGCTGATCGCCCGGTTCTACCGCAGCCACCGGCGCAGCGTCATCATCATCGGCATCGACGTGAACGACACCAGCTCGGCGGGCCTGGCCTTCGCCCGGAAAATGGGCGTGGCCTACCCGGTCGCGTCCGACCCGGCGCCGATGACCATGGCGCTCAGCTACGGGGTGTCCGCGCTGCCGCAGACCTTCTTCCTCAACGCGCAGCACCGCATCGTCAAGCGGGTGATCCGGGCGGTGACCCTCACCGACCTGCGCAGCGGAGTAGCCATCATGACCAAGCAGAGCGCACGGAGCTGACCCGAGTGGACGCCCCGACCCGCACCGATCCGCCGTATGTGCCCATCCGGACCAACCGGTGGGCCCCGCACCAGAAGGCCCCGCGCTGGCTGCTGCTGGCCGGCGCGCTGATCGTGGCGGGCATCGTCCTGGTCGCCCTGGTGCACAAGCCCAGCCACCCGCAGCAGGCCAGCGACGTCAAGGCCTTCCTGTCCGACGTGAACACCGATATCGAGTCCTGCTCGGGCGGCGTAGGCGAGTCGCTCAACGCCCTGCACCTGATCAACGCCGGCGCGAATTCCGCCAAGAACGTCCAGGACACGATCAAGATCGCCCGGTACGGGGCCTACAACTGCTCACCCGCCAACAACGAGCAGCTCGGCGACCTCACCCAGTACCAGGTGACCGAGTCGCTGGCCGGATTTCACCTGGATACGGCGGTCAACGACCTGATCACCTGGGCGTTCCCGTACGCCCAGCGGGTGCAGAACGACGTGGCCAACGAGCTGGGCGCGCACGGCGCCGCCAAGCGCCAGCAGTACGCGGCGGCGCTGCGGCGGGACACCAACGACCTGAACCGGCAGCGGGCCACCATCGACAAGATCATCATGAAGGCGATCACCGCGACCGGGGCCAAGGCCAGCCCGCCGCACCTGGCCGGCTGAGTGAACCCGGGAGCGGAAACCCGGCGGACTGAAATCAGGGCCGGAGGGAATCTGAGCAAGCATGAGCGGGCGGCGCGGCAGCGGGAGGCTGACCCCGGCGCTGCTGGCCGGTGGCGCGGTGATCGCGATCGCCCAGGGCGCCCCGGGTCTCACCGCGCTGGCCCCGGTCCGGCGGCTGTTCCCCCGGCTGGCGGGCGCCGGGCGCCCTGATCATGTGGCGCTGACCTTCGACGACGGCCCGGATCCGCGCTTCACCCCGCAGCTTCTGGCCACGCTGGACGCGCGCCGCGTATACGCGACCTTCTTCCTGCTCGGGCCCATGGTGCAGGCCGCCCCCGGGCTCGCCGCCGAGATCGCGTCGGCCGGCCACGAGATCGCCGTGCACGGCTGGGAGCACCGCTACGCCACGGTGCGCGGGCCGGGGGCGCTGCACGACGATCTGGCCCGGGCCTGCGACACGATCGCGGCGGCGACCGGCGCCGTGCCCCGGCTGTACCGGCCGCCGTACGGGGTGCTCAGCGCCGGGGCCCTGCTCGCCGCGCACCGCCTCCGATTGCGGCCGATCCTGTGGAGTTCCTGGGGGCGGGAGTGGGCTCCGGGGGCCACGCCGGGATCAGTGCAGGCGAGCCTGGCCAGCACCCTGGATGGCGGGGCGACGGTGCTGCTGCACGATTCCGAGGCCGTGGCCCCGGCAGGCACGGCCTCGGCGGCGCTGGGTGCGCTGCCCTGGCTGCTGGACGAGTGCGCCCGCCGCGGCCTGCGGACGGGCCCGCTCGGCCGGCATCTGGCGGACGTCCCGCCTGGATGAGCCCGGCTGAGAACAAGTTAAAGCAGTCCTGTGCGGGAAGTAACGGGTGACACCGGGCTGAGGAATCCTCAGGGCATCTTCAGCTCACGTCCAGGCTTGTGGTGCTTACTGGAGGTTGCCTGAGAACGGCAGGCCACGAGCCTGCCGCTCAGCGAGGTAACGACGCAACGTAGGCTGAATTCCGGGCAAAGGTGATACGGATGCAAGAAGGTCAGGACCGGAGTGGGGACCAGCCGCCGGAGTACCTGGGTGCGTGGTCGCCCATCCCGGCCGGGGACCAGCCGGACCGGCCCGCTGGTGACGAGCAGGAGGCCGCAGAGAGCCTGGCTGAGCAGGATGAGCCCGCCGCGCCGGAAGGCACCTGGGTAATCGCGGCCGAGGGTGACCAGCGGTCCGGCACCCAGGTACCAGACCCCGCCGGGCCCGTACCTCAGCCGCACGGACTTCAGGAGCACCAAATTCAGGACCAGGACCGCCCGGGAGCAGATCAGCCTGAGCACGGCCTAGCGGGCCTGGGCTTCGGCGGCCAGGCTGGCCCCCCGCAGGGCGGATACCCCCAGGCCGGGCCAGGCCAGCCCGGGTACGGCCAGCCAGGATCCAGCCAGCCAACCACCGCGTTCGGCCAGCCCGGGTACGGGCAGCCCGGATACGGGCCGCCCCCATACGGGCAGCCCCCGTACGGGCAACAGCAGTACGGCCAGCCCCAGTACGGCCAGCCCCAGTACGGCCAGCCCCAATACGGCCAGCCGGGACCCAGCCAGCCGACTGCCGCGTTCGGCCCGGCCGCAGCCTCGGGTGGCTACGGCCAGCCCGGTGAGCCCGGCCAGCCCGGCGGCTACGGCCAGCCCGGCGAGCCTGGCGGCTACGGCCAGGCCGGGGCTACGGCCAGCCCGGAGGCTACGGCCAGCCCGGCGGCTACGGCCCCCAGGACCCCTGGGGTCCCCCGCCGGGCGGATCCGGGAGCGGCTGGGGTTCGGGCGACATCATCGGCTACGGCGGCCAGGGGCCGGAACCCCCCCGCCGCCGCGGTAGCCGGGCCCTGGTCTACGTGGTGGTGGCCGCGCTGGCCGCGGGCGTCGGGGCCGGCGCCGTAGTGGCGCTGAACCACAACTCCCAGTCCGGCAATACCGTCTCCTCCCAGCAGATACCGTCGCCGAACCGCAACGGGGCGGGCAACGCCAACACCACCAACCTCGACGTGCAGTCCGTGGCCAACAAGGTCCAGCCGGGCGTGGTGGATATCAACTCCCCGCTCAAATACCAGGATGGCGCGGCCGCGGGGACGGGCATGGTCCTTTCCTCTAACGGCGTGGTGCTGACCAACAACCACGTAGTCGAGGGCTCTACCCACCTCACCGCGACGACCGTCGTGGCCGGGAAGAAGTACCAGGCCACGGTGATCGGGGTGGACCCCACCGACGACGTGGCGCTGATCAAGCTGCAGGGCGCCTCCGGGCTCAAGACCGTCCAGGTCGGTGACTCGTCCAAGGTCACCCTGGGCACTGGGGTGGTGGCCATCGGGAACGCCGGCGGCATCGGGGGGACCCCCTCGGTGACCGGCGGGACGATCACGGCGCTGGGCCGGACCATCACCGCGAGCGACTCAGGCAGCGGCCGGAACACCGAGACCCTGCACAACATGCTGCAGACCAACGCCGCGATCGCGGAGGGCGACTCGGGCGGCGCGCTGGCCAACGCGGCCGGCCAGGTGATCGGCATGAACACCGCGGCCAACAGCCAGTCGCTGGGCAGGAACGGGACCTCGATGGGGTTCGCCATACCGATCAACCGGGCCCTGTCCATCGCCAAGAAGATCGCCTCCGGGAACACCAGCGGCGGGATCCTGATCGGCCCGAAGGGCTTCATGGGCGTGGGCGTGGACGCGGTCAAGGACGCCAGCGCCTGCCTGGCGCAGAGCGGCATCCAGCCCGGCTACCGGGTGCCGACGCAGTCCGGAGCGCTGGTCTGCAACGTGTACCAGGACACCCCGGCGTACAAGGCGGGTGTCCGGCCCGGCGACGTGATCACAGGGGTCAGCGGTCAGTCGGTCAGCACGGCCAACGGCCTGACCGGCGTGATGCTGAAGTACAAGCCGGGCACCACCGTGTCACTGACGTGGGTTGACGCGAACAAGCAGAGCCACACCTCGTCGCTGACGTTGATCACCGGGCCGGCGAAGTAGGGCGCTTAGGACGGGGCGACCGGGGCCGGGCCTCTGATCTAAGCAAGATAACTGCTTAGATCAGAGGCCCGGCCCCGGCGCGTTATGGCTCCTGCCGCGCATCCCTGACCGTTTGTCTGTGGTGCGACTTGTCCGTGGCGCGTGACCAGGCGGGGCTGGCTTGATTGGGGGGCTGATCCGGGGTGTTAAGGAAGCTGGCCAGGAACTGGGGGGTTAGGTGGTTAGCCAGGTGCGGAGGCGGGACTCTACTTCGGCGATCTGGGGGATGGGGACGTGTTCGGCGCGGGCGTGGGCGACCTCTGGGTCGCCGGGGCCGTAGTTGACCGCGGGCATCCCGAGTTCGGCGAAGCGGGCCACGTCGGTCCAGCCGAACTTGGCCCGCGGGGTGCCGCCCACCGCCGCGAGCAGGGTGGCGGCGGCGGGGTCGGCCAGCCCCGGGCGGGCCCCGGCGGCCCAGTCGGTGAAGATCACGTCCCAGCCCGCGAAGATCTCCCGCACATAGTCCTGGGCCTGCTCCACGGTGCGGTCCGGGGCGAAGCGGTGGTTCACGGAGACCACGCACTCGTCCGGGATGACGTTGCCCGCCACTCCCCCGCTGATATAGACCGCGTTCAGCCCTTCGTGGTACCTGAGGCCCTCGACCTCCGGTTCCCGGGCCACATAGTTGCGCAGCACGTCCAGGATGGGTGCCGCCTGGTGGATGGCGTTAATGCCATTCCAGGACCTGGCGCTGTGCGCGCGCTTGCCGGTCGTGCGGACCTCCGCCCGCATGGTGCCCTGACAGCCGCCCTCGATGATCGCGCTGGTCGGCTCGAGCAGCACGGCCAGGTCGCCGTCGAGCAGTTCCGGGGAATTGCGGGACAGCCGGAGCAGGCCGTTGCGTTCGGCTTCGACTTCCTCGCCGTCGTAGAACACGTAGGTCACGTCGCGGTTCGGCTCGGGCAGGGAGGCCGCCAGGCGGAGCTGGACCGCGACGCCGGACTTCATGTCGCAGCCGCCGCACCCGTACAGCAGGTCCCCGTCCAGGCGGGCCGGGAGGTTATCGGCGATCGGCACGGTGTCGATGTGCCCGGCCAGCACCACCCGCTCCGGCCGGCCCAGCGTGGTCCGGGCCACCATGGCGTTGCCGTCCCGGAACAGCTCCAGGTGCGGGATGCGGCGCAGCGCGGCGTCGATCACGTTGGCCAGGCGTTCCTCATCGCCGCTGACCGAGGGTATATCTACCAGGGCCGCGGTCAGTGCCGCCGGATCCTGGGAAAGGTCAAGATCTAGGTCCACCCGGGGAGCCTAGCCGGGCGGGCCTGGTGACCGGCGGTGCGGGGCGTGAAACCGGCCAGGCGCCACTCCACCTTGGCCGGCCCGTGGGGTTGCTCATGATCGCCGGGTGCGGTAAACCACCATCAGCCAGCACCGGGCATTCCGGCCATCAGCACCCGGCAGAGTGGTGTACCGCAAGGGCCGAGCGGTGATGAGAGGGACCGATGCGGACCAGTGCGATTCTGCTCGCTGTCACGATGCTCGCCCCGGCCGGGATCGCCCTGGCCCCCGCGGCCCAGGCCGCCCCCGCGGCGCCGGCCGTCCCGGTAGCGCCGGCGAGTTCTGGCACCTTCCGCAGTCCCGTCTACGTCAAGAACGTGGTCAGCCCCGGCGTGGCCCTGCCGAGTTCGGTGGCGATCGCCGACGTCACCGGGGACGGGAGGCGGGACCTGATCGTGAGCACGGTCGATCCCGACAACGTGAACGGCGGCACCACGATCGCGGTGTACCGCCAGCGCGACAACGGGACGCTCGCCGCGCCGGTGACCACCAAGACCCGCGACTTCTACGCCGCAAACACCCAGATCCGCACCGCCGACCTCTACGGCACCGGCCGGAAAGAGATCCTGGTCCAGGAGGGATCTCACGTCAACGTGTTCGCCTACCGCCAGGGCCGGGTCACCGGCCCGGCGCGGGTCCCGGCCGGCGGGGGCGACCTGACCGTCGCTGCCGTGAACGGCGACGGGCATCCCGATCTGCTGACCAGCTCGGACTTCGGCAAGCACGCCGAGATCTACCTGGGCAGCGCAGCACGAACCTTCAGGCTGTGGCGGACGCTGACGTTCCCGCAGAACTCCGACCAATGGCCGCTCCTGGCGGCCGCTGACTTCAACCATGACGGCCGCACGGATGTCGTCCACCGGGACGAGTACTCCTTCTCCGTCCGGTTCCAGGGTTCCGGCGGCCGGTTCAGCGGCGCGAAGACCTACAAGTCCGCGCCGGTGAATGGCCAGCTGTTCCCCGTGGCCAACGTGACCGTCGGCGATGTCACCGGCGACGGGCGGCCCGACGTGATCACGGACACGCTGGCCAATAGCCCATTTTCCGGCGTCGAGGTGTTCGCCGGGACCGGCACGGGCACGTTCAAAGCCCCGGTGGTGTACCGGACGCTGGACGTCCCGGTCGGCATGACCGTCGCGGACCTGAACGGCGACGGGCGCAAGGATCTGGTCATCGACCACAACGGCTGGAACGCTCTCGGCGTCATGCTGCAGACCAGCAAGGGCACCTTCGCGCCGGAGACGCTGTATCCGGCCGACTCGGGCGACGAGACGCCGGCGGTGGGAGACCTGAACGGCGACGGCCAGCCCGACATCGCCATACCCTCGGACGCCCAGGGCATAGCGATCCTCTATGGCAAGTAGCAGCCTCTCCCCGTCTCGGCGGCATCCTGCCCGGCTGTCTCGGGCATGATGGGCCACACCAGCCCCATCCGCCGAACGGAGAGCTCATGTTCCACGTTGACTCGGAGGTCGGCCGGCTCCGGCAGGTCGTGCTGCACCGCCCCGAACTGGAGCTCAAGCGGCTCACCCCGGATAACGCCAGCGAGCTTCTGTTCGACGGCGTGCTGTGGGCCGAGCGGGCCCAGGCCGAACACGACGAGTTCGCGGGAGCGCTGGCAGCCCGGGGCGTGGCCGTGCACTACTACGGGGACCTGCTGACCCAGACGCTGGAGATCTCCCAGGCCCGGGAGTACATCATGGACCGGGTCTTCGACTCCCGGCTGAACGGGCCGCTGGCCTGCGCGGCGTTGCGGGCCGCGGTGGAGGGGCTCCCGTCCCCGGTGCTGGCTCAGGCCCTGACCGGCGGGATCACCAAGCAGGAGATCCTGGAGCTGACCCCGGAACCGAAGAGCATCGCGTTCCATTCCCTGGAGGCCGGCAGCTTCGTGCTCGCGCCGCTGCCCAACCTCCTGTACCAGCGGGACACCTCGTCCTGGATCTACAGCGGGGTTTCGGTGAACGCCATGGCCATGCCGGCCCGGATGCGCGAGACCGTCAACGACGAGGCCATCTACCGCTGGCACCCGATGTTCTCGGGCGGCGGCTTCGAGGTCTGGTACCACGGCGCGGATGCGGCCCCGGCCACCATCGAGGGCGGCGACATCCTGGTCATCGGCAACGGCGCGGTCCTGGCCGGGATGAGCGAGCGGACCACCCCGCAGGCGATCGAACTGATCGCGCACCGGCTGTTCTCGGCCGGGGCGGCTCGTTGCCTGGTCGCCATCGACATGCCGAAAGCCCGGGCGTTCATGCACCTGGACACCGTGATGACCATGTGCGACTACGGCGTGTTCACCAAGTACATGAATCTGGGCATGCTGCCGTCGTACACGGTGGAGCCGGGGGCCAGCTCCCGCGAGCTCAAGGTCACCGACCATCCGCCTGAGGACATGCACACCGCGATCGCGGCCGCCCTCGGCCTGCCCGCCATCACGGTGCTGACCGCCAGCCAGGACCCGGCGGCCGCGCAGCGCGAGCAGTGGGACGACGGCTGCAACGTGCTGGCCATCGAACCCGGCGTGGTCGTGGCCTACGACCGCAACGTCACCACGAACACGTACCTGGAGGAAAACGGCGTCGAGGTGGTGCCGGTGCCCGGCAGCGAACTGGGCCGCGGGCGGGGCGGGCCGCGCTGCATGAGCTGCCCCATCGAGCGCGACGCCTGAAATTAGCGCCGCCAGCACGTCTGCCCGATTAACCGAAATATTGGAAATCAATGCATTTCGGGTTCCGGTGAATTGCCTTCTCGGCTGCCTCGTCGCATAGCAACACAGCCGGGAAAATGTGCCCCTGGCTTTCTGCCTGCTAATGGATCCGCTACGTTGACCCAGCAAGAGGGTCATTCCTTCTGGCAGCATAATCATAGGGGGCATATATGAAGATGGCGCGTGCTATTCCGGTTCTATCCGGCGGGGCCGCGGCAGTGCTGGTCATGATGGCTGCCGGGCCGGCCCTGGCGAGCCCGGACCGGGCCGGCCATTCGCGGAGCAGCAGTCACGCCAGGATCACCGCGACCCTGAGGTCCGGGGACACGACCACCGGTGTCCGGGGCTCGGGGGGCAGCGGCGTGGTGCTGACCGGCTCGACGCTCACCAGTAACGGCTCGCAGGCCGCGTTCCTGTTCCGCGGCCGCCTCGCCGCGGCGGCGGGGGCCTCGGTCTCGGTGCTGCGACCGCCGTTCCGCCAGGTCACCTCGGCCACCTTCTACGGCCCCAACACGCACCTGTTCAACCCCCGGGCGATCCCGCGCGGGGATATCCGGGCGGTGGGCAGCTACGCCTCATCGGCGGCGCCCCAGGGCGTGAAGAACCAGGGCATGATCTACCTCGGGCCGCTCAGCGGCCGGGGCGGCTCCTGGAGGTCCATCGACGTGCCCGCGTACGGCAGGCACGTCACCGGGCACGTCCGGGCCTGCCCGCGATCGCGGCGCCAGTGCTTCGTGATGGACACCATCGCGCACAGCACGATGGGCAACCTGGTGGTGGGCAACTACGACCTGAACCCGACCGTGCGCGGGGGCCTCGCCTCGGGCAACGGGTTCATCTACAACATCACCAAGCGCCAGTGGACCCTGCTCCGGATGCACGGCAGCCTGTCCACGAAGACCTCGCTGTACGGCATCTGGCAGGACGGCGGCCCGGGGAGCCCGCACTACACGCTGGCCGGCGGGTCCTCGGCCCGTGGTCTCCAGCGCGGATTCCTGATCAACTACAACGAGCGGACCGGCGCCTTCGGCCGGCCGCTTTCTACGTCAACAACAACCGGCCCACCGCGATTACCCATTTCGATGGGATTACCGCTGTCCGGGGTGGGTTCAACCTGGTGTCGGTCAGCAACGGCCATTCCCCGGCGCTGGTGTTCATCCCGGTCCGGGGCCGGTCCTTTGGCCGGGCCCGCTGGTCTCCAGTCAACGTGGCCGGGAGCGCGGTGTGCCCGTGCCAGGCCGTCACGGGGAACACCGTGTGGCGCAACCACATCATGGGGCTATATATCCCGAGCAGTTCCCCGGCACCGCACACCTACCTCGCCACCGTCCGCAGGAGGTAGCGGGCGAGCCTGGCCGGCCCTGGAAGCCGGGGCCGGCCAGGCCGGGGAGTTAGCCCGTGATGGCGGCGATGGCCCGGGTCAGAGTGGACGTGATCTGGCTCGGAGTGCTACCGGGAACGGCCCAGAAGCGGAGTTCGATGTAGCCGTCATCATCAATGATGATCGTGATCTCGCGGCCGGCGGGCTGGGGCAGCCGGGCCGTGATGTCGGGGGTCTCGCGGGTGACGTTCAGGGAGGCGGTGAGTCCCGCGGCGGTCAGCAGCCCGGTGAGGATCAGCATCCGCTGCATTACCTCGTCCGGGTCCTCCTGGTCCGGGTTCCCCGACGTGACTGCGGGCTTCGCTGGCGTGACTGCGGGCTGAGCCGGGCCGGGGCCAGTCGCCGCCTGCGGTGCGGTTCGGGCCCCGTGGCCAGGTCCACCGCACAGGTAAGCGCCGGGGCGGGTGGCGGCCAGGGCGGCGTAGAGGTCGGCGGGCTGGCGGATGAGGCCTGGATCCGGGCGCCATTCGCTGACCGGCACCACGCCCGGCGGCACCAGGGACAGGTCGCCGAGCAGGGCGCTGACCTGGGCGTGGGATCGGGCCGTGATCCCGCCGGGTACGGCCTCGTTGTAGGCCGCGACGCCGGAAGTGACGGCAGCCGGAGCGAAGTCACTGGTCAGGTGGCTGATGGCGACGAAGCTGCCGGGAGCTAACCCGGCCGCCAGCGTGGCCACGATGCCTGCCGGGTCGTCAGCGTCGGGCAGGAAGTGCAGCACGGCCAGGAGCAGGATCGCGGCGGGACGGGTGAAGTCCAGCGTCCGGGCCGCCCCGGCCAGCAGAGCGGCCGGATCGTGCAGGTCGGCGTCGAGATAGTCGCAGACGCCGTCCGGCGTGCTGCCCAGCAGGGCCCGGGCGTGGGCCAGGACGAGCGGGTCGTTGTCGGCGTAGACGATCCGGGCGGCCGGGTCGAGGGCCTGGGCCACCTCGTGGGTGTTGTCCGGGGCCGGTAACCCGGTCCCGATGTCGAGGAACTGGCTGATGCCCCGCTCTCCCGCCAGATACCGGACCACCCGGCCCAGGAACTGCCGGTTAGCCAGGGCCCCGGCCACGACCTGCGGGCGGCACCCCGCGACCCGCAGCGCGGCGTCGCGGTCGGCCGCGTAGTGATCTTTCCCGCCCAGCCACACGTTGTACACCCGCGCCGGATGCGCCACCAACGGGTCGAAAGCAAGGTTGGAATGAGCACCGAGGTGACTGTGGGACTGACTCGCCGTGGATGTCTTCGCTCATACGACCAATCATAGCTAGCTACAGCTAGTCGCGGCTAGTCGCGTCTTGATCTTGCTAGGTGGGGTGAACTAGATCTAGGCGCATGTCGTTGCAGCGTGATGCGCCCCTGCCGCTGAGCCAGCAGCTCGCGGGGCTGCTCCGGGCGCAGATCGAGTCGGGGGAACGCGCACCGGGTTCGCGGCTGCCGACGATCATGCAGTTGTCGCAGGAGCACGGCGTGGCGACCGCGACGGTCGTCAAAGCCTTGCGGATCCTGAAGCGCGAGGGACTCGTCATCGGCTCAAGCGGCCATGGGACCTTCGTGGCCGAGCGGCCAGGCCAGTAGCCGTTCGGCGCGACGGCACGGTCTCAAACTTGGACAGTTAGCTGTCTTGAGGGGTTCGTGTTTAGGCAGATAGGTTGGCGCCGTGACCGCTTCCCCGACTCCGACCATCGCGGAGGAGTTGCGCGCTGCTGGCCTGCGGGTGACGGCCGCCCGCGTCGCACTGCTTGAGACCGTCCGGGGCGGCGACCACCTCGGCGTCGAGGCGATCACCTCCGGGGTGCGTGATCGCATTGGCCATGTCTCCATGCAAGCCGTGTACGACGCCCTCAACGCGCTCACCGCGGCGGGACTCCTGCGCCGCATCGAGCCGGCTGGCAGCCCGGCCCGGTTCGAGGGACGCCTCGGAGACAACCACCATCACGTCGTGTGCCGGTCGTGCGGCGCCGTCGCTGACGTCGACTGCGCGGTCGGCGAGGCGCCCTGCCTGACCGCGTCTGACGACCACGGCTTCATCATCGACGAGGCCGAGGTCATCTACTGGAGTCTGTGCCCCGACTGTTCCACCGCCCGCAGTTCCTGAGCATTTGTCATCCGCCTGATCCGAAAGGATTCCCATGACCGAGAACCATGATCCAGTAGTCGTCGAAGGCGCGACCCCCGAGGCCGGGGCGACGGAGAGCGTGGGGGAATGCCCGGTCGTGCACGGCCTGACTCCTCCCACCATGGGTGACGCTAACCATCAGTGGTGGCCGAACAAGCTCAACCTGAAGATCCTGGCCAAGAACCCGGCCGTGGCCAACCCGCTCGGCGGGGAGTTCAACTACGCCGAGGCGTTCAAGACCCTCGACCTCGCGGCCGTGAAGCGGGACATCGCGGAAGTGCTGACCACCTCACAGGACTGGTGGCCGGCTGACTTCGGCAACTACGGCCCGCTCATGATCCGGATGGCGTGGCACAGCGCGGGCACCTACCGCATCAGCGACGGGCGCGGGGGCGCGGGGGCGGGCCAGCAGCGCTTCGCGCCGCTCAACAGCTGGCCGGACAACGTCAGCCTGGACAAGGCCCGCCGGCTGCTTTGGCCGGTCAAGAAGAAGTACGGCCAGAAGCTCTCCTGGGCTGACCTCATTGTCCTCACCGGCAACGTCGCGCTGGAGTCGATGGGCTTCAAGACTTTCGGCTTCGGCGGTGGCCGCGCGGACGTCTGGGAGCCGGACGAGGACGTGTACTGGGGTCCCGAGACCACCTGGCTCGACGACGAGCGCTACACCGGCGACCGGGAGCTCCAGGAGCCCCTCGGCGCGGTCCAGATGGGTCTCATCTACGTCAACCCGGAGGGCCCGAACGGCAACCCGGACCCGCTCGCCGCGGCCCGCGACATCCGCGAGACGTTCCGCCGGATGGCCATGAACGACGAGGAGACGGTCGCCCTGATCGCGGGCGGTCACACGTTCGGCAAGACGCACGGCGCGGGCCCGGCGGACAACGTCGGCCCCGACCCCGAGGCGGCCCCGATCGAGCAGCAGGGCCTCGGCTGGAAGAGCACCTACGGCACCGGCAAGGGTGGCGACACCATCACCAGCGGTCTCGAGGTCACCTGGACCGCCACCCCGACCCGCTGGGACAACAGCTTCCTCGAGACCCTGTACGGCTACGAGTGGGAGCTGACCAAGAGCCCGGCCGACGCGTACCAGTGGAAGCCGAAGGACGGCGCCGGCGCGGGTATCGTCCCGGACGCTCACGACCCGTCCAAGAGCCACCCCCCGACGATGCTGACGACCGACCTCGCGCTCCGCGCGGACCCGGTCTACGAGCAGATCACCCGGCGCTTCCTGGCGAACCCTGACGAGTTCGCGGACGCCTTCGCGCGGGCGTGGTTCAAGCTGACCCACCGCGACATGGGCCCGATCGTGCGCTACCTCGGCCCGGAGGTCCCGGCCGAGACGCTGCTGTGGCAGGACCCCATCCCCGCGGTGACGCACCGGCTCGTCGGCGAGGAGGACATCGCCTTCCTCAAGGGCCAGATCCTCTCCTCGGGCCTGACGGTGCCCCAGCTCGTGTCCACCGCCTGGGCCGCGGCCTCGTCCTTCCGCGGCAGCGACAAGCGGGGAGGCGCCAACGGTGCGCGCATCCGCCTGGAGCCGCAGAGCGGCTGGGAGGTCAACGAGCCTGACCAGCTGGCCATGGTACTGCGCACCCTGGAGGGGATCCAGCAGGCCTACAACGCCTCCAACGCGGGCGCGCGGGTCTCGCTGGCCGACCTGATCGTGCTGGCCGGTGGCACGGCGGTCGAGCAGGCCGCCAGGAACGCCGGCTTCGACGTCCGGGTTCCCTTCACCCCGGGCCGCGCGGACGCGTCGCAGGAGCAGACCGATGTGGAGTCGTTCGCCGCGCTCGAGCCGACCGCCGACGGGTTCCGCAACTATCTCGGGAAGGGCAATCGGCTGCCTGCTGAGTACCTGCTGCTCGACAAGGCGAACCTGCTGACCCTGAGCGCTCCCGAGATGACGGTCCTCGTCGGTGGCCTCCGCGTCCTGGGCGCGAACTACCAGCAGTCGCCGCTCGGCGTCTTCACCGCCACCCCCGGGTCGCTGACCAACGACTTCTTCGTCAACCTGCTCGACATGGGCACGACGTGGGAGCCCGTGTCCGGAAACGGGGGACGCGGACACGTTCGAGGGCCACGACGCCGCCACCGGCGCGGTCAAGTGGACCGGCAGCCGCGCCGACCTCGTCTTTGGGTCGAACTCCGAACTGCGTGCGCTCGCGGAGGTCTACGCGAGTGATGACGCGAAGGAGAAGTTCGTGAACGACTTCGTCGCGGCGTGGGACAAGGTGATGAACCTCGACCTGTTCGACCGCGGCTGATCATGACGGATGTCCAGGCCGGCCCGGCGCGCCGGGCCGGCCTGGAGCAGCGCGCGGTTCCCGTCATCGCGATGGTTAACTCGCGCCGTCTTGCCAGATGCCGATGACGTTGCCCGCGGGGTCACGGACGGTGGCGATAGTTAGATTGCCTTCCTGGTAGGGCTGGGTGACTACCTCTGCGCCTCGCTCGGCTGCCTTGCGGAGCGCGTCATCGAGCTCGGTGACGTAGATGTAGGGCCGGATCCCGGCTTCCCCTGCGGTGGCCAGGTCGGTGCGCCAGTGCCCGATGACGTGGCCGGTGCCGTCGCTGAAGCTCGGCTGGTCCCGTGGGCCACGTACCTGCCAGCCGAAGACCGCGTGGTAGAAGTCCGCGGACTGGGCCACATCGTGTGCAGGGATCCCGAGATAGGAGACACCTCCGGGCCGGGCCACCGTGGCCTCGACACCGGGGTCTGCAGGTGCGCCGTGTTCGGTCATCGCTTACCCCTCCTAATTCGGATATGGCTGTACCATAGCCTAATGTGAGTGCCACGGACACAGGCGGGACGGCGCCCCGCGGCTACCGTTCCCCCCGCCGCGAAATGCAGGCGCGCCGCACTCGTGCCCGCATCATCGCGGCAGCCGCCGAGCGGTTCCTGGTGCACGGCTATGCGGGCACCACGATGCGCTCGGTTGCCCTTGACGCCGGCGTTGCGCTGCCCACCGTCGAGCTTGCGTTCCGGACCAAGGCCCGGCTGCTGAAGGCAGTGATCGACGTCGCCATCGCGGGCGACGACGAACAGGTGGCGATGCTGGACCGCCAGTGGGCGAAGCGAGTTGAGTCCATCGCCAGGGCGCCGGATCTCATCGCGGCATTCGCCCGGGTGCTCGTCAATTCAGCCGAGCGGGCCGCAGGGCTGGCGGCGACCGCCCTGGAAGCCGCCCGAGCCGACGAGGACATCGCCGCAGTAGCCGCGCAGCTCATGTCCCAGCGGGAAGTCATGGCCTCGTGGCTGGTCGATGGCATCATGAACCGGTCCGCCCTCCGCGAGGGAACAGACCGCGCCACCGCCGTTGACACGGTATGGGCGCTGATGGACCCGGTGGTGTTCTGCCGTCTTACTGGTGATCGGCACTGGACGACCGCACGCTTCGAGCACTGGTTCACCGACAGTGTCACACGCCTCCTGCTACCCGCTGATAACGTACGGTGAGACATTTTCTCACTCAGTGACGTCTATGCGAGCATCGGCATAGTCCTGCCAGGAAGTCATAACCACACACATAGGGCACGCCTGCGTCACTACGTTCGCCTGGCCGCTGCGGGAGACATCCACAGCCACGCGGAGCCGCGCGGTGCCCGTGGCGGTACGGGCACGACGGCAGCACTGATGCCTTTGGTGTGGCAGATGACACACAAGGCGCCGGCCGTGAAAGCGCTCATGAGCGTTCCGCAGGACGCGCATCTCCGCCCGGGCACCTCATGCCCTCCGTTGCCTCGTCATGCCCCGCTTTGTTCCGTGAGGTGGGTGAACCACGACTGTATGGAGCGCCGGTACCCGTCAGGCATGGGAAGACTGGCGACTTCGGAAAGGGTAAAGAAGCCCAGTTCCTTGTGCTCGTGGCTGAGCACCGGAGGTTCACCCCTGGACGTGTGGCATCCGTAGGTGATGATCACCACGTCACAGCCAGGGCGGATGTGGTACTGCCAGGAGTCCAGGATGGGGCCTGTGGTCACCTGCAGGCCGGTCTCCTCGGTGATCTCGCGCGCGACGCATACATCGGGTTCCTCGCCAAGTTCCAGCTTCCCGCCAGGCAACTCCCACTCCTCCCGCTCGTTCTTCAGCAGGAGTACGCGGCCAGCCCGGACTACCACGCCTTTCACAGAGACGGGGAACGCACGCACGGTGTAGGTGGTGTCGCTCATCCGTCATCTCCGATTCTCACGTTGGGCGTGATTGGTCCCGCCCGGAATGTAACACCACTCTGGGGCCGTACGCTCACCTGGCGCGTTGACAGATTGTCACTGGCCATCACCGCCCAACCGAGCGACGCTGGGCACCAGCGAACGACAGGCTGTTGCTGGGAAGGGGTGGATTGAGTGTCCGAACTCGGAGTACTGGAAGTCTGCGACCTACGCAATGCCGAGGGCCGGGATCAGATGGTCCGCCAGTTGCGAGAGGACGGGCTGGCCACGTTCGGTGGTGTCGCTGACCGCACGGCGCTGGTGGAGGCGGCTGGGTGGCTGATGGGCATCTACCCGCACGGTGATTCTGGGCCGGACGGGGTAACCATGATCGCGGGCCGCGATGACAGCGCGCAGACCGGACTCGCTGGCTTCACCTCCGCCGAACTGCGCCCGCATACCGACCGATCCGGTGTCCCGGAGCCTCCGGTCCTGCTCATGATGACGTGCGTCACTGCCGCAGATCATGGTGGCGAGTCCTTCGCGGTAGACGGGCGCCTTCTCTACGACGCCCTCGCCGCAGAGGACCGCAGGCACTCCAGGCGTTGTCGCGGCCCCCGTCGGCGCTCTTCGGGGGCGCTGGCGGTCACCTGGGTGCGGTCTTCGAGACCAGCGCGGATGGCCGGGTGTCGATCCGGTTGCGGCTGGACGAACTCGCCCGCTACTCACCTGACGTGGAGCGGGCGCTGCCCCGGCTGGTGGCGCTCGCCGCAGACAACATAGTTTCCGTCCCGCTGCGGGCGGGCCAGGGATACGTCCTGAACAACTCCCGCTGGCTGCACGGCCGGGCTCGTTTCACCGGCCCACGCGTCATGCTGCGCCTGCTCGGCGACCCGCTGGCCAGGCTAGGCATCCAACCCGGCTTCACGCCACGGCAGGCGCCGGAGGGAACGCCACTGCCATGACCACATCTGAGACCGGCGGCGGTGAGCAGGCAACCGTGCTGACCTGGCTCGCTGACGAACTAGGCGGCCGGGGCGACGGCTGGGCTCTGACACTTGCGCCCGCCCGGGGGCGCCCGGTGTTAGAGGTCGTCAATCTCGCCACCCGCCGTTGCAACCGGATCGTCACCGAAGCCGGATCACTGTGGTGGTGGCCCCAGGTGATCGAAATCGGCCCCGCCAGTGACCTCACACGGGCCGCTACCCGGGTCGCCGCTGTACTCGGAGTGCCCCAGCCAAGCAGAGCGGTGACGCGGACTTTGAATGACTACGCCATCCGGCTGCGAGGTCACCACCTTGCCGTCCGCAACGACTACTCGCCAGCCCCGTGCCTCGCGACGCCTGCCAGCCACCAACCTAGCCACTCGCCACATGACCCCCAACGTGCCCACCGGGTGGCGCTCAGCCGGGAGAAGGCAACACGCCCTCGGCCAGGAGAGCCTCATGCGCCGCCCGGAACGCCTGGCGCCCGGCTGGTGTGCCGCAGTACACGGTGGCGTGAATCAGTATTTCCTTGATCTCCTCGACCGATACGCCCGTGGCGATCGCGCCCTTCACATAGATGCCCAGCTCGTCGGGCCGCCCCAGCGCCGTCAAGATCGCAAGATTCAGCATGCTCCGTGTCTTGCGATCGAGACCTGGCCTGCTCCACGCGTACCCCCACGCCCACTCAGTCACGACGCGCTGGAAGGCCATCATGAACTCGTCAGTGTCAGCGAGGTTCGCGTTAACGTACTCAGCGCCCAGGACATCCCGCCGCGCTTGAAGGCCCCTGTCGAACAGTTCGCTCTCGGCCATGGTGGGTGACTCCTTCCCGGGTGCCGGGCGGCACCGATGCGAGGCTGCGGCTGGCGCGGACGGCGGGCCGGTCATCGTTGATATCGGGGCTACTATCTGGCATCGCTCCTGGTGCTGTCCAACTTCCATGGCGAACGCGTCAGCGGCGGGCGGACAGGTGCTTGGCACCGTCGTGCAGGGCGGCCAGGATGACCGCGACCGAGGGACGGCGGACGCTGGCGGTCCGGGCCACCGCGTAGACGTCGCGGGCCGCGTCCGAGCCGGGCAGTTCGCGCACCACGACCCGTCCCTCGCCCGCGGCCAGGGCCAGGCGCGGCACGGCAGCCACCCCGATGCCCCGGGATACGAGGGACAGGATGGTGCCCAGGCCCTCGAACTCCCAGGGCATGGCGGGCGCCCCGCCCACGGCCGCCAGCAGCGCATCCACGGCCACCCGCGACGGCTCACCCGCGGGGGCCGCCATCCACCGGCTGGTCTCGCTGAGCCGGCCCAGGTCCACCGGCTCGGCCGGATCCGCCAGCGGGTGACCGCGCGGCACGACGAGGACCAGCGGGTCGCGGACCAGCGGGTAGAACTGCAGCACGCCCGCCCCGCTGCTGGCGAGCCGGCCGGTCCAGTCGTTGACCAGGGCGACCTCGACCTCACCCAGGCGGACCGAGCTCAGTCCCTCATCCCGCTGGGTCTGCCGGAGCAGCAGGGTCAGCCGCGGATGCGCCCGCAGGCTGCGGGCCAGTGCGGGCGCGAAGGCCGCCGCGGCGGTGGGGAAGGCGGCGACCGAGACCCGGCCGGTGGGCTCGCGCTCCTGCGCGGACAAGTCCGTCTCAGCTTCTTCTACCTGGGCCAGGATGCGTTCGGCATGGGCGGCGAGCCGGACGCCCGCGTCAGTGAGCTCGGCGGACCGCGCGGTCCGGTCGAGCAGGATCACGCCTGCCTCGCGTTCCAGGGCGGCGAGTTGCTGGGACACCGCGGAGGGCGTGTATCCCAGGGCGGCCGCCGTCGCCGCGATCGTCCCCCGGCCCGCGAATTCCTTCAGCAACCGCAGCCGATGCAGATCCAGCATTAGTTCAACTTACCCTCAACAACAGATATAGAAGCTTGTCCTAATGCAAATGCACAGGCATGCTGGTCAGAGCGGTCGGAAATTCACGCGAGCCCTGATCGCTCCTAGCCCACTTAGTGGCGCAGTGCGGCGCCTCCAGCCTTCTAAACAGGCGCCCTCATCCCCCATCTAGGAGTCGAGAGCCATGTCCGTGGCTGGCGCAGCCATGCCATCCGCCCGGCCCGCACCACCCTCCAGCACCGTCGCCGCACCCCCTCAGGCCAGCACCAAGGTCACCACGTGGGCGGCGGCTCCCGTCTCCGCTCCCGTGACTCCCTTCCCCAGGCCGGCAGCCCCGTCCCGGCTGACCCTGGCCCCCATTCCGGTCTCCGCCACCCTGGCCGCGAACGAGGCCCTGGCCCGCAAGCGCCGGGCCGGCGAGACCGTGCTGCCGCTGGCGTTCGGCGAGGCCGGGCTGCCGGCTCATCCCCTGCTGACCAGGGCGCTGGCCGAGGCGAGCGCCGGCAACAGCTACGGCCCGGTGGCCGGGCTGCCGGTGCTGCGCGAGGCCGCCGCCGGGTACTGGAGCCGGCGCGGCACGCCCACCGGGCCGGCCAGCGTGGTCTGCGGCCCGGGCAGCAAAGCGCTGCTGTTCGGGCTGCTGCTGGCCATCGGCGCCGACGTTGCCGTGCCGCAGCCCAGCTGGGTCAGTTACGCCGCGCAGGCCAGCATGCTCGGGGTCCGGCCGCACTTCGTGCCGGTGCCGCCGGGCGAGGGGGGCGTCTGCGACGCCGAGAGGCTGGCGGCCACGGTGACCGCGGCGCAGCGGGCGGGCCGCCGGATCGGCGCCGTGGTGCTGACCCTGCCCGACAACCCCACCGGCAGGCTGGCCCGCCCGGCCAGCGTGCACGCTGTGTGCCAGGTGGCGGCCGAGCACGACCTGATCATCATCGCCGACGAGATCTACCGGGACCTGGTGCACGACCCCGACCAGCCCTTCGCCAGCCCGGTGCTGTTCGCGCCGGAGCGGACGGTGGTCACGACCGCGCTCAGCAAGAGCCTGGCCCTGGGCGGCTGGCGGATCGGCGTGGCCCGGCTGCCCGGCAGCCCGATCGGGCTGGCCCTGCGGGACCGGCTGATCGGGATCGGCAGCGAAATATGGTCCGCCCCGTCGCTGCCGATCCAGCAGGCCGCGGCGCTCGCCTTCGCTGAGCCGCCCGAGCTTCTCAAACGGATATCCCGCAGCCGTACCCTGCACGCGGAGGTGGCCACGGGCGTGGCCGACCGGTTCGCCGCGGCAGGACTGGTCGTCCCCGTGCCGCAGGCCGCGTTCTACCTCTATCCCGACTTCGCGCCCTGGCGCGAGCACCTGCGTGCCACCCGGGGCATCAGCAACGGCCCCGATCTGGCCACGCACCTGCTGCATTGCTACGGGATGGGGGTGCTGCCCGCGAGGGCGTTCGGGGAAGAGCCGGGGGTTCTGCGGATGCGGGTGGCCACCGCGATGCTCTACGGCGAGACCGACGCACAGCGGGAGCGGGCGCTGCTTTCCGATGACCCGGTCACGCTGCCCTGGATCGCGGGTGCGCTGAACCGGATCGAGGACGTGCTGGCCGACCTCGCCCCCTGAGACGGACAGCCGCGGGGTTCACGTTAGAGGGGGCGGAGAGGCTGGGTACGCTCGCCTTGCCTGAACAAAATCGCCCGGGCGCACTCTGAGAAGGTCGGCAGCCGCCGGACAAGGATCCTGCCATGCAAGCCATCACCGTCCGAGACCGTGACGCCGGTATCGGTGGACTCTCCCTCACGGACATGCCCTACCCTCAGGCGGCCGAGAACGATGTCATCGTGCGGGTGCACGCCGCAGGGTTCACCCCCGGTGAGCTCGGATGGCCTGCGACGTGGTCTGACCGCGCCGGCCGCGACCGGACCCCCAGCGTGCCCGGGCACGAGCTGTCGGGTGTTGTCGCCGAGTTGGGGTACGGCACCACCGGCCTCACCGTCGGCCAGCGGGTATTCGGGCTGGCGGACTGGACCCGTAACGGGTCACTGGCCGAGTACACCGCGGTGGAGGCGCGCAACCTCGCTCCGCTCCCGGCGGACGTCGACCACACGGTGGCCGCCGCGCTGCCGATCTCCGGGCTGACCGCGTGGCAGGGCCTGTTCGACCACGGCCGTCTCACGACAGGCCAGACCGTCCTGATCCATGGTGCCGCGGGAGCTGTGGGGTCCATCGCGGTCCAGCTCGCGCGCGAGGCAGGAGCCCGGGTGATCGGCACTGGCCGGGCCGCTGGCCGGGACACCGTACTCGGGCTCGGCGCGGATGCCTTCCTGGACCTGCAGGCCGACCCCCTGGCGGATGCCGGAGAGGTCGACGTGGTCTTCGACGTGATCGGCGGCGAGATCCTCGACCGCTCGGCCGCGCTGGTGCGCGCGGGCGGCACGCTCGTCACCATCGCCGCGCCGCCTGCGGTTCAGCCTGAGAACGGGCGGGCCGTGTTCTTCGTCGTCGAGCCCGATCGCCTCCGGCTCGCGGACCTGGCCCAGCGGGTGAGAGACGGACGGCTCAAGCCGCAGATCGGGGCCGTGCGGCCGCTCGCAGAGGCGCCCGCCGCATTCGCCCCCGGCCAGCCCACCCCCGGGAAGACGATCATCCGGATCATCTGAGGCTGCTGCCGTTGCAGTCTTAAGCGCCGCCAGTGCACCTAGAGGTCTGCTGCCGCCGACGTGGCGGCTTCGGCCAGTGGCCGCAACTGCGGGCGTTTTGGGCAGTATCCCGTCGCCGGAGGAGCGGCCGCGGATGCGGCGGCTCAGCCATGGGGCGGCATACACGCGCAGCCAGCGAGCATCCAGGCGCCGCGCGGACAGCCAGTCCACCGCCGCAGAGCGGGAGGGCTGGTCCAGCGGCGCCCAGGCCTCGCGCCAGTCCTCCTCCACGGGGATACCCATGACCTCGCAGGCCCGCAGGGCCACCCGGCGGTGACCCTCGGCCGTCATGTGCAGCCGGTCGGCACTCCAGGCGCGCGGATCGCGCAGCGCGTTCATCGACCACAGGTCGACCACCTGACACTGGTGCCGGTCGGCGATGGCACGCAGGTGCATGTTGAACGCCGCGACCTTGCCCCTGATCAGCCGCAGGACCGGGAACCGGGGATCGAAGCCGGTGAACATGAGCACCGGGCAGCCCGCCTGCAGCAGGGTGCGGATCACCTCGTCGAACGACTCAGCCAGGGCGTCCGGGTCCGCGCCCGGGCGGAGCATGTCGTTGCCGCCCGCGGCGAGGCTGACCAGGTCTGGCCGGAACGCGATGGCCTGCGGGACCTGCTCGTCCGCGATCTGGCCCAGGGTCTTCCCGCGCACGGCCAGGTTGGCATAGCACAGGCTCGGCTGCGCGCTGGCGAGGTGCTCCGCGAAGCGGTCCGCCCAGCCCCGGTAGCCGCCGCCTACGGCGGTCCGATCGTCGAGCCCTTCGGTGAAACTGTCCCCGAGCGCAACGTAGGAGCGAATCTCCATGGTCACGTAACCCTCCTGCTCCTTACCCCCATTGTGCGCCGTGATCCGCGGCGCCCCCGTCCGCGCCCCTCACTGGGGGCCTTTGGAGCAGGGGTGGGCAAGCGCCTCATCCCCGGGGAGTGACGAGAGGAAATGGTGCTGGTTGCCGGTGACGGCGCCGAAGCGCCGTCACCGGCAACCACCGACCGCTTGGACTCAGCGGGGCGCGGTCGGGGTCTTCGAGGGAGCGAACATCACCGGAATCCGCGCCATGCCGGCCGCCACGTGGTTGATGTACAGGCAGCCGCCGATCGTCAGGCCGACGGCAGCGACTAGCACGGCCAGAGCCACCAGGACAAGGCGCGGAACCGGCCGCCGGCCCGCCAGCACGTTGGACATCGTCCTTGCCTCCAATTCCCGGACAACGCAGTGAGCGTGCGCTCAGTGGACGCCAGGGTGACCAAGTCCTACTGGGGCGCGACGGGTGTCACGGTGAAGGGGTAGCGCCTGGCGAAGGCTGAGATCGAGTCCTGCCTGATCGCGGCCCAGAGCCTGCGGCTGATGACGGGGTCGAGCAACACCCGCCCTCCCCTCATATGAGCCGGCGCAGTGACGTAGTCAGTCGAGCCGGTCAGATCGCGGACTTCCTTAGCCAGATGCTCGAGCTCCGAATTGGTGAAATTACTGTCCACGGTCAGCATGCTGATCAGCGCATTGAGGACGCGGTTCATGGTCAGTGGGTTAGTCAGCAGGTGCTGGAACTCGATCTTGCGGATCACGGCGCGCATGAGGCTCGACTGGCGCAGTACCCGGCCTTCCTGGGTGAGGGACGTCTGCCGCGCGTAAGCTAGGGCCTGGAATCCATTCAGGTGATTAACCCCGACATGGAATACCTGCCCGAAACTGCTCGTCGCGTCAGGCAAGGTGACATTTACGCCATGCATGGCGTTGACGACCCGGTCCACGTGAGCGAAATCGATCCGGGCGTAGTGGTTGATCTGTACATGAGTCAGATTTTCCACCGTGCGGACAAGTAGAGTGGGCCCCCCGAACTTCAGGGCATTCTGGATGTCCGTACGGCCGTGCCCGGGAACCCGGACGATGGACTGCGGCGGGATTGATACCACGCCGCCCGAGTATCCCGTTGCGTCGACGTGCAGCAGCATAATCAGCCCGCTGATGGAATTGTAGGGTGCCGTCATCGCACCGGTCGGGCCGATGCCCTGGCCTGTGATCAGGACAGTCATCGCGCCACCGTATTCCGAGGAGCCACCAGCTGCCGCATCGAGCTTGGTGAAGCTCACCGGGATCCGCTGAATGCTACTGGCCAGGTGGTTGACGTAGGCGTAGCCCCCGACCGCGACCGCACCGATCAGCACCACGAAAGAGGAGATCGTCACGAGGGCGATGCGCAGGCCACGCCTCCTCCGCCGGAGAGGCTGCTCCCGCTCCGGACTTGCATCCCCGCCCGCGCCGATTGAACTCCCGTCATCCGGAACGTTCCGGCTGGGAATATCGGACATCGTTGTTATCCCCCTTTTTTGGTGGCCGCGCACTATGACGGTCCCCCGACGCAGCCACTCGGTACTTCCATAACCCGAGCCGCCACATAGGATTGGCGGCACCTGCCCCACTACCCAAAGTGCTTGTGCGAATGCAAGGAGTAATGTATCCCACGTCACGGGCCGCACACCAGCTCGGGAGAGATTCGGCACGTCGCTGACGCGATTAGGGGGATTCGTGAGCAACGGGGCAGTGGGCAATGATTCGCCCAGCCTTCGGATCGGGTCAACTCCTGAAAATCAGAAGCGGGCCCTGTCTAACCAGCGATGGGTGCGGACGGTATTCGAGTCTGGTTATGACGCAGTTGCCTGGATTTGCGGGCTACTGGCGGCGGCCTGGATGACGCGGGACCTGGCCCAGACGCACAGCACCCCGTTCACGCTCGTCAGAGACGTCACCGTCGTCTGCCTCTTGTCGGCCGGCGCGGGACTGCTCGCCGGGCTTTACCGCGGCCGGTATCAGCGGGGCAGCCTGGACGAGGTCATGGGCGTCGGCATGGCCACCTGTGTGATGGTGCTCTTTCTCGCGCTGGCCGGCCCCCGGCTGATCACTGGCCAGCATGCCGCGCTCCAGGCGGTCGCGGGGAGCGCCATGTTCGCACTGCTGGCCATGCTCGGGGCACGGTATGTGATCTTCGCTGTGAACCAGCGCGCCCGGCGCTCAGTGATGGCCTCGGTGAACGTGATTGTATTCGGTGCGGGTGACGCGGGATCGATGCTGATCTGGCGGCTAAAACGTGAGCCCAACTCCGCCTACCGGCCCGTTGCCGTCCTGGACGACGATCCGGCCAAAAGACGTCTGCGGATTCAGGGGGTCCCGGTACTCGGGGACCGGACCCGGATGGCCGAGGTGGCCGCCAGCAGCGGAGCGACGGTGCTGGTCATCGCCATCGCGCGAGCCAGCGGGACGGCGATCAGAGACCTCACCGCCCAGGCGGAAAGCTGCGGCCTAATCCCCAAAGTGGTCCCGTCGGTCACCGAGCTGCTCACCGGAAGTGCGCGCATCGAGGGCGTGCGCGACCCGAGGATCAGCGACCTGCTGGGCCGCCGTCCGGTGCAGACCGATGTGGCCGCCGTCGCCGGGTATTTCACTGGCAAGCGGATCCTGGTCACGGGGGCGGGAGGATCGATCGGCTCGGAACTGTGCCGGCAGCTGCACCGGTTCGGCCCAGCTGAGCTGCTCATGCTCGACCGCGACGAATCAGCACTGCATGCGATGCAGCTCGCGCTGCACGGCCGCGCCCTGCTGGACTCGGATGAGACCATCCTGGCCGACATTCGTGACCCGCACCGGGTCATGGCGGTGTTCGAGCAGTTCCGCCCGCAGATCGTCTTCCACGCGGCGGCTCTTAAGCATCTTCCACTGCTGGAGCGCTACCCGGCTGAGGCCGTGAAGAGCAACGTCTTCGGGACCCGCAACGTGCTGGAGGCCGCGGCCGCCTGCGGGGTGGAGTCTTTCGTCAACATCTCCACCGACAAGGCCGCGGACCCGGTGAGCGTGCTCGGGTACTCCAAGCGGGTCGCCGAACGGCTCACCGCCCACATGGCCGGCCGGGCGCCCGGCTGCTACCTCAGCGTCCGCTTCGGCAACGTGCTGGGCAGCCGGGGATCCGTACTCACTGCTCTGTCAGCACAGGTCGCCGCGGGCGGCCCGGTCACCGTGACCCATCCCGAAGTAACCCGTTACTTCATGACCGTAGACGAGGCCGTCCAGCTCGTCTTGCAGGCGGCTGTGATCGGGACTACCGGCGAGGTCCTGGTGCTCGATATGGGCGAGCCCGTGCGCATCGCCGACATCGCCCGGAGGCTGACCGCCGGGGCGCCGCACCCGGTGGAGATCGTCTTCACCGGGTTGCGGCCAGGTGAGAAGCTGAGCGAGGATCTGCTCGGCCTCGGGGAAGTGGACGACCGGCCGCATCATCCGCTCATCCGGCACTCGCCAGTGCGACCGCTGGCTCCCGATCGCGTCAGCCGGCTGGATCCAGGGGCCGACCCTGGCCGACTGCGTGAAGCGCTGGCTGACTGCGCCGCCGATCTGAACCCAAGCCTGCCCACGCAGGCCATTTGCCGTTAGAGGCTCCCGGCCGGGGTATCAGGGTGTAGGCCGGGCGGCGATCTACCCAGGGCAGGCGGATTGGGCCGGTGGTTTCAGGCCTGGCCCGACAACAGCGGCCCGCAGAGCATGAGGAGGCGGCCGACCAGGTCGTGGAGCTGGGCTGCGGTGGCCGCATAAGCCCCCGGCGGACCGCCGATCGGGTCTGGCACATCGTCATCAGGTGAGTCCCCGAGCAAGGCCAGTCGGTCCCGGCCATCGTGTATCCGGGCCAGCCAGTCCGCCAGTGACTCGCCGGGTACACCGGGCCCGTTCTCCTGCCCGCGGCGGACCAGTTCCTTCAGCGTGAACGTCCGGGGCCACGCCGTCGGCTCGGCGACGACCGCGTGCCGGACATGCTCGCGGGCCATCCCCAGCACCAGCTGGGCATCCGAGAGGGCTCCGCCGCGGAGCACGCTGCTGCGGTGCGCGGCGACATCCAGCCCGTACGCGGCCATGGCGGAGATCACTTCAGGCGGCGGGGGATCTCCTTCCCCGAGCAGCCCGGCGGAACGCACGGAGCCAGCCGCCCCCGACGCCGCCAGCCCGCGGGCGAGCAGCGCTTCCGCCATGACCGAACGGCACAGGTTCGCCGTGCATACCACCAGGATGTCCGTCACGCGGCACCCAGCTTCGCCATTATGTCCGTCCTTATCCGTCCAAATTCTCTATCGAAATAGCACCGCATACCCATTCCGCCCCGGGCGGCCGGCACGCTCCGCCGCGGGCTCGATCCTCATGATCGTATTCACTCAATGTGATCGGTAGTACACTCACAGTTCGCGTACGGGCTCCTGGTCAGGAACACGACGGAGGGAATCACCTGATGGCTGAGATTGGCGGTGCGCCCACTCTGCGCACCTATCTCACGGTGCTGCGGCGCCGGAAGTGGTGGGTGATCCTGATCGCCCTGCTGGGCCTGGGGGTCAGTCTCGCCGCCACGCTGACCGAGTCAAAGCAGTACTCAGCCACCGCCCAGCTCCTCGTGCAGTCATCGAACCAGCCGGTCATCCTGGGCAATGCCCAGGCGGCGGTGACTACGACGGACGTGCAGACCGATATGCAACTCGCGACCAGCGCCCCAGTGCTGCGCATGGTCCGCGGGAAGCTGGGCAGCGCGCCGCCAGTCTCCGCGTCCGAAGTGGCCCAGACCAACGTCATCGCCCTGACCGCCGTCAGCCCCACTCCGGCCCGGGCCGCGCTCATCGCCAACACCTACGCGCGGGAATTCGTCGCGCATACCCAGAATGTCGCCATCGCCGCCCAGACTGCGGCCGAGACCCAGCTGCACACGCAGATCGTGCAACTGACCCGGCAGGTGAAGTCCCTCCAGGGGAACCCCAACAACGCGGCGCAGGTCTCCGCGCTGGCCAACCAGGAAGCCGTGCTGAAGGAAGAAGCCGCACAGCTCCAGGTCACCGGGGCAGCGGCCACGGGCGGGGTGGAATTCGTGACCCCGGCCCAGGCCCCCACCGGGCCGAGTTCCCCGAAGCCGGCCGAGGATGCCCTGCTCGGCCTGGCCGCCGGGCTCATGCTGGGCGTGGGCGCCGCGTTCCTGCGCGACAGCCTCGATGACACGCTGACCTCGAAGGAGACGGCCGAACGGTCCGGCGGGGCGCCCGTCCTCGCGATGGTGCCGATGGTTAATTCCTGGCGGAAGCGGAAGCGGGGGGTGGTCGCCTCGAGTTCCGAGCCGACGTCCCCGGCGGCCGAGGCCTACCGGTCCCTGCGGACCTCGCTGCAGTTCGCCCGGCAAGCGCAGGAACTGCGTACTGTCCTGGTCACCAGCCCGGCGGCCGCAGAAGGGAAGACATCCACGCTGGCCAACCTGGGCGCGGTCTTCGCCCAGGCGGGCGAGCGGGTCGTCCTCGTCTCCTGCGACCTGCGCCGCCCCCGCCTCGGGCAGTTCTTCGATGTCGAGGAACAGTCTGGGCTTACCACGGTTCTGCTCGGCCAGCAGACGCTGGAACAGGCCCTGAAGCAGGTGGACGGGTATGACTGCCTGTGGATGCTCGGAGCCGGGCCGGTTCCGCCGAACCCGGCAGAACTGCTCAGCGGGCCGAAGGCCGCGAAGGTCTTCGCCGCCCTGCGGGACAACTTCGACCTGGTCCTGGTGGACAGCCCGCCGGTGCTGCCGGTCACCGACGCGATGGTGCTCTCGAAGTACGCCGACGGCACACTGCTGGTGGTCGCGGCCGGCCAGACCAAGCGAACTGAACTACAGCGGGCCGCCGAGCGGTTTACCCAGGCTCAATCATCGGTGGTGGGAATAGTCCTCAATGAGGTGACCAAGCAGAACAGCTACGGCAGCGGTTACGGCTATGGGTACGGCTACGGCTACGGCTCCTACCAGCCCGACGCGTCGCTGGTTCCCGTGCAGCCGAACGGTAATTCCGACGCCAAAGCGGCCGGAAGACGCGGTCACCGGTCTGAGTAGGCCAGGTATACGACTGCCTTTCCGGCATTTTCCGCATGGTACGAATGCGTCGGCCCGGAGGAAAAGTCCGGTTACGGCCGCCAACACTAGCAACTAACAGTGACTACATGGTTACGGAACGCTTATCAGCCCGGTAGCATCCACTATGTGTGGGGGGACGAGATAACACGCGCTGCCGTATGTTGCGGCGTCATTATCACTGCCGGTGAGCCGGTAATCATCCCTTTGCTCCGCCGTCTTGGCGCCATCGACATGCCCGGCCAGCGCTCGTCACACACGATCCCGACGCCCCGCGGCGGCGGCCTTCCGATTGTCATTGGGCTGGTGGCGGCCGTGGTGCTCATCCGTGGCACCGCAGCCGTCCCAGTGGGCGCAGCGGTCGGCTTCTTCGGGGCGCTGGGCTTCGTCGATGATCTGCGCGGAATGAGCGCCATCCGCCGCCTGGCCCTGCAGTGCGTCGGCAGCGCCGGAGTCGCTGCTCTACTCGTCATGCCTCTGCACCTGCCGCCAGAACTGCTGGCCGCCCTGACACTCCTGACCGCCGTGTGGCTGATGGGATTCGTCAACGCCTTCAACTTCATGGACGGAGTCAACGGGATCTCCGCCGCTCACGCCCTGATCGCCGGTGTGGCCTACGCTTGTTTCGGGCAGTGGCGCCAGGACTCATTCCTGGTGGCCATGGGCTTGGCCGTCGCGGTAGCCGGGCTCGCTTTCCTGCCCTGGAATGCCGTCCGCGCCCGGATCTTCCTCGGGGATGTCGGCAGCTACGCGCTGGGCGCCGCACTCGCCGTGCTGGCGGTCATCGCGGTGATCGACGGGCTCCCGGCCGAGGCCGCGCTCGCGCCCTTGGCCCTGTACCTGGCCGACACCGCCTGGACGTTGCAGCGCCGCGTGCGAGCCGGTGAGCCCTGGACCCAGGGACACCGGACGCACACCTACCAGCGCTGGTGCGACGCGGGCTGGACGCATCCGGAAGTCGCGCTGGTGACGGCGGCGACCACCATCCTCGTCTGCCTGCTCGGCGCGGTCAGCCTCACGGGGAACCTGGCCCTGCGACTCGGGTGTGACCTGGCCGCACTGGCCGTGCTGGTCGCCTACCTCGGTTCACCGGCCCTCTTCGGGCACCCGGGCGTGGCCTGGCGATCCAGCCTCGGGGAACTTCCGGGCGCGCAGCCCCAGCCGGGCCGCTACCGGGAGTCCGAACTCCAGAAGGAGCCGGGCTGAGATGCGCATTCTCCTCGTCACGCACTACTTTCCCCCCGAGACGGGAGCGCCGCAGGCCCGGTTGTCCGCGCTGGCCACGACGTGGGCCGCGGACGGCGACAGCGTGACCGTGCTGACTGGCATGCCGAACCACCCGACCGGGATCGTCCCGCCTGAGTACCAGGGGGCCCTGCGGCGCCGGGAACGGCGCGACGGTTACCGCATCCTGCGCACCTGGCTCTACGCCACGCCCAACGAGGGGATAGCCCGCAAGACCCTCGGCCACCTGAGCTTCATGGTCAGCAGCGTGCTGCTCGGCGCCTCGGCCAGCGGGCCCGCGGACGTGATCGTCGTCTCCTCGCCGACCTTCTTTTCCATCGGCTCCGCCTGGCTGCTAGCCCGGCTGAAGCGGGCCAGGCTGGTGGTTGAGATCCGTGACCTGTGGCCTGCCATCTTCACCGAACTCGGCGTGCTGACCAGCCACCGGGTCATCGGCGTGCTCGAGCGCCTGGAACTCGCGGCCTACGCGGCCGCGGACGAGATCGTCGTGGTCAGCGAGGGCTTCCGGGCCAACCTGATCAGCCGCGGCGTGCCCCCCGGGAAAATTCACACGATCCGCAACGGAACCTCGCCCGGCCGGTTCGATCCCGCCGCACGCCCGGATCCTGCGCGTGCGGGCCACCCTGGGCGCGTCGCCGGGTGACTGCCTCGTGCTCTACCTGGGCACGCACGGGATCTCCCAGGGCCTGCCCGGGATTGCCGACGCCGCCGCGCGGCTGGCCGCCCACCCAGTCCACTTCGCGTTCGTCGGCGAAGGCGCGGACAAGGCCCGGCTGGAGCAGAAGGTCGCCCGCCTGGGCCTGCGGAACGTGACCCTGCGTCCCGGGGTGCCGCACGAGGACGTCCCGGCCCTGCTGGCCGCGGCGGACATCTGCCTGGTCCCGCTGCGGGACGTACCGCTGTTCGCCACCTTTATCCCGTCCAAGATGTTCGAGTACCTGGCCGCCGGTAAAGCCGTTATCGGATCTGTTACTGGGGAGGCCGCGCAGATCCTGCGCGAGGCGGGGGCGGTGGTGGTGCCGCCGGAGGACAGCGTGGCCCTGGCCGACGCGATCCGCGAGCTGGCCATCAGCCCGCAGCGCCGCCAGGCCATGGGCCGGTCCGGCCGGGCCCATGTCGAGCAGTGCTACGACCGCGCCGCGCTGGCCCGCGAGTACCGCAAGATCCTGGATTTCGCGGCCGGGCCGCTATGAGGCTGCTGGTTACCGGGGGCAGTGGTTTCCTCGGCGGATACGTCCTGGACGAGGCCAGGCGGCGCGGGCACGAGGTCGTGGCGCTGGCCCGCAGCGACAAGGCCGCCGACGCCGTGGCGGAGCACGGCGCCGAACCACTGCCCGGCGACTTCGACGATCCCACCGCGCTGCCGGGCGTGTTCAGTTCCGCGCGGTGCTCTTCGCTGCTGAACATTGCGTCATTGGGCTTCGGGCACGCACCGGCGATCGTGGCGGCCGCCCGCGCGGCGGGCATCGATCGCGCTGTCTTCGTCTCGACCACGGCCGTGACGACGCGACTGCCCGCGCGCTCGAAGCAGGTCCGGCTGGACGCCGAGCGGCAGATCCGGGAGTCCGGGCTGAAGTGGACGATCGTCCGTCCCACCATGATCTACGGCGCGCCGGGTGACCGGAACCTGTCCCGGCTGCTGGCCGTGCTGGCCCGGATGCCGGTCCTGCCCGTGCCCGGCGGCGGGCGGCACCTCCAGCAACCGGTCCACGTGGCCGACGTGGCGGGCGCGGTGCTGAGCGCGGCCGAGGAACCGGCCACCATCGGTGCCACCTACGACCTGGCCGGGCCGGAGCCGCTCCCGTTCACCGAACTACTGCGGATCGCGGCCCGCGCGGTCGGTAGCCGCACGCGTCTGGTCCCGGTGCCGCTGGCCCCCGTGCTCGCCGCCGCGCGCTGTTACGAATGGTTCGCCGCCCATCCGCGAATCCGGGCCGAGCAGATCCAGCGGCTGGCCGAACACAAGGCGTTCGCCATCGATGACGCCGCCCGTGACCTGGGCTTCGCACCCCGGCCGTTCGCCGAGGGCATCATGGCCGAGGCGATCGCACTGGGACTCGCCGTACCGGGTCTAGCTGCACGGGACTGGCCGCACGGGGGACCCCGCAGTGAACCGCGGCGAATTCGCGTTGCTGGCCCGCACGGCGGCGCACCTGCAACCTGGCCAGGTCACCCGGCGCGTGCGGCTGCGTGCCCAGCGCGCCGCCCTGCGCCGTTTTCCGCCCGCCCGGCACTGGCTGCTGGCCGGTCCCAGACCCGGCCTCGGCGGTCGGCTGGCCGGGCCGGTTCAGCCCGCTCGACGCCCGGCTGTGGCGGAACTGGCCGGAGTTCCCGGCCCTGCGCCAGGGCCGCATCGAGCTGCTCGGGATAACCAGGGCCCTGACGGGCCCCGCAGGGCGCGGGGGACCCATCTGGCGACCAGAGCGACCCGGCCGACGCGGACTGGACGGCGGTCCACTGGACCGAGGCCGACTGGGAGCACGCAGACTGGGAGCAGGCCGGCGCGCCAGCCCTGTGGCGGTTTCATCTGCACTACTGGGACTGGGCGTGGATGCTGGCCACCGAGCCGGACCGCGCGGACGCCCAGGCCTGGTTCGCCGTCATGTGGCGGTCCTGGCGCGCAGGGGTCGCGGTCGGCCGGGGCGACGCCTGGCTCCCTTATCCCGCCGCCCTGCGCGCCTGGTCATGGTGCGGTCTGCATCGTGACCTGGTGGCCGGCAGCCCGATCGAGGCCAGCTTCCTCGCTGATCTCTCCCGTCACGCCGGGTTCCTGCGGCGGCACCTGGAGTCCGACGTTGGCGGCAACCACCTGATCAAGAACCTGAAGGCGCTCGCCGGCCTGGCCGTTTTCTTCGGGGACGGACGCCGGCTCGGCCAGGCGCTGGACCAGCTGACCAGCCAGCTGGCGGTGCAGGTGCTGCCGGACGGGGGGCATTACGAGCGGGCCCCCGCCTACCACTGCCAGGTCCTGGCCGACCTGGTCGACGTCGCGGAGCTGGTCCGGTGCACCGGCCAGGCCCCCGCCCCGGAACTGCTCGACGCGATCGCCCGGATGCGCCACTGGCTGCGCTGCGTCCGGGCCCCGGACGGGCAGGTTCCGCTGCTCAACGATGGATACCCGGTCGCCCCCGAGCTCGTCGCCGCCCTGCGGCCCGGGCTGCCGCCCGCCGAGCCGCTGCTGGTCCTGCCGGACACCGGCCTCGTCCGGGCGGCCGCGGGAAGCTGGCGCCTGCTGGCCGACGTCGGCGCACCGTGCCCGGATGAACTGCCGGCCCACGCCCACGCGGACACGCTCAGCTGCGTGGTGTACGTCGGAGGCGTGCCGCTCCTGGTGGACACCGGCACGTCCACCTACGCACCGGGCCCGGTCCGCAGCTACGAGAGATCCACCGCGGCGCATAACACCCTCGAAGTTGACGGCGCCGACTCGACCGAGGTGTGGGGCGCGTTCCGGGCCGCCCGCCGGGCCCGGGTCTTCGAGCTGGCGACCTGCATCGCGCACGGTGGGCTGCTGACCGCCGAGGCCGTGCATGACGGGTACCGGCGGCTGCCCGGCCGGCCCGTCCACCGGCGCCGCTGGCTGCTGACCGAAGCTGGGCTCCGGGTCGAGGACTACGTCACCGGGCGCGGCCGGCACGCGCTCGTCCTGCGCTGGCATCTGGCGCCCGGGTCGGAGTTGTTGCTGGCTGGCGCGGGCGCGGTGGTGACCACGCCGGCCGGCGAGATTCCGGGTCACGGTCAGCGCGACCGGGCCCATCGCGCTGACCGCCGAGACGGGCCAGGTCGCCACGGGATTCGCCCGCACGGTAGAGGCGCCGGTCCTGGTCTGCCGGGTCACCACGGTGCTGCCCGTGCAGATCAGCACGAGCTGGCTGCGGGTCAGTAGTGAGGAGCGTGCGGCTGCGAGCCGGGAGCGCGCTGCGCTGAGCGGCCGGACGCGCGATCGGGGGCACTGGGTGAAGCAGATCGTGCAGCCACTGGCGGGTGGGCCAGTCGAGGTGCTCGAGGTGCCCCGGCCGGTCCCCGATGCGACTGAGGTGCTGGTCCGGACCGTCGCGTCGGTGATCTCCCCCGGAACGGAGCGGGCGGTGACCGCGCTCGCGCAGGCCAGCCTGCTGGCCAAGGCCCGCGCCCGGCCGGATCTGGTCCGCCAGGTGGTGCGCAAGGCACGGGCCGACGGATTCGGGGTCACCCGGCGGGCGGTCAGCAGCCGGCTGGCCGGGGATCTGCCGCTCGGCTACTCGGCGGCCGGGATCGTGCTGGAAGCGGGAGCGGCGGTCACCGGGGTCCGGACCGGCCAGCTGGTGGCGACCGGCGGGGCAGGCAAAGCCAATCATGCGGAATTCCAGGCCGTGCCCGGGCTTGCTCTGCGCCACGGTCCCGGACGGCGTGCCCGCCGGGGATGCGGCGTTCACCACGATCGCCGCGATCGCGCTGCATGGTCTGCGGCAGGCTGACGTGGGGCCCGGGATCGAAGGTCGTGGTGCTGGGGCTCGGCCTGATCGGGCAGCTGGCCGCGCGGCTGGCCATCGCGGCCGGCTGCGAAGTAGCCGGGATCGATCCGGCTGAGTACCCGCGTCAGATAGCGGCCGACTCGGGAGTTCTGGCCCTGGACGAGCGCGGCGACGCCACCACGGACCAGGTGCTGAGCTGGTCCCGGGGCCGGGGCGCGGATGCCGTCCTGGTCTGCGCGGCGGGCCGGTCGTCGGACGCGGTGATGCGGGTACCCGCGCTCTGCCGGGACCGGGCCGCGGTCGTGATCGTGGGCGACGTCGGGCTTCAGCTGGACCGGACCCCCTTCTACGAGCGGGAGCTGTCGCTGCGGTTCGCCCGCTCTTACGGCCCTGGGCGCTACGAGCCCTCGTACGAAGCGTGGGGCGTGGACTTCCCGGCCGGGCAGGTGCGGTGGACTGAGGGGCGTAACTTCGAGGCGGTCCTCGACTTGCTGGCCAGCGGCCGCCTCCAGGTCGCCGATCTGGTCACGCATACCTTCGGCATCGCCGAGGCGGACGCTGCCTACCGGCTGATCGAGCAGCGGTCCGAGCCGTACCTGGCCATCCGGCTGACCTATCCGGAGCCAGCCGCTCAGAGTCACGGCCGGCCGGCGGACGGCGTCCGGCTCAAGGATGCCCCGGCCGGTGAGCTCGTCCCCGGGGATCGGCTGGGCCGGGGCCGGCGCCTTCTCCACCGGGACCCTGCTGCCCGCCTTCCGGGCGGCCGGCTTCGAGCGTTTCGTGGCCATCACCTCGGCCAGCGGCCTGTCGGCCCGGCGGGCCGCGGAACGGCACGGGTTCGAGAAGGCGGTGTCCGGCGCGGACGCGCTGCTCGACGACCCGGACGTCGACGTGATCGTGATCGCCACCCCGCATGACACGCACGCCGACCTGGCCGTCCGGGCACTGGCCGCCGGACGGCACGTGTGGTGCGAGAAGCCGCTGGCGCTGACCGAGGACGAGCTGGACGAGGTCGAGAAGGCGTGGCGGGAGTCCGGCCGCCAGCTCGCGATCGGCTTCAACCGGCGCTGGTCCCCCGCCGTGCTGGCCGCGCAGCGCGCGCTGGCCGGGGTCACGGCGCCCGAAGCTGGTGGTGTACCGGATCGCCACCGGGCCGGTGCCGGACGGGCACTGGTACCACGACCGGCGGCACGGGCGGGCGGCTGCTCGGCGAGGTGTGCCATTTCGTGGACACCGCGCAGGCGCTGGTCGGCGCGCCGATCGAGGACGTGGCCGGCCTGCCGGGCGGCGGCGGCCCGGAGCGCGGCACGGCGACGATGCCGTGGTGTCGCTGCGGTTCGCCGACGGCTCGCTGGCCGCGATCGCCTACGGCAGCGCGGCGCCGGTGGCCGGCAAGGAGTGGATCGAGATCCAGGCCGGGTCACACCGGGTGGTCATCGACGACTTCCGGTCGGTCCAGGCCGGACGGCAAGACGGTGTGGAAGGGCCGCCAGGACAAGGGGCATCGGGCCGCGGCCGCGCTTTCCGGCAGGCGGTAGCGGGCGGCCCGGCCATGCCGACCGAGACCCTGCTGGCCACGATGCGAGCGATCCTTCGGGTAACGGCAAAAGCCCCGTACACAGGCAATGGGTAGATAACCCAGCGACGAATAGTCACGTATGGCGGCTTCATTTTACCGGGCGCCGAGCCTGGACCGTTTGGGTCCTGAAGCCTGACTTGGCTCACGATTCGTGGAATCTCGACTGGCTCACTGCTGTGACCTGCGGGTTCGCGGTTCGGCGATCGCGGATTTGCGCACTAAGCCGGGGCCGTAGAGTGGCCGGGTGCCGTATGTGCGGACGGTGAAGACGGCGTCGGGCGCGACGGCGGTGCAGATCGTGCACTCCTCCCATCGCGGGTCGCGGGATATCGAGCACATCGGGTCGGCGCATGACGACGTCGAGCTGGAGCTGCTGAAGGCGGCGGCGCGGCAGCGGCTGGCGGCCGGGCAGGGCGAGCTGGACCTGGGCCTGGATGCCGGCGGCGGCCGGGCGGGCCGCTGCCGATCACCGTCGTCGCGGATGGGCCACCTGCTGGACGCCCTGGCGCACGCCTATGAGGTGCTCGGGCTTGGACGCAGGCCACCGGCGGGGACGAGGTGTTCCGGCAGCTGGTGCTGGCGCGGATCATCGAGCCGACCAGCAAGCTGGACAGCGCTGCGGGTGCTGGAGGAGGCCGGGCGTCGCGCCGGCGTCGTACCGCGACGCTCAAGCGGCGCCTGCCGGTCTATGCGAAGGATCCGTGGCGGCAGCAGCTGTCCGCGGCGTGCGCCGCGCACGCCGGGCTGGGCCCGGCCAGCCTGGTGCTCTACGACGTGTCCACGCTTGTATTTCGAGACCGATGCAGGGGACGGGTTCCGCGAGCCGCGGGTTCTCCAAGGAACGGCGGCTGGAGCCGCAGATCACCATCGGGCTGCTCACCGACCAGGCCGGGTTCCCGCTGATGGTCAGCGCGTTCGAGGGCAACAAGGCCGAGACCAAGACGATGCTGCCGGTCATCGAGGCGTTCATGGCCGCGCACCAGCTGCCCGACGTCACCGTCGTCGCGGACGCGGGCATGATCTCCGAGGCGAACCAGAAGGCGATCGAGGCCGCCGGGCTGTCGTTCATCCTCGGCGCGCAGATCCCGGACGTCCCCTACGTGGTCGCCCAGTGGCGGCGCGAGCACCCCGGCGAGCAGATCCCCGACGGGCACGTCTTCACCCAGCCGTGGCCCGCCGGGCCGAACGGCAGCCGCCGCGACCAGGTCATCTACTACCAGTACCGCGCCGACCGGGCCCGCCGGACCCTGCGCGGCATCGACGAGCAGGTCGCCAAGGCCGAGAAAGCCGTCGCCGGGAAGACCCCGGTCAAGCGGAACCGGTTCGTCCGGCTGTCCGGCGGCACCCGGACGCGTCAACCGGACCTGGAGGCCAAGGCCCGGGCCCTGGCCGGGCTGAAGGGCTACGTCACCAACCTCGCGGCCTGCCCCGACGGCACCCCCGTCACCGCGGAGTTCGTGATCGGCGCCTACCACCAGCTGTTCGCAGATCGAGAAGTCGTTCCGGATGTCCAAGCACGACCTGCAGGCCCGGCCGATCTACCACCGCAAGCGCGACTCCATCGAAGCCCACCTGACCATCGTGTTCGCCGCCCTGGCCGTCAGCCGCTGGATCGAAGCACCGGACCGGCTGGTCGATCCGGAAATTCGTCCGCACCGCCCGCCGCTACCGCACCATCGAGATCCAGGCCGGCCGCACACCATCACCGCCGCCGACCCGCTACCCGACGACCTCCGCCAGGCCCTCGACGCGATCAACGACGCCAGACGGTGCGCACTAAATTGAGCCAACTCAGGAATAGTCACGTATGGCGGCTTCATTTTACCGGCGCCTGAGCCTGGACCGCTTGGGTCCTGAAGGGCAACCAGAAGCCCGTGAGACGTGCTGAGTTGATGGAGTGAACTCGCCTTTTGCGGCATGGAAGGAAAAGCCCGGTCGGCTCAACGGGCTCTATTCAAATGTTCGCCTGGTGATCTGCACGACATCGTTGACCGGATCGCAGCGGCCATTGCTCCTGGCTTGCTTATCCGGCCGGAATGCCTCGCTGAGGCTGGCCGGTACGACTTGGCCCCGCACCTGTCTCGCGGCTCTCGACCAGCTCCTCGGGCGTCGCGGCACGCATCAGTCCGAACCGCATCGCCGCTATCGGCTGCAAGTCCGGGATGGCACCGACACCAGGCCCAAGGACAACCGGCCGACGTGCGACGAGGGCCTCGGAGGCAACCAGCAGCCAGGGGTCCTTCCTGCTCGGCAGCAGCAGCGCCGAAGATTGCTGGAAGAGGCGCGCTTGATCACGGCCCTCGACAAAACCGGCATACTCAAGTCCAGGTAGGCGCGCGGAGAGCGCGACAACCTCGTCACGGAGAGGGCCGTTGCCGGCAATGACGAGGCGGGGAAAGATACCGAGAATCTCCTCCGCCGCCTCAAGGATGAGATCGACACCCTTCCGCCGCGACAATGCGCCCATGAATAGCGCCGCTCCATCCTTGGGAGGAGCGCTGAGCGCACGCAGATCTGGCTCATCGATGGCATTCGTTACCCGGTAGGTGGGCAGCGAGGGAGCCAACTTACGGACGAACGCCTCCGCAGAGATCCCGGGTACGACGGCCGCTGAGCAGCGACCGAGGAAATAGCGGCGTGCTGCATCGCTGGCCCTGCCCCGGTGCTTGCCGGCGTGCTGGGTACTCGCTACCCAGGCAATGACTGGCACACCATGGCGCCGCGCCCATGACAGCGCGGTCCAGGACGCGGGGGTATCCCAGCCACTCAGAACGACCGCCTGCGGCCGGAACTCAGCCAGGATGGAACCGACCTGATGCGACAATTCCACTGTGCCCGACCCGACATGAATCCGGTACCCGGGCAAGGTTGTGGTCCGGAACTTAACCTCATCCCATGCAATGGCCCACTGTCGGTCGCTAGTCGGATCCAGGCGGACATGCATGACTATGAGTTCACCGCGGAGTGCCTCGTTCAGCATATTGAGCACTGAGATGCGGTACGGTGCCAACTGTCGCTGAAGCAGAACTATCATGTTTCCTCTCCTGGGCCGGAGCGGTGACGAACCACGAATGAGACGGGCCGCAGCGATGTACTTGATGACTTGACGCAGGACGAAAAGGCCGGTTGATGCGGCGGCTATCGCGGCAACGCTGGCGGTCAGGCTGCCCAACCGCTGCCGCCCCAAGGCCAGGATGAAGGCGAGGCACGCTGCGCCGAGCGCGGCCAGCAGTTGTGCAATTACGGGCCTGTTCACCGTCTGGAGCAGGCGACGGCCAACCCCAAATTTCCAGGCCGCTGGCATGGCCTCAAACACCACCGAGCAGACCAGCACTGCCATAGCGGCTCCCGCGCTAGACAAGCGCGTTCCACCAAGCAGTACCACCAAAGGAATCTGGGTGGCCATACTAGCAACAAACCAGAACCGCAAGAAACCAATGCCGTTCTCCGATTGTATCCGCCGCAGGAAGGGTCGGTAAGTACTGCGGACAGTGCCGGCCAGGATCATCACCAGGGCGGCCCATACAGCCGATCCGTAACCAGGACCGAAGACCAGCCGGAGCCCCCAGGGGCCTACGGCTACCACAGCGAAAGCTGCGGTGACACCTACCGCAAGGGCCACGACCGACAACCTGATTACCAGTGCCGTCATAGCTCCCCTGGTACTGGTGGTGGCCCGGCACAGTGATACGAACAGGCTGTCGGTGAAGGGCATGATGAACCCCCCCACAAGACTGCCGATTCTGGCCGCCACACCATAGGTGGCTACTGCAGCGGCCCCCGAGACGTGCCCTAGGGTCGTTACTCCGACGACCACACTGATCGTTGGTGCAAGGTCAACGATAAGTATGCCGGTTAACTCGTGCCACAATCGCGCCCACCAGGCCAACGTCCGGCGTGACGCAGAGGCTACGGCCGCGGTTTTGGTCCGGCCCCGGTTGGCCGTTATCACCAGGCCGACATCGAAGGCGATCTCCACCACCGCATAAGTGAGCGCCACCGCCGTGGCGGTGCCGAACCAGTACGCCGCTATAATCGTGGCAATCGATCCGGTAATCGCCGGCCCGGCTCCGAAGATCTGGGCCACGTCCACGCGGCCTCGCGCTCGCAGGTGAAGAGCTGACAACTGGGAACGTTGATTGACGGCGATGGCCGCGATCACCGCGACAGCGGCCAGCATCGGGGTGCTGGTGTGCGACCGGTAGGGACCCAGCACCCCATCAGGGAGCCAGCACGCGACGAGGAGCACGGCGGCGAGAACGAAAGTGCTTGACCGATAAAAAGCCGCCGCGCTGCGCACCGTCGAGGCCCGGTCCGCATCGGGCTCGTTGGTGAGCCGACGCAGAAAGACTAGCGACATCCCCATGTCCGCGGCCACGCCGAACGCCGAGAGCGACAGGAGTTGCGTCCAGAGTCCATACTCAGCCTGGCTGAGAAAACGTGTCAGCAATGGCGCCATGGCCGCCGCGACAATCAATGTCCCTTGCGACCATATCCAGGCAGCAACCGTGTTCGCGTATAGCTCGCGCCGGTCTTTCTCTATTCGGTGCGCCGGCCATCGGGACTCCGGCAGTACCGAATTCTGACTCCTGCCCCGCACGCCAGCCATAGCGAAAAGGCGTGATCGACGGCGGCAGACCACACCCACGCTGATCAGCAGGCCAAGGAAAGTAGTAAGCATGGGAGCGAGGGAGCCTCGAGTGAACAGTTCAAGGATAACGGCACTGGCAACAGCGATAAACACGGATTCACGGATGCTCGCGGAACCGGCGAAACGTTCAGCGAGCAATTCGACTGTAATACCAAGCAGCATCGAGCCAAGGAATACGCCCGGCAGGCCGAAGTTAGCATACATTTCCCCGAACTCAGGGAAAGCCAGCCCAGATTTGGTGCTGTCGATCATCTCCATGACATTGGAGATATCAGCGGTTGGTTTGCTGCGCCACAGTGCCCGCGGGATCGGGAATAGAAGCACCTGCAGGTAGCTGGTACCGTGCAGGTATGGCGTCTCGGCCGGCACAACCATTGCGAGCCCCGCCACAGGAAGAAAAAGATTGTTACCAGACCCAAAAGGGACAGACAGTACATTGCTCACCGTATAAGACCGGCTGTCAGCCGCTCCTCGCGCGATCCCGATAATACCCCCAAGAAGGATGAGCAGGATCGCTCCGGCGACAACGACCAGTCGCTGGTGAAAATCTCTCCTGCTGGTCTTCATCCAGAGAAAACCAGCTGCTATGGCTGGCACGAAGAGCAACGACCGCTGGCCCCCGCCCAGCAACACGACCGTAGCGAGGAGTGTGATCATAACTGGACTACGCCAGCCTCTCGGGGTCGCACGGCCAACCCGTAGGGGAAGCAGTACGATAGCGAGGCCAGCAACGCATTGAACAGCAATGAGAAAACTGAGATTGCCGCTGCCCTCACGCCCGAAGGTGCCATAACCAGATGTAGTAGTATAGGCAAAGAAGTCCCTGAGGCTCGCACCACCAAGAGCGCTGAAAGCAACAATGTCCCCGCTCCCGCCAGCACCGCAAACCAGGAGACTCTGTCCATCTGACGCGATGAAAGCACAGGGGTTATCCGGGTGAACCGAGGCATGCGCCGGAACGTCCGTGTTCCTATGGCACCAATCAGCATGCCGCATTGGGCCAGCGCTGAAATCCTATATGCACTATCCAGGCCGGCACTGTAGTTGTTGCCGGCAAGAGTGGTTTGGTCATAGAACTGCGCGGCGGTGGCCGGGATGATGACAAAAAGCAGCATAGCCATCGTAATCGCGGCAAAAAATATCGAGAACGACGGCCTGGCGAGCGTCCATATCGCCGTCATCGCCCAAGCCCCCCAAAGAACCGTGAGCCAGAACCCGCCAGCCGGGACCGCCACCCTCGTGATGACGATGTCGGTGGCCGCCAGCAATGCGATACCAACTCCTGTGACCCACCGGCTCATCCCGCTACCACCCGTTCTGATTGAGTTTCTCCAGGGGAGCGTTGTCACCGCTTTCCTGTCTTGAACCGGTTACTGGCCATCATGATGACGTCGGCACTCTATAGCTCATTCGCGTAGCTTTGCCCGGTATATCGACGCGGCTGGTGTCAGATGCGTCCCGAGACTCATGCCGGACGAGCATACATGATTAGCCGTCATTCGCTGGTCGAAGCTTTGCTGATAGCTCCCGCTGAACTGTCTATTCGGCCGCCTCACTCATCTTGTAGGCTTTCTTTGTGAGCTGACATATAGCGGCGCAGTTACCAGTCGATTTCAACTCGGTCTACTCATAAAGGTCGGTTAAGCGTCTAATGGACATACGTGACATTCTACTTGGCCCCGGCTACCATCATCACAAGCGCCTCATCGAGCGGTCCAGACAATGGTCTCCCACCGAGATCATGCAGTACCAGCACACGAGGATACGACGACTCACCAGGCGATATGGTGACACAATCACTATTAAGGATGACTATCGACGCCACCCCGCGAGATTCGCCCGCTGGGACCTGCCGCCTCTCACGTACGATATCCACACCGGGGGATCGACATATGCCCCGCTCTTCTTCAAAGGGGACACACTGATTCGCAGGCAGAAGGAGTGCGCGTACATTTTTGACATCTGGTCTGAGGTGGGCTACAAGCCTTACGATCTGCGCGTCGTGTACCGCGATGACACGGGCGAGCAACTGGTCCGGTACAGTCGGATGCCCAATGCATATGTGATATCTCCACAAGCAACGACGGAAGACCGGGTAGCCGAGCTGAGGAAGTGGATACGCACAGTCCCCCCATTCTTTCTGCACGTCTACCCGAGTTCCATTTACCCCCTTATCGACCTGCTCGGCGATGACTTGTTCAGGTCCCTGCCGATTCGTGGCATCCTCGCGGGATCGGAATCATTCCCTTTGGGCGAGCGACGCCAGCTCGAACTGGAGTATGGGATCAAAATCGCGCATTGGTACGGGCACAGCGAATACGCCGCGTTGGCGTACGCTTGCCGGGTATGCGACGGATTCCACTTCTACCCCACATACGGTGCCGTGGAGATGCAATCCTCCGATAAAGCCAACGTGTGGAGGAATCAGGCATTATCATACAACAGAATCGGAACCCAGTTCGTCAGGTATGATACGGAGGATATGGCGGCGCTCCAATTCCAAAAATGCGCGGCAACGAATTTTCCTAGGGTAGGCGAGATTCTGGGCCGGGCGGCGGAAACCTTTGTTGACCGGCACGGCCGTAAGCGGGCGGTGCTGGCGTACGTTCCCGGGTGTGAGGGCGGCTTCTGGGACGGGATTCCAGAGACATGCAGTTTCTCCAGGCAAGCGCTGGCCACCTGAAGATCAAGCTGGTCGTCGAGCGCGACTCATACAAGGAGGTGATCGAGGGCACGTTCCTGCGCACGATGCCGATGGTGGACCTGCAGTTCGAGTACGTGACGGAAATAGCGAGACGCGCTAACGGCAAGCGGCAGTACGTTATCGGAGGATAATGGAAGATTATTGACACAGCGCATCCTTCTCGTGACGGATGCGATCAGGATACGTAAGCTGTTAGTACCCAAATACCGTGACCAGATGATCGGATCAATGAAGACACAGGCTTATGCGTATGGGAACCGCGACGTTGACTACTTTTGCCCAAGCGTCCGGATGGGCACTGGCGACGGCGGTCGCTCTTGAAGTTTCAAATCTGCTGCAAAGTGCACATGTAGATTTTTGCCTGCCGCCAGGCAGGACCGTGCGCTTCTTGGAACATATTGCGGGGACCCGTGTCAAGAATCGTGTCATAGCTGATATACCGATGAAGCGCATCCAGCGCCACCCGCGACTCGCTTTCGTAAGCCGCGTTCGGTGGCGTCAGATGATGCCGGCCTGAGACACAACATCAATAGAGAATCTCTTGACGAGGATATATTCATCGATAACCAGTCAGTGCCACTCCGATGCCGTAGTGGTGACCTAGAGCACTAGTCTGGAATTGTTTGAAGGCCGCAAATACCGGATCATGGAACAAATCGCTCACCCACTGCGTTACCAGCGAGCTGTCGTGGCCGGTGAATTTACCCGCTTCCCGGAATGGGCACCTGACTTTACTGGCAAACTCACGGGCTGGGATCGCCGCATGGAGCAGGAGTGGCAGAAAGCTGATCTTATATGGGTGCCCGCACGTGGGCTGATTGAGGTGTCACGCGAGTGTGGGGCGGATCCTCGCAAGTTTCATGTCATTCCCTACCCGATCGCAGGACGTGTGCCCGTCACCGGGTCAAGAGAATTCACAATGCACCTTCCCCTGCGGGTGGTGTTCGCGGGAACGCTATGCCTGAGAAAGGGCGTCCAATATATATATGAGGCGCTTTTGCAAAGGCCACGGCTTCCGGTAGACATGCATTTCTTCGGACAGAGCGAACTCACCCCACTCGGCCTAAGCCGCCTTGCAGAAGTGGGCACGGTGCATGGCGCCATCTCCCGTTCACAGCTCATCGACGAGTTCCGAAAGGCGGATGTCCTGCTATTCCCCTCGCTGTCGGAGGGTAGCGCTCTCGTGACACTTGAAGCGACGGGGGTCGGCGTTCCCGTCATCGCCACCGAAGAAACGGGTGCCCCGGCCAGCGCAATAACCATACCTTCAAGGGATCCCGCCGCGATCATTAGCGCTCTAGAATCGCTTATTGATGATCGAACGCTTTTGGGGAAAGTTTCCGAGGCTGGGCTGGCAGAAGCGGCGACCCGCGATTATACAGCGTACACCGCTGGGATTGCAGAATCGTTTGCGACTCTGACTGCCTAGCAATGAAGCTGGCCCTTGCAGCCGGTGCTTCAGTTCGTGCACACCAGTCTGTCGGGCCAGGACGCCTCGCTAATCCTCGCGCTTCCCATCGCGTTCCCAGTTCGTCGCAGGCGGGGCGGCTCTCGTGATGGCGGCGCTGCTGTCTTACCTGGCTCACGTCAGCCGCCATCCCGGTCCTCCCTTGGCTCGGCCGCGGCCGGGGTCCTGCTGATGGACTTCTTCACGCGGGTCCGGGGGCCTTCGGACGGCCGGACCTGAGTTGGCTCACGATTCTGGGTTCTGGGCTGACTCGGCCGCTGTGACCTGGATGTTCTCGGTTCGCGGAGCTGGATTTGCGCACTAATCCGGGGCCGTAGAGTGGCCGGGTGCCGTATGTGCGGACGGTGAAGACGGCGTCGGGTGCGACGGCCGTGCAGATCGTGTACTCCTCCCACCGCGGGTCGCGGGATATCGAGCACATCGGCTCGGCGCACGATGACGCGGAGGTGGAGCTGCTGAAGGCCGCGGCGCGGCAGCGGCTGGCGGCCGGGCAGGGCGAGCTTGACCTGGGCCTGGATACTGCCGCGGCGGGCGGGCCGCTGCCGATCACCGCGTCGCGGATGGGCTGCCTGCTGGACGCCCTGGCAGCATGCCTACCGGGTGCTGGGCTTTGACCAGGCCACGCGGCGGCGATGAGGTGTTCCGGCAGCTGGTGCTGGCGCGGATCATCGAGCCGGTCAGCAAGCTGGACAGCGCTGCGGGTGCTGGAGGAAGCCGGGGTTGCGGCGCCGTCGTACCGGACGGTCAAGCGGCGCCTGCCCGTCTATGCGAAGCAGGACCGTGGCGGCAGCAGATCTCCGCGGCCTGCGCCGCGCATGCCGGGCTGGGCCCGGCGAGCCTGGTGCTCTACGACGTGTCCACCTTGTACTTCGAGACCGACGAGGGCGACGGGTTCCGGGAGAGCGGGTTCTCCAAGGAGCGGCGGCTGGAGCCGCAGATCACCATCGGCCTGCTCACCGGCGCAGGACGGGTTCCCGCTGATGGTCAGCGCGTTCGAGGGCAACAAGGCCGAGACCAAGACCATGCTGCCGGTGATCGAGTCGTTCATGGCCGCGCACCAGCTGCCCGACGTGACCGTCGTCGCGGACGCGGGCATGGTGTCGGAGGCGAACCAGAAGCAGATCGAGGCCGCCGGGCTGTCGTTCATCCTCGGCTGCGCATCCCGCACGTCCCCTACGTGGTCGCGCAGTGGCGGCGCGAGCACCCCGGCCAGGACATCCCCGACGGGCACATCTTCACCCAGCCCTGGCCCGCCGGGCCGAACGGCGGCCGCCGCGACCAGGTCATCTACTACCAGTACCGGCCGACCGGGCCCGGCGCACCCTGCGCGGGATCGATGAGCAGGTCGCCAAGGCCGAGCAGGCCGTCGCCGGGCAAGACCCCGGTCAAGCGGAACCGGTTCATCCAGCTCTCCGGCGGCACCAGGACGGTCAACCGGGAACTGGAGGACAAAGCCCGGGCGCTGGCCGGGCTGAAGGGCTACGTCACCAACCTGCGGGCCTGCCCCGACGGCACCCCGGTCACCGCGGAGTTCGTGATCGGCGCCTACCACCAGCTCTTCCAGATCGAGAAATCACTTCCGGATGGCCAAAAGCGACCTGCAGGCCCGGCCCATCTACCACCGCAAACGCGACTCCATCGAAGCGCACCTGACCATCGTGTTCGCCGCCCTCGCGGTCAGCCGCTGGATCGAGCACCAGACCGGCTGGTCCATCCGCAAATTCGTCAAGACCGCCCGCCGCTACCGCACCATCCAGATCCAGGCCGGCGCGCACACCATCACCGCCGCCGACCCCCTACCCGACGACCTCCGCCAGGCCATCGACGCGATCAACGCGCCGGACCGAACACTAAATTGGCCCAACTCGGGGCCGCGGCCGGGGTCCTGCCGATGGACTTCTTCACGCGGGTCCGGGGGCCTTCGGACGGCCGGAGTCGGACGCGCGGACCCGCTGGGGCCGCGGCCCTATTACGGCAAAGCCCAATTGACAGGCCGATCATGGTTGGGGGCCTGGCGGCCCGCAGATGATTTCCGCCCCCGACGGCGAGATCCTCTGGGTCTACGGCCCGCCTGGCGCCGTGCACTGGGTGCGGGTGGGTCAGCGTCTGGCTTGATCAGGTCTTCACGTCGCTGAGCTGCCCATAACGATAGATGCCCATTCATATGGGGGCCTAACATACTGGCTCTCAATGGTGAACCCGGCGCTGATGAGCGAGTCGTGCATACGTGGGTGAATATAGAGTACTCGGAGCGGTCTTGGCTGGCGCGCAAGCGACTCAGCGATCTTGGCAACTACTTTATTGAATATGTCACCCAGGAACGGGTTGTAGAAGAAGATAATGGAGACATCATCCGGAATATCGAACTCGGTTGCATCTGTTTGGATGGAGACGATATCATCGCACCGCCGCCGACCTCGCCAATTTCGGATGTTCGCCTCTGCCAACGCGTGCAGCTGCGGATCAAGCTCGACTCCGATAATCCGGCGCAGCGGAAAGCTCGCCGCCGCCCAGACGAGTACCCTACCCTTGCCACTACCATAGTCGAGGAGCACGTCGTTCCGGTCGATGAGGTCGCTGCCGAAAATCCCACGGAGGGCGCGCCATTTAACCGCACCGTACCCATTTTGCGGACCACCCTGCGGGTACAAAGCCATGTTAGGACGTCCAGTATCGAGACCTAGCCGACGGTAGTACACATCAACCAGATTCTCCTCGATTCTTATGATGATCCAGGCGGCCAGCAGAATGCTCCGGTCCCCTAGGCCACCATATGGTTTAGTGTAGCTCCATGCACCCGCGAACCGTTTGGCTAGCTCCATAGTGAACCTTTCTGTTAGCTGCCACCTTGTGAGGCCTGGACGGATCTACCGCATGCTGACGTATAATTCAACGAAGACTTCCGGCCGATGGCCAACTGATAAATCGATGCAGCGCGCCGTCCGACGCTATCCCTCGCCACCCGGCTGATTACCAATTCTCGGTTCTCCGTCTTCATACGTTCACGCTCAGCAGCAGACAGAAGCAATGCAGAGCGGAGCGCGTCGGCCACTGCCTGTGGGCTATCGAATGCAGCGAGAAATCCGTTGCTGCCATCTGTTATCCACTCTCGCAGTGATGGAATGTCACCACATACCGGGATGGCTCCCTCGTACATCGCCTCGAGCAGGCTATTGGGCGTGCCATCATGGCTCGAAATCGAGACGCTGACATCGGCCCGGCGAAACAACGCCATGACACTGGCCCTGGTGATTCTCCCTGCCATGATGACCCTGCCGTCCAGTTGGCGCTCCCCGACCTCTCGCCGGAGCTGGCTGTCTTTAGCCGCATCGACGAATACCACCCGCACGTCCGGGTCTAGTTCGGGGCAAGGAGCGACAGGGCCGCTAGCAATGTGTCGTTCCTGATGTAATCGCGAATGCCGCGGGCATTCACGATCAGCCGATACCTGCTATCCACGGTCATCCCGAGCGCGGCCGCGTCGCGGCCACTGTCTGTGCTGTTCTCACTGGGCACAATGCCGCCACCCCCAGGCAGCACCGCCACCGGCGTGTCCGCACGCAAGCCCCATAGCGATGCCAGTCTCACGTCGTTCTGGCAATCGCAAAAGAGCAAGCTAGCCCGATCTAGGACTTGACGCGTTATTCGTCCAGCCGTCTTGTTCGCCGGTGCCCGCATGGACAGATCGTTGCCCCAGACTGACACAGCTAGCGGTATGTGGGCCGGGCAGGCGGTGAGCGCCGTGTACGCCTCAAACGGAAGCCGCAGCGCATGGACTAGGTCCGGCTGGACCCTGATCGATGACGCTTCGCAGATGCCGTCCCTGGAATGCGGACATCGCGGGTTTGACCCAGTCCCGGGTACGCCACGCGTACTCAAGACCTTTTGGGCTGGCCTGGGCCAGGGCCACCGCCATCTTCCGCACGCGTTCGTGCCGGACAGTCGGTGTTGCGTTGGACGGGGGGGTAGCGGGCCATAGGCGCCCGTCGGTTCCGAGCACGATCACCCCAGACTCACGCACCGCCTCCACCCATCCCCAAGTGGTCGGGCTTCGCCGGTCGGCCACCAGCAGTACACGCGGCGCTCTTCCCGCGAGAATCCCGCGGTCACTCGTCTCCCTCACGTCCCACCCCCCATCAGCGCCTAGAACTGGCTCCATATCCGCCAGCAATTCCCCGGGCGGTTCCTTACCCGCTTCCGACAGCGCGTCAGGCACAGCTAGAATTATACCTTCGGAAACTGCGGAGGGCTGGCATTATTCCACGACACATTTAGGATATTTGGTGCGCTTGCGCGTTCGCTCAGGAACTTCGCCGAGACAGAGACCGTACAACCTATGCCGCTAAGATCACCTCTAAGGTGATCGAGCGTACCTCGGTAAGCACGGCTAAGGAGATGAAGATGGCGACGCACACCAGCAAACAGGACATACGACGTGCATCCCATGGTACGAGAATTATCTCGAGAGGTAAGGTCGGCATTGACCGTACTATCCGGATAAATGTAGGCTGCGGTGCCAGCCCAACTGAAGGGTGGCTGAATTTTGATAATTCTATGACAGTACGCATTATACGCTGGCCGTGGCTGGCCCGGCTCTTGTTCAGCAGCCGGATTATCAGCGAGGCCAAGTACAAATTTGTCTTGAGCGCCTACCGGGGCGAAGATACGCTATGCCAACGCCAGTCACCATATTCCGCTCCCCGACGGCACCGTGGATGTGGCTTACAGCAGTCACATGGTCGAGCACTTGGACCGCCTTGAGGCTGCCTCATTTCTGGCAGAAATGAGGCGGATACTAGCAGTTGACGGAATCCTGCGAATCGCGGTTCCAGATCTAGTTCATCATATTAATAACTACCTGGACTCGGGTGACGCTGATTCCTTCGTGGAAGGTACGGGAATGTGCCGCCCGCGGCCAACCGGCCTGCTCGGACGGCTGGGAATGGCGCTCGTCGGACCTCGAAATCATTTGTGGATGTACGATGCTCAATCCTTGACCAAGGCACTGGAGAATGCGGGATTCGTGGAGGTTACCGTCCTGCCAGCCAGCAAGACAAAGATAGCTGACCCAGGAAGGCTAAACTTGGCGGAGCGTTCCGACCAGAGCATCTATGTTGAGGCAGTTCAGCCAACGTGCCATTGAGATGATCTCAGCGAAACAGCTGTAGGCGCAGATTTCCTGATAGACGATCCACTGGGAGGCGTCGTGCTAAACAGGCACGATAAGTTCGCGGGATTCGGACGCCGGCGCTCGGATAGGCCTGCTTGGTAGATCATGATGAACCGGTACCGCCCATCAGCCTAGGGGCGGCAGCCAGCACGAGAAGCGTTGACCCGCCCAGGACTCGCGCCGATAGTTGCGGAGTTAGGTACCGGCCCAGGGTACGCGGCACGTTGGCGATCCGGGTTTTCACCCGCCTTCCTGGCATATCGCTGGGGAGAAGTAGCCGGTCATAAACGATCTCGAATCCTGCCGTCTGAAGGCTGGCCAAAGCGGTGGCGCGAGTAAAGTAGTGAAGATGGCCAACCGAAGATCGCACGGCGAGTAGAGGGCGTTCGCGCACAACCGACTGAGCCGATATGTCCAGCGGGATGTGGAAAACGAACATGTCGGCAATCGGCTGCAGCGAGCGGAGAAATCCGAGATAGTCCTCGACATGCTCGAAGACGTCGAGGCTCAGCAGCAGGTCATAGTGTTCATGAACATCGTGCGGAGTACCGACCCTGAGCTCGACTCGGTCAGAGCGCTCGAACATGGCTATAGCCTGTGCGGATAGGTCGTAGCCGACGAGCCGGGTTCCGTCGAGGGCATCGGCGATCACATCGAGCACCCGGCCGGTTCCGCAGCCGATGTCCACGATCGATGCGGGGCGGAGATTCCGTTCACGCAGAAGTGACAGAACTTGCGCGGCTTTCCAGGCGGCATCGTCGTCATGCCAGTCCGGGTTCTTGGAAAAGTAGCGGCCATCGTTGTACATGCTCACTTTGCTCATTAGGAAGCCTTCCCCGAATGCGGCCCGCTGTTAGCCGGTAGTCTCCTACAGGCTTGCACGAAGATGCTCGTCTAGGCGCCCCGCAGACTTGTAGTGGCTCAGTGAGTATAGTAATTAACGCCATGTGATCGCTGGCTTTCCCACACCTAATTCTCCGAACTCGCCTGGGCGCAGCACATCGCCCGTGTGACTGGTCACGTATCCCCTTAAGGTTAGTAGTGTGGGTGGCCGAGTTGACTCGCCTACCGCCCGGGAATGCCGGATGTGGGCGTTCTTGACTCGTAGTGTCCCGGTGTTGCCTGGGCTAATCAGGAGCCTCCGTCTTACGAGGTGCCGACTGTGCTGGTGGATAGTCATTGAGCAAGAGTAATGTGTTCGCCACCGGGGTGCAGATGCGCTCGCGGGCCGAGACCATCGCTTCTTCGATTGCTTCGAGTTGCTGGATCCTGTTCGATGTCGAAGTAGCGAGACCTGACCATTTCATCGCGTAGCGGATCACACGGATGGAAAACTGTGCGGTTCTCAAGGGGCCGCTCATCGTGATCAGAAACTCCACCGGGCGACCGGAAGCCGGAGGCGCTGGATTCGCTCACCTCGTCCGGCCTGGCCCTAGACGAGCCCGGCTGGCGGCTCGTCAACGACACTGGGCTCAGCGAGCGCCTTGGAGCGATCCCCTGTCCCCTCGGCGACGGTTTGGCCAGCGAGCGGATCAGCCCGGGTGCTCTAGGAGCTTCCTTCCGCTGACCAAACCATGTGCGGGCAAGGAAACGAGGGCTGTGACCACCCGGCCCTCGCTACCTGTATCCGCCGCGTCAAGATCTGTCGTGTCAGGCCGCGCTCCCCAGCTTCCGGCGACGATTTGCCCGATAACCCAGACTGCCAAGCAGAACCACACCCAGACCGCCCAGAGTGATCCCCAACGTCTTCCCGGCCAGGATCGGCACCGGCACCAGGTTGGCGGCGTTGCACACCGACGTCCCGATAGCCAGCGTCTGGTTGCTCCCCATCAGCGTCACGTAAATCGCGGTCACGGTGAGCGTGCCGTCCCCGGCCTGGGTCTGCCGGTTCAGGATGACGGTGGCGATCCCCGGCAAGACGAGCGTCCTGTTCGGGAAGGGATTGACCGCCAGGGGGGTGGTCGGCACCCCGTTGACCGTGATGCGTCCATTGGTGATGACCGTGGTGCCGGTGACTGCCCCGGTGTTGGTGTTGAAGCTGCACGAGGACGTCGCCGCCGTGGCCGTCAGTCCCGTCCGGAAGTTCAGTATCGCCGAGATGCTGGCCACACTGGTGGACCCGCTCGTCGCGCCCGAGCTGGCCGTAGCGGCACCCGTGGTGAGGAGCCCGGCGATGTTGGCGTGGGCCACCGCCACCGGTGAGGTCCCCGGGAAGGTGGCCTGTCCCAGCGGACCCGCCGAGATCACACCCGTGGCCTGCGCGGCGTTAGAAGTGTTGGGCGATGCGGCCGCGGCCGGCAGGGCCGCGGCCACCAGCAGGCCGGTTGCGGCCACCAGCAGGCCGCCCGCGACGGCCAGCGAGGAGCCAGCCTACGGCGCCCCTCATCGTGCGTTTCATGAATTTTCCCCCATCATTTCGTTCATCATTTGCAGGGCGCCGGCTGGTGCCGGCTGGGCGGGGGGTTCGAGTTCGGAAAGGAACTCGGCATTGCGGCGCGTCTTGGACCAGTCCGTGCGGCCGCTGAGAATGCGGCAGAAGGCCCGCCACGAGGTCACATAGAAAATGAGGACGAACAGCGAGTAACCGACACCGAGCGCCAGGGCGGCGGCCCTGCCCATCCCCGGCTCGCAATGACTGCGGTACAGGGGCCCCCAGAGCATGAACGGCCCGAGCCCCACGACGAGATAGAAGGCCAGGACCATCCACCCGCCCGACACCACCCATGCCTGCATGGCACTAGGCCCCGCGAGGTAGTTGGTCACGAAGACGATGGCGGGCACCGGGTACACGAACGTCCCGATCAGCTGGAGCCAGGGCTGGACCAGGTAATAGGTGGCCTCCAGCGCTCCGATCTTCGACACGTGCCGGGAAGTCCACAACTGGCGCAGGTACGCGCCGCACTGCATGGTGCCCTGGCCCCACCGGGTGCGCTGCCGGGCCAGACGCCGGATGTCCGGCAGGGCCTCCTGGTCCACCCAGGTGTCCTGGGTGGACTTGTTCCGGTGCCCGGTCATCATCAGGTGCAGGCTGAGCTCGTAGTCCTCGAGCAGCGCGCCGCGCCAGGGGCCATCCTCGTCGGCCACCACGTCTAGCGCGGACAGCCGGCTGAACTGGCCGTTGCCGCCCAGGCCGACACTCCGGGTCAGCTTGCGGGTGACCTGGATCGCCGAGATCGGTACCCGGAATTCCAGGTCCTGGAGCCGGACCAGGTTCCGTCCCAGCGCGTTCACCAGGCGGCCCCGGCGCGGGAACGGCCGCCGGTCGTAGCGGTTCAGCATGCGCACCTGGACCTGGACCGAGCCGACGACCGGGTCACCGAACATGCCCGCGCCCGCGCATACGTCGAGGCAGTTGAGCGCGGGGCGGCCGTCCGCGTCGATCACCCCGATGATGGTCCGGGTGGCGTCGGCCCCAGCCGGGAGCCACTGTCCGAGGGCCAGGTACGCGGCGTTGAGCGCGTCTCCCTTACCGGTGCGGGCGTGCGGGCGGCGGCGCCGGACCAGGTGCACCATGGGATCGGCCCAGGCCCGCATGCCTGCGATCGCCGCGGTCCCGTCCTCGCTATCGTCGTCGATCACCCACACGTGGGCCCGGGGGGACGTGGCCCGCAAGTAGTCGATCGTGCCGCCGACCACCCGCTCCTCGTTCAGCGCGGGCACGAACAGGTGCCAGTCCAGCGTGCGGGCGTCTCCCGCCGGGGAGGGCTGGTACCGCAGGTACGGCACGACGATGACCAGCGCGTAACTGATGAAGGCCACGCTCATCAGCAGCGCGACGGCCTGGGCCAGCGCTATCGCGACCTGCAGGGCGGAACTGTTCACGGGGCTGCCCTCCGGTACCAGCGGAGCAGGAGGGCCCACAGGGTCTCATCGTCGGGAGCGGCGATGATGACCGTGAGCAGGATGAGGCTCACGGCGATGCAGATAATGCTGACCAGTGAGCCGAGGACCAGGTGCCCCACCTGGTAGCCGGTGCCGATCCCGGCCATCCGGATAGCCAGCACGATCACGCCGATCCGGATCAGGTTCCCGGCCACCAGGACCAGGGCCGCCGCCGTGAGCGCCTTCATGACCCGGTCCACGGCGAGCTTGCGCGGGATCAGCAACGCGATGCCCAGCACGCACAACGGCGCGATCAACAGCACCGAGCTGCAATCGGGGGTGATGACCAGCCCGAACGCGCCTGGTGAGCCGAGCCCGAACCAGAGGATCGGCGTGCTGGGCGCGGCCATGGTGGGCGCCACCAGGGAGTAGAGGTGCGCGGCGGCGTAGGCCTCAAGATGGCGGAACTGGTACTCGAATCCCAGCAGGGCTGCCGCTATCCCCCCGAGCGCAACCATCGCCGTGACGCGACTGCGGGCCGTCGGCCCGGCCGGCCGCCCCGCCTCATGGCCGAGTACTGCGCGCGCACGGAGGGATGATCCCGGCCGTCGGGCACCTGCGTGCCTGCCAGCCACGACCGTGCGGCGACGCGGTCTGGGCGCATCGCCCGCGATGTGCTCACTGTGCACGGCTGACGGTCTCCTCGGGGGTGAGCGCAATAGGCTGGCTCCGCACCAGCACGGCCGAGCCGGCCAGCGACGCCTACCTCCGAACGCTCGATCACACTGTGTAGTTGTACACAACCATAGAGTTACGGTAAGTGACAACTGACAATCCGCCATTGATGGCGGCCGGCATCGACGATCTCGCCCAGCAGATCCGAAATGGCCGCTTCGCGACGCCCCTCCCGGCCCGGAAGATTCCTCAGCTGCGCGACCTGCAGTGATTGACTGACCTCTGACTATCGAGACCTGAAGGCCGCGGAAGGCATGTCATGGATGCGACGGCATTGGCCGGGCTGAACCCGTTCGGCATATTTGATGTGGAAGCGGCGCGGCTCGACCATTTCTTCTCCGGCCTCGACGAGGCCTGCTGGGAACGGCCATCCCGGTGCCCGGGCTGGACCGTCCGTGACGTCCTGTCCCACCTGGCCGGCGAGGAGCTGTACAACCACGCCTGCCTCAACGATGACCTCGACACCTTCCGGGCCATGGTGCGCGCCGCGGGCATCACCGGCGGCTACGACGAGTTCAACCAGTGGTGTGTCCGCCAGCGCCGCGGCCTCCCGGTCAGCGAGGTGCTGGCCGAATGGCGCGAAGCCAACGGCGAGACCCGGCACCGGATGACCACCCTGGGCCGCGACGCACCGCTCACCACCGCGGCCGGCCCCTACCCAGCGGGCTTGCAGGCCTTCCACTACTGCTCCGAATACGCCACCCACGCCGATGACGTCGGCGCAGCCGTGGCACCAGGCGAACGGCCAGGACGCACCGCGTGGCGGGTCAGCTTCGGCCGGTTCGCGCTGACCGAACAGGACACCCCAGTCAAAACCTGGATCCGCAACGACAACCTCGTCGTGCAGCTCGGCAGCCTCGAGACCGAGCTGTCTGCGGACGACTTCGTCGAGGCCACGGTCGGGCGACTATCTGACACCTACCCAATCGAGCCCGCGCTCCGGGACGTGCTGCGCTGCCTGGCCTGAGGGCTCTGGCCTCAGCCATCGTGGCCCGAGCCCGCCTGCAGGCCTGACTATGCTGCGGTGGCCATCTTGCGGCGGCGCCTGGTGAGCCGGTAGGCGATCCCGCCCAGCACCAGCAGGCCCAGTCCCCCCAGGGTGAGCCCGATCATCGCCCCGTTGACCGGCGGCGTGGCGGCCAGGTCGGCCCGGACGCAGACCGAGGTGGCCAGCACGAGCTTCTGCCGGTGCGGGAGCCGCATCCGGATCCACAGGGCTTCCGCGGTGAGTGTCCCGCGCGGCCCGGTGTACTGCCGGTTCAAGAGGATCACCGCGACATCGCGGATGACCAGCCGGGTGTTCGGCGCTGGGTGGGCCGGCAGGGCGATCGCCCGGCCGCCGGGCCTGGTGATCTGCCCGCCGGTGATGCTGCTCGTCCCGGTCACCACGCCGGTCTTCCGGTTGAACGAGCACGACGACGAGACAGCCGCCGCGCGCAGCGAGCCGTGTCCGGGCAGGACCACGGCCAGGGCCGGGATCCTCGACGAGGCGCTGACCGCGCCCGCGGTGTCGGTGATGATCCCGGTACGCAAGGTCCCCGCGGTATCCACGTTGGGCAGGATCACCGGCGAGCCGCCTGAATACGTGGCCTGGCCGACCGTCTGCGCGCTGACGTGCCCGACCGCGTTGAGCGCGTAGGACTGGTTGACCGGCGTGCTCGCGGCCGCCGACGGCGCGGCCGCCAGCAGCCCGGCCACCAGCAGCCCCGGGCACCAGGGCCAGCGGTCCAGCCAGCCCGGCCGCGCCACGGATCATCCGATTCATCGGCCGTCCCCCGCAGGACAATCGCTGGACTTACTTACTGGTCTCACTTTTAGTAGTGGAACAATAGCCCAAAGTCATGATCCGACGTGGTGATTAGCGACGTAGCGATTAGCACAGACAGCCAGCGTCAGGCAGGACAGAGGGCGCCGGCCGTGGCCGGCGCCCTCTGCGCCACAGTGACCCCGGTAACCGGTCACCGCGGCCATGATCCGGTGATCAGCGGGCTAGAAGATCACAGGGGTACCTGGTGACAGCGGCTGACCGCGATCGAGAGGCTCTGCCCGTAACCGGTGATGTAGATGCCGGTCACCGTCAGCCGGTCGCCCGCGACCGTCTGCTTGTTGAGCGTGACGGTCAGGCCCCCCAACGTGATCACCGTGTTAGGGGCCGGGTTACGGACTAGCGGGATGGGCGGGATGAACGGGAAGGACGGCACCACGATCGAGCCGCCCTGGATGGTCGCCCAGCCGAACGCGTTGTCGCCCAAGATCCGGCACGAGGACGAGACCAGCGAAGCGTTGAGCTGGTCGACCGGATTCGCTCCGTAGGTCACCTTGGGCGAGCCGACCTGGGAATAGGCCTGCAGCGGCTTGGCCCGGTCCAGGATCCCTCCCGTGGAAAGGAAGCCGGGATACACGACCGGCCCGGACACCTGCGGAGTGTTGAAGGTATCCGCGTAGGCGACCGGGTCGATCGTGGCGAACCCGTAGGCCGAAATCCCGAAAGCGCTAGTTGGCGGACCTCCATCGGCGCTGGCAGGTCCGGCGGCGGCGGCCATTGCGCCGCCGACCAGCGCCAGCGATCCGGCCACCTTGACGGCGCCACTGAGAATTCGGTTCACGGATGTCCCCTTCATGGTGATTCAGTGGTCAGCGGTGCTGCATGATCATCCGATGGAGTTGCGGCAGCGGGTGACCGCGATCGAGAGGTTCTGCCCCGGGATGCTGGCGTAGATGCCGGTCACCTTGAGCGTGTTGCCCACGACCGTCTGCTTGTTGAGCGTGACCGTCAGCGATCCCAGGTTGATCACCGTGTTAGGGGCCGGGTTGCGGATCAGCGGGATGGGCGGGAAGCCCGGGATGTCGGGTGCCACGATCGAGCCGGCCTGGATGGTCGCAAAGCCGAACGCGGGGCCGTTACCGAAGCCGAGCCGGCAGGTGGACGAGACCATGGACGCGTTGAGCTGCTCGACCTGCGAGAGCCCGTACACCTTCACCGCGCCGACCTGGGAGTAGGCCTGCAGCGGCTTGGCCCGGTCCAGGATCCCGCCCGTGGTGATGAAGCCCGGGTACACGACGGGCCCGGCCACCCGGGGGGTGTGGAGGACGCCCGTATAGGCGACCGGGTGGATGGTGATGAAGCCGTACGCCGAGATCCCGTAAGCGCTGGTGGGCGGGATGACCGCACCGGCAGGCGCGGCGGCGGCCGCCATTGCGCCGCCGACCAACGCCAGCGATCCGGCAACCTTGACGGCACTGCTGAGAATTCGGTTCATGGTTGTCCCCTCATGGTGATCTGGTGATAAGCGGTGCTAGATGATCACGTGTTGGTACCGCAGCTGCTGACCGCGATCGAGAGGTTTTGCCCGGGGATGGCGATGTAGATGGCCGTCACCGTGAGCACGCCGGCGACCATCACCTGCTTGTTGAGCGTGATCTGGAGCGACCCCAGGCTGATCACCGTGTTGGGGGCCGGGTTACGGATCAGCGGGATGGGCGGGAAGAACGGGATGTCGGGTGCCACGATCGAGCCGGCCTGGATGGTCGCAAAGCCGAACGGGTTGCCGCCGATGATGCGGCATTGGGACGAGACCAGGGAAGCGTTGAGCTGCTCGACCTGCGATAGCCCGTACACCTTCACGGCGCCGACCTGGGAGTAGGCACTGCGCGGCTCGGCCCGGTCCAGGATCCCGCCCGTGGTAAGGATGCGGGGGTACACGACAGGCCCGGACACCTGCGGGGTGTTGGCGACGTTCGCATCGGCGACTGGCGCGATGGTAAGGACGCCAACGGCCGAGAGCCCGTAAGCCTCGTTGGGCGACACGACAGCACCGGCCGGCGTGTTGGCGGCCGCCATGGCGGCGCCGACCAGCGCCAGCGATCCGGCCACCTTGACGGCACTGCTGAGAATTCGGTTCACAGGTGTCCCCTTCATTGATGTGACTGCGTTGTCCGATTGCTGGGGAGCGAGTGCGGCAGCCGTCCCGGCGCTGGCGTGTTCCTGCGGGCCTCAGTCCGTGCGCAGCGGGCTTGCCCCCGCGGACGTCACGAGCCCGTCTACATCACTCATAGTAATCATGTTGGAGCATACAGTTACGGTCCGCGAGTCAGCAAGACCCCCCTCAGCAGTCATCAGCCGGCACGATTTCCCAGGTCATCGCGGGACCGGCAGACTACTGCCATGAGCGCTCCCGCGAGCTACTGCGAGCCACCCGACCCGGTGTTCCTCTTCGACCTGGACGGCACCCTGATCGACAGCGTGTACCAGCACGTCATCGCCTGGCACGCGGCGTTGTCCCGGCTGGACATCGACCTGTCGGTGTGGCGGATCCACCGGCGGATCGGGATGAGCGGCGGGCTGTTCGTGTCCGCCCTGGTCCGGGAGACCGGCGTGACCCTGTCCGAGGCGGACGTGGCCATGCTGCAGCAGGCCCACAAGGAGGGCTACCTGGCCCAGGCCGGCTCGGTCCGGGCGCTGCCGGGCGCCTCAGAGTTGCTGGCCGCACTGACCGCGCACGGGGTGCGCTGGGCCATCGCCACCAGCAGCTACCGGGCCACCTCGGGCCACGCGCTGGGCCTGCTCGGGCTGCCCGAGGACACCCCGATGATCACCCGTGACCTGGTGCGGCACGCCAAGCCGGACCCGGACCTGTTCCTGGCCGCGGCCGCCCTGCTCGACGTGGAGCCCCGGCATGCCTACGTGGTCGGCGACAGCGTCTGGGACCTGCTGGCCGCCCGCCGGGCCGGCGCGATCGGCATTGGCCTGATGTCCGGTGGTTACGGCCGCGAGGAACTCGAGCGCGCGGGCGCGTACCGGGTCTACGCCGACCCCGCCGACCTGCTGGCCCGCGCCGACGAACTAGGCGTCCGCGACCTGACTTGACGTGGAATCGAGCGCGCGCCCGCCTGATCAGGCAGGGGGGGTCGGCGGGGCATCTGAACCGGCCGTAGTTCTCCGTTACCGACCCGCAGCTCGATCTGGCGCGGGCAGGCCGAACTGCTCCGGTGTGCAGAATCCCGCCGACGATGCCTGCGAGCTGCACCTCCACGGCAACCGCGGCGGCGGGCCGGGCGACCGGGCCAGGGCGACCGCGGCGATCGCCACCAGCGGCGCCGGAGCGACGGCCAGCAGCAGGATTGCGGTGGTGATGTCGGCCGAGCCGTGGATGGTGAACCGCTCGTAGGGCCGGGTGAAGAAGAAATCGAACCAGGCCGCCGCTGACACCGCAGCCAGCGCCCCGGCGAACCGGTTTCCGATGCTGGCCACGGCCACGACGACCACGACCAGGAGCAGCGCCACGTTCGTGTTCGACCAGCTGGCCCGCCAGGGCAGCAGGATGGCCGACACCATCAGCGGCGCCAGCAACCCGGCCAGTACCGCGGCGCTGTCCCGCGAGAAATGAGGGGTCATGGCGCCTCCCAATTCAGCAGGCTGCGGCGCTGCGGCGGCCAGGGCCTCCCGGCTCACCCTCATTCGAGCCTAGGCACGCAGGGGCCGCGCTGCCAAGGTAACCGCAGGCCAGCCCGCGTATGGGTTCCGTTAGGATCCGCGAGCTCCCGCCCTGCGGGCGGTCTGTGCATGGGTTCTGTTAGGAACCGCAGGGGCCGCGCATGGGTCCCGTTTAGACCGGACTTTTCCCCGTTTCCTGGGGCTTCACTGAATTCGTCAGCGACCGCACAAGGTCCTGACCGCCACCTGAAAGCGGCCTGAACCGGCCGCCCGCCACCCGCCTCCCCCGAGCGGGTGGCGGACCCAGGCGGCGCACACCAGCAGGAAGCCTTGGAGGGCCCCGTGCTCGACCTCGTCTATATCGGGCTGACGATCGTGGTTTTCGCCGCGCTTTTCCTCCTCATCAAGGGGGTCGAGCGTTTTGAGCGCTGAGAACCTGATCGGCCTGATCGCCGGAGTCATCGTCGTCGTCTACCTGTTCGTAGCCCTCGTGCTGCCTGAGAGGTTCTGATGAGTAGCGCCCTCGCGGGCTGGCTGCAGGTTGCCCTGCTTGTGGCCGCGCTGGCCGCCTGCTATGTGCCGGTCGGCAACTACATGGCCCACATCTTCACCACCGACAAGCACTGGAAGGTCGAGCGCGGCATCTACAAGGTGATCGGCATCGACCCGAAGGCCGATCAGAGGTGGAGTGCGTACCTGCGGAGCATGCTCGCGTTCTCCCTGGTCAGCGTGCTGTTCCTGTACGGGCTTGAGCGGCTGCAGCACTACCTGCTGCAGTTCGTCGGGCCGCACATGGCCAACGTCCCGCCGGCCCTGGCCTGGAACACCGCTGCCTCGTTCGTGACCAACACGAACTGGCAGAACTACTCCGGCGAGTCCACCATGACCTACCTGGTCCAGATGGGCGGCCTCGCGGTGCAGAACTTCATGTCCGCCGCGGTCGGCATCGTGATCGCCATCGCGCTGGTCCGCGGGTTCATCCGGTCCAGGACCGACAAGCTGGGCAACTTCTGGGTGGACGTGACCCGGATCACGATCCGGTACCTGATCCCGCTGTCGATCGTCGGCGGGATCATCCTGATGGCCGGCGGCGCGATCGACAACTTCGCCAGCTACCACACGGTGCACACCCTGTCCGGCGCGCACCAGACCATCGTCGGCGGGCCGGTCGCCTCGCAGGAGGTCATCAAGGACGCCGGGAACAACGGCGGCGGTTTCTTCAACGCGAACTCCTCGCACGGCTTCGAGAACCCGAACCCGTTCACGAACCTGTTCGAGATCTTCCTCCTGCTGCTCACCGCGTTCGCGCTGCCGCGGACCTTCGGCAAGATGGTCAAGGACAACCGGCAGGGCTATGCGCTGCTCGCGGTCATGGTCGTCATCTGGCTGGCCGCGGTCGGCGGCATCAGCTTCTTCGAGGCCCAGGGCGCCGGGATGGCCCCGCAGCTCGCGCACGGCGCCATGGAGGGCAAGCAGGTCGCGTTCGGCACGCCCGGCTCGTCGCTGTTCGCGGCTTCGACCACGGCCACCTCGACCGGGTCGGTGAACTCCTTCCATGATTCGTTCACCCCGTTCGGTGGCGGCATCGCCTTGCTCGACATCGCGCTGGGCGAGATCGCGCCCGGCGGGGTCGGCGCCGGGCTGTACGGCATCCTGGTCCTGGCGATGGTCACGGTGTTCGTGGCCGGGCTGATGGTCGGCCGGACCCCGGAGTACATCGGCAAGAAGATCCGGCCGGCCGAGATGAAGTACGCCGCGCTGTACTTCCTGACCCTGCCCGTGATCACCCTGGCCGCGGCGGGGCTGTCCATCGGGCTGAAGACACCGCAGGCGTCGATCAGCAATCCCGGGCCGCACGGCCTGACCGAGATCATGTACGCGTTCGCGTCCGAGGCGAATAACAACGGCTCCGCCTTCGCCGGCCTGACCACGAATACTCCCTGGTACAACACGGTCGGCGGCATCGTGATGCTGATCGGCCGGTTCGCGCCGGAGATCTTCGCGCTCGGCCTGGCGGGCTCGCTGGCCCGGCAGAGCCCGGTGCCCGCCAGCGCAGGGACGCTGGACACCCGGACGCCGCTGTTCGTCGGCATGCTCGTCGCCGTCATCCTCATCCTGGTCGGCCTGACCTACTTCCCGGCCCTGGCGCTGGGCCCGTTCGCAGAAGGACTGCACTGATGTCTGTAACCACGACACCTGAGGCTCCGGCGGGCCGCGGCCGGACGACGGCCGACGCCGAACACCGGGTCGGGGGCGGCCTCCTCGATCCCAAGCTCCTCTGGCACTCGCTGCCGGACGCGTTCAAGAAGCTGGACCCGCGGGTCCAGCTCAGGAACCCGGTCATGTTCGTCGTCGAGGTCGGCGCCGTGCTGACCACCGGCACCGCCATCGCCCACTCGTCGGTCTTCAACTGGACCATCGTCGTCTGGCTCTGGCTCACCGTGGTGTTCGCCAACCTGGCCGAGGCGGTGGCCGAGGGCCGGGGCAAGGCACAGGCCGAGACGCTGCGCCGGACCAAGCGGGAGACCGTGGCCCGGCGGCTGACCGGCTGGCAGCCCGGCCAGGCTGAGACACACGAGGAAGAGGTGCCCGGCACCCAGCTCACCCTCGGCGACCACGTCGTCGTCGAGGCGGGCGAGATCATCCCCGGTGACGGTGACGTCGTCGAGGGCGTCGCCTCGGTGGACGAGTCGGCCATCACCGGCGAGTCCGCCCCGGTCATCCGGGAGTCCGGCGGGGACCGGTCCGCGGTGACCGGCGGCACCCGGGTGCTGTCCGACCGGATCGTCGTGAAGATCACCTCCAAGCCCGGTGAGACCTTCATCGACCGGATGATCGCGCTGGTCGAGGGCGCGAAGCGGCAGAAGACGCCGAACGAGCTGGCGCTGAACATCCTGCTCGCCGCGCTGACCATCATCTTCATGCTCGCGGTGATCACGCTGCAGCCGATGGCGTTCTACTCCAAGGCGCCGCAGAGCCTGGTGGTCCTGGTGGCGCTGCTGGTGGCGCTGATCCCGACCACGATCGGCGCGCTGCTGTCCGCGATCGGCATCGCCGGCATGGACCGGCTGGTCCAGCGGAACGTGCTGGCCATGTCCGGGCGTGCGGTGGAAGCCGCGGGCGACGTGAACACGCTGCTGCTGGACAAGACCGGCACGATCACCATCGGGAACCGCCAGGCCAGCGAGTTCCTCCCGGTCGGTGGAGTGACCGCCGCGGAACTGGCCGACGCGGCGCAGCTGTCCAGCATGGCCGACTACACGCCGGAAGGCCGGTCCATCGTGGTGCTGGCCAAAGACCAGTACGGCCTGCGGGAACGCCACGAAGGCGAACTGCAGGGCGCGGAGTTCGTCGAGTTCACCGCGCAGACCCGGATGAGCGGCGTGGACCTGGCCGACGGCCGCGAGGTCCGCAAGGGTGCCGCCGCCTCGGTCTCGCAGTGGATCCGGGACGGCGGCGGCACGCCGCCTCCCGAACTCGGTGAGCTCGTGGACGGCATCTCCTCGGTCGGCGGGACCCCCCTGGTCGTGGCCGAGAAGGCCAACGGAACTGCCCGCGCCCTTGGGGTGATCAACCTCAAGGACATCGTCAAGGAGGGCATCGCCGAGCGGTTCGCCGAGATGCGCACCATGGGCATCCGGACGGTCATGATCACCGGCGACAACCCGCTGACCGCCAAGGCCATCGCGGACGAGTCCGGCGTGGACGACTTCCTCGCCGAGGCCACGCCGGAAGACAAGATGGCGCTGATCAAGAAGGAGCAGGAAGGCGGCCACCTGGTCGCGATGACCGGGGATGGCACCAACGACGCCCCCGCGCTCGCCCAGGCCGACGTCGGGGTGGCCATGAACACCGGGACCTCCGCGGCCAAGGAGGCCGGGAACATGGTGGACCTGGACTCCAACCCGACCAAGCTCATCGAGATCGTGGAGATCGGCAAGCAGCTGCTGATCACCCGGGGCGCGCTGACCACGTTTTCCATCACCAACGACGTGGCCAAGTACTTCGCGATCATCCCGGCCATGTTCGCCAGCGTGATCCCCGCCCTGGGCAAGCTCAACGTCCTGCACCTGCACAGCCCCGACTCGGCGATCACCTCAGCGATCATCTTCAACGCCCTGATCATCATCGCCCTGATCCCGCTGGCCCTGCGCGGTGTCCGGTACCGGCCCTCGTCGGCGTCGGCCATGCTCCGCAGGAACCTGTGGATCTACGGCGTGGGCGGCCTCATCGTCCCGTTCATCGGGATCAAGATCATCGACCTCATCATCATGAACATCCCAGGATTCGGCGGTTGAGCCAGTCATGAATCGTCTTCCGAGCCTCGTCCGGCAGCACCTCGCTGCGCTGCGCGGCCTGCTCCTCTTCACCGTGATCACCGGGATCCTCTACCCGCTGGTCATGTTCGGGGTGGCCCAGGGTGCCTTCCACAACCAGGCCAACGGCTCCCTGGTCAGTTACAAGGGCCACGTGGTCGGGTCCAGCCTGCTGTGCCAGGAGTTCACCGACGCCAAGGGCAACCCGCTGCCGCAGTACTTCCAGCCCCGGCCCTCCAACGCGACCAGCGGAGCCAAGACCGACTACGGCTGCGACCCCGGCTATTCGGCCGCGTCCAACCTGGGCCCCAACAACCCGGCGCTGGTCCAGCTGATCAAGCAGCGGCAGAAGGCGTACGCCGCGCTCAACCACGTGAAGATCTCGCAGATCCCGCCGGACGCGGTGACCGCGTCCGGGTCGGGCCTGGACCCGGACATCTCCCCGCAGAACGCCTACCTCCAGGTGAACCGGGTCGCCGCGGCGCGGCACGCCAGCCCGGCCACGGTCCGGTCCCTGGTCAGCCGGTTCATCCAGGGCCGGACGCTGGGCTTCCTCGGCGAGCCCCGGGTGGACGTCCTCACGCTCAACATCGCGCTCGACCAGCAGTTCCCGCTGCCGGCCGGGCACTAGGCCCGACTAGCGGACGGGAGGCGGCACATGGTCGCGGGCGCGCAGCTACCGGATCAGGACCCGGGCGCGCCCGCGGCCGCGGCCCGGCAGACCATCCTGGTGGTCGAGGACGAGCCGGCCCTGCTGCGGGCGCTGCGGATCAACCTCCGCGCCCGTGGCTACGATGCGGTCACGGTACAGGCCGGCCGTCCCGCTCTGGAAAAAGCTACGCAACGAAAACCAGACGCGGTAATCCTGGACCTCGGTCTCCCCGACATCGATGGCATGGACCTGATCCGGGAATTGCGGTCAGTGACGTCCGCCCCGGTCATCGTGCTGTCCGGCCGGACCGGGCCGGGTGACAAGATCGGTGCCCTGGACGCGGGCGCGGACGACTACGTGACCAAGCCCTTCTCCATGGAGGAACTGCTGGCCCGGCTGCGGGCCGCGCTGCGCCGCGACAGCCCGGCGCCCGCCGAGCGGCCGGTGGCCATCGGCCGCTCTACCGTCGACCTGGCCGCGCACCTGGCCACCCGGGACGGCGAGCAGATCCGGCTCACGCCGACCGAGTGGCGGCTGCTGGAGATCCTGCTTCGCCACCCGGGCCAGCTGGTCGGCGGCCGCCGGATGCTCACTGAGGTGTGGGGACCGGCCTACCAGCAGAGCACCCACTACCTGCGCTTCCACATGGCCGGCCTGCGGCGCAAGCTGGAGGACGACCCGGCCCGGCCCCGCCACCTGCTGACCGAGCCCGGCATGGGCTACCGCTTCCAGCCCTGATTACGGCGCAGCGCCGAGGTGGGCACACTGTAACCAGGGTTTCGTTAGAGGGAGAGAAACAGCACCATGGCTGAGCAGGAGCGCGGGCAGCTCCGGATCTACCTGGGCGCGGCGGCAGGCGCCGGGAAGACCTTTGACATGCTCAGCGAGGGGCACCGGCGCCTCGAACGCGGAGCCGACGTGGTGGTGGCCTTCGTGGAGACGCACGGCCGGCCGCACACGACGGCCCTGCTGGAGGGCCTGGAGGTCATCCCGCGGGCCACGATCCCGTACCGGGGCGCGACCTTCGAGGAGATGGACCTCGACGCCGTGCTGGCCCGCAGACCCGAGATCGCGCTGGTCGACGAGTTCGCGCACACCAACGTGCCAGGGTCACGGCACGCCAAGCGCTGGGAGGACGTCGAGGAGCTGCTGGCGGCGGGCATCGAGGTCATCTCCAACGTCAACATCCAGCACCTGGAATCCCTCAACGACGTCGTCCAGAAGATCACCGGGGTGCCGCAGCGGGAAACCGTGCCGGACGCCATGGTCCGCGCCGCCGACCAGGTCGAACTGGTCGACATCACCCCCGAAGCGCTGCGCCGCCGGATGGCGCACGGGAACATCTACCCGCCGGAGAAGATCGACGCCGCGCTGACCAACTACTTCCGCACCGGCAACCTCACCGCCCTGCGGGAGCTGGCCCTGCTCTGGCTGGCCGACAAGGTGGACGAGGGCCTGCAGCGGTACCGGGCCCAGCACGGCATCCAGGGCACCTGGGAGGCCCGCGAGCGGGTCGTCGTCGCGCTGACCGGAGGCCAGGAGGGCGAGACCCTCATCCGCCGCGGGGCCCGGATCGCGGCCCGGTCCACCGGTGGGGACCTGCTCGCCGTGCACGTGACCCGGTCCGACGGGCTGACCGGGGCGGACCCGGCGGCGCTGGCCGAGCAGCGCCGGCTCACCGAGTCCCTCGGCGGGACCTACCACCAGGTCATCGGAGACGACATTCCGCAGGCCCTGCTCAGCTTCGCCCGGGCCGAGAACGCCACCCAGCTGGTGCTCGGCGCGAGCCGCCGGTCCTGGCTGTCGTCGGTGTTGACCGGGCCGGGATTCGGGGCCCGGACCATCCGCGGTTCGGGCGACATCGACGTGCACATCGTGACCCACGCGCATATGGGCCGGGGCCGCGGGCTGCCCCCCGCCCGCGGCGGGCTGACCCGGCGCCGCCAGCTGATGGGCTATCTGCTGGCGGCAGCCCTGTGCCCGCTGCTGACCCTGGTCCTGGCCGGGCTGCGCGGCCAGCTCAACCTGATCAGCGATGTGCTGGTCTTCCTGGTCGCGGTCATCGTGGTCGCCCTGGTGGGCGGGTTCGTGCCGGCCATCCTGGTCGCCATCGCCGGATCGCTGCTGCTGAACTACTACTTCACCCCGCCACTGCACCTCTGGACGATCGCCGAGGCCAACAACGCACTGGCCCTGGGCGTGTTCGTGGTGGTGGCGCTGCTGGTCAGCTCGGTGGTGGACCGCGCGGCCCGGCGGACCCGGCAGGCGGCCCGGGCCAGCGCCGAGTCCGAGCTGCTGGTCACCACGTCCGGCAGCGTGCTGCGGGGCCAGCGGGCGCTGGAGGCCGTGCTCGACCGGGTCCGCGAGGCGTTCGGCATGGTGTCGGTCACGCTGCTGGAGTGCGGGACCATTCCCGGCACGGCGACTCACGGGCCGACGACCGGCTGGCACGCGGTGGCGCACTCCGGCGAGCCCCCGGTGGCCCGGCCGTCCGATGCCGACACCGAGGTGCCGGTGGCGGAAACGCTGTCGCTGGCGCTGCGCGGCCGTTCGCTGCCCGCGACCGACCGCCGGGTGCTCGGTGCGTTCGCGGCCTACGCGGCGGTGGCCCTGGAGCAGCAGCGGCTGGCCGCCGAGGCCGAGGCGGCCCGGCCCATCGCCGAGGCGGACCGGATGCGGACCGCACTGCTCGCGGCGGTCAGCCACGACCTGCGCACCCCGCTGGCCTCGGCCAAGGCCGCCGTGACCAGCCTGCGCTCGCACGAGGTGAAGTGGAATCAGGAGGACCGGGACGAGCTGCTGGCCACCGCGGACGAATCACTCGACCGGCTGACCCACCTGGTGGACAACCTGCTCGACATGAGCCGGCTCCAGGCCGGCGCCCTGTCGGTGTTCCCGCGCCCGGCCGGGCTGGACGACATCGTCGCCCGGGCCCTCGACGATCTCGGGACCCCGCGGGCCGCGGTCAAGGTGGACATCCCGGACTCCCTGCCCGAGGTCCGGGTCGATCCGGCCATCCTGGAACGGGTCATCGTGAACCTGACCCAGAACGCGCTGCGCTACTCCCCGGCTGGCACCCCGCCGCTGCTGGCCGCGAGCGCCCTCGGCGACCGGGTCGAGCTGCGCGTGGTGGACCGGGGGCCGGGCATCCCCCGGGCCCAGCAGGACCGGATGTTCGTGCCATTCCAGCGGCTTGGTGACACGGACAACACCACCGGCGTGGGCCTGGGACTGGCCCTGTCCCGCGGGCTCACCGAGGCCATGGGCGGCACGCTGGACCCTGAGGAAACCCCGGGCGGCGGGCTGACCATGACGTTGTCGCTGCCGGCCGTGCCTAATCCCGCTGGACCTGTCAGGCTGGCGGGGTGACCCGTGTCCTGGTCGTCAACGATGAACCGCAGATCCTCCGCGCCCTGCGGATCAACCTCCGGGTCCGCAACTACGAGGTGGACACCGCCGCGACCGGGTCCGAGGCCCTGACCACCGCGGGACGACACCCCCCGGACCTGGTCCTCCTCGACCTGGGCCTGCCCGACCTGGACGGTGTCGAGGTGATCGAGGGGCTCCGCGGGTGGACCCAGGCCCCGATCATCGTGCTGTCCGGCCGGGCCGACAGCACCGACAAGGTGGTGGCGCTGGACGCCGGCGCGGACGACTACGTGACCAAGCCCTTCTCCATGGAGGAACTCCTGGCCCGGATGCGGGCCGCGGTCCGGCGGGCCGCCCCCGCGGCCGACGAGCCGGTGTTCCGCCTCGGTGACCTGGTCATCGACCTGGCCGCCAAGACCGTTGTGCGGGACGACGGCGGGGCGATCCGGCTGACCCCGACCGAATGGCACCTGCTCGAGGTCCTGCTCCGCAACCCCAGCAAGCTGCTCACCCAGCACCAGTTGCTGACCGAGGTCTGGGGCCCGGGCTACGCCGACGCGTCCGGCAACCTCCGGCTCTACATGGCCCAGTTGCGGCGCAAGCTGGAACCCGACCCGGCCCGGCCACGCTGGCTGCTCACCGAGCCGGGGATGGGTTACCGCTACCAGCCCAGTTCCGACGGTGAGGCCGGCCCCAAGGAGGAGGCCCCGGCCGAAGGGTCCACCATCGGCTGACCCGGCCGGGGGCGCGGTAGGCTGCGCCGGTGGGCGCTGAGCGGGTCGCGGTGCGCTACTCCAAGTGGGGCGGCATCGATCACTGGCATTTCGAGCTCGAGCCGCTCGGCCAGGACCAGTTCGGCTGGTGGTTCTTCGGCCGGAAGGGCATCACCCAGCAGCGTGGCGCCGAGCCCCCGATCGTGCTGTCGCACGACTTCGTCCTGCTCATGCCGGCCGCAGGCTGCTGGACCGCCTGCTTCAACGCCGAGAACGACCTGGAGATCTACGTCGACGTGACCACCCGCCCGGTGCTGGAGGATGCCGTGGTGAGCGCGGTCGACCTGGACCTGGACGTGGTCCGGTGGCGGAACGGCCGGGTGGAGGTCCTCGACGAGGACGAGTTCGCCGAGCACCAGGTGCAGCTGGGCTACCCGGCCGAGCTGATCGGAGCGGCCCGGCAGACCTGCGACTGGCTGGTCGAGGCGGTCTCGTCCCGCAGCGAGCCGTTCGGGCAGGCCGGGACGGACTGGCTGGCCCGGGCCAGCCGGCGGCCCTGACCGGCCGCCGGACGTGCCGCACGCCGTTCAGCCGGGCTGGCTCCCGGTGAGGGCAGCCAGCAACTGCGGGACCCGGCCGAGCGCCCGGGCGCCGGCGATCGGGTCGCTGTAGTCGCGGGTATGCACTATCTGCCCGTCCCGGATCGTCATGACCATCACAAATTTCAACGAGAACGGTTCGGCCGACGCAGTCAGCTCGCCGTCGAGTCCGTACTCGGCGATGACGACCCCGGGATCGGCGGTCTCATGGATGACCACGTCGCGCAGGTCCCGGTACCGCCGGGCCGCGGCGCCCGCCCGGAACCGGGCGCGCAACTCCTCGCGGGTGGTGTCGATCCGGGGCGGGTAGAGCCCGGCCGGGGCGAACGGCATCTCGATGACGACCTGCGGGGCGTAGAAATCGGCCAGGTCGCCGGGGTCGGGGCTGAGGGTGGCGCGCAAGAACTGCTCGGCGGTCTGGCGGGGGGTGGTGGTGGCTGGCATACGCGCGGATCCTTCCTCGCAGCGGGCAGGACGGTCGAACGGGCAGAGCTGTGGAGCGGGGCAGAACTGTGGAGCGGGCAGAACGGTCGAACGGGCAGAACTGTGGGGCGGCCAGGACCGTGGGGCGAGCGAAACACCGACCCGGACTCCTCACGCGATAGAATCGGAGAGTGCGCCCCGCTTACGACCATACCGGAGACAGCGCCCCGGTTAAACCCCGGCCGCTGCGGGCTGACGCGCGACGGAACCGCGAGCGGATCCTGGCTGTGGCCACGGCCGCGTTTGCCGCGGACGGGCTGTCCGTTCCGCTCGATGAGATCGCCCGCCGGGCAGGAGTCGGGCCCGGCACGCTGTACCGGCATTTCCCCGCCAAGGAAGCGCTGTGGGAGGCCGTGCTGCTCGGCCGGCTGCAGCGGCTGGCCGACGAGGCGGAAGCGCTGCACCGTGCCCCCGACCCCGGCGAAGCCCTGCTGAGCTTCATCGACCGGCTGGTCGCCGAGGCCGCGCCCAAGCGGGACCTGGCCGACGCCCTGGCCAGCGCGGGGAACGACGCGAGCGCGACGCTGGCCGGCACCGCCGCCCGGCTCCGCGAGGCACTCGGCGCACTGCTGGCCGCCGCCCAGCGCAGCGGCTCGATCCGCGGGGACATCGGCCTGGCCGAACTGATGGCCATTCTGTCTGGCATCCTGTTTGCCCTGCGCGGCCGTCCCGGCGACCAGCCGGACCCGCACCGCGCCGTGGCGGTGCTGCGTGACGGGCTGCGCGCCCAGGCCGCCGGCTCGCGCCAGCCGGCCCGCGCCCGCTGACCCCGATCCCGCTAGGCCCCGGCGAGCAGGGCCCGGGCCATGCTGGCGTGCGTGACCAGGCCGTGAATCATCCCGCCCCGGATCGCCGCGCGGACCGCGGTGGCCTTGGGGACCCCGTAGGCGACCGCGATGACCGACGGGATCTTGGCCAGCATCTCACCGGGGGTCACGATCATGCGGCTGTCCAGCCCGGTCGGCACCGGACGCCCATCCGGCCCCAGGAAGACCCCGGCCGTTTCGGCAATCACCCCGAGTCGCGCGATCTCGGCCCGCTCCGCGGGACTGCACGCGTCGTAAATGGTGGACAGCGCGGGAGCCCAGGCGCCGATCGCGACCATCGCGATCGTCACCGACGGGACCAGGGCCAGCGCGTCGGCGACGTCCGCCTGCCTGCGGATGGCGGCGGCTGTCGCGGCATCGTCGAGCATCATCGGCGCGTAGAAGACGTGCGCGGTCCCGCCGCCGATCCGGGCCACGGAGCGCACCAGGTCGAGCAGATCCCGGCCGTCCGGTGGCGGGACCGCCCCGGTCAGCTGGACGATCGGGCAGGGCGGCATCCGGGTCAGCGCGGCGGCCAGCCCGCTCAGCGACCGCGCCCAGGACAGGCCGATGACATCGCCCGGGGTGATGATGTCGGTCAGCGCCTGGCCGGCCGCCTCACTCAGGCGGCGGCGCAGCGCGAGCTGGTCATCGTCCGGAAAATCATAGGCAAACGCGTACTTCAGCCCGAACGCGGAGCAGAGCTCGGCGGAGAGCCCGGCGTCCAGGGCCCCGCCGGGCAGCCCGATCTCGATGCGCACCATGCCCGCCTCGCGCGCTGAGTCGAGGAGCCGCGCCACCCGGAACCGGCTGATGCCCAGCCGGCTGGCGATCTCGACCTTCGAGACACCGTCGATGTAGAACTCCCGGGCTGCCCGGGCCGCCAGCACGATCTCCCAAGGCCGCTCCGCGGACAGCCCCGTCATCGTTCCCCCAGTCAGCACGGCCAAGTCAGCCCGGTTAAGTCAGCCTAGGCACGCTCGGTCCAGCGTCCGCTCATCTGAGCGATCTGAACTCATATTGGCAGTTTTTCTTGACTTGAGCCACGTACAGACTCAGTGTGTTCGTTAATCGTGTGATCGCATGAGCGTATGCCGCTCAGATGAGCACCGAGATGAGAGCTCGCACGGACAGCGCAGTCAACCCGATGACGGACGTGACGATGACTCGACGACGAGACGCCGGATTAACGCCCACCCCCCTCCCCGCGTCCACGCTCAGCCGCCGGACCTTCCTGGCCGGGTCCGCCGCCGGCGCCACGCTCGCCCTGGCCGGCTGCGCCACTGGCGCGAAGGAGCTCTTCTCCGGCGGGAGCTCCGGGACGACGATCACGGTGGCGATCGTGTCCAACTCGCAGATGCAGGACGCGATCAGCCTGTCGCACCTGTTCGAGAGCGAGCACCCGGGCATCCACCCGTCGTTCATCTCGCTGCCGGAGAACGAGGCGCGCGCCAAGATCACCGCGGACGTGTCCACCCAGGGCGGCGAGTTCGACGTCGTGATGATCAGCAACTACGAGACGCCGATGTGGTCAGCCAACGGCTGGCTGGCGAACCTGCAGCCGTACATCAACGCCACCCCCGGTTACGACGCGAACGACTTCCTGCCCCAGCTGCGGGCCACCCTGTCGCACCAGGGGGACCTGTACTCGGTGCCGTTCTACGGCGAGTCCTCATTCCTCATGTACCGCAAGGACCTGATGGCCAAGGCGGGCATCAAGATGCCGGCCCGGCCCACCTGGACCCAGGTGGAGAAGATCGCCGCCGAGATGCATAACCCCAAGAAGGGGCGCGCGGGAATCTGCCTGCGCGGTGACCCCGGATGGGGGGAGAACCTGGCGCCAGCGGACACGGTGATCAACTCGTTCGGCGGCCGCTGGTTCAACCCGGCCTGGCAGGCTCAGATGACCAGCCCCGAGGTGACCCGCGCGATCAGCACCTACGTGTCGATGCTGCAGAAATACGGCGAGCCGGGCGCGCCCCGAGGCGGGCTTCTCCGAATGCGCCACCCTGTACGGCCAGGGGGACGCGGCCATGTGGTACGACGCGACCTCCGCGGTCGGCGTCATCGAGGATCCGCAGAGCAGCAAGGTGGCGGGGCGCAATGGATACGCCTGGGCCCCGAGCCAGGATGGCCGCCCGTCCGGCTGGCTCTACACCTGGTCGCTGGCGATCCCCGCCACCTGCCCGCACAAGCAGGCGGCCTGGGACTTCGTCGCCTGGATGACCTCGAAGTCCTACATCAAGACGGTGGGCAGCAAGCTGGGCTGGTCGCACGTGCCGCCGGGCAGCCGGTTCTCCAGCTACCAGATACCGCAGTACAAGAAGCTCTCTGCGGTCTACGGCCCGCTGACCCTGCAGTCCATCAACGCCACTAACTCGGCCCACCCGACGGTCAAGCCGGTGCCCTACACGGGGGTCCAGTTCCTGGACATCCCGGAGTTCCAGGATCTCGGCACCAACGTCAGCGAGCAGCTCAGCGCGGCTATCGCCGGCCAGCAGTCGGTGGCGACCACGCTGTCCCAGGCGCAGCTGTACGCGCAGGCCGTCGGCGACACCTACAAGAGCACCTGATGGCCGGCCCCTGTCCCGGTGAAAGCACCGCATCCTCCCGGAGGTCCTGATGACCGCGATCGCCCCGCCGGTAGCCGCCGCGCGGCCCGCGCGCGCCCGCCCTGACCGCCGCCGCCAGGGGTGGGTACGCCGGGCACCGCTGCTGCCCGCACTGGTTTTCACCATCATCGTCACCCAGCTGCCGTTCGTCCTGACGCTGTGGTACTCGCTGCAGTCGTGGAGCCTGGTCCGGCCCGGCTCCCGGCACTTCGTCGGGTTCTCCAACTACGTGGACGTGTTCCAGGACAGCCAGTTCCGCACGACCGCGCTGAACACGGTGATCATGACCGTGGGCGTGGTCCTGATCGCGATGGTCATCGGCGTCGCCCTGGCCCTGCTGCTGGACCGGAAGTTCCTCGGCCGGGGCATTGTGCGCACCCTGCTGATCACCCCGTTCCTGGTCATGCCCGTGGCCGGCGCGCTGGTGTGGAAGACGATCATGCTCGATCCCACGTTCGGCATCGTCAACTTCCTGCTCCGGCCGTTCGGCATCGGCCATTTCAACTGGATCGGCAGCTTCCCGCTGGGCTCGGTGATGATCGAGATGATCTGGCAGTGGACGCCGTTCATGATGCTGCTCGTGCTGGCCGGGCTGCAGAGCCAGCCCAAGGACATCCTGGAGGCGGCCAGCACGGACGGTGCGCGGCCGCTGCAGATCTTCCGCGAGCTGACCCTCCCGCACCTGCGGCGGTTCATCGAACTGGGCATCGTGCTCGGCGCCATCTACGTGGTCAACGAGTTCGACGCGGTCTACATGATGACCCAGGGCGGACCCGGCATCTCCAGCGCCAACCTGCCCTTCTACATCTACCAGCGGGCCTTCCTGGGCTTCCAGGTCGGCCAGGCGGCCGCGATGGGCGTGATCGTGGTGGTGGCGACGATCATCATCGCCACCTTCGCGCTGCGGCTGATCTTCACCTCGTTCTCCGGGACGGAGCAGGCGGCATGACCAGCGCAGACATCAGCACGGCGGACGCTGGCGTGGCCAGCGCGGCCCCGCGGCGCGTGGCGCCCAGGAAGAGGCGCACCAACAGCATCCCCCTGGGGATCGTCGGCTGGATCGTCGGCATCGTGTTCTTCTTCCCGGTCCTGTGGATGGTGCTCACGTCCTTCAAGTCCGAGGTCCAGGCGTACACCAACACCCCGCACCTGTTCTTCTCGCCCACCCTGTCGCAGTACAAGGCGGTGTTCGACAGCGGCATCTGGCCGTACGTGGCGAACTCGGCGTTCGCCACCATCGTGTCCACGATCCTGGTCCTGCTGCTGGCCACCCCGTGCGCGTTCGCGCTCTCGCTGCGCCCGGTGCGCAAGACCCGCGATGTGCTGTTCTTCTTCATCAGCACCAAGATGCTGCCGGTGGTCGCCGCGATCATCCCGATCTACATCGCCGCGCGGGACCTGCACATGCTGGACAACATCTTCACCCTGGTGATCCTGTACACCGCGATGAACCTGCCGATCGCGGTGTGGATGATGCGGTCGTTCTTCCTCGAGGTGCCGGGCGAACTGCTGGAGGCGGCCGAGATGGACGGGGCGCCGCTGCGCCGGACGGTGACCGAGGTGATCTTGCCGGTGGTCGCGCCCGGCCTGGCGGCTACCGCGCTGATCTGCTGCATCTTCTCCTGGAACGAGTTCTTCTTCGCGGTGAACCTCACCGCGACCCAGGCCGCCACGGTCCCGGTGTTCCTGGTCGGCTTCATCTCGTCTGAGGGCCTGTACTTCGCCCAGCTGGCCGCGGCGGCGACGGTAGCGACCCTGCCCGTCATCCTGGCCGGGTGGGTAGCGCAGCGCCAGCTGGTCCGCGGCCTGTCCTTCGGGGCCATCAAGTGAACACGGGAGTCGATCATGGCTGAGGTCACGTACGACAGTGCGACGTGCATCTACCCGGGCGCGGAACGGCCAGCGGTGGACGCGCTCCAGCTGGCCATCAAGGACGGCGAGTTCGTGGTCATGGTGGGCCCGTCGGGCTGCGGCAAGACCACGGCCCTGCGGATGCTGGCCGGGCTGGAAGAGATAGACGACGGGTCGATCCGCATCGACGGCCAGGACATGGTGGGCGTGCCGTCCCGGAACCGGGACATCGCGATGGTGTTCCAGAACTACGCGCTCTACCCGAGCAAGACCGTCGGCGAGAACATGGGCTTCGCGTTGAAGATGCAGGGCGTGGCCAAGGACGAGCGCGCCCGCCGGGTCCGGGAGGCGGCCAAGCTGCTCGACCTGGAGCCGTTCCTGGACCGCAAGCCGCGTAACCTGTCCGGCGGGCAGCGCCAGCGGGTGGCCATGGGCCGCGCCATCGTGCGGGAGCCCAAGGTCTTCTGCATGGACGAGCCGCTGTCCAACCTGGACGCCCAGCTGCGGGTGTCGACCCGGACGCAGATCGCCGAGCTGCAGCGCCGGCTGCAGGTGACCACGGTCTACGTCACCCATGACCAGGTGGAAGCCATGACCATGGGCGAGCGGGTGGCGGTCATGCGGGCCGGGCAGCTGCAGCAGTTCGCCTCGCCGACCGAGCTCTATGACCGGCCGGCGAATGTGTTCGTGGCCGGGTTCATCGGCTCGCCAGCCATGAACCGGTTCGACGCCACCGCGGACCGCGACGGCCTCCACCTGGGCGCCGCCACGCTCCGGCCGGACGACGCCCAGCTGCGCGCCGCCCAGGGCCACAGCAAGCTGATCATCGGGGTCAGGCCCGAGCACCTGACGATCGGCGACGGCGAGCTGACGGTCAAGGTCGCGCTGGTCGAGGACCTGGGCAGCGACTCTTATATCTACGGCCACCTGGCCGACGACCCGGCGAGCAGCGTCATCGTCAGGTCCGGCCGGGATCACCCCCGGCACGGGGACGTGGTCAAGGTCGGCGTGGATACCACTCACCTGCACATCTTCGATGCCGAGAGCGGGCTGCGGCTCGGCGAATGAGTGCGGCGGGCCGCCGCGGAGCGGGCCCGGGAACCATGACCGTGATCGTTAAGTGTGAGGGGACACGATGCAGGCCGCTATCTGGCAGGCGCCTGGACAGCTCACGATCACCGAGGCCGCCGACCCGGCGCCGGAGCGCGGCGAGCTGATCATCCAGGTGGGGATCTGCGGCATCTGCGGCACCGACCTGCACATCGCCGACGGCGAGTTCCCGCCCACGCCGTACCCGATCATCCCGGGCCACGAGTTCGCCGGCCGGATCGCGGCCCGCGGCCGCGAGGTTCCCGGCGACTGGCCAGAAGGCGCGCGGGTCGCCGTGGATCCCTCACTGTTCTGCGGGCACTGCCCGCAGTGCCGCATCGGGCGCGGAAATCTCTGCGCGAACTGGAACGCGATCGGGGACACCGTGAACGGCGCGTTCGCGGAATATGTCGCCGTGCCCGCGGTGAACGCCTACCGCATCCCGGACAGCGTGGATGATGCCCAGGGCGCGCTCATCGAGCCGCTGTCCTGCGCCGTGCACGGGCTGCGCCGCCTGGGCCCGGTCCTCGGCCAGGACGTGCTGCTGACCGGCGCGGGCACCATGGGCCTGCTGCTGCTCCAGTTGCTCAACCACGCGGGCGCCCGTTCGGTCAGCGTGGTGGACCAGAAGGCGGCCCGGCTGACGGTGGCCAAAGCCGTCGGTGCGGCCAGCGTGGCCGAGGACGTGCCCGCGCTCGATCAGGCTCCCTTCGGCGTGGCGGTGGACGCGACGGGGGTGCCCGCCGCGATCGAGGCGGCGTTCGCCGCGCTCGGCCGGGGCGGCCGGCTGCTGATCTTCGGCGTGGCCAGCGAGGACGCCCGTGTGTCGCTGTCCCCGTTCCGCATCTACAACGACGAGATCACGGTGCTCGGGTCGATGGCCGTGCTGAACAGCTTCGGCGCCGCCGCCGACCTGATGGCGGCGGGCATCGTGGAGACCAGCCCGCTGCTGGGGCCGCCCTTGGCCCTGGACCAGTTCCCCGAGGCGCTGGCCGGCGTCCGCCGCGGCGAGGGCATCAAGCTCCAGGTGGCGCCGGCGGCCTGAGCTCCCGCACCCGCCAGCACCGGCCGCCTCGCGGTCACTAAGGTGGCAGGGACAACGGGAGGATGAATGTCGGTGACACCAGAGCCGGAGCACCTGAGCAACCGGCACCGCACCACGCTGCGCAGGATCTTCGAGCATCCGGTCAGCCACAACATCGAGTGGCGGGAGGTCGTGTCGCTGCTCGACGCGGTCGCCACCACGGTGGAGCAGCACGGTGGCAAGCTCGACGTGACGATCGGGACCCAGAAGGAGTTCATCGAGCAACCCCGCGGCAAGGACATCGACGAGCAGACCGTGCTCGACCTGCGCCGGATGCTCAGCAGCGCCGGCTTCGAACCGGAACAGGGCTAACGGGGAGCGAACACCGCGCAGGCCAGGCGCCTGCGGCGGAAGGGTCAGCCGCGGATATGCTCGCGCACCGTGGCGGTGATCTGGTCCGCCCGGGTCATGATGCTGTCCGCCTTCCCGATCTCGGCGATCATTTCCAGGCTGACCCGCTCGTCGGAGATCGCGGCCAGGTTGATCTCCACGTTCACCCGGGCGGTGGACGCGGCGGCGCGGGCGCACTCGGCCGCCGCGGCCACGTCGCTGACGACGTTGGGGTTGCCGATCACGACCAGCGCCTCGGCGAGGTCGACCACCATCCCCGCCAGGCTGATGACCTGAGCCGGAGGCCAGGCGGCGTTGGCCAGGGCCTGGGTGATGGCCGCGGCCCGGTCGGCTTGTTCCTGGTCTGTGGACCGGGGCAGCCGGTAGGCGTCGGTGACCGCCAGGAACGCATCCGCATCCGCGTCGGCCAGCCGCAGCGCGATGTTGCGCAGTTCGTCGACCTCAGTGATGATCCGGCTCACGGTCACCTGGTGCTCGGCGTACTTCTCGCCGGTGGTGTACCGGGCCACCATGCCGAGCAGCGCCGCACCCTGGGCGGCGAGCAGCGCCGCCGCGGCGCCGCCGCCCGGGGCGGGGACGCGCTCGGCGAGCTGGTCCAGGAAGTCGCCGATCTTCTGGTCGCGGATGGGCACGTGTCCTCCGGGTCGGGATGGGGCGGGGGCCGCCCGCCAAGATCCTCCCACGCAGGCGGGCGCGGCCTGGTGACCTGGGTCCGGTTAGCTGGCTTTTATCCCCCGGGAAGGCCAAATCAGACCCGGAATCATTGTTCCCTGGTCGCCAATTAAGCGCCTCTCACCTGGTAATTTCCCGCATGAGAGGGGAATGAGGCGGCCGTGAGAGGCAAGCACACCAGGCAATTCCGGTGGCTGAGCGTTGCCATTCGGTCCGGGATGATCCTGGCCGTATCCGGATCCATCGCCGCGGGAGTGGTACTGGCCGCCGGACATCCGCGGCGGGCCGGAGTGGGGCCGGTCGCCCGCGCCGAGCCGGCCGCGCGCTAGCCTTCAGCGCTTCCTCGACCTGGCCGGGATGACCCACACCACGCTGGGACCAGGCATCCTGTGGGGGCTTACGCAGGCGACCGCGCCGGACGAACTGCGCCTGCTCACGGTGCTTACCACCGCTAACCGTTTTAAAGGCCTGCCCAGCGGCCTATGATCCTCCGGCGGCCGGGACGTCGGACGGGTCCTCGTCCGGCGCCAGATGCCGCAGCTGGAACCGGAGCCGGCAGACCACCACGTTGTCGGTGCCGGCCACGATGGCCCGGTTCAGCACGAAGCCACGCTGGTTATGGAGGAACCACCGCCACCAGTGCTGGGGCTGAACCTCGGGGATCACCACCACGATCCGGCGGTGCGGATCTTCCTGCTCCCGGGCCCGCAGGTACTCGACCACGGGGGGACCCAGCGAATGGTGCTCGGTCCGCAAGGTGACCAGCGGCACGTCGGGGTCCCAGTGTTCCCACTGCTCGCGGAAGCTGGCGGTGGCCTGCTCGTCCTCGGGGTCGTCGTAGCAGATCGTCACCGCGACGACCTCATCGGCCAGGGACAGGGCCGCGGAGACGGCTTCCCGCGTGAGCCGGGACAGGCCGCGGACCGGGACGACGGCCAGTCCCGGGGTCCGCTCGGGCGGATCCGGCATCTGGCCCAGCTCGAGCTGCGCGCCGATCTGGGCGTAGGCCTGGTGGATCCGGGTGAAGAGCAGGACGAACAGCGGGATGATCAGGACGACAAGCCAGGCGCCCTGGGTGAACTTGCTGACCAGCTCGATGGCCAGCGCGGCCGTGGTGAGCACCGCGCCCAGCCCGTTGATGAACGCCCGCCGGGCCCAGCCCTCCCCGTGCTGCTCGTGCCAGTGCTTGACCATGCCGGCCTGGGACAGGTGAATCCGACGAACACCCCGATGGCGAACACCGGGATCAGGGCCTGGGTACTGCCCCTCGACACGACGAGCAGGACGGCGGCCGCGACCGCGAGCACCACGACCCCGTACCGGAAGACCTGCCGCTCACCCTTCAGCGCGAACACGTGGGGCAGGAAGTTGTCCCTGGCCAGCAGGCTGGCCAGGACGGGCAGGCCGCCGAAGGAGGTATTGGCGGCCAGGGCCAGCAGGACGGTCGTGATGAGCTGCACGGCGTAGAAGGCGATGCCGTGTCCTACGGCGGCCCCGGTCAGCTGGGCCAGGGTCGTCTCCGTCGGGGACGGGGCGGCGTGGAATTTGCGGATCAGGACGGCGATGCCGATCAGCATCAGGCCGAGGATGACGCCCAGCATCATCTCGGTGTGCTGCGCCCGCCGCGCCCGGGGCTGCTTGAACTCCGGCACCGCGTTCGCGATCGCCTCCACACCGGTCAGCGCCGAGCAGCCGGAGGCGAACGCCTTGAGCAGCAGCAGGATGCCGACCGTCTCGGTGGCCTGCGGCAAGTGGGTAGAGGGGGCGACGGCCGGGTGCGAGCGGATCAGGCCGCCGAGGATGACGACCCCGATGGCGAAGATGAAGAGCAGCGTAGGCACGATGAACAGCCGGGCGGACTCCGCTACACCCCACAAGTTGGCCGCCGTGATCACCGCGAGCACGCCGAGGCAGAGCCAGACCCGGTCGGGGTACAGAGAGGGGAAGGCGGACGTCAACGCCTCGACCCCGGCGGACACACCGACCGCGGCGTTGAGGATGTAGTCGACGGTGAGCGAGGCCCCGGCCAGCAGACTAGCCTTCTGCCCCAGGTGCCGCTTGGCCACCGCGTAGGCGCCGCCGCCGTTCGGGAAGGCCTCGATCACCTGCCGGTAGGAGATGACCAGCACCGCGAGCAGGACGACGATGGCCAGCGTGACCGGGAGGGTGTAGTCGAAGCCCACCGTGCCGGCCGCGGCCAGCACGATGACGATCGCCTGAGGGCCATAGGCCACCGAGGACAGGGCGTCGAGCGAGAGTGCGGCCAGACCTTCCAGCGCGGTCAGCCGGTGCTCGTCCCCCTGATCCCCCCGGTCCCCCGGTGCGGGCGGCTGTGGCGTGGCGTCACGAACCGTCATGCCTGCCAATCCTGCCTGGTGGGCCGGGCGGCCTGACTCTCGCCCCCGAAACTTTGAGTGGTGATGCGCCGATAACCCGCAGCTAATGACCGGGCCCGCGCCGGAATCACGCCGAGCCTCAGGGTCAGATGAGTGGCTAGCCGAGGACTATGAGGGCAATGATGAAAAGAATCAAGGCCACGCCGACTACCGCCGCCGCGAGGACGACCACGCGGTTACGCGGAGCACGCATCGTCCACGGCGCGGAGTCGGTGCCGGAACGCTCGTTCGCGAACGCGCGGAACTGGGCAGTACTGGCCGACGGATCATGCTCAAGGTTGGGCATGGGCTGACTGTATCGGCCCTGACCTGGCCATGAGCGGCTTTATGAGGTATTGCGAGAATTTTGCGCGCGGCTACCCACTCAGTCGGCATTACTGAGCGGCAGGATGTCTGCGCGGCTGACCAGCCGCGAGAGGACGATGACGCTGCGCGTCCGGTCCACGAAAGGTTCCGCGACGATCCGCTCGACCACCTGCTCGAAGTGCTGCACATCCGCCGCGCGGATGTGCAGCAGGGCGTCTGCCTCCCCGGTGATCGTGCAGGCCCCGGTGACCTCGGGATACTTGCTCAGCGCGGCACCGATGGCGCTGGGCGAGGTCCGGCCGCGGCAGAACAGTTCCACGTAGGCCTCGGTGGTCCAGCCCAGGGCGGACGGATCGACGGTGACGGTGAAGCCGGTGATGGCGCCCGACGCGCGCAACCGGTCAACCCGCCGCTTGACCGCAGACGCGGACAGCCCCACGGTGGCCCCGATGTCGGCGTAGCTGGCCCGGGCGTCGCCGACCAGCACGGCCACGATCCGCTCGTCGAGTTCGTCGAAGGCAGCAGGTCTTCCCGGCACGCCTCGATCCTGCCAGCCCGCGGAGCGGGGGGCCATCACGCCCCGGCGGGTTCGCGTTCATATCCCGTCGGGGGCCGTTACCGGGAGGCCGGACCCGGGTACCCCGCCGTACCTCCGAGCCAGCGGGGCAATTGCTCGCACCGGTTTTCGTTATCTGCTATTCGGCTTCGTTTAAGAACGTGGAATGACCTGTCATGTCGGATTAGTACTAGCGAACCCGGTTAAATGGCCGTGCGCCGAAGCAGCGATAACCCTGAAAAAAGTCCCGCACCCTGATTACGATCCCAGACGGGGAGCAAGGGGAGCGTGATGAGAATCTGCCCGACGTGCGCTGACCAGGTGGCCGTGACCTTGCGCTATTGTCCCCGGTGCAGCACGCTGCTGCCGGAGCAGGGATATCGGCCGGCGCCGGGGGACTACGCCGGGCCCGGGTATTACCCGGACCGCCGGTATTACCCGGACTCGCGGCATTATGCCGAACCCGGGCAATACGCAGAGCCGGAGTACGACGCGGAGCCCGGTTATCCGCCCGTGCCCGGGTATCCGGCGGCGCCCGGGTATTCCGGCTCGTTCCTGCCTGCTCCCTGCGTTGACGCCCCGGACCCGCCCCGCCAGTACGAGGCCGGTCCGTACCAGCCGGGCCGCTGCGACACCGCGGCATACAGCGGCGAACTGGACGACTATGAGGAGGGGCAGTATGAGGATGATCCCGGCGGCCCCGATGCGTTCGCAGACCGGTTCGCGGGCGGTGGCCCGGAGACCGTGACGTACCCCGTCCGGCCAGCCCCGGCTCCGGTGGCCGATGGGGAGGGGGCGGACACGGCGTCGCGGCTGCTCTATTCGGCACCCGGCCCGCCTGACCGCGCCGGGCGGACAGGAGTGGGTCACCGGGCCCAGATCATCAGCGCCGCCCTGGCCGCCGCCGCCCTGCTGGCCGGCCTGGCCACCGCGTGGTCCGCATTCGGCGGCCACCACGACGCCGCACCAGGAGCCCGGCTGGCCGGCCGCCAGACCGCGGCCAGCCGCCAGGCCAGCCCCCCGCCGCGCAGCCCGGCCGCACCATCCGCCTCCGCGCCGGCCCCCGTCCCCTCCCCGGCGCCGGGCGGCGGCTCCGCGGTGGTGACGATGGCGCCCGGGCTGAGCCAGGCTCCGGATGCGGCCCAGGTCGACGGCTTCCTGGTCAGCTACTTCACGGCCATCAACACCCGCGACTACCAGCAGTACGTCCGGCTGCTCGTCCCGGCCCGGCGAGCCCAGTTGTCCGCGGCGGCCTTCGCCCGCGGCTACGGGACGACCACCGACACCGGGGCCAGCATCGTCGGGATCTCGCCCACGGGGCGGGGCGTGGCGGCCACGGTGACGTTCACCAGCGAGCAGCGGCCGGCCCCGGGCGCGGACGTGACCAGCTGCACTTATTGGGACATCACCCTTTACCTGCAAAGACAGGGCGGCGCCTTGCTGATCGGCAACCCGCCCGCGGGCTACCACGCCTACCACCACTCCTGCCCCTGACCTCACCTCGCCCAGTCCCGCGCTCGGGATAAACCTCCACCGCACAGTCGATCTTCAACACTATAAGTGATATATTTCTCACTATAAGTTACATAGCCGCTCGGCGGAGCTGCGGACGGCTTGCCGTACAGGTCCCGGCAACAGGGCCAGACCTGGTCGGCGGGTGCGGCGCCAGGCCTGGTCGGATCGGGCCTGGTTACGTTCAGCAGCGATCTAGGGGATGCCGTGGAAGCCTTGGGCCAGTCGACACGAGGGAACGGCGGAGCTTGCCCCGAGCCTGTGGCACCCGTGGATCTGCTGGCGGCGATCGTCAACTCATCGGATGACGCCATCATCGGGAAGACCCCGGATGGGATGATCACCACCTGGAACCTGGCTGCCCAGCGTATGTACGGGTACAGCGCAGACGAAATCATCGGCCAGCCGATCACCGTGCTCTGCCCCCCAGACCGGGTCGGTGAGATCCAGGAGACCCTGGGCAAGATCCGCAGCGGCGAGCGCGTCGCGTACCACGACACCACCCGGCAGCACAAAAACGGGACCATCTTCCCGGTGTCCGTGACGATCTCCCCGGTCTGGGACGATCAGCATGGCCTGGTCGGCGCGTCGTCAATCGCCCGCGACATCTCCGAGCGGTACCGCATCCAGGCCGAGCTCCGCCTCCGGACGGCCGATCTCGAGTGCGCGTACCGGGACCTGGAGACCTTCTCCTATTCGGTCTCGCATGACCTGCGTGCCCCGCTGCGGGCGCTGGACGGGCTCAGTAACGCCCTGCTGGAGGACTGCGGTCCCAGCCTCAGCAAGGCCGGCCTGGGCTACACCAGGCGCATCCGGGCCGCCGCCGGGCAAATGACATCGCTCATCGAGGACCTCCTGAACCTGGCGCGCGTGTCGCGGGCCGAGATTCACCCCCAGGAACTCGACCTGGGAGCAGAGGTCACCCGCATCGCGGAGGAGCTCCAGCGCGAAGGACCCGATCGTCAGGTGCGCTTCATCATCCAGCAACCAGCCTGGGCCACGGCGGACCTGACGCTCATCCGCACGGTATTGCAGAACCTGATGGATAACGCCTGGAAGTTCACCTCCGGGCGCGACGACGCCACGATCGAGTTCGGGATGACACCCGACAGGGCCTGCCACCACTTTTACCTGCGCGACAACGGCGCTGGCTTCGACATCGCCTACGCCGACAAGCTATTCAAGCCATTCGAGCGATTGCATACAGCCGCCCAGTTCCCTGGCACCGGCGTGGGCCTGGCGAGCGTGAGACAGATCGTGGAACGGCACGGGGGCCGCGTCTGGGCCGACGGCGCACCCGATGCCGGCGCGACCTTCTACTTCACACTTCCCGCGCCAATGAACCCGGACCAGCCGACCACCTAACAGCCGAGCAGGCACGTGCCGGGTAACAGCATGGCTGCAGGTCCGGGAACGCCGGGCTGCCGGCCGCGTCCAGTACGCGGCCGTGTACCCCGACCTGACCGCGGGTGATTACACCGTCTGGCGGGACGCCACCACCGTGCTCGGCGTGGTCACCATCGAAGTCGGTCAGGTCACCAGCTACCACTGGGCCGGGACCGGGTGCTGACCGCGCCCGGAATGAGCGTCATACTGCTCGTCGTGATGGGCCCGGCGAAGCAGGGAGCGTCCGGCCGTAGCCGGATGCTTGGAGGCAGGGAGCGTCCGGCCGTAGCCGGATGCTTGGAGGCAGGGAGCGTCCGGCCGTAGCCGGATGCTTCGAAATAGGGAGCAGCCATGGCACGGCTTGGCAACATGTACGGCCCGGACGCGACCTTCCTCGGCGTGCCCCGGGCCGAGCTGGATGACCCGGCCTCCTGGGCGGGCACGGACATCCTGATCATCGGCGCCCCGTTCGACGGCGGAACCTCGCACCGGCCGGGAGCCAGGTTCGGCCCGCAGGCCATCCGGTTCACGGACTACCTGCCGCATGATGGTTCCCGGCCCCATCTCGCCCTAGGCGTGGATCCGCTGGTGGAACTGCGAATCGCGGATGCCGGCGACATCGAGATGCCGTCCGGCGACACCGAGCTGTCGCTGCGGCGCCTGGAGGAGGCGGTGCAGCGCGCGAGTGAAGCGGGCGCGATCCCCGTCATCCTCGGCGGTGACCATACGATCGCCTTCCCGGACGCGACCGGCGTGGCCCGGCACGTGGGCTGGGGCCGCGTGTCCGTGATCCACTTCGATGCGCACGCCGACACGGGGGACACCCAGTTCGGCTCGCTGTACGGCCACGGCACGCCGATGCGCCGCCTGATCGAGTCGGGTGCGGTGCGCGGCGACCGTTTCCTGCAGATCGGGCTGCGCGGCTACTGGCCCGAGCCGGAGACCCTGGCCTGGATGGCGGAGCAGAACATGCGCAGCTACGAGATGACCGAGGTGGTCACCCGGGGCCTGGACGAATGCCTGACCGAGGCGTTCGCCATCGCCACCGACGAGTGCGACGGGGTCTTCCTGTCCGTGGACGTGGACGTGGTCGATCCGGGCATGGCCCCGGGTACCGGGACACCCGAGCCTGGGGGGCTGACCGGGCGGCAGTTGCTGGATGCGGTCCGGCGGATCGCGATGGAAGTGCCGCTGGCGGGGGTGGACGTAGTGGAGGTCGCGCCCCCGTACGACCACGCGGAGATCACCGCCTTCCTGGCCGGCCGGGTAGTGCTCGAAGCCCTGTCCGGGATCGCGTGGCGGCGCCGCCGGGCGGCGGGCGACCCGGACCGGCCGGCCCGGGACCCGAGCTCGCCTTTGCTGGAAGGCCGCGGCTGAGTCCCGCGCCGCCGGGGCGTGGTGCCCGGGACGTGGCGCGCCGGGGCGTGGCGCGCCGGGCTCCGGTCACGTAGCTTGACGGCGTGGGACCGCTGAACGGCGTCGCGACCAGGCCACGCCAGCTGCTGCAGGCCCTCGGCATCCGGTGGATCGATGTCGGCGCCGCCGCGCTGGTGGCCGTCCTGGTCGAGCTGAACGTGGTGGTGGGCGGGGGACCGGGCGCCGCCCCGCTCAACGCGGTCGCCTACGTGTTCGGCGCGGCCCTGGCCCTGCCGATCCTCTTCCGCCGCAGGTGTCCCCTGGGGTCGCTGATCGCCTGCTCGGTGCTGCTGCTCCTGTACTACATCCTGGACCGCCGGAACATCTCACCCGCGCCGCTGCTCTGCCTGCCGCTGTATGACGCCGCCGTCGCCGGGTACCTGGCCGCCGCGATCGCCATCCCCGCGTTCTACATGTGCGTCGGCCTGTTCGTCGTGGAGCTGTCCAATCACGAGGGACTGGTCACGCTGGCCACGGAGTTCCTGCCCAGTATCGCGGTCCTCGTGCTGGCCATCATGCTCGGCGAGGTGGTCCGCAGCCGCCGCGCGCTGGCCGCGGAGACCGCGGACCGGCTGCGCCTGGCCAGCGAGGAACGAGACGCCGAGGCGGGCCGCCGGGTCGCCGAGGAACGGTTGCGGATCGCCCGCGAACTGCACGACACCGTGGCGCACAGCATGGCCACCATCACCGTGCAGGCGGGGTCCGCGCTGCACGTACTCGGCCCGGCCGACCAGCACGGCGGCCCGGACGGCAACCTGCGCAGCGCCCTCACCACCATCCGCGAGACCAGCAAGGCGGCGCTCACCGAGATGCGGGCCACGCTGTCCCAGCTCCGCAACGAGACTCCCGATGAATCAGCCGAGCTGCGCGCGGCCGGCCTGGACCGGGTGCCCGCGCTGTGCGAGGCGGTTTCCGCCGCTGGCGCCCCGGTCACCATCACCACCGTGGGCCAGGAGCGGCCGCTGCCCTCGGCCGTGAGCCACGCGGCCTACCGCATCCTGCAGGAGTCGCTGACCAACGTGCTGCGGCACGCGGGGACGCAGGCCCAGGCGGCGGTGTGCCTGACCTACGAGCCCGGCGCGCTGGCCATCCGGGTGGCCGACGACGGCGATGGTCCCGGGACGGCGGCCGGGGACCGGCCCAGCGGACACGGTCTGACCGGGATGGCCGAGCGGGCCGCCGCGGTGGGCGGCAGTTTCTCGGCGGCAGCCGGGCCAGACGGAGGTTTCGTGGTCGTCGCGCGGCTCCCTGCGGCCGAGCCAGGCCAGACCAGCGCAGGCCAGACCAGCGCTGGCCAGACCAGCGCAGGCCAGACCCCGGCCGGCGGCCAGACCAGCGCCGGTCAGACCCCGGCGGGCGGCCAGACTACCGCCGACCAGCCCACGGGGGGCGAGGGCACGACCTCCGAGAGCGCGACGGGCCAGGACACGGCGCACGGCGCGGCGCCGGCGACCTCCGCAGATCTCGCCCGATGATCCGGGTCCTGCTCGCCGACGATCAGGCGCTGGTCCGCGCGGGCTTCCGGATGCTGCTCGAATCGGCCGACGACATCACGATCGTCGGCGAGGCACCCAACGGGGGAACTGCGGTGGCCCTGGCCCGCGAGCTGCACCCGGACGTGGTGCTCATGGACCTCAGCATGCCTGAGGTGGACGGCCTCACCGCGACCCGGCGCATCACCACCGACCCGCAACTGGCCGCGGTCCGGGTCGTGGTGCTGACCACGTTCGACGACGACGAGCACGTGTTCGGCGCGTTGCGGGCGGGAGCAAGCGGGTTCCTGGTCAAGGACGTCGAGCCCGAGGAGCTGCTGCAGGGCGTGCGGGTAGTGGCCCGGGGGGACGCGCTCCTCGCGCCCAGCGTGACCCGGTCCCTCATCGCGGCCTTCACGAGCGAGGGCGGGGCCGGCACCGGGGGGCTGAGCGGGGCGACGCGGACCCGCTCCGCTGCGCCCCCCGCGGGGGCCGTCCCATCCGGGGCCGCGGGCCGCGGGCGGGGAACCCTTCCCCGCCCCGCCGCGCTGGCCCCCGGGGTGGCCTCACTCACCGAGCGGGAACGCGAGATCGTGGCGCTCGTCGCGGCCGGGTTGTCCAACGACGAGATCGCGGCGGACCTGGTGGTCAGCCCGCTGACCGCGAAGACCCACGTGAGCCGGGCGATGATCAAGCTGGGCGCCCGGGACCGCGCCCAGCTCGTCGTCCTGGCTTACGAGAACGGGCTCGCCCAGCCCGGCCACCCCTGATCGCCTGCTCGGATCTTCCTCAGCCGTTCCGGTCATTCATGCCTGACGTGGCCAGCCTCGCTCACCGGGTTGTCGTACTCGTCGTGGCGGCGCCACCACATGCCAGCTTCGTTGCGGCGCAGTGGCGCGCGGTCGAGCCATTGGGCCAGCCAAGGTCCCCGCCACCGGGACTCGTGAGCGGGACGCTGCCGTGAGTCACAGGAGGGCACACCGCCGCTGAGAGGCCGGCACCGGGCCGCGTCCTACTCCCCCGGGAGTACTCCCAGGGAAGACCAGCGCCCGCAACTGCCTCCCTGCGGAGGACGCCCTGGCCGCTCCCGGTCACGAGTATCGAGGAGCACCCACTCCTCCGGCTCGCAGGAGACCGACATGCCTGGCCCATCCACCATCCACCGCCCAGCCATCCATCCGCCGGCCCGCCGCGGGATCATCGGCCCGCTCGGGCGCGCCTGCTTCCGGTACCGCTGGCTCACCGTCATCGCCTGGATCGTCGGGGTCGCATGCCTGATCACGCTGTGGACGATGTTCGGGGCTCCCGCCCAGAACAACTTCACCGGCAGCGACCCCGGGCAGACCCTGCTCAACCGGCATTTTCACCAGAAGTCAGGTGACACGCTCACGCTGGCGATCCACTCGACGGCCCCGGTCGGCTCCCCTGCCGTCCGGGCCCGGGTGACCAGCGCGCTCACCCCCTTCGCCCGGGCGCCGCACGTCACGTCAGTGACCAGCCCCTATCAGGCCGTCGGCCAGATTTCGGCGAATGGCCACACGGCCTACGCCGTCGTCCAGTTCGGCGTGCCGTCAAGCATGATCAGCAACGGCGAAGCGCTGGCGCTGATGCACGACGCCAGGTCAATGTCTGGCCGGGGCCTGAGCTTCTACCTGGGTGGCGACGTCGTTGACCTGGCGGAGACACCGTACGGCGGGCCCACGGAAGGGGTGGGCGTGCTGGCCGCCGCGATCGTGCTGCTGATCGCGTTCGGCTCCCTCCTGGCCATGGGACTGCCAGTGCTGACCGCCGTGCTGGGCATCGGCGCCGGGCTGTCGCTGATCGCCCTGCTCGGCTACCTGTTCCCGGCCCCGTCGTTCTCGCCGATCGTGGCCTCCATGATCGGGCTGGGGGTCGGTGTGGACTACGCGCTGTTCATCGTGACCCGGTTCCGTGAGGCACTGCATCACGGTGAGGACGCCGAAAGCGCGGCGGTGACTGCGATGAGCACCGCGGGGCGGACCGTGGTCATCGCGGGCACGACCGTGATCATCGGGATGCTGGGCTTGCTGGTCCTGCGCCAGACGCTGCTCAACGGGGTGGCCATCGCAGCGGCGGCCACCGTGGGCATGGTCCTGCTGGGCTCCCTCACCCTGCTCCCGGCCCTGCTGGGCTTCACGGGCACCAGGCTGGCCAAGCCCGGGCGGATGCATCTCTGGCTGAGCCGGCGCCTGGGGATGGGGCGCACGGCCCACGGATCCGCCTCGGGCCGGGGAGGTCCGGACGCCCCCTCCTCCGGGTCAGCACGCCGGCCCGCCGCCGAACGGTGGGCGGCGATGATCCAGCGCCGGCCGGTACTGGCCGCGGTAGCCTCCGGAGGGCTGCTCCTGCTCCTCGCCGCCCCGGCGCTCACCATGAAGCTGAGCATGCCCGACGAATCCAGCCAGGCCCGCGGGACCATGGGGTACTCGAGCTACGCCACGATGGCCCGCGGCTTCGGCCCCGGATTCGACGCGCCGCTGATCGTGGCGGCGTCGCTGCCCTCCCCCGCCGCCAGCACGACCCGGCTGGCCGACGCGATCGCGGCCACCCCCGGCATCGCCCGGGTCAGCCCCGCCCGGGTCAGCCCCGATGGCCGGGTCGCGCTCATGATCGCCTACCCGACTACCGGTGAGCAGAACGCGGCCACGAACGCGCTGGTCAACCGGATCCGTGCGGTCGTCATCCCGCGCGCCACGGCGGGTACCGGCATCCGCGCCTACCTCACCGGGCCGAACGCGGGCAACGTGTCCTTCGCCAACATCGTGGGGCAGCGCCTGCCCTGGCTGATCGGCGTGGTCGTTGCGCTGTCCATGCTGCTCTTGCTGGTCATGTTCCGGTCGGTCACGGTCGCGGTGAAGGCGGCCCTGATGAACCTGCTGTCCATCTGCGCCGCCTACGGCGTCCTGACCGCCATCACGCAATGGGGATGGCTCGGCCACCTGTTCGGCTTCCCCGAGAAGATGCCGGTCACCACCTGGGTACCGATCTTCCTGTTCGTGATCCTGTTCGGCCTCTCCATGGACTACGAGGTGTTCCTGCTCTCCCGGATCCGGGAGACCTACGACGCGACGGGCGACAACGCAGCCTCGGTCGCCACGGGGCTGGCCCGGACGGCCCGGGTGATCACGGCGGCAGCAGCCATCATGGTGGTGGTCTTCCTGTCCTTCGTCCTCGGCGCGGACGTCTCGGTGAAGCAGGTTGGCCTCGGGCTGGCGGTGGCGGTGCTGATCGACGCGACCGTGGTCCGGATGGTCCTGGTGCCCGCGGTGATGGAACTGCTGGGCCCGGCGAACTGGTGGCTGCCCCGGCCGCTGGCCCGCATCCTGCCGAAGACATCCGCTCCCGAGGGCGAGCCCCCGGTCGACACCTGGGCTCTGGTCCCGGCCAGGGACAGCCTGGCGGACGGCTGAGGCCTCGCGGGCGGAGAACGCCCGGCGCCACCGGATGCCGGTGGCGCCGGGCGTGCCTTTTTGCCAGTTCTGCCCTATCCGCCAATCTCATAACCCCATTCGCGACCCGTAAATTCTTTACTCGGCCATGATCGGTTTTCCCATTCGCAGAGTTGGTAAGTTATCTGTGGCGCGGCAGAACTGGTGCGCCAGATGTCCGAAAAATCCCGGACCAAGCGAAGGATTGGCCGATGTGGGAGAAATGCGTCGGGTGCGGCGAAGGCCTTTTCGCCGGAGACGCGTTTTGCGGTAATTGCGGGCGTCCTGTTACTCCGGCTGTTCCCGCCGCGCGGGAGCCTGACGGGTTAGAGTCAGCCCCCCTCGCCATACCAACTACCGCGCCAGCCGCCGACCTGGTCCAGGTCCGTATCATCCCGGCCGGCCACGACCTGACCCCGGACCAAGCCAGCACAGCGCAAGCCGACTCAGCGCAAGCCGACTCAGCGCAGGCCGGCTCAGCGCAGCCTGACTCAGCGCAGCCTGACTCAGCACAGGCCGGCCCAGAGCAACGGGACCCGGCGCAAGCCGACCCAGCGCAGCCTGACTCAGCGCAGCCTGACTCAGCACAGCCTGAATCAGCACAGGCCAGGCCGCCCAGTCAGGCCCCGGCCGCCGTGAACCCAGAGAATCCCGCGGCGCCCGATAACGCCGCAGCGGTGGACAGCCTGCTCCGGTCGCACGACTCCAAGAGGCAGGCCCAGACCCTGGCCACCGCAGGGGAATCCCGGCCGGGCCGAGCGGCACCCGTCCGGCCCACGGCGACCAGGCTTTCCGGGTCGGCGAACCTGGATCCTGTCCGCAACGCCCGCTACCTCGCGTACGTGCTCCGGCAGGCCGGCCTGTTCACCGGGGTCTACCTGCTCATCGAGACGGTCCTGTGGCTGGGCCTGCTGGTCGACAGGGCGGCCGGGACGGTCCCGGGGTCTGCGCTCCGGCTGGAGATAGACAGCGTGTGGATGGTCGCACTGGCGCTGGCCATCCTGTTCTGGCTGATTCCGGTGCCCGCCTTGCTGACCGAATGGAGCCTGCTCATGGAGCAAGGCTCCGATGCGGCCTCGCGGGCATTCGAGCAGATCAACGTGGCGTTCGGGGTCCATGGCGCTCCGCTTGATTCCCAGCGGGTGCGGACCGTCTCCCGGCGCGGAGAAAACGATCGTGAATACCTGGAGTTGCGCCGCGGCCATTTCCGCGGCTACATCTCATGTTTCGCACATGGGGCTGACTTGTATGTCGGCTGGACCTTCTGGCTTTATATGTCCCCCCTGCGCCTGCTCATGATGGTCGTTGGCCGGAATATCAGGGATGCCATCAGCCGGCGAAATGCCATCCATCGCTCGCTCCGCTTTGAGTCCGCCCGGGCTCTGGTGGCCGCGATACACGGGGCCACGCTGGCCGGGATCGACGCGGTTGGCGACCAGCTCGACCCGGCCAGCGCCGAGGTCGGCCCGGCCAGCCCGCAACTCGTCACGGAGACGGCCATCGACATGAATTTCAGGCTGGGCTGACGCCGATGAGATTCTGCACCAAATGCGGATCCCCGGTCAGCGGGATGTCGCGCTTCTGCACGCGTTGCGGCGCCGTGACCAGCTCCACCGCTGGCGCAAGGGTGGCCGGCGTGGCCGCGACCGGCACGGTCACTGCCGAGTCCGGCGGCGTCCCGCCCGATCACGCGGTCCCCGGCGAGGCCGCTGCACCTAAACCGGATCGGCCCGCTGCCAATCAGTCCGAGGCTGATCGGTCTGAGGCTGATCGGCCCAAGGCTGATCGGCCCAAGGCCCGTCAACCCAAAGCGGATGAGGCCACGCCAGGGGCGTTGGCCACGGACCAGCCCGGACCGGAATCGGTACCCGAGTCGAGCCCTTCCCCGCCGGAGACGCCCCTGCCCACCGGCAGGTCCGAGGATGCCGGGCCGCTCAGGCTGGTCCGGATCGGCGCCGAGGCCGACGATGAGGCGTGGCCCGAAGACCCCTGGCTGCCCGGCAGCCGGCGGCCCGATCGCCGGGCATTGATCATCGGCGTGGTGCTGATCGCCGGGCTGCTTTCCGTCGCCTCGACCGCGTGGCTGGTCAGGGTCAACCCGCCCCTGGCCGGCGGCCCTCATGGGACGCCCCTATCCCGGCCAACCCAGTTGGGGTCCGGCCACGGCCAGCCCACGCAGGCTTTGTCCGGCCAGCCCACGCCCATCCTGACCCAGCCCACCCAGACCGCGACCGGCCAGCCGGCGCCCACCCAGACCAGCACGGGCCCGGCACGGCCCGGCCAGACCAGGCCCGGCCAGACCAGGCCCAGTCAGCCCGCACATCACCAGCCCGGACACAGCCGACCCGGACGCAGCCAGGGCAGCGGCGGCCATCCGGGAACCAGCCAGAGCGGGACGGGGCACGGCCGCCCCAGTCAGCCGGGTACCAGCCAGACGGGGACGCATCACACCGGATCCGGCCAGCCCGGACCGGGCCAGCCCGCTCCCGGCCAGACCAGCCCCGGCCTGCCCCCTATTGGCCAGCCCCTTCCTGGCCAGCCCGCTCCGGCTCCGGGATCGCGGGCAGGTAGGGCGCCACGACACCCACGGCACCCACGGCACCCACGGCCGGGCATCGTGTCGATCACGCCCGGCCTATCCGGCCGGGATGACGCTCAGCGGGTCGGCGGGCTCTTGGCCCGCTACTTCGCGGCGGTCAACCACCGCCGGTACCAGGCGTACGCCAGCCTCTTCGCCCAGCCGTGGCGGCTCACCCCCAGGGTTTTCGCCTGGGGCTACCAGACCGGCCATGACTCGAACGCCGTACTGGTCGGGATCGGAGCGCTGAAAGGCGGGCTGAAGGCCACGGTGACCTTTAGCAGCCAGCAGGACCCCGCCCAGAGCCCCGATCATTCCAGCTGCATCGACTGGAGGATCACGCTGTTCCTGCACCGGGCCGGCGCGAGCTACCTGATCGGCATGCCGCCGCCGGGCTACCGGGCCAGTCTCCAGGCGTGCAGCTTCGCGCCACGGCAGTCCTCCCCGGGGCATTCCAGCCATCGGACCACCAAGCACTCCAGTTCCATGCACCGCAGTTCCCGGCACCTGAGTTCCAGGCGCGCCATGACCAAGCGCTCCACCCCCAGGCACCCCGCCCCCAAACATGGGCACCGGAAGCATCGTTAGCCTGTTGATCAGGTCGGATAGGCGAAGCCGGGATCCTCTGGGAATTAGATCAAGCGGATCTATACTTGCTGGATGCTGGATGTGACCCGGCTTCGCGTACTCGTTGCGGTAGCCCGGCACGGCTCGGTGACCGCTGCGGCCCGGGCGCTGAACTACGCCCAGCCCTCGGTAAGCCATCACCTGTCCCGGCTTGAGGCCGAGACGGGGGCGCTGCTGACCCAGCGGGCCGGCCGCGGGGTGCGGCTGACCGACGCGGGCCGGCTCCTGGCGGAGCGGGCCGAGGAGATCCTGGGCCGGCTGGACGCCGCGGAGAACGAACTCGCCGCGCACGTGGGCCTGCGGGCCGGGCGGATCCGGCTGGCTGCGTTCCCCTCGGCGCTCGGCACCCTGGTGCCGATGGCCGCGGCCCGGCTCGAAGCCGAGAACCCCGGCCTCGATCTCACCCTGGCCGAGGCGGAGCCACCAGAAGCGCTGCGCATGCTCCGGGCCGGCTACGTGGACGTGGCGCTCGTCTTCCGGCACTACCAGGATGGCGTGACGGTCAGTCCCCCGGGGGACACCGACGAGGGCACCCGGTCCCGGCTGCTGCTGGACGACCCCATCCACCTGGTCACCCGGGCGGCGACATCCGGAGCGGACCCTCATCCGCCCCGGGCCGCAGCCGGGGAGCCGCCGCTGCCCCGCTGGCCGGACCTGGCCGACTATGCGGAGTACCGCTGGATCGGCGGCTGTGAGCGGTGCCGGAGCTATCTGGTCTGGCAGTGCGAGCTGGCCGGTTTCAGCCCCAAGATCGCGTTCACCACGGACGATTTCGTCGCGGTCCAGGCGCTCGTGGCGGCCGGCCTGGGGATTACCACGCTCCCGGGCCTGGCCCTCCGCGCGGCGCGCCACCCGGGCATCCAGGCCACGCCGCTGCCCGGGTCGCACCGGCAGGTGCTCGCCGTGACGTACGGGGAGGCACCGGAGCCGCCTGCCGTGGCCCGCCTCCTCGACGTGCTCAGCGTGACCGCGGGTGCCGATCGCCCGCCCGTCCCGGCGTGATCCGGACCGGACCAGCGCGGCGCCGGAGGTCCGCCGCTCATTATCGTGGTGCTTTTTGCCCCGCGGGCGGGGCAAAAAGCACCACGATAATGGTCCGCCACCTACGCCGCAGGACGGGGCCATCTCGCACAGCCGGGCCCACTTCCAGGCCGGGGCGGCGCGGCCTTAGATCGACCGGCCCTGGGCTTGCCAGTAGGGTTCGCGCAGACGGCGTTTGAGCAGCTTGCCGCTGGGATCGCGGGGCAACTCCTCGGTAAAGTCAATGGCCGTCGGCCACTTCAGCCGGGCCAGTTTCCCGTCCAGCGACCCGAGGATCTCCGCGGCCAGCTCCGGTCCCGGGGTCCGGTCCGCCGCGGGCTCGATCACGGCCATCACCTTCTCCCCCCACTCCTCGTCGGGAACGCCGAACACCGCGACGTCGGCCACGCCGGAATGCATGATGAGCTCCGCCTCGACCTCGGCGGGGTAGATGTTCACCCCGCCGGAAATGATCATGTCCGCCTTGCGGTCACAGAGGAACAGGAACCCATCGTCGTCGAGATAGCCGATGTCGCCCACGGTGAAAAAGTCATGCAGCCGGGCCGCCTCGGTCTTGGCCGGATCGCCCTTGTACTCGAACGTCGTGGTGCTCATCTTCATGTACACCGTCCCTGGCCTACCAGGCGGGCACTCCTTGCCGTCGTCGTCGGCGACCATCACCTCGCTCACCGGCCACGGCCGGCCGACGGTGCCCGGGCGGGCCAGCCAGTCCTGCGGGGTGGCCAGGGTGCCGCCCCCCTCGGTGGCGGCGTAGTACTCATACACCCGCGGGCCCCACCACTCGAGCATGGCCCGCTTCAGCGGCACCGGGCAGGGCGCCGCAGCGTGGATCATCCAGCGCATGGAGGACACGTCGTAGCGGCGCCGGGTCGCCTCCGGCAGCGTCAGCATCCGCTTGAACTGGGTGGGCACCATGTGCGTGCTCGTCACCCGGTACCGCTCCACGCTGGCCAGCGCGGTCTCGGAGTCCCAGCTGTCCAGGTACACGAGGGTGTGGCCCAGGTGGATGGCCGCGCCGCCGAACAGGGTCACCGCCGTGTGGTAGTTCGGGGAGGTGACCAGGTGCGCGTTGGGCTGGCCGGGCTGGACGCCGAACATCTGGAGCAGGGCCGTGGTCAGCTCCGCCGCGTCGTCCGGGTCGATCCCGGACAGGTCCCGGCGCACTCCCTTGGGCCGGCCGGTGGTACCCGAGGTGTAGTGCATGGTCGAGCCCGCCACGCGATCCGCCGGCGTGCTGGCGGGCTGCCCGGCGAGCAGGTCGGAGACCGGGAGAAACCCCGGGATCGTGCCGATGCTCAGCCGGGCCCCGGCGAGCAGCCCGGCCAGGTCCGCAGCCGCGGATCCGGACCCGGCGTACCGCTCGTGCACGAAGAACGCCTTGGCCTCGCTGTCGGCCACGATGTAGGCGATCTCCCGCGGGGTGAAATGCCAGTTGACCGGGGTGTAATACCAGCCGCCCTGCAGCGCGGCCAGGTAGATCTCCAGCGCGGCCCCGCCGTTGGGCAGCAGCACCGCGATGCCGTCACCGGGACGCAGGCCGAGGCCGCGGAGGGCGTTAGTGAGCTGATTGACCCTGGCCAGGAGCTCTCCCGCGGTGCGCTGGGTGCCGTCCGGCTCGATCAGCGCGGTCCAGCCGGGATCTGCCTGCGCCCGGCTCCAGAACGCGAGCCCCATCGCCACCTCCTCGGAACTACCCACGAGTAGATCATGGCTCGGGGGGCTCGCCCATGGCCGGAGCAAATTTGCCCGGCGCCCGCGCCGTACCCGCCGCACCGGCCCGCGCCGTACCCGCCGCACCGGCACCCGCCGCACCCGCCGCACCCGCCGCACCCGCCGCGGTACGGGATACCCGCCTCCCCGCCCGCCGCCGTACGGTACAAGTTGAGCCTGCGGGTCCAGACGAGAGGCAGGGATGAAACCGATCCTGCGCGGCCGCCGGGCGGCGGCGGTGACAGCAGCGATAGCGGTGATAGCGGCCGCGTCCGTGCTGGCCGGATGCCAGTTCGCGGTCGTCCCGCCCAAGAAGCACGCCGCCGCCAGCCCCACCGCCTCGCTCCGCGACCCTTACGGCTACCGCCTGGCCGACGCACCGGCGCTGCTGACCCAGTGCGCGGTTGACACGGCCCACCTCCAGCCCGGCACCGGCCTGGACTGGTTCAGCCACGGCCAGGTCACGATCAACACCACCAACGCGGACAACTTCACCAGCTGGTGGGAGACGCATAACAAGCCGGGACCGTACCCGCAAACGTTCGTCATCGACGGCCACCACACCCACTACCTGGAGTTCGGCCTCCCCTGGGTCAAGAGCGGCGGCCTGTGGGTCCCGGCCCGGGTCAGCGACCACACCCTGGCCATGGACTACTCGCTGACCGCCTGGACCGCGTGGACGGCGGTCAACGGCAAGCTGCCTCCGGCGGTCTGCGGAACGTCGCTGACGGCGCGCCAGCTCCAGGCCCAGATCTTCGGCCACGCCACCCCTGACCCCTGGTGACCGGCCCGGTAGCCCCATGTCCGTGACCGTGCAGTTCCTGGTCTTCTTCCTCGCCGCGGCGGTCAGCCTGGCCACGAGCTACCTGCTGGTCACCCGGCTGGAGCGGATCGGCGGGCGGCTCGGGCTGTCGGAGGCGCTGCTGGGCATGGTGGCGGCGCTGGCCGCGGACGCTCCCGAGATCACCTCGGCGGTCACGGCGCTGGCCCAGCATCAGCAGAAGGTCGGCGCCGGCGTCGTCATCGGCTCCAACGTGTTCAACCTGGCGGCCCTGCTCGGTCTCGGCGGGGTCGTGGCGGGCAGCATCGCGCTGCACCGCCGGGTCGTCATCCTGGGCGGGGTCATCGCCCTGTGGGTAGCGGCGGTCTGCCTGGTCACCACGACCGGCACGATCCCGCCCGGCGCCGGGCTCGCCGCGGTACTGGCCATCCTGGTGCCCTACCTCGTCCTGCTCGGCGCGGGAGCCAGGCGGCTGCACCGGGTACCGGTGGCCCGCCGCTGGGAGGGCTGGCTGGCCGTGGCGATCTCCGAGGAGGAGCAGGAACTCGAGGAGGTCATCCACCCGGCGCACGGCCGCCGCCGCGACGTGTTCCTGGCCGTGGCCGCCCTGGTCGTGGTCGTGGCGGCCAGCGTGATCATGGAACGGTCGGGGACGTCGATCGGGACGCATTTCGGGATTCCGCAGATCGTCGTCGGCGGGGTGATCCTGGCCGCGGTGACCAGCCTGCCGAACGCGGTCGCGGCCGTGTACCTGGCCGCGCGCGGCCGGGGCGCGGCCATGCTGAGCACCACGCTGAACAGCAACGCGCTCAACGTCGCCGCCGGGCTGCTGCTGCCCGCCACCATCACCGGCCTGGGCCCGACGTCGGTCCATGCGGTGCTCATCGCCGTGTGGTACCTGCTGCTGACCGCGGCCGCGCTCGCCTTCGCCTTCCGGGACGGCGGGGTGCGCCGGGCCACCGGCGCCTTCATCATCGGGTCCTACCTGGTCTTCCTCGGATCATTGCTGGCCACCGCGCATACCGCTGCGCCCGCGCCTGGGCTCACCGTTCTCCCGCTCCTGATTACGGCCGTCGCCGGGGCCGCCGGCCTGGCCCGGCGCCCTGGCCGGTGGGCCGGCCAGCCGGCCCAGGTCACGGGCCCGCCCGCCGCGCCGCCGGGGGATCAGCCCGGCGACGATCCGCCCGCAGCCTCCAGCACGACCTCGGACGAGAGCAGGTCGTAGGCGTCCAGGTCGACCTCGCCCAAGGCGTCGGACGACGCGCCCAGCGCCACGGCGTGCCGCAGCGCGTCCGGCCACGCCCAGTGCTGCGTCACGGCGGGCAGCAGCCCGGCCACCACGGCCTCCGCGGACAGTGACAGCCCGGGGTAGCCCTCCAGTGCCGCCCGCCACTGTCCTGTAGACCCGTTGGCCGCCGCGGCGAGAAGCGCCGCGCCGGACAGCATGGCCGCCGCCCTCGAGCCCCGGGTCACCAGGGCGGCCGGCCCTTCGGATCCCCCCGCGCCGGGGACCCCGGCCGTGGACGCGAGCAGCACCAGGGCCGGGTGGCGCTCCAGGCTGCGCCACAAGGCCGGCCCGCCGGCGTGGATGATGGCCGGCACTGACGCCTCCGCGGCGTAAGTGGCCAGCGACGCGTAGATGTCCAGGGGCAGGCCGGCCGGGAGCCCGCCGCTCAGCACCACGGCGTCCATGCCCCCCACCAGCTTGCGGAACTCACCGGCGAACCGGCCGAGTTCCTCGGTCGTGATGAACGGGGCGGGCTCGCTCAGCCAGGTGCTCTCTTCCCGCGCCTCATCCACCACCTCGACGACCCGCCGTGACTCGCGGCTGATCCTGGTGAACACCGTGGTCACGCCCACGCGGGCCAGGTCCGCCTCGATCAGGTCGCCCGCGCTCCCGCCCGCGAAGCCGGCCACCAGGACGTCCTCGCCCAGGCCGGCCAGGACCCGCGCCACCGCCAGGCTCCCGCCCCCGGCCCGGCTGGTCATCCGGCTGATCTGGTTGGGCGCACCCCAGGAGATCTCCTCCGCCTCGTAGCTGACGTTCACCGTGGCGTTCAGCGCGACGGTGAGGATCACGAGGCCAGTTCCGCGGCGACGGTGGCACCCAGTTCCCGGCACGCCTCCAGGTCCGCGGGGCCGACGTCACCCACGACCGTGACCGGGGGCCGGGCGCGGCGCCACCGCAACCCGGTCGTGATGGACTCCACTGCCCGCACCGCGCCTCCGGTGTCGTTGTTGCCGTGCACGTACAGGCCATAGTGCCTGCGCTGGGTGGCCTCCAGGCAGGGGTAGTGGCCCGCGCCCGCCAGCACCGCCTCGAGCATCGCCTGCATGGACGGTGAGGAGGTGTGGTGAACGATCAGCAGCCGGGCCATCGCCCTGCGACATTACCCTGGCGGCATGCGTTCAGTCGGTGCGGCCCTCGCGGACTTCTGCTGTGTGCTGCTCTTCGTCGTGATCGGCCGGGCCAACCACCACGACGGCGGCGCCCTGGCCGGGCTGTGGGACACCTTCTGGCCGTTCGCGGCGGGCGCGGCGGCTGGGATGGCGCTGACCCGGTTCTGGCGCCGGCCCACCGCGCTGGTCCCGACGGGGATCGGCGTCTGGCTCAGCACCGTGGCCATCGGCATGGCGTTGCGGGTCCTGGCCGGCCAGGGCACCGCGTTCGCGTTCATCCTGGTTGCGCTGGGCTTCCTCGGCCTGTTCCAGCTGGGCTGGCGGGTGGTGTGGCGCTGGGCCAGCCCCCGGCTTCTGCCAGTTGACGCTAACGTTCGCAGCCACTAACGTTAGAGGAAATTGTCGAAGGCGGCGGGACGCGGCCCGCTGAGCGCCGCGGGAAAGGCCGGCATGGGCGAACAGGCGACCGACGCGGCGCTCAAGGCGATCGCCGAGCCGCGCCGCCGGGCCATCCTGCGCCTCGTCGCCGACGACGAGCTGGCCGCCGGGGAAATCGCCGCGGCGTTCGACGTCACGCGGACCGCGGTCAGCCAGCACCTGACCGTGCTGAAGAGCGCGGGGCTGGTGACGGAGCGGCGGCAGGGCACCCGGCGGCTGTACCGGGCCCGGCCCGAGGGCCTGGACGGGCTCCGGGAGTTCCTGGATGAGATGTGGGCGGCGTCCCTGGACGCCGCCCGCCAGCTGGTCGAGGCGGACCGGGGTCTCAGCGACGCCGGGCCGTCCGCGCGGGCCGGATAGGACAGGAGGCAGTCCATGAGCCAGCCACCGGACCAGGTCACGGCGGTGCGCCGTCCGCCGGTGCGGCAGTCGATCACGGTCCGCAGCGACCCGGGGCACACGTTCGAGGTGTTCGTGCGGACGATCGGCGCCTGGTGGCCGGCGATCCCGTTCTCGGCCGGGCAGGACCGGGTCCGCGACGTGACCATCGAACCGCGGGCCGGCGGCCGGGTCTACGAGACCTGGGCCGACGGCACCGAGCTGGACTGGGGTGAGCTGCTGGCCTGGGAGCCGCCCGCGCGCTTCGTGATGACCTGGACGGGGACGCCGGTGCCGACCGAGGTCGAGTTCTCCTTCGCCGCCCTCGGCCCGGCCCTGACCCGGGTCACGGTCGAGCACCGCGGCTGGGAGGCCCTGACCGAGGAGCAGCTCGCCGAGGACTGCGCGCTGCCGGGCGGCTACGCGTCGGGGGCGTACTCGGCCGGCTGGACCCGAATCCTGGACCGCTTCGCCGCCGCTGTTCCCGCCCGCCCGCCTGACAGGAGCACCCGATGACCGCACCCCAGCTCGTGACCTACCAGATCGTGCTGCTGCGGCACACGGCCGCGGGACGTGATTTCGACGAGGAGACGCGGGAGGGGATCTTCCGCGAGCACCTCGCGTACACGCTCAGCATGGTCTCGGGCGGCGAGCAGCTCGCGGCGGGCCCGGTCAGGGACAGCCCGGCCGAGGACGAGGACATCTGCGGGCTCGGCATCTACCAGAAGGAGTCGCTGGACGAGGTCCGGCGGCTGATTGAGCAGGATCCCGGTGTCCAGCAGGGGCTCTACTGCTTCGACGTGATGACCTGGCACACCGCACCGGGCACCGTCACCCCGCCGGCCGCGGCCTGGACCCGCGGCTGACCCGGCAGCCGGGCCCGCGAGGCACCCGGCGGGCGGCTCAGTGGCCGGGGACCGTGGCGGCGTTGACTTCGAGCCGTAGCCGGGCCGGCCGGTCACGCCCGGCGCCTGACGCCGCGAGAGCCGCCGCCGCGCCGCGTCGGCGTTGTCCTGCAGCCGGGCGGCTTCCCGCTCCAGGAGGGCCGCCCCGGCGTCGGTCAGCCGGTAGTAGCGGCGCATCCGGCCATCGACCACTTCTTCCCGGTCCGACTCCAGCAGCCCCTCGTCGGCCAGCCGGTCGAGCGCCCCGTACAGGGTGCCGGGGCGCAGCGCCAGCCGGCCGCCGGACAGGTCGGCGACCTCACCGATGATCGCGTACCCATGCAGTGGGTGCGGGGCCAGCGCGGCCAGGATGAGGAAGGTGGGCTCGCGCAGCGGATCGCTCATCCCCGCAACGTATCGGTGATCAACGTATCTCAGCAAGCAAGCCGCCACGGCACGGCTCCAGCCAACCAAAACGGGCCGGAGGCACAGACCGACCCGCGTGGGTTCGCAGCCGCGTGCCGCCAGGCTGAGACGCGGTTAGCTGAGATCGAGGACGAGGACCGATGACGAAACTGACGGAGTTGAAGACCGGGGAGCAGCTTGTGGCCGAGGATGTCCGCGATCCGCAAGTCGCTGCGGAACTGGCGCGGACCTCGGTGGCCAATCAGCTCGCGATCTTGATCATCCGGTACCGGGTGGAGCACGGGCTGACGCAGACGGCGCTCGCTCGCCGCCTCGGGATAAAGCAGCCCGCGGTCGCGAGGCTAGAGGCCGGGGACCATGAGCCTTCTGTGGCCACTCTCGCCCGGCTGGCCAACCGCCTTGGTATCACGCTGCGTCTCGACGTCGAACCGGAGTCCGTAGTACTTGTGTCGGCCTGACCGGGGCTCGGCTGGGTCACCTGCCAGCAAGCCGGATCGAAGACCGGCACGTCGCGGGTGTGGGACAAGCTCAGGGACGGCCACTGGGTGGCGGACTACTACCTGGCCACCCCCAGCAAGACGACGTACACCACGTCCGTGCCCCGCTGCTGACGCTGGCACCGCCCAGGACCTGCTCTTGCCAGCCCTGCGCCCTCCGAAATAGACTGAACGTTCAGTCAGCGTGAAGGAGCGCACCGTGTCGAGTCAGCAGGACAGCCCCTCGCGGCTTTCCGACGATCTCTCCAGCGTCATCGCCCAGCAAGAAAAGATCTTCGTCGAACGGCAGCCGGAGTCGGCCCGGATGGCCGACCGCGCGGCGCACAGCCTGGCCGGAGGGGTGACGTCCAGCTGGCAGATCACCGTCCCGCAGCCGGTCTGGCTCAGCCACGGCCGGGGTTCCAGGATCTACGACGTGGACGGCAACGAGTACGTCGACCTCCACGGCGGATACGGCGCGGCCCTGGCCGGCCACGCCCACCCGGCCATCGTGGAGGCCGTGCACAGCCAGGTCGGCCTGGGGACGCACTTCGCCCAGCCCACCCAGAACGCGGTGGCGGTCGGGGAGGAACTCGCCCAGCGGTTCGGCCTGCCGCTCTGGCGGTTCGCCAACTCAGGCACCGAGGCCACCATGGACGCCGTGCACCTGATGCGGTCGATCACCGGCCGGGACCTGATCATCAAGGTGGAGGGCTGCTACCACGGTCACCACGACTCGGTCCAGGTCTCGGTCGCCCCCGAGGCCGACGAGGCGGGCCCGGCGGACCGGCCCGCCCAGGCCCCGTCCAGCTCGGGCATCCCCGAAGCGATCATCAAGCTCACCCTGGTGGCGACCTTCAACGACCTGGCCAGCGTCGAGCGCCTGCTGGACGAGCACCCGGGCCAGGTCGCGGGGATGCTCATCGAGCCGATCATGATGAACGCGGGGATCATCGAACCCGAGCCGGGCTTCCTGGCCGCACTGAAAGACCTGCTGCACTCTCGCGGCGCGCTGCTCACGTTCGACGAGGTCAAGACCGGGCTGACCGCGGGTTACAGCGGCGCCACCGGGCTGACCGGGGTGACCCCGGACATCATGTGCCTGGCCAAGGCCATCGGCGGCGGCGTGGCCATCGCCGCGGTCGGGGGGTCGGCCGAGGTCATGGCGCACGTCGCGGACAACGGTTACGAGATGGTCGGCACCTTCAACGGCAACCCGCTCGCGGTGGCTGCGTGCCGCGCCATGCTCACCGAGGTGGCCACGCCCGAGGCTTACCAGCGGATCGACGCGCTCCGGGGGCGCGCGGTCCGCGGCATCGAGCGGGAGATCGCCCGGACCGGGCTGGAGGCCCACGTGGTGGCGGTCGGAGCCAAGGGGTGCGTCGTGTTCTCCCCGGAGCCGGTCCGCAACTACCGCGGCTTCCTCGGCATCGACGACCGCTACAGTCACGCGCACTGGCTCTTCCAGCACAACGGCGGCGTATTCCTGCCCCCGTGGGGCAAGATCGAGCAGTGGCTTATCTCGGTTCAGCACGACGAGTCCGACATTGACCTGCTGGTGGCCAACTTCGGAGCGTTCGCCACAGCCGTGACTAGCTGAACGTCCGCTGACCGCACGCTGAGGATCTAGTCTCGGTCCTGTTTTCGCCTGCTGGATGGCCTTTTGCCCGGAAGGCCTTGCGCCTATGCTGTCGCAGTAGTACCTGTTGTTGACGGACTGTTCAGTCAGGATTCACCGGCTGGGCGGACCGGGACCAGAACCCCGGAGGAACGCGACCAGAGCCCCGGGGGGAACGGGACCAGAGCCCGGGAACGGAACCGGAACCCCGGAGGAAGAAGCGAGCTGGTGCATCCGCGAGAAGGCTGGCCAAAGGACGGGTCCCGCCCGCCGCTGTTCTCCCGCCGCAACTTCCTGGCCGCCGCGGGCGCCCTGGGCGGTGGCGCCCTGCTGGACGCGTGCGCACCCGCCCTGGCCGGGTCAGGCACGGTCCCGCTGCCACGCAAGGACAACCCGGTCCGGTGGCCCCTGTTCGGCGAGAACAAGGCGATCGCCAGCGGGCTGCAGCCCGAGGCCGGCGCTACCTTGCAGATCTACAACTGGGTCGCCTACGTCAACCAGGCCTGCCTGAACCACTTCGCCAAGAAGTACAACTGCAAGGTGCAGGTGACCACGTTCAACACGATGAACGAGGCCCTGTCCAAGCTGCGCAGCGGGTTGTCGTTCGATGTGTTCATGGGCGTGACCGTGGACGTAATGGGCCAGCTGATCGAGTCCAAGCTGGTCCAGCCGCTGAACCATAGCTACATCCCGAACATCAGCCAGGCCTGGCCGGACTTCACCAACCCGTTCTACGACCAGGGCTGGCAGTACACCACCCCGTACACGATCTACACGACCGGGATCTCCTGGCGTAAAGACCTGGTGCACGAGAACCCGTACGCCATGCGCAACCCCTGGGCCATGCCCTGGCAGTCGAAGTACAAGGGCAAGGTGGCCATCCTCGACGACTACCGCGAGGGCATCAGCCTCGGGCTGATGAAGAACGGGATCTTCGACCTGAACACCACCGACCGGGCCAAGATCGCCCTGTCCCGGCGGTCGCTGCAGGAGCTGTCCAGCCTGGTCAACGTGCGCATCGACAACAACGACTACACCGAGATCCCCAACGGCCAGACGTGGATCCACTCCGCCTGGTCCGGGGACATGGCCGCGGCTCCGTATTACATGCCCAAGGGCGTGCCGGTGGAGACGGTCGGCTACTGGTTCCCCACCGATGGCCGGGGGCCGGTTGCCAACGACACCCTGACGGTGCTCAAGTCGGCGAGCAACCCGGTGCTGGCGCACCTGTTCCTGAACTACATGCTCGACCTGCCGAACGTGCTGGAGAACATCAGCTACAACGGCTACATGCAGCCACTCAACGCGGTCACCCCGCAGCGTCTGGTCAAGGAAAAGCTGCTGCCCAAGAGCCTGATGTCCACCGCGGTGCTGCCGTCCGACTTCCGGCGCGGCGTGGGCGAACTGCAGCTGCCGGTAGACGCCGACGCCCTCTGGCAGCAGGCTTGGCTCGTCGTGAGCAACGGACTTTAGGGGAGGGCCATGACAGCGCCTCCGGAGATGCCGCGAGTGATCCGGCGGCAGCGCGGGGCCGGCCAGAAGCCTGCCCGGCAGAGCCGGCTGTTCTGGGTGCTGCTGGCCCTGCCCGGCATCCTCTGGCTCACCCTGCTGTTCATCGTGCCGTTCTACGCGGTGCTGGCCATCGCGATGGGGCAGCTCAACCGGCTGTTCGAGTCCCCGATCGCGGTCTGGAACCCGTTCGGGTGGAGTTCCTCCAACGTCATCAACGTCTGGCATGACCTGTTCGGCGCGACCTCGTTCGCCGGGCCCATCGTCCTGCGCACCCTGCTCTATGTGGCCATCGCCTCGCTGCTGTCCCTGGTTATCGCGTACCCGGCGGCCTACTTCGTGGCCCGCTTCTCCGGCCGCCGCAAGGCGCTGTTCCTAATCCTGCTGATCGCGCCGTTCTGGATCAGCTACATGATGCGGATGCTGGCCTGGATCGACCTGCTCCAGACCAACGGGTACGTGAACAAGGCGCTGTCCAGCCTGGGGCTGATCTCCTCCCCGATCAACTGGCTCGGCGGCCGGTGGTACACGGTGGTGCTGGGCCTGGTCTACGGCTACATCCCGTACCTCATCCTGGTGCTGTTTGCGGGACTGGACCGGATCGACCCGTCGCTCATCGAGGCCGGCTGGGACCTAGGCCTGAACCGGGCCCGCACGTTCGCCCGGGTCACCCTGCCGCTGTCCCGGCAGGCCATCCTGACCGGCCTGCTGATCACCGTGCTGCCGATGCTGGGCGACTACTTCACCAACCAGCTGCTGTCCGGCGCGGCCAACACCTCGATGGTGGGCAACCTGATCCAGGGCCAGCTCGGCACGCCCGGGCTGGAGGGGCAGGGCGCCGTGCTGTCCCTGATCCTGCTGCTGGTCCTGCTGATACCGATGGTCTACTACGTGATCGCCACGAACCGATCCACCCGGGAGGCGGCGTGACCGCGACCAGCGCCCCCGCCCGGGCCACCGAGCAGTCGGGCACCCAGGCCCGCAGCGGCCTGTCCCGGCTGCGGCCCCGGCGTAACCCCTGGGGCCACCCGTGGTTCCTGGAGGGCTTTACCTGGCTGTACCTGATCTGGTCGCTGGTGCCGATCGGCATCGCGGTGCTCTTCTCGTTCAACAACGGGAAGTCGCAGAGCGCGTGGCAGGGCTTCTCCTGGCGGTGGTACTTCGGCGACCCGGTCAACTCGGTGCTGCACAACCCGCAGCTGCACGCGGCCGTCATCCAGACCGTCCGGCTGTCCGTGCTGACCACGCTGATCGCGGTCCCGCTGGGCGTGGCGTTCGCGCTGGGCATCAACCGCTGGCGCGGTTTCACCTCCTCGACGTTCAACTACGTGATGATCCTGTCCTTCGTGATCCCGGAGCTGATCTTCGGCGTCGCGATGTTCTTCGTGTTCACCGTGCTGTACACCTCGGTCCACCTGGGCACCCTGGCCGAGGTGCTGGCGCTGGTCAGCTGGAACGTCAGCTGGCCGGCCATCATCGTCCAGGCCCGGCTGGTCACCCTGGGCCGCCAGTACGAGGAGGCGGCCGCGGACCTGGGCGCTAACCAGGTGTCCACGATGCGGCGCGTCATGATCCCGCTGCTCGGCCCGGCCATCTTCGCCAGTGCCGTGCTGGTGTTCTCCGGCGTCATCGACGACTTCGTGATCGTCAACCTGCTCTCCTCGAACGCGAGTAACACGCCGATGTCCGTGATCATCTACTCCACGCAGCATGGCGGCAATGGCGGCCCGGCGCTGAACGCGCTCGGCACGATCATGCTGGCCATGTCCCTCATCATCGCGGCCCTGGGCTACGTGGCCTACCGCTGGGCGACCCGCGGCGAGCGGGGCAGCGGGATCGAGGCGCTGACCACGATCGCCGGCAGCGAATAGTAAGTCCCCCAGGAACCGGTAAGTCCCAGGAACCAGCGACACCTTCGGGGTTGCCCCGCGCCCGCCGCGCGCCCTTCCCGCGCCCCCGCCCCGCCTCCGCGCGCCGACCCGCACCCTCCGCACTCTCCGCGCGCCCGCCGCCTGTGAATTTGCTAAGGCTAGACTTATCAGTTTAGGCTTAGGGTCATGAGTCCGGAAGCAGGGTCCCAGGAGCCCGACGTCACCGAGGTGGCCGCGGTCCTGCGGGTCAGTATCGGGCTGCTGCTGCGGCGGCTGCGCCAGGTCCAGCCGGCCGGCGACCTCAGCCTGCCGGAGACCTCGGCCCTGACCCGGCTGGACCGCTCCGGCCCGGCCACGTCCAGCGCGCTGGCCAAGGAGGAGCAGATCAGCGCGCAGTCGATGGGGGCCACGCTGGCCGCGCTGGAGGCCCGCGGGCTCGTGGCGCGGGAGCCTGATCCGGACGACGGCCGGCGGGCCGTCCTGTCACTGACCGAGGCCGGACAGCAGGTGCTGCGGGACAAGCGCAGCGCCAGGGTCGCCCAGCTGGCGCAGGCCCTGTCGAACGGTTTCACGCCCGCGGAGCTCCGCCAGCTCCGCACGGCCGCCCCGCTGCTCGAGCGGCTGGCGCGGTCCATCTGATGCCGGGGGATCTGACCGGGCCAGCCAGCAGGGGCCAGCTGATGAGCTCCTCCGAGGACCGCTACCGCTGGGTGGCGCTGGCCAACACGACCGCGGCCATGTTCATGGCCACCCTCGACGGATCCATCGTCATTATCGCGCTGCCGGCCATCTTCCGCGGCATCCACCTGGACCCGCTGGCGCCCGGCAACATCAGCTACCTGCTGTGGATGATCATGGGATACCGGCTGGTCCAGGCCGTGCTCGTGGTCAGCCTCGGCCGTCTCGGCGACATGTTCGGCCGGGTCAAGATCTACAACGCGGGGTTCGCGGTGTTCACCGCGGCCTCGATCCTGCTCTCCTTCGATCCCTTCCGGGGCGGCCACGGCGCGCTGTGGCTGATCGGCTGGCGGGTGCTCCAGGCCATCGGCGGATCCATGCTCATGGCCAACTCGGCCGCGATCCTGACCGATGCGTTCCCGCGCGAGCGGCGGGGCTTCGCGCTGGGCACCAACCAGGTGGCCGGCCTGGCCGGCCAGTTCGTCGGCCTGGTCGCCGGGGGCCTGCTGGCCGCGATCGACTGGCGCGCGGTGTTCTGGGTCAACGTGCCGGTCGGGGTGTTCGGGACGCTGTGGGCCTACCGCAAGCTCCGGGACAACGGGGCCCGCAACCCCGGCCGCATCGACTGGTGGGGCAACGTCACCTTCGCGGTCGGCCTGGGCGCCGTGCTGATCGGCATCACCGTGGGTATCCAGCCGTACGGGCACGACAGCATGGGCTGGGCGAACCCGTCGGTTCTCGGGCTGCTGATCGGGGGCTCCGCGCTGCTCGCGGTGTTCGCGGTGATCGAGACCCGGATCGCCGACCCGATGTTCCAGCTGAGCCTGTTCAAGATCCGGGCGTTCACGGCCGGCAGCATCGCGGGCTTTGTGGTCGCGATCGCCCGCGGCGGCCTGCAGTTCATGCTCATCATCTGGCTCCAGGGGATCTGGCTGCCCCTGCACGGCTACTCCTACGCCGACACCCCTCTGTGGGCCGGCATCTTCCTGCTCCCGCTGACGGCGGGCTTCCTGGTCTCGGGGCCCCTCTCGGGGACCCTGTCCGACCGGTTCGGCTCGCGGGGCATCGCCACCGCCGGGATGATCGTGTTCGGCGGCAGTTTCATCGGCCTGCTGCTGCTGCCGATCAACTTCCCCTACTGGGCCTTTGCCCTGATCATCGCCGTGAACGGGATCGGCAGCGGCATGTTCGCCGCACCGAACTCCTCCTCAATCATGGGCAGCGTCCCGGCCAGGTACCGCGGCGCGGCCTCCGGCATGCGCTCCACGTTCCAGAACTCCGGCACGGCCCTGTCGATCGGGGTGTTCTTCTCGCTGATGATCGCCGGGCTGGCCAGCACTCTCCCGCAGTCCCTGACCAGCGGCCTGATCCGGCAGGGGGTCCCGCACGGCGTGGCCGCGCACGCGGGGTCGCTGCCGCCGGTGTCATCACTGTTTGCGGCGGTGCTGGGGGTGAACCCGATCGAGCACCTGCTCTCCACGGCGGGCGCGCTGGCCTCGCTGCCCGCCGCCGCCCAGCGGGTCCTCACCGGCCGCGAGTTCTTCCCCCAGCTGATCTCGGCGCCGTTTCATCACGGCCTGACTGTGGTGTTCGCCGTGGCCGCCGGGCTGGCGGCCCTGGCCGCGGTCGCTTCGCTGATGCGGGGCGGCCGGTACGTCCACCCCGAACTCAAGCCCGAGCCCCCCACCCCCACCACCCCCAGCAGCAACAACGGCAGCAACAACGGCGGCAACAACAGGCATCCCGCGAAAGAGGAGCACGATGGCCCTGACCACCCTGGACGCCCGCCCGGCCCTGGTCGTGATCGACCTGCAGACCGGGATCACCGCCAGACCGGGAATGCCGCCCCTCGATGACGTCATCGCGCGGTCGGCCAGCCTGGCCACGGCCTTCCGCCGGCACGGGCTGCCGGTCGTGCTGGTCAACGCCAGCGGCACCCCGCCCGGGCGCACAGAGGTCAGCAGGCCCGCTTTCACCCCGCCGCCGGGCTGGACCGACATCGTCCCGGAACTGGGCCAGCAGCCCGGCGACCTCCTGGTCACCAAGCAGACCTGGGGCGCGTTCCACGCCACCCCGCTGGACACGCTGCTCCGCGAGCGCGGCGTCACCCAGATCGTGCTGACCGGGGTCGCGACCAGCGCGGGCGTGGAGTCCACCGCCCGGGCCGCGCACGAGCACGGCTACCACGTGGTGCTGGCCACCGACGCGATGACCGACCGGGATCCCGGCCTGCATGAGCACAGCGTGCAGCGGATCTTCCCCCGGCTGGGTGAGACGGCCACCACCGACGACGTCCTGGCCATGCTGGACAAGACGCGGTAACCCGGCCTCAGGACGCGGTAAGCCCGGCCCTCACGGACACTGGGCCACCCCGCAGTAACCCCAGCGCGAGCTGTCGCTGTCGGCCAGTGCGGGATCCTCGCAACCCCACAGGCCCAGGTGGGCCACCTCAGCCGGGGCGTCCTCATAGGGCGGCTCCAGTTGCAGCCCGGCGAAGAACCGCCGCACCGAGGCCCGGTTCCGCAGGTGCAACTGGACCGGCGCGTTCGTGTACACGTCCTCCCAGCGCTGCACCGCGAACGGCGGCACGCCGTCCGCGGTGGCGTGGGACAGGGCGAAATAGCTGCCGGATGCGAGCGGGGCCAGGTACCGCTGCACCAGCCCCCAGGGGTCCGACCCGTCCGCGACGAAGTGCATGACCCCGGTCATGATCAGGCCGGTCGGCTGGCTGAAGTCGATGAGCCGGATCAGTTCCGGGTGCGCGAGTAAGGCGTCCGGGTCGCGCAGGTCGGCCTGGATCAGCGTGGCATCGTCGTCACCGTTGAGCGCGTAGCCGAACTCCGTGACGGCGGGGTCCATGTCCACGTACACGACCCGGGCGCTCGGCAGGATCTCCCGGACGACCTCGTGGGTGTTGCCCACCGTGGGCATGCCGCAGCCGATGTCGAGGAACTGGCCGACGCCCTGTTCGGCGATCCAGCGCGCGGCCCGCTGGTGGAATCCCCGGTTCGCCCAGGCGATCTCCTCGAACTCCGGCACCACCTCCCGGAGCTTCGCCGCGGCGTCGCGGTCCACCGGATAGTTACGCGAGCCGCCCAGCATGTAGTCGTAGATGCGAGCCACGCTTGGTCTGCTGAGGTCGACACTCAGCGGCAATTGCGGGGTACCCGTCATGACGCCTCCAGATTGCCTGCCCACCCCAGGTCTGGCACGCGCTGTGCTGACGAGACAACAGCGCGGTAAAAACCTCACGGCCTGTAACTGCTTCGCAGCTACATCGCAATCTTAACCCGAAGCCCACCTGTCCGGACACATCTGCCCGCATCTGCATGAGCAAACTTGCCGATTATTTACTCAGGTTGCAGCAATGAGTGCCCGGTACGGCAGCTCACGTATGAGGTACTGCAAGCGCTACGTCCGTTAAGACACTTTCAGCTGGTCCGGCTCCTCGACGGCCACGTCCTGGGCGCCGCCGCGCAGCACCCGCAACGCGTCGGGGGCGAGGTACACCTGCACCGCGGTGCCCTGGGTGAGGTGCTCGGGATGCCCGCCATCGTTCTGCACCAGCGCCTGCAGCTGGGCACCGGGCGCCAGCCGCAGCATGACCTGGGTCGCCGCACCCAGGAACACCAGCCGCTCGACCATGGCCGGGACGCGATTCGGCCCGGCGGTGCCGTACTCCTCGATCCGCACCCGCTCCGGGCGGATGACAGCGTGCGCGGTGCCCAGGGCGTCCACGTCACCCCGCTCTACCTCCAGCGCGGACTCACCGACCTTGACACTGCACCGCGAGCCCGGGCCCTGCTCCACCACGTCCACTTCCATCAGGTTCGACACCCCCAGGAAGTCGGCCACGTAGGTGTCCGCGGGCTCCTCGTAGATCGTGCGGGGCGTGCCGAGCTGGACGATCTGGCCGGAGTTCATCACGGCCAGCCGGTCCGACATGGTCAGCGCTTCCTCCTGGTCGTGGGTGACGTAGAGGAACGTGATGCCGACCCGCTCCTGCAGGGCCTTGAGCTCCACCTTGAGCGAGCGGCGCAGCTTGGCGTCCAGCGCGCCGAGCGGCTCGTCCAGCAGCAGCACGGCCGGGCCCAGGACCAGCGCCCGGGCCAGGGCCACCCGCTGCTGCTGACCGCCGGACAGCTGGCCCGGGCGGCGCTTCTCATATGAGCTCATCTGGACCAGGTCCAGCGCCTCGTGCACCCGCTTGGCCGTCTCGGCCTTGGACAGCTTCTGGTAGCGCAGCCCGAACGCCACGTTGTCGAACACGGACAGGAACGGGAACAGCGCGTAGCTCTGGAACACCGTGTTCACGTTGCGCCTGTGCGGCGGCACCCCCGACATGTCCGTGCCGTCCAGCATGATCCGGCCTGAAGTGGGCTGCTCGAACCCGGCGATCAGCCGCAGGGTGGTGGTCTTCCCGCAGCCCGACGGCCCGAGCAGCGAGAAGAACTCCCCGCTGTCCACGGTGAGATCGATGCTGTCCACGGCCACTTCCGTGAACCGCTTGGTCAGTGCGACCAGCTGGATATGTCCTCCACCAGGCACCGGGTGACCTCCTTATTTCACCGGCCGGGCGACCGCCCGGCCCACTCGAATCCCAGCTGGCCGGACGCGAACCGCATGCCCAGCTCGAACGCGCGGCCGGCGTCCACCGAGGGATCCGTAAGCGCGATCTGGATGGCCAGCCCGTCCAGCAGGGCGGTCAGCGTCACCGCGAAGTCCTCGGCGTTCACCGGCCCGAACTCGCCCGCCGCCTGACCGGCCAGGACCACGGAGATGATCATCTCACGCCAGCGCTCATCGAACTTCTGCCGGACACTGGCCACCTCGGGCAGCCGCACCGACTGGGCCCACAGGTCGAGCCAGAGCAGCCACGAACTGGTGGGCTCACCCTCGATCTCGATGAGGAAGTTCATGGCGACCAGCTCCTCCAGCCGCCCGGCGGCGCTGGACAGGGCGGCCATCCGCCGGGTGCCCGCCTCGTACCAGGCGTCCTCGGCGTAGCGCAGCGCCTCGGTCAGCAACTGGTCCTTGGTCTTGAAGTAGTAGATGACGAGCGCCGGGCTGGTGCCGGCCCGGGCCGCGACGTCCGCGATCCGGGTCTCGGGGAATCCGCGCTCCTCGATGACCTCGATGGCGGCGCGCAACATCTGCTCGCGGCGCTGATCGGCAGTGTCGGCGGCGTCGCCGGCGCGTTCACTCATGCGGACATCCTCGCCCACTCCGTAACCCGGCGAGGCCTATTCACCGGCCCCGCCCATGCCACCCGCCGCACGGCCCACGCCCAGCGGGGGCGTTTTCATCCGCCACCCCACTGATCTGGCCCGCGCTCTTGTGGGTACGGTACCAAATTTCTAGACTGAACATTCAGTCAACATGGTGAGAATTTCTCTGGAGGACGGATTCATGGCCGCAGCACCCACCGCAGCAGGGGCCGCAGCACAGACCGGGGCACCAGCCCGGTCCTACGATGCGATCGTCGTCGGCGGGGGGCATAACGGCCTGGTCGCCGCCGCCTACCTGGCCCGGTCCGGGGCGCGCACCGTGGTCCTCGAGGGCCGGCACAAGACCGGCGGCGCCGCCACCACAGAGTCCCCCTGGCCGGACGCACCCGAGTTCCAGGTGACCCGGCTCTCCTACGTGATGAGCCTGCTGCCCCCGACCATCATCAAGGACCTGGACCTGGCCCGGCACGGCTACAAGATCTTCCCGATGGGCCCGTACTACCAGGCCTTCCCGGAGGGCGGCTCGATCAAGCTCTACGCCGACGACGCCCGGCGCAACCACGAGGAAGTCTCCAAGTGGTCGAAGAAAGACGCGGACGCCATGCCCCGCTGGGACGCCTGGCTGGCCGGGCTGGCCGACGTGCTCGGCCCGCTGCTGCTCACCGTCCCGCCCAACCTCGGCTCGCGCAAGCCCCGCGACCTGCGCGAGACCCTGCGGCTGGCCTGGAAGAACCGCGGCCTGGACGTGCGCACCATCGCCGACGTGACCCGGCTGATGACGATGAGCATCGCCGACCTGCTCGACGACTGGTTCGAGTCCCCGCAGGTCAAGGGGGCTCTCGCGGTGAACGGCGTGATCGGCACCTGGGCCGGCCCGTACGAGCCGGGCACCGCGTACGTGATGGCGCACCACTCGATCGGCGACGTCGGCGACGGCCACCTCGGGAACTGGGGGTTCCAGGAGGGCGGCATGGGCGCGGTGTCCAGCGCCATCGAGCGGGCCGCCCGTGAGCACGGCGCCGAGGTCCGGCTGAACGCGAAGGTGGCCCGCGTCCTGGTCGAGGGGGGCCAGGCCCGCGGGGTGGTGCTGGAGAACGGCGACGAGATCCGCGCTCAGGTGATCGTGTCCACGGTGCACCCGAAGATCGCGTTCCTGGACCAGATCGACCGGGAGCACCTGCCGCCGGACTTCGTAGGCGACATCGAGCACTGGAAGTCCCGCAGCGGCGTGGTGAAGATCAACCTGGCCCTGTCGGAGCTGCCCGACTTCATCGCCGATCCCGGCTCCAACCTGCAAGAGCACCACACCGGCTCGGTGGAGATGGCCCCCACGATGGAGTACATCGAGCGGGCCTTCCAGGACGCCCGGGACGGGAAGGCGGCCATCCGGCCGTTCAGCGACGGGGTGATCCCCACCGCGTTCGACAAGACGCTGAGCCCGGAGGGCACCCACATCATGTCGCTGTTCACCCAGTGGGTGCCGGCCGACTGGAGCGAGGAGCCGCACACCGCGGAACTCGAGGCCTACACGGACCGGATGATCGACTGCTACAACGAGCTGGCCCCGAACTTCAAGGCGTCCATCCTGCACCGCGACATCGTCGGACCGCATCAGATGGAAGAGGAGTACGGCCTGGTCGGCGGCAACATCTTCCACGGCGAGCTGTCCCTGGAGCAGCTCTTCCACATGCGGCCGGCCCCGGGGTACGCGGACTACCGGACCCCGGTCCCCGGCCTGTACTACGGCAGCTCGGCCACGCACGCGGGGGGCGGGGTGTGCGGGATCCCCGGCTGGCAGGCGGCCAAGGCGGCGATCGCGGATCAGAAGAGCGCCAAGCGGGCTGGGCAGGTCCGTAAGCTGACCCGCCGCGCGTGACCCGCTTTTACTGCCCGCAACGAACACCATGAGCGACGTCGGCGCCGCCACCCCGGAACCCGGTTTTCCGGCGAACGGGGCGGCGGCCCGGCCCGCACCCGGCCACCCCCCGGCAGGCCAGCCCGCGTCCGGCCTCCCGGTACCCGGCCGGCCCGCCTCCAGCCGGCCCGCCTCCAGCCAGCCCGCCTCCGGCCAGCCCGCCTGCAGCCAGCCCGCCTCCAGCCAGCCCGCCCTGGCCGCGATGCTGGAAGCCCGCACCGTCGCCCTGGTCGGGGCCAGCCCCCGGCCGGGCAGCCTGGGTGAGCGGATGGTCAGCGAGGTCACCAAGAGTCCGGCCCGGCCCGAGGTGTACCTGGTCAACCCGCGGCACGAGCACGTCGGCGGGCGCCCCTGCCACGCGTCCCTGGCCGATCTCCCCGGGCCGGTGGACCTGGTCCTGCTGGCCGTGCCCGACGCGGCCATCGAGGAGCAGCTGGCCCTGGCGGCGCGCCGCGGCGACCGTTCGGCGGTGCTGTTCGGCAGCGCACACGAACTGCCCGGCCACCACCCTGACCCACGGCCCGGCCAGCACCCGGACCCGCGACTCGCGCGCCAACTCGGGCAGCACCCGGACCCCCAGCCCGGCCAGGCACCCAGGCAGCCGCTGACCCTGCGCGGCCGGCTGGCCGCCACGGCGCGCGGCGCGGGCATGGCGGTCTGCGGTGCGGGCTGCATGGGCTTCGTCAACGTGACCTACGGCCTGCGCGCGGTCGGGTACGTGGAGCCGGACCCGCTCCCCCGCGGCCCGGTCGCTCTGATCACGCACTCGGGCTCGGTGTTCTCCGCCCTGCTGCGGACCCGGCGCGGGCTGGGCTTCACGATCGCGGTGTCCTCGGGCCAGGAACTGGTCACCACCGCGGCCCAGTACGCGGAGTACGCGCTCGGCCTGCCTGAGACCCGGGTGCTGGCGCTGGTCCTGGAGGCCATCCGGGAACCGGACCGGCTGCGCGCGGTGCTGGCCACCGCGCGCCAGCGCGGCATCCCGGTGGTGATGCTCACGGCGGGCCGCTCGGCAGGCGGCCGGGCCCTGGTGTCGGCCCACTCCGGCGCGCTGGCCGCGGCCGACGGCGGGTGGGAGGCGCTGGCCGCCGCGTACGGCGTGCACCGGGTCGGCGACCTGGCCGAGATGGCCGACACGCTGGAACTGTTCGCCCTCAGTGGGAGCAGTGCCCCCCGGCCCCACCTCAGCCCCGTCAGCCCGCTCCGAGCCAGCCCGCGCCCCGGCGACCCCTCCGACCCGGGCCCCTCCAACCCCGGCTCCTCCAACCCCGGCCCCTCCAACCCGGCACCACCCCCCAACCCGGCACCGCCCAACCCGGCACCACCCCCCAACCCGGCACCGCCCAACCCGGCACCCCTCAACCCGGCACCCCCCAACCCGGCACCCCCCAACCCGGGCCCCCCCAACCCGGCACCCCCCAACCCGGGCCCCCCCAACCCGGGCCCCCCCAACCCGGCACCCCCCAACCCCACCCCCGGCAGTCACACTCACCCCTCTAGACCCACCGTGCGCACAGGAATCGCGACCGTGCACGACTCGGGGCTGGAACGGGCCCATGTGGCCGACGTGGCCGACGAGCTGGGGGTGCCGTTCGCGGCGATCAGCGCGGAGACGACGGCGCGGCTGGCCGCCTTGCTCGACCCGGGGCTGGAGCCCGCCAACCCGCTCGACATGTGGGGCACCGGGGCCCGCGCCCAGGAGCAACTGTCCGGCTCGCTGGCCGCCCTGGCTGACGACCCGGCGGTGCGCGCGGTCGCGCTCGCCGTCGACCTGGTGCACGAGTTCGACGGGGACGATTCCTACCCGGCCGCGGTGACCGAGACCGCCCGCCGGACCAGCAAACCCGTCGTGGTGCTCAGCAACGTGCCCGCCGCCATCGACCCGGATACCGCCGCCGGACTGCGGGCCGGTGGCATTCCGGTCCTGGAGGGCACCCGGAGCGGCCTGCTGGCCCTGAAGCATCTCCTCGACCACGACTCTCCCGACCATGGGGCCGGGCCGGGAACAACATTCCCCGCCACCGCCCCCGACGTCCTCAACCGGTCCCGGCAGGAGCGCTGGACCCGGTTGATCACGGCCGGGGAGGCGCATGGAGCCCGGCTCGGGGAACTGCTCCGCGACTACGGGATCGCCGTGGCCCGGACCCAGGCGGCGGATAGCCAGGCCGGGGCGCTCGCCGCCGCGGCGGACCTCGGTTACCCGGTAGTACTCAAGACCGATGAGCCCGGGATCACGCACAAGTCAGACGTGGGCGGCGTGGTGGTGGGCGTCCGTGACCCGGACACGCTGCAGGCGGCCTATCAGGATCTAGCTGAGCGGCTGGGCAGGCAAGTGCTGGTCTGCGAGACGATCCCGGCCGGCCCCGAGCTGTCCCTGGGCCTGGCCCGCGACCACGAGCTGGGCTCGCTGCTGGTGGTGGGCGCGGGCGGGGTCCTGGTGGAACTCCTCGCCGACCGGGCCGTGGCGCTCCCCCCGGTCAGCGCGCGGCAGGCGCTCCAGATGCTGGGTACGCTCCGGGTGGCCCGGCTGCTGGCCGGGGTGCGCGGCCAGCCCGCCGCCGACCTGGACGCGGTCGCGGCCGCGATCACCGGCCTGTCCGAGCTGGCCGAGGAGCTCGGCGACGTGCTCGAGGCGCTGGACATCAACCCGCTGATCTGCGGTCCGGACCGGGCGGTGGCCGTGGACGCCCTGGCTGTCCCCCGCCAGCCCGCCTCATGACCTGAGACGCCAGGGCTGGTCATGACCCTGGACCTGCCCACCAGTACCCCGGCCGCTCGCGCGAAGCGGCCGGGGCCCGGCTGGCCAGGATGCTGGACTCAGCCCGCCCGGCGGGCGGTCTGGCGCGGCTTGGCCCACGTGTTGGGCAGCCAGTGCCCGGCCACACCGCGGATCGGGCCGCGGGCGTTGATCATCTGCTGGAACGCCCTGGGCAGCCTCGACTGTGCGCACCGTCCCTTGGCATTGCGCCTGAGCACGACCCGGACCCGGCTGGTGTAAGTACCCCGGCCACTGATGTGCCGGTATTTGCCGGTCCCGTCCGCGAGCCTGTAGGTGCCATGCTCGACCGAGACCAGCAGGCAGGTCTTCCGGTTGAGCTGACTCACGCCACTGCGCCGGTGATGAATAGCCCGGAAAGTCCCCCGCGGAAAGCGGATAAGGCCGGTATTTGCATTGATGGTGCCACCCGCGGTGAACACGCCCCAGCTGATAGCGCTGGCGATCGGTGAGGATGCGGAGGTGCTCACAAACTGGAAATGCTCGATCGTGCTGCTCGTGCTGGCGCTAGCAGCGGTGATGCTGCCGCCCGCCACGACCGCGGCGAACGCGAGCGTGCCGGCCGCCGCTCCCAAAGCTCTGCGCATGATGCCCCCTTGTCAGTAGTGCGGTTTGATTCGCGGGGACGCTAGCATGCCCAATTCTCACCGGCATTCAATTTCGCCGTCTCGTAGTGTCATTAATTCGCCGTGGAGCGAGACGTACTTTCCGTAAATTGGGCCCTTCGGCCTTCTTATCCGGGCAGCCGCGTCCCCACCCAGGTCATCTGGCCGCGCGCGCCCAGGCTTTCTTGAGAGCACCGATCTCAGCGGGGCTGCTCTCCCGGGCGATATAGGGGATCTCCAAGACGTAGCGCATCCGCTCGGGTGGAATCCGGCGGTGCACCTCGCCGGCATCTTCGAGGATCTTGCCGTACAACGACGCCCCATCCATGCAGAAGACGTCGATCAGGACCAGCCGGCCATCGACGGCCCTGCGAACGTGGGCGCTGTTCATGTCGAACCCATCCCACCAGGGCGTCGTCCTCCGGTACTCCGCGTCGATCATCCGGGCCGTCCGGCGCACCGCTTCGAACTCCGCGTCGCCCGTCCCCGCCTGCCAGCGTCCGGCGACCTGCTCGGCAACCCGCTGTTCTACCGGGGCGACGAACTCCAGGAAGACCACCGAACCGCCACCTTCGAGGTCGGCAGCCAGTTCGACCCTAGGCAGCCACCGATTGCCGGCGCACTGGCGGCACAGGTCCACAAACGCCGGATACGCGGGGTCGAACGGGCATACCCGGGCGACGAGAGCTCCGTCCGGGGACCGGAGCCCCACCGCCCAGTCTCCGGCCCCGCACGGCACCCAACCCCCGCTGATCAGCTCGGCCAGGACCTGGCGGTGTGACAACAACTCCCAGGGCAGGCGGGGAACCTCAGGGAAATCCGCGCCCGGCAATTCCAGTTCAGGCACTGCGGAAACCTACCCGGACACCGCCAGGGACGCACCGGGTTAATGTGCCGGCATTCTCACTCTGGCCGTGCCACGCTGACCACGGCCTTCCGCTCACGCAAGGCGACCGGGACTGCGGCCAGGATCAACGCGCCGCTCAGGGCGAACGCGGCCGGGTAGCCGGTGCGCACGCTGATCAGGCCGAAGACCGCCGGGCCCGCGCCGTATCCGGCGTCGTAGGCGAAGTTCCACAACGCGCTGGCCTTGGCCTCGGGCAGCTGCTCGATCAGCAACGCGAACGTCGCGTTCTCGATGACCCCGAACCCGGCGCCGAACAGCACCATGCCCACGAAGATCATCACAGGCGAGCCCAGCACCATCATCGTGACCATGCCGAGCGCTGCCACGGCGAGCGCCGGGATGAGCAGCCGGGCGTGACCGTAGCGGTCGCCGTGCTTGCCAGCCTGCCAGCGGCTGAGCGTGGCGGTGATCGCCTGCACGAGCAGGGCGGCCGAGGAGAGGTTGCTGGGGATCCCCTTCGTGAGCGGCAGGAACGAGTCCAGCACGCCGGCCGCGATGGTCGCGGCGGCGAAGATCAGCGGCAGCCGCAGCGCGGCACCCGCGATCGGCCCTGACCTGCGGGCACCCCGCGTCCGTCTGGCGGCGGCGCTGCGGCGAGCCTCGCGCCCGCCCGGCAGCCAGCGGATCGCCACCAGCGGCAGCAGGCCGACCGCGGCCGCCATCGCCGCAGCCGCGGCGGCCAGGTGGTGCCCGGCGAGCCAGACCCCGGCCGGCAGCGCGACAATGGCCGGAACGCCGGAGACGATGCCGAGCAGGCCGAGCCCCTCACCGCGCCGCCCGGGAGGCAGCAGCCTGGCGGTCAGCGCTCCGGTGACCACGCCGCACAAGCCGAAGCCGACCCCGCGCACCAAGCTGACGCTCATCATGACGGCCTGGGGCTCGGGTGCGAGCATGGCCAGCGCCGGCGCGCCGAGCAGCACGGCTCCGGCCGCGAGCACCGCCCGGTAGCCGAACCGCCTGATCGCGGCGGCGGCCACAGCCTCGGCAGCTACGGTGCCGAGCAGCAGGGACCCGGTCATCAGCCCGGCAGCCGAACCGCCGGCGCCGGCCGCCGCCGCCAGCATCGGCATGACCGACAGGAGCAGGAAGAAGCTGGTGAGCGAGGTGAACTCGGCCAGGAACGTCATGGCCAGCGGCACGGTGAGAAGCCGGGATGGGACTGCGGTACCAGGCTTCGCCTGCGTCAAGGTGCTCATAACAGCGACGTTAGGAGCCAGCCGGCACGCTGGTAAGGTCCGATTTCATGGCGATTGAGTGGTCCGGTTTGAGTCCGGGGCTGCTGGTTCGGCTCGACCGTTCCTCCGGCCTGCCGCTGCGGGCCCAGCTGGAGGGGAGCCTGCGCGAGGCGATCAGGGGTGGCCGGCTCCGGGCCGGGGAACGGCTGCCGTCCTCGCGGGAGCTGGCGCGTGAGCTCGGTGTCTCCCGCGGCATGGTGCAGGACTGCTACGGGCAGCTGCTGGCCGAGGGATACCTGATCAGCCGCACCGGGTCCGCCACCCGGGTCGCCGCCCTCGGTGACCAGCAGGGTGGTGGCCAGCACACCGGTGACCAGCCCGCAGCCGGCCCGGCCGCGGTCTCGCCCTCGGAAGTCCCACCAGGCCGCCATTCCCCGGGACCGCCGCTGATCGCGGACTTCCAGCCCGGCGTACCGGACCTGTCCAGCTTCCCGCGTACCGACTGGGCCTGGGCCGTTAAGCAAGCGTGCACCCAGGCGGCCTCGGCGGATCTGGGATATGGCGACCCGCGTGGCAGCCCGGTGCTGCGTGAGGTCCTCGCCGGGTACCTGCGGCGGGTACGGGCCGCCGCCGCCAGCCCGGCGCAGATGATCATCAGCACCGGCTTCGCGCAAGGAATCAACCTGGTCGTCCGCGCCCTGGCCCGCGAAGGCGGCGTGACGTGCGTGGCCTTCGAAGACCCTGGCTACGGCAGCGCCCAGGCCGACGAAACAGTTCGCGCCGCCCTGGAGATGGGCGTGCACGTCACCTATGTGCCGGTCGACGATCAAGGCCTCGTGGTCAGCGACCTGGCGGCCAGCGGGGCCCAGGCTGTCGTGGTCACCCCGGCCCACCAGTCGCCCACCGGGGTGGTCCTGTCCCCGGCCCGGCGGCACGCCCTGACCGACTGGGCGCGGCGCAGCGGCGGGTACGTGATCGAGGACGACTACGACTCGGAGTTCCGCTACGACAAGGAACCCGTCGGCACGCTGCAGGGACTGGCCCCAGACCAGGTCTTCCTGCTCGGCACGGCCAGCAAGGCCCTGGCCCCCGCGGTCCGCCTGGGCTGGGTCCAGGCCCCCTCGTCACTGGCCCCAGCGGTCGCCGACGAGAAGGAAATGAGCGACCGCGGCTCCTGCACGCTGGACCAGCTGGCCCTGGCCACCTTGCTGACCACCGGCCGCTACGACCGCCACCTGCGGCGGATGCGAACCGTCTACGCCGCCCGCCGTACCGTGCTGACTGACGCGTTCGCCCGGCACGCCCCCCGGGTCCGGCTCACCGGGCTCGCGGCCGGATTCCACGCTGTCGCGCCGCTGCCACCCGGTGCCTGCGAGACGGCCGTCATCGCCGCGGCACGCCAGCGGCGGGTGGGGCTGCACGGCCTCGGCGCCTATCGCGGCCACCCTGACACCGCGGCACCACCGGCGCTGGTGATGGGCTTCGGGAACGTCCGCGAGCGAGCCATCGAACCCGCCATCGCCGCCGTCGCCGGCCTGCTCGGCTGACCGGGACGCAACTGGGCTCACCCCGGGTTCGCTTGTTGTGCCGGATGATGAATGCGGTGATCAGGGCTTCGAGGTCCTCGCGGGAGGTTGAAGTGGCGCGGCGCCGGCCGCGCGGGGCTACTTTGCTGGCGAGACTGTCGTCTCCCCTGCCCGCGGCGCGAGTCCGACGAGCTTGGAGAGGAATCGATCGGCTTGCTCGGGGAAGGGCGGCCAGGGCAGGTCAGGCTCATTGATCCGCAGTGACAGCATGCCGATGACGGCCGTCCGCAGATCGAGTGCGACGGTGGCGGCGTCCCCCGGCGAGGCCACCCCCGCGTCCATGCAGCGCTGCACCGCAGCCGTGGTGCGCGTGAACAAGACCTCCTTGAAAGGCATGCCGACCTTGCTCTCATGCATCACCTTGTAGATGCCGGGATGCTCCTGCACCCAGGCCGCCTGCGCCAGGATCCGTGCGCGCAAGCCGAGAGCGGGGTCCTGATGTGCGGCCTCGGCCTCATCCGCAGCCTGGAGCATCTCCGCATGGCAGCGTTGCATGGTCGCCGCGACGAGCGCGTCACGATCGGGAAAGTACAGGTAAACCGAGGTGGGGGATATCGACACCGCACGGGCCACCGCGCGCAGCGACAAGGACTCGTCGTCGGCTAGGTCGCCGAGAATCTGCACGGCAGCGGAAATGATCTCCTCCCGCAGCCGCTCCCCCTGCCCGCGCGCGTTGGGGCGGCGAGGGCCAGCAGAGGGACCTGCCGAGGTGGTGTCGTCCATTGCCCGATCATTCTAGCTTCGCGTACTTGGCTAGGGCCGTCTCTAACGATACGCTTGTTCATGCAAGGACGGTTGTCCACATAACTCAAAGGATCGCAATGCCGCTAACGCTGCAAGAGGCTCAGACAGTCATCTCCGGCGCACACGAGCGCGCCGCCAAGCTAGTTGCACTGGTCACGGTCGCGGTCGTCGACGAGGGCGGACACCTACAGGCCCTCGGCCGCATGAACGGCGCAGCGCCGCTCTCAGCCCAGATCGCCGAGGCCAAAGCGGCTAGCGTCGCGCTCTTCCGCCGCGACGGCGCCGCACTGCGCCAGATGCAGGAGGCCTCGCCTGCCTTCTTCGCCCAGCTGGATCGGGCCGTGCGGGTGCCCATCCTGGCGGGCGCCGGCGCGGCGCTCATCATGCGGGGGGACGCCGTCCTCGGTGCCCTGGCGGTAAGCGGCGGAATGATGCCTGGGCAAGACGACGAATGCGCAGAAGCCGGGCTTGCTGGTCTCGCTCCCTAGTGCGGCCGGCGGCCCGGTGGGGTGAGCGACGCGGCGCGGGTCCGCAGCTTGCTGGCCGAGCCTCGGACCAGATCGAGCTGGCCGCGCAGCCGGTCGGCCCGGCGGTCGGCCAGCACCTGGCGCACCACGTTGCGGCCCGGGATGCCGGTCACCCCGCCGCCGCCGTGGGTGGCCGAGCCGGCCTGGTACAGGCCCCCCACCGGGGTGCGCAGGTCCGCATAGCCGGCCGCGGGGCGGGCGTGGAACATCTGCCCCAGGCTGAGCTCGCCGTGGAAGATGTTCCCGCCGATCAGGCCGTACTCTTCCTGCATCTGGTGGGGTCCGATCACCTGCCGGTGCAGCACCGAGCTGGTGAACCCCGGCGCGACCTGCTCCATCCGGGCCATGACCCGGTCGGCGTAGGCGTCCAACTCGGTGTCGTGCGGCTCCGCGGCCCAGCGATGCGGCACCCACTGGGTGAACATCGACATCACGTGCTGGCCTGGGGGGGCCAGCGAGTCGTCGAACACGCTGGGGATGCAGATGTCCGCGAAGGGCAAGGCCGACGGCTGCCCGGCCACGGCATGCTGGAACGCGGTCTCGATGTCGTCCAGGCTCTCGGCCAGGACGATGGTGCCGCCGTGGATCTGCGGGTCAGGCGCGGGATGGCTGGTGAACTCCGGCAGCCGGTCCAGAGCGAGGTTGATCTTGACGGTGCCGCTGCGGGTCTGCCAGCGCCGGATGTCAGCCACGAAGTCATCGGGGAGCACCGCCGGGTCGAGCAGCCGCAGGAACGAGATCTGCGGGTGCGCGGTGGTGATGACGGTGGCCGCGTCGATCTCCTCCCCGCTGGCCAGCGTCACTCCCGCCACCCGCCCGTCGCGGGTCCGGATCTCGGCCACCTCCGCCCCGGTGCGGACCTCAGCCCCGAACGACCGGGCCGCCGCGGCCAGCGCGGCGGTCACCCCGCCCATGCCGCCGCGCGGGAACCCCCACGCGCCGGCCTGCCCGTCCACGCCGCCGATGTGGTGGTGCAGCATCACGTACGCGGTGCCAGCCGAACGCGGCCCGGCCCAGGTACCGATGACACCAGACACCGACAGCAGGCCGAGCATGGCGTCGCTCTCGAAGTACTCCTCGATGAGGTCGGCGATGCTGCCGGTCAGTAGCCGGGTGACGTCGACCACGCCACGCTGGTCCAGCCCCCGCAGGTGGCGCAGGAGCAGTCCCTGCCGCCATAGATCCAGGGGGCGCCGGGAACCAAGCCGGGGCGGCACCTCGTCCAGCATGGGGCCGAGTACCTGGCCGAGGGCGTCCAGATGGGCCTCGTACCGGGGGTAGGCGTCCGCGTCCGCGGCCGAGAACTTAGCGATCTCCGCGTGCCGCTCGGCCGGGTCGTCGGGCAGCCGCAGGTAGCGGCCGTCGGCCCGGGGCGCGAAGTACGGGCCCTGGGGGAACACGTGGTAGCCGTGCCGGGCCAGGTTCAGGTCGGTGACCAGGTCCGGGGGCAGCAGGGAGACCACGTAGGACAGCGAGGTCACGGTGTAGTCCGGACCGAACGGGTGCTCACTGACCGCCGCGCCGCCCACCACCGGCCGCCGCTCGCAGACCAGCACGTCCAGCCCGCTCTTGGCCAGATAGGCCGCGGCGACCAGCCCGTTGTGCCCGCCCCCGATCACCACGACATCGCGGCGTGCGCTCACCGGAGCCTCCCATCTTCTGCTGATTCGTCGGTTGTGGTGCTGTCCTGCCCGGCCGGCGGGCCGCTCATGTCCAGGCGGGCGGCCACGTAACGGCCGATGTCCGCGCTGGGCTGTTCCATCGGGGCCAGGTAGCCGACGGAGAACCGGCGTGAGCCCATGCCGTCCTGGACCTGCTCGCAGATGGACCAGTCCTGGCGGTTCACCAGGTCCCAGAAGCCGACCGCGTCGGAGGGGTCGAAATCCGGGCGGGCCAGCTCGGCCGGGTGGAACAGGAAGTCGCAGAGGACCGTGGTCGCCGCGGCGGAGCGGGGCCACACGGTGAAGGCGGCCACGTGGTCCGCGGACAGGCTGAGCATGAGGTTGGGCAGCACCAGCTCGCCGAAGTGCCGGGTCCGCGCGGCCTCGGGCAGGCCGGGGAACGGGGCACGGCAGGTGGTCCCGGTCGAGGTGAACGTGGTCGCCCCGGCCCGGTGCGGGATCCCGGCCGCCCAGTCCAGGTCGCCGCCGCCACGGCGGAAGGCCGGCACCAGGTCGCACAGTTCCGGGTGGACCGGGCCGCAGTGGTAACACTCGTTGTAGTTCTCCAGGATGACCTTCCAGTTGGCGGCCACCTCGTAGCGCAACTGGGCCCCACAGCGAAGGTCGGCCAGCGGATAGGCGGCCGTCCGGGCCGCGATCTCACCCAGGGTGGCCTCCAGCGAGTCCCCCGGGCCGGCGCCGGGCGGCTCGAGCCGGGCGAACACGAACCCGCCCCAGGTGGCCACCTCGACCCGGTGCAGCGACAGCGCGGCCCGGTGCTCGCGCAGCGCGGGCAGGAAGGGCGCGGCGCGCAGCGTCCCGTCCAGTCCGTAGGTCCAGGCGTGGTACGGGCAGCGGACGCTGCCGGGGAACCGCCCGCTGGCCACCGGGCCGGCCGAGGGCGGGCCGGCGGAGGGCGGACCGCCGGAGGGCTGGCCACCGGGGCGGGGCACGAGCCGGGAGCCGCGGTGGCGGCACAGGTTGTAGTAGCCGGCCAGGCCGCCGTCCTCGGCCCGGGTCACGATGATGCTCTCCCCGCACACGTCGGCGGCCAGGTAGCAGCCGGGCTCGGCCAGGCCGTCCGCGCGGCCCACGCAGAACCAGCCGGGCAGGAGCACCCGCTCGCGCTCGCGCGCGAACTCGGCCTCGCTGATGTAGCTGGCGCCGGGCAGGCTGCGCTCCAGCGGCACCCCGTCGTCCGGTGACATGCCCGCCTCCCTCGCCGCGCCCGCCTCCCCGGCCCTGCCGACCTGGACTGCCAGGCCCGCCTCCCGTGACACACCCGCCCCTCAGTCGTCTGAGTACGGGTGCGGGGGCGAGACCGGCCGCCCCTCGGCGAAGCGGCCCGGCCAGAACGGCCCGATGTCCACGCTGCCCGCGACCTGGCTGCCGGTGACCAGCACGGCGATCGCCTCGCCGACCGCCGGGGAGATCTTGAACCCGGTGCCGGAGAACCCGGTGGCCAGCACCAGCCCGGACAGGCCAGGCCACTCGCCGAGCATCGGGCGCCCGTCCGGGGTCATGTCGTACACGCCGGTGATGCCGTGGGCGATCCCCGCGTCGGCCAGCGCGGGCAACCGCTGAGCCGCCGCCCCGACCAGCCCCGCCAGCCCCTCCGCAGCCCCCGGAACCATCATCGTGGTGCGTTGTGCCCCGCCGGCGGGGCACAACGCACCACGATGAGCCTGGCCGGCGCCGGGCGCGGCGCCGGGCGCGGCGCCGGGGGCGGCGCCGGGGGGCGGGGCGACTCGGTCGGGGTCCACTCCCCGGTAGCCGGTGAAGCTGCCTACCAGCGTCCTGCTGCCGCCCGCCTCGGGCCGGAAGTAGCTCTGGGTGGTCGAGTCGATGCAGGCTATGGGGGCGCCCTGGCCTGCCGCGTGGCTGAGCACCGCGACCTCGTGGAACTCGGTCTCGATCGGCAGGTCCACGCCGATGCTGGCCAGCAGGGCCGGAGACCATACCCCGGCCGCCGCCACCACGATCCCGGCGTGTTCCGGGCCGTCCTGGGTCTGGATCCCGGTCACCCGGTCCCCATCACGCAGCAGCGCCTGGACCGGCGTGTGCGGCCGGTAACGCACCCCCCGCTCCCGGGCCGCGGCCAGCAGGTCCCCGGCGACCAGCGCGCCGTCCCCGTAACCCCCGTGGGGCTCCCAGGCCACCTCGGTGAGATCCTCGGTTCGGATCCCCGGCGCCAGCGCGGCGAAGCCGGCGGCCGGCAGGGTTTCGGTCCGGGCGCCGCAGTCCCGCTGCATGGCCACGTTGGCCCGCAAGGCTCCCTCCTCGCCGGGCAGCACGATGCGGGCGAACCCGGTCCGGTGGACGAAGGCCGGACGGCCGGTCAGCTCGGTCCAGGACGCGAACATCGCGTCGCTGCGCACGGCCAGCTCGACCTCGGGCCGGAACGTGTAGTGCATCCGGATCATCGCCGAGGACCGGCTGCTCATCCCCGACCCGGCCGTGTCGCGGTCGACCACCAGCACGTCACCGGCGCCGAGGCGGCTGAGGTGGAACGCGGTGGAGGCGCCGGCCACGCCCGCCCCGACCACGATCACGTCCGCGCTCATCTGGTGTCTCCCGTCCGCTGCAGAGGTTGTTGAGGGCGGCCCTCCAGCTCGCTCACGAGGGGCCAGCCGATCGGTTACCGGGGACGTTACGCCGCCACTGGCTGGTCACGCGGCGGGCCTCCGCCCGGATTTCCGGTCCCGGCGCAGGTCGGCCAGGACGCGATGGGCGGCGTTGTAGCCGGGCGCCCCGGTCACGCCGCCACCCGGGTGGGCCCCCGCGCCGCACAGGTACAGGCCCCGGACCGGGGTGGCGTACCGGGCCCAGCCCGGCACCGGCCGCATGTGGAACAGCTGGCCGGGTGCGATGTCGCCGTGGAAGATGTTGCCCTCGGTCAGCCCGTAGTCGCGCTCCAGGTCCAGCGGGGTGAGTACCTGCCGGGCCAGCACCGCGGCGGGCACGGCCGGCGCGAACTGCGCGATCCGGGCCAGGACCCGGTCGCCGAGCTCGTCGCGCCGGCTGTCCCAGGTCCCCTCGGCCAGCCGGTAGGGCACGTACTGGACGAAGCACGTCATGATGTGCCGGCCTTCGGGGGCTAGCGAGGGGTCCACGGTGGAGGCCACCACGCAGTCCACGAACAGCTGCTCCGCGTCGGCCAGCTCGCCGCGCTTGGCCCGGTCGTAGCACGCGTCGGCCACGGCCAGGTCCGGTGGCAGGGTGAACAGCGCCCGCTGGCCGGGCCCGGCGCCCGCGGGCATGCCCCGGACCTGGGGCTCCGCGTCCAGGACCAGGTTGACCTTGGCGCACGGGCCGTCCATCGTGATCCCGGCCACCGCGGCCCGGAAGTCCGCGGGCAGGTCGGCCTGGTCCACCAGGTGCAGGAAGGTCCGCTTGGGGTCGGCCCCGGACAGCACCACGCGGGCGGTCAGTTCCTCGCCGCTGGCCAGAGTGACCCCGCTGGCGCGGCCGCCGCTGGCCCGGATCCGGGCGACCGGCGCCCCGGTGCGGATCTGCATGCCGTGCGCCTGCCCGGACGCGGCGATGGCGTCGCTGATGGCGCCCATGCCCCCCATCACGTGCCCGAAGAAGCCTGGCACCGCGTCCTCGCCCCCGGTGAGCAGGTGGAAGGCCAGGCCGATCAGGGTGCCCGGCTGGTACGGGCCGCCGTGCTTGCCGTAGAGGTTGTTGGCCAGCAGCAGGGCCTTGGCCGGCCGGGACTCGAACCGCGCGTCGATGAACTGGCCGAGACTGCCGGTCAGCATCTGGGTCAGGCCCTCGACGTCGGTGCCGCGCAGGCCGCGCAGGTGACGGCCCATCCGGACCGCCTCGGTGAGCCGGCGCACGCCGGTGGCCCGGGTGTCCGGCGGCAGCTCCATGAACAGCGGCTGCAGCCGGGCGGCCAGCTGGGCCAGCTCGGCGTGGACGCTGGCGAAGGCACGCGCGTCCGCCGGGGAGTACCGCGCGATCCCGGCCGCCGTGCGCGCCGGGTCGTTCCAGTCGGCCAGCACCTCGCCGTCGTCCAGCGCCACCTGCAGGGCCGGCTCGCAGGCCACCATCCGCAGCCCGTGCCGGCCCAGGTCCAGCGCCCGGATCACCTCCGGCCGGAGCATGCTCGCGATGTAGGAGGTGGTGGAGGCCCGGCAGCCGGGCGCGATCTCCTCGGTGACGCAGCATCCGCCCGCTACCTCACGGGCCTCGACCACCAGCGTGGCCAGGCCCGCGCGGGCCAGCAGGGCGCCGGCGGTCAGGCCGTTGTGACCGGCCCCGACCACGATGACGTCCCAGCCCGGCGTGGCGGTCATGAGGATGGACTTTCGTTATTGACTATTGGTCATTTAAGAAGTTGGGATCCTTCGAAGTATGGTTAGCTTGCCTGGCGAAAGTCAATGAGCTGGAATGAGTTACTAGATGACTACTGGTCAGGGAATTGCCGTCCGGGCGGCCCGCCGGGCTCCCGAGCGCCAGCGCGCCCGGCAGGAGCGGATCGTCGCGGTGGCCATGGAGCACTTCGCCACGCGCGGCTACGAGGCGGCCCGCATCGAGGAGATCGCCAGCGAGGCGGGCGTGTCCAAGGGGGCGGTGTTCGGGTACTTCGAGACCAAGGCCGGCCTGTTCCTGGCCGCTTACCAGGCTGCGGCCCGGTCCTTCCCGGCCTACCTGGACGCGCCGCCGGAGGTGCGCGCGGAGGGGTTCTTCGCGATCCTGCGGTACTGGATCGACGCCACCCCGCACCTCATCCACGAGGACTGGATCCCGTACCGGGTCACCCTGATCGGCAACTACTGCGCGGGACTGCAGCTGCGCCGCGAAATCACCCAGTTCCTGGCGCGCGAGGACCCGTACGGCACGCAGGGCTTCGTCCGCTCCGGCATCGCCCGGGGTGAGATCCGCCAGGACATCGATCCGCGGATGATCGTCTCCATGGTCAACTGGCTGATGGACCGGGTCCAGGACGCGATGGTGACCGAGGAGCTGGATCCGGGGCTGTTCGGGTACGCGACCCAGTCGGCTGAGCAGCGGGACCTGCGGGTGAACGAGTTCATCGAGTTGCTGCGCAGTGCGGTGGCCGCGCCGGGCGGGGCCGTCGCCCAAACCGGCCCGGGCCCGGCATCATGATCGTGCGCCAGGCGGGCATCCCGATGCCGGACGGGGTCGAGCTGGCCGCCACCCTGTACCTGCCGGACGACGTGGCGGCCGCGGCGGTCCCGGCGTTGCTGGAGTACCTGCCGTACCGCAAGGACGACGCGATGCTGGCCCGCGACCATGATCTGTACGCCTATATGGCCCGCAGCGGGTACGCCGGCGCCCGGGTGGACATCCGCGGCACCGGGCGCAGCGGCGGGAGCCTGCCCGGGGGCGAGTACACCGAGACCGAGCAGCGCGACGCAGAGACAGTCATCGCGTGGCTGGCCAGCCAGCCCTGGTGCACCGGGGCGGTCGGGATGTGGGGCATCTCCTGGGGCGGCTTCAACGCGATCCAGGTCGCGCTGCGGCGTCCCCCGGCGCTCAAGGCCATCCTGGCCGTAGACGCCTCCGACGACCTGTTCCACGACGACGTGCACTACATCGACGGGCTTCCGCATCTCGATGAGTACATGCTGATGATCGACCACCTGAACATGCTGCCGCCCGCGCCCGATTTCCCGCTCGACGAGGCGGCGCTGGCCCGGATGGACACCGAGCCCTGGCTGATCAGCTTCCTCGCCCAGGCCCAGGACGGGCCGTTCTGGCGGCGGGCGTCCCTGCGGCCGGACTACGGGCGGCTCACCGTGCCTGCCTACCTGATCGGCGGCTGGTACGACGGGTACCGGGATTCGGTGCCGCGGATGCTCGCGCACGTGCCCGCCCCGGTCCGGGTGCTGATCGGCCCGTGGAACCACGCGTTCCCGCATAACGCGGTGCCCGGCCCGGCCATCGAATGGCGGGCCGACGCGGTCCGCTGGTGGGACCACTGGCTCAAGGGCGCCGAGAACGGCATCATGTCCGAGCCGCCGGTCACCGTATACGTGCGGGACTGGCATCCGCCGGACGTGGAACTGGCCGAGATCCCCGGGCGCTGGCGCCAGGAACTGGCGCTGCCGCCGGAGCGGGCCGAGCTGCGGACCTGGTTTTGCGGGCCGGAGGGGTCGCTGTCCGCTTCGGCTCCGGCCCCGTCGGCCCGGTCGCTGCGCTGCGTGCCGTCGGCCGGGATCGCGGCCGGCCACTGGTGGGGCGAACTGACCGCCGACCAGCGCGACGCGGACGCCTGGAGCCTGACGTTCGATTCCCCGCCGCTGGAGGCGGACACCGAGATCCTCGGCTTCCCCCGGGTGGAGCTGTGCGGGAGCGTGGAGGCCGGGCCGGGCAACACGGGGCCGGGCGACACGGGGCCGGGCGACACGGGGCCGGGCGACACGGGGCTGCTGCCCTGGTTCGCGCGGCTGAGTGACGTCGCGCCGGACGGGACGGTCACGCTGGTGACCGGCGCGGGCCGGGCCGGGGTGCGCGACCCGCTGCGCGATCCCCCGGTATCCAGCCCGGACCCGGCGGCCCAGGGAGCGCTGCCGCTGGACCTGCACGTCACGTCGTGGGTGTTCCCGCGCGGGCACCGCATCCGGCTGGCGGTGTCCAACGCGATGTGGCCGATGATCTGGCCTTCCCCGCAGCCCGGGGAGTCGGCGCTGCGGTTCGGCCCGGGCGGGACCCGGTTGGTGCTGCCGGTGGTTCCCCCGGCCGGGGCGGAGCCGCCCGCGCCCCAGTTCCCCGAGCCGGGGCCGGAGGAGCTGCCCGAGGGGGTCCGGCACTGGGGTGAGATCGTGCCGGTGCGCTGGACCGTGCACCGCGACGAGACCGGAACGGTGTCCGTGTCGTGGCGCGGCGCCTCCGGGTCGCAGTTCCCGTGGGGCCGGGTCGTGGACGAGGAGTACCTGCGCTACGAGGTACACGACGACCGGCCCGCGCAGGCCGCCGCGCACGGCGAGGCGCGCACCGAGGTCCACCTGGACGGCCGGCTGCTGGTCACGACGTCCACCCTCGACCTGGACGGCGACGAGACGTCGCTGCGCTACCGCTTCCGCCGGGAACTGCGCTCAGGTGGCCTGGTCATCCGCGAACGCACCTGGGAGCGCCGCTTTCCCCGGAACTCCTGGTAATCCCGAACGCGGCCGCAAGGCGGTTGTAGCACAAGGTAGCACCAGGTGCTGCCCGTGGATAGAATGGTTCCATGAGCGCACAGCCGGAGATAACACAGCGGGATTTGCGGAGCAAGTCGCGGGAGATCATGGACGCGGTCGAGGGCGGCCAGGCGTTCACGGTCACGCGGGATGGCCGTGAGATCGGCGAACTGATCCCGATCCGGCGCCGCCGCCGGTTCATTCCGAGGGCGGACTTCGCCGCCGCATCGCGCCGCGCCCCGGCTGTTGACCTCGCGGCGTTCCGCGCTGATCAGGAGGCCGCTGCCGACCACCAGGCGGGCATCCCCGATGGCCGCTGAGAGCTACCAGTCGGGCTTGCTCGACACCAATATCCTCATCTTGCGCAGGTGGATCGATCCCGGCGAGTTGCCAGCGGCTGTCGCGATCAGCGCCATCACTCTCGCCGAGTTGTCCGCCGGCCCCCACGAAGTGCGGCCCGGCAGCGAGCAGAAGGACTACGAGGAGCACGCGGAGCGGGCCCGTCGGCTCGATATCCTGCAGCGGGCTGAGAACGAGTTCGACCCGATTCCGTTCGGCGTCGAGGCGGCTCGTGCCTACGGTCAGGTCACGGCGGCAGTCATCGCCGCAGGGCGCAAGCCCCGGCACCGGGCCGTGGACCTGATGATCGCGTCAGTGGCCATCGCCGAGGACCTCCGCCTCTTCACCACCAATCCGGGCGACTTCGCCGGGCTGGAGCGCTTGCTGACGGTCGTCCCCGTGACCCGGCCGACAGGTATCCCATCCGCATCATGATCGTGGTCGGTAAGTGCCAGGTCACACCACTTATGACCGCGATCGTGAGGCCCGGGCACCCTGGACCGGGAGGACTCAGCCGGGACGCCTCAGAACAGGACGTAGAGCTTGCGGATGGTCTCGTGGATCTGCCAGGTACCGGCCCAGCCGATCGGGAACACGGCACTGTCACCAGGGCCAATGTCCTGGGGCTCGCCGCCGTCCGGGGTGCACGTCATCCGGCCGCTGACGATGTGGATGGCCTCGTTGGTCTCCAGCTTCCAGTAGGAGGGGCCGGGGGTGCACTCCCAGACACCTACCTCCAGGTCACCGTCGGCCCAGGTGGTGGTGCCGGACGTCTGCATGGGGTCACCGGTGGCCTCGGCCAGGGGGCCCCAGTCCTCGAGTTCGCCGTGCAGCGCGGCGGCGGACAGGAACGGGGTCAGCGGAGTCGTGTCGGTCATGATGTGGCTCGGTCCTCTCAGTGTTTCCGGCGGCCCAGTGGCTTCCGGGCACCCGGTGCTTTCCAGGGACTGTGCGTTCAGGCTGATTGCGGGAACGGCAGCGCGATGGGGTCGGTGGGGACCTTGCTGCGGCCCTGCTCATCGAAGCGGTCCAGGCCCAGGCCCGTGGTGTCTACCACCGCGGAGAAGCCGGTCTGGGCCAGGTCGGCCGCGGCCCGGGCCACGCCCGGGCCCCACATCATGCCAGCCCCGCCCGCCGCGGCCACGGTCACTCCCGGCAGGGGGCCGTCCGGGCCGAGCGCGGGACCGATGATCGGCAGGTGATCTGGGGTGTAGTCGATGGTGGCCGCCCACAGCCGGCGCAGGCCGAGCCCGGCGGTCACCGGGACCAGCCGCTCCAGCCGGGTGCGCATCAGGGCCAGGTAGGCCTCGTCCACCTCGGTGGCCCAGCCGGGCGGCTCTTCGGGGTTGCTCATCCCGAACAGCAGGCCGCCTTCTTCCGGCCGCCAGTACAGGCCGGAGGCCAGGTCGAAGACCATGGGCACCCGGGAAGGGGCCAGGTCTGGGTGGGGCTGGGTGACCGCGATCTGATGCCGGGCCCCCCCGACCGGGATCCGCAGCCCGGCCAGCGCGCCCACCTCGGCCAGTTTCGGGCCGCCGGTCAGCACGACCGAGCCTGCCGCGATCGGCCCGGCGCTGGTATCGACCCCGGCGAGCTGGTCACCTTCGCGCCGCAGCCCGAGGAACCGGACCTGCTCACGTACCACGACGCCGGACCGGGCCAGGGCGACCGCGTAGGCGGTCACGTTGCGCGGCGGGATGATGTAACCGTCGTCCGCGCAGAAGGTGCCGCCCAGGGTCCGCCCGGGGGCCAGGGTCGGGTTGCGCTGATCAACCTCGTCCGGGCTGAGCCATTCGACGTCCAGCCCCAGGTCCAGCTGCATGGCCATCCGCTCCCGGGCCGCGGTGACCTCGGCCTCAGTGAAGCACGGCAGCAGGTAGCCCTGGGCCACGAAACCAGAGTCGATGCCGAGGTCGTCGCGCTGGCACCGGTAGAAGTGCTGGGACCACTGGCCCAGGCGCACCGCCTCGGGCGTACCACCCTGGGCCCGGACCACCCCCGCGGCCCGGCTGCTCGCCCCCTGGCCGAGCAGGCCTTTCTCCAGCAGGATGACCCGCAGGCCGTCCTGGCGGAGGAAGTAGGCACACCACGCGCCTATCGTCCCGCCGCCCACGACGACGACGTCGGCGGTGTCCGGATGGCCGGTGAAGGGCATTGGCACGAACCTGATGCTGACATAAACTGAACAGTCAGTCAAGGCTGGTGGGGGCGGGCGGAGAGTACGGCCCTGGCCAGCGGACGGGTCCGGACGAACTCGGCGAGGAGCTCAGCGTGTACGGATTGTCAGACCAGGATCTAGCCATCCAGGCGCGGGCCGCGGCGTTCGCGGAGGAGCTGATCCCGTTCGAGGTGGAGGCCGAGCTGGCCGGCGGGGAACTGCCGCCCGACGTGGTCGCCGGGCAGGCGAAGCGGGCCCGGGAACTCGGGCTGGCGTCCACCAACATGCCCCCTGAGCTCGGCGGGGGCGGCTGCAGCACGCTGCAGCAGGTCCTCGTCCAGGAGCAGATGGGCCGGGTGACCAATGCGCTGGGCTGGGTGGCGGCCACGCCCCCGTCCTGGCTGCCCCCGGTCGCCACCCCCTACCAGATCGAGCGCTTCCTGCGCCCGGCCGTGGCCGGGGAGCGGGAGGAGTGCTACGCGATCACCGAGGAGGGCGCGGGCTCCGACGTGTCTGCCCTGGAAGCCACCGCCCGTCTGGACGGCGACGAGTATGTGCTCAACGGGGTCAAATGGCACGTCACGTCGTACAACTCGGCGGACTTCGCGTTCTTCCAGGGCGTGCTGGACGGCGGCCCGAACGCCGGCGAGCATGCGATGTTCCTGGTCGACCTGCCCAGTCCCGGGGTGGCGGTGGTCCGCACGCCCGCGTACTCGCACACGATCAGCCACCATCACCCGATTGTGGCGTTCAGCGACGTCCGCGTCCCCGCCGCTCACCTGATCGGCGCCGAGGGCGACGGGATGTCGTTCGCCTACGAGTGGTTCCGCTTCGAGCGGCTCATGGTCTCGGCCCGCTGCCTCGGCGCCGCGCAGCGGCTGACCACGGACATGACCGCGTTCGCGACCCAGCGGCAGGTCCAGGGGCGGCCGATCAGCGAGTTCGGCACCGTCGCGGCCATGCTGGCGGACAGCCTGACCGAGCTGTTCGCGGCCCGGTCGCTGGTCTACGAGACGGCTCGCGGCATCGATCGCGGCATCGACGTCAAGATCGCGCACGCGCAGTGCTCGATGGCCAAGCTGTACGCCTCGGAGATGGCCGGCCGGGTCGCCGACCGCGCGGTGCAGGTGTTCGGCGGCCGCGGCTACATGCGGGAGAACGTGGCCGAGCGCTTCTTCCGCGAACTGAGGGTGGAACGCATCTGGGAGGGCACCAGCGAGGTCCAGCGGGCGATCATCGCCGGCCAGATGACCAAGCGCGGCCCCGCCGCGCTGGCCTGACCCTGCCCCGCCGCCGTGGCCTGACCCTGCCGGGCCGCGCGGCCCGGACCCTGCCGGGCCGCCCAGCCGGGCGCCAGGCCGCGGGATCAGCCAAGACGACGAGCGGCGCTCACCGTCGGGTAGCTCGGTGGACAGCGGCCGCACGGCTGGTGACACCGAGTTTGCGGTAGATGTGCTCGAGGTGCTTGGCGATCGTCCGGGGGCTGACGTCGAGGGTCCTGGCGATGTAACTGTTGGTGCGGCCCTGGGTGACGAGGTCGAGGATCTGCAGCTCGCGGCGGGTCAGGCCGCCCAGATGGCTGTCGCTGGCCGCAGTCAGAGCGTGCTTGGCCCGGTGCCGCCTGGCAGCGCGCTCCCTCGCCGTCATCAGCGGCGCGCGCAGGACGCCGAGCACGTCCCGCTCGGCCTCGGTGAAGTCACCACGAGCGCGATTAAACGCGAAGCCGATGACGGTCGCCGCTGGGCTGGGCAGGGCGACCGTGAGCTGGTGCTCGATGGGGAACGTCCGGAAGAACTCGGCGTACAGCCCTAACCGGTGGAAGCGCTCCTGGTCGAGGAAGTCGCTGATCTTGACCGCACTGCCGTCACCGGTGGCGAGGTAATGGTTCACCAGCGGGTGCTGGTGAACGAGCGCGCCGAAGACACTGAGCCTGGCGGGCGTGATGACGTCTGCGGGATAGCCGCAGGAGTGAGTCTGACCGGGTGCCGGCCCGGCTCCGATCTCGCTGTAGCTGACCAGGTCACAGCCGATCAGCCCGTCCAGGCCGGGAAGCACCCGCTCGCCGAAGTCGGCTGGATCGTCAATCTCGGCCAGACCCTCAACGAGCTGAAGGGCTTGACGCAGAGTATTCAGCGACACGTGCATGGCCCCCCCAGGTCACCAGGCAGCGAAGTGCGCAATCAGCCCATATGCGCAACGTGCGTATAGACACTTCTCCCCGACGGGCGGTTTAGTCAAGCCTATAGCTCTCATTCAAATGAGTAGCGGGGCTAATGTCCCAAATGTGGGGGGATGATCACATGATCGTGCCGATGATTCTCTGGTCGGTTCTGGCCCTCATGGGCTGCGCCGCTTTCGCAACCCTGGGCATCTGGGCGCACCATACAGACGAGGCCTTCCGAGCTGGGCGTGTCCTGGCGGTACCGGCGTTCGTGGATCCCGGGCAGCAAGCCAGGCTGGCCGGCACGCTCACTCTGAGCACTGAGGAGATCGACTTCGTGGCCGCGGAGTAAGGCCGTGGCTGATCACCACAGGTGAAGGTGGGGACCAGCAGGCAGGGCGCGACGCTGACCCAATAAATCAAGGTCAGCGTGATTCACCGGCGTGGGGGATATTGCTTCGGCAATGCGGATTATACGGATGTAAGTTATCTAAACGGTCACGCCATAATGGTGATATTCCGGGCATGCGTTAACCAATCCCCCGATTACATCTCAGCTCCCGGCGACGCACATCCGTCACGCCACTGCCCGGTCCTGGCTGTCCCCTGCACCACTCCGTGACCGAGGCACGGCGTGGCGTGGGCCACCGGGGCGGCACCAGGCCGCGGTCCAGTCGCAAGCTTGCCATCACGCGATTACTTGTGCGAGAGTAATCGCGTGTCTTCTATCCGCTTGTTCATCCTGGGCACGCTCGCGGCGAGCGGGCCGCTGCACGGGCACCAGATCCGCCATCAGGCCCAGTCGGACCGCACCGAGCAGTGGGCCGACGTCCACGTCGGGTCGCTGTACGGGGCGCTGAAACGGCTGGCCAACGAGGGGCTGGTGCGGGAGGTGCGCACCGAGCGGGTCGGCAACCGGCCCGAGCGCACCGTCTACGAGATCACCCGGGAAGGCCAGCGGGCCCTGGCCGCCGTCCGGGACAGGCGCTGCACCAGCTCAGCACTTGCCGAACGACCCGTTCGACCTGGCGCTGGCCCAGTCCCGGGACCTGCCGGAGCAGACCCTCACCCAGATCGTGGCTCGACCGGCTGGCCGGGCTGCGGGTCCGGGAGATCCTCGCTGCGGCACCGGGCCGAGATCGCAGATCCCTACCTCAACGAGGCGGAGCGGATGATCATGCGGCACATCATCGAGCGGGCGGCCGCGGAGGTGCGCTGGCACGAGGAACTCCTCAGCCGGATGCCGAAGATCGCCGCCGACTTCGCGACCGGGATCGGCGCCCCGGTCACCCGGGAGGAGACCCCGTGACCGCCAGCGCCGTCCCAGACCGCGCGACCGCGGCGCCAACCCCCGCCAGGCATGGCTGGCGGGCCGTCTCGATCGTGCTGGTCGGCGCCTTCATGGCGCTGCTTGACACCACGATCGTGAACGTGGCGCTGCCCAGCATCCGCTCCGGCCTGCACGCCCCGGCGTCCAGCCTGGAATGGATCGTGGCCGGCTACGCGCTGGCCTACGGCCTGGCCCTGGTGCCCGCCGGGCGGGCCGGCGACCGGTTCGGCCACAAGCCGCTCTTCCTCATCGGCCTGACCATCTTCACCCTGGCCAGCGTGGCCTGCGGCGTCGCGCAGCACCCGGACCAGATCGTCATCGCCCGGGTCGTGCAGGGGTTCGGGGCCGGAGTGTTCTACCCGGCCATCTCGGCCACCATCCAGCTGTCCTTCACCGGGCCGGCGCGCTCCCGGGCCTTCGGCGTCCTCGGCGCGACCATCGGCGTGTCGACCGCGATCGGGCCGCTGCTCGGCGGCCTGATCATCGCGGCGGCCGGGGCCCGCGACGGGTGGCGCTGGGTGTTCCTGGTCAACCTGTTCATCGGGGCGGTCACGGTGCCGCTGGCCGCCTGGCTGCTGCCCCGCCCGGCGGGCCGGGCCCGGCGCGGATTCGATCCCGGCGGCCTGGCCCTGCTCACCGCGGCGCTGCTGCTGTTGCTGATCCCGCTGGTCGAGGGGCAGCAGGCCGGCTGGCCCGGCTGGTGCTGGGCCTGCTTCGGCGGGTGCGCCGTGGCGGTCGCGCTGCTGGCCGCCTGGGAAGTGCGCGAGGACCGGCGCGGCGGCGACCCGCTGCTCGCCCGGGCTTGCTCGGGCAGATGTCGTTCTCGGCCGGGGCCATCTTCGCGGTGGTGTACTTCGCCGGCTTCGCCAGCGTGTTCTTCACGCTGTCGATCCTGTGGCAGGAAGGCCTCGGGCACAGTGCGCTGGTCACCGGGCTGGTCATCGCGCCGTTCTCGCTGGGCAGCCTGATCACCGCGGCGCGGAGCGACAAGCTCTCCGCCCGTCTCGGCCGGATGGTCCTGGTGACCGGCTGTGCCCTGGTCATCGCCGGGCTCGGGTTGGCGGCCGCGGTCGTGCACCTCACCGCGCCGGCGGTCAGCGGCTGGTACCTGGTGGCGCCGCTGCTGCTGGCGGGCCTGGGCAACGGCATGACGATCGCGCCGAACCAGGACTTCGTGCTGGCCACCGTGCCGCGCCGGGACGCGGGCACGGCCAGCGGCATCCTGGGCACCGCGCAGCGGGCGGGCACCGCGCTGGGCATCGCGATCATCGGCACCGTGCTGTTCGGCACGCTGGCCATCAAGCCCGGCCCGGACGCCGTGGCCGTCGCGTTCAGCCACAGCGCGGAGCTGGCGCTGCTGGCCAACGTGGGCTTCGTGGTGCTGGCGCTGATCCTGGTCCTGGCCCTGCCGCGCCGGATTCCTGGCCAGTGATTAGCTAGCCGAGCGCCTAGCCGCGAAGGCCGGGGAGCAGCTGGCCTGAACGGCCACTGGCACTACAGGCCCGGCCCGCCGTAGCATCTCTGGACGTCGGACCCACCGACGCTGCCTTGGCATCGCGGCCCCCATCGTTCCGTCGGCCAGTTCCTGCTTGGGACTGAACTGGATGAACTCGCTGCCCGCCTCGGCCGCGGGCACGTGACCGGGGGTCATGTAGAAGGCATCGCCCGCCTGGTAGACCTCATCGTGGTCCGGGTAGCTCACCGTGATCTTGCCCGCCAGCAGGTATCCCCAGTGCGGGCACTGGCAGCTGTCACCAGGCAGCCCCTTGAGCAGGGGCGCCAGCGAGTGGCTCTCGCGGATCGTGACGAAATCGACGGTGTAATCGTCCAGCTGGCCCCCGCGGTCGATGGCCGCGCCGAAGTCCCCGACGTCGGGGGCGGTGTCTTTCGAGAGCTTAGGCATGGTTCCTCCAGTGGTCCTGGGTCCGGTTCCTCGCCACGACGGTACCCCGGAGCCGCCGGCCGCTTACCTGGGACGATCTGCGGAGTACCTGACGTACAGGCCGGTGGCCAGCACGAACTCACCGGCGGCCAGGACCCGGGCCTGGCATATCGACCACGGGGGCCCGCGGGCCGCGTACTAGGGCGCGCCGGGGCGGGGGACTGGCGCCGCGGCGGTGTTCGTTGCGGGAATTTAGGAATTTGAATTTTGGCGGGCGGCCAGCCGGGGCCGGTCAGCCGACGGGGGCGGCGGTGGCGCTGCCGGTGTTCCACACCGGCTGGCCCAGGTAGCCCCGGGCGATCATGGTCACGAACTGGTAGACCGCGTCCTCCTCGGCCGACAGCGGGCCCGGGATGGCGTGCGGCGAGGTCAGCCCGCGCTGCACCGACTCGCAGGCGTGCCAGTCCTGCTGGTTGGTGATGTCCCAGAAGTCCACCGCGTAGCCGGGGTCGAACCCTGGCGCGTCCACCGCCTCGGGCGCGAAGGCCCAGGTGCACTCGATCCGGGTCCGGTCCGCGGCCAGCGGCGTGAGCCGGTGGGTCATCACGTAGTCCGGGTGCAGGCTGAGCAGGATGTTGGGGAAGACCTGGACGTAGATGACAGTCCGCAGCCCCTGCGGCGTCCAGGTTCCGCAACGCCACCCCGTGGCTGGTCCCGTCCAGCGACATGGTGGTCATGCCGTCGCGCAGGTCCATCCAGCCGCCGATCCAGGTCCCGGGGGCCGAGTAGTTCTCGCCGCTCTTGGGCGGGCTGACCTTGCACAGCTCGGGGTGGATCTGCGGGCAGTGATAGCACTCGTGGTAGTTCTCGGTCAGGATCTTCCAGTTGGACGCGACCTCGTAGTCGTGCTGGCCGCGCATCACGAGCCGGCCGAGCTCGTAGGGGGCGATCAGGTCGTCCAGACTTCCGAGAGAGTCGGCCAGCGGCCCGGCAGTTCCGGATCCATCAACGAAAACCAGCCCGTGCCACTCCTCCACCGGGAGTTCGACGAGGCCCCAGGCGTCGGCGTCGAAGCCCGGCCGGTTCTTGAAGCCCGCGGCGGCGCGCAGGTTGCCTTTCAGGCCGTAGGTCCACGAGTGGTACGGGCAGATGATGACGCCGGCCTGCGCGGAGGCGCCGCAGGGCAGGAGTTCGTGCCCGCGGTGGCGGCAGAAGTTGGCGAACGCGCGCAGCGCGCCGTCGTCGCCGCGGACGATGAGCACGCTGCCCTCGCCGACCGGCTCGGCCCGCATGTCCCCGGCGGCCGGGGTCTGGGAACTGCGGCCCACGCACATCCAGCCGCCGCCGAAGAAGTACTGCCGCTCCCAGTCGAACACGTCCGGGTCCACGTAGGCGGCGCGGGGCAGCATCCGGCTGCCACCGAACGGCCGCAGCGATTCCTGCACGGCGGCCTCATCGAGCGGGGCGGGCGGGCGGATCGGCGACGCGGCGGGCGATGCGACGGGCGGCGCGGCGGGCGGCGGGGCGGGGCTGGCAAAGTCCTGACTGACCATACAGTCAAGGATATGCGGAGCAGTGCGGCGTGTCCAGGGGTCCCGGGGCTGGACCGCCCGGGCGACTGGGCGCTAGAACAGCCTGGCGAACCGGCGCAGCGATGCGGCCAGGCTCGCCGCGGCGACGGGCCCGATGACGAGTCCGGCCATTCTGCCCACGGCGGGGGCAGGGGCAGTTCCAGGTCCTCGGTCCAGCGGAACTCGGCCTCCTCCCCGACGGGGATCACCTCGAATATCCCGGATCCGCGGACCAGCTTGCCGGTGTGCCGGACCACGCAGCGGAGCGGCGGATCCCACTCGCTGATGATCATGGTGTCGGTAAAGCCGACCGGGCCGATCCCGGTCCAGCCGACGACCGTGGCGCCCAGGCCCTGGCCGCCGCGGACGTGGGTGGCCCAGATCCACTCGTGCTGGCGGGACCAGTCGGTCATCAGGCGCCAGACATCGTGCGGGTCGGCCGCCACGTGGACCTGCGCGGAGACCCGGAGCGGGCTGGCCGGACGACTGATGTCCGTCATGCGTGATCACCACCGTTGTCGGAGCCGAACCTGAGGAAGACGGTGAGCGCGACGATGAATATCCCGACCCCCGCGGCCAGGTACAGCACCTCGAGCGTGTCCTTGGGGAACTCCAGAAGCACGTCCGTGAAGGTCACCGCGCACACCAGGATGATCATGGCGATGACCCGCGCCTTCAGGTCGTTCAGGTCGTTCATCTCCAGCCAGGCCGGCATCGGGCGGCGCAGGTTGGCTGGGTCGATCCGGGCGATGAACAGCTCGTACAGGCCGATGGCGGCGATGATCAGTGTCGCGCCGATCAGGAACAGGTCGATCTCGGTGAGGAACAAGCGCAGGTTGTGCGCGACGAACGGATGATCGGCGATGTCCGCCACCGAGTGCACCGCGATCGCGACCCCGTAGATGAACGCGCCGATCCCGGACAGCACCAGGACGACGACCGGCAGCACCAGGGTGAGCCGGGCCAGGGAGAGACCCCGCTCGAAGTCGCGCCAGAACCGCCCCGCCGCGGGGGGCGGCGTCCTGGGGTTCCCGGCGCCGTCCCCGTCGCCGTCATTCGCCGGCTTCGGCTCAGTCATCGGCCCCCGCTGCACTATCGTTGGCGTCGAAGGGGAGTAGCCCCCGACTGGCAATCGACATGCTGGCGCCAGCGGCGCCCGGTTGCCAGGCCTGCGCTCGATGCAGGCGGGCGAGACCTTCATCCCAGTGGTCACGGGCCTGTCCGTGGCCGGGATGAAGGCGGGTCCTCATTCCGGCTGGCAGATTGGCCCTCGACCGGTACTGAAGAGGGCCAGCGTGAACCTTGCTGTCGTCGCCGCTGTCTTCCCCGTGATCTTCCTCGGCGAACTGCCCGACAAGACCATGTTCGCCTCCCTGGTCATGGCCACCCGGGGCCGCCCCTGGGCCGTCTGGCTCGGCGCGACCGCGGCGTTCGCGGTGCACGTGGTGATCGCGATCACCGTAGGTGTCCTGCTGCTGGACATCCTTCCCCACCGGGCCGTGGAACTCGCGGTCGCCCTGACATTCTTCGCCGGGGCCGTGAGCGGCTGCGCGGCGTGAGCGGCTGCGCGGGATGAGCGGCTGCGCTGGATGGAGCGGCGTCCCTTATGCTCTGGGGCATGAGAGGCCGGAACCCGGAACACTTCGGACAGTCGCTGTCCCGCCGGGGAAAGTGGATTATCGGAGCGATCTGTGCGGGGGCGCTGGTGATCTTCGCTGGCGTCGGGGTGTGGTCCGGACTGCACCAGGGCAGCTACGACCGGTCCAGGAACGGGTGCATCAACCTCTCGGTGGTCAGCTCCACGGGAGGGGCCGTTATCCACGCGTGCGGGAGCAAGGCCAAGACGATCTGCCGGAGCGCCTACGCCCGCACCGACGCCCAGTCCCGGCAGACCCGGACCCAGTGCAAGCTGGCGGGGATCGGCTCCTGACCGGTTAACTCCGGGAGGCCGACTCCGGGAGGGCCGCCGACCCGGCACTACGGCCCGGGCGCCGCTGACCGGCACCGGCGGCCCAGGTCCCACGAGTCACACTGGCCCCTCCCGTCCACTTTTCCTACGGAGCGTGCGCCATAAACAGACAAAACACCCGTCAGGACGCACGTCTCGTAGGAGAAGTGGATGCTAACCATGATCAACTCACCGCGGGGAGCGGGAGACGGCCGTGCGGGCCACGGCGAGCTAGTCGTGGTGGCCGGCGAGCAGCGTGGCCCGCCTCGGGGGGGTCCGGGGGGCCTCCCCCGGAAAGCAGTGCGGGCCACGGCGAGCCGACCGTGGTGGCCGGCTCGCCGTGGCCCGCGTCGTGGAGGTGGCGGGAATCGAACCCGCGTCCTTCAGTACCTCACCAGGGCTTCTCCGAGCGCATCCTGCGTCGCTTTTCTCGGCCCCGGCAGTCCTGCAGGCAGGCTGCCGACGGGCTCAGTCGCTGTTAGGTGTCCCGACCAGCCCCGCGACCGGGCTGGGCGGTGGATCCTCCTAGCTGATGCCAGACACCGGGTCGGAGGCATCCCCGGGCTGACAAACCTCTTACTCTGCGGTTATTTAGGCCGCGAGAGCGAGGTTAGTGCGCTTAACCTTGGCACTTATGAGGTTTGCGGTCACAGTATTAACGAGGTTATGTCCGCCGTCCTCGGCTCGCTTCCCCTGGATCAACCACTGAAGTCGAAGCCTGTCACCCCCTGTTGAGTTGTCGTCCTTCGGACGCTACAGGATCCAACGCTGAACAACCAAGCGGGATTCCACGTTGCGCCTGTGAACGCAAGATGCCCGATGGGTTGCCCGCAAAGCGGGCCCATCGGGCACCCCACATGGTGATGAGACACCCCCGTGGGCGCTGGCGGTGGCCGAAGTGCGCCCACGGGGGTTGACCGGCAGGGTCGGGGCCGGTCTTCATGCCCGGACCTCCCCCGAGATGAGGTCCGGTTCTCATCACGGCGACTAGGGCGCAACCCCCCAAGCGGCTCCCAGTCACTAGGTAAGACGCCGGAGAGTAGTCATGTGGTTGCTCTAAGTGACAAAAATCTTGGGGAAGTTCACGCTCCGGGATCGCCGACCGCCCGCCACCCCCGCGGCGCCGAGATTTGCGGCGGCCTGGGGCGCCTGCGGCACGGGGACCGCGGCACGGGCACCGCGGCTCGCGCGCCGCGGCACGGGGTGCCTGCGGTCAGCCCAGGCCGGACAGGAACGAGGCGCCCAGCGGGACCGCTGACGTAGTCGGGGACTTGGTCAGCTCCAGCACGGCGAACGCCACGCTACCCCGGTAGCCCACGAACCAGTGCGCCCAGTACTTGGAGCCTGCCGCAGCCCGGGCCGTTCCCACCTGCCCGTACACCGGGAGGCCGGCCAGGTTGGCCCCCCGGGCAGCGCCGGAGGCGACGGCCTGGCGCATCAGCGAGCGCAGCGAGTTCACCGCCTGCGGGCCGGCCACCACCCGCGGGGTCAGGCCGGGATCAGGCGGGGAGGTCACCAGCATGGGGGGACGCCATTTTCCGGAGTCCACGCCCGCCGCGACCAGCGCCATGGCCAGCGGACTGGTCTGGACACCCTGTTCACCGATGGTGTCCGCAGCTAGCCCACCCTGGGTCTGAGACGCCTGGAAGGATCCCGAGAAGGCGCTGAGCGGGAGCCTCCAGGCGGCGCCGAGGCCAAAGGCCGTGGCGGCGGTGCTCAGCCGGGAGCCGGTCAGCCCCTGAGACAGTGTGGTGAAGGCGGTCCCGCACGATTGCGCGAAATCCGCGCTGAACTGCGGCTGGGCGCCGAGGGACGACACGGCCGGGACATTGGTGAAGGTCCGGCCGCCGACCCTGGTGCTGTCCAGGCAGGGGATCGGCTCATTGAGCGCCGTCCCCTTGGTGAGCAGCGCCGCCGTCGACACGATGGTGAACGCACCGCCCGGCTGGTAGCGCCCGGCCAGCGGTTTCACCCGGGTTCCGCCGCCAGCATGGTCGGCTACGGCGATGACGTGGCCGGTGGACGCCTGCACGGCGACGATGGCCGCGGCGGCCGGCTGCCCAGCGACCGCGCTGGTCGCGGACCGCTGCACCCCGGCCTCGATGGTCGTGCGGACCGCGGTTCCCTGGGTGCCCACCCACTTCTTGAGCACCGCGACCCGGTGGCCAGCACGGTTCTCCGCGATGACCTCGGTCTCCGCCGAGCCCGCCAGCCGCCGCTGGTACACCTCCTGCAACCCGGACACCCCGACGGTGGTTCCCGGCCGGTAGGTGACGCCCTGCTCCTGGAGTACGGGCGCGAGCTCGGTACCGACCGTGCCGGTCACGTCGGCGGCGGCCGTCTCGAACAGGCGGAGCGGGACGCGGCGCATCTGGAGCCCGGGGACCCCGCGGAGTTTCTTGCGCAGCGTGGCGTAGTCCGCCGGGGAGAGCGTCATCAGGGTGAGCGGGCGGGTCAGCGGGGCGGCGCGGATCACGCTGAGCACCTGCTCCTCATCCAGCCCGGTCACCCCGGCGAAGGCCATAGCCGTCTGCTCGGGGTGGGTGAGCCTACCCGGGCGGACCTGGACTTCCCAGGCGGGGGACGGGTGGATAAGCGAGGCACCCTCGGCGTCCAGCAACGCGGCGCGGGGCGGCATCGTGGTGACCACGGCCATCCGCAGCCCCTGGCGCAGGCCGGGGTTGATGACCGTGGGACTCCACAGCACCCGCCAGCCAGCGGACGTCTTGCGCATCGCGAAGCGTCCCTCGTAGCTCCAGGGCGCGCCGTCCTGGCCGAGGTCCACGGATGCATAGAAGTGCGCTTCGGCGGTGCCGCCGTGCTGGGTGATCGGGCCCATGGACAGGTAGTAGGCGGCCGCCCCGAGCTGCTGGTAGGCGGTGCGCAGGCCGGTGGTCACGGCGGCCGGGGCGCCCGTGGTCAGCGCAGCCGCGGTCTTGTACTGCCCCTGGGCCCAGGCCAGCAGGAACTCCTGTGCGGCCGGCTCGGCGGACGGCTCGCCGCTGGCGAATCCGCCCGCGACCCCGATGATCAGCAGGATGACCACCACACCGGCGGCGCCCAGCTTCAGCTGCCGCGACCTCAAGCGCAGGCCGCCCACCCATCCCCCGATGCCGCCGCTATGCGGTACGCGCCCGCCGACGGCAGGCTCCGGAACGCGCTTTTCCCCAACGAAGGGCGTGGCGTGCCTGCGAGCAGCCGCGTGCGCCCCACGTCTACGGTAGGAGGCCACGGCCTGCTTCGCCATCATCCGCGCCGCCGGAAGGCACGTTCTACCTCCCGGGCGGCGTCGCGTTCGGCCAAATCATGACGCTTGTCATAGCTTCGCTTGCCGCGGGCCAGGGCCAGCTCGACCTTGACCCGTCCATCCTTGAAATACAGCTCCAGGGGGACGATGGTGAGGCCCCGCTCGGCCACCTTGCTGGCGAACCGGTCGATCTCCTTGCGGTGCAGCAGCACCTTGCGGGGGCGGCGCGGTTCGTGGTTGGTCCAGGTGCCCTGCGTGTACTCCGGGATATGCACCCCGTGCAGCCAGACTTCCCCGTCCTCGATCTGGGCGAAGCCATCGGTCAGCGAGGCCCGCCCGGCGCGCAGCGACTTCACCTCGGTGCCGGTGAGCACGAGCCCGCCCTCCACCGTGTCCTCAAGGTGATAGTCATGCCTGGCCCGGCGGTTCCGGGCGATCACGGTGGACTGCCGCTTGGATGCCACTGCCTTGGATGCCACGACTTAACGTCCGTGGCCGTCACGCGCGAAGGTAGCGCCTGAGGGTGAGGAAGGATGTGACGCCACAGAGCACCACTCCCATAACCATGGCCAGGACGATGACCTCGATGAGGTCGGCGAGACTGAGCCGGACGTTGTACGGGAAGTACTGCTGGAGCGTGTCGAGGCCCAGGGTCTTCACGGCGATGAGCAACCCCGCGGCGATCAGCCAGCCGAACATTCCCGCGATGATGCCTTCTAGCAAGAAGGGTAGCTGAACATAGAAATTGGATGCGCCCACCAGGCGCATGATGCTGGTTTCCCGGCGCCGGTTGAACGCCGACAGCCGGATCGTGTTGGCCACGAGCAAGATGGCCGCGATGACCAGGATGATCGCGACGACGATGACCGCGTTCCGGGCGCCGTCGAGCAGCTTGTAGAAGTTGGACAGGATCGACTCGACGTTCACGATGTTGTCTACCCCGGGGCGCCCTTCCACGGTGCCGGCCACCACAGGGAAGTCGGCCTGCGCGTTGCGCAGCTTGACCTGGAAGGAGTCGGGGATCTCGTTGGGGGTGACCAGGCTGGAGAACGACCGGTCCTGCGCGAAGTCCTGCTTGAACCGCTGGAAGGCCTGGGCCTGCGACTCGTAGTAGACCGCCTCCACGCCCTGGGACTTCAGCGCCAGCAGATCGTGGTCGATCGAGGCCCGCTGGGCGCCGGTGGCCGGCCCGTTCGCCTTGCACTGCGGGCTCACGCTGGTCGCCGTGCACAGGTAGATGGACAGCTGAACCCGGCCCTGCCAGTAGGTCCGGGTGTTGTCCACCTGCTTGACGAACAACAGGCCGGTGCCCAGCAGCGACAGACTGATCGCCACGACGACCACCAGCGCCACCGTCATGGTGAGGTTGCGCCGGAGGCCGGTCCAGACCTCTTGGAAGACAAACTGTGCACGCATGGTCGCTTGATCCCTCGGTAATCCTCGGTATCTGGTACCGCCCAAGCCCCCGTCAGTGGCCCGGACGGGCCGCTGAGCTGGTCAGTACGCCTGGCCGTACACCCCGCGAGACTGGTCGCGCACAACTTTCCCGTACTCGAGCTCGATGACGCGCTTGCGCATGGAGTTGACGATCGCCGCGTCGTGCGTGGCCATGACGACCGTGGTCCCAGTCCGGTTGATCCGGTCGAGCACCTTCATGATCCCGATCGAGGTGGCCGGGTCGATATTTCCTGTCGGCTCGTCCGCCAGCAGGATCATAGGCCGGTTCACGAACGCCCGGGCCATCGCGACCCGCTGCTGCTCGCCACCGGACAGCTCATCGGGCATCCGGTCATGCTTGCCTTCCAGCCCGACCAGGTCCACCACCTCGGGGACGACCTTGCGGATGAACCGCCGGGGCTTGCCGATCACCTGGAGGGCGAAGGCGACGTTCTGGTAAACGTTCTTGTTGGGCAGCAACCGGAAGTCCTGGAACACGCAGCCGATCCTGCGGCGCAGGTACGGAACCTTCCAGTTGGTGAGACGGGCGAGATCCTTGCCGGCGACGTGAATCTTGCCGTCGGTCGGCTTCTCCTCCTTGAGGATCAGCCGCAGGAACGTTGACTTGCCCGAGCCCGAGGGCCCGACCAGGAAGACGAACTCACCCTTCTCGACGTCGATCGTGACGTTCTCCAGGGCCGGGCGGCCCTGGTTCGGGTACGTCTTAGTGACGTTATCGAAGTGGATCACAGGCCCATCACAACGCTCGACAGAATGCGGACGCCGCAGCCGGAAACCGGCCGCTGTACGGCCTTCCCGGGTCTGGTCGGACTGTCCGGTTTGGCCAGGGGCCAGTCTAGGGGGGAAACTGGCTCCGAACGTCCAACACCGCGGAAGTGACACCGGTGCCTGCCGAGGGAGGGACCCAGATGAGTTGCGAAGACCTGATCTGCGCCAGCTGTGCGGGGCCGGTGGTCGAGGCACGCTGCCCTGCCTGCCAGTCGGCGCGAGCGCAGATGCACCATCACTCGGGCGGACTGAGCCTGCCGGTGATCGCCATGCTGCTGCTAGCCGCCCTGGCGCTGGCCGTCATGCTGCAGGTGGCCCACTAGGCCCGGGAGCGCGGGGGGTGAGCCGGGCTGGCTCACCCCCCGCTCGGCTGCTCCCGCTCGGCTACTTCCGCTCAGCAGTTCCTGCTCAGCTGCTCCCGCTCGGTGCTCACCCCTCGGTGGGATGTTTGCGCAGCCAGCGGATCTCGGCCTCGATGAAGTCGTCGATCTCGCCGTCCATGACCGCGGCGGTGTTCCCCGTCTCCAGCCCCGTCCGCAGGTCCTTGACGTTCTGGTAGGGGTGCAGCACATAGTTTCGGATCTGGGTGCCCCAGCTGCCTGAGGAATCCCCCCGTAGCTCCGCCATCTTGGCCGCCTGCTCGGCCCGCTTGCGCTCCAGCAGCTTGGCCTGGAGGACCGCCATGGCGCTGGCCCGGTTCTGGATCTGGCTGCGCTCGTTCTGGCAGGACACGACGATGCCGGTGGGCAGGTGGGTGAGCCGCACCGCGGAGTCCGTGGTGTTCACCCCCTGGCCGCCCGGCCCGCTGGAGCGGTAGACATCCACCCGGATGTCGTCGTCGGGGATCTCGATGTGATCTGTCTGCTCTACGACCGGGATCACGTCCACCCCGGCGAAGGACGTCTGCCGGCGGCCCTGGTTGTCGTACTTGGAGATGCGCACCATCCGGTGCGTGCCGTGCTCGCCGCGCAGTGTCCCGTACGCGTACGGCGCCTTGATCGCGAACGTGGTGGACTTGATGCCCGCCTCTTCCGCATAGGAGGTGTCGTAGACCTCGCTGTTGTACCCGTGCCGCTCGGCCCAGCGCAGGTAGATGCGCCGCAGCCCCTCGGCCCAGTCGGCCGCGTCCGCTCCGCCGGCCTGCGCGTTGATCGTGATCAGCGCCTCGCGGGCGTCGTACTCCCCAGACAGCAGAGTCCGCACCTCGAGCTGGTCGATCTCCTTGCGCAGGGCAGCAAGATCACGGGTCGCCTCCTCACGGGTGGGCTCGTCGTGCTCGCTCTCGGCCAACTCGAACATGACCCGGGTGTCGTCGAGACGGCGGCGCAAGCTGCCCAGCCGGCTCAGTTCCCCCTCGAGGTAGGACAGCCGGCGGGTAACCGCCTGCGCCCTCTCCTGGTCGTCCCAGAGCCCTGGGTCGGCCGCGCGCTCTCTCAGGTTGTCTGCTTCGCGCCGCATGGCTTCCGGATCGAGCACGGACTCCACGCTGGTGAGGGTCGACGACAGTTCCGAGATTTCATTTGCGGGATCGGTACCTGCCATGCGGGAAAGCCTACGCGAGCGCAGGCATTCGAAAGGACGATCGCCCGCCAACGGCGGGTCTCGATGTACGCCAAATGCGAAATCAGGGATGTTCCGGCAGCGAGCTGGCGTCCACCAGGGTGCGAATGGCACGCACTGCCACCGAAAGCATCGCGACAGTGAACCGGTCGCTCTCCCAGATCTCGGTCAGCGTCTGCCCGGCGCGCTGAACCGCCGACTCGTTGCGCCGGGCCCAGTCAGCGAGGCGCTCCTCGGGGCTGCCCGGTCCGGTGACCCGGAGCACGTCCCGCGTGATGGCCGCGTGCGCCGCGTACAGGTCATCGCGGAGCGCCGCTCGGGCCATCGTGTTCCACCGGTCGTCGCGCGGCAGCGCCGTGATCCGGTCCCGCAGCCGGGTGATCTGCAGCCGCTCGGCCAGATCGAAGTAGGCCTCGGCCGTCTCCTCCAGGCTCCGGCCGGTCGCGGTGGCGATTTCGACCAGGTCGAAGGCGGAGTAGGCCGGAACCATGGCGGCCACCCGCTCGGCGAGCCCTTCGGGCACGCCGCGGGCAGTGAACGACTCCAGCCGGTCAGCGAACCCCGACTGGTCCCGGCCGGTGAGCAGCTTGGGCAGGCCCGAAGAGACGGTGAGCACCCCGCCGGAGAAGAAGTCGATGGTCTCAGCGATATCAAACGGCGGCCTGCGGTTGTAGAGCAGCCACCGGGTAGCACGCTCGGCCAGTTTGTGCCCCTCCAGGAGCAGGGCCAGCTGGGTGGCCGCCTCGACCTGGCCGTCCAGCGCCTCCACCTGGGCCCAGAAGCCAGGAAGATCGAAGACCCGGCGGGCGACCAGCCAGGCGCAGGTGATGTCGGGGACCGACGCCCCGGTTTCTTCGTTCATCCGGAACAGGAAGGTCGTCCCGGAGCGGTCCACCATGTCGTTGACGACTTTGGTGGTGATGATCTCCCGGCGCAGCGGGTGGGCGCGCATCTGATCGGCGAACTTTTCGTGCAGCGGCTCCGGGAAGTAGGCGGCGAGCACCGACTGCAGGTAGGGGTCGTCAGGTAGCGCCGACGCCAGCATCTCCTGCTCGGCCGCAATCTTGACCTGGGCGAGCAGGACCGCGAACTCGGGGCTGGTCAGGCCCAGGCCGGCCGACCGGCGCTCGGCGGTCTCCTTATCCCCCGGGAGCACCTCCAGCTTCCGGCGGAGCCTCCCGTCGCGCGCCATCTTCCTCATCATCCGGCTGTGCACGTGAAGCATTTCCGGCGCCTGGGCCCGGGATGAGGCCAGTGCCCGGTTCTGGTGGTAGTTATCTTGCAGCACCAGCGCCGCGACCTCGTCGGTCATCTCCTGGAGCAGGCGGTTGCGCTGTTCCGCGCCCAGCTCGCCGCGGTCGACGCTGTCCGCCAGCAGGATCTTGATGTTCACCTCGTGGTCGGAGGTGTCCACTCCGGCGGAGTTGTCGATGAAATCGGTGTTGATCAGCCCGCCGGCGAGTGCGTACTCGATCCGGGCCGCCTGGGTCAGGCCCAGGTTGCCGCCCTCGGCGATCACCTTGGCCCGGAGCGCGGTGGCGTCGATCCGGACTGCGTCGTTGGCCCGGTCCCCCGCGTCGCCGTGCGACTGGGTGCTGGCCTTGACGTAGGTGCCGACTCCGCCGTTCCAGAGGAGATCGGCCGGGGCGCCGAGAATCGCCGAGATGAGCTGATCCGGGGAGAGCGCCCGGACGTCGGCGTCCAGGCCCAGGGCTTCGGCGGCGGCCGGCGAAACCGGGATGGACTTAGCGGTCCGGGGCCACACGCCACCGCCGGCCGAGATGACCGTGGGATCGTAGTCGGCCCAGGAGGAGCGGGCCAGCCCGAATAGCCGCTGCCGCTCCGCGAAGCTGGTTGCCGGGTCGGGCGACGGGTCGAGGAAGATGTGCCGGTGGTCGAACGCCGCCACCAGCTTGATGTGCTCGGAGAGCAGCATCCCGTTGCCGAAGACGTCGCCGGACATGTCCCCGATCCCGGCCACCGTGAAGTCCGTGGTGTCCACGTCGAGGTCCAGGGTGGCGAAGTGGAACTTGACCGATTCCCACGCGCCGCGGGCGGTGATGGCCATCTTCTTGTGGTCATAGCCTTCGGACCCGCCGGAGGCGAACGCGTCACCCAGCCAGTAACCGTGACCCTGCGCGATCTCATTGGCGGTGTCGGAGAAGGTCGCGGTGCCCTTGTCCGCCGCGACCACCAGGTAGGGGTCGTCCCCGTCGTACCTGATCACACCGGGCGGCGGTACCACCCGCCCCGCCTGCAGGTTGTCGGTGACCTCCAGCATGGCGCTGATGAAGGTCCGGTAGCAGGCCAGCACCTCGGCCTGGTAGGCGTCCCGGTCCGCCGCGTCGGGCAGCCGCTTGCAGACGAAGCCGCCCTTGGCGCCGGACGGGACGATGACCGAGTTCTTCACCTCTTGCGCTTTGGCCAGGCCGAGGATCTCGGTGCGGAAATCCTCGCTGCGGTCCGACCAGCGGAGCCCGCCCCGGGCTACCGCGCCGAATCTCAGGTGCACCGCTTCCAGCCGGGGTGAGTAGACGAACAGCTCGAACGTCGGCCGGGGTGCAGGAAGGTCGGGCACGGCCGCCGCGTCCAGCTTGACCACCAGGTACGGAACATCCCCCAGTCCGGGCGCGTGGCCGGCGGCCTGGTCGGCGAAGTAGTTGGTCCGCAGGGTGGCCAGGATCAGGCTCAGGTAGGCGCGCAGGACCCGGTCGTGATCGAGGACGGCCACGTCGTCGAGCTCACCGCGGATCTCCTCGGTAATGGCCTCGCTGCGCTCCTCCTGCCCACTGTGCCGGGCCGGGTCGAACCGGGACTCGAACAGCCGGACCAGCAGCCGGGTCACCGTGGTGTTGGAGCGCAGCACCCGCTCGATGTATGCATGACTGAACCGGGTGCCGGCCTGCCGCAGGTACTTGGCGTAGGCGCGCAGCACCATGACCTGGCGCCAGTTCAGCTGGGCGTCCAGGACCAGGGCGTTGAACCCGTCGTCCTCAATGTGCCCGCGCCACAACGCGTCGAGCGCGTCCTCGACCAGGCCTTTGACTGCGCCAGGGTTCGGCAGGCCGCCGGCGCCGCTCCCGCCGGCGCCGCTCCCGCCGGCGCCGCTCCCGCTGGAGCCGCTCCCGCTGGAGCCACTTCCGCCGGCACCGCTGCCGCTGCTGCCGCTGGGGCGCAGCCCGAAGTCGTAGATCCAGAACGGGGTGGGCAGCCCCGGGGCGGAGAATTCGTAAGGATGCTCGTCCACCACCTGCACCCCCAGGTGGTGCAGCCGGGGCAGCACATCGGTGAGGGTGATCGGCGATCCGGTCCGGTAGATGGTCAGCCGCCAGACGTGCGGCCGGTTGTCTGCCTGCTGGCCCTCCTCAGCGGGTACCCCGCCGGAAAAGCCTTCGGCCTCCCAGAGGTCGAACGCCACTGGCATGCCGGACTCGACCATGCCGCGCACCCGGGTGAGATCGGCCACTGCGTAGGCCGCGGGCACATCAGTCTTATAGGTTTCCGGGATGGCTCGCGCCCAGTGGCTGAGCAGTTCCCCGGCCTCCTCCTCGCCCAGCCGGGCCAGCGCCTCGGCAGCCAGGTCCTCATCCCACGAACGGACCGCGGCGGCCAGCTTGGCTTCGAGTTCCGCCGTGTCCACCTGGGGCAGCCGGCGGCCGCGCTCGGCCCGCACCACCACGTGCAGCCGGGCCAGGGCCGAGTCGCCAACGGTGGCGCTGTACTCGACGGTCGCGCCCCCGAACGCCTCGCGCAGGATCTCCTGGGCGCGCAGCCGCACCGCGGTCGTGTAGCGGTCCCGGGGCAGGTAGACCAGGCACGACATATAACGGCCGTAAACGTCCCGGCGCAGGAACAGCCGGGTCTGACGGCGTTCCCGCAGGGCCAGCACACCCAGCGCGATCGGGGTCAGCTCGGGCACGGAAATCTGGAAGAGCTCCTCGCGCGGGTACCCCTCGAGGATCTCGGTCAGGTCCTGGCCGTCGTGGCTGTCTGCGGTCATCCCGGCCGCCTCCAGCACGCTGGCCAGCTTGCGCCGTAGCACCGGGATGCGGGTGATGCTCTCGTGGTACGCGGCGTGGGTGAACAGCCCGAGGAAGCGGTGCTCGCCGACGACCTCGCCAGCGTCGTTGACCCGCTTGACCGCGATGTAGTCCAGGTAGTTGGGCCGGTGCACAGTGGACCGGGAGTTCGCCTTGGTCAGGATGAGGCGCTGCCGGTCCCGGGCCCGGGCGCGGACCTCGGGGGGCAGCGCGGCGAAGGACGTGGAGCCGTGCTTGTCGTGCCGCAAGATCCCCAGGCCGGTGCCGGGCAGCGCGAGGAGCGCCATCCCATCCGGTCCGTCTACGAGGTCGTACTCCCGGTAGCCGAGGAAGGTGAAGTGGTTGTCGGCCAGCCAGCGGAGCAGGGCCACGGTCTCGGCCGGGGCCGAGGCACCTTCCGCGGCCAGCCGGTCGGCCAGCCAGGTGGCCCTGGCCTGCATCCGCGGGTAGTCCTCGACCGCGACCCGGACGTCGTGCAGCACCCGGTGCAGGTCCTGCTCGAGCTCGGCGGCGGAGTTGTGCGTAGCTGCGTTCTTCGCGTCCGGGCCGTGCCCGGAGCCGCTATCGGCGGCTCGCCCCCCGATCTCGATGTGGGTCCAGGACTCGGCGATCTCCTCATGGTCGCCGTTCTGCCCGCTCACCGCCCCGCACACGTCGTGCAGCGTCCCGGTCACGTCCCGGCGGACCAGCAGCTGGGGATGCAGGATGTGGTCGCTGTCCAGGCCATGCCGGGCCAGTTCCATGGTCACTGAATCGACCAGGAACGGCATGTCGTCGGTGATGATGTTGACCACGCGGCGGCCTGGGTCGAACGCGGCCGGCGAGCCCGCGGGGCGTACCCGGACCAGGGCCCGGCCCTGCGGCCGGTGCTCAGCGAGCCGGGCCTGCTCCAGCGCGGCCGCGGCCACGGGACCGGGCCCGGCCACGGCCAGGTCCTCGACGGGGACGTGCCGGTAGTACGCCCGGAGGTAGCAGAGCAGGTCGCCGACGTGCAGATCGGCCACGTCCTCGGCGCTAAGCGCCTGGGCCGCCTCGGCTAGCAGGGTTTCCCGGTCTGCGGCTGAACTGTCACTCACTGGCGCACCACGCCATTGTGGTGTTGTCACGCGTTTCCCTCAATCACCGTTGATCGCTGCGTATCGCCTGGTCCAGACTCTACGCGGGACTCGTCCCGGGGGGCGAACAGCCCGAGCACCTCAGGATTGGCCAGCGCGTCCGGGTCGGCCGCGTCCGCGACGGGCGTGCCGAGCAGGATCTTGCGCACCGGAACTTCCAGTTTCTTCCCGGACAGCGTCCGCGGGATCCCCGGGACCTGATGGATCTCGTCAGGCACGTGCCGTGGGGAAAGCTCGCTGCGCAGTGCCCCACGCAGCTGGCCGATGAGCTCGTCGTCGAGCTCGCATCCTTCGGCCAGCACTACGTACAGCACCAGCCGCCCTGGACGTCCCAGCTGCCCGGTGTCCACCACCAGGCTGTCTGCGACCTCCGGCAGCCGCTCCACCACCCGGTAGAACTCACTGGTACCCATCCGCACGCCACCACGGTTCAAGGTGGCGTCCGAGCGTCCATAGATCACGCATCCGCCGTCCGGCAGCATGGTGATCCAGTCACCGTGCCGCCAAACCCCAGGATATGCGGCGAAGTAGCTGGCCCGGTATTTCTCTCCGTCCGGATCGTTCCAGAAGCCGACCGGCATGGACGGCATGGGTCCGGTGATGACCAGCTCGCCGACCTCCCCGGTGACCGGCTTCCCACTGGCGTCGAAGGCTTCCACGCGGGCCCCCAGGCACCGGCCGGCGATGAGGCCGGCCCGGACAGGCAGCAGCGGGCTGGGCCCGACGAACCCGGTGCACACGTCGGTGCCACCAGAGAAGGAGCCGAGCTGCGCGTCCTCGCTGACCCCCTGGTAGACCCAGTGAAAGCCCTCGGGCGGAAGCGGTGACCCGGTGGAGCCGATGCCGCGCAGCGCCGACAGGTCGAGCTCACGGCCCGGGGCCAGCCCGGCTTTGGCACAGGCCAGCAGGTAGGGCGCGCCGGTGCCGAAGTAGGTCACCCCGGTCTGCTCGGCGAGCCGCCAGAGCGCGTCGGTGCCCGGATAGGCGGCGCTGCCGTCGTAGAGCACCACGGTCGCCCCGGCCAGCAGCCCGCTGGCCAGGTAGTTCCACATCATCCAGCCGGTCGTGGTGTACCAAAAGAACACGTCCCCAGGACCGAGATCCTGGTGCAGGCCCAGCGCCTTGAGGTGCTCGAGGACGATGCCGCCGTGACCATGCATGATTGCCTTGGGCAGCCCAGTGGTGCCGGACGAGTACAGCACCCACAGCGGGTGATGGAACGGGACCTCCACGAACTCCGGCTGGCCGTTCCCCGCGGCGGCCGGCAGGTCAGCCCAGCTGAACATGCGTATCCCCGCCTGCTCGACGGCGGCCCGGGTGGCCGGTCCGGGCCGGGAGGACGCGGCGTCCGGGCCGTCCACCATGATCACGGCGGCCAGCCCGGGCAGCCCGGCGATGATCTCGCCGACCGCCTCGTCGCGGCTGAACTGCTTGCCGCCGTAGCGGTAGCCGCCCACCGTGAACAGGACGGTGGGGCGAATCTGCGCGAACCGGTCGATGACGCTGTGCGCGCCGAAATCCGGCGAGCAGGACGACCAGATGGCCCCCAGGCTGGCTGTGGCCAGCAAACCGATGAGCGCCTCGGGGGTGTTCGGCAGGAACGCGGCCACCCGGTCCCCCTGGCCGACTCCGAGCGCGCGGAGCGCCCCGCGGACCCGGCCGACCTCGGCGGCCAGCTCGCCGTAGGTGAAGGTCCGTGGCGGGGCGTCCTCGGCGCAGGCGATGATCGCGACACGGCCCGGGTCAGTGCGGGCGGTGCGCAGCGCGTTCCGCGCGTAGTTCAGCGTGGCGCCAGGAAACCAGGTGGCTCCGGGCAGCTCCCCGCTCAGCGCGGGGCCATCTCCGCGCTGGCCGAGCACCCCGAAGTACTCCCACAGCGAATCCCAGAACGCGTCGGGCTCGCCGACCGACCACTCCCAGAGGTCCTGGTAGTCGGCGGCGGCGACGCCGTGGTGCTCAGCGAGCCAGCGCAGGTACTGGGTGATCCGCGCCTGATCGATGACCTGCGGGCCCGGCTCCCACAGAACCTCGCCGTAATCACTGCCGAGGAGCCGCGCCACCTCATCGTTTCTTGGCATAGGCCCCAGCATCGGGGCTCAGCCCGCGCATCGCAACGCAAGCCGTGCGGCCCGGGGTGTGGTCAAGCTCACTCCGCCGTGGGCCTGCCCATCGCCCGCTGACCCGGTGCTGGCTCATCCCACCGGAGCGCCTGCGGCGAAGGCCAGCACGCCGAGCCCCGCGGCACCCGCGATCGCGCTGACCACGCCGCGCCGCAGGCCGAGCAGCCAGGCTATGGCGACCGCAAGCACGCCAAGCTGCCACTGGTGCATGAGAGCCAGGGCCAGCGGGAGCGCCGCCCCGGCGATAGCGCCGATGGCGGCCGGGCCGGCTCCGGTCAGGAAAGCCTGGACGGCCGGGCTGGACCGGAGCCGGTCGAAGTAGCGGCCACCGCCCAGCACGAACAGGAACGAGGGAGTGAAGGCGACCAGCGCGGCGAGCAGCCCGCCGCCTATCCCTGCGGCCGCGTACCCGACCACCGCGACGGTCTGCACCACCGGCCCGGGCGTGATCTGGCCCAGCGCGACCGCACTGAGGAACTGGCCCGCGGTCATCCAGTGGTAGGTCTCCACCGCGTCGTGCTGCATCAGCGGGATGATCACGAAACCCCCGCCGTAAGAGAGGGCACCGACCTTGAAGCCCTCCCAGGCCACCGCGAGCAGGCCGCCCGTGGCCGACACCGCGGCGGCCGTCGGCAGCATGACCGCGCCCAGCCCGGAACGCCCCGGCCCCGGCAGATCCGGTCCCTGCCCCGACGGCCCCGGCCCTGTCCCCGGCGGCCCCGACGGCCCCGACGGCCCCGGCCCGGATGACCCGGGACCGTGCGGCCGGAACCGGGGCCGGGGCCGGGGCCGGGTCCGCGCCGCCACCTCGGCCAGCCCGCAGGCCGCCAGGACGATGACCAGCCACGGCCCTACGGTCGCCGCAGCTATCCCGCCGGCCACCAGGTAGGCGATCCAGCGGCCGTGCGCGGCGCGGGTCCCCGGGCTCCTCGCGCCCGTCCGCCGCCAGCTCGCCGGGATCAGGCCCACCGCGGCGGCCAGGGCTACCGCGGGCACGGCCGCGCCCGATCCGGCCGCCGCACCAGCGATCCATCCCGGCGGCCGGGGCGCCAGGAAGAGGGCCGCGAGCCCGAGGATGATGACCAGCCCGGGGACGATGAAGCAGACCCCGCCGAGGATCGCGCCGGCCGGACCGCGCAGCCGCCACGCGCAGAAGATGGCCAGCTGCGTCGAGGCAGGCCCGGGCAGCAGGTTGCAGGCGGCCAGCCCGTCCTCGAAATCGTCCGGTGTCAGCCACTGCCGGTCCGTCACGCACAATTCGCGCAGCAGCGCGATGTGCGCGGGCGGCCCACCGAATCCGATGCAGCCGATCCGGCCCCATTCCCGGACGATTGTGACCAGCGGGACTGGGGACCCGGTGGGGCGTTCATCGCGCGCAACCTCATCAGGCACGCGGCCAACCTACGCAACGCAGGTGAACAGGTGGCCGCCGGTCCGGGCGGCAGGCTCAGCCAGCGACGGCCAGCGTCAGCCGGTCCACCGCGCGCACTACGGCGGGAGTATCGGAGAGATCTTCGAAGACCACGTCCGCGCCGGCCTTCCGCAGCTCACTCATGGTGGAGCGGCCGGTCGCCACGGCCAGGCACCGCGCACCGCCGGTCTGGGCGGCCGCCACATCGCGGGTGGAGTCGGCGATGTAGACGGTGGTGTCCTCATCGAACCGGATGGCGTACTTCTCGGCGGCCCGGCTGCGGGTCATCATCAGCTGGGCGCCCTTCGGGTACACCTGTGACCCGTAGCCGCCGATCTCCAGATCGAAGAACTCCTCCAGCCCGAACGCGCGCAGCTTCTCGACCGCGTTCGGCTTGATCGTCCCGGTCAGCACGGTCTGGACCACTCCGGGCCGGGCCGCCACCCCGGCCACGGCCTCGGCGGCCCCGGGCAGCAGCCGGCCTTGCTCACGAAGCTGGCTGCGGCGGGCCGCGAAGGAGTTGGCCAGCTCGAAGCTGAACCGGGCCAGCAGTTCCTCGCCGCCGGCCGTGGCCGGGCTGGGCAGCCCGGATGACAGCGCCTCGTTCAGGGCCAGCGCCTCAAAGAAGATCTCCGACTCCATCCGCCCCGGGAGCTGCGGGAGCTGGACCATGGGCCGTCCGGTGACCCGCCGGAACGCCTCCGCGTACGCCTCCCTGGTGATCCGGTTGACGTCGATGAGAGTCAGATCGATGTTCCACAGGACCAGACGGCTAATGAGTACCTCCGGGGTTGATCCCCCCTCGCGGCGGGCACGGCCAGCCTATGCCCGGACAGGGCACAGGCACGCCCCGATCGGCGACGGCGCCGGGGCACCTGGCGTGTTCGAGGGTGCCCGCTCCGGCCTCGAGGCTATGCCCGCCCTGTTAGCCGGGCACCGCCTGGCTCCCGGGCAGGCATTTCCCCGACTAAGCGGGGTTCGGGGGAAGTTCTGGAATCAGATGGACAATTAGCTTAAAAGCCTACTTTTAGTGTAGCTCTTTCTAACCTAGAATAAACGACGATGGTTAGTAGATAAGGATTTTGACGGCCCATCCCATAGATTCTTAATGAGCGCCCCCTTAGACCTGCCTACCGTGCTATATAACGACGGGATCGTGGCTGAAGCCGACCCGGTAGGGGGATTTCGGATGGTGACGCCAGCGCGCATGCACCCCGATGGCTTTGCCTGCGCGAAGGACAACGCACCGTTCACGTCCGTGCCGCACGAGACGGCGGAGCGGCCGGGCCCGGATCCGGGGGCAGGCGGCGTCTGGACCGCCAGCGCCGGGGGCCCGGCAGACCGGCCGGAGGTCGCCGGGCCGGCCGGGCCGGCCGGGCCGGCCAGCGCGGATCATGACCCGCGCACGTCGCTGCCGATCCGCTCCGCCGAACGTCGGCGCTGGGCCGCGGACCTGACCGGCCCGGCGCTGGCCGGGCTGGTTCTGCACGGGGCCGCCGGAATCGGCAAGTCCGCGCTGGCCAGACAGATCGTCTCGCGGGTAAGCCATCTGGAGCCCGAGCGGGTCGTCGCGGTCATCTGCGGTGAGGCGTCGGTCGACGCGGTGCTGAGCGGGGTGGCCGCCGCGCTTCGCCATCATCCGGCGGTCGCGCAGGGCAGTGGCCAGGCACATTCGGTGCGGGCCGCGGACCGGGCCGACCTGCCGTGGGCCCACCGGCTGGCCCTGCTGCGCGAGCTGGTCCTCGACCAGATGCCGGTCCTGCTGGTCCTGGACGACTTCGATGACAACATGTCGCCCGTCTCCGGTGGCTGGGCGATCCGCGATCACGCCCTGGCCGAATTGATTGCGAGCTGGGGCGGCAAGTCGCATCGCGGCAGGCTGCTCATTACCTGCCGTCATCCATTCCGTCCGCCCCGGAGCAGCGGGCTGCCTTTCACCTTCACCATGTCGGCCCGCTGTGCCGTTATGGCGCTTTTGAGCTGGCGAAATCACTGCCTGCCCTCGGATCACTCGGCGAACAGGAATTGGACCAGGCCTGGCGGCTGCTGGGCGGTCATCCCCAGGCCATGGAATACCTGGACTCGCTGCTCGCCACGGGTTACGTCCGGTTCCCGGAGGTGGCCGGCCGTCTCGCGGTCGTGGTCGAGGGCAAGGGCGGCGATCCCGCCCGGCCCGCGGCGCCTGCCGCACCTACCGAACTGGCCCCCGCTGCCGCGGAATCGATCGGCCTGGCCGGCCGTGACCTGCTGCTCCGCGAGCTCGGCGGCCCCTCCCTGAGGGTGGTGCCCTGGTGGGCCGTGGGTCCACTACGCCGCCGGGCCGCCCGCCATCGTCCCGGCTGGCTTTCTCGCCGCCCCGCCGCCCCGCCCGCCGCCGGACTGATGCCGGCCCGACTGGCGCTGGCCGGACTCGCACTGGCCGGACTCGCGCTGGCCGCGGCGGCCGGAGCCTACGCCCTGGGTCGCCCCGCGTCATCTCGCCGCGTCAGCCGGAGCGGGCCCGGCCGCGGGGCAGCCGGCGGTCCTGCAACACGCGTCAGCCACCCGCTCCCGGACGGCCGCGTGGGTGGCCCGGCAGGTCAGCCAGGACGCGATCGTGGCGTGTGACCCGGTTATGTGCTCCGCCCTGCTGGCCCAGAAGATCGCGCCGGGCAACCTGCTGGAACTGCGGGGCGGGGCACCCGATCCGCTCGGCTCGGATGTCATCATCGCGACCGCCGCGGTGCGCAGCCAGTTCGGCGCGCGGCTGGCGAGCGTCTACGCGCCAGTTGTCCTGGCCAGTTTCGGTGCCGGCCGCCTCGGGATCGAGGTACGCGCCATCGCTCCCGACGGCGCGGCGGCCTACCAGGCCACGCTCGCCCCGGACCTGACCGCCCGCCGGGAAGCGGGCCGTCAGTTGCTGGGCAATCCGCACGTCCGGGTCTCCGCCGCCGCCCGGGACGAACTTCAGGCCGGCCAGGTGGACTCCCGTCTGCTTACCACCCTGGCCGCCCTCGCCGCACAGCAGCCGGTTCAGGTCGACGCCTTCGGGGATTCCGGGCCGGGGGCGAGCGCGGGCGTCCCGCTGCGGTCCGCGGTGATCAGCGCGGGCGGCCGTGCGGACCCGGCCGCCGTGAGGGACATGCTCACCTTCGTCCGCGCCCAGCGGCCGCCTTACCTCCCCGCCCGGTCGCTGATCGAGCCCGGCACGGCCGGCGCAGCCGTGCTGAGCATTCAGTTCGCCGCGCCTAGCCCGGTAGGCCTGCTCCAGCCGGAGCCAGCTCACTGACCGGCATCACACCTGGATGAGACGGAGATGGAAGGCATGAAAATGGCCAGAAAAGGCCGTCGCACACTGGCCCGCTGCGGCGGATATCAGGCGGGTATGGAGCGGATGTCAGCCCATATGGGGATAGCGGTAGTCAGCCGGCGGCGCGAACAGCTCCTTGATCGCCCGTGCGTTCACCCAGCGGGTCAGGTTGAAGATCGAGCCCGCCTTGTCGTTGGTCCCGCTGGCCCGGGCCCCGCCGAACGGCTGCCGGCCCACCACGGCCCCGGTGGGCTTGTCGTTGATGTAGAAGTTGCCGGCCGCGAAGCGCAGCGCCTCCGTGGCGGCGGCGATGGCGTCCCGGTCCTGGGCGATGATCGCCCCGGTCAGCGCGTAGGGCGCGACGTCCGCAGCCTGGGCCACGATCTCGTCGTAGCGGGCGTCCTCGAAGACGTGCACCGCCAGGATCGGGCCGAAGTACTCGGTGCGGAACACCTCATCCTCCAGGTCCGAGCACTCCAGCACGGTCGGCTGGACGAAGTACCCCTGGTCGCCGTCCGCGTCCCCGCCGACCAGCACCCGGATCGACGGCCGGCTCCGGGCCCGGGCCAGCGCGTCGGACAGCTTCCGGAACGCCCGGGCGTCGATGACGGCCCCCATGAACAGGGACAGGTCGGCCGTCACGTCCCCCACGGTGAGCGAGTTCACCTGGGCCAGGAAGTCGTCGCGCATCCGGTCCCAGACCGAGCGCGGGATGTAGGCGCGGGACGCGGCCGAGCACTTCTGGCCCTGGTACTCGAACGCGCCCCGGATCAGCGCCACCGACAGCACCTCCGGGTCGGCCGAGGGGTGCGCGATCACGAAGTCCTTGCCGCCGGTCTCGCCGACCAGCCGCGGGTAGCCGCGATAGCCGGCGATGTTCTCGCCCACGCTGCGCCACAGGTGCTGGAACGTCCCGGTGGACCCGGTGAAGTGGATGCCGGCCAGGTCCCGGTGCGGCAGGGCCACCTGGGATACCGCCTGACCGTCGCCGGTGACCAGGTTGATCACGCCCGGAGGCAGCCCGGCCGCCTCGAGCAGCCGCATCGTGTAGTGCGCCGAGAACTGCTGGGTCGGGGACGGCTTCCAGACCACCACGTTCCCGAGCAGCGCCGGGGCGGTCGGCAGATTGGCCGCGATGGAGGTGAAGTTGAACGGCGTGATGGCCAGCACGAAGCCTTCGAGCGGCCGGTATTCCAGCCGGTCCCACTCCCCCGTGACCGAGGAGGGCTGCTCGGCCAGCAGCCGCCGGGCGAAGTGGGTGTTGTAACGCCAGAAGTCGATCAGCTCGCAGGCCGCGTCGATCTCGGCCTGGTACACCGACTTGGACTGGCCGAGCATGGTGGCCGCATTGATCGTGGACCGCCACGGCCCGGCCAGCAGCTCGGCGGCCTTGAGGAACACCGCGGCCCGGTCGTCGAAGGACAGCGCCCGCCAGCCTGGCGCGGCCGCAGCGGCCGCCTCGATCGAGGCGGTCACGTCTGCGCCGGTCGCGTTGCCGAGGTGGCCGAGCACGTGCGCGTGGTTGTGCGGCTCGACCACGGCGATGCGGTCACCGCCGCCCATCCGCGGCTGCCCGCCCACCGTCATGGTCAGCTCGACCGGGGCAGCGGCCAGCTCCTTGAGCTTGGCTTCGACGGCGGCGCGCTCGGCGCTGCCCGGCGCGTAGGCCCGGACCGGCTCGTTGACGGGCGGCGGAACGTTGCTGACGGCGTCCATGAGGATCTCCCCGAACTGCTCTGACGATGCGGTGGCCCCATCGTAGGCGGGACGCCGGTTAGCTCGCGTTCCCCGCCACGAACGGCAATTCCTGGGTGGCGTACCACATCAGCTCGTGCCCCTCCGCGCCGTCCACCAGGAACTGGGCGTCGTCGTCCCCGGCCTCGGCGGGGCCCAGCGCGGCGACCGCCGCGCCGACGTCGGGCACGGCGAGCAGGTCATCGACGTGCCCGGAGACCACCCGGGCCAGCGGGACCGGCGCGGACAGCAGCACGCGGGTCGGCTCCTCGAAACTGCCGCCGAAACCCCCGTCCCGGCCGACCTGCTCCTCGGGCACGTCGGCGGCCAGTACGACGCGCCGCCGCGGCGCGTCCGGGTCGGCCAGCAGCAGCCACAGCGACGCCCGCCCGGCGTGCATCAGCGCGGCGTACTCGAGTTCCTCGAGGTCCGCCTGGGCGTACCACTCGCGCAGCGCGGGCGTGACGGCGAACGCCTGCATCGGGGCCGGCCCGATCTCAGCGGCGCGCAGGGCCCGGGCCAGGGCCGGCAGTGTGGCAGGCAGATACACACGCATGCTTCTCCCCGATTGAACAGCAGAGCGACCAGCAGAGTTGAACAGCAGGGTCGACTCAGCGGAGCTGGACCAGCAGTGCTCTCGGCGCTCAGGCCCCGAGGACGGCCATCACCAGGGCCACCGCCTCATCGAGGGACTGATGCTCCCACACCCGGACCACCCGCCAGCCCGCCGCCGCCAGCGCGGCATCCGCGGCCCGGTCGCGTTCGACGTTGCGGCGCAGCTTGGGTGACCAGTACGACTCGTTGACCGCCGGATCCCGGCCGTGCTGCGGGCATACGTGCCAGAAACAGCCGTCCACGAACACCGCGACCCGGCGCCCGGTGAACGCGATGTCCGGCCGGACCCGGGCGCCGCCGTCCAGGTCGAGCCGGAAGTCCTTGCGGAACCGGTAGCCCTGCCGGTGCAGCGCGCTGCGCAAGGCGAGCTCGGGCTTGGTGTCGGTGCGCCGGTTGGCGCGCATGTTCGCCGATCGTCCCGGGGTGGGGGGAATCAGGCCGGTGCGGGTCACGCCGGCCGGGCTCAGTTGATCGGCCACCGGGCCAGGCTAGAGCAGCCGGGCCCCGGTGTGCCGGCCCATCTGTGACTACCGACGCCGCGGTACTAGGAAAGGTCGAGCAACTCAGCCAGCCGGCCCGCGGTGGCGGCCGGGTCGGTGTGCAGCACGCCGGTCATCCCGAGGGCCTCCGCGGCCTGCACGTTGGCCTCGATGTCGTCGATGAACACGCACTCGGCCGGGTCCAGTCCGAGCAGCCGGGCCGCGTGCCGGAAGATCCGCTCCTCCGGCTTACGCATGCCCACCTCGGCCGAGATGACCACCGCGTCGAACAACTCCGGGAGCAGGTCGGCCGGATAGGCGGTGATGCCCCAGGAGTTGGAGAGCATGGCCGTCTTCAGCCCGGCCTGGCGGACCCGGCGCAGCAACTCCAGCATGGGCTCGCTGAGCACGGTGGCCGCGAACATCCGGTCCAGCAGCCCCGCGGCGGCCACCGGGCCACCGTCCCGGCGCACGATCTGGGCCGCGAGCATCTGCTCGAACTCCTCGTTGCTGCACTCCCCGCGTTCCAGCCCGTGGATGGGGTTGTCCGCGCCGGTCACGTCGTACGCGCCGGTCACCCAGGCCTTCATGACCGCGTGGTAGCTGGCGTACTCGATCTCATCCGCGGCGATCCAGGCCCGCACGGTCTCCGCGATGGGGTTGGTCATCACCCCGCCCCAGTCCGCGATCACCCCGCACAGCGGCGGGTGACCCGGCGCCGGAGCGGCACCTGCGGCCGGGGCGGTTTCCTCGCCCGGCTGGAGATGGGAGGTCAGCTGGGGGTCAAACACGCTTCGATGGTAAGCGGCCCGGGCGAACGCCAGCCGGCTGGTAACGCAGACCCGTGCTGCGCAGGAAAGCCCGGGACAGCTCAGTACGACAAGCCCGTGCCGTAGCCGAACGCCGCGCCCCCGGCCGCGGCCGGGATGGCCACCGGCAGCCGCCCCGCCGGCGGCAGCCGTCCGGTCAGCACCGCGGCGGCCGCGCACAGCGAAACGCCGCTGCCGGAGTAGCTCGCGACCCCGGCCCGCATCCCGGCGAACAAGCCCAGGTCGTAAGGCAGCCCGGTGGCCAGCACCAGCACGGGCCGGCCCGAGGCCACCAGCCCGCGCACCAGGCGTTGCTGCGCCGCGTCATTGACCGCGTCCCGCGTGGCCGCCACGATCACGTCGGCCTGGGCCGGGCTCGCGACGATCCGCCCGCCGGTGGCCGCCAACTCCGGCCGCAGGGCGGCGGTGAGCCCGGCGGCTGCCGGTCCCGCGACGTAGACCCGCTTACTTCTCAATGGCAGATAACGATCCTCACGGCGCCCCCCACTCGCGATTTCGCGATCATTAGCCACAACCGTTATTGAGCGGTTGGCTAGTTGCCGGGCCAGATCCCGCTGCCGGGACGTGTCCGCGTGGTCCGCCGCGGCGGACGGGGAGGCGGCGGGGTCGCCCAGCTGCCCGCGGGCGAGTTTGAGGCTGACGATCCGGGTCACCGAGGCGTCCAGCTGGGCCAGCGTGATCTGGCCGTGCCGCACGGCCCGCAGCAGGGCGCGATAGGCCACCCCCGGGTCGCCGGGCATCAGCAGTTGATCACAGCCGGCCGCCGCGGCCTCCACCGCGACCTGCGCCGGGGTGTGGCCCTGCAGCACGCCGGCCATCTGCAGCGAATCGGTGACCACCACGCCCTGGTAGCCGAGCCGGTCGCGGAGCAGGCCGGTGACGATCACCGGCGACAGCGAGGCGGGCTGGCCCGAGTCGTCGAGCGCCGGGACCCTGATGTGCCCGATCATGATCTCGTCCACGCCGGCCCGGATCGCGGCCTGGAACGGCGGCGCATCGATCCGCCACCACTGGTCCAGCGGGTGGTGGATGACCGGCAGGCCGGTGTGGCTGTCCACGTCGGTGTCCCCGTGCCCGGGGAAGTGCTTGGCCACCGTGACCTGGCCGGCCTGATGGAACCCGTCCACTGCGGCGGCGGTCATGGTGGACACCAGGGCGGGATCGGCGCCGAAGGAACGGACCCCGATCACCGGGTTGGCGGGATCGGTGTTGACGTCGGCGACCGGGGCGTAGTCCAGGTTGATGCCGAGCGCCCGCATGGCGGCCCCGGTGGCCCGGTCCTGCGCCACGATGAGGGCCGGGTCGCGGGTGGCCCCGGCGGCCATCTGGCCGGGGAAGACCGTGGTCACCCCGGCCAGCCGGGACACGATCCCGCCCTCCTGGTCCGTGCCGATCAGCAACGGGAGGTGGGGTGGCTGGCTGCGGGCGGCGTCCTGCAGCCCGGCCGACAGCGCCGCGACCTGGGCCGCGTCGCCGATGTTCGACCCGAAGTAGATGACCCCGCCGACGTGATAGCGGCGGACCAGGTCGGCCCCGCCGTCCGCGGCGCTGCGGCCGGGCACCGTCGGCACCAGCAACTGGCCGACCTTGTCCGGCAGCGTCATCCGGTTCACGATGGCGGCGGCCTGGGGTGACACCGCGGTGCCTGCGCTGTGGCTGGCGGTGCGGCGGCCTGCGCATCCGGCAAGCGCCATGGCCAGGACCATACCCGCGATCATGAAAGCCGCCCCGGATGGGACGGCCCTGATGACCCTGAGGCTGGTGGGGGCCGGGTAACGGCGGGCGGGTACGGTCCCGGCCGCCCGGATTCTCATCGCGGCGCGGCCCTACTCGCCCCGGATGGCCCTTTGTCCGAAATGCAAGTTTTAGTCGGTCCATAACCGGCGGATCAGCGGCGACCCACTCAGGCTCGGAAAAGCGGATTAACGTGCGACACGGCGGGGGTTCGCTGACCCCCGCCGTGTCGCTGCCGTGCGATGCTAGGTGCGATTTCCCCCGCACCGGGGATCACCGGGCGTCGGTGGAGCCGGCCGGCTGGGTGGACCGGACCTGGCCGGACCGGGCTGGGACGCCCTGGGCGCGGGTGCGGATGGATGACCCGGCGGTGGCGTGCCGGCGGCCCGGGACTGGGGTGCGCGGGGCCAGGTGCTGGCGCGCGACGGTGAGACCATCGAACGCGGCCACCTTCGTGGTCGGCACGAAGTCGCTGGTGTGAGCTTCGGCGGCGGCCTTGGCCCGGAAGTGGGCGCGGGCCTCGGCGTAGTCCGGTTGGGTGTGCGGATGCCTGATCGTGATCCACAGCGGGATACCGATCACTGCGGCCACGATCAAGGCGATGATGGGGAAGTTGGCGATCACGATGCCGGTCACGGCGTCTCTCCTTGGAAGCTCCTCGCCGGTGGCGGTCCCAGCCGGCTTCTGACGTTCTCAAGAGTGCCCGGCGGGATTCTGTGCCCCGTTGGCAGCACTTCTCCACTCCCTATGAATGTGATCGGCGGAGGTGAATTTCGGTTCACCTGTCTGGGCAGAAAATGTCGGTGCCTCGCCGTACCGTGCTCGCATACAGCACCGAGGGGAAGGCGGACCGGCACCATGACCAGTACCGACGTCGCCACGGGCGAGCGGGCTGACCTGCTGAGCGCCCTGGCCAAGCAGCGCTACTTCCTGCGCTTCACCACCCGTGACCTGACCGACGAGCAGGCCGCACAGCGCACCACCGCCAGCGCCCTGTGCGTGGGTGGCGCGATCAAGCACGTCACCCAGACTGAACGGCAGTGGACCCAGTTCATCGTGGCGGGCCCGCGGGCCATGGCCTTTGACGAGTCAGACCTGGGGGCCTACATGGATGGGTTCCGGATGCTGGAGGGGGAGACGCTGGCCGGGTTGCTGGCCGACTACGACCAGGTGGCGCAGCACACCGACGACCTGATCCGGTCCCTCCCCGACCTGGACGCCTCGCATCCACTGCCGGAGGCGCCCTGGTTCGAGAAGGGCGCGAGCTGGTCCGCCCGCCGGGTGCTGCTGCACATCCTCGCGGAGACCGCGCAGCACGCCGGGCACGCCGACATCATCCGGGAGTCCCTGGACGGCGCCAAGACCATGGGCTAGGAGGTCTCCAGGCGGAAGCGGGGCAGCGGCGAGGGAAGCAGGAACAGGAAGCCCAGCGTCCCGCCCGCGGCCGCGATCCAGAGCGCCGGGTGCACCCCGATCAGCGTGCCCGCAGCCCCGCCGACCAGTGCCCCCACGGGCCGGGTGCCGTAGTTAACGGCCTGGAAGGCCCCGGAGACCCGGGCCCGGAGCGGATCGGGCACGACGGCGGCGAAGATCGTGCCGATGCTGATGTCCAGGATCATCACCCCGAACCCCGACACGAACTCGGCCGTGAAAAGCATCCCGAGGATCAGCGGCCGGGGGCCGCCTGCGAGCGGCACGAGCAGGACCGGGACGGGGTACACGATGCAGCCGATGAGGTAGGCCCGCCCGACCCCGGCCCGGCTGGCGATCCGACCGGTGAGCAGCGACCCGAGTACGCCGCCGACCGCACCCGCGCCCAGCACCACGCCGAGCAACCCGGGCCGGACGTGCAGCGACCGGACGGCGTACAGGACGAACAGGGCCATGAACATGAAGTTGAAGAAGTTGATCACAGACACGCAGGCCAGCGACGGCCGCAGGATGGGCGACGCCGCGATGAAGCGGGCGCCGGCGCTCAGCGCCCCCCGGCGCTCCGCGCGGTCCGGGGCGGGCTCGGCCGGGCGGATGCGGCTCAGGAAGAACGCCGAGCCCAGGAACGACAGTGCGTCGGCCGCCAGCGCAACCGGCGCGGACAGGGCCTGCACCAGCAGGCCGCCCGCGCTGGGGCCTCCCACCGCGGCCAGCGCCCGGCTCTGGTAGATGAGCGAGTTGCCTGCCACGTACTGATCGGCGGGCACCAGGGACACGAACAATCCGGCGTCGGACACGGTGAAGAAGATGCTCAGTGTCCCGGCCGCAAACGCCACTGCGAACACCTGGACCAGGCTGAGCACGCCCAGGGCTGAGCAGACCGGGATGCTGGCCAGGAGCGCGGCCCGGCCCAGGTCCGCCGTGATCATGGTGGCCCGGCGGTGGCCACGCCGGTCCACCCAGGCCCCGGCGTGCAGGGCGAACAGCAGGCTGGGCAGCCAGATGAGGGCACTGAGGTAGCCCATCTCGGCCGGGGTCGCGTGCAGCGCGAGCACCGCGGCCAGCGGCAGTGCGATGGCGGAGATCTGGTCGCCGAACAGGGAAATGCTCTGCGCGCCCCAGTACCGGCGGAACGCGGTACCGCGCAGCAAGGGAGGGATCCGGGACGTCAGGCGTTCCGGAGCGGCCGCGATGCTCACCGGGTGCTCCCGTCCGGCGGAGCCTCCTTCGGCCGCGTGGCCGTCTCGGCTGGCGCAGCCGTCTCATCGGTCGGGCGGGCCTCCGGCCGCCGGCCGAACGGCCTCAGCAGCGGGAAGGCCAGGTGCAGGTAGCTGACCAGGCGGGCGCCCGCCGGCCGGAGTTCCGGGTGGGTCTGCCGGTCGATGTACTGATCCATCATCTGCTGCGTCTGCTCGCCCAGCGCGGCCAATTCGTCGGGGGTGAGGTACAGGTACGTGTCCCCGAACTGGGCGACCCGCTGCCACGCTTCCGGCTCGGCCTGCCGGACCTCCAGCCAGCGCATCACGTCCTCGAAGTAGCGCTCCGCGATCACCGAGCTGAGCAGCTCCGCCGCCACCGCGAGATCGGGGTTCTCCGCGACGTCGGGCAGGTTGGTGAACATGGCGGTGGCCCGCCAGGGACGCTCCCGGCCCTTGCCCCCGCCGGCCTCCTCAACCAGGCCGTACTTGGCCAGCTGGCGCAGGTGGAAGGACGTGCTGGCCGAGCTCTCGCCGAGCAGTTCCGCCGCCCGGGTCGCGGTCAGGGGACCCTCGACCCGCAGCAGCCCGACGAGAGACAGCCGGATCGGATGGGCCAGGGCCCGCAGCGCCCGGGGGTCCCGGAGCCGGGTGACCGAGCGGCCTGCGGGCCGGCCCCCGGGTTTCGCGGCCGGGTGCTCAGCGGCGGTGGGGTCATCAGTCATAGATGCCAACATAGCTTTGCAAAGAGTTCTTGGGAAGGCATCCGGATAGATATGCAAAGCTTTCTTTGCATGAGACGCCGACGCCGGCCGCGCACGGGTTCCTGGCAGAATCACCCCATCGCCGGACCAGCCCAGCAAGCCCAGCGGAAACGAGTGGAGAGGCAGGCTCATGCCACCAGTTGCGGTCATCACCGGGGCGAGCAGCGGGATCGGCGCGGCCACCGCGCTCAAGCTGGCCGAGGCCGGTTACCGGGTCATCCTCGCCGCCCGGCGGGCTGAACGGATCAGCGATCTGGCTGCACAGATCCGCGCGAACGGCGGCGAGGCCGACCCGGTGATCCTGGACGTGACCGACCGCGGCGCGGTCGACCGGTTCGCGGAACGACTGGATCGCTGCGATGTGCTGGTCAACAACGCCGGCGGCGCGTTCGGCGCGGACACCGTGGCCCAGGGCGACCCGGCCGAATGGCAGGCCATGTTCGACGTGAACGTGCTCGGCACCCTGCACATCACGCAGGCACTGCTGCCCAAGCTCATCGCCAGCGGTGACGGCACCGTCGTGGTGATGGGGTCCACGGCGGGCTTCGTCGCCTACGAAGGCGGCGGGGGCTACGTCGCGGCCAAGCATGCCGAGCACGCGATCGCGGGCACGCTGCGCCTCGAACTGTACGACCAGCCGGTGCGGGTCATCGAGATCGCACCGGGGATGGTGCGCACCGACGAGTTCGCGGTCAACCGCTACCGGGGCGATGTGGAGTCGGCCGCCGCGGTCTACGCCGGGGTGTCCAAGCCGCTGACCGCCGAAGACGTCGCGGACACCGTCGCCTGGGCTGTCACCCGGCCGTCCCACGTGAACGTGGACCTGCTGGTCCTGCGCCCCCGGGCCCAGGCCGCCCAGCACAAGGTCTTCCGCGAGCCCTGACCGCCCTGACCAGACCGGCCCGCCTGGCCTGCACACCCGCCCCCCGCCCTCCTCACACCGTGATCACGGTCAATTTCTGACCTGGGGCACCGGAAATTGACCGTGATCACGAATAGGTCCCGGGAAGCCCGCATCACCAGCACCGCTGGTCACATTGATCATGATGGGGCCTTCCCGTTGATCATGATGGGACCTTCCCGTTGATCATGATGACGGCACTTTTCCCGCGAATGGTGCACCTTTGCGGGGTGTTTTGTCCGGTTTCGTGAACCATTCGCGGGAAAAGTCAGCCTCAGCGGCGCGGCCTCAGTTGGCGGGTGGGGGCCAGGTGATCTTGGTTAGGTCGGGGACTATCTGGTCGGCACCGGTCAGGTCCTCTGGCGGGTGGGTGGTGGCCACCGCCACGCAGTACATGCCGGCGGCTTTGGCCGCGGCCACACCGGCCGGGGCGTCCTCGAACACCACGCACGCCGCGGGTGCCGCGCCCAGCCTGCGGGCCGCGGCCCGGTACCCCTCCGGGTCCGGTTTGCCCACCGTCACGTCCCCGGCCGTCACCACCACCGAGAACAGCGGGCGCACGCCCAGCTCAGTCAGGGTCTCTTCCGCGTAGCGGCGGCCTGCCGAGGTGACCAGGGCCAGCGGGACCCCGGCCGCGCTGATCTGCCGGACCAGCTCGACCGCGCCGGCCAGCGGCCCCAGGGGCGGCTGGTGCGGGGCGTGGAAGTGCGCGCTGGACGCCTCCATCAGCTCGGCCGGATCGTGCTCCGGGACCCGTTCCCGGAGCAGGTCGTGGACGTTGACGCCGCGGCGGCCGACGAACGCACGGATGAGGTCGTCGTCCGGGACGATGCCGCGGGACCGGAACACGTGCTGCCAGCTCTCATGACTGCGCGTCTCGCTGTCCACCAGCGTGCCATCGAGATCGAACACGGCGGCGAGGAAGCGCCGCGGCTCCCCGGATGGCTCCCCGGTGTCTTCGTGCTCCGTCCCGGTCATCACGCGGTCTGGGTGACCTTGCTGAGGCCGCGAGGGCTGTCCGGATCGATGCCGCGCCGCCGTGACAACGCCTCGGTCAGCAACTGCCCGGGCACGATCAGCCCGAGCGGGGCCAGCCATTCGGGCAGCCGGGGACCGGGCACCGCGAGGCTGCTCGCCGCGGCCAGGCCGGGGCCGCCGCCGATCGCGTAGGCCCGCGCCCCGGCCGCGATCACCCGGCGGGCCAGGTCGATGCTGCCCGGCAATGCGGGCCCGGAATCGGCCGCCACGATGATGGCTGGTGTGCTCGCGTCCACCACCGCGATCGGGCCGTGCAGCAGGTCCGCCCAGGACAGCCCCATCGCGTGCAGGTAGCACGCCTCCTTGAGCTTGAGCGCGAGCTCCAGCGCCGCCGCGTAGGCGTGCCCGCGCCCGGAGACCACGACTCCATCGACTGGCGAGGGGGGGCGCGCCGAAGGCGTGTTCCCGCCGAGCCAGTGATCGCGGGGGCCGGGGGCTCCGGGGGTAGTCCCCCGGGAAAGTGGAGTGGGGGGTCGCCCCCCCGGGCTAACACCGGCGAGGTCGGCGACCATCGGCTCCAGGTCGTCCGGGGCGGCCAGCATCCGCTCGATCTCATCGGGCACCGCGGCGAGCAGGCCCGGATCCAGGTCGGCGCCCAGCGCGATGGCCAGCACGGCCAGCGCGGCCAGCTGGGTGGTGAACGTCTTGGTCGCCGGGACGGCCAGCTCCGCCCCGGCCGAGGTCACGAAGGCCAGGTCCGCCACCTGGGTCAGCGGCGACCCGCCGCCGTTGGTGATGGCCAGGGTCCGGGCGCCGCAGTCCCGCGCCCAGGCCAGCGTCTCGACGATCTCCTCGGTCGCCCCGGACTGGGACAACGCCACCGCGAGCACACCGGACAGGTCCAGCCGGGCGTGGTACTCGGTGGCGATGGACGGGGAGGCCAGCGTGGCCAGCGTGCCGGCGTGCGCCTGCAGCAAATAGGTGCCGTAGACCGCGGCGTTGTCGGAGGTGCCGCGGGCGATGAAGAGCACCTGGCGGCAGTCCCGGGCCAGCGCGGCGGCCTCGCCGCGCCGCGGCATCAGCGAATCCAGCGTGGCCCGCAGCGCCGCGGGCTGCTGCCCGATCTCGGTCAGCATCGCGGTGGGCTCAGTCACGCCCGCCCCCCGTGCTGAACACGCGGTGCTGGAAAACACGGTGCCGGAAAACACCATGCCGGAAAACACCGTGCTGAAAACACCGTGCTGAACGCAAAGTCCCTGGTCGTCCCGAAAACACCGTCACGGGTACACCCTCTCACCATTGATCCAGGTCGCGGCGGTCCGCAGTTCGTCATCGAGCCACACCAGATCGGCCAGGGCACCGGGAGCAATGCGCCCCAGGTCGGGCCGGGCGATCAGGTCGGCGGGCACCCGGGACGCGGCGGCCACCGCGTCGGCCAGCCCCGCCCCGGCTGGCCTCGCCGGCGAGGGGAGGCGCGCCGAAGGCGTGTCCTCGCCGAGCCGGCGACTCGCGGGGGGGTCCGGGGGGGCGCCCCCCCGGGCGAGCAGCGCCACCATGTTGGCCACCGCCCGGTCGATCCGCAACGCCGATCCGGCCAGGCCGCCGTCCGCCCGGCGTGGCGGCACGCCGTCACCGGGCGGCAGCGTGATCGGCTCGCCGCCGAGCAGGTATTCCCCCGGAGGCATGCCCGCGCACGCGGCCGCGTCCGTGACCAGGCAGATCCGGCCGGGTGCGGCGTTGAAGGCCATCGTGCAGTTGGCCGTGGCCACGTGATGGGTGTCCACGATCATGCCGCTGGTCAGCCGGGGGTCGGCCAGCGCCTGGCCGACCACGCCCGGCTCGCGGGACTTCACCCCGGGCTGCCCGTTGAACAGGTGCGTGACCATCCGCGCCCCGGCCCCGGCGGCCGCGGCCACCTGCGCCGCGGTCGCGTTACTGTGTCCCACGCTGACCAGCACGCCCGCCTCGGCCAGGTGGCTGACCGCGGCCAGCCCCCCGTCCACTTCGGGGGCCAGGGTGACCAGCCGGAGCAGGCCCGCCCCCGCGGCCAGCAGCTCATCCAGCGCGGCGGGCTCCGGCGGCACGATCCAGTCGGGGTTGTGCGCGCCCCGCCGGCGGGGGGAGATAAACGGTCCCTCCACGTGCACGCCGAGCACCCGCGCGCCTGCTTGACCGATACCGCGACGGTCGTGGCTGGGCCATCTCCCGGCAGGCAGATATTCCGCAACGCGCCCCAGGGCGTCGGCCAGCCGCCGCACCGGGGCGGTGATGAAGGTAGGCAGGAACGCCGTACAGCCGGTGGCGGGCAGCCCCTCGATGACCGCGGCCCAGCCGACCGGGTCGGCGGCCTGCATCTCGACTCCGAAGTACCCGTTGACCTGGAGGTCCACCAGCCCAGGGACGAGCACGCCCGACTCCAGCTCCAGGTCCGGGGGCCCGGGCGGCCGGTCCTGGCCCACACCGGCGATCCGGTCACCGGCCGTCACGACGTACCCGGGCTCCAGCACCGGGGCATCGGGCAGCGCGGTAATGACCCGGGGCGCAGTAATGATCACGGAGGGCTGGCTCTCATAGGCCCACGTGGGCCATGAACGCCGCCGGGTAGCGTTCCCCGGCGACCGCGTCGCGTGGCACCGCCTTGCTCAGCTCGATGAGGTCCTCCGGGGTGAGCACGATGTCGGCGGCGGCCGCGTTCTGCTCCAGGTAGCTGCGCCGCTTAGTGCCCGGGATGGTGACGATGTCGTTCCCCTGGGCCAGCACCCAGGCGATGGCCAGCTGAGCCGGGGTGATCCCGATGGTCTGGGCCAGCTCGGCCACCCCGGCCGCGACGGCCAGGTTGTGGTCGTAGTTCTCGCCCTCAAAACGCGGGTGCCCGCGGCGGAAGTCGGCCGCCCCGAATCCCCCCGAGGTGTCCAGGGACCCGGTCAGCAGCCCGCGGCCGAGCGGGCTGTAGGACACCAGGCCGATGCCGAGCTCGCGGAGCACGGGCAGCAGGTCGTCCTCGGGCTCCCGGCTGAACAGCGAGTACTCGTACTGGCCCGCGGCGATGGGGTGCACCGCGTGGGCCCGCCGCACGGTGGCTGGCGCCGCCTCGGAAATGCCCAGGTAACGGACCTTGCCCGCATCGACCAGCTCGCTCATCGCCCCCCAGGTGTCCTCCACGGGGACGGTGGGGTCCACCCGGTGCTGGTAATACAGGTCGATGTGGTCGGTGCCGAGCCGTCCCAGGGACGCGTCACAGGCCTCCCGCACGTACTCGGGCCGGCCGTTGACGGTCCGGCTGCCGTCGGGCAGCCGCTGGTTGCCGAACTTGGTGGCCAGCACGACCTCGTCCCGACGGCCGTTGATGGCCCCGCCGACCAGGCGCTCGTTCGTGAACGGGCCGTAGGCGTCCGCCGTGTCCAGGAAGGTCACGCCGAGATCGAGGGCCCGGTGGATGGTGGCCACCGACTCCTGGTCGTCGGGGGAACCGTAGGACTGGCTCATGCCCATGCAGCCAAGGCCCAGCTCGGCGACGGACAAACCCTGGCCGAGCGTGCGTTGTCTCATCAACAGCCACCCAAAGTCGCGGATCCCTGGCTGAGTCAGGTTACTGGGACGGTTTTCGTTGCGGAGAAGTTGGGGTTTGGTCTGGTTTCTAGGCGCTGGCCCGGCGGGACGCCGGGCGCTTGGCGGGGGCCGGGCGCTTCTTGGTGGCCGCGTCTAGGCTGGCCTGGAGGGCGTCCAGCAGGCTGGCGGGCTCCGCCGGGGCAGGCTCGGCGGGCGGGGTCACCTCACGGCCCTCGACCTTGGCCTCCACCAGTTCCACCAGCGCCTCCCGGTACGAATCGTGGTATTGATCCGGCTCGAAGTCCTCGGTCATCGAGTCGATCAGCGAGGTCGCCATGCGCAGTTCCTGGGCGCGGACGTCGATGTCCTGATCCAGGAAGGCGAAGTCCGGGACGCGCACCTCGTCGGGCCACAGCATCGTCTCCAGCACCAGCAGGCCGTCGCGGGTGCGCAGGGTGGCCAGCGACTCACGCTGGCGCAGCGCCACCTTGGTCACGGCCACCCGGCCCGAGCGTTCCAGCGCGTCCCGCAGCAGCACGTAGGCCCGGGCCCCGGCCGGTTCGGGTTCCACGTAGTAGCTCCGGTTCCACAAGATGGGGTCCACCTGGTCGGCCGGGCTGAAGTTCAGCACCTCAATACTGCGGGCCGTGGGCAACGGCAGATCGGCGAGATCCTCGTCGGTCAGCACGACCATCTCGCCGTCCGGGAGCTCGTATCCCTTGGCCACATCCGCGAACGGGACCTCCGCACCGTCTACGGAGCAAACCCGGCGGAAATGAATCCGGCCGCCGTCTTCGGCGTGCACCTGACGGAACGAGACATCCCGTTGCTCGGTGGCGGTGTAGAGCTTGACTGGGATCGTGACGAGGCCAAAGGAGATGACCCCCTTCCACATGCTGCGCATGCTGTCTCCCTACCCAGATGAGAGGAATGTGCCCCTCTGGCGGATCGGCTTTAGGTATGGCTGTCATGATGAACGGACCGCGTACGTCTAGCGAGTCGGGGGAGGATGAGTGCATGCCTGACTTCGACGTGGTCGTGCTCGGCGGGGGCACCTCCGGCAGCCTCATCGCCATCGAGGTGTCGCAAGCCGGCCGGTCCACGGCCCTGGTGGAGGCGGGCCTGGTCGGCGGCGAGGCGCCCTACCTGGCCGACATGGCCTCCAAGTCGCTGCTCCAGTCCGCCCGCCGGGGCGAGACCTGGGAGCACGCGGTCGCCCGCCGGGACGAGGTCGCCGGGCACCTCGACGACGCGGCAGCTGCGGGCCGCCTCGCCGAGGCCGGCGTGACCCTGATCCGCGGCACCGGCCAGATCACCGGGCCCGGCACCATCGTGGTCCAGCCCAACACGGCCAAGAGCAGCCTGAATGGGCTGGCCCCGGCCGGGCCGCTGACCCTGGGCTACACCGACCTGGTCGTGTGCACCGGGAGCGAGCCGGTCGCGCCGCCGGTCGAGGGGCTGACCGACGTGCCCGCCTGGACCAGTGCGGAGGCGCTCACCTGCCCGGACCTGCCGCGACGGCTGGTGGTACTGGGCGCCGGGCCGGTGGGCTGCGAACTGGCGCAGATCTACGCGGCGTTCGGTTCGCAGGTCACGCTGGTCGAGGCCGAACCGCACGTGCTGCCTGGGGAGGCGCTGTTTACCGGCGAGATCCTGGGTGACGCGCTGCGGCGGACCGGGGTGGACCTGCGGCTCGGCTCGGCAGTGGTGAAGGCCGAGACCACCGAGGCGGGCCTGGCCCTCACGCTGGCCGACGGGACCAGGATCGAGGCCGACCGGGTGCTGCTGGCCAGCGGGCGCCGCCCCCGGCTGTCCGGGCTCGGGCTGGAAGAACTTGGCATCTCGGCCGCTCCCGGCGAGATGCTGCCGCTGGACGAGACCTGCCGGGTCATGCCCAACGTGCCCGGGAGAGTCGGGCCTGAGAAAACCGCGCCCAGCGCGGCCGGGAAAGACGCGCCCAGCGCGGCCGGGAAAGACGCGCCCGCCACCCCCGGGAAGCCCGCCACCCCTGGCAAGAAGGCGGGACGGGTCTGGGCCGCCGGTGACGTGACCGCGGTCGCCCCGTACACGCACACCGCCCGCTACCAGGCCCAGATCGTCGCGGCCAACCTCCTGGGCGGCAGCCGGGCCGCGGACTACCGGGCCATCCCGCGCACCGTCTACACCTCGCCGTCGGTCTACGCGGTGGGCATGTCCCCATCGCTCGCCGAGGCCACCGGGGTCGAGCTGATCACGGTCAGCTACGACCTGGCCGAGACGGCCCGGGCCACCGTGGAAGACGACGACCGTGGCCGGGTCGAACTGTACGTGGACGCCGCCTCGGGCGACCTCCTGGTCGGCGCGGCGGCGATCGGGCCGGACGCCGAGGAGTGGATGGGCGAGGTGACCCTGGCCATCCGGGCGAGGGTCCCGCTGGCGGTGTTGGCGGACGTGGTGCACGCGTTCCCGACCTACGGCGAGGCCGTGGAAATGTCGCTGCCGGGCCTGGCCCAGCGCCCGGCCGGCCTCGCGGGCGGGGAGCCGGGTGCGGGCGCGGGTCCAGCGGCGGCGGGCGCGGGACCGGCCGGCGCAGGGCCGGCGGCGGCCGCGGCGCCGGGTGCGGCTACGCCGGCCGTCTCGCCGGGACGGACCCTGCTGGGCCAGGGGCAGGCCCCGGGGGCACTACCCTCGAGGAAGCCGCCCGCGCCGCCCACAGTGGGTCCCGACCGGGTGAGCACCCAATCGTCACACAACACGTGAGGGGCACACCGATGAGCGACGTGAGCCGGGAACCCAGCGAAGACCTAGAGGCGCCGACCGAGGACGCCATCGAGCAGCACCAGACTCTGGCCGGCGACGAGGAGGAACCGGAGCTGGAGGACTTTGAGCTGCCAGACGAGGCGGACGCGGCGGACGTGGTCGAGCAGCACGAGGAAGTAGCGGACGACGACGAAGACGAGGACGCCTACCGCTGACCAGCGCGATCGGGGAGCTTCCTGGGTCACCCTGTGTTACCGCGTTTCCCGGGTGCGAGCGGTCGTAGGATGACGTGCATCGGCGGAACTGCCGCTCGATTGACGCAACGGAGAGTCTCGTGACAGCAACCCCGCAGGCCCGGACGGCCGGTACGCGGCTGCCGAGGCCAGCCCGGCGGCGGCAGCTGCTGGGCGCCGCCCAGGAGGTCTTCGTCGCGCAGGGCTACCACGCGGCGGCGATGGACGAGATCGCCGAACGGGCCGGGGTCAGCAAGCCCGTGCTCTACCAGCACTTCCCGGGCAAGCTGGACCTCTATCTGGCGTTGCTGGACGAGAGTGTCGATGCGCTGACCGACACCATCCGGAACGCGCTCGCCTCCACCGCCGACAACAAGCAGCGGGTCAGCGCCACCTTCCAGGCGTTCTTCGACTTCGTCGCCAGCACCGGCGAGGCATTCCGCCTGGTTTTCGAGTCCGACCTGCGCAACGAGCCCGCGGTCCGGGACCGGCTGGACGCGACCATGCGCGTGCACGCGGACATGATCAGCGAGTTCATCCGTGAGGACGCGGGGCTCGAGGACGATCAGGCCCATCTGCTCGGTATCAGCCTGGTCGGGATGGCTCAGGTCAGCGCGACCTACTGGCTGAGCACCGACCGCGCCATCCCCAAGGACGCCGCGGAACAGCTCGTGGCCCGGCTGGCCTGGCGCGGTATCAGCGGCTGGCCGCGTACCGGTTGAGCGGCCACCCCGGGGCCTGGTCAAGCCCGGGTAGCACCACTTCCCCAAGAGTCCGAGCAGGTCCGAGTACAGGAGCATCGTGGAAGTCAAGATCGGGATCCAGAACATCCCGCGTGAACTCGTCGTGGAGACCAACGTCTCGGCCCAGGAGCTGGAGCGCGCGCTCACCCAGGCCATGACCTCCGAGGACGGCGGGCTGTTCGTACTGCCCGACGACAAGGGGGGCAAGTTCCTGGTCCCGGCGGGCAAGATCGCCTACGTGGAACTGGCTGACGTGGAGCAGCGCCGGGTCGGTTTCAGCAACCTGTAGCTCCGTGGGCTGAGGCTTAGCTGGTCAGCCCCAGGGATGCCATGCGCTGGGCGTGCGCGTCGGTGATCCGGGCGAACATCCGCCCGATGTCCCCGAGCTGGCCCGTCTGGCCGGGCTCCCCCAGGGCGGCCCCGGCGAGCAGGCCTGCCAGCGAAGGCCGGTCCGCGACGACCCGGTAGGCCTGAGCCAGTGCCTCCCCGACCAGCCGCCGGGCCCACAGCGCGAGCCGTCCCCCCACCTGGGGATCGGCCGCGATGGCGGCCCGGACCCGGGCGATCACGAACTCCGCGTGCCCCGTATCGGCCAGCACCCGGAGCACGAGTTCGCGGGTCTGCGGGTTGACCAGTTCCGCCACCGTCCGGTAGAAGTCCGCGGCGATCCCGTCGCCCACATACGCCTTGACCAGGCCTTCCAGCCAGTCGGCCGGCGCGGTGCGGGTGTGGAAGGCATCCAGCGCCGGGGCAAAGGGGAGCATCACCTGGTCCGGCTGGGCGCCCAGCGCCGTCAGTTGCTCGCACAGCTGCCGGAAGTGCCCGAACTCGGCGACCGCCATCCCGGCCAGGGCGGCCTTGTCCGCGAGCGAGGGCGCGAGCGCCGCGTCGTCCGTCAGCCGGAAGTAGGCGTCCAGTTCCGCGTAGGCCAGCAGGCCGAGCAGGTCGATGATCCCGCTCTGCTGGTCTGGCTCGCTTTGCTCGCGGGGCTGGTCTGGCTCGCTTTGCTCGCGGGGCTGACCTGGCTCGCTTTGCTCGCGGGGCTGACCTGGCTCGCCAGGCAGTCCTGGCTCGCCCGGCTCGCGGGACGCGTCGTTGCGCCGCTGCGCTTCGGTCACCCGCGAAGCGTAACAACCGGGCTGCGGGTGTTGGTCCACCCGCAGGCCAGGACACATTGGTACACTGCGAGTCAGAACTTGGAATGGAATGCGGCAACCCCCTGCCGTGTTCTTCTAGCAGTAAGGCTCGTGGCCAGCCGGGCGCGGAGATGCGACGGCCGTGGCAGGACACAACGGCGAGGACGCCAGCGTGGGGCGGGCCGGATGCCTTATTGCACTGGCGGGCGAGGCCCGCTGGTGGAGCCGATAGCCAGGTCCGCAGGGCCAAGGACGCGTATAAGGCGCGCCCAGACAGCGGGCCACTGATGGAAGCTGATTCAACTGACAACCACACTGACCTCGTCCGTAGCAGAACCGCCCGCCGACGATACCCCGGCCACTGGTTCTCCGGACGTGACTAAGACGTTCCGTGACCTTGGCGTGGATGAGCAGATCTGTGCGGCCCTGGAGGTCGCCGGCATCACCACGCCCTTCCCCATCCAGAGCCTGGCCCTGCCCATCGGGCTGAGCGGGCATGACATCATCGGCCAGGCCCGCACCGGCACTGGCAAGACGCTCGCGTTCGGCATCCCGCTGCTGCAGCACGTGGCGGAGGCGCCGGCCACCCGGCCTTCCGCACCCGTGTCCCTGGTCGTGGTGCCGACCCGCGAACTCGCCGGCCAGGTCGCCGAGGACCTGCGCGTGGCCGGCCGGCTCGGGGGTGCCCGGGTCGCGACCGTCTACGGCGGCCGCGCCTACGAACCACAGATCGACGCGCTGCGCAACATAGTGGACATCGTGGTCGGCACCCCTGGCCGGCTGCTCGACCTCGCGGGCCAGCGGCACCTGGATCTCTCCGGGCTGCGCTCCCTGGTCCTGGACGAGGCCGACAAGATGCTGGACCTGGGCTTCCTGCCCGACGTCGAGCGCATCCTGGAGCTCACCCCGCCGGGCCGGCAGACCATGCTGTTCTCGGCCACCATGCCGGGCGACGTCGTCCAGCTGGCCCGGCGGCACCTGAGCCAGCCGCTGCACGTCCGTGCCGAGCACGGCGACGAGCCTGACCTGGTCCCGCTGACCGTGCAGCACGTGTTCCGGGCCCACCAGATGGACAAGATCGAGATGCTGGCCCGCATTCTGCAGGCCAATGGGCGCGGGCTCAGCATGGTGTTCTGCCGGACCAAGCGATCCGCGGACCAGGTGGCCGAGGCGCTGGTCACCCGCGGCTTCGCGGCCGCGGCGGTCCACGGCGACCTGGGCCAGGGCCAGCGGGAACGGGCCATGCGCGCATTCCGCAACGGCAAGATCGACGTGCTGGTGGCGACCGACGTTGCGTCCCGCGGACTGGACGTGGACGACGTCACGCACGTGATCAACTACGAGTGCCCGGAAGACGACAAGGCCTACCTGCACCGCACCGGGCGCACCGGCCGGGCGGGCCGGGATGGCATCGCCGTCACGTTCGTGGACTGGCGTGACATGCCGCGCTGGAAGCTCATCAACGAGTCCCTCGGCATGGGCATCCCGGAACCAGTCGAGACCTACTCCACCTCGGCGCATCTGTTCGAAGAGCTGGACATCCCGGCGGGCGTGAAGGGCAGCCTGCCCCGCGCCGAGCGGGGACGGGCCGGGCTCGAGGCGGAAGAACTCGAGGACGTCGGCGAGACGGGGAAGGCCCGTTCACCGCGGCGGCCGGCCCGCCGCGGTGACCAGGACGCCCGCACGGACGCACCACCGCGCAAGGCGCGGGTCCGCAAGCGCACCCGCGCCGGCGTCACGGTGCACGGCCCGGACGGGACCCAGCCCCGGCCCGCTCAGACCCGGGCAAACCCGTCCAGGTCGTCGCAATCCGGGGCGGCTCAGTCCGGCTCAGCGCCGGCCGGCCAGGCGGGCCAGGGCGAGGGGTCCGCGGAGCACAGCAAGCCCCGCCGGCGCCGTCGGCGTTCCGGTCGCGGGCGGAAGGACAGCCCAGCTAGCTAGCCGTTTTCCTGCGGACTTCCAGGATTCCTCAAGGCGCGGTAAGGCGTAGGCAGAGTATCCCTGGGTAGGCTGGCCGCCTGTGAGCACACCAAAAGCGCTGCAATTGCCCTCCGGGGTGCGGCGGCTGACCATCGAGACCAGCCGCGGCGGGTTTGCGGCGCTCGAGGCTCTCCCGCCCAGCGGGATACGCGAGCGCCAGCCCGCGCTGCTCGTCCCGGGGTACACCGGGAGCAAAGAGGACTTCCTGCTGATCCTGCAGGCGCTGGCGGCCGCGGGGCGCCAGGTGGTCGCGATCGACATGCGCGGCCAGTTCGAGACGCCGGGCGGCGATGACGTGGCCGCCTACCAGCTGGGCGCGCTGGCCGCCGACGTGGCCACGGTCGCTGACTGGCTGGGTGAGAGCGACGTGCACCTGCTCGGCCACTCCCTGGGCGGCCTGGTAGCCCGGGAAGTGCTGCTGGCGCGGGCCGCCCGGATCAGCTCCCTGACCCTGATGAGCTCTGGCCCGGGGGCGCTGACCGGCCCGCGGGCCCTGATCTTGCAGGCGTTGCTGGCCGAGCTGGACGGGATTGCCCCGGACCGGCTGGGCGCGGAGGTCGAGCGTATCTGGCGGACCCGGCTGGAGCCGGAGGCGCTGTCGGGGAACGTGCCCCCGGTCATCATCGACTTCCTGCAGACCCGGCTGCTGAGCAGTTCCCCCACCGGGCTGCGCACGATGGCCGAGACCCTGCTCACCTGCCCGGACCGGACGCCGGCCCTGGCCCGTCTGGGTTCGGTCCCGCTGATGGTCCTCTACGGCGAGAATGACGACGCGTGGGACCCCGCCGCCCAGGAAGACATGGCGGCCCGGCTGCGCGCCCAGCGGATCTGCATACCGGCCGCGGCCCACTCCCCCGCGGTCGAGGCACCGGAGACCACCGCGAGCACCCTGACCAGTTTCTGGAACGCGACCGAGTGCCAGCGGGCCCGATCGTCTCGCTCCGCCTGAGCCGCCGCCAGCCGTCGGACAGTCAGCCGTCGGACGGTCAGCCGTCGGACGGTCAGCCGTCGGACGGTCGAGCCGTCGGACAGTCAGTCGTCGGAGCGTTCCTCCAGGCCATCCCACGGACGGCGGGCGGAGGTGGCCGCGGCGCCCTCCGGGCACAGCGCGCGGAAGTCACACCAGCCGCAGCCGGGGCCCGGGCTGGGCGGGAACTCCTCGTCCTGGCCCGCGGGCGACAGGCCGTCACGGTAGCGCTGGTCGGCGGCTGCGCACTCGGCGGCAATGTCCTCGGCCCGGCCCAGGTGCCGCTCCAGCGCGGCGGGTGTGTGCTCCCAGGCGTGCACCGCGCGGGTGGGCAGGTGATGCAGCTCCACCCGGTGGCAGGGCCTGCGCAGCACCCGGGCGGCGGCGACCGCGTACAGCGCCAGCGGCAGCGAGGACCGGGCGTCGTCGGTGCTCAGTGACCGGCGGCCGGTCTTGTAGTCCACCACGACCAGTTCCCGGCCGCCGCCGGCGTCCCGCCGGTCGTCCAGCCGGTCGATCCGGCCGGAGAACGTGATCCGGTCGGTCCGGGCGCCTACCGTCCGCTCCACGCCAGCTGGCTCGTCGGCGGGGTCCAGCGCCGAGACGTAATCTTCGACCATGCCGCGGGCCCGGTTCCGCACGTCCGCGGACTGGGCGTCACTCGCGAAGCCCTCGTTGATCCAGCCTCGTTCCAGTAAACCGCCGGCCGCAGGGACGGTCCGCTGGGCCTGCGGCAGCCGCCACCATCCGGCTAGCGCGTTGTGCACGCTGGCCCCCAGGCTGTTGTGGGCCCAGGGCGGCCCCTTGCGCGGGGCGGGCCGGTCCAGGTAGCTCATCCGGTACTGCCGCCGGCAGCCCAGCCAGGTACTCAGCCGGGTCGGGGTGCACGCGTACAGGCGGGCAGGCATCCCGTCCAGCCCCAGCTGCTCTTCGCTGCGCATCAGGTCAGTCCCGGTCCGTGGACCGGGGCAGCGGGCCCGCGTTCACCCACGAGTCGAACTTCTTGCCGATCGCGGCCACGGTGGTCTCCTCGCCGTGCCCGGGCAGCACCCGGGTCGGCCCGGGGAGAGTCAGCAGGTGCTCGCCGATCGCGCTGAGCTGCGCGGGGAAGTCGGTGTACTCGCCGTTGTGCGGGACCGGCCCACCGGCGGTCACGCTATCGCCCGCGAACACCGCCCCCAGTTCCTCGCTGTACAGAAGCACCGAACCCGGGCTGTGCCCGGGGGCGTGGATGACTTCCAGCGCGATGTCGGAGACCTCGAAGATCCCCCCGTCCTCCATATCGATCTCCGGGTCGCCGTCCGGGTGCGCTTCCCGCCACGGCAGCCGGTCCCGGGGATGCAGCGCGATGGGTGCCTCGTCACGCTCCGCCACCCCGGGCGCCGCCGCGACGTGGGCGGCGTGCCCATGGGTGCAGATGACGGCGAGAATCGCCCGGTCGCCGACGGCGGAGAGTACCGCGCCCGCGTCGCGGCCCGGGTTGACCACGATGACCTCGTCGTCGTCGCCCACGATCCAGGTGTTGCTTTCGGCAGCGTCCGCGTCCCCCGGTGACGCCACCCGCTTTATCCGCGCCTCCATGGCCGGCCTTCCTTCCTCATCCTTGTTTCACGAACGCCTGGACGGCCTCCGCCACCAGCTGGACCGCGATCGCGGACAGCAGCAGGCCCGAGATCCGGGTGAGCAGCTCGACGCCGCTGTCCCGGAGAAGGCGCTTGACCACCCCGCAGAACCGCATGGCCAGATAGAGCACCACGATCACGGCGCACAGGGCGAGCGCGAAGCCGGCCACCTGTGCCCCATTATGGATCCGCTGGACGAACAGCATGGTGGCGACGATCGCGCCCGGTCCGGCCAGCAGCGGAGTGCCCAGCGGGACGAACGCCACGTTGATCTTCTCGCACTCTGCCTCGGTGGGCTCGGCTGTTTTGCCGGTCAGCAATTCCAGCGCCACCAGCAGCAGCAACAGGCCTCCGGCTCCTTCCAGGGCGGGCAGCTCCACACCGAGGTAATCCAGGACCTCGCGGCCGAACAGGGCGAAGGCGAGGATCACGCCCAAGGCGACCAGCGCTGCCTGCCAGGCCAGCCGGTGCCGATCCCGGGGCTCGCGGCCGCGGGTCAGCGCGATGAACAGCGGAACTGTGCCCGCGGGGTCCATGATCACCAAGAGGGTGACGAAGACCTCGCCAAAGAATTTCACCGCACGCACGATATCGGCACCGGCACTGCGCTGGGGCAGGCCTGGTCACCGCCGGTCCTGGGTGAGACGATGGCATGGTGAGTGACGGCGGCGACACCCCTCTGCGGCAGCTGGCCGCGGCCTGGGAGGCCGCCACGGCCGTGGCGGCTGAATGGGCCGAGCGGACCGCGGCGGTGACTTCCGAGGCGTTCCAGCGGACCGCGGCAGTGACCTCCGAGGCGTTCCAGAAGCTCGTCAATGACCCCGCGATCCGGGCCGTGGTGGCGAGCTGGCGTATCTCGCCGCTGTGGATCAGGCGCGACTGCGAGTGCCTGTGCGCGATCTCGCACCCGGACGACCGCGGGGTCTGTGACCATCACGCGGTGATCACCCGCCGCATCTCTGACCAGGAAGTCCCGCTGTGCGCACCCTGCGCGGTGGCCCAGGGAGTCGCAGAGCAGTCCCGGTAACCCCTGGTTCCCGCCGGCTTGTCCGTGGCCGGTTTACCCGTGGTCCCGCGGCCCGCGACCGGGCTCCGCCGCACCAGCCTCCGCCGCCAGCGCCATTAGTTTCTCGAACGCGGCGGGGCTGGTCGTCTCGACCCCAAGCCGGTGCCCGGTGAGGTCGCCGTGATCGTCGCTTCCTCCCGTGATGACCAGGCCCAGGTCACCGGCGAGGACGCGGAGCCGGGCCCGTTCCGCCTCGTCGTGGTCGGGGTGGTCCACTTCCAGGCCGGCCAGCCCGGCCCCGGCCAGGGCGGCGATGGCCTCATCGGGAATCCGCCAGCCCCGGGAGATCGCCGCCGGGTGGGCCAGCACCACCGCCCCTCCGCTGTCCCGGACCAGCCCGATCGCCCGGGCCGGGTCCAGCGCGTACCGGCTGACGTAGGCCCGCCCGCCCGCGCCGATCCAGTCCGGGCTGAACGCCTCACGAGGCGTGGCGATCGCGCCCGCCGCGACCATGGCCCGGGCGATGTGCGGACGGCCCACGCTCCCCCCCGCCGCGAGCGCGGCCACCTGCTCCCAGGTGACATCCACCCCGAGGTCGCGGAGCCGCTGCACCATGGCCTGGCCCCGGCGGATCCGGTCATCCCGGATCGCCTGGCACTGCGCCGCGAGTTCCGGGCTGGCCCCGCCCGGGAGGTAGCTGAGCAGGTGCACGCTGTGCGAATCGAGCCGGGACGACAGTTCCATGCCGGTGACCAGCGACAGGCCCTCGGGGGCCGCGCGGCAGGCTTCGCCGTGCCCGGCCAGGGTGTCGTGATCGGTCAGGGCGATGACGTCCAGTCCCGCGGCCCGGGCCCGGCGCATCACCTCGGCGGGCGGGTCGGTGCCGTCCGACGCGGTGGAGTGGGAGTGAAGGTCGATGCGCACTGTCGGCAGGTTAGCTGGGCAGTCGCGGCGAGAGCGCACCGAACGGCACATCCAGGTCCTGACCGGGATCACGCAGGTCCCGCAGGGACAGGGTCTCCAGCAGCAGAGTGCCGGCCGTATCCGGCCACAGCATGATCCAGAGCCAGCTGCCCAGCACCTCGCCGGCGAACACCGCCGCCCCGGGCGATTCCACGCTCCACAGCGGGAACTCGTGGTGGCCGAACTGGACCAGGGCGTGCGGCGGGCCCGCGGCGAATCCTTCGCCAGGATCGGGCCCCGCCAGCCCGGCGAGGCCCGCTCCCAGGCCCAGCCCCGGTTCCTCGGAGACGAGGAGCATCTCCGCCAGCCCGCCCACCGGGCTGGGCCCGGACAGGGCCATCACGCAGCCCCGGGTGCCGCCGCGCTCATCACCCGCGCCGGTGAATCCGGTGACCAGCCAGTCCAGGGGGATCGGCCAGGGCAGCCAGACCGGCACGACGGCCTTCTTGAACAGGGCGTGCAGGCCTTCCGCCGAGGGGTTGTGGGCCGGTCGGAGGGGCTGCACCGTTCCATGTCTGGCACAGCGCCAGGCACTGTGCCAGACATTCGGCTCGCTGAGTTCGCCCTGGCAGCGGGGGCAGATCGGAGCCTTCATCATGTGTAATGACGTTGATCTCCAGCGGCCCCAACGTCAAGCACCGGACGGCCCGAAATCCTGCGGCAGGTTGGGCCGGCAGGCCCCGGGCCGCGATACTGGCCGCGTGACGGGGCCGCGGATCCCCTGCGTGGGGGCGATCATCAAGGACGAGGCTGGCCGCCTCCTGCTGATCCAGCGGGGACACGAGCCGGAGACCGGCCGGTGGTCGCTGCCCGGCGGCCGGATCGAGCCGGGGGAAAGCGATGAGCAGGCCGTCGTCCGCGAGACCCGGGAGGAAACCGGACTGCAGGTGAGGTGCGGCACCCTCGTCGGGGCGGTGCAGCGGCCCGGCCCGGGCGGCGCCGTGCTGGACATCCGGGACTACGCGGCCACGGTCACCGGGGGCACCCTGGCTGCGGCCGATGATGCCGCCGACGCGCGCTGGGTGAGCCAGGCTGACCTGGCGGGCCTATCCCTGACCAGCGGCCTGGCCGAGGCGCTCACTACCTGGGGGGTGCTCGGCTGAGGCGGCACCGGCCGGGCCGGGAGCGGTCTCCTGGGTGCGGGCCAGGCCGGCCGCACGGCCCTTGGCCGCGGTGACCAGGGCGAGCTTGCGGGACGCCTCGTCGATCATCTCGTCCAGCAGCAGGTCCAGCCAGCTGACCTGGGCCGCGTCGCTGGCCTTGGGCAGGATGATCACGTCCAGATTGGGGCCGGCCCCCTCCACCACCTCGATCACGTCGCGGTACGCCCAGGGAGTGCTGGCGTCGTTGATCCGCACCGCACGGATCTTGCCTTCCCAGCCGCCGCCGTTCAGCGCCGCGACCACGGCCGCCCGGGCCGCGGGTTTCGCGCCGGGTGCGACCGCGTCTTCCAGGTCGAGGAAGATCTCGTCGGCCGGCAGGCCGCGGGCCTTCTCCAGGAACCGGGGGCTGCTGCCGGGCACGGCCAGGCAGGTCCGCCGGGGGCGGTATGACGACGGCGCCATTTGGTCACGGCCTCCTGATCTGCATGGCACGCTGGCTGGGTGAGCGCTCGCCAGCCAGGACCCGGCCAGACCCAGCAGGAGCCCGGCCGGACTCAGCTGGAACCCGGCCGGCTCGCCCTCATCGCGGAGGCCACCAAGCGGGCCGGGCTGATCTGGATCACTGTCCCGGGCGCAGCTGTCCCGGGCGCAGCTGTCCCGGGCGGGGCTGTCCCGGGCGGGACCGGCGGCGGTGCCCCGGGCCGACCTCGTCCGGTATGGCACGTGTGGCGCGACGCCGCGTACGTGCTGACCGGCCCGGGCGAGCAGGACGTCCCCGGGCTTGGCGACGCGTCCCTGGTCATCGTCTCGGTGGCCAGCAAGGACACCGGAGGGCTGCTGGTGCGCTGGGCGGCCCGGGTGAGCCGGGTCGAGCCAGATTCCGCGGAGTGGGCCGGGATCATCGGCGCGCTGCTGGCCTGGCTGAACGAGCCGGAAAGCCCGGGCGCGGAGTCCCCCGCCGAGCGCTGGGCCCGGACGGGAGCGGTTTACCGCCTCACCCCGGATGAGGATGCGGGCCCGGCCGGTTCCTAGCGGGCCGCCCCGTTCGACGCTGTCTGCGACGCTCCGTAACACGAGGTTACGGATTGAGCCTGGTCCCGCCCCGGATCCGTCGATCGCGGCTACCACCCACACGCAGCAGGGTGGGACGGATGGTGGTGATGGATGGTGGTGATGAATGGTAACCATGCTGGGGTCACCATCTGTGCGAACCGGTCACGATCCGCTAGAGGCCACCCTCGCGCCCAGCTCAGGCGCTTGGTGATGCCGTCCAGCAGGGCTGGACATTTGTCCTGCATACCCTCAGTCTGTAACGGGGTTGCCGGTTAGTCGGCTTGATCATCTTTCAAGCATTGGCTGGGGCGTCCGGCAGTCCGCCTGGGGGAGTCGGCCCTAGTGTTCGGCGGGCCGGCATAAATGGGCGGGGGCGTTGAGGTTGTTAGGGGGACGTGCGGCCGGACGCGCTATCGGAGTACGCGAGCTTATGGCGAGGCCCGCGGTTCCGGATCTGGTCGCGGCTGACGGGGATGCCGACGGCGCGGTGACTGCGCTCTACACCGCGCATTATCGATCGCTGGTGCGGCTCGCGGATTTGCTGGTACACGACGTAGGGACCGCTGAGGAGGTAGTGCAGGAGTCCTTCATCGCGATGCACCGCCGCTGGCGCCTGCTGAGGAACAGCGACAAGGCACTGTCCTATCTGCGGAGCTCGGTGGTGAATAGGTCTCGCTCCGTCCTGCGGCATCGCCAGATCGTGGACCGGAACGCTCCCAAGCCGGCGCCGGATATGCCCAGTGCGGAGGAGGGAGCGGTTGACCTGCTCGAGCGGACCGCAATGGTCACCGCGCTGCGCACGCTTTCGCCGCGGCAGCGCGAGGTGCTCGTGCTGCGGTACTACGGGGACTTGTCAGGGACTCAGATTGCCCAGACACTGGGGATCAGCCCGGGTGCCGTGAAAAGCCACACTGCCCGGGCCCTGTCATCGCTGCGCAGTCTGCTGGAGACCAGAAGTGACCCAGCGCGATCGTGACCTTGAGGAGATTCTGCGCCGCGCGCTGCGAGCAGCCGCCGACTCGGTAGAGCCCGGTGACGATGGCCTGCGGCGGATCCGCGCCCGGCTGACCACGCCACGCCCGCTGCTCGTCGCCTGGATGATGGCCGGGTACTCCGCCGGGGCCAGTCGTGTGCGGAGGGGGCTGCTAGCTATGCCCACCCAGCTGCAAGGGGTGCGCCGCGCGGTGAGCCAGCATTTGCGAGTAGCGGCGCCCGGCTGGCTGCATGACCGGCGGCACCCAACGTGGCTGCGCCCTGGCGCGGTGCTGGCCATTGCCGCCCTCCTGGTGGCAGCAGGTGTTGTCGCGCTGACTCCGGTGCCACAGCTGGCGATTTCGCAGACAGCCGGACTTATCCGGTCTCTCGTAAGCAACGGGCACCAAAGCCGCACCGGCGGTCCAGGCCGTCCAGGCGGTCCAGGCGGGTCCAGGGTGAGCGGTCACGGCCCGGGTCAACCGCGCGCTATAGGCACCAGTTGCACGACGCCGCCGTCCACCCGCGCCCATCGCCCGACCGCCGGGGCTGACTGCCGAAGCTCAGCTGCCAGCGCGGGCCGGGCGGTTTGCCAGAGCCCTATCGCCACCACCGGCCCCGCCGCCACCACCGGCCCCGCCGCCACCACCGGCCCCGCCGCCACCACCAGCCCCGCCGCCACCACCGGCCCAACTGCTTGCGCAAGCGCCGCCGACCGCCCTGCGAGTCCTGCCCCCAGCTCAAGCCCGAGCCCGAGTACCAGCCCCAGCCCCAGCTCGACTACCAGTCCCAGCCCCAGCCCCAGCCCCAGTACCAGTCCCAGTACCAGTCCCAGCCCCAGCCCCAGCCCGACTACCAGCCCCAGCCCCAGCCCCAGCCCCAGCAGCTCCAGCCCGAGTACCAGCCCCAGCCCCAGCAGCTCAAGCTCCAGCCCCAGCAGCTCAAGCTCCAGCCCCAGCAGCTCCAGCCCCAGCAGCTCCAGCCCCCCAGCCTGAGCCCCAGCAGCCATAGCCGCACCCCGAGCCCGACCGGCAGCCAGAGCCTGCGCCCGAGCCCCAGCCTGACCGCCAGCCAGAGCCCGGCCGCCAGCCTTTCCCGAAGCAGTGATCACGTGGGCGGTCAGGCAACTGGGATGAGAATCAGGCTTTGCGGCCGGCACAGCAGATCGCCTCGACCTTCTGCAGTTTCCTATCTGTGTTCTGGCCGTCGAGGCCGCCACCTGGAGGTAGCGACAACACCGGGGGACCCGCCCGCCCATCCCGTGCCCGTTCCGGCCCTCCAGACCGAAGTTGATGCATTGCGAGCGCATGCGCTGGCCCGCTCCGTAAGGGGCTGGGAGCCAGACTTGGAAGCCGATTCCGGCGGAATCGCCTGGAGTCGCGTGGACTAAACCGGAGGCGCGCGTCGGCGGCCCGGGCAGCACGGCTGGACGGTCGTGGCCAGGCATGGAAAGCCCGGCCGTAGCATGAGGACATGGTCATGCCGCCCACTGTTTCCTCGCCCCCCACTGCCGAGCAGGTCACGCAGGCCCTGGCGGGGGTCAATGATCCCGAGATTCACCGTCCGATCACCGAACTCGGGATGGTCAAGAACATCGCCGTGGGCGAGGGCGGGCTGGTCCGGGTCGATATCTACCTGACCGTGGCCGGCTGCCCGCTGCGCGAGACCATCACCAGGGACGTGACCGCAGCGGTCAGCAAACTGCCGGGCGTGGCCGGGGTCCAGGTCGACCTGGACGTGATGAGCGAGCAGCAGCGCAAGGAACTCCAGGGCAAGCTGCGCGGAGGGCGCCCGGAAAAGGAGATCCCTTTCGCCCAGCCCACGTCGCTGACCCGAGTGTTCGCTATCGCCAGCGGCAAGGGCGGGGTCGGCAAGTCCTCGGTGACGGTGAACCTGGCCGCGGCGCTGGCCGCGGCCGGGCAGAAGGTGGGTGTCCTGGACGCCGACATCTACGGGCACTCCGTGCCCCGGATGCTGGGCGTCACCGACCCGCCGACCCAGGTCGAGCAGATGATTATGCCTCCGACGGCGCACGGCGTGAAAGTGATCTCTATCGGCATGTTCACCACCGGGAACGCGCCGGTGGTCTGGAGGGGACCGATGCTGCACCGCGCGGTGCAGCAGTTCCTCGCGGACGTGTACTGGGGCGACCTTGACGTGCTGCTGATGGATCTGCCCCCGGGGACCGGGGACGTGGCCATCTCCGTGGCCCAGCTCGTCCCGGGGGCCGAACTGGTCGTGGTCACCACCCCCCAGCTCGCCTCCTCGGAGGTGGCGGAGCGGGCCGGGGCGATCTCGGTGCAGACCCACCAGCGGATCACCGGCGTGATCGAGAACATGTCGTCGCTAGCCTGCCCGCACTGCGGGGAGCCGGTCCCGGTGTTCGGCTCAGGCGGCGGCCAGGCTGTCGCCGACGCGCTGACCCGGGTGACCGGGGCGCCGGTACCGCTGCTGGGCCAGGTACCCATCGACGTCCGGCTGCGGGAAGGCGGCGATGAGGGTATCCCGCTGGTGCTGGCCGACCCGGAGACGGCGGCCGCCCGGCAGCTGGCCGGGATCGCGAACGGGATGGTGAACCGGTCGCGCGGGCTGGCGGGACGGCGGCTGGGGCTGACCCCCGCCTGAATTCAGGGCGCTGCCGCTTTGGGCCCGGAGCACCGCTGGACCGGGGGCCGAGAAGCCAGGGCCCGGAAGTGGATCAGGTGGCCTCGGGGTCGAAGGGCGGGGTTTCCTCACGCGCCAGCGTGGCGGTGGCCGTCCGGTCGGCCAGGTACCCGCCCTCGGACTCCGCCATCCCGGCCGTGGTGCCGTCGTCGCCGTCGAGCCCTTCGAGCAGGTGCTTGCGGACGAAGTTACCCGGATGCAGGTCCCGCACGTCGAAGTCGGAGAACTCGGGTCCCAGGCCCTCGCGGAGGTCCTTCGTCGCTCCATCCGCCAACCGGCGCAGCTCACGCAGGGTATGGCCGAGCTGGTGGGCCATCTTCGGCAGCTGGTCCGGCCCGAAGACCACGAGCGCGATCACGGCCAGGACCAGGATCTTGCCGATAGACAGGTCGAAAAACACGTCAGCTCTCCAGGCGAGGCGCGGCCGCGGTGGCACGCACGCTCTTGCCCACACTGTAGACCGTCATCTGCCTTAACGCCTCCTTCGCTGTGCCCGCCGGACCACCGGGCTCACCGGAATGGGTCGAGCCAGGAGACCAGGCGGCCCAGTCCGCGGCGCATCCGGCCGAAGAACCCGGGGCCGCCGTTGCGCGGCAGCACGCCTACCACCTGGTCCAGGGTCTGATCCGGTGCGTCGGCGATGAGCGTGTACACGAACCCGCGAGCTGACCAGGCGACGCTGCGCTGGTCCCGGCCGGACGCATAGACACGATGGCCGCGCAGGGCGACCTCGGACCACCCGTGGAGCTGGGCGGGCAGATGCCCGCGCTGGACGAAAAGTGAGATCACCGACAGGCCGTCGGAATAGGCCAGGTCGACGACCGAGTCGGATGGGCTGCCGGTCTCGCTGGCCCGGAGCAGGGTGAGCTGACCCGGCAGCTGGGCCGGCAGTGGCCAGCCCGCCGCCCTCAGCCGGGCGAGCTGTTTGCTGGCCAGCGGCTTGCCTCCCGGTGCCGACGCGGTACGCGGCACCGCCGCCGTCGTGGGTGGGCCGAGCTTAAGGCTCACGAACAGGTCGTCGCTGACCATCCGGGCGTGGCCGTCGAACGTCTCGCGGCGCAATGGCAGCTTGGTTACGCTATCCAGCCAGAACCGCGCCGCCAGGCGTCCGTCCAGGTGCCGCAGGACCAGTTCCTGCGCGGGGCGGCCGGCCACCTGGCCGCGGCCGGCCGGGAAAACCCGGTAGTTCTCGGCCAGCAGCGCAACCATCTGCGGGGTCATGGTCATGATGCCCTCAGGGTCCCGCTGGCCGACGTCGTCGTCGCTGTCCCCATCCGGGTCCGTGCTGCTCGCCCCGCTCAACGGCGAGGCGGCAGCGGGCATGGTGGCCGCCTGGATCAGGGTCTGGCGACCCTTCCGGTGCCACACATTCACCAGGGAGATCCAGCTGCCTCCCGGGTCCTGCCAGGCGGTCCGCTGAACACCCTCATAGGACACGTGCTGGCAGGCGTGGGCGGCCTCGCTAAGCAGTCTCAGGCCCGTTCCCGCCCGGGGGCCGGCCGTGGCCGGCGGGGACACCGATGGCTGGTGCAGTCCGCCGTGGCCGGCCGTCTGGGGGCTGATCGTCTGGGGGCTGGCGGTCTGGGGCACCAGTTCTCCGCTATGCCCCGCCACGTCCCGCCAGATCACCGTGACGCCGGTGGCGATCAGGCCCAGGACCACCACGGCGGTGGCGATACGCAGGTGCAGCGGGTCGTGCTCGGGAGCAGGCCCGTCACACTCGGGCGTGGTGCGTGAGAACATCCGTCAGCTCACGGCCCCGGGCTGGCGGATGCGGTCGCCACCGGGGCCCTGACCACGGGGACGAGGTGCGGCAGGTCACGGCGCATCATGCTGCCCGCCGGGCCACTGCTCGCCTGACCACGACTCACCTGACCACCGCCAGCCCGACCAGTGCTGGCCTGGCCACTGCTGGCCTGGCCACCGCTGGCTTGGCCCAGGCTGACCTGGTCAAGGCTGGCTTGGCTGATGCTGACCTGGCCGCGGGCGAACCGGCGACTGGCCGAACGGGCCTGGGTCCCCGCGGCGGCCGCGGCGGCTATGCCGCTGGCCGACACCCCAGCCGCGACGCCGCTGCTCCCGGCCGGAGCCGTACCGCTGGTACTGCCGGCCGTCCCGCCCGCGAGCGGCGACACCGGCAGATCGCCGGTGACGATCGCGTGCTGGACCAGGAATGTATCGACCGCCGGGGTGACCTTCGGGCCGGGAGCCTGCTGCTCTCCGCCGGCGAAGAAGGCAGCCGCACCGAGGCCGGCCACCGTGGAAGCGAGAAGGCCTGCCGTCAGCATCCGGGCCGCCGGGAATGCGCCCCAGGGCCGCCACGGCGCCCGGGCGGTCCACGCCTGCCCGTCCGACGGCATGGCCATGGCCATCAGCCGGCCGGTCAGCGCCGCGTCCACCATGGCCTCGCCCAGGGAATGCATCCGCTGTTTCAGCGCGCGCAGGGCCACGGCTTCCTGGCGGCATTCGTCACAGCCGGCGATGTGCGCCAGGACCCGGTCCCGCTCGGAATCGCTGAGCTCCCCGTCGATCAAGGCGGAGATGCGCTGCCCGAGATGACTCATAGGTCACCGGCCAGGGGCACGACAGCGGTCCCAGGCGTGCCGGAGACGGCCCCGGGCGCCACGACCCCCGGCGCGACGGCCCCGGGCGCCACGACCCCCGGCGCGACGGCCCCGGGCGCCACGACCCCCGGCGCGACGGCCCCCGGCGCGGCGACCCCCGGCGCGACGACCCCCGGCGCCGCAACCTTAGAAGTGATCGTCGCGCGGCGCGGGCGGCGGTGGTCGAGCGCGGTCCGCAACTGGGCCCGGCCACGGTGGATACGGCTGCGCACGGTGCCCAGTTTTACCCCCAGCGTGTCCGCGATCTCCTCGTAGGACAGGCCCTCGATGTCGCAGAGCACGACGGCCGCCCGGTACTCGGGGGCGAGCGCCTTGAGCGCGGCCTGAATGTCGCCGTCCAGGTGCCGCTCGTCGAAGATCTGGGCCGGCGTCGGCTCGTCACCGCGCAGGCGCTGGGCCGTGTCGTCACCGAGCCCCTCGAACCTGATGCGCTGCCGGCGCCGCGCCATGTCCAGGAACAAGTTGGTGGTGATCCGGTGCAGCCAGCCCTCGAACGTGCCCGGCGTATAGCTGGACAGCGAACGGAAGACGCGGACGAAGACCTCCTGAGTGAGATCTTCCGCGTCATGGGTGTTTCCGGTCAGCCGGTAGGCCAGGCGGTATACCCGGGCGGAGTGCTCACGCACGATCTCTTCCCAGGTCGGAGGCGTCCAGCCGGACGCCACATCCGGCGTGGTCCCGGGCATGTCCACGATCTCGCCGTCCCGCCGTATACCGTCTGCCTCTACCACCATGGTGCCCGGGCATCCCCTTCCCGCACCACAACTGCTCGGATTCTGCTGCATACCCGCGACTGGCCCGCCCGATCTGCGCGGCCAGGCGGGATTCACCCCGCGTCAAGAGATAACGCCCGAACGGCCCTCGCTGGTTCCCGGGTCACGGCGCGTAACGATAGGCTGCCGGACTGGGATAAGCATGCACCGGAAGGCATACATTGTGAGCGCAGAGGCTAACCTTTCCTACGTCGAGGGCTACCTCACCGAGGACGAGCCACTGCTGGCCGCGCGCCGCGAGGCGGCCGAGATCGGCGGGGCACCGCCGATCGGGCCGGGTGGCGGGGCCGCGCTCCGCTTCATCGCAGCGGCCATTAGCGCCAGGTCGGTCGTGGAGATAGGCACCGGCTGCGGTACCTCAGGTATCTGGCTGCTCCGGGGCATGCGCTCAGACGCGGTCCTGACCAGCGTCGATGCCGAGCCAGAACATCAGCGGCTGGCCCGCAAGGCGTTCACCGAAGCCGGATTCCCGTCCAACCGGTACCGGCTGATCAGCGGGAAGGCCCTCGACGTCCTGCCTCGCCTCACCGACGGCGCCTACGACCTGGTGTTCTGTGACGCCGACAAGCAGGAGTATCCGGACTATCTGGTCGAAGCGCTGCGGCTGCTGCGGCCCGGCGGGGTGGTGGCGTTCGACAACGCGCTGGCCGGCGGCCGGGTGGCCGATCCCAGCCGGGACGACCCGAACACCATCGCCATCCGGGACCTGGGTGAGCAGGTGCGTCAGGATGACCGTCTGGTGCCCGTGCTGCTCCCGGTCGGTGACGGACTGCTGGCCGCGGTCAAGCGGGGCTAGCCGCCAGCCACCGGAGCAGCAGCCGGGTGCCGAAGCCGGTGGCGCCTTTGGTGTTCTCTCCGTCGTCGGCGGTGGCCCGGGCCGCGCCGGCGATGTCGAGGTGGGCCCAGGAGGTCTTGCCGGTGAACTCCCGGAGGAAAAGGGCGGCATCGATGGAACCGGCCCCGCCCCCCGCCCGGGCCATGTTGGCCAGGTCCGCTACGGGAGAGTCCAGGCCGCCCCGGTAATCGTCTACCAGCGGCATCCGCCAGAGCCGGTCCCCGCTCGCCGCCCCCGCGTCCAGCAAGGCCGTGGCCAGTTCGTCATCGGTGGCATACAGCGCGGCGATGGAGGTGCCGAGGGCCACCCGCGCGGCCCCGGTCAGCGTGGCCAGATCCACCACCAGATCGGGGGCGAGCGCATCGCCGGTGTAGGCGAGCGCGTCGGCCAGGACCAGCCGGCCCTCTGCGTCCGTGTTGAGTACCTCAACCGTCTGGCCGCCGTAGTGGGTGATGACGTCTCCCACCCGCATAGCCGTCCCCGACGGCAGGTTCTCGGCCGCCGCCACCAGGCCGGTCACCCGGGCCCGGACCGCGAGGCGGCCCAGCGCGGACATCGCGCCGATCACCGCGGCGCCGCCCGCCATATCGGTCTTCATCAGCTTCATGCCGTCGTTGGGCTTCAGCGACAGCCCGCCGCTGTCGAAGGTGATGCCCTTGCCGATCAGCACCACGTGCCGCTCAGCCCGCGGGGGCTGATAGCTGAGTTCGATCAGCCGGGGCGGGTGGACCGACCCCGACCCCACGGCGAGGATCCCGCCGAAACCGCCGGCGGCGAGTTCGGCTTCCCGCCAGACCCGCGAGGACAGGCCGTGCTCCGCGGCCACCGCGACCGCCTCGGCCGCGAGCCATTCCGGGCTCTTGATCATCGAGGGCGTGTTGGCGAGATCGCGGGCCAGGGCCACGGCCTCCGCGACGGTGACCGCCCGCTCCACCAGGCCTGCCCGGCTGCCCGGCCCGGCCAGCAGCAACCGGACCTCCCCGGGATCCTTGGCCGGCGTCCCCGCGGACTTCATCGTGAACTGGTAGGAACCGAGCAGGATCCCTTCGGTGAAGGCCTGCACGCCCTCGTCGGGTTCATCGAGGACGGCCGTGGTCAGCGCGGCCCTTCCGGCCGGCAGCCGGCGGGCCAGCGCCGCACCGGCCCGGCGCAGGGCTCCTGGTGAGGCGTCACCCACGCCGAGGAACAGGACGGCGCAAGCCTCCGTACCGAGCCGGATCATCGATTGGGTGGTTTCACCTGCCCGGCCGGTCATCTCGGCCGAGGCGAGGACCTGGGCCGCGCTGACCCCCAGATACCGGTCCAGGCTGGACACGCCGGCGCCAGGCACCGGGCCCGGGGAGGCACCGTCCGGGCCGCGCACGGGAACAGCGATCAGGGCCGGAACGGCGGCCGCATCCCGGCTCGCCGCGGCCAGGTAGTCAGCCAGCGGTTCCAGGCCAGCCGCTGGCGCAGCCGTAACCCTCGCCTTGGCCGGCAAGGCTCAGCCGGTGACAGACTTGAGCGCGTCCGAGAGCCGAGCGGCCTCATCCGCGGACAATTCGACCACCAGCCGCCCGCCTCCCTCAAGCGGGACGCGCATCACGATGCCGCGACCCTCCTTGGTGACCTCGAGCGGACCGTCACCTGTCCGCGGCTTCATCGCCGCCATTCCGCATCCCCTTCCTGCTCGGGGCCGTATGAGACCTCGCGGAGGCCTGCCCGCGCCGGAATCCCGGCGCCTGCGGCGGGTCCGGCCACCCACAGCCGTGTTGATCAGTACCTCTATTATCCAGAGTTCCGGCCTACAGTGGTAACGATCAGCACTCCCTTCCGCCCGCTGCCGTCGGTAACTGGGGTCTCAGGAGTCACTGAGGCACCGCGCGGGGCCTGTCCCGAGGAGGATTTCGGTGACTGACAGTGTCCGCTGGAACCTCGATGGAGCGGTGGCCACCATCACGCTGAATCGGCCGCAGGCCCGTAATGCGCTCACGGCGGAGTTGAAGACCGCGCTGCTCGCGGCGCTGCACCAGGCTGCATCCAGCCCTCAGGTCCGCGCGGTGCTGATTACCGGGGCCGGGCAGGCCTTCTGCGCCGGGCAGGACCTGCGTGAGCACGCCGATCTGCTCGAGGAGGACGGGCAGGACGGGCAGGACGGGCAGGACGAATCTACCCCCGCGGCCGGCGCGCCGCCCTCTGGAGCCCCCGCCGCCCGGACACCGGCGGGGTCCGCGTCCGCGGTCAACTCGCCCCCGGCCGGCCCCCAGCCGCCGGCGCCACCAGCCCCTCTGGACACGGTCCGGGTGCACTACAACCCCCTGGTGCTGGCCATCCGGTCCATGCCCAAACCGGTCATCGCCGCCGTGAACGGGGTAGCCGCCGGGGCCGGTGCCGGGCTGGCGTTCGCGTGCGACCTGCGCATTGCGGCCCAGGGGGCCAGCTTCCTGATGGCGTTCGCACGGGTCGGGCTGGCCGCCGACACGGGCGTGTCCTGGACGTTGCCCCGGTTGGCCGGCGCCGGGCGGGCCGCCGAGTTCCTGATGCTCGCGGAACCCATCCGCGCACCGCAGGCTCTCGAACTCGGCCTGGTCAACCAGGTGGTAGAGGACGCGGACCTGCCGACCGTCGCAGGTGCTCTGGCCGCCAGGCTGGCGGCGGGCCCGACCGCCGCCTACGCCGGGATCAAGGAACAGCTCAACTACGCTGCGGGGCACGGCCTCGGCGAGGCGCTGGACAAGGAGGCCGAGGTCCAGACCGCCCTGGGCCGCACCGCAGACCACCGGGCCGCCACCCTCGCATTCACCCGCAAGGAGGCGCCAGGCTTCCTCGGCCGGTGACCGGCCGGCCAGCGGTTTTCGTTAGCGGACCGGGTTAATGGGCTTGACTGCCCACGGCCGGGTCGGCAGTGCCCAGTTCCTCGTAGGCCCAGACAATCTGCTCGGCGGCCTCGACGAGGTCGGAGAAGGCCCGCCACTGCCGGTGACCGGCGCGGCCGGTCCAGGACACCACCCGGCTACGGCACCAGACGGTCAGGCCGCGCCGGATGGAGAGCACTGACATGCCCGAGGCCTGGGAGTCGGCGCGGACGATATGGTCGATCCCGCGCTCGGAGAGCATCCGTTCCAGGATGCCAGCGGCCTGCACGGAGCCGGGCTGGGGACCGCGGAACCGCTCGAGGGCATGGCTGGGGGGGACGGGCAGGGCAAACCAGACCGCCTTACCCGAGGCCTTCCAGGCGCCCAGCCGGGCCCGGGTCAGATGGTGGCCCCAGCGTCCCTGGGACAGGCCGTCGATCACGTGCAGCCCGCGCCCGCTGACCGCGTCGAGGGGCACGGCCACGGCCGGATCAGGCGGCGTGTCGTCTTTCCAGCGCGGCAGGGCGTCGAAGACCTTGCAGACCAGTTCCTGCTCCCCGGCGACCCGGCGCAGGTAGAGCCAGATCTCCGGGGCACCCGCCACCGCACAGCCGCGCACGTCGAACTGGACCCCCGTCTGGGCGTGCATGCTGTTGGCGGCGAGTTCGCTGGCCATAGTGGCGCCGTCATAGATCAATTCGGCCGGCAGGCCGACCCCGGCCGCGGCGGCCCGGAACAGGCGGCGGGCCGCGCCTGAACAGGTCGTATCGAGCGGGAGCGGGGATACGGCGCAGCCGCCTGCCGACACGGTCGCGGCCGGCGCAGGTACCGCCGCCATGACGTGCGGCGCATCCGCGGCAAGCGACCCTAACATGATCCTCAGCCTTCCCGGCCCGCAATCTGTGAAACACAGATTACGAGTCATGCCCACGTCGTGCAACGACATCTGGGTTTGTCGGCCCGGCTTGAATGAGTCTTTACCAACTGCCCGGCGTGGCGACGGCCTTATGGTAACGCTACGTAAGGTGACACTGCTGTGGCTAAGAGGTAACGAGCAGGGGCTCCGCTGCTGCCAGCCCGGTGGCCATAGCAGTACAGTCAAGGCGGTGCGGCTACCGAACTGGGAGCTGCCTGGCCTCGAGACAGGTCAGCACACAAAGAATCCCCCGGGCCGCCACCCGGGGGATTCTTCACTCTGCTGACCGGCCTGGGCCCGGCCAGTCTGGCCGGGCCGGCCTGGCCGGCTCAATCAGCGGTCGAGGTCGTACCGGCCCGCCTTGGTGTCCGACAGGAACTCGGCGAACGCCGCCCGGCTGACCACGTGAGCGCCGTCGCCAGGCCGGGTGCTGTCCCGGACCGCGACCACATCCACGAAGTTCGCGGCGACCTCCACGCAACCGCCATTAGAAGTACTGCTGAGGTGTGCCTTGCGCCACTGTGCTTGAGACAGGTCAGTCATTTTCTACTCCAGTTGTTGAGCGAGGTGTTCGAGGTAAAGAACGGTAGCCCCGGGCTCCTGGGCCGAATCGCGAATCCGGCCGAAAGCCTGGATGTACAAACTCACCTCATCTGGTCTGCTTACCTCCTGAATGGCCGTATCCGTTTCGGTGAAGACGAGAGGCTCGTCCCCGGGGAGATCAAAGATGTTGATCGAGGACGACACTCCCGGGCTGGGGCCATCCTCGAAGCGCTGGATGCGCAGTTCCACGTTGGGCCGCCGGCTCATCTCGATCAGGTGCTCGATCTGCTCGCGCCGCTCCAGCTTGCTGCCCCAGCGATACATGAGCGATGCCTCGGTGATAACCGCGATCAGGTGAGGAGCCGTCCCGTTGCTGCGGTCGAGGATCTCCTGGCGGCGCTGCCGGGTCTCCATCGCCTTGCGGCGCCACGCCGGTGGCCGCGGGCCGGCTCGCATGAAGGCTTCCGCGTAATCCTGGGTCTGCAGCAGGCCGGGCACCACGAGCGGCATGCAGACCTGGATCCGCTCGGCGTCGTTCTCGAACCCGGGAAATTCGTTCTCGAAGATGTCGGTGTAGTCACGCCACCACGGCCGGGCCCGCGCCCGGATGGCCAGTTCCTCCAGCTCCTCCGCGGCGGCGGGGTCCACGCCGTAGATCCGCAGCAGGTCCCGGATGTCGCTCATCTCAGGGCGCTTCCACTGGTTGGCCTCGAACCGGCCCACCTTGCCGCGTCCCCAGTTGAGGATGTCGCAGACGTGGTTAGCGGTATGACCGCTCTCAGTCCGTAGTTCAGCGAGGCGGCGGGAGAGCCGACGCTTGGCTACGGTTGCGCCGTAGGCATCGTCGGCCATCCGGGGTCTCCTCCTTGACAGGATGATGTCTGCAGCATAACGCTACCTAACTTGTGAATCGCAGATTATTGGATACTCGCTGAGACTCTCAGGTTACGTTGGGGCTGGCGCTGTCGGGAAAGTCCGGAATCGGGCCGGGCCGTCCGGGCCCGGGGTCAACTGGTCCCGCCGTCGAAGTCGCCGCCGAACTCACCGTCGAATTCACCGCCGCGGGCGCCGTCCAGGAAGCACTCCCACTCGTGCCGGTCGTAGACGAGGATCCGGCCGTCCGGGTCTCCCGCGACCCGCATCAGCACCCACTCGGCCACTCCGTCCGCGGTGGGCACGAAGGCGATCTCGACCGAGCCTTCCCCCTCTCCTGACCTCCGCCACTGCTGGGCGTCCACCTCGATGCCCAGATCCTGCACGCTGGGCTTCTTGCTCATCGCACCCCTCCTTGAGTCAGGGCCTCCGGGCCACGCCGGCATAGCCCCAGCGGGAGCCATCGCTGTCCGCGAGCTGTGGATCTTCAGCTCCCCACTCCCCCATGTACACCAGCCGTGGCGCCTCGGCCGGCCAGGGCGCCACCAGTTCGAGTCCGGTGAAGAAGCGCTCGACCTCGGCCTTCGGCCGCAGGCGGATGTTCTCCGTGGCCTTTTCGTACACCGACAACCCGGTCCGCACTGCCCGCTGCGGCACGTTGTCCGCGGTGACATGGGACAGCGCCAAATAACTGCCCGGTGCCAGTGCTTGCGTGTACTGGGCCACCATCCCCCAGGGGTCCGCATCATCGGCGACGAAGTGCAGCACCGCGGTCATGAGCAGCCCGACCGGTGCGGTGAAGTCGATCAGGTCGCGAAGCTGGCGGTGGCCCAGGACCCGGCCGGGATCGCGCAAGTCGGCGAAGACGAACGTGGTGAGACGGCTGTCCGTCAGCAACTCCCCGGCGTAGGCGCGGACCATCGGATCGTTGTCCACGTAGACCACCCGGGCATCGGCCGCGACCTCCCGGATCACCTCGTGGGTGTTGCCCTGGGTCGGCAGCCCGGATCCGAGGTCGAGGAACTGGCTGATCCCCCGGTCTTCCGCCAGCCACTTCGCGGCCCGCTGGTGAAACCCGCGGTTGGCCCAGGCCACGTCCGAGATCTCGGGCAGGTCCGCCCGGATCCGCTCCGCCGCTTGCTGGTCGGCCGGGTAGTTGATCGTGCCGCCGAGGTAGTAGTCATACAGCCGGGCCGGACTGGGCACCTCGGGGTCTACTCCCGGCGGAACCGGCGGTGGATCGTCGCGGGCCGACGAGGCCGACCGCCATGGGTCACGGGCCCTGGTCATGACACCTCCTGCACTGTCCGCTTACAGTGTGACACGCTCCGTGTGATTCATGAACCCGGATTCTCAGTGTGCCGCTCCCGGGACACCGTCTCTCGGCGAGTGGCCCTTTGGGTAGGCCCCGCGCCGGATGCAATCGCGCAGATGATCGTCCACCACCCCGCAGGCCTGGAAGGCGGCATAGACCGTGACCGGTCCGGTGAAAGAGAATCCCCGGGCTCGTAGTTCCCGGGCTAGCGCCTTGGACGCGGGGGTCCAGGTGGGTATCTCAGCCGTGGTGAGCGGTCCGGCGGGGTGAGTGTCCGCCGGGTTCTCCGCGTACCTCCAGAACAGCGCGGCCACGCCGCCCGGGATGCCCAGCGCGGCCCGGGCGTTCCCTATGACCGCGGTGATCTTGGCCCGGTTCCTGACGATGCCGGCGTCCCCCAGCAGCCTGGTCACGTCGTCCGGGCCGAATTCCGCCACGACGGCCGGGTCGAAGCCACCGAACGCGGCCCGGAAGTTTTCCCGCTTGCGCAAGATCGTGAGCCAGGACAGGCCGGACTGGAAGGCTTCCAGGCACAGCCGCTCGAAAATGCCCCGGTCATCGCGGACCGGCCGGCCCCACTCCTCGTCGTGATAGGGGAGCTGTTCCGGGGCGGACAGCGCCCAAGGGCAGCGCAACTGCCCGTCGGGCCCAGGCTCCGGCGGTCGGCCCGGATCAGTCATCGCGGCCGGCGGCCGCTTCCCCGGAACGCGGGGCACCGTTGCCGGGAAGACCTGTGCCGGGAAGACCGGTGCCGGGGAAGCCCGGGGCCGGGAAGCCGGTGCCTGCGGCGCCATTATGCGGCGCGTCCCCGCCTGGTGCCTCCCGCTCCGGCGAGGGCGGATCCGGCGGGCTGGCGGCCGGGGCCGGGGCCGGTCCCTCCGGAAATCCGGCCTGGCTGGCGCTGGTCTGCCGGGTACCGTCTTCCGGGGTATCGGCCTTCGCGGTGCTGGAACCCCGGATGCTGGCCGCCTTCGAGCGGGCCAGCAGGGTGGCGGCGATGGCGGGGTGGCTGCCGGTGGCTGACCGCAGCTCGGCGAGCTGCTGGCGGAGCACCACGATCTCGACGTCGCGCTCGGTGATGACCTGAGCGATCCGGTTCAGCGCCTCGTCGGTCACCTGGACGTTGTAGCCCCAGAGGGCGGACGGCGGCCGCAGCAGCTCCACATCGGCGGCGCTCATCAGGTCGGGCGGGAGATAGTCCATAGAGAACTCCGCCATCTCGCCACCGTGGCCCATGGCCACGCTCACCACGCCAGCCAGAATCACGGCCGCGGCAAGTAGCAACAGAATCGGCACAGTACGAATCGTCCCACGCCTGGCGCTCGCCGACATCCATCGGGAGCCAGCCGGCGGGTTTCAGGCCACCCGCGTCAGGCCACCCGCGTCAGGCCACCCGAGTCAGCCGTCGCGGTCAGGCCACCGGCGCCGGCCCGGGGGTTCAGTCCACTGCCCCGGGCTCGGACTCAGCCGTCCGGGGCAGCCCGGAGTTG
>CAVYQF010000004.1:0-218814 GCA_963770545.1 uncultured Actinomycetes bacterium | reverse complement strand
TCCCTGGTCTGCCCGGTCTGCCTGGGCCTGCCCGGCTCGCTCCCGGTGACCAACCGGATGGCCATCGAGTACACCATCAAGATCGGGCTGGCGCTCAACTGCACCATCGCCGAGCAGGCCAGGTTCGCGCGGAAGAACTACTTTTACCCGGACATGCCGAAGGACTACCAGATCTCTCAGTACGACGAGCCGCTGTGCACCGATGGGTGGCTGGACATCGTCGTGGCTGACCCGGACTCCGGCGAGCAGCGGCCGGTCCGCGTCGAGATCGAGCGGGTGCACCTGGAGGAGGACACCGGCAAATCGATGCACGTCGGGGTCACCGGGCGGATCCACGGCGCGGACTACTCGCTCGTGGACTACAACCGGGCCGGGATCCCGCTGGTGGAGATCGTGACCAAGCCGTGGCCGGCACCGGGGCGCTCGCGCCCGAGGTGGCCCGGACCTACGTCACCGAACTGCGGGACCTGCTGCGCGCGCTCGGCGTGTCCGATGTGCGGATGGAAGAGGGCTCGCTGCGCTGCGACGTGAACACGTCGCTGACCCCGGCGGGGTCGCCCGAATGGGGCACCCGCACCGAGACCAAGAACGTGAACTCGCTGCGCTCGGTGGAACGTGCGGTCCGGTCGGAGATCCAGCGGCAGGCCGCGGTGCTGGACGCCGGCGGCCGGGTGGTGCAGGAGACGCGGCACTTCAACGAGCAGACCGGGACCACCTCGCCGGGCCGGAGCAAGGAAGAGGCGCAGGACTACCGCTACTTCCCCGAGCCCGACCTGGTCCCCGTCGCACCGTCCCGGGACTGGGTAGAGAGCATCCGGGCCCAGCTGCCCGAGCTGCCCGCGGCCCGGCGGGCCCGGCTGCAGCGTGACTGGGGCCTGTCCGACCTGGACATGGCGGCACTGCGCAACGCGGGCGCGCTGGACCTGGTGGCGGAGACGGTTGCGGCGGGAGCCACGCCGGCCGACGCCCGCAAGTGGTGGCTCAGTGAGCTCCTGCGGACGGCGAACCGGTCCGGCACGGAACTCGGCGACCTGCCGATCACCCCCGCGGATGTGGCCCGGGTGGCCCAGCTGGTGGACTCGGGCGCGGTCAACGACCGGCTGGCCCGGCAGGTCATCGAGGGCGTGCTGGCCGGCGAGGGAACGCCGGACGAGGTGGTCGCGCGCCGCGGCCTCGCGGTGGTCAGTGACGACGCGGCCTTGTCCGCTGCGGTCGACGAGGCCATCGCGGCCGACCCGGACGCCGCCGACAAGATCCGGGGCGGCAAGGTCGCCGCGGTCGGGACCCTGATCGGCGCCGTGATGAAAGCCACCCGGGGACAGGCCGACGCCAGCCGGGTCCGGGAACTCATCCTCGACCGCCTCGGCTGAGCAGTGCCCAGGCTGATCCGTCCGCGATGACCTGCCCATGCTGACCTGCCCATGCTGACCCGCCCATGCTGATCTGGGTGCCGACGGCCGAGGTGGCCGCGGGACTGGACGGGCTGCCCGGCGCCGACGTCGAGGTGGTCGCGCCCGACGGCGCGCCGCTGCCGCCCAGCGTGGAGCGGGTCGTGTTCTACGTGCCGCCGTTCTTCCCCAGCCCGCCGGGGATCGCGGCGATGCGCGAGATGCCGCGGCTCGCCGTGGTGCAGACGCTGACCGCCGGGGTGGACCGGCTGCTGGCCGCCCTGCCGCCCGGGGTCACCCTCTGCAACGCGCGGGGCGCGCACGACGCGAGCACGGCGGAATGGGTGGTCGCCGCGATGCTCGCCGCGCTCCGCGAGTTCCCGCTGTTCGCCCGGGAGCAGGCCGCCGGGCGGTGGAACTATCACTTCACCGACTGCCTGGCCGGCAAGACCGTGCTCATCGTCGGGTACGGGTCGATCGGCGCGGCGGTGGAACGGCGGCTGGCCGGCTTCGAGGTTCAGGTGGTCCGGGTGGCCCGCACCGGCCGCCCGGGCGTGGCCACCGTGAGCGACCTGCCCGGGCTGCTGCCCGCGGCGGATGTGGTGGTGCTGCTGGCCCCGGTGACACCCGAGACCATCGGCATGGCCGACGCGGGGTTCCTGGCCCGGATGAAGGACGGCGCGCTGCTGGTCAACGCGGCCCGGGGCTCACTCCTGCGGACCGACGCGCTGGTCGCGGAGCTGCGGCAGGGCCGGCTGCGCGCCGCGCTCGACGTGACCGACCCGGAACCGCTCCCGGCCGGTCATCCGCTCTGGACGATGCCCGGCGTGTTCATCACCCCGCACGAGGCGGCGTCCACCCCCGTCTCGACCGACCGGATGATCCGCCACGTCCGCGACCAGGCCGGGAGATTTCTCAATGGCGCGCCGCTGCTGAATATCATCTCCGGCAGTTATTAAGAATAGGCCCAGGTTACGGAAAGATTTCCGGCAATTACCCCAGGTCAATCCGGTATGACCAGGTTACGGGCCGCCGCACAGAGCCAGATGTCTCCCGCTGGACGCCCTTCCTCAATCGAAGTGTGACCTAAGGGGCCTAAAGTGAGAAGCATCGTTCACTGGCGATGACCGCGACCAGCCCGCTGGCGGGTCCCGCAGCACACCGTGCGGGCACCCTGCCTGTCCTGGTGACCGAGAATCCTAGTTCGGTTGCGCAGGAATTGTCAGCCTGGGCCCACAAGGCGCCGCTGGCCATCTGGGCCGTTGCGTAACCAGCGGATCACACGCAGCGGAAGGAGACTCGGTGCACCCGCAAGTCTCGGGTGACCCGCGATGAGCCTGGCCGCGCAGTCAGCAACCACGGTGGTGGCCCTGGTCGCTGCCCTGACCGCAGTCAGCCTGTGGCGCGGCGCCAACCGGCACGCAGGCTCTGTCCGCCGTGCGTACCGGATCTTCGCGCTGACCGCGCTGCTCTGGGGGGCGGGGGCGATCGGCCAGCAGGTGCTGGCCAGCGCCTCGGCTGGAGCCACGTTCCCCTTCACCGGCGCCGATCTGCCCGGGCTGCTGGCGCTCCCCGCCCTGGTGACCGGGCTGGTCAGCCTCGGATCCCGGCGCGAGGCGGCGCGTCATCCGCTGGCCCAGCGCCACCGGGCCCGGATCGGCACCGCGGTGGCGCGCTGCGCGGACGGGTACGTCGTGGCCTCCGCCCTGTTTATCATCGGCTGGATCACCGTGCTCAGCGCCGGCTATGCGCACTCGGGAGACGACCCGGGCACGTTCGCCGCCGAGCTGGTCCATCCTCTCGCTGACCTGCTCGTACTCGGCGGGGTGCTGCCTCTCGCGGTGGCGGCCGGGCGCCGTGGCGTGGCTCCCGTCCTGGCCCTGCTGGCGGTAACCGCGAGCGACACGCTCGCGGTCGGGGCGAAGATCAGCAACGGGCATCCCGGCGCGGCCTCCCAGGTGCTGCTGATCGCCGGGTTCCTGGTCCTGGGTTCCGCCCCCTGGATGGGCGGCTCGTGGCGCGCGGGCCCGGGGGATGCGGGCCAGTTCACCCGGGCCGGGGCCCACGCCGCGACCGCGCTCGCCGGGGTCACCGCGGCGGCGGCCGCGCTGGTGCTGATCGGCTGGGTGCTGGCGGGCAGCCCGGCGCCCGAGCCGGTTCTCGCCCTGGTCACCGGGACGACGCTGCTCGCGCTGACCGCGCGGGTCCTGATCCTCGTGCACCGGGACAGCATCCGGTCCAGGCTCTGGCACGAGTCGGGGCATCAGTTCCGCGAACTGGCCGACCGGATCAGCGACGTCGTGCTGGTCTGTGACTACGCCGGCGCGATCAGCTACGCGAGCCCCGCGGTCCGCGACTATGGCTATACCCCCGCTGGCCTGGAAGGCCAGGTGCTGGCCGACCTGGTGCACCCCGAAGACCGGCTGGGCGGGCTGCGTGCGGTCCGCGAGGCCGCGTCGATGGGTGGCACTGCGATGACTGATGGACCTGGCGAGCAGGTCCGCTACTCCTGCCGGGTCCGGGCCGCCGACGGGACCTGGCGGTACGTGGAGGCGACGATCTCGCGGCACCGGAGCCAGGGCGCCCCCGACCGGCTGCTGGTCACGTCGCGGGACGTCAGCGACCAGGTGGCGCTGCGCCGCCAGATCGCGCACCTGACGTATCACGACGGGCTGACCGGGCTGCCCAACCGCGCCTACCTGGAGGAGCGGGCGCGCGAGGTACTCAGCCTGGAACGGCAGGGCCCGGGCGTAGCCGGGGTCATCCTGGTCGACCTGGACGCGTTCACCAGCGTGAACGACGCCGCTGGTCCCAGCGCCGGAGATCTGGTTCTGGCCCAGGTAGGGCGGCGGCTGCGCGCCGCGGTGCCGCCGCGCGGCACCGTGGCGCGCTGGGGCGGCGACGTGTTCGCGGTCCTGATCTCCGAAGCCGCCTCGGCCGGGGAGATCATCGAGCTGGCCCAGCGCGTCCTGGCCAGCGTGGCCGACGAGCCATTCCGCGCTGCCGACCGCAGCGTGGCCCTGTCCGCCAGCGTCGGGGTCGCGCTCGCGGACGGCAGCCCGGCCGGGTACGTCTGGCGTAACGCCGACGCCGCGGTGTCCCGGGCCAAGGAGTCCGGCGGCGGGCGGCTGGAAGTCTTCCCGGCCGTGCCGCACCCGGACGCCCGGCGGCACCTGAGCCTCGCGGCGCAATTGGGCCGGGCTCTTGGCCCCGGCCAGCCGGCGGAGGACCAGTCCGCGGCGGACCAGTCCGCGGACGATCAGCCTGGGGACGATCAGCCCGGGGAAGGCCGGCCCGGGGAAGGCCGGCCGGGGAAGGCCGGCTTGGGGAAGGCGGGCCCGGGGAAGGCCAGGCGGGAGCGGCCCAGCTGGCGCTGGAGTACCGCCCCATCGCCGACCTGGCCAGCTCCGCCGTCATCGGCGCGGAGGCGGTGCCCCGCTGGCGCGGAGAGGGGGGTGACGTGCCGCGCCAGGAATTCCTGGCCGCGGCCGAGACCGCCCGGGTGACCAGTGAGCTGGGCGACTGGATGCTGCGTGAATGCTGCGCCCAGGTGGCCGGCTGGCGGCAGGATGGCTGGGAGGCCAGCTTGTGGCTGCGCTGCCCCGCCACGCAGATGATGGCCCCGTCCGCTGAATCGGTGCTGGAAGCGCTGGCGGACAGCGGGCTCGCCCCGGCCGCCCTCATCCTGGAGGTCGCTCCCGAGGTGCTGGCCGAAGGCGGTGACGTCGTCCTGCGCGGCCTGGGTGAGCTGCGCGAACGGGGCGTCCGCCTGGCGGTGGACATCTCCGCGGCCGGGTACGGGTCGCTGGCCCGGCTCACTCACCATCCGGTGGACCTGGTCCGGATCGGCCCGGACCTGGTGGCCGGCCTGGGTGTGGAGGCTGCGGCCGAAACCCTGATCCGGGCGCTGGTCCGGATCGGCCAGGACCTGGGCATCCCGGTGGTGGCGGACGGAATCGAGCGGGCCGAGCAGCGTGATCTGCTGGCTGACCTGGGCTGCGTCCTCGGGATGGGCATGTTCGTAGCCGGGCCCGTGCCACCCGCCGGCATCCAGGGTCTTCCCGGGGAGCAGGGGGCGGCCGGTGAGCACGGTCTGGCTGGTGGGCGTGGGCCGGCTCACGGGGAGCTGCCGTTCGGCGACGTCATCTCGCCCGCGTCTCATCTCGCCAGCTGAGACGAATGCATGGTCAAGTTGACGCCAGCCCGGGACTGGGCCAGAGTGATACCCGTGTCCGGAAATCCCATGCTCGTACTTGACAGGCGCGCAAGCAGCTGACTTAGCCCAGCTACCTGCGCGCTACCCTCGTCCGCCAGAAGGCGCCGAGGGTTTTTTGTTGCCCACCAGCCACCCACCGCAGACGAGGAAAGCTTGCGATGACCGACCAGACGACCGCGGCCCCCGCGGGGCCCGGACTGGCAGGCACGGCGCGGAAGGGCCCCAGCCCCACGCCGCGAGACCTAGCAGCACGAGCCGCGTCACGCGATACGGCGGAGTCCCATCCTGGCCCAGCCGGTTCCGGCCCGGCCCAGCAGGGCGCCGCCGCGCCCGGTGAACGGCCCCGCTCCGACCCGGGCCCGCGTCATGATGCAGGCCACCGTGACGCGGCACCGCGCAGCGAACCCGCGGCTGCGGCCGGTACCCGCATGACAGGTGCCGCGGCCCTGGTCGCGGCGCTGGAGCACCTGGGCGTGGACGTCGTGTTCGGCATCCCCGGCGGCGCCATCCTGCCGCTGTACGACCCGCTCTTCGACTCGCCCTCGGTCCGGCACATCCTGGTCCGCCACGAGCAGGGCGCCGGGCACGCAGCCACCGGGTACGCACAGGTGACCGGGCGCCCGGGGGTGTGCATGGCCACCTCGGGACCGGGCGCCACCAACCTGGTGACCCCGCTCGCTGACGCCTACATGGACTCGGTGCCGGTGGTCGCCATCACCGGCCAGGTGCCGAGCAGCCTGATCGGCACCGACGGCTTCCAGGAGGCCGACATCTCCGGCATCACGCTGCCGGTCACCAAGCACAACTTCCTGGTCACCAAGGCGGAGGACATCGCCCGCACGGTGGCCGAGGCGTTCCACGTGGCCTCCACCGGCCGGCCCGGCCCGGTGCTGGTTGACGTGGCCAAGGACGCGCTCCAGGCGGAGACCGAGTTCCGCTGGCCGCCCGTGTTCGACCTGCCCGGCTATCACCCCGTGACCCGGCCGCATTCCCGGCAGGTCCGCGAGGCGGCCCGGCTGATCGCCGGGGCCAGCCGCCCGGTGCTGTATGTGGGCGGCGGCGTGCTCAAGGCCGGCGCCAGCCAGGAACTGCTCGAACTGGCCGAGCTGACCGGTATCCCGGTCGTCACCACGCTGATGGCCCGGGGCGGCTTCCCGGGCAGTCACCGCCAGAACCTGGGCATGCCCGGCATGCACGGCACCGTGGCGGCCGTGGGCGCGCTGCAGAAGTCGGACCTGCTCGTCACCCTGGGCGCGCGGTTCGATGACCGGGTCACCGGCAAGCTGGACAGCTTCGCGCCCGGCGCCGCGGTGGTGCACGCCGACATCGACCCCGCGGAGATCTCCAAGAACCGGCGGGCCGATGTGCCCATCGTGGGGGACTGCCGTGAGGTGATCACCGAGCTGATCGCCGCGGTCACCTCCGAGTTCCAGGGCGGTCACCGCACCGACCTGGCCGCCTGGTGGTCCCAGCTGGATGCCCTGCGCAGCACCTACCCGCTCGGCTATGACCAGCCCGAGGATGGGTCCCTGGCCCCGCAGTACGTGATCGAGCGGATCGGCCAGATCGCCGGACCGGATGCGATCTACGTGGCCGGGGTGGGCCAGCACCAGATGTGGGCCGCCCAGTTCATCAGCCACGAGCGGCCCGGCCACTGGCTGAACTCGGGCGGGGCCGGCACGATGGGCTACGCGGTGCCCGCCGCGATGGGCGCCAAGGTGGCCGACCAGGCCGCGTGCGTGTGGGCGATCGACGGTGACGGCTGCTTCCAGATGACCAACCAGGAACTCGCCACCTGCGCGGTGGAGGGCATCCCGGTCAAGATCGCCATCATCAACAACGGCAACCTCGGCATGGTCCGCCAGTGGCAGACGCTCTTCTACAACGAGCGCTACTCCAATACCGACCTGGACCAGGTGGCGCGCACGTACGACGAGGCGCTCAGCCACGAGCAGCCACCACCCCGCCGGGATCCGGCGGCCGGTGGCGGGACGCGCATCCCCGACTTCGTCAAGCTCGCCGAGGCCTACGGGTGCGTGGGACTGCGCTGCGAGGACGCTGCGAGCGTGGACGCGGTGATCGAGCAGGCCATGAAGATCAACGACCGCCCCGTGGTGGTCGATTTCGTCGTGCACCGTGACGCCATGGTCTGGCCCATGGTCGCCGCGGGCACGAGCAATGACGACATCATCGTGGCGCGGAACATGGCGCCGGACTGGGATGTGACCGAATGAGCCAGGGGCTGGCCCGCCTTCGTGATCAGGAGCCGACTATGAACAGGCACACGCTCTCCGTGCTGGTCGAGAACAAGCCTGGCGTGCTCGTCCGGATCGCGGGCTTGTTCTCCCGTCGCGGGTTCAACATCGACTCCCTCGCGGTCGGGCCCACCGAGCATCCGGAGATCTCCCGGATGACGATCGTGGTGGACTGCGCGGATCACCCGCTGGAGCAGGTGACCAAGCAGCTCAACAAGCTGATCAACGTGCTCAAGATCGTGGAGCTCGAGTTGACCGCGTCGGTGCAGCGGGAACTCCTGCTGATCAAGGTGCGGGCCGACCTGGAGAGCAGGTCGCGTGTGCTCGAGACCGTGACGTTGTTCCGTGCCAAGGTGGTCGACGTGGCTCAGGATGCGGTCACGGTCGAGGCGACCGGCAACCGCGACAAGCTGGACGCCCTGATCAGGGTGCTCGAGCCGTTCGGTATCAAGGAACTCGTCCAGTCCGGCATGGTCGCCCTCGGCCGGGGCGGCCGGTCGATCACGGACCGGGCGCTCCGCCCGGTGGACCGGGTGGCCGAGCGCAGCGGGGCTGGAGCGGCGCCGTGACCTCCGGTCACGGCAGGCAAGCTGAGATCAGCAAGCGGTAAGCGAAAGGCAGACAATGGCAGACATTTTCTACGACGACGGGGCCGACCTCAGCATCATCCAGGGCCGGCACGTCGCCGTGCTCGGCTACGGCAGCCAGGGGCATGCACACGCGCTGTCGCTGCGCGACTCCGGGGTCAACGTCCGGGTCGGGCTCCCGGAGGGCTCGCGGAGCCGGGACAGCGCGGCCAGCGAAGGACTCCGGGTCGTCACTCCCGGCGAGGCCTGCGAAGAGGCCGACCTGATCATGGTCCTGGTGCCGGACCACCTCCAGCGTGCGCTGTACGCCGAGGCCATCGCGCCGAGCCTGGTGGACGGGGACGCGCTGTTCTTCGCGCACGGGCTGAACATCCGCTACCAGCTCATCTCCCCGCCCGCGGGCGTGGACGTGTGCATGGTGGCCCCCAAGGGCCCCGGCCACCTGGTCCGCCGCCAGTACTCCGAGGGCCGAGGCGTCCCGGTGCTCGTCGCGGTGGAGCAGGACGCCACCGGGAACGCGTGGCCGCTCACCCTCTCCTACGCCAAGGCCATCGGCGGTACCCGGGCGGGCGCGCTGGTTACCACGTTCAAGGAAGAGACCGAAACGGACCTGTTCGGCGAGCAGGCCGTGCTCTGCGGTGGTGTCTCCGAGCTCATCAAGGCCGGGTTCGACACGCTGGTCGAGGCGGGCTACCAGCCCGAGATCGCGTACTTCGAGTGCCTGCACGAGATGAAGCTGATCGTGGACCTGATGTACGAGGGCGGCATCTCCAAGATGTACTGGTCGGTATCGGACACCGCCGAGTTCGGCGGGTACACCCGCGGGCCGCGGCTGGTGGACGAGCGGAGCCGGGAAGAGATGCGGCGGATCCTCGCCGAGGTGCAGGACGGCACCTTCACCCGCGAGCTGATCGAGGAATTCGACGCCGGCCGGCCGAACTTCCTCAAGCGGCGTGAGGCCTCCCAGGCGGACCAGATCGAGCAAGTCGGAGCGCAGCTGCGGCCGCTGATGAGCTGGCTGGACACCTCGGGCGACGCGGACGGCTCCTGAGCACGGGTTCGCCAGTGTGGCGCCAGCCTCCGGGCTGGCGCCACACCGAGTGCCACCGGCTGACTCCAGCCGTCAGCTACGCCGGCCCCGGTACGGGGATCCAAGGACCGACTCGTGAACGTTTTCACAAGCCCGGCTAGACTGTGGTTTCGCTGTCCGCCATGAGGGGCCCATTGCCGTGCCTGCACCCATCGTCCTCATCGCCGAGGAACTTTCGCCGGCCGCCATCGCGCAGCTGGAATCCGACTTCGAGGTCCGCCACACGGACGGCTCTGACCGGCCGGCGCTGCTCGCCGCGCTCGCCGAGGCCGTGGCGGTCATCGTGCGCAGCGCCACCCGGATCGATGCGGAAGCGCTGGCCCATGCCCCGCGCCTGCAGGTCGTGGCGCGCGCCGGGGTCGGGCTGGACAACGTGGACGTGGAAGCCGCGACGCGGGCGGGCGTGATGGTCGTGAACGCCCCCACATCCAACATCGTGAGCGCTGCCGAGCACGCGGTCGGGCTGCTGCTCGCCGTGGCCCGCAACGTGCCGCAGGCCGCCGCCTCGCTGCGGGCCGGTGAGTGGAAACGGTCCAGCTTCACCGGGGTCGAGCTCGACGGCAAGGTGGCCGGCATCCTCGGGCTGGGCCGGATCGGCGTCCTGGTGGCCGAGCGGCTGAGCGCGTTCGGCATGCGGGTCATGGCCTACGACCCCTACGTGCCCCCAGCCCGGGCGGCCCAGCTCGGCGTCCGGCTGGCCAGCCTGGACGAGCTGCTGAGCGAGGCTGACTTCATCACCGTGCACCTGCCGAAGAACTCCGAGACAGTCGGCCTTCTCGGGGACAAGGAACTGCATCTGGTCAAGCCGGGGGTGCGCATCGTGAACGCGGCCCGGGGCGGCATCGTGGACGAGCAGGCGCTCGCGCGGGCCTTGCGCGAAGGCCGGGTGGCCGGGGCCGCCATCGACGTGTTCGCCGCGGAGCCCGCGACCGGCAACCCGCTCCTGGAGATCCCCGCTGTGGTAGCGACGCCGCACCTCGGCGCGAGCACGGCCGAGGCCCAGGAGAAGGCGGGGACCCAGGTCGCCCGGTCGGTCAAGCTGGCCCTCGCCGGTGAGTTCGTGCCGGACGCGGTGAACGTGCAGGGCGGCGCGGTGGATGAGGACGTCAAACCGGGCCTGCCCCTGGCCGAGAAGCTGGGCCGCATCTTCACCGCGCTGGCCGGCGGCATGGCGGCCCGGATCGACGTGGAAGTGCGCGGGGAGATCGCCAGCCACGACGTCCGGGTGCTCCAGCTGGCCGCGCTCAAGGGCGTCTTCGCGGACGTGGTCGAGGACGCGGTCACCTACGTGAACGCGCCGCTGCTGGCCAGCGAGCGCGGCGTTGAGGTCAGCCTGGTCACCGAGACGGAAAGCCCCGATTGGCGGAACCTGGTGACGCTGCGCGGCATCATGCCCGACGGGCAGGTGGTCTCGGTGGCTGGCACGCTGAGCGGGCGGCGGCAGCAGGAGAAGCTGGTCGAGGTCAACGGGTTCGAGATGGAGATCGCGCCCGCCGAGCACATGGTGTTCCTGACCTATACCGACCGGCCCGGCGTGGTGGGCACGGTGGGCCAGATCCTGGGCAGTGAGGGCATCAACATCGCGGGGATGCAGGTCTGCCGCGATGCCCGCGGCGGCCACGCCCTGATCGTGCTGTCGGTGGACTCGGCCATCCCCGCGGTGGTGCTCGACGACATCCTGTCCACCATCGGCGCCGTAGTCGGCCGCCCCGTGGACCTGGACGAGCGCTAGCCGGCTGGGTCATGGCAGCCCCGCCGCAGGAGTTCGTCTCAGCATGAGAGACAGATCCGTCCCGCGGGCGACAACTGGCTGTCCAAGTACTAGGATGTCCAAGTACATGCTGCGCTTCGTATCCATCTTGAGCGGCCGTAGCGGGGCCTGATCAGGGCAGGCCGGCCACCCGCTGCGGGGAGCGGTGCTGGCCGTAAGTCCGCCCGAGTGAACCTCACCCGAGCACCCCCGGAATCCCGGGGCTGCTGATGCGCACCGCGACCTACCCGGTCAGCGGGACGCGGGCCACCCGCCCGGCGCCGTCCGGTGAGCCGCCAGCCAGGTCAGCCGCCAGTTATGTGTCAGGAGACTTCGTCGTGTACGACATGTATCCATGGAATCCGCCCGCTGACGGATCCGCGTCCTCCCGGCCCGGGCCCGCCCGCCGGGCCACCAGAGTCCGCCGGAAAATCCGCGTCACTCCCGCCACGCAGGCCCTCCAGATGGCCCTGGACCGGCGTGATAACGGTGGACAGTCACCGGCCGCGGCCGGCCAGTAAGGTACGCGCATGGCATCTTCAGCGATCAAACTCGCCGTGATCGGCGGGGACGGCATTGGTCCGGAGGTCGTGGCCGAGGCGCTCAAAGTCCTCCAGGCCGCGAACGTGGACATCGACGCCACCACGTATGACCTCGGTGCGCAGCGCTGGCACCGTAGCGGGGACACGCTGCCCGATTCGGTGCTAGAGGAGATCCGGGCCCAGGACGCGATCCTGCTCGGCGCGGTCGGCGACCCGACCGTGCCCAGCGGCGTGCTGGAGCGGGGACTGCTGCTCCGGCTCCGCTTCGAGCTTGATCAGTACGTCAACCTGCGCCCGGTCCGGCTCTACCCGGGGGTGGCAACCCCGCTGGCGAGTGTCCGGCCCGAGTCGATCAACATGCTGGTGGTCCGGGAAGGTACCGAAGGCCCCTACGCCGGGGCGGGCGGCGTGCTGCGCAAGGGCACGCCGGAGGAAGTGGCCACCCAGGAGAGCCTGAACACCGCGTTCGGGGTGGCCCGGGTGGCGCGGTACGCGTTCGAGCGGGCCGCCGAGCGGCCTGCCCAGAAACTGACCCTCGTGCACAAGACCAACGTGCTGGCCTACGCCGGGGACCTGTGGCTGCGCACGGTCGAGGCGCTGGCCAAGGAGTTCAGCTCGATCGCGGTGGACTACTGTCACGTTGACGCCGCGTCCATGTTCTTCGTCAGCCAGCCGGACCGCTTCGACGTGGTCGTAACCGACAACCTCTTCGGTGACATCCTCACCGACCTGGGGGCGGCCGTGGCGGGCGGCATAGGGCTCGCCGCGAGCGGGAACATCAACCCTGAGCGGAGCGCACCCAGCATGTTCGAGCCGGTGCACGGCAGCGCGCCGGACATCGCCGGCCAGCAGAAGGCCGACCCGACCGCGGCCATTCTGTCCGCGGCCATGCTGTGTGACCACCTCGGCCTGGCCACCGAGGCGGCCCGCATCGAGCAGGCGGTGGCCGATGACCTGGTCGAGCGGCAGGGCGCCTGGGCGGCGCGGGTCACCCCGGAGATCGGCGACGACATCGCCGCCCGGGTGGCCGGATAAATCAATACAGTGCCGTGGCGGCCGGTAGACCGCTACGGCCGGGGCAACGGCGCTCCGACCACCAGGTGCGGGGCGCCGGGTACAAGGGGAAGGACCCTGTCATGACGGCAAGCCCGAGCACCGAGATCGCTTTCGACGTCCGCGCCAGCGCCGATCCTGTTCCGCCGGCGGAACGCGAGCGTGTCCTGGCGAGCCCGGGGTTCGGGGAAGTATTCACCGATCACATGGTGACGCTGGCCTGGACGCAGGAGCGGGGCTGGCATGACGGCGTGGTCCGGCCATACGGCCCGCTCATGCTGGAGCCGGCCACCGCGGTGTTCCACTACGCCCAGGAGATTTTCGAGGGGCTGAAGGCCTACCGCCAGGGCGGCGGCCCGATCGTGGCGTTCCGGCCCGGCGCGAACGCGGCCCGGTTCAAACGGTCCGCGACCCGGCTGGCCATGCCGGAACTGCCCGAGGCGGCGTTCCTGCGCTCCATCGAGCTTCTGGTCAGCCAGGACCGTGACTGGGTCCCCACTGCGGAAGGGCACAGCCTGTACCTGCGGCCGTTCATGATCGCCACGCAGCGGGGGCTGGGCGTGAACCATCCCTCGTCCTCCTACCAGTACACGGTGATTGCGTCCCCGGCGGCGGCCTACTTCAAGGGCGGGGTCCGCCCCGTCTCGGTCTGGCTGTCCGAGGACTACACCCGGGCCGCACCGGGCGGCACCGGCGAGGCGAAGTGCGGAGGCAACTACGCGGCCGCCTTTGCAGGGCAGATCCAGGCCGTCCAGAGCGGCTGTGACCAGGTGGTCTGGCTTGACGCGGTGGAGCGCCGGTGGGTCGAGGAAATGGGCGGGATGAACCTGTTCTTCGTCTACGGCACTGGCGCGGACGCCCGGATCATGACTCCGGCGCTGACCGGAACCATGCTGCCGGGGATCACCCGCGACTCGCTCCTCACCCTCGGCCCGGACCTCGGGTTCCCCACCGGGGAAGGCAAGATCTCGGCTGACCAGTGGCGCGAGGAGTGCGCCTCGGGCGAGCTGACCGAGGTGTTCGCCTGCGGGACCGCTGCGGTGATCACCCCGGTCGGCAAGGTCAAGTCGGCCAGCGGTGAGTGGATGATCGGGGACGGCACCCCCGGGCCGGTCACGCTCAGGCTGCGCGAGGAACTGGTGGGGATTCAGTACGGCTCGCGTCCCGATCCTCACGGGTGGGTTCATAAGGTCTGCTGAGGTGTGGGGCGGTGGGGCGGCGTCCGCTGTCCTGCTGGGCCGGCCGGAGGACGGGTGCTCCTTCCGCACGCCGCTAGCTCCGTCCGGCACGGACACGGCTGTCCCGCCGTTTTGCCCGAAAGTGCGGCTGAAATGAAAGCAACCTTTGGCCTCTTTGCGTGTCTTACTTAGGTGAGCATTTTTTGTTCTCAACGGGGAGGCTGATGTGGATCGTTGCTTAGTCCGCCGGCTCACGGCGCCTGCCGCCGTGGCGCTGTGTGTGGCCAGTGTCGTGGGGTGGGCGGGGGCTGGCACTGCGGGGGCGGCCACGGCGCGGGGCGCCCAGGAGAGTTCCAGCCGGGCGGGGGCGGTCCGAGGGCCGGCTGTGCTGCTGGTCAACGGGGACCGGGTCATGTCGTCGGGCGCAGCGGGTAGCCGCCGCGTGGCGGTGGCACCGGTATCGGCTCAGGGCCTGGCCGGAGCGACGATGGGGCTGAGCCTGGGCGGGCATCATTATGTGATCCCGTCCGTCGCCGTTCCCTACCTGGATCACGGGCTGGACTGGACCCTGTTCGATGTCTCGGCGCTGGCCACCGCGGAGAAGGCGGGCCGGCTGCCGGTGCGGATCAGCTACGGGGCCCGGCTGCGTGCTCTTCCCGGGGTGACCATTACCCGATCCGGCGGCGGCCTGGCCTCCGGATACCTGACCGCCTCGTCGGCCCGCGTGTTCGGTGCCGCACTGATCCGCCAGTTCCGGGCGGATCACCGCAGCGGCCGCTACGGCCGGGACGGGATGTTCGCGGGTGGAGAGTCGGTCGCCCTGGCCGGGACCGCTGTCGCGGCGACCGCCCGTCCGGACCTTCCGATGCACGTCCTGACGATGACCGCGACCAATATCTCCGGCAAACCGGACAACGGCGATGTTGTTTTCGTGGTCAACGAGGACAACAGCACGCTCTTCGGCGACCCGATCGAGTCAGAGAACGACTTCTACCAAGGCAGCACGAAGTTCAGTGTGCCCGCGGGGAACTACTTCGCGCTGGGCATGTTCTTCGATGCGTCCGGCGCGACCCGGCTGGTCGTGCTGCCGCACTTCAGCGTGCCGTCCACGGGGTCCGCGACGGTACCGATGGCCGAGAGCCTGGCGAGCAGCAAGATCACCTTCGCTACCTCGTTGCCCGCGCGGGTGACTGACATCCAGGCGACGTTGCTGACCCAGTCGGCGGCTGGACCGGGTTTCGAGTTCAGCTTTGACAACGCCAACCTTCCGCTGTACCTCAGCCCGACCACCTCCGCGCCGCCCGTCGGGCACCTGTACATGGCGGTGAACGCGCTGCTGCATTCGCCGTCCAGCGCGGCGTCGCCCTACCAGTACAACCTGGTGAACCAGGACACCAGCGGGACGATCCCGGCGCAGGACTACACCGTCCAGGCCAGCAGCCTGGCCACGCTGCACCAACGGTTCTTCCAGGCCGGCCGAGCCCGGGGCGGGTTCTTCCAGCTGGGGATCTATCCGTGGGAAGGCGGCTACTTCACCACTATCTATCCGCAGGCGCTGCCGTACCAGCGAACCGTGTACGCCAGCGGTGACCCGGCCGCGCAGTGGGCCGCTGAGTCCTTCCAGTCGTACGCGACCCTGGCTGGTGGCCAGTCGGCCTCCCTGGAGCGGTACGCCGCAGGACAGACGGTGCCCGACGACTGGAACGCCGGCCCGCTGCACGCGGGCACCAACATGAATCTCATCGGCGCGGCCAATCTGTTCACCGCGGTACCGTCCGCGAGCCGGTCGGGTAACACACTGTCCCTGGACGTCACCCCGTTCAGTGACAGCCAGCCAGGGCATCTTGGGTCGGGGTTCCAGCCGGGGATCTTTGGCGCGACCGGCAAGGTCACCGGCAGTTACGAGATCGACCAGAACGGGAAGAAGATCGCCGGCGGCAACGCCGTCAAGGCGGCGCAGGGCGGCCCCAGCCTGTACGCCCAGGCCCGGCTGAGCGCCAAGCGATCGGTGATCAAGTTCGCGGTAAGCGCCTCCAGGACGGGGCGGGCTTACGGGCTGGCCACGTCCAGCCGCACAGTCTGGACCTGGCCCTCGGCCAGGCAGACGGGGGTGGTGCTGCCGGCCGGGTGGATCTGCCCGTCCAGTCAGGCCTGCGTGGTCCAGCCGATGATGACGCTCGAGTACTCGGTCCCCGGGCTGAGGCTGAATGAGTCGGCGCCCCCCGGCCAGCAGGTCCTGGACTTCACAGCGGCGCACCTGCAGCTGGCGACGGCGGCCGCGGTCACCAGGGCCACGGTGCAGGTGTCGCAGGACGGCGGGAAGACCTGGCGATCGGTCGCCGTGACCGGCACCGGCCCCGGGACGTTCCGTGCGATGTTCAGCGACAGGCAGGCCGGTACGGTGGCGCTCCGCGTGACCGCCACGGATTCAGCCGGCAGCCAGATTAAAGAGACCATCATGTCCGCCTACAAGGTCTCCTGACCGGAAGCATGGAGCGGCACATCATGAACGTTTTAGTGTTTTCCGCTGCCTCCTGGCTACGCCGGCCAGCGCGGGCCGCAGGGACCTTGGCTGTGGCGCTGTCCCTGGCCGGGGCCGTGATGGCGGCCGGTACGCCGCTCGCGAACGCCGCGGCCGGCCCGTCCGCACCGCCGGCGCGCCAGCCTGCCGCGGGGATGCGGGCGGCCTGCGCGCCGGCGCGTCCCGGGTTTGCCCGCTGTTATGCGCTGTGGGGGCCGCAGGCCACCGTCAACCGGGCGATCGCCGCCGGGGTCACGGGCGCGGCCGCGAAGCCGAAGGGGTGGGGAGCCACGAACCTGGAATCCGCCTACAAGCTTCCGGTCAGCCGCCACCCGCACCAGACCGTCGCGGTCACGATCGCCTACAACACCCCTCATCTCGCTCACTACCTGGCGGTCTACCGGAAGGAATACGGTCTGCCGGCCTGCACGTCCGCCGGGGGATGCTTCCGCGTGGTCAACCAGAACGGCCGCCCGTCCCCGTTGCCGTCCTCCGGCAAGAACAGCGGCTGGGACCTGGAAATCACCCTGGACATTTCGATGATCTCCGCGGCGTGCCCGCATTGCCGCATCCTGGTCGTGGAGGCGAATCAGCCGTCGCTCCCCGCCCTGGGCAAGGCCGAGGACACCGCGGCCAGACTCGGCGCCCAGGTCATTTCCAACAGTTACGGCATCCGGGAGGACGGTTATTCCTACTCCCTCAGCAAGTACTACGACCATCCCGGGCACACCATCGTGGTGTCCACCGGTGACTTCGGCTACACCGCGGCCAGCTGGCCGGCCAACCTGAGCAGCGTAACCGCAGTCGGCGGAACCGAACTGCGCCGCGCGGCGAACGCCCGCGGCTGGTCCGAGACGACCTGGAACAACGACTGGGGAGCGGGCGGCAGTGGCTGCTCCGCCTATGTGCCCAGGCCCTCCTGGCAGCCCCCGACCGACTGTCCCATGCGTACCGTCGCCGATGTCTCCGCGGCCGCGTTCAACATCCCCGTCTACAACAAGGTCTACGGCGGCTGGGTCACCGTGGCCGGGACAAGCGCCTCCGCGCCCCTCATCGCCGGGATCTACGGCCTGGCTGGCAACGGCGCCACCACCACTCAGAAGTTCCTCTACGCCCATGCGAGTTCGCTGTTCGACGTGACCAAGGGAAACAACGACTGGTGGGAGGAGGCGGGCGGGGCCGCCTGCGGCCACGACTCCCTGTGCGTCGCCGGCCCCGGCTACGACGCCCCCACCGGCCTAGGCACCCCCCACGGCACCGGAGCCTTCTGAGGCCCGGGAGGCGGTGCGCGCCCCCGCCCGTGGCCGGTGCACGTGCGGCCCGGGCGGGGGGCCGAGGTCGCGTGCACCATCCGCGGGGGGCCGGCTGCGGCATTAAGGTGCGACCACCCGGCCGGATGTGTAACACTGTGTGCATGACGTCCGGCCGCATCATTATCGGCAGGCGCGTCGGCACTTAGCAGGGCCCGCCCCACGGCTGGCAGCCCGCACCGCCGACGCGCAGACCTCTCGCATGCCGCGAGGGGTCTTTTTTTGCGGGCACACAGACAGCAATCCATCCCGGCCCGCGGCGTCCGCGCCGCACGACAGAGACGGACCCAGGTCATGCCCGACGATGTGTTCCACGTCTACGACACCACGCTGCGTGACGGGGCCCAGCAGGAAGGGCTGAGCCTGACCGTCGCCGACAAGCTGGCTATCGCGCGCCGCCTCGACGAGTTCGGGGTCGGCTTCATCGAGGGCGGCTGGCCTGGGGCGATCCCCAAGGACACCGAATTTTTCCAGCGCGCCCGCACCGAACTAGACCTCAGGCACGCGCAGCTCGCCGCGTTCGGCGCGACCCGCCGACCCGGCGTGCAGGCGGCCGACGACCCCCAGGTCGCCGCTCTGCGCGAGTCCGGGGCGCCGGTCGTGACTCTTGTCGCCAAGAGTCACGACCGGCATGTCCGGCTGGCCCTGCGGACCACGCTGGAGGAGAACCTGGCGATGATCCGCGACACGGTCAGCCACCTGCGGGCCGAGGGCCAGCGGGTGTTCCTGGACGCGGAGCACTTCTTCGACGGGTACCGCTCCGACCCGGCTTACGCGCTCGAGGTGGTCCGGGTGGCCACGGAGGCCGGGGCGGACGTGGTCGCGCTCTGTGACACGAACGGCGGGATGCTGCCCGGGGAACTCGGCGACGTGGTGACCGCGGTAGCCGCGGCCACCGGCGCCCGGCTCGGTATCCACTGCCACGACGACACGGCCTGTGCGGTGGCGAACAGCCTGGTCGCCGTGGACGCGGGCGTGACCCACGTGCAGGGCTGCGCCAACGGGTACGGCGAGCGGGCCGGCAACGCCAACCTGTTCAGCGTGGTCGCCGGGCTCCAGCTGAAGAAGGGCCAGGTCGTGCTGCCAGAAGGCTGCCTGGCTGAGATGAGCCGCGTCAGCCACGCGATCAGCGAGGTCACGAACGTCACCCCCAGCACCCACCAGCCCTACGTCGGCTTCTCTGCGTTCGCGCACAAGGCCGGCCTGCACGCGTCGGCGGTCAAGGTGGACCCCATGCTCTACCAGCACATCGACCCCGAACTGGTCGGCAACGACATGCGGATGCTGGTGTCGGACATGGCGGGCCGCGCCTCGGTCGAGATCAAGGGCAAGCAGCTTGGCTACGACCTGTCCGGCGACAAGGACACCGTCGGCCGGGTGGTCAACCAGGTCAAGGCCCTGGAGGCTCGCGGGTACACGTTCGAGGCGGCCGACGCGTCCTTCGAGCTCCTGCTGCGCGACGAGCTGGCGGGTGAGCGGCTACGTCACTTCCAGGTCGAATCGTGGCGGGTCATCGTGGAGCAGCGGGCCGGCGGCGAGGTGGCCAGCGAGGCGACCGTCAAGCTGCACGCCAAGGGTGAGCGGATCGTGGCCACCGGGGAGGGCAACGGGCCGGTCAACTCGCTGGACAAGGCGCTGCGGCTCGGCCTGGAGCGGCTCTACCCGGAGCTGGCCATGCTGGAGCTGGCCGACTACAAGGTGCGCATCCTGGAAGGCTCGCACGGGACCGGCGCGGTCACCCGGGTGCTCATCGAGTCCAGCGACGGCACCGGGGCGGCCGGCGGCACCTGGAGCACGGTGGGGGTGGACGAGAACATCATCGCCGCGTCGTGGCACGCCCTGGAGGAAGCGGTGACGTACGCGCTGCTGCGGGCGGGCCACGAGCCCTCACGTGACGGCGAATGATCTTCCCGGTGGCCTGCCCGCACGGGCGGGTCACCGGGGGCGGGCCTGAGTTCACCGCGAAGTCATGCTGTCGCACCCTGTTAGTAGAACCGGGCTTGCCGGTATGGTTCGGGCATAAGCCTCCGTACTTACGGCAGAGCTCCAGACCCCGGCTCATCGCCAGCCAGTAGCTACCGGGCCGCTGTCAGCACTGCACGGGTCACCCCCGTCCGGGATGCGTCGCCTGGCAACTTGAGCTGCGCGCGGACCGGCGCGCTGGCCCTCTACGTGATCCTCGGCCTGGTGGAAGGCATCTGGGTGGCCCGGATCCCCGGCCTCAAGATCCGCCTGCACCTCACCGACGGGCTGCTGGGCCTGTCCTTGCCGGTGGGCCCCGCGGCCCTGGTCGCGGTGATGCCACTGGCCGGGCGACTGGCTGACCGGCTCGGCAGCGCCCGGCTGTGCCGGCTGGCCGGGCTGGCCGTCGCGGTGTTGCCGCTGGCCTTGTGGACGGCCGGTACCATTGCCGAGCTCATCTGCGTGCTGCTGGCCTTCGGAGTCACTGGCGGCCTGATGAGCGTGGGCCTGGCCGCCCAGGGTGTCCGGATGGAGCAGGCCCACCGGCGGCCGCTGATGGCCTCGTTCTACGCGTGCTTCAGCCTGGGCGGGCTGACCGGGGCGGTCCTGGGCGGGCTGCTGGCCTGGCTCGGGCCGGCCGGCCCGACGCCCTCGCCATTACCGTGGTGGCCATGGTGATCGTGCTGATCGCCGGGCGATCGCTGCTCCCCGAGCCCACTGGGCCGGGAGACGGTATGACCGCCCGCCCGAACGGCCGGCCCGCCCGGCCAGGCCTGCAGACTCGGCGCCCACCCGGCATCCGGTGTCCCGCCCGGGCCGGCCGGGGTGAGGGTCGCCGATGGCGAGGCCCGGGCTCGTCGAGGCTGCTCGCACTGGGTCTGCTCGCCCTGTGCTCCCTGATCGCTGAGGGTGGGGCAGCCAATTGGAGCGGGCTCTACCTACGGGAGAACCTGGGCGCCCAGCGGGGCATCCCGGCCGCCGGGTTCGCGGCCTTCTCGCTCACGATGGCCGCGGGGCGCCTGGCCGGCGACCGGCTGGCCGTCCGGTACGGTCCTGCGGGGACGGTCCGCAGGTGCGCCCTGCTGGCCTCGGCCGGGCTGGCCGTGGCCTTACTCAGTCGCGATTCGCTCGGGGCGGTCATCGGGTTCGCCGTCAGCGGCGCCGGGTTCTCCTGCGTGATCCCGCAGCTGTTCTCGGCGGCCGGGCGGGTCGACTCGGACTGCCCGGGCGGGGGCATCGCCCGCGTGGCGGGCGTTGGCTACCTGGGCCTGGTCGGCGGGCCCGCGCTGATCGGCGGTTTCGCGAGCCTGGCCGGCCTGCCCGCCGCGCTGGGGATGGCGGCCGTGCTCGGGCTCTGCGTCGCGGCGTTCGCCCAGGTCCTGGACCGGCCGCTGAGGACCACGGTCTCGAAGGTCAGCGCCGCCGATCCTGTCCCACCCGCCGTATCGCGATCTCGCTGACATCCACCGCGGCGGGTGGGCCGCCCCGGAGCCGGGGCGGCCGGGGTTTCCCGTACGGTGGGACTCATGGATGACAAGCAGATCCTGGGCCACATCGACGAGCTGATCAAAGCCGAGCATGAGCTCCGCCAGCAGGCCGCCGACGGCAAGCTGCCCAGTGACGAGGAACAGGCGCGACTCCGGTCGGTCGAGGAATCGCTCGACCAGTGCTGGGACCTGCTTCGCCAGCGTCGGGCCCGCCGCGAGTTCGGCGAGGACCCGGCCGGCGCCGAGGCCCGCCCGGCCGCGGAAGTCGAGGGCTATATGCAGTAACCGCCAGGTCCGTGACCGGCCCGGCCCGGCCGCCGTACTCAGTAGGCTCTGAGAGAGCCTGATCACGAGTCCCGGGCGAGGGCAGGACTCTCATCGGAGAGGTTGTTGAGCGGTGCGCATCGCGAGATTTGCCAAGGGTGGCGAGGTCGCATACGGGGTGGTCGGGGAAGCGCAGGCGGATGGGGCCGCCGCGGCCCGGCCCGTACCCGGGGCGGCTGGCCTGAGCGTCATCGCCGAGTTGCGGGGGCACCCGTTCAGCCCGGGCAAGGGGGGCGTCCAGTTCACCGGGGCTACGTTTCCCCTGGATGACGTGCGTCTGCTGGCTCCGGTACTGCCGAGCAAGGTGGTCGCGGTTGGCCGCAACTACGCCGATCACGCTCGCGAGATGGGCGGCGAGCCGCCGACCGAGCCGGTCCTGTTCCTCAAGCCGTCCACGGCGGTGGTGGGACACGGGGACCCGATCGCCTACCCGGTCAAGCTGACCCAGCGGGTGGACTACGAGGGCGAACTCGCAGTGATCATCGGAAGGCTCTGCCGGGAGGTACCCGCGGCCCAGGCGGCGGAGGTCATCTTCGGCTACACCTGCGCCAACGACGTGACCGCCCGCGACCTGCAGGCCCGGGACGGCCAGTGGACCCGGGCCAAGGGGTTCGACACGTTCTGCCCGCTGGGCCCCTGGATCGAGACGGACGCCGACCCGGCTGATCTCGAGCTCACCACGGTGGTGAATGGTGAAGTCCGCCAGCGGGCCCGTACCTCGCAGCTGCTGTACGACGTGCCCGCGCTGGTCGAGTACGTCAGCACCGTGATGACCCTGCTGCCCGGCGATGTGCTGCTGACCGGGACCCCGGCGGGCGTGGGGCCCCTGGAGGACGGAGATGAAGTGTCCGTGACCATCGAGAACATCGGGTCGCTGCGCAACACGGTGGTGAACCGTGACTGAGCACGCCGGGCCGGCCGGGAACCAGGCCCCGGGCGGGGTACGGGTCCGCTTCGCTCCCTCGCCCAGCGGGGACCTGCATGTAGGCAACATCCGCACCGCGCTGTACGCCTGGGCGTTCGCCCGGCACACGGGCGGCACGTTCGTGCTGCGCATCGAGGACACCGACCGGACCCGGGTCACCCCTGAGTACATCGCCTCTGCGCTGGACACGCTGCGCTGGCTCGGCCTGCCGTGGGATGAAGGGCCGGAGGTCGGCGGCCCGTACGGCCCGTACCTGCAGAGCGAGCGGCTGGACATCTACGCGGAATGGCTGCAGCGGCTGCTGGCCGACGGGAACGCCTACTACTGCTACTGCACGCCGGAGGAACTGGCCGCCCGCCGGGAAGCGGCCCGGGCTGGGGGCGGCCCGAGCGGCTACGACGGTGCCTGCCGGGTTCTCACCGCCGAGCAGGCCGCCGCCTACCGGGCCGAGGGCCGCAAGCCGGTGGTGCGGTTCCGGATGCCCGAAGGGTCCACCACGTTCACCGACCTGGTCCGCGGTCCGGTCACGTTCGACCACGACCACGTGCCCGACTTCGTGCTGGCCCGCGCCGACGGCTCCCCGCTGTACACGCTGGCCGTTGCGGTGGACGACATCCTGATGAAGATCACCCACATCGTGCGCGGTGAGGACCTGCTGTCCTCCACCCCGCGGCAGATCGCGGTGTACCGCGCGATGGGCGTGCCCGAGGACGAGTTCCCCGTCTTCGCGCACCTGCCCTACGTGCTCGGCAAGGACGGCCAGCGGCTGTCCAAGCGGAACGGGGTCGTGTCGGTCAACTGGTACCGGCAGGAGGGGTTCCTGCCCGAGGCGATCGACAACTACCTGGCCCTGCTGGGCTGGTCTCCCGGGGACAACCGGGAGGAGTTCACGCTGGCCGACCTGGCCGCCGAGTTCGACCTGGCCCGGGTGAACAGGAACCCCGCCCAGTTCGACGTGCGCAAGCTCGAGGCGATCAACGGCGACAAGATCCGCGCGCTGGAGCCCGCGGATTTCGTGGCCCGGATCACGCCGTTCCTGGAGCGGGCCCACGTGGTCGGCAACCCGCCCAGCGAGTCGGAGGCGGCCCTGATCGCGGCGGCGGCCCCGCTGATCCAGACCCGGATCAGCCGGCTCACCCAGGCCGTGACCATGCTCGTGTTCCTGTTCGCCGAGGAAGGATTCAAGGTGGACGCCGACGACGCCGCCAAGTTCCTCACCCCGGACGCGGTCCCGGTCCTCCAGGCGGCCGAGGCCGCGCTGGCCGACGTGGAGCCGTGGACGGCCGACGCCATCCACGCGGCCTTGACCGCTGCCCTGGTCGATCCGGCGGGGCTCGGGCTCAAGCCCCGGGTGGCGTTTGGGCCAGTTCGGGTCGCCGTGACCGGCCACCGCGTCTCCCCGCCGTTGTATGAGTCCATCGAGCTCCTGGGGCGGGAGCGGACGCTGGCCCGGCTGGCCCACGCGATCAAGATGTCCGGTTAGCCCCCGGACAGGAAACGAAAACCGGCAGGGCCCTCCTGGTTGAGGAGGCCTGCCGGTTTTTCGACCCTGCTGGGGTACCAGGACTCGAACCTAGACTAACGGGGCCAGAACCCGTCGGGCTGCCAATTACCCCATACCCCATCACGCACTGCGCCTGTGCAGTGTAGCCGAACCGGCCCCCCTCCCGCGAAACGATAGGGGCCAAGGGCCGCACTTCAGCGCAGTTCGAAGTCGGCGAAGTCGAAGCCCGGCGAGACCAGGCAGGCGACCAGGGACCAGGAGGCCCCTGGTGTGGCCGGGACGGGAGTGGCGGACTGCCAGGCCCCCGCCGGGACCAGGACCTGAGGCTCGTGCCCGGCTTCCGGGTCGGGCCCGACCTGGCGGGCCAGCTCGCCGATCCGCAACTCCATGGGTGCTCCGCCCTGCCAGAGCCACAGCTCATCGCCCCGGACCCGGTGCCATGCGGACTCCTGCCCGGCGGGCAGCAGGTACAGGATCGCCGTGGCCAGGGCCCGCTCGCCGGGCCACCCGGCCGGAAGTGTCCGCAGCGGGGAGCGGTAGGTCTCCCGGAAGAAGCCGCCTTCCGGGTGGGGCCCGAGCCGCCAGCGGTCCACCGCCGTCGCGACGTCCATCTCCTGGGTTGCGTCCATGCCCTGCTCAACGCTCGTCCTGGCCCGGGCATGCCTGGCGCCCGGCCTGCGCTAGCGAACGGAACGGCCCGGCACCAAGGGGGATTGGATGCCGGGCCGAGTTCCGGGCCGTGATCAGGCCGGTCCGCAGGCCAGCCGGGTCACGGGCGGGGAGGTGTGGTCAGATCCAGCGGCGACGGCGGCTGCTACGGCTCCGGCCGTACCGCTTGTGGCCGCGCTCGTGGCCAGACAGCCGGAACAGGATCAGCAGGATCAGGGCGCCGACGATGGAGCCGATGATCCCGGCCGTGCGGAGGTGGTGGACGGCGAGGGTGTGGTATTCGATCAGGTTCAGGATGAACCCGCCGAGGAAGGACCCCAGAACGCCGAGGACGATGGTCCCCAGCAGGCCGATAGGGTCGCGGCCGGGAACGAGCAGGCGAGCCAGCGCTCCGGCGATGAGCCCCACGATCAGCAGAACGATGATGAATGCCAGCATGTGCGGCATCTACCCCTACAAAATGTGATCATGCGCTACTGTTCGGCGTTTCCAGATTTCTGGTTTTCGCGGCCAGGACTGCGGTTTTGCCCCGGCCTGCCTCAGGGCGGCCCCCTGCCGGGCCCGCGCAGGTGTGGCCCCGGGCCCGGGGTACGCGGGACATGTCCATTTGGCGTCACCGCGCGCGGTACCCTACGATGCAGTGTCTGGCCCCGTCGTCTAGTGGCCCAGGACGCCGCCCTCTCAAGGCGGTAGCGGCGGTTCGAATCCGCTCGGGGCTACTCATGAAGTAGCAGGTCACAGGCCCGGTTCCCGCTCCAGGGAAGCCGGGCCTTGATCATTGGGGGGCAGAATGTGGGCAGGACGGGGCGGCAGCGCGTGGAGCTGAGCCCTGCTGGCTGGCTCGCGGTGGGACTGGGCGGCAGTGCCGGGAGTCTGGTTGGGGAGGCGCGGCGTGCCCCGTGAGGAGTTCCTGGACCTGCTGGCGCGGCTCCGGCGGGCGTCTGTGGGCAATGTCCGGGCGCCGCATAAGCCCCTGTTACTGCTGTGGCTGTTCGGGCGGTTCGCGACTACTGGCAGCATTGAGGCGGCGTATACGGAGGCCGAGGAGCCGGTCAGCACGCTGATCGACGACTTCGGACCGCCGGTGGCCAGGGCCTCGGCGGGGCGGCAGCGGGTGGCGATGCCGTTCGTGCACCTGGAGCGGGAGATCTGGGACCTGCGGGACGGGTCGGGGGCGGAGATCGGTCCGGATACTCCGGAGCGCGGTCCGTGGCTGGCCGGTCGTGGGCCGGGGTGCGGCCGGGGGCCGAGCAGCTGCTGGCGGATCCGGGCACGCTGGCGGCCGCCGCGCGGCTGCTGCTGGACTTGCACTTCACGCCGGGCCTGGCCGCGATGATCTGTGATGCGGTGGGCCTGGATCTTGCGGTGCTGGAGCTAGTGGCCAGCCCGGCGGTCGCGGGCTGACTCGATCAGCTTGAACGCCCGGTCGGGGCCGGAGGTCGTGGTCGAGGCCGAGCTGACCGAGGTGGACGGCCGGCGGCTCGGGTTCAGGTTCATCGCCCGGCAGAAGCAGCCCGTCCGATCGCGAGATGGCGAACTGACGGTCGTCGGCGCGGGCACCTTGGAGCGGGTACTGGTGGACAGGGACGAGTTCATCAGCCGGGCCGCGGCCCGGCTGACCGTCAGGATCCCGCTGGCCACGAAGTAGTGGATCTCGTGCGGCGACGAGCTTCTCAAACACGGCGCCGCGGCCGGCCTGCACCTGAGCCTCACCTTCGGTCGGTGTCGAAGCCCTCGACTGCGGTGGTCAGCTGGCCGATTCCGTGCTGGACCATCAGGTCTGTTAGTTCGAGCGATGTCCTTCCGCGGTGACCCGGGCAGCCTGGGTCAGTATCAGCTGCACCACCGCGCAGCCGGAAGGGGACCTGATGGCGCACGTGACCGTCGACGAGGTACTGCACGTTCTGCGGGATGTCGATTTTCCGGCCGCCAAGGACGAGCTGGTCAAGGCGGCGCGGGCCGCCGGGGCCTCGGAGGAGGTGCTGCGGGCGCTGCGCGCCATCCCGCCGGTGGAGTACCGCAACCGCACCGAGGTAGCCCGCTCGGTGCCCGCCGATCTCGCCGCCGAGCTGGGCTTCAGCCCCGGGCAACGGTACGAGGCGATCCGCGAGGGACACCGTCACCACCCGCAGCGGTTCTCGGCGTACAGCCGCGACGTGCCCAAGCCGGTGGTGGAGGAGACAGAAGAGGAACTGGACGGGGACTAATGAACTACGAGACGTTCGAGACGAAGGTGGCCCAGCGGGCCGGGGTGCCGGCCGACCGGGCCCGGGCCCTCATCCGTGCCGCCCTGCTGACACTCGGCGAGCGGCTGACCCGCGATGAGGCACACGATTTGGCCTCGCAGCTCCCCGAGCCGGCCAAGGAGTGGCTGGTGTCCCCAACGCCCCAGGCGGAGCGTTTCGGGGTGGACGAGTTCATCAACCGGGTCGCCACGCGGGCCGGGGCGACCCGCGAGGAAGCGGAGGCCGGCGCCCGGGCGGTGTTCAGCGTTCTCCGCCTGGCCGTCACCACCGGTGAATGGCGGGACGCGATGTCCCAGCTCCCCAAGGACTTCGAGGAGCTAGTAAAAGAACCGCGGAGGGCCTGAGCGGCCGGGTCCCCTCTCCCGGAGGGGCTGCTCGTCCGCCATGTCACCGCCTGGCCGGCGAGGCGGTCAGGCGAGCCCGGCAGGTCAATCCGGTGCTCGGCTCACTGATTCCGGCGGCGAAGATCGCGCCTGGCCGGTACTCGCGGGAGCGCGTCGCAGGTCGTGACGATCTCCCCGTCGCGGGGTTGACGGTCACGATAGCCATGGTGTCGTCCCCTGTGCCGCCCGGCGCCCCGGCCACGGCAGCTCGCCCCAGGTGGTTCATGCTCCGGCCCCTGCCCGCCTCGCGCCGGCCCACACCTGGCGGACTGCGACTCGGCCCAGGACTATGCAGCTTGACGGTTTGGCCCCGCTCCGGCCTCCGCGAGGATGGCCGGAGAGCACCGCCGCGCCGCAGCGGCAGTTGCTCAACGGTGATTGCTCACCGGGCGTTCTGCCGGAGCTCAACGACCAGGGGAGGACTCATGCCCAGCCCTATGCCGACCATCACCCTGCCTTCCTCAGAAGAGATCCCCGTGCTCGGGCAAGGCACCTGGCACCTGGCCGAGAACCGGGCGCGGCGGGCGTCAGAGATCGCCGCGCTGCGCCATGGTCTCGACGCCGGCATGAACCTGATCGACACCGCCGAGATGTACGCGGACGGGGACGCGGAAATACTGGTCGGCGAGGCCATCGCCGGCCGGCGTGAGCAAGTCTTCCTGGTCAGCAAGGTGCTGCCGCACCACGCGAGCCGCCAGGGCACGGCCCGGGCCTGCCAGGCCAGCCTGCGGCGGCTCGGCACCGACCGGCTCGACCTGTACCTGCTGCACTGGCGCGGGCCGGTCCCGCTCGCGGAGACCGTCGAGGCGTTCATGGCCCTGCAGGCGGGCGGCCTGATCAGGAACTGGGGGGTCAGCAACTTCGACGTGGGGGACATGCAAGAGCTGCTCTCGCTGCCGGGCGGGAACGAGGTCCAGACCAACCAGGTCCTCTACAACCTGAGCCGCCGCGCCCCCGAATTCGAGCTGATCCCGCTCTGCCAGGAGCTGAACGTCCCGATCATGGCCTATTCGCCCATCGAACAGGGACGGCTCCTGGGCAGCCCGGTGCTGCGCGACATCGCGGCCCGGCACGACGCCTCGCCCGTCCAGATCGCGCTGGCCTGGGTGCTGCGCCAGGACGGCGTCTGCGCCATCCCGCGGGCCAGCCGGCCGGAGCACGTGGACGAGAACCGCGCGGCGCTCGACGTCGAGCTGGATCGCGATGACCTGGCCGCCCTGGACGCGGAGTTCCCCCCGCCCCTTCACCCGCAGCCGCTCGAGATGCTCTGACGGCCACAATCCCTAACGGTCTACCCGGCGTACCCTAGGGCCGCGCCCAGGAGAAAGGCCAGCCACCTGGAAGTCCAGCCAGTCACATCCGTTCTCTAAGCGCGAAGCAGAAACTCGTCAGGAACCTTGTTCATCGATGCCTCTGCACGACTTGATCGCGAAGCAAGCCAGCTCGATAGAGCACAGTCAGCTGATTTGGAGCGCGATCTTGCCTCGAGTGTGCCGGGCAGCGACCCGCACCAGCGCCTCGCGGGCCTGGTCGAGCGGCAGTACCGTTTCGGTCTGCGGGCGGAGTTTGCCAGCATCGACTAGGGCGGCCAGTTGCTCAAGCCGCGGCCGGCCGCCGTGGGCAGCGAATGATTCGCCGGTGATGCCCCGCTCCGGCTGAAGGGGAGTACCTTGCAGGACGATGGAAATCGCCCGGCCGCCGTCGCGGACCGCATCGAGGGCCTGATCACGGGTCTGGCCGCCGGCGCCGTCGAACAGCAGGTTGACGCCACCGGAAACCACGGCACGCACCTGCTGAGCCCAGTCGGCGGCGTGGTAGTCGACGACCTCGCTGGCACCCAGGCTCAGCAGGTAGTCATGGTTGGACGGGCTGGCCACGGCCACCACGCGGGCGCCCACGGCGGCCGCGATCTGCACGGCGGCGCTGCCCACGCCGCCCGCGGCGGCGGTAATGAGCACAGTTTCCCCGGCCTGTAGCCGCCCGCGGTCGATGAGGCCCTCGTACGCGGTACCTGCGCCGATGACCAGCCCGGCCGCCTCGACAAAGTTCGCCTTGCCGGGCATCGGGGCAAGCCGGTCCGCCGAGGCGAGCGCCAGTTCGGCAAACCCGCCTCCGGCCGGGAAAAGCACCGCGTACACCCGCTCGCCAGGCCGGACACCGGCCCCGTCGCCGACCGCTTCGACCACACCGGCGACTTCCTGACCAGGGACAAACGGCAGGGCCAGCCCCGGAAAACCGCCGCCGAGGAAACCGACGTCCCACGGGCCGACGCCTGCGCCGTGGACTCTGATCAACGCCTGGCCCGCCGCGGGTGCCGGGTCGGGCAGTTCACCGAGTTCGACGCTGTCGATCCCGCTCAGTTGCTGTGCCAGCGCTGCCCTCATGGCTCCGGTCTCCTCGGCAAGTGCCGCTGCCGCCACCGCGTAGCGGCACACTATGAGTGACGAGGGATAACACGGTAGCGGAATGGGCCCAGGAGCCGCGGCTCCCGCCGCGGCGGGCGGCCTTGCTGGTCCATTCGGTGTTCACTGACCTCATAACAGCAACAAGCCGGCGTCGTTATGTACGCCCCGAACCGGCTTGTCTAGTGGCACCTCCTCAGCCGGCATCGTCTGCATTATTGGGGCAGCGGCCGGACCCGGACGCAGTGAAGCGTGCCGGGCACGATCGAAGTGCGGGCCGGCTCCGGGGCGCTGCCGACGGGATGGACGCGTCGTGGCGGCGTCCTAGTGCCGGGCTCTCGTCCCTTCAGCCGATCATCAGGCCGGCGACGGCCTCGCCCGCCGCCAGCGTGTCGCGGCCGAGGGGCTGTAGGTGGATGCGGGTACAGAGCAGTCCTGTCGATAGCCGCTCGGCAACGCCCCACTCCCAGATGGCGGCGAGATCGAGCCCCGTGCGGGTGGCCAGCCAGCGGGCCCGGCCGGCGGGGTCGCCGCCAACCAGCTCGACGGGATCGCCCCGCATGAGGACACCCAGGTCGTACTCGGCCTCGGCCAGGAGGCCGTCAGGATCCATCAGCTTGAAGCCGCCGTCGTGCTGGAGGGCGTTCAGTTGGTGCACGTCGCCGTGGGCCAGCACAGCCCTGTCGTCGCGATGCGCTTGAGCCCGCCGGGCAGCGCAGGCCCGGGCATGGTCGACAGTCTTCTCCGAGCACGGACGGCCGAGCTCCTCCCACGACGTCACAATGAAGCCGGCGAGCCACCGGGCCTGGTCCGCACCGGTGGGCAGCCCGCAGTCGGGTGCCGGCCGCCATATGCGCTGCGCGGCAGCGCAAAGAATCTCCAGGCGACGGCCCAGCGGCAGCCCCAGCTCATGCATGGGCCGGCCCAGCCGCTCCATGAGCAACGCGCCGCCGCCGGGGTCATACCGATAAAGCACCGGGCATCCATCTCCGCCGACCAGACGCAGGACCGTCGCCTCGTTGGAGGCGTTGTTCCCGGTCCCTGGGACGAGCACCTTCAGGACGGCCGGGGTACCATCCGCCCGGGTCGCGTCCGCCACGAAAGCCTCCGTGCCGCCCTCATAGGGGCGCCCGACTGTGATCGACCAGCCGGCCTCCAGGCTCGAGACAAGCGCCGGCAATCGTTCGAGCCAGTCCCCCGGCGCCGGCCGCGCGGGCTTTGTTCCGCACAACCGCCGGCACGTCGATCATTGCCTCAGTCTCACATCTTCAACCCGGGAGCCACCCCGATTACCCCGGCCGCCGCCGACGGGCAGGCCAGATCGCTTCGCAGGGCACCGGACCGGTGCATCAGCGATAGGCCCTCCCTCAGGCCCCACTGCCCCGCGATCCAGGGCACCCCGAACGAGCGAGCAGAACATCGCCAACGACGGCTAGGAGGGCGATCCGGTCGGCGGCGGTGCGCGCCCTGGCAGGGATCGGGCCCGAGCATGCAGTGTGGGTGTCCGGGCCGGGTTAGCGGGACGTGGGAGTGTGCAGGAACTCCACGGTCTCGGACAGGAAGTTAGGCACTAGCACCTGGCTGGTGGCTGGGTCGTAACCGAGGTCACGGGGGAACAACCCGGCTGGAAGCGACCCGGTCACGGCCGGGCGGCCGGCCAGGGCGTCAGCGGTGGATACCACGGTGATCCGCGGTGCTGCGTTGCTTTGCTCCCCCGGTATCAAGCCACGGTTGGAGTCGCCGACGACAGCGGTGCTGCCTTTGTCGAGCAGCAGGAGACCGACGGGCTCGGCACCGACGCGCACCACCGCTCGCAGCACCGGGGGAGACCCGGGCTGGGACGCTGCGGCGAAGGCCAGCAGCGCGTTGGACTGCAGCGCGGTGACCCAGATCGTCTTTCCGCCAGGGGATACGGCAACCCGCACAGGCTGGCATCCTGCTGCCGCGCGAGCGAGCACAGCCGCCCGGCCAGCGCCGTGCTCGGCACGGCTGGCGTCGATCGCCCAGAGGATCCCACGGTCCCCGTATCCGCCGAGGGTCGTCACATACACCGTGGCGCTGCCCGGCGCGTCGGCGACACCGACGGTCCCGGGAGCCAGGGGAACCAGGCCGGCCGCTACGCCATGGGCCCGGAACCCCTTCCGCAGCGCCAGGGCCAGGTTGAAGACACTCAACTCGCCGGATGTCTCGTCGGTGACAAACGCATACTTGCCGTCGCCCGACACCGCGACCTCGGTCTGGGCTGTTCCGGTATCGGCCAGGATGCCCAGCAGCGAGTGATGGCTGCCGTGCTCCAGCGCGGGCACGCTGAACACCCCTGTCGCCGTCCCGGCCGCGACCAGCAGCAGCCGCCCATCGTGGGTGACCGTCATGCCCTCGGCCCCGGACAACGACGAAGGCAGCATGACGCTTCGCACGAGGCGGGCGGCCGTTCCGCCAACAGCCAGCAGCGCGAGGCCGCCATGAGCGCCGGACGCCGTGCCGATGGTCAAAGACGCCACCGCCCACCTGCCACCGGGCAGGGCCAGCGTTGCGAACGGCTGGCCTGTCAGCGGTACCCGCCCGGGCGGCGGGACAACGCTCGGCCGGCCCGCGCTAACCCGGGTGGAGCAGTTCACTGTCGGCTTCGCCGTGCGGTGGGCCGCGCCCGAGCACCCGCCGATCCCGGCCAGCAGCAGTACGGACACCAGCCCGGCGGCCCGGCGGCGCAGGGAGGACGCCACAAACACGCCTCTCATTGTGGTTGAGTGCTCTCCCACCAGCAACCAGGGTGCTTCGCACCTGGCCCGGTGCTGTTCCAGATCGGCTGCGCCACCTCGGGAACGCCTCCCGGCCTGCGGGGCACGGCTGGCGCCGAGACCAAGGACGGGTCGCGCTGTGGTAGGTACCGCCCTGGGCGGCTAGCCGCCGCGGTCACGGCCACCAGCTGCCGGCGCAGAATATCCAAATCTGTGCTCCCAAGGGGCCGACATGCGCATGTGCCTGATCGCGGCATAGAGTGCGGTCTCTTCGGGCGTTGAGGCGATCACCTCACCCTGGTTCGGGCGCGGCCACGGAAACCGTTTGACGCTCTCACCTTCGTGCTCAAGGCTGCCGTCATGACCAGCCGTATATCGCATACCTCGTTCGATGCTCGGGATGCCTACGCGCAATCGCTCTTCTGGGCCAAGGTGCTGGACTTCATCGAGGATCCCGACGATCCGAACGAGCCAGGGCACCAGGAGTGCCTGATCATGTCGCTGGACCGCAGCCAGCTTCTGCTTTTCATCACCGTCCCGGACAGCAAGACGGTGAAGAACCGTATGCACCTGGATCTGCGGCCCGCCGATCGCACCCGCGAGGAAGAGACCGAGCGGATCCTCGCACTCGGCGCATCGCAGCTGGCCGACCACCGGCGGGCCGACGGCAGCGGCTGGATCACGCTCGCCGACCCCGAGGGCAATGAGTTCTGCATCCTGTCCAAGGAACCAGCCCGCTCCGGAGTTACGACTTGACCAGGACTCTTCGCAACGGCAGAAGAGGACGTTGCGCCTGGGGGGCTGGTTGGGCATGCTCGGGCGCGTGGTGTGCGCTCAGGATGAGTTCCGCCGGTTTCTGCGTGACCTGGTCTCGCCGGCGATGCGCTCGGCGGGGCTGAGAGGATCCGCGGCCCGTTATTACCTGCCCAGCCTGTCTTGTTTCGCGCTCGTGGGTTTCCAGAAGTCGGAATGGAGTACCGGTAGTGCCGTCACCTTCACGGTGAACCTCAAGGTGGTGAGCCGCGAGGTACGGAAGCTCGCCCGGGAAGATCAGCGCTGGCTTCCTGAGACGCCTGCCCCAAGCACCCGCTACCCGGTCGCGGAATGGTCGCCGCGGATCGGCAGCCTCATGCCCGGCGGGGGTGATCACTGGTGGGTGGCTGCGGCCGGGACAGGCACTGCAGCCGCTGGCTGCTGAGGTGATCGGAGCTCTCACGGACTATGGCCTGCCGCCCCTCCACCGCGCCGTCCGGCAAGCATCCTGAGGGCATCGCTGGCCCGCGGTGCGCATGGAACGAGAGATGTTTAATGACGGGGATTGAGGCGCTCGTGGTGGTGGCGGACCGCGTGGCACGTCGCTATCCTGAGGCCCCGGGTTGGCCGTTTTCGCATGCTCCTCGTGCGGCGAACGCCACGCGGAGCGAGTCACCCCGGCAGATACTGGCTGACATGGTTCTGGATGGTTTCGTTCGTGCGCTCGATGGCTTCGAGGCCGTGCTCGCCGGGGTTGCGCCTGACCGCTGGGACGCGCCGTCACCGTGCGCAGGCTGGCACGCCGTCGATGTCGCTGGTCATGTGATCAGTGACCTGCGGGCGGTGGAGGCATACGCGACTGGGCGCGACGAAACAGCGAGTGTCCCTGGTCCGGGATCTGCCGCCGGAGATGATCCGCTGGGCGCATGGCGCGTGGCGCGCGCTGACATGATGGCGGCACTGGACCCCGCAGCGCTGGCCCGGCCCGTGCCACAGCCGTGGGATGAGCCGGTATCGCTGAGCGGGTTCCTTGAGCGGTACCCGATGGAGTTCCTCGCGCATACGTGGGATCTGGCCCAGGCCACGCGCCAGTCCGCCGCACTGGATCCTGATCTGGTACGCGATGCGCTGGAACCAGCGCGGCAGTTCGCTCCCATGGCCCGGATGTTTGGCTTGATCGGCCCCGAATGCGCCGTGGCCGAGGACGCCGACGATCTGACCCGGCTACTGGCGATCCTCGGCCGCCGTAACGCCGACGGTTAAAGATCTCTAGCGGTAGTTTGTTGACCTCGGAACGGGTTCGCGGTATGCCAGGGAGTAGTGGCATGACCTGCTGTGGGGTGTGTGATGACGCGACGCCTGCCGTGTCCTGCGGCGCCGGGCCCGCTGGAGGACTACGCGGTCCGGTTTGATGACCTGTTCGGTTCTTTAGCGCAGCGGCGGGGATTCCGCGAGTACCTGGCCGGGTTGCTAGCGCCGCGGGACCGGAACAAGACGCTGACCGCGCTGGCCGGGGCCGAGCCGGTGACCGGGGCGCAGCACCCGGCGGTGCAGCGGCTGCAGTTCTTCTTGTCGGAGTCGCGGTGGGATCCGGAGCAGGTCAATGCCCGCAGGCTGGAGCTGCTGGCCGCGGATCCGGCGACCGCGCCGCACGAGGGCGGGGTGCTGGTGATCGACGACAGCGGGGACCGCAAGGACGGCACCAAGACCGCGCACGTGGGCCGGCAGTGGCTGGGCCGGTACGGCAAGGCCGGCAACGGGGTGGTCACCGTGACCACGCTGTGGGCCGATGAGCGCATCTACTACCCGGTGCACGCGATGCCCTGCACCCCGGCCCGGCACTTCCCGAAGGGGAAGAACGACCCGGCGTTCCGCACCAAGCTGGCGATCGGCGCGGATCTGGCGATCCGGGCCCGGGACGCGGGGTTCACGTTCCGCGCGGTGACCGCGGACTGCGCCTACGGCGATCAGGACGGGTTCCGCGGCGAACTGGCCGACGCCGGGCTGCCGTTCGTGATGGCCCTCAAGCCCCGCCGCGGGACCTGGGCCTACGGCCCGGACGCGCACACCCCCGTGGATGCCGCCCGCGAGCTGGCCTGGGGCGGGCCCGGGGATCCCGGCGACTGGCACCCGGTGACGCGCACGTTCCGCGACGGGCATGCCGAGACCTGGTGGGCCGCCGACGCGGCGCTGGGCTGGTGGGGGCCCGATGGCGCCCGGCGCCTGGTGGCAGCCACCGCCGACCCGGGGACCTTGCCGGGCAAGGCCACCTGGTACCTGGTCACCAACCTGCCCCGGCCCGGCGGCCCGCGCGAGCCAGACAGCCCGCACCCGGCCGCGGATCTGGCCGAGATCGTGCGGATCTACGGCATCCGGAACTGGATCGAGCAAAGCTACAAGCAGGTCAAAGACCAGCTCGGCTGGGCCGACTTCCAGGTCCGCTCCGACACCGCCATCCGCCGCCACCAGGCCCTGGTCAACTGCGCGTTCTCATTCTGCTGGGCCACCTGGTTCGCTGATCACCAGCCGCAGGATGCCGCGGCACCGCGACCGGCACCCGGCCGCGGAGAGAGGGGGGCCGCACGCCGCCTTACCGCCGGCACCGTCCTGGCCGCGGGCGCTGCGCGCGATACGCGCCTGGCTTTCCCCCTGGATCGCACTGCAACGCTGGTGGCCGGCATGGTCCAAGGCGCCCCCACCACCACAGCTGCAAGCCCTGATCGACTCCGTCGCGGCAGGCTGCGGCCTGCACCTCTACATCCCGAATTAACAAACTACCGCTAGGTGCCCCACCTTGGAGCACTCAGCGGCATGTGCGGACGCTGATTCCGAGGGCGATGCTGCATAAAAATACAGGTCAGGTCGATTGCGCGCTGGGGCACAACCGGACGGTCAGCGACGCGAACCCGCTGGATAACCGCGCGCCGAGCCGCCCAATGCGCGGCCTCGCGATCAAGTCCGGGCCGAGCGGGAACCGGTACAGATGCGGGCGATCTGGCCCTGGGTAAGGGCGGCCGTCACTGCGTGGCTGGGTGGCGGGAAGTGACGTGCCGCCGCAGGACGTCGGCGGCGAGGTCGGCGTCTTGGTCGCTGGTGGAGACGTGAAAGGACAGGCGGAGGCGGCTGGCGCGGGCCGATCCGGTGATCCGCGCGGCGGCCATGGCGTCCGCGGCGGCGCCGTTGGCAGCTAGTGACACGATCGCGGAGTGTCCTGGCTCCAGGCCTATTCCGGTGCGGAACCGGTTCGCCAGGCCAAGGGCGTGCCGGTGCAGGGACTGGGTGCCTACCTGGGCGAGTAGCTGCACGGCCGGGGCGGCGGCAACCCAGGCGTGCCACGCGGGGGAGACGTCGAAGCGGCGGGCGTCGCTGGCCAGGCGCAGCGGGCCGCCGTAGATGCTGGACCACGGGTCCTCGCCGGCATACCAGCCCGCGTAATGCGGTGTCAGGTCGTCGATCAGCGTGGGATTGATGGTGAAGTAGGCGGTGCCTCTGGGGGAGAGCAGCCATTTGTATCCGCCGCAGGCGGTGTAGGCGAAGCGGCTCGCGTTGACCGGCAGCCACCCGACGGCCTGGGTGGTGTCCAACAGCACCCTGGCCCCGGTGGCACCGCTGGCGGCGTGCAGGGCATCCAGATCAGCGACCCGCCCGTCCGCGGACTGCACTGCGGAGACCGCGACCAGCGTGGTGCGGGAGGTCACGCATTCTGCTATCCGATCCAGCGGCACCTCCCGGACGCGGATCCCGCGGCCCGACTGCGCGTAGAAGGGGAACAGGATGCTGGTGAAGTCACCGGTGGCGGTCAGCACCTCGCTGCCGCCGGGCAGGTTGGCCGCGATGAGCCCGGCGAACACCGACACCTGGCTCCCCACCGCTACCACCGATGGGTCAACGCCGGCCAGGCGGGCGTATGAGGACCGGGCCGCGGCGAGGGGCAGGTCGTAGGCGGCGGCGTCGGCGGTGCCGGCCCGCCATCGCGCGAGCGCCTGCTGAAGGGCCGCCCAGCTGCGCCGTGGCGGCAGACCGAAGGTGGCGGTGTCCAGGTAGGTCACGGCGGCGTCGAACTCGGCCCGCGCAGCTGCCAGGGTGACGGGGCTTACGTCCTGTGCGTCGGCCTTGATCGTCATGTCTCACCTTTGCATCGTGCGGTGGGGAACGAGCTGGTCATCGTCGTCGCCGGTCTCCGGCTGACGGACTGGGTCTGGTCGGTGCCGGGCAGCTGGCCCGGATGACATTGCTGGGGTGCTGCCCTCGCCGGTGCTGCGGCCGCGTGCCCGGGCATGCTGGCGGCGTCGATGGCGACGATGCCTTCCGCGGTGATGACCAAGGCGAGGTCGGAGAAGTCCTATCCCTGGGCGACGTGCACGCCGGGCCGGGTGAGACGTCCGCCTCGCGGTCTGCGCGAGGCATACCGGCTTGGGAGCATCAGCGGCGTGGCCGGGCCCGGGTCGGCGGGACCCATGACCAAGAGCATCGTGCCGCGGTCGGCGGGACCCATCAGCGGGGTAACGGTGGCCGGGGCGGCCGGGCCCATCAGCGGGGTAGTGGTGCCCGCGGTGGCCGGGCCCATCAGCGGTCTGGCGCTACCGTGGTCGGCGGGACCCATGAGCGGGACGGCTGTACCTCGCTCATCGGCTCGGTCAAGGACGGACCTGGGCAGGGAGATCTCCGGGACCTCCACGTCTGGGTAGGCACTCCGGGTGTTCATCAGGTTTCCTTTCCGTTGACCGGGCCCACGCCCGGCGCACAGTCGTGCGGGCGGATCGCCCTCCTGGTGAGGCTCGGCGGCCATGAGCCGGCTGGCGGGCACGATGGTGGTGCGCTGGCGGGCGCCGGGCCCGCGGCCGCCTCCTTGAGCGCATCGATCCCGGGCTGGATTCTGTTCTCCTTTATCTCGCGACGGCGGTGAGCGGGGCGGTGGCTGGCAGCGGTGCCCGTCGGGCTTTGCGCAGCGCGGACACGGACGTGATGTGCAGGGTGAGCAGCAGCGGCACGGCGGCTGTCGGGATCAGCGCGAGCGGGAGTTCGCTGATCGGCGCACCGGACGGGGTGACGTTGATCAGCGCGAATCCGGTCAGGGCGCCGAGGGCCAGGGCGTTCACCAGATCGGCCATGCCGAACGTGTTGAACCACAGGGCGCCGCGGCGGCCGGTGCCCGGCGCGAGCCTGTACGCGACCAGCGGCGCGGCGATGCCGGCAGCGATGTCGCCCAGGCCCGCGGGCAGGGCGAACAGCGCGGGCAGATGACCGAGAAACATAAGGAGCAGGAAGGCCGTCCCCTCGACCACCCGGAACGTGTGCGGGAGCTCTAGGCGGCTCACCATGCCCGGCGCCGTCAGAGCGCGCGCCACCACCGGGATCCGGCGCAGCGCCAGCAGCAAGGCCAGGAACCCCGCCACGGCGACCGGCAGCCACGGCACCCCGTGGCCGAGCCGCGCGTGGTACCCGCCGTGCCCCGCGATCACCGCGCTGGCGGTGAACCAGCTGCCGAGGACGACGGCCGCGCCCCCGGCGAGCAGCGCCGCGCGGCGTCGGCTCAGGCCGGCGCGCACGGCGCCGCCGTACAGCACGAGGCAAGTCGCGGCCGGGATCGCGATCATCCCGGCGATGGTGAGCGCCCACAGATAGCCAGGCGGGTCATACATGACATCCTCCTCCAGTTGACTATCTACAAGCTACTATGTTGACGATAGTATTTGTCAACTAGTATTCTGGGGGCATGACAAGGAACGTCCGTACCTACGACCACTTCTGCGCGGTTGCACGGGCACTGGAGCAGGTCGGCGACCGGTGGAACCTGCTGGTGATCCGCGACCTTCTCACCGGCGCCAAAAGGTTCACCGACCTGATGGACCGCCTCGGCGGGATCACCCCCAAGACGCTCAGCCAGCGCCTGCGCGAGCTTGAAGCCGCCGGAATCGTCACCGCCGACCGCAAGCCGGGCCGGCGGGAAGTCTGGTACCAGCTGACACCGGCCGGAGCGGAGTTCGCACCCATCATCGACACGCTCGGCTGGTGGGGGCTACGGCACGCCTGGCGCCCGCCCCACCCCGGCGAGCCGCTGCACGGCGAGCACCTGCTCCGCAACGCCATCCGGGCCATCGACCACGCCACCGACGACCACGAGCCAGCCCGCTGGCACTTCCGCCTCGACGGCACGGACTACCTGGCCGAAAGCGATGGCAGCCAGTGGTCACTCACCGCCAAGGCACCCCCGGCGCCGGCCGACGTCACGATCACCGCGACCACCCAAGCCCTGACCGGCCTCATCTTCGCCGGGTCAGACACCAGCATCGACATCACCGGCGAAACCGGGCCAGTCCAGCGATTCCGGCGGCTGATCCCCACGATGGCCACCGTCGTACATCCCGTCTAATCCGGCGCCGTGGGACCGGCGGTCACGTACGGCACCCCCCAGAACCGCATGTTCTGTGTGCAGGGAATCTTGGGGGAGAACGCCAGTCCCAATCGCACCGAGTCGGCGTTAGGCATGCCCCGGTCGCGGAAGACGGTGCCGACGCGTTGATCGTCACATGGCACCGGGCCATACGAGCCGGCGGGTGAATATGCGTGCCTGAAACCTCTGCGGTTGAGCTATGGCCTGGTGAGGTGGCCGGGTTCACCCGTCGATGCGGATGATCTGCTCGGCTACTGCGGCCAGGTCCGGGCCGGTGATACCGGGCGGGTCGCCGAGTGGGCTGAGCACCATGCCGGGGCGGGCGACGAACGCAGCCTGGCATCCGGCGGCCAGGGCCCCGGCGATGTCCCAGGAATGGGCGGCTACCAGGCGCACCTGCCCGATGGGTACGCCGCAGCGCTCGGCGACCGCGTGGTAGGGCTGCGGCGCGGGCTTGAGGTGGCCGGTGGCATCGGCGGAGAGCACAGCGTGGAAGAAGCCGGCCAGGCCGGCGCTGGCCAGTTGCGCCTCGGCGATGTGCTGGACGGAGTTGGTCAGGGCAACGAGCCGCAGCCGGGTGCGGGCCAGGGCGGCCAGCGCATCGGGCACCTCCGGATGCGGGGGCAGCGAGCTCATCCGGCTCACCAGGTCGTCGATGTCACCGGCGGTCATGGGCACGCCCTCACGTTCGGCGAGCATGGCCAGCGCTGCCCGCTGGGCGGACGTGAAGTCCACGTACCTGCCGGTGAGGCCGCCGGTAAAGGCCAGCTGCAGCATCAGCGAAAACCACTGCGGCCGCAGCGAGGCGCCGCCCAGCAGCGTCTCGAATGGCTCGTCGAGGGCATGCAGGTCCAGTAGCGTCTCATTCACATCGAACGCGATCACGCTGGCCACCGGCACCTCCTTCAGACAGTGCACCAACCCTGAGCCTGCTGGCTGTTCACACGCGGCAACGCAAGCCCTCCGCCAGCTATCCGACCGTACCTGCCCTGGCTGGCCGCGACGAACCGCTACCGGAACTCGAACTGTCCGCGGCTTTTTTTTTTTTTTTTTTTTTTTTTTTTTTTTTTTTTTTTTTTTTTTTTTTTTTTTTTTTTTTTTTTTTTTTTTTTTTTTTTTTTTTTTTTTTTTTTTTTTTTTTTTTTTTTATTTTTTTTTTTTTTTTTAAATATTTATATAAATTAAAAAATAATAAAAATTAAAAAAAAAAAAAAAATAAAAAAAAAAAAAAAATAATAAAAATAAAAAAAAAAAAAATAAAAGAAAAAATAAAAAAAAAAGAAAAAAAAGAGATAAAGAAAGAAAAAAAAAAGATAAAAAAAGAAAAGAAAAGATAAAGAAAGATGATAGAGGTAGAGAAGAAGAGGAAAGAGAAGAAATGAGAGGTGGAAGGAGAGAAAAGGATAAGAAGATTGTTGGGGGGGGAGGGGAGAGGGGAAAGGGAGATGGAAGAGATTAGGGGGGAAAGGGAGAAAGAAAAAGGGAAGGGAAGAAAGAAAGAAGAAAAAGAAGAGAAAGAAATAGAGATGGTAGAGAAGAGGGAAAAGAGATAGAGAGAGGTAAGAAATGAAATAGAGATGATGGAGAAGAAGAAGTTATGTGTTTGGGACGAGATATATAAAAATTAAATGTAAAAAATTAAAAAGATATAAAAATTATTATTAAAATTATTAATTAAAAAAAAATTAATAAAAAAATAAATAAAATAATATAAAATATTATTAATTATATTATAATTTTTTAATATAATTTATAAAAAATATTATTAAATAATATTTTAAAAATTATAAAAATTATATTAATTATATATTTATTTTTATAAATTTTAAAATTTATCTTAAAATCTCTTTTTTCTTTTGCTCTCACAACTAATAAATATACATAACATCAACTTAAATAACATTAATTATATACTCAATAACATAAATAACATCACTCAATACTCTAAACAATATCACATCACATATTAAAATAACATAACTCTCATAAATATATACAACAACCAACTTTTTCTTCTTTTTCTCTCTCTTTTCTTTTTTCTTCTTCTTTTTCTCTTTCTCTTTTTCTTCTTTTTCTTTTTTCTTCTTCTTTATTTCTCTTTTCTCTCTTTTTTTTTTCTCTTTCTCTTCTTTTTTTTTATTTGGTAGCGTAGCGTTGTTTGCGTTGTCTTTTTTTTTTTAATTCTAGCAGCTGTCGTCGTCTTCTGTTTCAGATAGTATAGAGTTTTTTATATCATTTTTTTCTTTTTTGTTATTGGCGTATATTTATCGGACACAGTCACTGAGATTATCATTCTTAGATCGTATTTGTGTTATATATAAGGAGAGAAACATAGAATAATCGCAGTCGCAAACACTCATCATCTCACTCTAATAATCAACATATATCTCTCTACAAACAAACAACATTAACTCGAGCAGCGCCAACACACCCTCAACAACACCAAATCCATACCCAGACAAAATCATATATAGAAGTGTGTGCCCTCCCGTGGCAGGACGGAATGTTCGCTGGGCGGGGTGGAATGTCGATTTTGCTGTCAGCCGAGCGGGGGGCGGTGGCGCGGCGGGGGAGTCCGGCGCGGCCGTACAGTTGCCGTTTGGGTCTTGGTCCTGGTGTTCTCGCCTTCAGTCTATCGTTGTGAAACGGCAGGGTGTCAGCGGCTATGGCGGCCTGGATGTCCAGATCCAGGCCGCGCCTGTTTAGGAGATGCGGGAGGTCGGCGGCCCGGGCAGTCTGGCTCAGGCCGCGAGCCAAGATTGTTGGCGTATGGTGGCCGCACCAAGTCGCGTAGTATGGGACCAGTCCTTCCATTTCTTTCTTCTTCTTTTATTATCCTTCGAGACCGGCGAGCGTCTCTTTGTGTTCGGTCGTGATTCAGGGTGGCCTGGTGAGCATTTTTTTTAGGGCCTGTCGGTTAACAGGTGCTTTCGCTGCCCTCCATTCTTCCCTTTTTCTCTTATCTTACTTTTTTTTTTTATCTTCCCTTTTTTTCTCTCTCTCTTTTCTCTCTCTTTTTTTTCTTTACCTTTACGCTTGGCTCTTCTTCCCTTCTCTTTCTTTTTTATTCACTTTATTTTTTCATGAGGGTGGGTCGATAGGTTTTAGGCTCTGCAGCCGTTCTTTCTCTCTTTCTCATCGTAGCGCTTTACTTTTTTTATTTATATTCTTTTTCGTCTTTCTCATTCTATCATTCCTTCTTTCCTTTCTCTTATTTTTTTTACTTTTTTCTTTCTCTTTTTTTTAGTTTATTCTCTCTTTCCTTCCTTCATCTTTTTTCCCTTCTCCCTTCTTTCTTTTTTCTTCTCTATCTTTTTTCATAGTTTCTCTTCCTTTTCCTTTTGGTCTTTTCTTTTCTCTTTTCCTTTTTTATTCCTTTTTTTTTTTCCTTTCTCTCTCTTCTCTTTCTTCTTTCTTTTTTTATCTCTCTTTTATCTTCTCTTTCCTTTCTCTCTTTTTCTTTTCTTTCTCTTTTATCGGTTTTTTTTCTCTCTTTTTCTTTTTTCTTTCGTTTTAGCTTTAGCTTTAGGTTGGCTCTTAGAATGCGCCTTTGTATCTCATTTCGTTTTCTACGGAGTGTCAGGTTCCGCGCACGCAGAAGCTTTTTCTCATTTTCTTCTTTCTCTTTTTTTATTTCTTTTTTCTTATCTATCTCTTTTTTCTTTTTCTCTCTTTTTTTTCATCTCTTTTAATTCTTGTTTTTACTCTCCTTATCTTTTTTTTTTTTTCTTTTCGGCTATTTTTCTTTTTTTTCTCTTTTTTTTCTCTTTTTTTTTCTTTTTTCTTTTTTTTTTTTATTTCTTTTCTTATTTCTTTTTCTTTTCTTTCTTTTTTTTCTTCTTTTTCTTTTCCCTTAGTTTTATTTTTTCTTTTTTTTTCTTTTTCGTTTTCTTTTGATCTTTTATCGCTTTTTTTCTTATCTCTCTTCTTTTCGTTTAGCTTTTTTTCTTTTTTTCTATCTTCTTTCTCTTCTTTTTCTTTTTTTCTTTTTTCTTTTCTCTCTTTTTCTCTTGGTTTTCACTTTTTTCTTTTATTATATTTAATTTTTGATTGGCTTTTGCCCCCCAGCCGCCACGTGCCCATCCCTTGGCGCCTGCGCTTCTCCCGCTGCCACCTGGTGCCCTTCTCGCGTGCCACTGCCGGGTGAAGTGATCATCCAGCGCGGACAGAGCGTAGTTAGCCAGCAGCGTAGACAAGATCCCCCGGCCGGAGTTCCCGTGTAGCTCTTTCCCAGTCGCCGATAACGTCGACCCCGGCTTTGAGGAACGCCTTGACCATCTCTATCACCCTCTTTTCCTTCATCCTATCCCTCATTCTTTCCTTCATTTTCACTTTCCCTTTTTCTTCTTATCATTCCCTTTTTTTATTCTCTTTCTTTCAGTTTTACCCCTTTCTTTCTAACATCTTTTTCTCTTATTTCTCGTCTTTCTCTCTTCTTCCCTACTAGAACCCGTAGAGCAGGCTGGAAATCCTCCCGAAGATGGATTAGAGCACTAGCTTTATTTCTTCCTTTTTTTCTCTGTCTACGAAGGTAGGTATCCCTATCTTGCTCATCTTGGCTTTTCTTCTGGATCATCACCTACCGCATCAGCTCCAGTTATAACTCTCCAGATTTCAGCGAGTCTCTTATTTTCTCTATTTAATCTCTCTTTTTTTTTTTTTTCTCTTTTTCTTTTTTCTTTTTTTTTTCTATCTTCTTCTTTCTCTTTTCTTCTTTTTCCAGTAAGCTTTACGATCTCTCAGTCAATAACTCTATTTCTCTTTCTTTTTTTTACATTTCATCTTTTTTTCTTTATTTTTCTTTTCTCGTTCATCTTTTTAACTTGGTCTACATCTTCCAATTTTGCAGTATATCTTATTTTTCGAATCATTCATCTCTTTCTTTCTCTCTTTTTCTTTTTTCCCCTTTTCCTTTTCTGGTATTATATTTTTTTCTTTGACTTAAATCTGTTTCCTTTCTTCATTCTTTTTTCTTTTTCTTTCTCTAAGTACTACTTCTTCTTCTTCTCTTTCTCTCTTTTTTCATTTATCTCGTTTATTCTTTTTTTTTCTCGGTTTTAATTCTTAATACTAAACTTTCACTTACGGTTCTCTCTTTCTCTTTTTTCTCTTTGATTTGTTATTTACCTATCTCTTTCTTTTCTTTCTCTCCACTTTTACTCCTCATTCATTTACCTTTATTTTCCAGTCAGTCTGTCAAGACCCGGACTATATTTTCTCTCTCCTTTTTAATAGCGTTTTCTCACCGCTGTCCATCTCTTATCCATCTTGTTTTAGCTTTCTTCTCTTCTATATTCTTTTCTTCTCCTTTTTCTCTCTTTTATCATTCGTCTCGCTCTTCTCTCTCTTCCCATTCTTCAGTACCTTTCCTTCCTTCTTTGTCGTGGCTTCTCTCTCTCTTCTCGCGTTCCCCTGCTCGGCTGCCTTCATTTCCGTCTCGCTGCTGCGACAGCTTGCCTTCAGACTTTCTCTCTTCTCCTTTGGTCTGCAGGTCTCGCGGCGCTCTTCCGTAGGTGCCAGCGGTCACTGACCTGCTTCTCTTTTATGGCAGCTCCTTTCTTTCTGTCTCTCCATTATCTCCCTATCCTTTCCTTCATTTTATCTCTTCTTCTTTTTTTTCTCTCATTCTCTTTTTCTTTTTCTTTTTCTTTTCTTTCTTTTTCTTCTTTTTCTCTCTTTTCTTTCTCTTTTTCGATAATCTCTTTCTCATAGTTCATTTCTCTCCGTATCTCTTTTTCTTTGTCTAGCACTCGCTTCTCCTTCTCCTCTTTCATTTTTTTCTTTTGAAGTACTCTCATCTCACTTTGCCGGTAGTACTTGATGCTCAAGCTTGCAGCAGTCTCTCCTAGTCCCTTCTCTCTAATTCTCTTGTCATCTTTCTTTTCTTTTCTTCTTTCCTGTCGCGTCGCTGTTTTCTTTCCTTCTCTCTCTTTTCTTTCTCTCTTTACTTCTTCTTCTTTCTTCTTTTAATCTTTCATCTCTTCCTCCGCACTCTTACCCGCTCCTCCACCTTTTTAACGTGCGCGTGCACTTCCTCGACCGTTCGCTCTTTTTTTTCTTGCACCTTTTCTTTTCTTTCTTCTCTTCTCTTTCTCTTCTTCTTCTCTCTCTTCTTTCGCTCTCTTACTCTATCACTCCTCCAGGATCTTTCACATCCTCTTTTTTCTTTTACGACTACCCATTTTACTCTTTTCCCGCCATTTCTCTTATTTCACACCTTCCCTTTCTTTCCACATCTCACTTATCTTGGCATTACCTCACACTCCTTCACCACCTTTATTTCAATCGCTGGCGGGTGGTGTTGCCTGACAGCGAGATGGACTGGGCGAGCGGCAGGGTATGGGCCGCGCTTGTTGAGCGGCGAATCTGCGCGATCAGTTGGCGCTGATACCACTGCCCGCAATTGGTAGTGGCTGCCTGGCCGGAGTACTTGGGCCGTCGCCCCGCTGGGCTCTGCGCTTGGCGGGGTAAGCGGCGGATGCGGCGCGGCATTGTTCGCAGCCGCACCGGCCCGCCGTGTAGGCGCTGAGCGTGGCATGCCGGTACCGCGGCCAGATCGGCGTCCCCTAATCCGGCGGTAGCGGCGGTTCGAATCCGCTCGAGGCTACTCATGAAGTAGCAGGTCACAGGCCCGGTTCCCGTTTCAGGGACCCAGGCCTTGATCGTTTGTCACTGGTAGCGGCCCACACGGTGAGCGCATCTGGGAGCCACGTAGGGTCATAGTTCGGGGGCTGGCGTGATGCGTTGGCCGGACGGAGGCTAGTGACAGGACCGTGAACGGTGTGCCCACAGTGGAAGCGATATTCCGCTACCCGGTCAAGTCGATGCTCGGCACCGCGGTCGAGCAGGCGGAGGTGCGTGCATCTGGCCTCGTAGCTGACCGCGGCTGGGCTCTGGTTGACCTGCAGACCGGCAAGGTTGCCAGTGCCAAGCAGCCACGTCTGTGGCGGTCGTTGCTGCAACTGCGGGCCGACTACCACGCGGGCGCCGGTCATGCAGACCCTGCCGGGGCGGTAACGATCATCCTGCCGGACGGTACCGCGGTGCGGGCTGGCGAGCCGGGCACCGATGAGGTGCTGTCCAGGTTCACCGGGCGCCCGGTGGCACTGCGTCACGGGCGTGAACCGGGCGCCGGGATTGACCGGGCCGTGCCCGACGAAGTGCTCGCCCACGGCGCCACCGCGGACGTGGCTTTCGAGTCACTCGAGCTGTCCCAGAAGGCGCCAGGTGACAGCTTCGTGGACTACGCCCCTGTTCATCTCATCACTACCGCGACCCTGGCCACAGTCGCCAGCGCGGCTGGCACGGCACCCGCCCCGCGGGTGTTCCGCCCCAACCTGATCCTGGCCACCCCCGGGCTCAGTGGCTACGCCGAGAACGACTGGATTGGCCAGCAGCTGGCTATTGGCGGCCAGGTCCGGCTGGAGATCTTCCTGCCCACCCCGCGGTGCGCCGTGCCGACGCTCGCCCACGGCCCAGATCCCGGCAATCCGCAGGTGCTGCGCGTCCTGGCCCGGGGAAACCGCATCCCCGTCGAAGGCTTCGGCCTGCAGACCTGCGCCGGCGTCTACGCCAAGGTCGTCAGTCCCGGCCGGGTCCAGGCCGGCGACGAGGTCCGCGTTGGCCCGCATCCGAGGTGATCTGTCGCGCTCAGCGGGGCAGGATCCTGGGGGTGGCTCTGCGCGGAATGGCGACCGGGCGGCGTCACCTATCCATCCGCACGATGACGGCCGCAATGGAAGAAGGTGCCCAGCATGACCGATGACAACAGGGTCCACGAGTATGAGCGCGTCGTGGTCATCGGTGAAGGCGCAACGGCCCGGGAGATCCGTATCTACGGCAGCGGGGGCCGGCTGATTCTTGAGGGCTGGCAGGTGGCCGACGACGCCGGTCAGACGGCCTGGATCAGCGACGCCGGAGCCATAGCCGTCTTCGACCAGCCGCTGTCTCCCGGCGAGACGACGGAGGCCGGCCCGCTCTGGCTTTTCGACAACTTTGCCGAGGTCAGAGAGATGGGCTCCTGCTCACCGCCGTTCATGGCTGATGTCGCCAGGGCGCTGGGCGAGCGGTACGAGCCCGCTTAGGCCGGACCTTACCGCCGCCCTCCGAGCCTGAGGCCGCCCGGGTCGGGGGTAGATCAGCTCGTGACCGGCGCCCTGAATGAAGCGGAGCCCGCGGGGCAGTAGCCGCCGAGAGGACAGCAGCCGTGCCCGGCCGGGGCGGCCATCTCGGTGGAGGACGCGATGACCTTCCAGAAGAAGATCAGGAACCGGTTCCGGCTCACCCGGGGTCGCGCCAAGCAGAAGCTCGGCCGGGCGACGGGTAACCGGCGCATGCAGGCGGAAGGCCTGGCCGACCGGATCGGCGGGAACGTCAGGCAGGCCGGCGAGCAGGTGAAGGATGCGGGCCGGGATCTACGCCGGGGGGTCAAGCGCTAGCGCCGGGAGGTTAAGCCTTAGCGCCGGGGGGTTAAGCGTTAGCTCGGCCCCCGGTGCCCGGTGCAGAATCGGGTCATGCGCCGTGAGCCGCTCCGGTACCCGCAGGGCGAACTGGTGGTTGTGATCGACTGCGCCCAGCTCGATCGCTCAGCCGAGTTCTGGACCGCCGTGCTGGGCTATGCCCGCGACGGTGTGGCCACGGGCCACTATCAGAGCCTCCTGCCTGCCCAGGGCCGGGGCGCGGAGATCCTCCTGCAGCAGGTTCCGGAGGCCAAGCAGGGCAAGAACCGGGTCCACCTCGATCTGCGCACCCGCGAACTCGAGCCTGAGACCCGAAGGCTCGTCAGCCTGGGCGCTCGGATGTGCACTGAGCAGCCAGTCACCGAATACGGATGGCGCTGGCACATCATGGCCGACCCTGACGGCAACGAGTTCTGCGTGCTTCAGCCGCCCGCCTCGTACTGGGCCGACTAGCAGCCCGCGGCGGCACCACGGCCATTCTGGCCGCCGCCATCCACCCGCAGGTGTCAGGCAATCGCTACGACGGGAAGAGCTTACAACCCCTGACGATCTGAGCGCTTGAGGCTCGGGTGCCACTTCGCTGGAAGCCCGGGAGCGGCCGATCTCGTCAATTCTGACCGGAATTGCTGGCCGGGGAGCCGGACCTGGAAGGTCCGGCTCCCCGGAGGAGCTTCGTAGCTTGTCCGGCCCGCCTGGCGCCGTCAGGCGGGCCGGAGTCTGATGCCTGCTTAAGGCTGGAGCACGACGCGTGCCTTAGCCTTGCCGTGCAGGACTTCGTCGATGGCGTCGTTCACGTCCTCGAGCGGGCGCGTCTCGGTCACCACGCGGGTCCGGCCCGCGCGGTGGAGGGCGAACACGGTGGCCAGGTCGGCGCGGGTGCCCACAATGGACCCGATCACCGAGGTGCCGTTCAGCACCGTGTCGAAGACCGGGATCTGGAGCGTGCCGCCTGCCGGCAGGGCCACCAGCACGAGCCGGCCGCCGCGCCGCAGGCCCGCATAGGCGGTGGCAAACGATTTGTCGTCCACGGCCAGCCCGATGGCGACGCTGGCGCCGCCGTGGGCCTGCAGGACCTGGGCGGGGTCTTCGGCGCGTGCGTCGATAACCAGGTCGGCGCCCAGGTCTTTGGCCAGCTGCAGCTTCTCGTCGGTAATGTCGATCGCCGCCACGGTGCCGCCGAAGATCTTGGCGTACTGCAGCGCGAGGTGCCCTAGGCCGCCGACGCCAGAAATGGCCACCAGGTCGCCCGGGCGGACGTTGCCGACCTTCACTGCCTTGTAAGTGGTCACGCCGGCACAGGTGAGGGGTGCGGCGTCGATCGGGTCGATGCCGTCAGGCACCGGCGCCGCGAAGGCCGCGTCGGCGGTGAAGTACTCAGCGAAGCTGCCGTCCACCGAGTAGCCGGTGTTCTGCTGCTTCAGGCACAGTGTTTCCCAGCCGGTTAGGCAATGCTCGCAGGTACCACATGCGTAGCCCAGCCAGGGCACGGCGACCCGCTGGCCAGTATGGGTGCTCGTCACGCCTTCGCCGACCGAGTACACGATGCCGACACCTTCGTGGCCGGGCACGAAGGGCGGAGTGGGGGTGACTGGCCAGTCACCGTGGGCCGCGTGGATATCGGTGTGGCACAGGCCGGCTGCTTCCATCCGGACGGCGACCTGGCCGGGCCCGGGCCCGGGAATTGGGCGGTCTTCGATGACCAGTGGCTGGCCGAATGCGCGGACTACTGCAGATTTCATGCTGGTGCTCCTTCAGGGATTTGCGGTTAAGGACCAGAGCCCTATAAGCCAGATCCGGCCCGGCCGGAGGCAGGGCCGGATCTGGCCAGCAGGGTCAGGCGGTCACCGTGGTGGGGTGCACCGCCTTGCCCAGCACTTCGGTCTCAGCCGGGACCCGGCGTCCGTGCACCAGGCCGATGATCGAGAGGATCAGCAGCAGGCCAGCGCCGATGAAGGACGTGATGGCGGCGAACAGTGCGATCTGCCCGAACATCCAGAACCCGTAGGCCTCAAGCAACATCGAGCGGAGCGTGGTGCCGCGGAACACGGTCTGCACCAGTCCGGCCAGCGCCACGTTCTTCGGCTGCGCCAGCGACTGAGCGGACAGCTGGGAGTAGGTCTGGCCCTTACCCATCTCGGCAAGGTGAACGGCGATGAAGTGGTCGGCGTAGGTCTTGGCCTGCGCGCCGGTGGTCAGGCTCTGCCCGGCGTAGGCGCCCATGGCGGCCTGGTCGGAAGCAGGCAGGGCCTTGAACTCGGGGTTGCTCGTGGTCGGGAAGACGATCTTCTGGGCAACGAGCTGGTCGTGCACCTGCCCGTTAGAGAACGAGTAGCCCCACATCAGCAGCCCGCCCGCGATAAGCAGCACGGCAGCCAGGACGAGCCCGCCCACGCTGACCAGTGCATCGAAAGTCTTGCGGCGCATTTTTGGTGCCTCCTTAGGCACCGGGCCCGGGGCCCGGTAATTGGTTTGGCATGTGAAGCTTCCCCCGGGCCAGAATCGGCGGGCAGGGTCGCGTGGCCCTGGCTGGAAAGGACTTCCGTCATTGCGCCAGCCGGCCTTTGTCGGGACCGCCCGCTACCGGGACCCAAGGCCCCTGAGGTACCGACCTTGGGCCCTAACTAATCGAGCCACAGAATGAAACCGTGAGCGAATAGGCGTGCTCAGAATTCAGGAGGCCGCACTGGTGCACCACAAAAGATCGTCGTGAGACAGCTCACGGCGAAAGGGAAAGAGAGGCCCGACCATGAAGCGCTTCACCGTGGCAGCGATTGCTGCCGCCACAGTCGTGATCCTGTTTGCGGGCAAAGACGACATCCGCCGGTTCCACCGCATGCGCAGCATGTGAATGCGGAGCCCGCTGTCCCGCATCCCGGAAGGTGGCCGCCAAGGAGATCTCCTCGGCGGCCACTTTGCTGCTGCCCGGCGCTGGCGGGTGCTGATGGTGATGTCGTCCCTCCGCGGAACATTCACAGAACAGTCATCCGGCCTCACGGGACACAACGATCTTCATGGCCGAATGTGTGCTGAAAACGCTGGTCCCATAGCGGTTTCAGCACACCTTCGCGGCAGCCACGCCCGCGCCCGCCACGGAGGCAGGCGAAGGTGTGCCGAAAAGGTGACCAGGGCGACGGTTTCGGCACACGTTCTCCCGCGTCCTCGCCTGAGGGCTGAGGGCCCGGCGGGGGAGGGCGGTTTGCGCACACGTTCGACGCCAGTCGGGGCCGGAGGGCTGAGCGCCCAGGGACTGCAGATGGCCATGGGACCAATGGGCCCGATGGGAAACGGGCCGTTCGCAGATCCGCCCCTGCGGGTCATCTCCGGGGCTCTGGGAAGCCGAGGGCGCCGGGTGGCGAGAATCCGGGCCAGCCGCCGGCCGGTAGCCTGCGCATCACCACCAGGTGGTCGCAGGTCTGGCCGGCCGGGTCGTGGTTCGAGGCGCGGTCTGCTGGCCTTAGCGCTTATCTGGGACGACGACCACCGGGCAGTGTGCGTGATGCACGACCTGGTCGCTGATCGAGCCCATCGTCAGCCGGGTGAACCCGCCGGCCCCCCGGGAGCCCACCACGACGAGGTCAGCGTCGCGGGAAGCATTGATGAGTTCATCGGCGGGGAACCCGTTCACCGCGTGCAGGGTCACCGAGGCAGGCCGGGACTCGCCCAGCTGGGCGGCCGCCTTGGACACCGCTTCCTCCGCGGCGCGACGGGTCTTCTCCAGTGCGGGCACATCCGCGCCCAGGATGTCCGGGTGGCCGGTCCAGCCATTGATCGGAACCTCGTGCACGGCCACCACGGTCAGATGAGCGTGATGGTCCGCCGCTTCTTTCATGGCCCAATCCAGGGCGCGATGCGCGCCGTGTGATCCGTTGACGCCGACGATGATCCCAGCCATGGCCTGCTCCTTCCAGATGCCTCCAGCCGGGATGGCCAGAGGATCCCAGTTCCCACCATCGCACTAGCCCGCCGGCCCGCCTAGGGGCCTTGGGGCCGTGGCCGGAGGTCCTTGGTCCTGGGGCCGGGCCGATTGGCCCGTGCTGCTTGAGCTGGGCTGCTTGAGCTGGGCTGCCTGAGCTGGGCTGCCTGAGCTGGGCTGCCTGAGCTGGGCCGCCCGAGCCGCGCCGTGCCGCAGCCCCGGGAAGCCGGGACGAAGGTCCTGGGGACTGGTCCCGTCTGCCCCTGGCCAACTGCGGGCCGGGCCGCTGAGCTGGACTTACATCACATCGCCGATGGCCGCTAGCGGCACCGAAGAGGGAAGCAGAGATGACCCGCCGCGATGACTCACCCGGGGCGGTGCCTGCGCACCGCGGGGCAGACCATGATCAGGCTCGCCGCGATGACCCGGCGGGAAGGGATCCGGGGAGCGAGGCCGGGCCTACTGCCCGGCCGGACCTGCCCCCGCAGATAATGACCGATCTGGTGGCTGCGGCGACCATGGCGCCCTCGATGCACAACACGCAGCCGTGGCGTTTCCGGCTCGAGCCGGCCAGCCAGACGATTGGCCTGTACGCCGACCCGGCCCGGATGCTGCGGCTTGGTGACCCAGATGGCCGTGCGCTGCATATCGCGTGCGGCGCTGCACTGTTCAATCTCCGCCTGGCTGCCGCGGCGGCTGGCCGTCAGCCGGTGGTCAGGCTGCTTCCTGATCCTGGCCAGCCGCTGCTCCTCGCCACGGTGCGGCTGGCCGGGGGGTGCCGGCCTCAGCCGGATGAGCTGGAGTTGCACGAAGCCATCCCCGCGCGTCGCACCAACCGGAGCCCGTTCAGCAGCCGGCCGGTGCCGCCGGGTGTGCTCGCCGAACTGGCTGGGGCCGCGCGGATGGAGGGCGCGATCCTGCATTTCCCGGACCGTCAGGAGGCCATCCGCCTGCTGGAACTGGCCCGGGACGCCGAGCGTGCCCTGCTCAGCGATCCTGCCTACCGCGGCGAGCTCGCCCGCTGGGCAGGCGGCGCGCGGGATCGTGAGGGCATCCCGGACGAAGTCATGGCCCCCCATGACCCCCGCGGGACCGCCCCGGTGCGCGACTTCACGCCCGCCGGGCCGCTCAGCTATGCCTGGTTTGAGGACGAGCCGCAGCTGGCTCTGCTGTCCACGCCCTTCGGCGGGCCGGCCGACTGGCTGCGCGCCGGGCAGGCCCTGGAGCGCGTGTGGCTCATGGCCACGGTCCGGGGTCTGGAGGCCAGCCCGCTCACCCAACCGCTGGAGACAGCCGATGCCTGGCTGGTCCGCGACCCCCGATCCGGCGTCGAGCATCCCCAGATGATCCTCCGGCTCGGCTACGGGCTGCCCGTCCCGCACACCTCGCGCCGGTCCGTGCCCGACGTGGTGGATGGTCCCGCGCCGGGGAGCGAGTCCGGCGCCGCCCGTAGGTGAACGTGCGGATGTGAACCTGGATGCGCGACGTCCCCGCCGGAGAGAGCCGGCGGGGACGTGGTTTCCGGTTCGGGCTTTGCTCAGGTGGCCGCGATGTGCTGGTTCAGCATGACCGGGATGTGCCGGCTGCCCTTATCGGCGTCCCTCAGCAGGACCTCCACCTCCAGGACCCCGCTCCCGTAGCTGGCCTGGATGTGCTCCTCGTCGGCGTTGGCCGGCAGCCGGATGGTACGCACCGATGTGCCGTACCGGAACTCTGAGCGGTGCGTCCCTTCGGTTTTGTCGAGCCGGTCGGCCTTGATCGTGAGGACGCCGTGGGACGCCGTCACGTCAAGGTCCTTCTCCGGGTCGATGCCGGGAAGCTCGGCCCGCAGCACGTAACGCCCGTCCTTGACGTAGTCCTCGATCCGCATGGGATGCCCGGCCGCGGGCCGGATCAGCCCCAGCGGGCCCTCTAGCCAGCCGAACACGTCCACGAATGGTTGTCGGTGCTCCCCGCGGGTCAGGGTGCTCATCGATCCCATCTTCCTCACTCCTTTCCCAGTCAATCCCGGCTCATCCGGGCGGCGCAGGGCCGGAAGTTCCGCGGGTTCGGGTCCTTCGGTCCTTAGCAATCTCTCCTGCAGGCGCGAGACTGGCCACAGGCCCGGTAGCAGATCTCCCAGGGCGGGCCATGAGAGGAGAGGGCGCCGTGGCAACCCAGCAACCAGACGAAGGCCACCGCCAGCCTGCGGGCTCCGAGGCCATCGTCGAGGCCCTGGATGAGCAGGAGTGCCTGTCCCTGATCGCCGGAGGCGGCGTGGGCCGGATCGGGTACTCCAGCCGGTTCGGGCCGGCCGTGCTGCCGGTGAACTACGCCCTGTACGAGGGCACGATCGTGTTCCGCACGGACCTGCACAGCCCGATGGTGGCGGACCTGCGGACCGGCATCGCCGATGCGGAATACAACGTCGCCTTCGAGATCGACCAGCTGCAGCCGGTCACCCAGGAGGGGTGGAGCGTCCTGGTTCAGGGCTCCGCGCACTTCGTGGATTCCGAGGAGGAGCTTGCTCCCATCGCCCGGCTCGGCGTCCAAGCGTGGGCGGGCGGCCCCAAAGACCAGTTCCTTCGCATCGTGCCTACCCACATCACCGGGCGGCGCATCAGCAGGCCGCACGGGCATGGCTGAGAACGGGGCGCCGGCGTGGCGCCTCTCCGCCGAAGAGCCGGCCCGGGACATGACCCCGCTGCCCGACCTGCTGCACGACGCACCGCGCTCTGGCCCGGTGCGGACCCGCCGGCCGGTCTACCTGGACCTGCTGCCGCCGTGTAACGCCGGGTGCCCCGCGGGGGAGAACATCCAGGCGTGGCTGGCCGAGATCGAGGCCGGGCGCCCAGAGGCCGCCTGGCGGCAGCTGGTCGCCGACAACCCGATGCCCGCCATCCACGGGCGGGTTTGCTACCACCCCTGCGAGACCGTGTGCAACCGGGCCCAGCTGGACAGCCCGGTGTCGATCCACGCGGTGGAACGCTTCCTCGGCGACCTGGCCCTGGACGAGGGCTGGGCCTTTGATCCCCCGCCGCCGCCCACGGGCCGGCGGGTGCTGGTCATCGGGGCCGGGCCGAGCGGCCTGTCGGCCGCCTATCACCTGGCCCGGCTGGGTCATGAGGTGGAGATCCGGGACGCCAGCCCTGAGCCCGGCGGGATGATGCGCTACGGCATCCCGGCCTACCGGCTGCCCCGTGACGTGATCGCGGCCGAGATCCGCCGGATCCAGGAGCTCGGCGTGCGGATCACCTGCGGTCACCTGGTCACCGACCTGGCCGCCGAGCGCCGTGAGGGCCGCTTCGACGCGGTCTTCGTCGCGGTCGGCGCGCACCTGTCCAAGCACGTGGACATCCCAGCCCGGGACGCCAGCCGGATCGTGGAGGCCGTGCCGTTCCTGCGTGAGGTCGCGTCGGGCGGGCATCCCATGATCGGCCGCCGGGTCGCCGTCTACGGCGGCGGCAACACCGCGATGGACGCCGCCCGTACCGCGCGGCGGCTCGGCGCGGACGACGCGATGATCGTCTACCGGCGCACCCGGGCCCAGATGCCCGCCCACGAGGAAGAAGCCCGGGAAGCCGAGCGTGAGGGCGTGCGCATCAGCTGGCTGCACACGATCACCGCGTTCGACGGGCCGGAAATGACCATCGAGGTGATGGAGCTCGACGATCAGGGCTTCCCGCAGCCCACCGGGCAGCTGGAGACGCTGGCCGCCGACACGCTGATCCTCGCCGTGGGCCAGGACGCCGACACCGGCTTCCTGCGCCAGGTGCCAGACGTGGAGTTCAAGCGCGATGGGACCGTGGTGGTGTCCGCGTCGATGATGACCGGCTGCCCGGGACTGTTCGCGGGCGGCGACATGGTGCCCGCCGAGCGGACCGTCACCGTGGGGACGGGCCACGGCAAGAAGGCGGCCCGGTTCATCGACGCCTATCTGCGCACCCAGCCCGCCGCGACCCCAGCCAAGCATCCCGTGGCCAGCTTCGACCTGCTGCACCCCTGGTATTTCACGGACGCCGCCCCGCGCCCCGAGCCGGAGCGTGACCCGGCCCGCCGCGTCGCGGACTTCGCCGAGGTGATCGGCGGCCTCACCGGCCTGCAGGCCCGGTACGAGGCGGGCCGCTGCCTGTCCTGCGGCAACTGCTTCGAGTGCGACGGCTGCCTGGGCGCCTGCCCTGAGGACGCCGTGATCAAGCTGGGCCCGGGGAACCGCTACCGCTTCGACTACGACCGGTGCACCGGCTGCGGGACCTGTTACGACCAGTGCCCGGTGCACGCCATCGAGATGACGGGGGAAAACGGCTGATGCGCGCCACGATCGACGGGAACGAGGCGGCGGTGTCGGTGGCCTACCGGCTCAACGAGGTGTGCTGCATCTACCCGATCACGCCGTCCTCGCCCATGGCCGAGCTGGCCGACGAGTGGTCCAGCCGGGGCCGGGCGAACCTGTGGGGCAGCGTGCCGACCGTGGTGGAGATGCAGAGCGAGGGCGGCGCCGCGGGCGCGCTGCACGGCGCCCTGCAGAGCGGCGCCCTGGCCACCACGTTCACCGCGTCGCAGGGCCTGCTGCTGATGATCCCGAACATGTACAAGATCGCCGGGGAGCTGACCCCGGCGGTGCTGCACGTGGCCGCCCGGTCGCTGGCCGCCCAGGGCCTGTCCATCTTCGGCGATCACGCCGACGTGATGGCGGTCCGGCAGACCGGGTTCGCCCTGCTCGCCTCCTCGTCGGTTCAGGAAGCCCACGACCTGGCGCTGGTGGCCCAGGCCGCCTCGCTGGCCACCCGGATCCCGTTCATCCACTTCTTCGACGGGTTCCGTACCTCGCACGAGCTGAACACGATCGACCTGCTGACCGACGACGACCTGCGCGCCCTCGTCCCTGAGGAGCTGATCAGGGCGCACCGGGCCCGGGCCCTGTCCCCGGACCGGCCCTTCATCCGCGGCACGGCCCAGAACCCCGACGTCTACTTCCAGGCCCGCGAGAGCGCCAACCCGTTCTACGCCCAGGTGCCCGGCGCGGTGACCGCGGCGATGGACGCGCTGGCCACGCGCACCGGCCGCCAGTACCATCTGGCCGACTACACCGGGCACCCGGACGCCGACCGGGTCATCGTGATCATGGGGTCGGGAGCGCAGACCGCAGCGGAGACCGCGGAGTACCTGGCCGCCCGCGGCGAGCGGGTCGGGGTGGTCACGGTCCGGCTGTTCCGCCCCTTCCCCGCGGCGGCGGTGCTGGCCGCGCTGCCGTCGTCGGCCCGCCGGGTCGCCGTGCTGGACCGGACCAAGGAGCCGGGCTCGCAGGGCGAGCCGCTGTTCCTGGACGTGCTCACCGCCCTGGCCGAAGCGCACAGCGCAGGCACGAGAGAGCTCATGCCGGTCGTCACCGGCGGCCGGTACGGACTGTCCTCCAAGGAGTTCACCCCCGGCATGGTGGCGGGCGTGTTCGCGAACCTGGCCACCGCACAGCCCAAGCCGAGGTTCACCATCGGCATCAACGATGACGTCAGCGGGATCAGCCTGGACTATGGCGACCTCGGCATCGAGCCGGCCAGCACGATCGGGGCGCTCTTCTTCGGCCTCGGCTCGGACGGGACGGTCGGCGCGAACAAGAACACCATCAAGATCCTCGGCGCGGACACGGACCTGAACGCCCAGGGCTACTTCGTCTACGACTCCAAGAAATCCGGCTCGCAGACCGTCTCGCACCTCCGCTTCGGGCCGGAGCCGATCCGCGCTCCCTATCTTGTCTCTAACGCCCGTTTCGTCGGATGCCACCAGGCTGAGTTGCTGGACCGCGTGGATGTGCTGGGCCGGGCGGCGCCCGGGGCGACCCTGCTGCTGAATAGCCCGCACCCGGAAGCCGACGTCTGGGACAGCCTGCCCCGCGAGGTGCAGGAGCAGATCCTGGCTAAGGGCATCACGCTCTACTCGATCGACGCCAGCCAGGTAGCCGCGGACGCCGGCCTGCCCGGCCGGATCAACGTGGTCCTGCAGACCTGCTTCTTCGCCATCTCCGGGGTGCTGCCGCGGGACGAGGCGATCGCCGCGATCAAGAAGGCGATCACCAAGAGCTACGGCCGCCGCGGCGCCGAGGTGGTCGAGCGCAACCACGCCGCGGTGGACGCCGCGCTGGCCGCGCTGCACCGGATCGAGATCCCGGGCCGGGTCACCACCCAGCGCGGGCAGCCTGCGCTGGTGCCCGCGGACGCGCCCGAGTTCGTGCGCCGGGTCACGGCCGAGATGATGGCCGGCCGCGGTGACGACCTGCCGGTCAGCGCGCTGCCGGTGGACGGCACCTACCCCAGCGGGACCACCGCGTTCGAGAAGCGGAACGTCTCCGACCTGGTCGCGCAGTGGGATCCGGACCTGTGCATCCAGTGCGGCAACTGCAGCTTCGTCTGCCCGCACAGCGTCATCAGGTCCAAGTTCTACAACGAGGCCGAACTGGCCGCAGCCCCGGACGGATTCCCCTCCCGCCCGCTGGACGCCCGGGGCCTGCCCGAGGCCCGCTACACGCTGCAGGTCTATGTGGAGGACTGCACGGGATGCTCGCTGTGCGTGGAGGCGTGCCCGGTCAGCGCGCCTGGCGAGCCCGCGCGGAAGGCCATCAACCTGGCGCCGCGGGAGCCCCTGGTGCCCCGGGAGCGCGAGAACATCGCCTTCTTCGAGACGCTGCCGGTGAACGACCGGGCCCGGGTGGACTTCGGCACGGTACGTGGCACCCAGTTCCTGCAGCCGCTGTTCGAATTCTCGGGCGCCTGCGCCGGGTGCGGCGAGACCCCGTATCTCAAGGTGCTGTCCCAGCTGTTCGGCGACCGCCTGATGATCGCGAACGCGACCGGCTGCTCGTCGATCTACGGCGGTAACCTCCCGACCACCCCCTGGACCTCCGACGCGGCCGGGCGGGGCCCGGCCTGGTCCAACTCCCTGTTCGAGGACAACGCCGAGTTCGGCCTGGGCTACCGGCTCGCCGCTGACCTGCATCTCGGCCTGGCCCGGTCCCGGCTGACCCAGCTCCGGGAGCAGATCGGCCCGGACCTGGTGGACGACCTTCTCGCCGCGCCGCAGCGCCGGGAGTCTGAGTTCGCCGCCCAACGCACCCGGGTCGCCGAGCTGACCCGGCGGCTGGACGCGATCTCCGGCGCCGACCAGGTGGTCGTTAGAGATCTGGAGAGCGTGCTGGACCACCTGGTCCGGCGCAGCGTGTGGCTGGTCGGCGGGGACGGCTGGGCCTATGACATCGGCTCCGGCGGCCTGGACCATGTGCTGGCCAGCGGGCGCAACGTCAACGTGCTGGTGCTGGACACCGAGGTGTACTCCAACACCGGCGGCCAGTCGTCCAAGGCCACCCCGCTCGGCGCGGTGGCCAAGTTCGCCGCGGCCGGGAAGACCGTGCCCAAGAAGGACCTGGCCCTGCAGGCCATCGCCTACGGCAACGTGTACGTGGCCCGGGTGGCGATGGGTGCCGACCCGCAGCAGACGCTCCGCGCGCTGCGGGAAGCCGAAGCCTACGACGGGCCGTCGCTGGTCATCGCCTACAGCCACTGCATCGCGCACGGGATCGACATGACCAAGGGCATGGACCAGCAGTACCGGGCCGTGGCCAGCGGCTACTGGCCGCTGATCCGGTACGACCCGGTGCTGCGCGCCGCCGGGGACAACCCGTTCCTGCTGGACTCGCCGCGGCCGCGCATCCCGCTGACCGACTACACCAGCCGGGAACTGCGTTACCGGATCCTGGCCCAGACCGACCCGGCCGAGGCCGAGCGGCTGCTGGGGCTGGCCGAGCAGGAGGTGCGCCAGCGCTGGGCCAACTATGAGGAAATGGCCACCCGGGGCCCGGCCCGCTTCCCGGCCGACGCACGCAGCCAGCTGCCACAGTAGGAGCCGGGGCATCAGCCGAGGCCCTGACGCGGAGGACAATGATGGATCTATCGGCCCAGTACCTGGGACTGAACCTGCGTAACCCGCTAGTGGCCTCGGCCTCCCCCCGGGCCAGCAGCGTGGACGGGGTCAGCCAGCTGGCCCACGGTGGGGTCGCGGCGGTGGTGCTGCCGTCGCTGTTCGAGGAGGAACTGCGCACTGAGGCGGTGCAGAATGCCGCGCTGCTGCGGGCCGGGAGCGACAGCTTCGCGGAATCACTGTCCTATTTTCCCGACATCGCCAGCACCGAGCCGAACCCGCGCCACTACCTGAGCCTGGTGGAACGGGCCGCGGCCAGCGTGGACGTCCCCGTCATCGCCAGCCTGAACGCGGTCACCGCCAGCGGGTGGAGCCACTACGCCAGCGACCTGGAGCAAGCGGGCGCGGCCGCCATCGAGCTCAACATCTACCACCTGCCCGAGGACGCGCTGATGCCGGGACGTGAGATAGAGCAACGTCACATTGACGTACTGGCCAGTGTCGCGGCCATGGTCAGCATTCCGGTCGCGGTCAAGCTCAGCCCCTACTACAGCTCGCCCGGGGAGATGGCGCACCGTTTCGACCAGGCGGGAGCCGATGGGCTGGTGTTCTTCAACCGCTTCCTGCAGCCGGATATCGAGCCGGAAACGCTCACCATGACCGGCGGATTCGGGTTGTCCAGCCCGGCCGAGGGACGGCTCCCCCGGGCCTGGATCGCCCACCTGGCCGGCCGGCTGCGGGCGTCTCTGGCGGGCAGCACGGGCGTGGAAGATGTCGCCGACGTGGCGGCGTATCTGCTGGCCGGCGCGGACGTGGTCATGACCACGTCCGCGTTGCTGCGGCACGGCCCCGATTACGCCCTGGAGCTGCTCGGCGAGCTGAGAGCGTGGATGGACCGCAAAGGATTCACCAGCCTGAGCGACTTCCGCGGCCTGCTCTCCGTCCCTGCTGGCCCGGCCGAGGCCGCCCGCGAGCGGGCGGGCTACGTCAGGTCGCTGCGCGCGGCCGACCGCGGCGAGAGCTCCTGGCACTGAAGTCGCCAACAGGATGAGTTACGGACGTAAAAATATGGGCGTAAGTGACTGCCGGATCTGCCCGTGGAATCGCTAACACAGCGCGGAACATAAGCGCATAAACTGGAGCGAGCGGGCTTTAACGACATACCGGGCTATAACGTTTACTGGTCGGGATACGACCACAGATCTGGCGACCAGCCCTCTAGGTGTATTCTGGCAGATAGGTCTGAGGAGCTTTACTAATGCGGCGCCACGCAGGGCGCGGCCCCTGGACTTTGCGGCCTATGTCGACAACAGGGGAAATCATGACCCATACGGCGATTCCAACCAGTTTGCCGGTTAGCGGCAGGATTCCTGCCCAGCTATTCGCGACGCTGATCAGCTCGTCCGATGACGCGATCATCGTGAAGTCACTTGACGGCGTGATCTGGACCTGGAATCAGGGCGCTATGCGCATGTACGGGTATACGCCAGACGAGGCGATTGGCCAGCCGATGACGATGCTGTGCCCGCCGGATCGCGCCTACGAGATCGCGGAGATCCTGGCTAAGGTCAAAAACGGCGAACGCATCTCGCATTTCGAGACCAGAAGGCGGCGTAAGGACGGCACGACGTTCCCCGTGTCGGTGTCGGTCTCTCCCGTCAACGACGAGTACGGGAACACGATCGGCGCGGCCTCCATCGCCCGGGACATCACCGCTCAGGATCAGGCCCGGGCGGCGGCCGCGCTTGCTGTCCGGAACGAGGACATGGAGCTGTCCAACCAGAGCCTCCGGAGCTTCGCCGATTCGATGGCCCACGACCTGCGTGCGCCTCTCCGGGCGCTGGCGGGTTACAGCGGGCTGCTGCTGGAACAGTGCTCGGACGCTCCTCGGCGAGAACGGCCGGGGCTACGCCGAGCGGATCGTCACTGCCAGCCAGGAAATGTCCATGCTCATCGAGGACCTGGTGGTTTTCTCCCGCTCCCGGGGAGCCACCATGCACCTCCAGACCGTCGACCTCAGCGCCGAGATCGATGACATCGCCGGGCAACTCCAGCGCGAGGAGCCCGGCCGGGACGTGCGCTTCATCATCCAGCGCCCGGTCCAGGCCCGGGCCGATCCCACGCTCATCCGCACGGTCCTGGAGAACCTGGTCGGCAACGCCTGGAAGTTCACCTCTCACCAGGACGAGGCGCTCATCGAGTTCGGAACGACGCCGACGGGAGATGAGCACGTCTGCTACTACGTGCGAGACAACGGCGCCGGCTTTGACCCCGTCGACGCGAGCAAGCTGTTCGAGCCCTTCGAGCGACTGCACCCGGCCAGCGAGTTCCCCGGCACCGGCATCGGCCTGGCCAGCGTCAGGCAGATCGTGGAACGTCACGGCGGCCGCGCCTGGGCCGAGGGCAAGCCAGGCGAAGGCGCGACCATCTACTTCACCCTCGACGCCGAAGGAATCAATTCGCCAGCCGGGCCAGCCGTTGGCGGGCCAGCCGGGCGCGGGCCAGCCGGGGAGGCCGGGCCAGCCGGCAGGCGGGGCAGGGGGGCAGGCGGGAGTGGGGCGGCCGGGAGGGGCAGTGGGGAGGCCGGGCCAGCCGGGCCAGCCGGGCCAGCTGGGGAGGCGGGCCAGCCGGGCGGCCGGGCCAGCCGGGCCAGCCAGGTAGCAGGCCGGTGCTCAGATCCCGACTATGGTGCCGGCGTCCCGGCAGAGCAGCGCCTGGGCGTCGGCGAGCCGCCCAATCGCCGCCATCTTGCCCGTGGCTTCCACGAAGCGGCAGACGGCTTCGACCTTCGGTCCCATGGATCCGGCCGGGAACGACCGGGTGCGCAGCTCGCCGGGGGAGGCCCAGTGGATCGGCTGGGCCTGGGGCGTGCCGAATCCGTCCTCGACGGCGGCAACGTCGGTGAGGAGCAGCAGGGCGTCGGCGCCGAGGCCCTGGGCCAGCAGCGCCGCGGTGAAGTCTTTGTCCACCACGGCCTCCACCCCGCGCAGCTGGCCGCTGTCGGTGCGCACGACCGGCACCCCCCCGCCTCCCGCGCAGATGACGATGGCGCCGGTGCCCTCCAGCGTGGAGATGAGGGGCAGGTCGAGCAGTTCGACGGGTTCAGGTGAGGGAACGATGCGTCGCCACCAGGCGCCATCCTTGCCGACGTCCCAGCCGTGGGCCTCCGCGAGCTGCTGGGCCTGCTGCTCGGTGTAGACGGGCCCGACCAGTTTGGACGGACTGGTGAACGCCGGGTCGGCCGCGCTGACCAGGGTCCGGCTGACCAGGCAGGCGACCTGGCGGCGGGGCAGCGCATTCTGCAGCGCCTGGACGAGCCAGTAGCCGATCATTCCCTGGGTCTGCGCTCCGAGCACATCGAGCGGGTAGGGGTGGGCCAGCGCCGGGTCGCCGGCGCTCTCCAGCGCCAGCAGCCCGACCTGCGGCCCGTTGCCGTGGGTGATGACCAGTTCGTGCTCGCGGGCCAGCGGGGCGAGTGCGGTGACGGCCTTGAGGATGTGCCTCTCCTGGACGTCGGACTCGGGCGACTCCCCGCGCTCCAGCAGGGCGTTGCCCCCGAGGGCGGCCACGATTCTCATGCTGATACTCCGATCGTGGCCACCATCAGGGCCTTGATGGTGTGCATCCGGTTCTCCGCCTGGTCGAACACGATCGAGGCCGGTGATTCGAAGACCTCGTCGGACACCTCCAGCGCCTCGAGGCCGCGCCGGGCATATATCTCCTGCCCGATTCCGGTCTCCACGGTGTGCAGGGCTGGCAGGCAGTGCATGAATTTCACCCCGGGATTGCCGGTCAGCGCGAGCACGGCGGCGTTCACCTGGTAGGGCAGCAGCAGGTCGATGCGGGGGTCCCAGTCGCGGGCCGGCTCGCCCATGGACACCCAGACGTCGGTGTACAGGAAATCCGCGCCCGCCACGCCCGAGGGGAGGTCGTCGGTGACCGCGGTGCGCGCACCCGACCTGGCTGCGAGATCCGCAGCGAGATCGCGTACCGCAGGCGCCGGCTGGAGGGCCGCCGGGGCGACGATCCGGATGTCCATCCCGAGCAGGGCGCCGGTCACCAGGAGCGAGTTCGCAGTGTTGTTCCGGCCGTCACCCAGGTAGCAGACGCAGACCTCGCTCAGCGGGTTCGCCGTGTGATCTCTCATGGTGAGGACATCGGCCAGCATCTGGGTGGGATGCCAGTCGTCGGTCAGGCCGTTCCACACCGGGACGCCCGAGCAGGAGGCGAGGGTTTCCACCGTATGCTGCGCCGCCCCGCGGTACTCGATGCCATCGAACATCCGGCCCAGCACCCGGGCGGTGTCCGGCACGGATTCCTTGCGGCCGAGCTGGGAGTCTCCGGGGCCGAGGTAGGTGACGTGCGCGCCCTCGTCGTGCGCGGCGACCTCGAAGGCGCACCGGGTCCGGGTCGAGGTCTTCTCGAAGATCAGCGCGACGTTGCAGCCCGCGAGCCGGTATCCAGGGTGTCCGCTGTGCTTCTCCTTACGCAGTTGCTGGGCCAGGTCGATGAGGTAGGTGAATTCCCCGATCGTCAGGTCGTCGACCCTCGTGAGGCTGCGTCCGTGCAGTTTCATTGCGTCCTCTTCGCTCCGGCACCGGGGCCGGTTTCAGGCTGGGTCGCGCTCGATGGGGCAGGTCATGCACCGCGGGCCGCCGCGGCCCCGGCCCAGCTCGCTGCCCGCCACGGTGATCACCTCGATGCCGTGCTTGCGCAGCATGGTGTTGGTGGGAACGTTGCGCTCGTAGCCGACGATCACCCCGGGCGCGACGGCGAGGTAGTTGGTTCCGTCGTCCCACTGCTCCCGTTCCGCAGCGCGGATGTCCTCATCAGTGCTCAGCAAGGTCAGCTTGTCCACGCCGAGCGCCTGCGCCAGGGTGTGCGACAGGTTCCGGTTGCGGGTGATGTCCAGCCCACTGCCGTCCGCCCCGGCCGTGACCGTCCAGGACCGGAGGTGCTGGTCGAGGTAGGGATAGAGCACGAAGGTGTCCCGGTCGATCATGGTCATGACGGTGTCCAGGTGCATCATGGCCCTGGAGGCGGGCAGCTCGATCGCGATCACCGTGGTGGCCTGCTCAGAGGCGAACAGGGCGTGGGCGATGATCTCCACGGCCATCGGCGTGGTCCGCTCACCCATGCCGATCAGCACCACCCCGCCGCCTAGCACGTGGACATCGCCGCCCTCGATGGTGGCCGGCTGGTGAACTGCGTCATCGCCGCCGTAATAGGTGACGAAGTCGGCGGCAGCGAACATGGGGTGATAGCGGTAGATGGCGCTGCTGTGCAGCGTCTCGCGCTGGCGGGCGGGCTTGGCCATCGGGTTCACTGACACGCCGCCGTAGATCCAGCACGAGTTGTCCCGCTGGAACAGGTGGTTGGGCAGCGGCGGCAGGATGAAGTCGTCGGCCCGCAGTACGTCCCACTTGAGGCTGCGGGCCCGGGCCGGGTGCAGATCCGCCTTCAGGACGCCGCCGACCAGGAATTCCGCCAGCGCCGGGCCGTCCAGGTCGTCAAAGAGCTTACGCACCGGCGTTACCAGGTTCGGCCCGAGCATCTCGGGCGTGCATACCCGGTCCAGGACGAAGGCCCGGCCTTCGGGCAGCTCCAGCGTCTCGCCGAGCAGCTGCCCGAAGTAGTGCACCCGGACTCCATGATCGCGCAGCGCCTCGGCGAACGCGTCGTGTTCTTCCTTCGCTTTCTTGGCCCACATCACGTCGTCGAAGAGGAGGTCCGCGATGTTGCGCGGGCTGAGCCGGGACAGTTCCAGGCCGGGCCGGTGCACGATGACCTGGCGCAGCTGGCCGACTTCTGACTGGACGTTGAAGCTCATGATCCGGCCCCTTCTGACGCGATATCCGTAGGGGTACCGTCAGCCGCCACAGCGGCAGCTTCAGCGGGCTGGGACCTGCGCGCCTTGAGGAAGGCGTACAGGATGATGCCGAGCACCAGGACCACCATGGCCTCGTAGACGGCCGAGTAGCCGGCGGCGAAGGTCACCCACATGGAGAACAGCACGGCCGCCGCGCTGATGGTCAGATCGCGGGCGAGCAGCCAGCCGTGCACCTGGCGACGCTGGGACACCAGGTAGGTGAGCTGGGCGCAGGCCGAGAACAGGTACGGGATCGCCACGGTGACCACCGTAAGGTCGACCAGTTCGGTGAACACGGTCAGCCCGGTTGCGGTGGTGTAGCTCCACAGCATGAGCAGCGACGGCAGCAGGGCCGCGACGACGATGCCGAACCAGGCGGTGTCCTTGCGGTCGGTCCAGGCGAACGGCTTGGGGAACAGGCCGTCGCTGGCCGCGGCCCGGGCCACCTCGGTGGTGACCAGCGTCCAGCCGTTGAGCGCCCCGATTCCGGAGACGACGGCCAGCGCGGCGACCAGCTTCCCGGCCCACGCGCCGCCGGTGAAGATCGTGTCGAAGGCGTTGACGAACGGCGCGCCGTTGTTCACCAGGGCGTGGTGTGACACCAGGCCCATCACGGCGGCCGCCACGGCCAGGTACACGATGGCGCTGGCCGCGGTACCGAGCAGGGAGGCGCGGCCCACGTTCTTGCGCGGATCCTTGACCCGCTTGGCGGTGACGGCCGCGACCTCGACGCCGATGAAGGAGAACAGCGCGACCCCGGCGGCGATCCCGATGGCCGAGTAGAGGCTGCCGCCCGAAGCGTTGAACGCGCCGAAGTTGACGTTCTTGACGAAGAACCATCCGACGACGCCGACGAACAGCAGCGGCAGGAACTTGAGCACCACGGTGACGTTCTGGAACCAGGCCATCTGCCGCACTCCGGCCAGGTTGATCGCGGCGGGCACCCACAGGCCGATCAGCGCGATCCCCCAGTTGGTCATGCCCGACGGGTGCGAGATGCCGAACAGGGCATCCACGTAGAACACCCAGGAGGCGACGATGGCCGCATTGCCGGCCCAGGCCTGAACCCAGTAGCACCAGCCGGTGAGATACCCGGCGAAGTCACCGAACTCGTACCGGGCGTAGGCGTACAGCCCACCGTCGGAGTTCGGCACCCGCTTGGTCAGCTGGCCGAACAGGGTGGCCAGCAACATCGCCCCGATCGCGATGACCAGGAGCACGAGCAGGGAGCTGGTCCCGGCTCCGGCCAGCACGGCCGGCATCGTGAACACCCCCGTGCCGATGATGCTGCCAATGACAAGTCCGGTAGCCGATGTCAGGCCCAGAGCACGCGCTTTTTGCTGGTTTCTGGGGGACATTTCCTTCAGGGCGGGCCGTTCGTTTTCCCGGCCGCCTTTCGCGGTGCCCAGCATTTTGACCACTCCTCTTCATGAGTCATGCCGCCCATGACTCTCGTGACACGACAACTCACTGATTTCCAGTCTCGTAGGCGTTCTGCCTGGGGAAACAGGGGCTTTTGTCCTGCGCGGAAGAGCCCGGATGGCATGCATCTAGTGGCCCAGCCGTGGTAGCCGCCGCCCCGGTGCCGAAGGTCCCGGGGATCCGGGTCGCTTAGCCCCTGACTCCGCTGGTCAGTCCGGGCAAGCTCGGAAGCACCCGGATCGTTGGCGGAGGCGATTATGACGACACCAGCAGCCCCAGAAGAGGTGCTGTGATGCGGGCGCGCGTTGGTGACATGCTGATCGTCCCGGGCCGTAAAACCCGCACTGGCCTTATCGTCCGCATCGTCGGCCAGGACGGTGCGCCGCCGTATATCATTAAGTGGCTCACGGACGGTCATATAGCGATGGTGACTCCTGGCGAGTACTCCCGAATCGTCTCCGCGTCAGATAGCGAGATGTCCGGAGAATAAACCCTCGCCCCAGATAGTCACTTTTTAACCCGGTTGCCGTATTATCAGGGCATCGGATACTCGAGACTGCGGGAGGAGGCCTGCCTCTTTGAAATCCGCGGAGCCTCAACTGATCCTGCCCCACCTGCGGCTCGATGACCTGCTGTCCGAGCTTCAGGGTCGGTTGCAGGCCGTGCTCGTGACCCGCGACCGGGTGCACAGCCTGCTGGAAGCGGTTCTCGCGGTAGGCAGCAACCTCGAGCTCGAAGCGGTGCTCCGCCGTATCGTGGAAGCCGCGGTCGTGCTGGTCGACGCGCGATACGGTGCTCTGGGCGTGGTCGGCGAAGATGGCCAGCTGGCCGAGTTCATCCCGGTGGGGCTGGATGAGGCGGGCATCGCCAGGATTGATCACTGGCCCGAAGGCCGTGGTCTGCTCGGGCAGCTCATCAAGGATCCGCATACGCTGCGGCTGGCCAACATCACCGATCACTCGCAGTCCTCGGGGTTCCCAGACGGTCATCCCCCCATGCGGACCTTCCTGGGCGTACCAGTCCGGATCCGTGACGAGGTCTACGGCAACCTGTACCTGACCGAGAAGCGGGACGGCCGGGCGTTCGACGAGGAAGACGAGATCCTGGTCACCGCGCTGTCCGCGGCAGCCGGGGTGGCGATCGACAATGCCCGCCTGTTCGATGATGCCCAGCGGCAGCAGCGGTGGCTCCAGGCCTGTTCGGAGGTCATCCGGCGCTTGCTCGCTGGGGCTGCGGTCGAGGAGGTGCTGGGGTTCGTCACCGAGCAGACCCTGGAGATGACCGGAGCTGACCTGGTCGTGCTGGCGCTTCCTGAAGCAGGCCGCCGCCAGCTGATCGTCACTCACGCCGCCGGAGCGGGCGCGCAGCGCGCCCTGGGCCTGGTCCTTCCCACGGCCGCGTCGCTGTCGGGGGAGGTGCTGGCTTCCGGTCAGCCGGTCATGGTCGATGACTTCCGCCACGACGAGCGGGTGGCGAGGGCCGCCCGGGAAAACCTGGACCTGGGACCGGCCATCATCTTCCCGCTCGGCGCCCCCGGCAGCGCACGCGGCGTGCTGACCATTGGCCGCCACCCGGGTGCCATGCCGCTTTCGCGAGCGGCCGCAGACCTCGTCACGACGTTCGCGGCCCAGGCCGCGATCGCGCTGGAGCTGGCTGAGCGGCGCAGCGATGCGGAGCGGCTGACGGTGTTCGAAGACCGGGACCGGATCGCGCGGGACCTGCACGACCTCGTCATCCAGCGGCTTTACGCCAGCGGGATGAAGCTGCAGGGCACGCTGCCGATGATCGCCCGCCCTGCAGTCGAGGAGCGGGTCAGCAGCGTGGTCGACGACCTGGATGTGACCATCAATGACATCCGGCAGGCAATTTTCTCCCTGCAGGCCCGCGGCAAGGCGGCCCCCGTGCTTCGCGACCAGGTCATGGACGTGATCGAAGAGATGACCGAGCCGATGGGCATGACCTCCTCGCTCCGGCTGAGAGGCCACCTGGACGACGGGATCCCTGGCGGCATCGGCAAGGACATGCTGCACGCGCTGCGCGAGGCGCTGTCGAATGCGGCCCGCCATGGGAAGGCCACCAGCACCGAGGTGACCATCGGGGTAGCCAGCGAGCTCAGCCTGCTGGTTCGTGACAACGGCAGCGGCATCACCGAGACTTCCCGACGCAGTGGCCTGGCCAACCTCGCTCAGCGTGCTGAGCGTTACGGAGGCACGCTCACCGTCGGGCCCGCCGCGGGCGGCGGAACAGCACTGAACTGGCGGGTGCCGCTGCCTGAGCGCGCATCTCCAGAGCCAGGTCGCTAGTCGCGGGCCCGGTCCTGGTGGGGCCGGTCGTGGTAGGCGCTGTCGTGGTAGGCGCTGTCCTGGTGGGCCCCATCGTGGTGGGTACTGTCCTGGTCGGTGAAGACCCGGGCCGCGAAGGCAGCGGCCTGCGTCCGGCGTTCCATCCCGAGCTTGGCGAACAGGGCTGAGACATAGTTCTTGACCGTTTTCTCCGCCAGGTACAGCCGCTCGCCGATCTGCCGGTTGGTCATTCCGTCGCCGATCAGCTCCAGGATCCGCTTTTCCTGGGCGGTGAGCCCACTGAGCGGGTCGGAGTGCGCAGTCTGGTCGCGCATCCGCTTCATGACCCGGCTCGCGGCCTCCGGATCCAGCATGGACTCGCCGGACGCCAGCGTCCGGACCGCGCCGACCAGGTCGGTGCCCCGGATCTGCTTGAGCACGTATCCGGCCGCACCGGCCATGATCGCGTCGAACAGTGCCTCATCATCCCCGAAGGACGTGAGCATCAGGCACGCGACCTCGGGCATTTTCGACCGGATGTCGCGGCACACGCTGACGCCGTCGCCGTCCGGCAGTCGGACGTCCAGCACCGCCACGTCCGGTTTCAGGGCCGGGATCCTGGCCAGCGCGGATTCCGCGGTGCCTGCCTCACCGACGACGACGATGTCGGGTTCGGCTTCGAGGAGTTCCTTGACGCCCCGGCGGACGATCTCATGATCATCAAGCAGGAACACGCCGATCCGCCGCGGGGCCGGTGCTGGTTCGTCCATCTGGCTGACGCCTTCCTGCCTGCTGCTACCTGGTGCAGGCCAGGCGCCGGGGCTGTTATCGACACTGTCAGGCCACCTTAGCCTCGGCAGGCCCTGTGGTCAGAGGACCATGGTCCCGACTGGGGCAGGGCTAACGGCATCGGTGGCTGGCCAGTTAAATTACATTCTTTTTCTCTCATTTCTTTTCTTCTTAGCTTTTTCTTGTTTTCATTCATCCTTTTGATTCGCGAGGCTGTTGCTGGCTGGCGGAGCGCGGCGTTTTGCGCAGGCCGCGGGCGCGTTGCCTTCGTTCAGCACTGGCTCCGGGTGATGTGGTGAGCGCTGAGAAGGCCTGGGTGTGCAGGGCGTCGGTGAGCCGGTCGTTGCATACGTCCGGCCAGGACTACCGCTGCAGCCGGAGCACGGTGATGGGGCTGGATCCTGCGTAGTTTTTGCGGGCCTTGGCAGGGCGTAACGGCCTGGTGCGTCCCCTAACTCAGCGAGCGCCCGCGCTCCGTTGATAGTCCCGATGCCAGCTGGGACAAGTATCCCAGCATCCGGGTGCTACTGAAATGGGCCTCCACCTGTGCCTCCGCTGCCCGATCTGCTCGTTCAGGGTGACCAGCATGCGGCGGAGGCCTGCACTGTGCAGCGTATACTGCGTACCGGCGCTAGCTGGGCCAGTTGCTGCCGCGGAGCTCTCTTTGATCTCCGGCCCGGGCGGGCACGCCGCGGCGGCGGGCCCGCTTCAGCGCGCGCTGATCTGGGCGGCCGTCACCTCGCCGCAGTCGCCGGCAGGTGCCCTGCCGCAGCTCCAGGGTGTCCGCTGGGTGAGGCCGAGTCGCGTAGGCCGCCAGCGCGGCAGGGAGAAGTCCCGCAGCGCGTAGCGCCCGCGCGTGTGCCGGTGCGTTCCCAGTTCGCGTCTGGTGCGCGCAGCGGCCACCTTGATGGCCTACCCACCGGCGGTGTCAGCGGCCACGGCCCGCAGCTGGTGCCGCTCGGCGCGGACCATGTCGGCCAGGGCATACGCGTCAGCGGCGTCGTCCTTCTTGCCCGTCAGGTTGTAAGCTCCTTGAACCGCGCACCTGCCTGGGGTTGAGCCCGAACACCGGTGCCGGCCGCGGCCGCGCCTGCACCCACTCTCCCCGTCGGTCTCGATCGCCACCACCACCTGTCCAGGATCACCATCGGCGCCCAGATGCGCGGCGATCGCTCATGCGCCGCGATCCCCGCCGCGCCCTCCGGCAACCGCCGGGCGGCCAGCTTGCGGCCCGCCTCGTCCTGGACTCCACATCATGGATCCTCTACCCGTCATCTCCGACGAACAGCAAATCTCCAGTTCTCCCTGGCATCTGATCACACGCGGCTTCCTGGCAGCCTGCGGTAGAACCTCGCGCCCTAATAGATCAGGCTCACGCCCCACGCGCACACCCAACACGCATCTCTCCCTCACTTCCACGTCTGGCCATAAACTCGGGCTCCCGCTTAAGTGGTGCTCCCCCCTACCACCATCTCCCACCCCTCCCTCACCTCTCCACGCTGCTTGACCCAGCTCCCGGTGCCGCCCGCCCAGCCTCTACTCAGGTCACGGTGGCGGCCGACGTGGCTTGACTTAGTTCACGGTGCCGCCCGCCCGGGGCGAGGGTGTTAATGCGTCGTGGGACTAAGGTCCCGCTGAACGGTGACCGATATCTCTTCTGAGGGACTCACCACCACGGCCATCCTGAGGCGGTCACTTGTTTCCGTGCCAGCACCAGGAGACCACATGAGACCGCTCAGGGCGATAGCTGCGGGCCCTATTAACCTTGATCATCCCGGTACTTACCTGCACTGGTCGATCTTTACCGTATCGGTCGCCAATCTATGCCTTATCGCGGTCATGGTAGTGATCTTTGGTGCAGCCCTGCTGCTGCCCTTCCCCAAAGGCCGCACCTACCCGCCAGCCCCGGACCAGCCCGGTCCGGCCGGCCCTGACGCGCAGGCCGCTGCGGCCGGCTCCGACGAGGACGCCGGCATGTGGACCAGCCGGGTCCGCCGTTTCGCCACCCGGGTCCTGCCGCCGGGCAAGCTGCTGCCCGACCGTCAGCCCGCCTACGTGGCCTCCTGGATCTACGTGTTCGGCGTGGGCAGCCTGGCCGCGTTCGGCGTCGCCGTGGTGTCAGGCTTCGCGCTGGCGGTCGGCGGCCCGGACTGGTGGCACTACAACTCAGTGGGCCATTTCTTCAACAGCCTCCACTTGTGGAGTGTGGAACTGTTCATGGCCCTGCTGGTCATCCACCTGTGGGGCAAGTTCTGGATGGCCGCGTGGCGGGGCAAGCGGGCCTGGACCTGGATAACCGGCGTGGTCGCGTTCGCCGCCTCGGTCATCGAGTGTTTCACCGGGTACGTGTCCCAGCAGAACTTTGATTCGCAGTGGATTTCGGCCAGCGGCAAAGACGCCTTCAACTCGGTGGGAGTCGGCGCGTTCTTCAACGTGATGAATTTCGGCCAGATGCTCATGTGGCACATCGTGCTGGTGCCCATCGTGCTGGTCGCCATCATCGGGGCGCACGTCCTGCTGGTCCGGGTCCGGGGTGTGTCGCATCCGCTGCCTGCCACGCTGGCTACCCCGGGGCGGGGAACCCTGCGGCAGCGGCGCCGGGCCCTGGCCCAGGCTGATGCGGCGCCGTGGCGGGGCGCGACGCGCCGGTACGACATCCTCAAGGAAGGCACCGTGGCCGCGGGGATCGTCTTGCTGCTGACCATTGCGCTCGCGTCGCTGCTCTCCTCGCCTGATGTGCCGTCAGTGACCATCCAGACCTGGTCCAGGATCGCCCCGGCCGACTTCCTGGCCACCGCGGCCAGCGAACTGAACGGCACCAGCGAGACAGCTACCTACGGGCCGCCGTACAACAACGCCACCGGCACCACGCAAAGCCTGCTGTTCGCGCCCGCGGATATCACCGGGGTGGCCCAGCCGGTCAACTCGGCCCAGGACTTCGTGCTGGCGCCGCTGGCCACGGGCACGACGGGAAACCCGGCGCTCGCTTCCGCCCTGGCCACCTACCGGGCCGCTCCCGCCGCCCAGCAGCTCAAGTGGGCGAACGCCTATGCCACCGCGGTCACCAAGGTGAAGTTCGCCAACGGTATCCCCGTACTACCTGCAGCCGCCGACGGGCCGCTTCCGGTCATGCTGGCCAACGAGCTGACCATGGCCCGCAGCGGGGCCCTGGACGCCAGCATGCTGGCCAGGCAGCCCTTCTACGGCACCAACCTGACCAGGCCGCTGCTGTTCATGGAGGACGGCGCCTACTTCGCCAACCAGGCCACCGCCATGCACCTCACCGGCGAGCAGTGGGGCGTCATGAACGAGACCGGCAGCTACCCCGGGCAGCCGTGGCTATGGCTCTACACGCTCTGGTACCAGGTGCCCGGCTGGAGCAACTCCGCCAACATCGACATGATCGCCATCTACATGACCGGCGCGGCCACGCTGCTGCTGCTGGCCGTGCCGTTCATCCCCGGCCTGCGGGACGTGCCCCGGCTGATCCCCGTGCACCGCCTCATCTGGCGCAGGCACGGTGACGACCAGGATCCCGGGCACTCACCGCCGGGCGGTGAGTCCGGCCCGGTCGGCACGGAGACCGCCGGTAAGGCCTAGAGAGCCGCCTAATTGAGGATGAGTGCAGGCGGTACGGGCCTGGCCAGGATGGCAGTGAGTCAGGTCGTAGCGTTGAGAGGTCCCGGCAGCCTGGTTCTTGAGCCGCCTGCCGACCCGTTGCTGGTCTGGCTTACGAACGACGTGCCAGCTTGCCGGGGCCTCGCCGTGGCGTGGCTCAAAAGACGCGCGAACGCCAGTGAGGCCCTGAAATTAGGCATGCCCGCCACGGTCCATACCGGCGACCCGGGGAGGGGCGTTGATGGCGTCAGTGATGATCGGGATCGATCCGCATAAGACCTCGCACACGGCGGTGGCGATCAGTGCGGCTGAGGCGCTGCTGGGTGAGCTGAGGGTCCGTGCTTCGGCTGCCCAGGCGGGCGGCTGCCGGAGTCGGCGGCGGCCTGGCCGGTGCGGACCTGGGCGGTGGAGGGCGCCGGCGGCATGGGCCATCTGGTGGCCCAGCAGTTGCTGGCTGGCGGTAAGCGGGTGCTGGATGTGCAGCCCAAGCTGGGTGCCCGGGTCCGGCTGCCTGCACGCGGTCTTGTGTGAGGCGGTCCCCGGCGGCGTGCCCAAGGCGATCATCGCCGCCCACGCGGCCCGGCTTCTGGAGTCGATCAGGCCTTCGGGGCTGTGGAGGCAGCCCGCTGGGAGCTGGCCGCGGAGTTCCCCGGGGACCTGCGGCACATCGACCCCCAGCTGCGCGAGACCAGGAAGAAGCTCGCTGCCGCATTGCGGGCGAGCGGGACCAGCCTGACCGGGCTGTTCGGCGTCGGCCCGGTCATCGCCGCCACCGTCATCGGGGGTGCCGGTGATGTATCCCGCTTCCCGGGCCGGGATCACTTCGCCGCTTACCACGGCGCCGCGCCGATCGAGGTGTCCTCGGGAAACCGCAAAGGTATACCGGCTGTCCCGGCGCGGGAACCGCCGCCTTAACCATGCCATTCACAGGGTGGCGGTCACCCAGGTCCGCCAGCGCCGCGCCACCGGCCGTGCCTGCTTCGAGAAGAAACTGGCCGGGGGGAAGACCCGTAAAGAAGCGCTCCGCGCCCTCAAGCGGCGGATCAGCGATGCCATCTTGGCGTCTCTTCAGGCTGATGCCTGGCGAGCCCGCACGAAGGGCCCGGGAGGGCAGCAGGGGAACGACTCTGTCGCCAGCGCGGCCGGCTCACACCCCCAGGCACCGGCTCTTCAGCCAAGCCACTCCCGGACTCGCTCCCACAATAAGACCCCCGGCAGCGCCCCGCCGCGCCAAGACCCGCCTCCTTCCCCGGCTGCTGCCAATCCCGCCGCGACGAGCCGCAGGACAAGGTGGAGCGCCCGGAGCGAAGCGAGGAACGACCTTGACCTGCGGGCTGGTCTGCTGGGCTCATCTCTGGCCGATGGCAGACGGGATGATCAGGGTCCGCCTTCAGCTACTTACCGAGCGTCAGCGCCTGTGCTGCCGTTGGCGATCATCCGGGAGCCGGAGCGCCCGCCAGGAAGTGCGAGGACCGTGCCCCAGGGACCCGGCAAAGTCGTGAACTGAGGCTGTGACCTGCGGTGCTGTAACGGCGGGTGATGCCCTGGCGTGTCCTCGGGTGGCGGGCGGGGCCCGGGCGGAACGATGGAAGTTCCTTACGCTCACCATCGCCTGCCACGAGGGACGCCCGCCCGCCGATGACATCTTTGCCCGTTCCTGCTGCCCGCAGCCAGTACCTCCTCGATCTCCTTGCCCAGGTCCCGGACCCCCGGAAGGAGCGCGGCCGCCGTCATCGGCTGGCCGGGCTGCTGGCCGTGGGGATCTCGGCGGTCATTGCCGGCTCGAAGTCGTTCGCCGCGATCGGGCAGTGGGCCGCTGACGCAGGCCCGGAGGTACTGGCGGTGCTGGGTGCGGCCCGCGGCCCGGCGGATGAATCTACCTTCCGGCGGGTCTTCGCCCTGGTCAGCGCTGATGTACTCGACCGGGTCCTCGGTGCCTGGCTCTGGACCAGAGCTGTGCAGGCCGGCGGCCGCCTGGTGGTCGCGATCGACGGGAAGACCGTTCGCGGCGCCAGGAACAACAACGGGAAGGCCCCGCACCTGGTCGCGGCGCTGGCGCACGGCATCGGCGTGGTCCTCGGCCAGGTCGCCGTGGACGGGAAGTCCAATGAGATCCCCGCGGTGCGGGAGCTGCTGAAGGCGTTCGCGGACCTGGCCGGCGCAGTCTTGACGATCGACGCGATGCACACCCAGCATGACACCGCCCGCGTCATCCTCAGCCGGGGAGCCGACTACGTGATGACCGTCAAGGCCAACATGCCGACCATGTACCAGCAGCTCAAGAAGCTGCCCTGGGCCCGGGTCCCCGCTGTGTCCTCGGTGAGCACGGACCATGGCCGGCGCGCCCGCCGCACCATCAAGATTGCGCTGGCGCCTGCCTGGATCGAGTTCGACGGAGCCGCCCAGGTCGCACAGTTGCGCCGCACGGTCACGAAGAAGGGAAAGAAGACCGTGGAAGTCGTCTACCTGATCACCAGCGACCGCGACGCCGGCCCGGCTGTCCTCGCCGCCTGGGCCCGAGGCCACTGGCACATCGAGAACAAGCTTCACTGGGTCCGCGACGTCACCTACCAGGAGGACAAGTCCCTGGTCAGAACCGGGAACGCGCCCCGGGTGATGGCAACGCTGCGCAACCTGGCCATCAGCATCCTGCACCTGGACGGCCACGCCAGCATCGCCGCTGCCAACCGCCACCACGCCCGCGACCCGGAACGGACGCTAAAGCTGCTTCAAGCTGCATGAATACGACCTTACCGGGTCCCTGGACCGTGCCCTGATCCCTTTGGACGCGGCCTTTAATCCGAAGGCGGCGCGGACTCAGGTGCGGGCATGTTCAGGAGCATCCAGAACATGCCGATGGTGTTAATTGCCGCACTGAATTCGGAGAAGTCTACGGGTTTTCTTACATATGCATTGGCGCCCCCCTGGTAGCTGCGGAGGATGTCTTCTTGCTGTGTGGAGCTGGTAAGGACGACAACGGGGATGATGTGGGTCCGGTCGTCAGCACGTATCCTGCGCAGTACCTCCAGTCCGTCGATCTTGGGAAGATTCAAGTCGAGCAGGATGAGGCCGGGAGGCGTCACGTGGACGCTGGCGTCGGTGAGGAGAAGTTCGAGGGCTTCGGCACCGTCGTGGGCCACGGTGACCGTATTGAGGATGTTGCTTTTTTTCAGGACGCGCAGCGTCAGGTCTACATCGTCGGGGTTGTCCTCTACTAGCAGGATGGTTTGGTCCGTCACACGATTTCCCTCCCCCCGTCGGCGAGGTAAAAGGTCGCGCCTTCGCCGACAGGACCCTCGGCCCACGCACGACCGCCGTGGCGCTCGACGACCAGTCGCACGCTGGCGATGCCGACGCCGGTACCGGGGCTCCTGCTGTCGATGGCTTGCCTCAGATCCGTCACATTTTGTAATCTATCATGTGCTTATTGTCATGCTTCTTGGGTGGCTGCCGTCGCCTCGCCGAGCCGAGTGCGTGCCCGGCCAGGAAACAGGACCACGAAGGGGCCAGGCGAGGTCGCGGTGTCGCTCTGAGCGCTGGCGCCCCGCGAGCTGGTCATCGTGCTGTCCAGTTCCTCGACGCCGCGCAGGCTGGCCCGGCCGCGTTCTGTGCCGATATCATCCAGGCCGCCGCGGGTGGCCGCCGTCACCACCTCGCTCGGACCCAGCCCGAGGCGCGGACTTCCTGGACCGCCTCGACGCAGTCTGGCTGAAGCACCCCCGCGCCGACGTGTGATACTCTTTGTGAACTAGATGTTACTTTAAGTAATCAAAGGGCCCGTGGCGGCCCGGCTGATTTCGTCAGGCGCGAGACCGCTCATCCACGGGCTCGGGGGTGACCGACGGGTCCGCCCGACGAAACGTCGTGGGACGGAGAGGAGAACGTCAGTGACAACGGCCGCTACACGAAAGGCCAGAACGCGCTCGAACGGCAATTCCACGGCGGCATCGCCCGAGACGCTGAAAGACGAACTGGTCGCCCACCTGCGCCACGATCGTGAGAACTTGCTTCGGGAATGGCTTTACACCGTCAAGGCCGACGGCGGCCTGTGGATGGGCGCCACGGCAGGACAGCAGGAAACGGAGTCTGCGAGGGTCTACGACGCTTGTGTCGCCTGCCTCGACACCTTGGACTACCGGGATGCCGAAAAGTTCGCGAAGCAAATGGCGCAGCGGGCGGTGCGGGGAACGGTTACCTCCGGGCGCATGCTTGGTGGGATGCTCGCGTTGCGAGACGTGTACTGGCGCAGCCTCTTGACGCACTACCTTGAGGCGCCCGATCGGCTCGATCAGGTCCTCAAGATCTTCGAGCCTGTCATCAACAAGGTCCTTGTCGTTGTGGCGCTGGCGTTCAGCATGGAGCGGGAGCGGGTGATTGCCCAACAGCAAGCATCGATCCAGGACCTTTCGACTCCAGTGCTGCGGCTTCGCGATCGGCTGCTCCTCCTGCCGATCATCGGCCTGATCGATTCGGACCGCGCACGGCAGGTGACCGAGCAGATGCTCCTAGCCATCCGGGAGTTCCGCGCTGGGGTTGTTGTCATGGATATCACCGGCGTCGCTGCGGTCGACTCGAAAGTCGCGAACCACCTGATTAAGACGGTTGACGCAGCGCGACTGCTCGGCACGACCGTCATCGTGACCGGCGTGTCACCCGCCATCGCCCAGACCATCGTCACCGTCGGGGTCGACCTTTCGCGGATACAAACGGTCGGAGACCTGCAGGGCGGGCTCGACCTCGCCGACCGGCTACTCGGCTACCGCGTAATCGTCGAAGAGAGAGCCGAGACTCCGGTCGCGCCGACGACCGTGGCCTGACGCGGCTATGCCGGTCCCAATCCTCGCGCAAGCGCCGTACCTCATCGCGTCAGTGCAAACCGCCCTGACCGACGCCGATCTTATCGGCCTCCAAAACGACCTTTTCGCGGAGGCGCAGAAGCGCCGCTGTCATGGGACCGTCGTGGATGTGACAGCCCTCGACGTGATCGATTCGTTTTCAACACGGACATTGCAGAACATGGCCGGCATGCTCCGGCTTCGCGGCGTCGAGATGGTCATCGCCGGGATCCAGCCCGCTGTGGCGATGGGCATGGTGGAACTGGGCCTAGACATGCGGGACGTCCACACCGCGCTGGACCTTGAAGCGGGTCTCGCCTACCTGCGCGCCAGACCGCACAGGACAGCGGACCGTGGACAGTGACACGCGAGTCCAGATCGACGACGGATCGGACATCCTGAAGGCCCGCCAGACCGCGCGCGCCATAGCATCTGATCTGGGCTTTGACCTCACCAGCCAGACGCTGATCGCGACTGCTATCTCGGAGCTGGCACGCAACATCCTGAAGTACGCGCGCAGCGGAGAGATCCTGTTGCGACCGGTCGCCAGGAACGGTGCCCGGGGCATCACGATCGTCGCGGCCGACAAGGGGCCCGGAATCACGGATACGGCGCTGGCGATGACCGACGGGTTCTCGACGGGCGGAGGACTCGGGCTGGGCCTGCCGGGAACGAAACGCTTGATGGATGACTTCGACATGGTCTCCGAGGTCGGGCAGGGAACAACGGTCACCGCGACGAGTTGGGTGCGCCGGACATGACTGCGACCACCGGCAGTACCGATTGGGTCGTGTGGGCAGCGGCTGGTGCCCCTTTCGCCGGCCAGATCACCTCGGGCGACGGGTATCTCGTCGTCCCCCGGCCACTTCGGACCCTCATAGCGGTGATGGACGGCCTCGGGCACGGACCCGTCGCGCACGAGGCTACGAGCGCCGCCATCGGCGCCATCGCCGAGACCCCTGACGCGTCACTCCAGTCATTGTTTGAGCGTTGCAACATGGCGCTGCAGCGGACCCGGGGGGTGGTGATGACCATCGCGGCGATCGCGGACGACGGCCAGATGGAGTGGCTGGCCGTCGGCAACGTCTCGGGGTACGTGGTCCGCTCGGCCCCGCCACACCGTCACGAGGGAGCGCTGACCCGCAGTGGCGTCGTCGGATGGCGGATGCCGTCACTTCACACGCGTAGCGTTCGCCTGGACGCAGGTGACCTGCTGATCATGGCGACTGATGGGATCCGGGATGGCTTCGTCAGCTCTGTCGAGCCAATCCTGTCCCCCCGGATCATCGCCTCCCGCATCCTCGAAGAGAATGGCCGCGGCCACGACGATGCGCTTGTCCTGGTCGCCCGCTACGACAGCGGCCGGTGATGAACTCCCAGTGGCAGCTTGAGTACGCAACAGCCCTCCGCGCGTATCTCGAAGACCCCGGCGAGCCCGCACTGGGAGCAGCCTACGAACTCGGCCGCGCCGCCCTGGACAACGGCACCGGGGTTGTAGACATCGTCAGCGCCCACGCCGAGGCCTTCAGGTCCATACTCGGAACCAGCCAGACCGCCACCTGGACGCACTCGATCTCCTTCCTGGTCGAGTGCCTTGCTCCCCTCGAGATGGCCCATCGTGGATTCATCGAGGCGAACCGGACCCTCCAGACGCTCAACGCGGATCTTGAGCGGACCAACCGGGACCTGCAGTCGTTCGCCACCTCAATTGCTCACGACCTGCGCACCCCGCTGCGTGCGCTCGCTGGTTACAGCGCTGCACTAATGGAAGATTGCGCGGATGGCCTCGGCGATACGGGCCGCGACTACGCCAAGCGGATCCAGGCCGCCAGCCAGCACATGGGCCAGGTTCTCGACGACCTGCTGCGGCTATCCACGGTCGCGAGGGCAAAGATTAAACTCCAACAGGTTGATCTCGGTGCTGAGGCGGCCAGCATCGCCGCGGGACTCCAGGGGGAGAGCCCGGGCCGCTGTGTCCGCTTCACCATCGAGCAGCCAGCCTGGGTGCTGGCCGACCGCGTCCTCATCCGCACGGTACTGCAAAACCTGCTGGATAATGCCTGGAAATTCACGTCCGGCCGAGGCAATGCCTTGATCGAGTTCGGGACCACACCGGCCGGGGATGGACGCGTCTGCTGCTACGTGCGCGACAACGGCGCAGGCTTTGATCCCGCTTATGTGGACAAGCTATTCAAGCCCTTCCAGCGGCTGCATACGACGCGCGAATTCCCTGGCACCGGGATAGGCCTCGCCAGCGTGCGGCAGATCGTGGAGCGCCACGGCGGTCGTGCGTGGGCCGAGGGCGCGGTCGGCACCGGCGCGGTGTTCTCCTTCACCCTGCGGACCGCGGACTCTAAATGAGAACCGTGCCGGACAGAACCTGTTTGGCCCGAGCAGCATTCAGCACGGCCCGTCCGAGGCCAGCGCCGCGAGGCTGGTGTTGACGGCTTGAGGCATTCGGTAAGGCCCGGAGAGATGGACGGGTGAGCGGACCACGGAGGCTCACCCCGCCTTCCACAGGGGTCAGTCCTGCCCTGGCCAGGTCCAGCTGGTGATGGCCGGATCGTCCTCCCCGTACTCACGGGTGTAGGCCCGGGCGGCCAGCCGCGCGTCGGCCATCTGCTGCCGCAGCGTGGCGGCGCGGGTGCCCAGCCCCGGCACCCGGTCGATGACATCCATGACGAGATGGAACCGGTCGAGGTCGTTGAGCATGACCATGTCGAACGGCGTGGTGGTGGTGCCTTCTTCCTTGTAGCCGCGGACGTGCAGGTTGTGGTGATTGCTGCGGCGGTAGGTGAGCCGGTGGATGAGCCAGGGATAGCCGTGGTAGGCGAAGATCACGGGCTTTTCGGCGGTGAACAGCGCGTCGAAGTCGGCGTCCGGCAGCCCGTGCGGGTGCTCGGTGTCAGGTTCCAGCCGCATGATGTCCACGACGTTGATGACCCGGACCTTGACGTCGGGCAGGTGGGTGCGCAGCAGGTCCGCCGCGGCCAGGGTCTCCAGGGTGGGCACGTCGCCGGCACAGGCCAGCACCACGTCCGGCTCGCCGTCGGTGTTGCTGGCCCAGGGCCAGATGCCCAGCCCGCGGGTACAGTGCGCGATGGCCTGTTCCATCGAGAGGTAGGTCAGCGCGGGCTGCTTGCCGGCCAGGATCACGTTCACGTAGTTACGGCTGCGCAGGCAGTGGTCGGCCACGGACAGGAGCGTGTTGGTGTCGGGCGGCAGGTATACCCGGACAATCTCGGCCTTCTTGTTGATGACGTGGTCGATGAAGCCCGGATCCTGGTGGGAGAAGCCGTTGTGGTCCTGCCGCCAGACATGCGAGGACAGCAGGTAGTTCAGGGACGCGATCGGCGCCCGCCACGGGATGTGCCGGGTCGTCTTGAGCCACTTGGCGTGCTGGTTGAACATCGAGTCGATGATGTGGATGAACGCCTCGTAGCAGTTGAACAGCCCATGCCGCCCGGTCAGCAGGTACCCCTCCAGCCACCCCTCGCACAGGTGCTCGGACAGCACCTCCATGACCCGTCCGTCCGGGGCGAGGTGATCGTCGGTAGGCAGCGTGCTGGCGTCCCAGGCCCGGTTGGTCTCCTCAAACACCGCCGTCAGCCGGTTGGATGCGGTCTCGTCCGGGCCCATCAGCCGGAAGCGGTCCGGGTTGCGGGCGATGATGTCACGCAGGAACGTGCCCAGGACCCGGGTCGCCTCGCTGAACGTGACCGCCGGGCGTTCCACCTCGACGGCGTAGTCACGGAAGTCCGGCATGGCCAGATCGCGCAGCAGCAGGCCGCCGTTCGCGTGGGGGCTGGCGCTCATCCGCAGGTCCCCCTGGGGCGCGAGGGCTTGCAGGGCGGGGATGAGCTGCCCGGTCCCGTCGAAGAGTTCCTCGGGCCGGTAGCTGCGCATCCATTGCTCGAGCTGCTCGCGGTGCCGGGCGTTGGTGCGGGTCTGCGCGAGCGGAACCTGGTGGGCGCGCCAGGTGCCCTCGACCGGCAGGCCGTCGACCACTTTCGGCCCGGTCCACCCCTTGGGGGTCCGCAGCACGATCATCGGCCACAGCGGCCGGGGCGAGGGTGCCCCGGCGGTGGCCGGTGCCGCGCTGCCGCGGGCCTCGTGCTGGATGGCCGCGACCGTGTCCAGCACCTGGTCCAGCGTGGCCGCGAGCTGCTCGTGGACCGCTGCGGGCTCGTCACCGGAGACGAAGTGCGGCTCGTAGCCGTAGCCGCGCATGAGCGCGGTGAGTTCGTCGTCGGGGATACGGGCCAGCACGGTGGGGTTGGCGATCTTGTAGCCGTTGAGGTGCAGCACGGGCAGGACCGCCCCGTCGGTGGCCGGGTTGAGGAACTTGTTCGAGTGCCAGCTGGCCGCCAGGGGCCCGGTCTCGGCTTCCCCGTCACCCACTACGCACAGGACCAGCAGATCCGGGTTGTCGAACGCGGCGCCGTAGGCGTGCAGCAGGGAGTAGCCGAGCTCGCCGCCTTCGTGGATAGATCCCGGTGTCTCGGGAGCCACGTGGCTGGGGATGCCGCCCGGGAAGGAAAACTGGCGGAACAGCGCCCGCAGGCCGTCCTCATCCCGGCCGATCGAGGAGTACACCTCGCTGTAGGTGCCCTCCAGGTACGCGTTGGCCACCAGCCCCGGGCCGCCGTGACCTGGCCCCGTCACGTATATCGCCCTGATGGCGCGCTCCCGGATGACCCGGTTCATGTGCGCGTACAGCAGGTTCAGCCCCGGGGTCGTGCCCCAGTGGCCCAGCAGCCGTGGTTTGACGTGCTCCGCCGCGAGAGGCTCGCGCAGCAGGGGATTGTCGAGCAGGTATATCTGCCCGACCGACAGGTAGTTGGCCGCGCGCCAGTACGCATCGATCAGCTCCAGGTCCCGCGGGCGGGCGGACCTCGCCGACGTCACGTCGGTTGATGGCACAGCATGGCTCCTCAGCACTCAGATGATGGGCGGGCAGGAGACGTCACCGGAGCTTACGCAGGTAGGGGTCGGCATGCTGGGCAGCCACCAGGTGGATCCGGGCGTCCACTACGTGCGCACCGTCGGGGCGGGCGATGACCGGATTGAGGTCCAGCTCCGCGACCTCCGGGAAGTCCTCGGCCAGCCGGGCCACGCGCAGCAGGAGGTTCTCCAGCGCGGTCAGGTCAGCGGGCGGGGCCCCCCGGTGCCCGAGCAGCAGGGGGGCGGCACGGACCGAGCGGATCAGCGTGACGGCGTCGGTGTCGGTGAGCGGGGTCAGCCGGGCAGAGCGGTCGTTCAGTACGTCGGTGGCGACACCGCCGAGACCGAAGACCACCAGCGGCCCGAAGACTGGCTCCTGCACTACCCCCATGATCACTTCCGTGCCGCCGGTGACCATAGGCTGGAGGATGGCCCCGGACATGCGCTGCCCGAACCGGTCAGCCAGGGCGCGGTAGCCAGCCTGCGCTTCACTGCGGCCGTGCAGATCAAGCTGGACCGCTCCGGCGTCACTCTTGTGTACCAGCCCGGCGACCTCCGCCTTGAGCACGACCGGGCCGCCGAGTTCCGCGGCCGCGTCGGCCGCGGCCTGCTCACTGGTGACCAGCCGCGTGGCGACCTCGGGTATCCCGTAGCACAAGAGCAGCTTGGCAGTGTCGGTCGCTGTCAGCCACCCCCCGTCGGGTGAACGTTCCAGGAACCGCGAAATGAGTGCCTGGGCCTCGCCGGGCCGCAGATCAGCGAACTCCGGGACCTGACCAGGTGGCTGGGAGCGCCATGACCCGTACCGGGCCGCGTGCCCCAGCGCCCGGGCGGCGCTCCGCGGGTAGGCATACGCGGGAACCACGGTGCGCTCCCCGGACCGGCTGGGTAGCAGCCGCACGGCCTCGACCTGAGCCAGCAGCACCAGCGCGAGGGGCTTGGACACCCGGGCGGAAGAGGCCGCCGGGACGAGGTCCGCCACGGCGGTCGGCACGGCGAGGGCCAGGATGGCGTCCACGCCCTCATCGGCAGCGACGCGTTCCAGGCAGCGGCGGAAGGCTTCTGCCGTCACCGTCGCGGTGGTGTCCACCGGTCCGGTGACCTCCGCGCCGGGCGGCAGCATCTGCCGGAGCGAATCCTGCACCCCGCTGTCCAGCACCGCCACGTGCAGGCCGGCGTCGGCGCAGGCGTCGGCGGCCAGCACCCCGGCCCCGCCGGCGTTGGACACGATGGCGACGCGGGTGCCTGCGGGCATCGGCTGGGTGGCCAGCAGGGCCCCGGTGTCGAGGAGTTCCCCGATGTCACGGGCCGCGATGATGCCCGCCTGCGCGAACAATGCCTCGCGGGTGACCAGAGGCGTGGCCGCGGCTGCGGTATGGGAGGCGGCGGCGCGCTGTCCGGCCTTTGAGCGTCCCGCCTCCACGGCGAGGACCGGCATATGGGCGCCCAGATGGCGGGCCGTGTGGCCGAACTTGCGCGGGTTGCCGAAGGACTCCAGGTACAGCACGGCGAGCTTCGTGGCGGGATCCTGATCCCACCAGGTGAGAAGGTCATTCCCGGACACGTCAGACTTGTCGCCCAGCGACGCGAACGAGGAAATGCCGATGCCCAGCCGGGACATCTGCGCGGCCAGGGCGATGCCGACGCCGCCGGACTGCACCGCCAGGCCCGCCGTCCCGGCGGTGGGGTGGCTGGCCCCGAACGTGGCATCCAGGGCGATGCCCGGGACGGCGACGCCGAAGCAGTTCGGTCCGACCATCCGCATGCCGTAGCGCCGGCAGCAGGCCAGCAGGGCCGCCTTAGTCCCGCCATCCAGCCCGGCCGTGATGACCACCAGCGATCTGACTCCCCGCTTCCCGCATTCCTCAGCGACGCTCACCACGGCTGGCGCCGGGACGGCCAGCACGGCCAGGTCCACCGGTTCCGGCAGCGCGGCTGGCGAAGGCACGCACGCGACACCTTCCATCTGGTGCGCCTGAGGGTTGACCGCCCACACCTGCCCGCGGTAGCCCCCGGTCATGATGTTGTGCAGGATCACCCGGCCGACTCCTCCAGGGTGACGGCTGGCGCCGACCACCGCCACCGACCGGGGGGCGAACAGGGGCCGGAGGCTCGCCACGTCGGCTCGGCCCTCCCGGACGGCCACCGCGTCCAGGTAGGGCTTCCAGCCCGGGTCCGCTGTGTCGCCGGGCAGGTCGAAAGCCAGCTCAGCGACACCATCGGCCCATGTGCGGCGGGCGTGCAGCCCGGCGTCGGTGAATACTTTCAGCATCCAGTAATTGTCGGCCAGCACTTCGGCGGTGAAGGTCTGTATCCCCTGGTCACGCGCGGCCGACACGAGGTGCTCGAGCAGCAGGGTGGCCACGCCCCGGTGATGGACGTGCTCGGCGACGGCCACCGCGAACTCCGCCGTACCGGAGGTCCCCTCGCATTCGTAGCTGGCCACGCCGACCAGGTGGCCGGCCAGCCAGGCGAGCAGGGCGGCGTGGTCGGCTGCGGGCGCCCGGCAGATCCGGCTGGCTTCCTGGTCGGCAGCGCCCGGGGTCATGCTGAAGAAGCGCAGGTACAGGTTGTCCGGCGACATGGCCTGGTGCATCTCGCGCACGGCCTCGAAGTCGCTGGCGGCGGCCGGGCGGATCTCGACCGTCGTCCCATCAGCGAGGAGCGCGTAGACGCCGGGAGCGGGCTGTGCAGTAGTCATCGTCCCTCCGGGACCAGCCTGCCGTTTTCTCAACTCTCTCCGCTGCCGCGCTGCTCCGCCCAGGGACCAATGGCCCGGTAGAAGGGGTCGAAGGCCGTGGGGCGCTGGACGTGCAAATCAGCGAGGCTGGCAGGAGAGCCGAGGGACCGGTCCGCCGGGCTGGCCGGTGTTTGAGGGAAGAGGAGAGCACGATGCCAATCAAGGTGGGAATCAACGGCTTCGGCCGGGTCGGCCGTGCGTTCGTGCGGAGCACTCTGGAGCGCAGCGACCTGGAGGTCGTAGCGGTCAATGACCTGACTGACGCCCGGACGCTGGCGCATCTGCTGGAGTTCGACTCCACCTACGGCCGGCTCGGCCACCACGTGAGCCACGGACCGGACTCACTCACCGTGGACGGCAGGACCATTGCCGTGCTGTCCTCCCGCGACCCGGCGGCCATCGACTGGGGCGGGCTGGGCGTGAGCGTCGTCATCGAGTTGACCGGAAAGTTCCCGGCGCGCGAAGACGCCGCGGTGCACCTCAAGAGCGGGGCCCGCAAGGTCCTGATCTCCGCGCCAGGCAAGGGCGCCGACCTGACCGTGGTCGTCGGGGTCAATGACGGCGACTATGACCCCCAGGTCCACGACGTGATCTCCGCGGCTTCGTGCACCACCAACTGCGTGGTTCCCATGGCGAAGGTCCTGCTGGACTCGTTCGGGCTTCAGGCGGGCCTGATGACCACCATCCACGCCTACACGGGCGACCAGATGCTGCTCGACGGGCCGCATAAGGACCTGCGGCGGGCTCGCAGCGCCGCGGTCAGCATCATCCCGACCAGCACCGGCGCGGCCCGCACCGCCGGACTGGTCATCCCGGATCTGGCCGGCCGGCTCGACGGTGTCGCCGTCCGGGTCCCCGTCCCGGATGGCTCGCTCACCGACCTGACCGCCGTGCTGGGCCGCGATGTGACTCCCGCAGACGTCAACCAGGCGTTCGAGCAGGCGGCCAGCGGCAGCCTGTCCGGGGTGCTGCATTACAGCACCGACCCGCTCGTATCGCACGACATCATCGGCGACCCCGCGTCCTGCGTCTTTGACTCCGGCCTGACCCAGACGGCCGGGAACCTGGTCAAGATCTTCGGCTGGTACGACAACGAGTGGGGTTACACCTCACGACTCGTTGATCTTGCCGCCATCATCGGTTCGCGGCTGTAGCCGGAGCACGCCCCGGAGGGACGTCATGACCAGCAAGCCGATTATCGCGGGAACGGACGGATCGGCAGACTCTCTCCGGGCGGTGGAATGGGGCGCGCGGGAAGCCGCCCTGCGCCGGGTGCCCCTCCAGGTCGTGTGTGTCCCGGCCCACCTCCCGCGGATGAGCTGGCACCAGCCGCCAGGCCGGCCGGATGCTGTCGCTGAGGCTGGGCGTGAGTCCTACGTCTGGGCGCTGGCCGCCGCCTCCGAGCGGGCGTCCGAGCTGGAGCCAGGGCTGGCGATCGAGACGCGCCTGCTGTCCGGTTCCCCAGCGCGGAGTCTCGCGGAAACCACTGCGGACGCCTCGATGCTGGTCGTCGGCTCCCGCGGCGCAGGATTGTTCTCGGCGCTGATGCTGGGCTCGGCCAGCCGGTACGCCGCCACCCACGGGCAGTGCCCGGTCGTGGTTGAGCGCCAGGCGCCGTCCCCCGCCCAGAGGGAGATCGTCGTGGGCGTCGGCGATCCGGACCAGTCCGAGGCCGCGCTGGGATTTGCCTTCGAGGAAGCGGATCTGCGCGGAGCCCGGCTGGTCGTGATGCACGCCTGGTCCTGCTTCGTGCCCGTCGCGGAGCCGGGGACCCACCTGGCCGGCCCGGACCGGGCCCTAAACCATGCTGCGCACCATCTCTACCATGGGATGGCCGCGCGGCTGGAAGACCTGCTGGTCGGCTGGCGGGAGAAGTATCCAGCCGTCGAAACCGGGACCGAAATCATGCACGCGCATCCCGGTCACCTGCTGACCCAGGCGTCCGCGCGCGCTGACCTGGTCGTGATCGGCCGCCAGCCCAGCCAGACGGGTGGGTCAGGTGCGGGCTCAGTCATTCATGCCGTCCTGCACCACGCGCACGGCCCCGTGGCAGTCGTAGCGGACTGACCTCGGCGCGCTGGCCCGGGCCGAGGGTAGGCCGGCCCGGGCCGATGATTGCGTGCGGACCTTGGTCCTCGCAGCAGGCGCGCTTTGGCCGGCGAAAGGGGGCGTTCGGCGCTACCTACTGCGTCACTTTCCGGCTGTGCTGGATAGAGGACTTCATGCAGAGGTGATCGCAATGGCCGGAATTGAGCTGGGCATACTGGCCGGGTACGACGGATCACCCGGCAGCCAGGACGCCCTGGCCTGGGCAGCCGCGGAGGCCGCGTCACGAGGGTCCGTGCTGACTATCTGCTCGGCGTGGGCGCCCGGGTACCCGGCGCTGCCGGACGAGGTCGCGTTCGATCTCGCGCGCCGCAGCGGTGAACACGCGCTCGCGCAGGGAATGCAGTTCCTGCACGACCTCATGGTGCCAGCCAGGATCCAGCCGCTCCTGGCCGCCGGGCCAGCCGCCGCGATGCTGTGTGAGCACAGTGCCAGAGCCGAGATGCTGGCCGTGGGGTCACGGGGCCAGGGCGGATTCGAAAGCCTGCCGCTGGGTTCGGTCAGTTCGCAGGTCGCTGCGCACGCCCATGGACGGATCGTGGTGGTCCGCGGGCACTGGCGGCGCGTCCCCACCCACGCCCCGGCCCTCATTGTCGTAGGCACGGAAGGATCCGCGGCCTCGGAGCCCGCGGTGGAGTTCGCCTTCGAGGAGGCTGCTTTTCACGACACCGCCCTACTCGCCGTGTGCGCCCTGGCGGACAGCCCGGAAACCCTGGGTGCCGGACGGCAGATCACGGACAGTTTCCAGCGGCTGATTGACCGCTGCGAGAAGGCCCACCCGGAAGTGGTCGTGGGCCGGCACGTCACGCAGGGCTGCGGTCGCACCGCACTGCTCGACGCTGCGGGCGGAGCTCAGTTGCTGGTCATCGGGGCCCGGGGCCACGGCGGTATCGAAGGCATGATGCTCGGCTCGGTCAGCACTGCCCTCCTCCAGCACGCGCCCTGCCCGGTCGCCATTGTGCACCGGTGAGTGAGGGAAGCGTCTGTCAGCCGAGATCACCGTGGCGGTTGCGGAGGATGACGACCGGGCACGGCGCGTGATGCACGCAGTGCTGGCTCACCGAGCCGAGCAGCGCTTCAGTAAAGCCGCCATGCCCGCGGCTGCCGACGACCAGCAGGTTCGCGCCTTCGGCCGCGTCGATCAGGACCTGGGCGGCGTTGCCCTCCCTGACCTGCGCGCTGACGTGCACGTTGCTTCCGGAGCCCGCCACCGTGTGGATGGCTTCGGTCACGGTCCTGTCGGCCGCCTTCTCGAACACGGCCGGGTCGATCACCGCTGCGGGGGCCGGCCCCACCGGGACGGGAATGAGCGGGTAATGCCAGGCAATCACGGCCTCGACGGTGGCGCCGATCAACTCAGCCTGCCGGACGGCCCAGCGCAGTGCGGCCAGGGAGGGCTCCGACCCGTCCACTCCCGCGACGATACGTGGAGCAGTGCCGTTATTTCCTGTCATGTCCAGCCTTCCTCTGCGCGTGTGCTGTCGTTCTCAGTTTTCGGCATCCGGTACCGGACCTTCAGGGTCATCCGGACCGCCCGGGCAGGACTTTTGCCCCCCGAAGTTCGGCGGCGATGGCCGCCACGACGTCCGGCAGGGAGGTGGCCACGGCCGGGGAGAGCCCGGCCCCCGGACGCAGGTCAGCCGCTTCTACTCCGAAAAGCACCACCCGGCGCGGACACCGGCCCAGGGCGTGGCCGAGGGCGAGCGCGTCCGGGATGCCCAGCCCATGGGAGCTGGCCGTCCAGCCGCGTTCCAGCTGCCCGGCCGGCCAGCGGTGCATGCGGCCGGGCGTGGCGGGCACGCAGCACGCGGCGTCCACGATGATGGCCAGATCCAGGCCGGCCCAGGCCTCCAGCAGCCCGGCGGGCTCCCCGTCAGACATGACGACCCGGACACCCGGAAGGTGCTGCCGTTCGATCTCGGCGGCGGCCGCAGGACCTATTCCGTCGTCGCGGCGATAGCAGTTGCCCACCCCGATGACCACCGCCTGGACGGCGCCTGCGGGCACCACCCCCGGCGTGCGGGCCAGGCCGCTCACCGGCGGTGCAGGCTCAGGGTCAGGAAATGGGCTGCGCAGGAGATGCAGGGGTCATGATTGCGGATGGCCCGCTCGCACAGAGCCGTCAGCGACGCATCGTCCCGGTCAAGGTTGGCGGTGATCAGGCGGCGCAGGTCGCTCTCGATCACGGCCAGGTTCTGCGACGTGGGGGGGACGATGGTGGCCGACCGGATCAGGCCGTCCCCGTCCAGTTCATAGCGGTGATAAAGCAGGCCCCGGGGTGCCTCACTGACGCCATGCCCGGTACCCGCGCGCGGCGTCACCTCCACCGCAGGCCGGTCCGGGCGGTGGTAACCGTCAATGATCCGGAGCGCCTCCTCCACGGCGCAGATGATCTCCACGGCGCGGACCACCACGCTGCGGAAGGGGTTGCGGCACTGCGGCCCGAGGCCGGCGTCCGCCGCGGCCTGCCGGGCGGCGGGGGGCAGGGAGCCGGAGTTGAGTGAGTACCGGGCCAGCGGGCCGGTGAGGTAAGGATGCCCGTCCAGGGTGGCGTGCAGCGCGGTGGAGTGCGGGACCTGATGCTCGGTGACATGGCCGGGGAACTCGCTGGGGGTGAAGGCCAGCCCGCCGGTGGTGGCCAGGGTGCCCCGTTCGATCGGGTATCGGCCGGGGTCGTGCAGGGCGAGGAGGTCGTGGGGGAGCTCCAGGTCCGGGAAGTCGAAGGTGGCCACCCACCGGGCTGTCTCCAGGGCCAGATCCAGCGCGCGGCGCAGCTGTTCGGCGAGCGGCGCGAATTCGCCGGGACCGGGAACCCGGTAGAAGCCGCCGACCCGCATGTTGACCGGGTGGATGGCCCGGCCGCCCAGGAATTCCATGACGGCGTTGCCCGCCTTCTTCAGCGCGAGCCCTCGTTCCACGATGCCGCGGTGCTCGCGGGCCAGCGCGATCGCGTCCGGGTACCCGAGGAAGTCGGGGGCGTGCAGCAGGTAGATGTGCAGGGCGTGACTGGAGATCCATTCCCCGCAGTACAGCAGCCTGCGCAGTTCCGCCAGCGGCGGGTCGAGCTCGGCGCCGCAGGCCTGCTCGATCGCGTTGCAGGCGCTGGTCTGGTAGGCGACCGGGCAGATCCCGCAGATGCGGGACGTGATGTCCGGCGGCTCGGCGTACGAGCGGCCGCGCAGGAAAGCCTCGAAGAACCGGGGGGGCTCGTAGATGTTCAGCTCGGCCTGCTCGACCTGGCCGTCACGGACGGTGACCCGCAGCGCGCCCTCGCCCTCCACCCGGGCCAGCCCGCTGACCACGAGATTCCTACTGGTGCGGCTCATCGCGGCTCCTAATGAGTGTTAGCGGGTCTGCGAAGCCGGGGGCGGCCGCGTTGAAGGTGGCGAAGACCCGGCCGATGGCGTCGTCACCCATCCCGCACCGGCGCAGCTGGCCGGCCAGGGCCGGCACGTTCGCCCCGCTGACCGGGCCGAAGCAGCCGTAACATCCCCGGGACTGGGCGGGGCACAAGGCGCCACATCCCGCATGCGTGACCGGCCCGAGGCACGGCGTCCCGTCCGCGACCATCACGCACGTGTGTCCTGCGCGCTTGCACTCGGTGCACACGCTGGTGTCGGGGATACCGGGCTTACGGCCGGCCAGGAACGCGGTCAGCACCTCGAGCAGCTGGCGGCGGTCGATCGGGCAGCCGCGCAGCTCGAAGTCGACCGGCACGTGCGCCGCGACCGGGGTGGAGGTGGCCAGGGTGTCGATGTACTCCGGGCTGGCGTAGACGGTGGCGGTGAACTCCGCGACGTCGGCGAAGTTCCGCAACGCCTGGATTCCCCCGGCTGTGGCGCAGGCCCCGATCGTCACCAGGATCCGGGATTGCTCCCGGATCTCGAGGATCCGCTCTGCGTCGCGGGCCGTGGTGATCGAGCCCTCGACCAGGGAAATGTCGTAGGGCCCGGGCGCGACCGCCGACGATGCCTCGAGGAAGTGGGCGATCGACACCACGCCGGGCAGCGTGAGCAGTTCGTCCTCGCAGTCCAGCAGGGTCAGCTGGCAGCCGTCGCACGACGCGAGCTTCCACACCGCCAGTGAGGGCTTGGTCATCACAACTCCCCGATGGTGAGCAGCGGGCCGGCCAGGGCGTACTCCACGACCGGGCCGTCCCGGCAGATCAGGATCGGCCCGAGCTGGCAGTGCCCGCACAGGCCGATGCCGCACTGCATATTGCGTTCCAGCGACAGCCGGATGTCCTCCGCCGCGATCCCCTTGCTGAGCAGCCCCTGGGCGCAGAACCGCATCATCGGCTCGGGGCCGCACAGGAACGCGGTGGTGCGATACGGGTCGAGCCGGAGCCGGGCCAGCGGCTCGGTGACGAACCCGACCTGCCCGTCCCAGCCTGCCGAGGGCTGGTCGATGGTCAGGTCCACCTCGAGATCCGGGCGGCAGGCCCAGGCGTCCAGTTCCCGGCGGAACAGGAATTCGGCCTGCGTCCGGGCGCCGGCGATCAGGCAGATCCGGCGGTAGGCGTCCCGCTCGGCCAGCGCGCCGAGGATCACGGGCCGGAGCGGGGCCAGCCCGACCCCGCCCGCCACGATCACCAGGTCGCGCCCGGCGGCCGACGGCAGGTCCCAGGTCGTGCCGAACGGCCCGCGGACGCCGAGAATCGTCCCCGGCCGCGCGTCGTGCAGGGCCCGGCTGACCGCCCCGACCGCGCGGATCGTGTGTTCCAGTCCGGCCTCACCAGCCGGCGGCACGCCGCTGGCTGAAATGGCCACTTCCCCGATCCGCGGGGCGGCCAGCATCGAGAACTGGCCGGGCTGCGCCGCGGGCAGCCGCTCCCCGACCGGGTCGAGCCGGAGGGTCACGGAATCCCGCGTCTCCGCCTGACGGCTCATGACCCGGTAGGGCACCGGGAGCATCGGCTCGCGGGGGCGGGTTCCCTCAGGGCTGGTCATCAGGGACCCGGTACAGATCGAGCAGCCGGGCCCGGGTGGCCTGCAGGCGGTGGGCGATCGCCCCGAACAGCGCGACCATCAGGGTGTAACCGAAGCGGGGATCCTGCTCGGCGAGGGCCTGCAACTGCGCCGTGTCCAGTTCGGTCATGGTCGTCGGCTGCAGCGTCACCGCCCCGAACTGCCAGCGGTACGGAGGCACGAGCCAGGACCAGCCCAGCACATCGCCACGGCCGAGGGTCTGCACGACGACCTGGCCCCGTCCGGGGACGGCGAGATCCAGGGCGACGCAGCCGCTGTGGATCAGCCAGCATCCCCTAGCGGGATCCCCTTCGCGGAGCAGCCGCGCGCGTGCCTCCAGCCGCACCGGCCGCGCCGCCGCGGCGATGAGGTCGAGTTCGGTCCCGGAAAGCCCGGCGAACAGGGGGTCACCGGCCAGGGCCTCATGAACGCCGTTCATGCGTGCTCCTGACCCGGGTCCAGCCCGGCCAGCCGGCCAGCTTCCTCGGTGATGTCGATGCCGACCGGGCACCAGGCGATGCACCGCCCGCAGCCGACACAGCCCGAACTCCCGAACTGCTCGTGCCAGGTGCCCAGCTTGTGGCTGAACCACTGCCGGTAGCGGCTGGCCCCGGACTGCCGCACGCTCCCGCCGTGCATGAACGAGAAATCCAGCTCGAAGCACGACGCCCAGCGCTGCCAGCGTTCCGCGTGGTCGCCAGTCAGGTCGGAGACCTCCTCAGTCGTGGTGCAGAAGCATGTCGGGCACACCATGGTGCAATTGGCGCAAGTCAGGCACCTGCTGGCCACCTCTTCCCATTGCGGCGAGGCCACGGATTCCCGGATCAGCCCGGGCAGGTCGACCGCGGGCATGGCCCGCCCCATGCGTTGCGCCGCCTCGCTGACCTCTGCCTTCGCCACTTCTTTTTCCGCAACGGAGGCGCTGCGGTGCGGGACCTTCGCGAGAATGCGCTCGCCCTCGGTGGTTCCGGCCTCGGCCAGGAACCAATGGCCGGACTCATCGATCTGCTCGGTGAGGGCCAGGTCGTAGCCGGGCCCCGCGGCGGGCCCGGTCCCCATCGACGCGCAGAAGCACACCCCGCCCGGCTCGGTGCAGTTCACCGCGACCACGAACAGGGCCTGGCGGGTGCGCGCGAACGCGCCATCGGGGTGAGCGCCCTCCCCGAGAACCCGGCCGAGGATCCCGATAGCCGCCAGATCGCAGCCCCGGACGCCGAGGAACGCGTAACGAGGCGGCGGCGGAGCCTGGGCGGGCTCGTAGCCGCCTCCGGAGTCGATCGACCACAGCTGCCGCCGTGGCGGGTGCAGGAACTGCTTCCACGATCCCGGGCCCGCCGAATGCGCGAACACCGCGGCGTCGTCGCGGCGGTGCAGCCGGTAGAGGCCCGGGCCCGTCTCCACCCCCCAGCCCGCGGGCAGCGCGTCCGCCGAGGCCAGTTCGCCCAGCACGATCGCGCTGTCCCGCACGGTCGGGCCGACGACCTGGTAACCGGCGGCAATCAGGGCCTCGACGAGGCGGTCCAGGCCATCCCGGGTGATCACCACGGGCCCGGCCGGCTTGGGCGTTGTCATGACGTGTTCCTCGCCGTCGCAGGCTCGGTTTAACCCGGTGCAGGTCGGGGGGACGTGTCCAATTATCGAATCAATGGGGCCGGCCCTGGTAGTAGGGACTCAAGTGCCGCTTCGCCAGGACCTTTGGCCCCTGGCGCGGCGGTCTGGGTCGCCCGGGAGGTCGCGCCGCCCAGGTCAGGATGGGCGGTTCGCCCCTGCCCCCACTAGCCAGTGGTCGTCTACGGCGACCTCCGCGCCGGCGAGGTTGAACACCGTCGCACCTGCCTCCATGAGCGTCTGCTCGGACTTCCGGTAGTGATGACCGCAGAGCAGCAGCTCGGTCGGATGGGAGCGGCCCGGGCCCGGCGGCATCACGACAATGACCGCAGGTTTGGCCGGGCAACAGCAGGCGGCGCTAGTGCGTAGGTGCGGGTCGTTAGCAGGCATGAGTAAACCATCTCGCGGGGCTCCGTATACAGGCAGGGCCCAAGCGCCTGTGGTGCTGGAGGCGAAAGTCCTCGCGGAACGACGGCGGTCATCCGCGCGGTGAAAGTCCACCGGGCGAGCCGAAAGTCCCATGTGGCTAAGGAACTCCGTCCCTGGCTGGCCCAGGCCCGGGACCGCGATCCTGAAAGCGAGGGAGGAGGCCGCCGTGGGACAGCAGTGGACATCGCGTACGGGCTGGGTAGCCAGGGCCGCGCGTGGATTCTGGCCGGATCACAATCCGCTGAGGCGTGCCTCAGATCGGGTGGAAGCCGGGATAGTAGCTCTGCTGGTCGGCGCCTTCCTGATCGGTGCTCCCGCGATAGCGCTTACCGCCTGGCGGATGACCCTCAGCAACACTTTCACCACCGCTGACGCCATACATCATGGCTGGCGGCAGGTAACCGTGGTCGTGCAGGCCGGAGAGCCTGACTGGGCTGATGGCTACGCGTCGTCAGTGCCCGTCCGGTGGATGGCGCCTGACGGCGTGCAGCACACCGGGCAGTATCTCGCTGCCCCGAACGCCAAGGCGGGAACCAGGATAACTGCGTGGACCAACGCTTCAGGGCATCTCGCGCAGACGCCGATGTCACCTCGCCAGGCCCTGACCCAGGCTGCCCTCACCGCTGCCTTTGCGGTCCCCGCCTGGGTCCTGATGCTGCTGTGTGCCGGAATGCTCTGCCATCACATCCTCGACCGCCGTCGGCTCTCCGTCTGGGAGACCGACTGGCGGGCCTCCAACCTCAGCGGTCCGGCCGGGGCCAGCCCGGGACGCTAACGCAAGTGCGGCGTCCACCTTCTCAAGGAGATCGTGGGCGGTGAACGGTTTCTGAACGAAGGCCAGTTCCGCGTTCCGGATGCGGTCCTCGCTCAGCACCCCGGCACTGTGGCCCGACATGTGCAGGACAGGCAGTCCGGGTCTCATCCCGACGATGCGCTCGGCCAGCGTGGGACCCGACATGCCGGGCATGACTGAATCGGTCAGGAGAAGATCGAAGTCAGCAGACGAGGCCAGGGCCAGAGCTTCCTCGCAGGTGCCCGCCTCGAGGGTGGCGTACCCGTGCTTGCGCAGGATCCGCGAGGCGACCTCCAGCATGGCGGGCTCATCGTCGACGATGAGGATCGTTCCGCCCTGGTGCCCGGCGCCGGGTACGGCGCGCCGCGGTGCGGCCGCAGCGGGTGCGCCGGCGCACGGCAGATAGATGCGGAAGGTGGTACCGGCCCCCTCTGCGGAGTCGACATCCACGGTGCCGCCAGCCTGGGTGACGATGCCGTACACGGTTGACAATCCGAGGCCGGTCCCCTTGTCCTTCGGTTTCGTTGTATAGAAGGGCTCGAACATGCGGGCCGCCACATCCGCGGCGATGCCGGTGCCTGTATCGCTCACGGTGAGCTCCGCGTACCGCCCAGGGCGGGTGCCTGGGTGCAGGCGGGTATAGTCACCGCCGAGTTCCGTGACCCCCGTCGCGATCGTCAGGGTGCCACCGTCAGGCATGGCGTCGCGGGCATTGACGGCCAGGTTGAGCACGACCTGCTCAATCTGGCCGCGATCGGCCAGGACGGGGCCCGGATCGGCCGCCCGGGCGACGCGCAGTTCGATGCCCGCCCCGATACTGGTGCCCACCAGGTCGCGGAGGCCGGTCACGATCGCGCCGAGATCCACGATCTCCGGCCGCACCTCCTCCTGGCGGGCGAAAATGAGCAACTGCCTGGTCAGCCGCGCAGCGCGCTGGGCGGCGTCCCGGATCTGCTCGGCATCGTCCCGCACCCCGGGCAGGCCAGCCGTCTCCTCGGCCACGAAGCCGGCGTAGTTCATGATGGCACCCAGCAGGTTATTGAAGTCGTGGGCGACCCCGGCCGCCAGCTGGCCCAGGGTGTCAAGGCGCTCAGAGCGGTGCAACGCCTGCGCTAGCTCCTGCCGTTCAGCGTCGATCCGCTTGCGGTCTGTCACATCCCGGGCCACGGTGGACGCCTCCACCACCGCTCCGGACGAATCCCTGACCGGGGAGATACATACGGACACATCGATGATGCGGCCGTCTTTACAAAGACGCTTGGTCTCGAAATGCTCGAGCTTCTCCCCCCGCCGCAGCCCGCGGAGAATGGTCTCCAGCTCGCCAGCCCGGTCCGGCGGGATCAGCTCCGACACATTGTGCCCGACTATCTCGCCAGGAGCGTAGCCATACATCTGCGCTGCTCCGGCATTCCAGCTGGTGATAACGCCCTCAAGCGTCTTGCTCAGGATCGCATCGCCGGACGACTCGACGATGGCGGCCAGCCGCGACACTGCGTTGAACTCACGGCCCGGTACCGCGTCCGGGCCCGCCATCCCCATAACGCCCCCCGCCGACCGTATGACGTAATGTAGCAGCGCTGTCACTTAAAGTAACATCATAGAGCCTACGCCAAGGCCAGGAAAGCTGCCGACCTGGACCATGATTCGGCAGGCGGCCCGCGGGGCCCGGCGGCTGCCCGGGCCAGGGCAATCCAGCCTGGCCCAGAGTGACCCACGTCCCGCCGTCCATGACCGATGGACTCTGCCCAAGCCCCATCAGCGCGAGAGAGCCTGAACGTAGGAGACACTGCTGCCGGAGTTCTGGACCTTGGACCCCGGGCGCAGCACCTCTGAGGAAGAGGTGAAGCTGATGAGCGCAGTCGACCACGCGAGATTGACCGTGCGCGGGGGCCTGGTCACCCTGGGCGCCGTCACACTAGCCCTGGCCTTTGAAGCCGCGACTTATCGCGCGTGGCGCAGATGGTGCCTCACCTGGGGAGCCACGCAGAGCGAGGTTGCGCACGGCCTGCCCGGCGACGACTTGCTGCCGGTCGCGGGGATCGTGTCTACCCGGGCCATCACGGTCGATGCCCTACCCAGTGCCATCTGGCCCTGGCTGGTTCAGATGGGCCCGGGCCGCGGCGGCGCCTACACCTATGACTGGATCGAGAACATCATGGGTCTGGGCATGCACAGTGCTGACCGGATCCTTCCGGAATACCAGCACCTGGAGGTCGGGGACGCTCAGCGTCTCGGTGCGCGGGGACCAGTGCTGCGGGTGGCCGAACTCGAACCCGAACGGTCGCTGGTGTTCCGCTCCGACGACGGGAACTGGGTGTGGGCTTTCTCGCTGGTGCCCGATGGTCAGGGCACCAGGCTGATCAGCAGGAACCGTATCGCTACGCAGGGCACATCGTGGTTGGGGCAGGCGCTGAACACCTATGCCATGGAGCCGGGCAGCCTGGTCATGGAGCGCAAGATGCTGCTCGGCATCAAAGACCGTGCCGAGCGCCTCGCCCACGTCCAGGGCGATCCGCGGCCGGTCACAGACCGATGCGGAGGATGAGATGGACGTCGTGGTGGTGTACGAGAGCTTGTTTGGGAACACCCGGCTGGTCGCCGAGGCGATCGCGGACGGGATCCGGGCCGCCGATCCAGCCGCCCGCGTGAGCGTGACGCGGACCGCGGCCACGAAGCTGGGCGAGGTTGATGATGCGTGCCTCCTGGTGGCCGGCGGCCCGACGCACATGAGGCGGATGTCTTCCCCGCGCAGCCGCCAGCAGGGCCTGCAGGCGGCACGCAAAGCCGGCCATCAGCGCAGCGGCGAACCGGAACCGGATAGTGCCGGTCCTGGCCTGCGGGAATGGCTGCAAGCGCTTCCTCCCGCCCGCCTGGGCGCCCAGGCCGCGGCCTTTGATACACGGGCCGGATCCCGGCTGGCCGGCGGCGCTTCCCGCCTGGCCAGCCGCCAGCTGAGGCGCCGCGGCTTCGGCCTGGCCGGCCAGCCAGAAGGCTTCATCGTCACCGGCACGGAAGGCCCGCTTCGCGCGGGTGAGCTGGACCGGGCCCGGGCCTGGGGAGCCACTCTCGCCCGGCACGCTGGCGTACCCGCGCACAGCTCCTAGACGGCCACCTGCGTCATCACCGGGTTGCCGGCCCCGGATCACCGCCCTGCGGTCGGCTGCCGTACCCGCAGCACGAAGCGGCGGAGTTCGCGAGGCGTGGTCGGTGCGGACCGCGGCCAGCGGGCCGGCGGGCCCGCTGGCGGCCCGCTGGCCGCCGGGCCGCTGAACCGGTCCTACTTCTTGCGGGCCCGGGAGGCGGCCTGCCGCTCGGTCCTGGCCCCGGAGGTGGCCAGAGACCCGCTGGGGTCCTCCAGATGGGCCCGGACGAACCAGTGGAACTGCTCCAGCTGTCCGGCCTGGTCGATGAGCATGTCCTGGGTGACCGGGTCGGGATCCTCCGTCGTCGCGATCGCCTTCCGGTGAGCCTCGATGACCCCCGCGTAGACGACATCGAGTGCGCCCAGGTGGGCCAGCGCGCCATCGCGGCCGAGGGAATAGTCATCCCAGGACCGCGCCGCCACCAGGGCGCCCGGGGTGCCGGCCGGTGAGCCGCCCAGGGTGGCGATGCGCTCGGCGGTCTCGTCGGCCATCAGGCGGACGGCGTTGACCTGCGGGTCGAGCATGGTGTGGACGGAGATGAACTGCGGTCCGACCACGTTCCAGTGGATGTGCTTGAGCGTCAGGGCCAGGTCGTTGAGGGCGTTGAGCCGGTCCTGCAAGATCTCGATGACCACGCCCGCGTCCTTCTTCCCCAGGCCGGGAACGCCGAACTGGGCGGGACCCGTGCGCTTGGCAGATGCCACGATTGCTGCTCCCCTGATGGCCAGTACCGCTGCGGCGGGTGCCGCGGCAGACCCCCCGCTCTACCCGTCCGGGCCTGCGTCATGCAGGCCCAGGTGGCGCCGGTGATCGCGAGCCGTGCCCCGGGCCGTGATTCGAGACCCTGATTCGGGGTAGCCACCGGCCAGGAAGCTCGTGAGCGACGCTCGGGGAGCGCAGGCATGCCAGAGGAGCCCGGCGGGAAACCGTGGCCGCCGGGCCAGGCTGCGGCCGGCTGGTCGATGAACGTGCCCGCCGAGCCGCTGGCCCTGCGCCGGATACGGGTCCGGCTCCGCGACTGGCTGCAGGAACTCGGGGCGGCGGCGTCCGACCACACCGACCTCGAGCTGGCGGTCTGGGAAGCTGCCGTCAACGCGATCGTGCATGGCCGGCCGCCGGCCGGGGAGGCGACGGTCACGGTCCGCGCCTGGATCGACGACGCGGGGCGGGCGGTGATCCAGGTGAGCGACCAGGGCCGGTGGCGGCCGCCGGGCTCGGCGGATCCGGGCCGGGCCAGGCCCGGCGGGCAGGGGCTGTCGGTCATCCGGCAGGTCACCGACGAGCTGGACATCGTCCCCGGGCCGGCCGGGACCACGGTGACGATGCGCCGCGCCCTCAGCCGCCCGGTTCCGGGCGAGGCTCAGCCCGGGGAGTGTCCAGCGACTGCTGCACATCACGGTAGACGGGCATGATCTGGTCCAGGCCAGTGAGCTCGAATATCCGGGCGACGGGGGAGTCGCCGATGGCCAGGCGGAGTTCCCCGCCCTTCGAGGCAACCAGTTCGTGCGCCCGGGTGAGGACATAGACCCCCGCGGAGTCACAGAAGACGGTGCCGGTCAGGTCGGCCGTGATGAGGTCCGGGACCTGGCTGGCCACGGCCTTCAGCTGTGCGTCCACGTCCCCGGAATTGCCCAGGTCGATCTCGTCGGGCATGGTCACGATGGCATGCCGGCCCGACCAGCTGACCTGAAGTTCCTGCCCGGTCATGGATTTCTCCCCGCGTTCCCGGCCCCGGGCTACCGTTTGCCGCCCGATCGTACCCCGTGCCGACACCCCTGGTCCCGGTTGAGGCGATCAGCATGCCCGCCAGGAAGGAACAAGTCTTCCAAACCAGGGCTGGCCCGAGGGTACGCTGCCGGAAGATCTGCGGGAATGGCAGCCTGGAGGGGCACCAGTGAGCAGGATGGAGCCCGCCGGACCCGCGGGCGCGGCCTTCCCCGGGGACGGCGAGATGGCGCAGCGGATGCGCGCGTATCCGTGGGCCGGGTCGGCGCTGGGAGATCCCGCTGGCTGGTCGGCGAGCCTGCGCACCGCCGTCCGGATCTGCCTCACCTCCCGGTTCCCGATGATCGTGTGGTGGGGCCCGGACTTGCGGTTCCTCTATAACGACGCCTATCTCCCGTTGATGGGCACCAAGCATCCGGCCCTGGCCAGGCCGGGCGAGACGGTGTGGCCCGAGATCTGGGACATCGTGGGCCCGATGCTGGTCTCGGTGACCAGCAGCGGGCAGGCGACGTGGTCGGAGGACCTGCTGCTGCCGATGGACCGGCATGGTTACTGGGAGGAGACGTACTGGACGTACTCCTACAGCCCGCTGCACGACGACGACGGGGTCGTTCGCGGGGTGTTCACCGCGGTCAGCGACACCACCGAGCGGGTCATCGGCGAGCGCCGGCTCGCCGCCCTGCAGGACCTGGGCGCGCAGGCGGGCAGCGCTCGCAGCGTGAGCGAGGCATGTCATCTCGTGGTGGCGGCCCTGGAACGGGCCCGGCAGGACGTCCCGTTCGCCGCCATCTACCTGCGCAGGCCCGGCACCAATGACGCCGTCCTGACCGCCAGCGGCCCGGAGCAGGCGGTGCCTGCCCCGGTCGCGGACGGCCCGGGCGGCTGGCCGGTCGAGGAGGTGCTGCGCAGCGGGCGGCCGGTGACCGTGACGGACATTACCGCCCGGTTCGGCGAACTGCCGGCCGGCGGGTGGCCGACACCGCCGAGCCAGGCTGTGGTCCTGCCGCTGGTCGGTGAGACCGGCGGGCAGGCCACCGGCGTCATCGTCCTCGCCGCCAGCGCCGGGCACGCGCTGGACGCGGCCTACGAATCCTTCCTCGGCCTGGTCGCGCAGCAGACTGCGGCGCTGGTTAACGGCGCGGTGGCTTACCAGGTCCAGCAGCGGCGCGCCGAAGAGCTCGCCGACCTGGACCGGGCCAAGACCGCCTTCTTCTCCAACATCAGCCACGAGTTCCGCACCCCGCTCACCCTGATCATGGGCCCGGTGGAGGAGCTCCGGGCCAGGCTGGCCGGGCAGGATCCGGCCACGCAGGATCCCGGCACGCTGGAAGAGCTCGAGGTCATCCAGCGCAACGGCCTGCGGCTGGGCAAACTCGTCAATACGCTGCTCGACTTCTCGCGGATCGAAGCCGGCCGCATGGAGGCCCGCTTCGAGCCGGTTGACCTGGCGGCCTTCACCGCCGACCTGGCCAGCGTCTTCCGGTCGGCGATGGACCGGGCCGGCCTGGCCTTCGGGGTGGACTGCGGCGAGCTGCCCGCGGTGGTCTACATCGACCGGGAGATGTGGGAGAAGGTCGTCCTCAACCTGCTCAGCAACGCCCTGAAGTTCACCTTCGACGGCACCGTCAGTGTGTCGCTGCGGGCCGAGGGTACCCACGCGGTGCTGCGGATCAGCGATACCGGCAGCGGTATCGCGGCGGCGGAGATGCCGCGGCTGTTCGAGCGCTTTCACCGCATTCCCACCGCGCGCTCCCGGTCCAATGAGGGCAGCGGCATCGGGCTGGCGCTGGTACGCGAGCTCGTCGGGCTGCACGGCGGCACGATCACCGCGCAGAGCACCGAGGGAGCCGGGACCACCTTCACGGTCCGGCTCCCGTTCGGCCACGAGCACCTGCCGGAGGAGAATCTGGCTGCGGCCGGCCCGGAACTGATCTCCGCGGTGGCCGACCCTTTCCTGGCCGAGGCGCTGCGGTGGGTGCCCGGCGATCAGCCCGCCGAGCCCACCCTGGCTGCGGACGAGGTGGGCGGCCCGCCGCGCCGGGACCTGGCCGGGCGGGACCTGGCCGGGCTGGGTACCCGGGCCCGGATCCTGCTCGCCGACGACAACGCGGACATGCGGGGATACCTGCAACGGCTGCTGCAGCCCGGCTACCAGGTGACTGCGGTGGCAGACGGGCAGGAAGCGCTGGACGCGGTCCGGGTGCAGCCTTTCGACCTGGTGATCAGCGACGTGATGATGCCGGGCCTGGACGGTCTGCAGCTGGTGGGGCAGCTACGGATCCATTCGCGCGTCCCCGATCTGCCCGTCCTGCTGCTGTCGGCCCGGGCCGGGCAGGAGGCGGCCATCGAAGGGCTGGAAGCCGGCGCGGACGACTACCTGGTCAAGCCGTTCTCCGCCGCCGAGCTCCTGGCCCGGGTCCGGGCGACGGTGGAACTGGCCCGGCTGCGCAGCCACCACGCCCGGTGGCGCGCCGCGCTGATCGATTCGCTGCACGAGGCCTTCTTCCTGTGTGACGAGGCCGGCCGCGTGATCGAGATCAACGCCGCCTTCGCCGCCATCCTGGGGTACGGCCCGGACGGCCTGCCGTACGCCTTCCCGCACCCGTGGTGGCCGGACCAGGACGCAGATCCGGAAGCCCGCCGTCAGAGCAGAGAGGCATTTGCCCAGCTCATAGGCCGGGGCAAGGGCAGCTTCGTGGCGCCCGTCACGCACCGCGATGGGCGCCGGCTCTGGGTCGCGGCCAGCTTCAACGAGGTGCAGGACCCGGATTCCGGCCGGCGCATGGTCGTCGGCAGCATGCGTGACATCACTGCCGAGCACCACGCTGGTCAGCGCGAGGCGGCCCTGGCGGCCATGGGCCTGCTGCTGTCCCAGGCGGACAGCCTGCCGGAGGCCCTTCAGGGTGCCCTCAACGAGCTGCGGCGACTCTGGCACGCCCGGCGGGTGATCGCTGCCACCTGGACCGGCGCTGAAGCGCCGTCGCTCACGGCCAGCGGCCCGGCCGGCCCCGCAGCGCGCTGGACGGAGCTGCCCGCCGAACTCCGTGAGACGTTCGGAAACCTGCGCCAGCGGCCCCTGCTCATCCCGACTGGCGGAACGTCACCGGACGTGGGAATCAGGATCGAGCATCCGGAAGGACAGCTGGCCGTCTGGATCGACGTGGATCCCGCCCGTCCGTTCACGGCCGAGGACCGGACACTGTTCGCGTTGCTGTGCGGGTATCTCGGCCAGGCGCTGCACCGGGCGTACCAGACGGATCAGCAGCGGGAAACCGCCCTCGCCCTGCAGCGCGCCATCCTCGGCCCGGCCCGGCTGCCCCCGGGCTTCGCCGCCCGCTACGAGCCGGCCAGCCGCCCGCTCGAGGTGGGGGGTGACTGGTACGACCTGGTCGAACTGCCCGACGGGCGGATCGGCATCGTGGTCGGTGACTGCGTCGGGCATGGCCTGGAGGCCGCGACCGTGATGGGCCAGCTGCGCAGTGCCTGCCGGGCCCTGCTCCTGCAGGACGCCAGCCCCGCGCAGACCCTCTCGGCTATGGACCGGTTCTCCGCGCGCGTTCCTGGTGCCTACTGCAGCACGGTTTTCTGCGGCATCCTGGACCAGGACACAGGCCAGCTGACCTACAGCAGCGCCGGCCACCCCCCGGGCATCCTGGCCCATCCGGACGGCCGGATCGAGTTGCTCCGCGAGGGCCGGTCGTTCCCGCTGGCCGTGCGGCGCGAGGCCCAGCGCAGCGACGCGACCTGTTTCCTGCCCGGCCGGTCCGCCCTGCTGCTGTATACCGATGGCCTGGTAGAACGCCGCCGCGTTTCGATCGATGAGGGAATGACCCGGGCCGGTGCCGCCCTCGCGGAAGGTCAGGATGCCGGCGTGGAGGACCTGGCCAGCCGGGTGATGGGCGATATGGCGCCGGCAGACGGGTATAAGGACGATGTGGCCCTCGTCCTGTTCCGCTATCCGGAGCCCCTCGACCTCACCTTTCCTGCGGACCGGGCGCAGCTCGCACCGGTCCGCGCGGCGCTGCGGAGCTGGCTGGGCCGCGGTGGCGTGAGCCACCGGACGATCCAGGATGTCCTGGTCGCCGCGGGGGAGGCCTGCGCCAACGCGATCGAGCACGGTCACCGCGACGCGCCGGGCCAGCACATCCGGCTGCGGGCCGAGGCCACGGCCAGCCGGCTCCGGCTGACGGTCACGGACACCGGGCGCTGGCGGGCCACCCCGCCCGTGGCTGACCCGCTCCGCGGGCACGGCATCGCCCTGATGCGCGCCCTCATGGAGCAGGTCACCATCGAGCCGGGCGCCGCCGGCACGACCGTAGGCCTGGAGGTGGCCCTCGCCCCCTGAGGCCCGGGCCCGGCGCGGGCGCCCGGCTGCGAACGCGGTCGGCTGGGTAGGGTGCCGACCATGACCACTAACTGGCCGGGCTGCTCGTACGAGGACTGGCGGCCCACCTGCGACACACTGCACGCGCACACCCAGGTCCTGGGCAAGCTGGCGGTCCGGCTCGCCCCGCCCGAGCCCGAGCTCCAGCACGCGGCGCTGCGCCTCACCGCCCGCGGCTGGGAGACCAGCCCGCTACCCGCGCCGGACGGTTCCGGGTCGCTGGTCGCCGCGCTGGACCTGCGCACCCACGAGGCGGTGGTCGAGCACAGCGGCGGGCAGGCGGAACGGGTGGCGCTGACTCCCGACCGTCCCGTCGGGGACGTGACCCGGGAGGTGCTGGCCGCGGTGAGCCGGCTCGGCGGCCCGGTCGAGATCGACCCGACGCCGCAGGAGGTCGCCTGGTCCGTGCCGCTCGACGAGGACCACGAGCACGCGACCTACCATCGCGGCCAGGTCGCTGACTACTTCGCCGCGGCGACCCAGGCGGCGCTGGCCCTCGCGGCCTACCGCGCCCCCTACCGGGGCCGGTCCACGCCAGTCAACGCCTGGTGGGGTTCCTTCGACCTCGCGGTCAGCCTGTTCTCCGGCCAGGCCGCCGAGCCACCGTCGGCGGACTTCATCATGCGCAACGCGATGGACGCGCAGGAGGTCGCGGTCGGCTGGTGGCCCGGTGACGGCCGCTACCGCCGGGCGGCGTTCTACGCTTACGCGCACCCGGCGCCGGAGGGTTTCGGAGAGCTGTCCGTGTCCCCGGCCGCCGCCCGCTGGGACGGCACTCTGGGGGAGTACGTGCTGGACTGGGACGACGTCCGGGCCGCCAGGGACCCGCACGCGACCGCGGTGGAATTCGCCCGGTCGGCCTTCCTGCAGGCCTGCGTGGCCTGCTCCTGGGACCCGGCCCTGGCCGCCACCGCCACCGGAACCCCGCCTCCCGTTCGCTGACCTGATCCCGGTCAATAACTGACTCGTCACACCGCCCTATTGACACCGATCATGAAGGGCGCCTCGCGTCGCGCGGCCGCAACCGGGGCCGCCGTCATCCGCCCGCTCGGGCGGGCCGGGGCAGGGTCGCGAGGAAGGCGAGCTTGGCCAGGAAGTGCTGGGTTCCCCCGCCGTCGTGCCCGTTGAAGGGATAGACCTCAATCTGCTTCGGCCCGGCATAGTGGTTGAACGCGGCGAAAACCGTCGATGCCGGGGTAATGTCGTCCACCAGGCCGACCGAGAACAGGCCCGGGGCCGCGATCCGCTTGGCGTGATTGACCACGTCGAGATAGGACAGCGTGCTGAACACCCGGTCCACCTCACCGCGGTGCACGCTGAGGTACTCGATGAGCTCGAGGTACGGACGACTGTCGGTCACCTCCACCGCCCGCCGGAAGTCGGCCAGGAACGGGACCTCGGGCAGGGTCGCCGTCACCCCGCCGGCCAGGTGGGCGGCCACGATAGCCAGGCCACCGCCCTGGCTGCCGCCGGTCGTGACCAGCGGCCGTCCCGCGCTGGCTGGATGACGCCGGGCCGCGGCTACCGCCTGGGCTGCGTCGATGAACAGGCGGGTGTAATAGTGGGTGCGCGGGTCGGCGATACCGCGAGTGAGGAAGCCAGGGGTGCTGGGCGTGCCCGGGTCGCTGGGATCCGGGGTGTCGGCGCTGCGCCACCCGCCGCCCTGGCCGCGGGTATCCATGATCAGGTGCGGATGGCCGGCGCAGCTCCAGGTGAGCCAGTCGAACGGATCGCCGCGGCCGCCGCCATAGCCGACGTACTCAACCACGAAGGCCTGGTCCGGCGGGCTCGCGTGTGGCAGCAGCAGCCAGGCCTTGACGGGGTCGCCGGCGTAGCCCGGGAACGTCACGTTGACGACGTCCGCGTGCTGGATCTGCGTCTGGGCGGCGGCGAACACCGGCTCAGCGTGGTGTGCGGCCGCCGCGGCCAGTTCGCTGGCCCAGAACTCGTCAAAGTCCGCGGGCTCTTCCACCGCGGGCCGGTACTGGCGCAGTTCGGGCAGGGGAAGATCGCGGAGCATTAGGGTCCTCGCGGTCGGTCAGTCGGCGGGCACCAGCGTGATGTCGGGATGCAGCGCCCGGCCGAAACCCACCTCCCGGCGCTGGCCGGTGAGAGTGTATCTGAGCGTGCTCTCGATGTCCGTGCTCGACCGGCCGACCCGCAGCTCCACCTGGCCGGGGTCTACCTGCCGGTGGCCAGCCGCCCCGGTGTAACAGGTGAGATCGGCGTGCATGGTGAACTGGACGGTACGCGAGCTGCCCGGCGGCAGGTCAACCTTGGCCGCCGCGATCAGCTGCTGGACCGGCCGGGCCACCTCGGCGACCGGGTCATGCAGGTACACCTGGATGACCTCGGCCGCCGGGACGGTGGCGCCGTTGCAGAGTGTCACGGTGAACTGGCAGCAGCCGTCGGCCGGCCACTGCGCCGGTGAGCATGATCGGACGCCGGCCCAGGTGACCGGGGTGTAGGACAGTCCATGCCCGAAGGGGAACAGCGGGGTGGGGTCGACGGTGCTGACCTGGGTGCGCTGGCCCAGGCGAGCCGCGAGATAGGTGGCCGGCTGATTCGAGCCCGCGCCCGGGAAGCTGACTGGCAGGCGGCCGGACGGGTTGACCCGCCCGCCCAGCACGTCCGCCAGGGCGGTCGCTCCTTCCTCGCCGGGGTAGAAGCCACAGACCGCGGCGGCCAGCCGGTTGACCTGGCGGGACAAGTCATACGGGCGCCCGGCCAGCAGCACCAGCACCACCGGCGTGCCGGTGGCCAGCAGCGCCTCGAGCAGTTCCTCCTGGCGGCCGGGCAGCCGCAGGTCGACCACGTCGCAGCCCTCGCCTGAGGTGCCCCGCCCGAACAGGCCGGCCAGGTCGCCGAGCACCGCGACGCAGACGTCCGCGGCCCTGGCCGCCGCGGCCGCCTCAGCCAGGCCAGTGTCATCCCCGCCCAGCACCGGGCAGCCTTGCGCGTAGCTCACTGTGTATCCGGCCGGGTCGGCCCGCATTCCGTCCAGCACGGTCGGCACCTCGATTCCCAGCGGCACGCCAGGATGGTGGACGATGACGTGCTGCGGGAACGAGTAGCAGCCGAGCATGGCGCTCGCCTCGTGGGCCCGCGGTCCGACGACCGCGATCCGCTGTCCCGGTGCCAGCGGCAGAATGCCCTGGTTGGCGAGCAGGACGACCGACTGGCGGGCGATATCCCGGGCCAGGGAGCGTGATTCGCGGTCATCCAGCACCCCGCCTCCGGTGGCATCCCCCACGGGGCCTCCCGCCCCGGCGAGCTCCGGGTCCGGCGACCAGTCCGGGTCGAGCAGGCCCAGCTCGCACTTCTGGCTGAGCACCCGCCGCGCGGCCCGGTTGACCAGCGCGATATCGATCGTCCCGTCCTCCAGCGCCGCGAGCAGCGGGCCGCGGTAGCAGTCTGCGGTGGGCAGTTCCACGTCGATGCCCGCGCGCAGCGCCAGCGCGGCCGCTTCGGCGCGGGTCCCGGCCACCCCGTGCAGGCTCAGCAGGAACGCCACCGAGAAGTAGTCGGAGACCACCGTCCCGGTGAACCCGTAGTCCTCCCGGAGCAGGCACGTCAGCAGGCTCGGGTCTGCGGCCGCCGGCACCCCGTCCAGATCGGTGTAGGAGTTCATCACCGAGCGGGCCCCGGCCCGCAGCGCCATCTCGAAGGGCGGCAGCAGCACGTCGGCCAGCTCGCGGGGGCCGATCGAGGCCGGGGCGAGGTTCCGCCCGCCGCGCGAGGCCGAGTAGCCGGCGAAGTGCTTCAGCGTGGCGACCACCCCGGCTGACTCCAGGCCGCGAACGTACCCGCTGCCGATCACGCCGACCAGGTAGGGGTCCTCCCCGATCGTCTCCTCCGCCCGGCCCCAGCGCAAGTCCCGCAGCACGTCCAGGACTGGGGCCAGGCCCTGGTGCACGCCGAGCCGGCGCATGGTCGCACCGATCTGCGCTGCCATCCGCTCGATGAGGTCCGGGTCGAACGTCGCGCCCCAGCACAGCGGCGAGGGATACACCGGTGCCTGCCAGGCCGCCAGCCCGGTCAGGCACTCCTCGTGCACTATGGCCGGGATGCCGTGCCGCCCGGCCGCCATGATCTGGCGCTGGCTGCGCGCGACCGCGCGGGCCCCCTCGGCCGGGGGCATCGGCGTGGTGCCGTACACCCGGGTCAGCTGCCCGATGCCGTCCTGGATCAGGCTGTCCCAGCTCACCTCGGCTGCCACCTGGTCGTGCTGGTGGGGTGCGACGTCGCCGCGGCCGGCGTCCGCCCCGAGCCAGACGCCGTAGAGCTGGGCGACCTTCTCCTCGGTGGTCAGCTGCGCGAGAAGGTCATTGACCCGTTCCGTGGCTGGTACCGACGGGTCGCGCCAGGTCTCGGTGGCCAGGCTGCGCTCAATGGTCACGTGTGATCCCGTCCGTCCGCCGGGGGCGGCAGCGTCTCGTGAGGGTGCGGGGGGTTGACCCCACGCGGGCGAGAATAGCGCTATAAAACGTTATCGACAACGATTGATATCGAGTCACCCCAGGTAGCTGGGCGCCCCCGCCACGGCCAGCCCTGGTCGAAGCCAGTCCCGCCACGGCCAGCCCTGGTCGCAGCCAGTCCCGCCACGGCCAGCCCTGGTCGAAGCCGGCCTACCTGGCGCGGGTGGACTGCCGCACCACCAGGTCGGTGGCGAGCGTGATGTGCGTGGAGTGGATATGGTCGCCCCGCATGAGCTGGAGCAGCAGCTGGATCGAGCGCTCACCCATCTGCCGGATGGGCTGGTTGACCGTGGTCAGCGGGGGCGAGCAGAGGGCGGACTCGGGAATGTTGTCGAACCCGACGACCGATAGGTCCTCAGGCACTCGCAGGCGCAGCCCGGCGGCAGCCTCGATGGCCGCGATGGCCGACACGTCATTAGCGCCGAAGATGGCCGTGGGCGGGTCGGCGCGGGTCAGCAGCTGGCGGGTGCATTCCGCGGAGATCTCCGGGTCGTAGTCGCCGACGAGGATCAGCCCGTCGTCGACGGCTACCCCGGCCGCGCCGAGGGCCTCGCGGTACCCCTGCTCGCGGAGCTGCGCGGACTGCAGGTCGGGCCGCCCGCCGATCATGGCGATCCGGCGGTGGCCGAGTTCGAGCAGGTGGCTCGTGGCTAGCTGGCCGCCGCGCAGGTTGTCGGAGTCGATCGTCGGCAGCCCGGACTGGCCCGTGTGCGGGTCGATCGCGACGATGGGAGCACCATAGTTGACGTTGACCACGGTCGGCGTGACCAGGACGGCCCCGTCGATCAGCGTCCCGCTCAGCCGGGAGAGGTAGCGGCGCTCCCAGCCCACGTGGCTGCCCGCATGGCCGCCGGCTGAGTAGATCACCATCTCGAAGCCGGAGCCCCTGATTGCGTCTGCGGCGCCCTTGAGCAGTTCGGCGCTGAACGGCTCGAGGTCGGCGACCAGGATGCCGATGACGTTCGTGCGGTGATTACGCAGGCTCTGCGCGACCAGGCTGGCCTCGTACCCCAGATCGTTGATCACCGCCTGGACCCGGGCACTGGTGTCCGCGGCCACGCCGTAACGGCCGTTGATGACCTTGGAGACCGTGGCGACGGAAACGCCAGCCTGGGCAGCGACGTCACGGATGGTGATGCGGGGGGTTGAGTCCACGCCGCGAGGATAGCTTATAAAACGTTATCGACAACGATTGACATGGCTCAAACAACGCGCAAAACTCTGCGGCAAGCCCAGGTTGGCCAGGTTCGGGACACTTCCGCCATCCGCGTCAGGAGATGACCAACATGCGCAGCCTCCGAAAGCCAGCCGCCGTCACCATCGCGGCGGCAGCCGCGCTCGCCCTCGCCGCCTGCGGCAGCAGCGGCGGCAGCACGCCCAGTTCGAGCAACGGGAAAACCACCCTCACCTGGTGGACGAACGCCACGGCGGGGCAGCTCAAGACCGTCTGGCAGCAGGCGGCCATCGCGTTCCACACCGCCCACCCAAACGTGACGATCCAGGTTGAGCCGCTGCAGAACGAGGCCTTCACGACCAAGGTCCCGCCCGCCCTGGCCTCCAGCAACCCACCCGACATCTACCAGCAGTGGGGTGGCGGCCAGGAGGCTACGCAGATCCCGTCCGGCAAGGTCGCCGACCTGACCAAGCTCAGCTCGGGCTGGATTGGCCAGGTCGGCTCCGCCGCCCAGGCCTGGCAGGTGAACGGCAAGCAGTACGGCGTGCCGTACGACCTCCACACGGTGGGCTTCTGGTACCGCAAGGATCTGTTCGCCAAGGCCGGGATCGCCGCCCCGCCGACCACGCTCGCGCAGCTCGAGACCGACAACGCCAAGCTGAAGGCCGCGCACATCGTGCCCATCGCGGTCGGCAGCAAGGACAAGTGGCCGGACGCGTTCTGGTGGGAGTATTTCGCCCTCCGGGAGTGCCCCACGGCCACCCTCAAGGCGGCGATGAAGGCCGTGGACTTGTCGGCCTCCTGCTTCACGCAGGCGAGCAACCAGCTGAAGACCTTCATGGCCACCAAGCCGTTCCAGAGTGGCTTCCTGGGTACCCCGTCGCAGGTGGGGGCGGGCAGCTCGGCGGGCATGGTCGCGAACGGCAAGGCCGCGATGGAACTGCAGGGTGACTGGGACCCCGGCGTCATGACCCCGCTCACGTCGGACAAGGCCCTCGTCTCCAAGCTGGGCTGGTTCCCGTTCCCGGCCATCGCCGGGGCCGCCGGCGCGCCCACGACCACGCTGGGCGGTGGTGACGGCTTCTCCTGCACCACGCCGGCTGCCGAGCCAGCCTGCGCCCAGTTCCTGCAGTACATCGACAGCACGCCGGTCCAGAAGAAGGTCGTGGCGGCCAACGTCGGCCTGCCGGCCAACCCGGCCGCGGCGTCGGCGCTGTCCATGCCCGCGCTGAAGCAGGTCCTGGTCTACAACCACGCGGCACCGTACGTGCAGACCTACTTCGACATCGCCTTCCCGACCAGCGTGGGCCAGGCCCTGGACGCCGCGATCGCGACGTTCTTCGCCGGTCAGGGCTCGGCGCAGTCCATCGTCACGGCGGTGAGCCAGGCCAAGAACCAGTAGGCCTGGCCGGGCTCCGGTGGCTGCGACCCCTTCCGCCGCCACCGGGGCCCCCGCCTACGGGGGCCGCCCCGCCGTACCGCGGCCCTGCCGCACGAGGGAGGTAGCGATGGCTGTCGCGGGCGATAAAGATCTTGATATCCTCCGGTCGGAGCCGGCGCCCAGCCCGGCGGACGTCCTGACCGCGGCCCGGCGGCACCGGCCCCGGCCCCGGCTGCGCCGCCGGACCGAGCTGGTGGTGCTGCTGGCCCCGGCCCTGTTGCTGTTCGTCGGCTTCGTGCTGCTGCCGATCCTCCTGGCCGCCTGGGACGGGATGCACCGGTGGACCGGCTTCGGCTCCCTTGGCCCGTTCGCGGGCTTGTACAACTACCGGCTGGTGCTGTCCGATCCGGTGTTCCGCGAATCGTTCGTGCACAACCTGATCATCGTCATCGCGTCGATCCTCATCCAGCTTCCGCTCGGCCTGGGGATGGCCCTGCTGCTGAACCGGCCGATCCGCGGGCGGGCGTTCCTGCGCACGCTCGCGTTCGCGCCGTTCGTCCTGCCGTACGCCACCACCGCCGTGATGTGGCTGCTGCTGCTCCAGCCCGGGGGATTCCTGGACCAGGTCATGAAGGCGGTCGGCCTGGGCGGCCTCGTCCAGCTGTGGCTGGCCAACCTGGACCTGGTGCTCTACACCATGATTGCGGTGCTCACCTGGCAGTTCTTCGGCTTTGCGATGATCTTGATGCTGGCCGGCCTGCAGGGGATCCCCCACGAGCTGCGTGAGGCGGCCGCCCTGGATGGGGCCAGCGGCTGGCAGGCCACCTGGCGCATTACGATACCGCTGCTCGGCCCGACGATCAGGATCTGGCTGTTCCTGTCGGTCGTCGGCTCGCTGCAGGTCTTCGACCAGGTGTGGATCATGACCGCGGGAGGCCCGGCCAACGCGTCCAGCACCATGGTGACCTACCTGATCCAGCACGGCTTCCAGAGCTATGAGTTCGGCTACGGCAGCGCGGTGGCCGTGATCATCTTCCTGATCTGCTTCATCTTCGCGCTGCTGTACCAGCGCTTCGTGCTGCGCCGCGACACCCGCGGCGCCCTGACCCGTGCGGTGGGGTGACAGACGTGTCCACGATCCTGGAGGCCGGCGGGGCCAGGACCGGCCCGGCTCGGACCAGCCCCGGCGGGCCGTCCCACCTGGGCCGGCGGAGAATCTCGCTGCTCACCCCGGTCACCTACCTGGCCGGGCTGCTCCTGCTCGGGGTGACCGTCGTCCCGCTGCTGTTCGTGTTCGTGGATGGTTTCAAGTCCAACGCGCAGATCAACAGCTCCGCGACCGGGCTGCCGCACCCCTGGATCACGCGCAACTACGCGCAAATGCTCACCTCGGCGGAGTTCTGGCAGCCGCTGGAGAACAGCGCCGTGATCGCGGTGATCGCGACCGCCCTGGTCGTCGTGCTCGGCTCGATGGCCGCGTTCGCCCTGTCCCGCTATGAGTTCGCGGGGCGGGAGGGCCTGTTTCTGCTGTTCGCGGTCGGGCTGCTGTTCCCGATCAACGCCGCCGCCCTGCCGCTGTACCTCATGCTGGACAAGCTTGGCCTGCTCGACAACCCGCTCGGCGTGGCCCTTCCGGAAGCCGCGTTCGGGCTGCCCATCACGATCGTGATCCTGCGGCCCTTCATGCGGGAGATCCCCGGCGAGCTGGAAGACGCCGCCGTGGTGGACGGGGCGACCCGGATCGGGTTCTTCCTCCGCATCCTGCTACCGCTGTCCCGGCCCGCGCTGGTCACGGTGGCCGTGCTGGCCTTCGTCCAGAGCTGGAACCAGTACCTGATCCCGCTGCTCGTGTTCACCAGCCAGGGACGCTTCACGCTACCGCTGGGGGTGGCGAACTTCCAGACGGAGCATGCGCAGGACACGGCCAGCATCCTCGCGTTCACGGCCCTGTCCATGCTGCCCGCGCTGGGCTGCTTCATCTTTGCCCAGCGGCACCTGGTGGGCGGGTTCACCGGCGCGGTCAAGGGCTGAGCGGGCCGGAGCCGAGAGGCTGATGGCTGCGGACGCATCTGGGCCGGACGTCCAGGCCGCACTAGTGGCGACTCAGCCGGGGTGCCAGGCCGGGGACCGCTCTAGCCGCTGCCGCACGGATGCGCGTTCCATCACCGTCTCGACGGGGGACTCGGGCCGCATCGCGCTCGTCGCGAATTCGACCGCGCAGTTGGCCCCGTCGTAGGTGGTCCTGGTGATCCGCAGCACCGGGCTGCCCGGCTTGAGTTCCAGCAGTTCCGCTTCGCAGCCACCTGCGGCGGTGGCGGCGAATACCTGGCTGGCTCGCATGATGCGGACCCCGTAGCGTCCCTCGATGGTCGCGTACAGCGAGTCCTTGAGCAGGGGTTCCGCGTCGAGCCCGGCAAACCGTGCGCAGGGCAGCCACGAGTGCTGGACCGCGATGGGGTAGCTGTCCACGAGGCGTACCCGCTGGATGGTGACCGCCGCCGCGCCCGCCGCGAGCTGCAACGCCTCCCGGGCCAGGTCCGTCGGCTGCTCCACCGCGGCCTTGATGAGCCTGGACTCCACTTCCCAGCCCTGGCTGCGCATCTCCTCGGTGAAGCTCAGCAACGCGCCCACCCGCCTCGTGGGCAGGCACTCGGCCGCGAACGTGCCCAGGCCCTGGCGCCGGACGACGACACCCTCGCCGGCCAGAGCCCCGATGGCCTGGCGTACCGTCATCCGGGCCACGCCGTACCGCGCGGCGAGGTCGGCCTCGGAGGGCAGCCGTTCGCCGGCAGCCCATTCGCCGGCCGTGATCCTTATCCTCAGGTCGTCCCGGATGCTCACGTGAACGGGCTTAGTCATGACTTTTCCTGTGATAGATGACGCGACGTCATCACGAGTAGGACCCTAGGACGGCCCCCCCGGAGTCCGGGCGGCAAGCCCGGTAAGAGGTGACACCCCACTGGCCGCATCGAATTGTTATCCATAGCCAACCGTTCCGCCGCATCCGCGAGAAGCTGCAGGCGTTTTTCGCGATGCTAAAACAAACTGTGAATGCTCCTTGTGGCTCAGAGTATAAGCACCGGCGCGCGGCGCAAAGCTCATCTGGCGATGTCGACAGGTAGAGCGTACTGTGAGGTCAGGTTTGAGTAATGGACCCGCCAGGGATACGTCATCCGCGAAGGTGATAGTGAGGTCAGAGGGTCGCAATCATCTCGCGCCCTGGAGGCTCGCATACTCAGCGGAATCTCGCCCTACCGCCGGTTCCAGGCATTAGCGCGCAATTGCGCCGCCCGGGGCGAGAGTCCGGAAGGCCGCCAGAATCACGTGGCTGACTTGGTCTGCCAGAGCGCCGCGCACTGATTCCCAGGCGCACTTCGGAAAGGCTTGCTTCTGCTGCGGCCCGCAGCAGATAATTCCCCGCCCGGGTCAGGCCGGGACCGGCACCCCGCTCATCGCCACGCTGACCACCACGACCGGGCAGGGGGCATGCCGCAGGCAGGCCCGGGCCACCGGACCGATGCCATCTGGTGCGCAACCGGCACTGCCCAGCACCAGCATCTCGGCGCCTTCGGCGTGATCGAGCAGCACCCGGGCCGCCAGCCCTTCCGCGATCTCCACGGTGACCGGGACCGGGGGCACGCCGCTGACCGCGGCTGTCACCTCGTCCTCCAGCCGTTTCCGGGCGTCCAGAAGGTCTTCTGCGCGGCCCGGGGGGCAGGCGTGGGAAGCGTAGGGTGCTACCCGCTTCGCAGCGTCTTCCCAGGCCCGCGTCACGTGCAGGGCCGTCTCCCGCAATCCCGCTTCGCGAACTGCCCATCGCAGCGCGGCCAGCGAGGCCGATGAAGCGTCTACGCCCACCACGATGCGCTGCAGCCCCAGGTTCTGATTCAGCGCCGCACCTCCTTCACAGAGTCAGTCGGGAGGGCCGGAGTTCCAACGCGTCGCCCGCCGCGTCCTGCTGCCGGGGGTACAAATACCCAGTGCCGCCTACTCTCACCCACTTGGGCGGTTACGCAGCGAAAGTTCACCCTCTGACTGCAGCCTGGCCCGCCCCGAGGTGGCCGGGGAAGGGACTTTGTGCCCTAAATGCCGCCGATCCCGGCAGATCTTCCTAACCCGTCCGGGCCCCGATGTCCTGGCGTGGCTCTCGTGGCACACGCGCAGAGTGTGATCGAGCTTCTCCGGCAAGGTCAGGGAACGACCCGCTTCCGGACGGCTCAGCCGCGCAACCGCGCCGCATCGAGCGAGGGCGCCGGGAGCGGGGACCCGTGGTACCCGGTGACCTGGCCGAAGCGCTCGCCGTGACCCCAGTCGCGGGCCGCGTCGATGATGTCCTGAGGTGTGGTCCCCACGAAGTTCCACCACATGACCACCGGCTGCTCCAGCGGCTCACCACCGAGCAGGAACAGTTCGGCGTCCGCCGCGGCGGCCAGCGTCACCTGATCCCGGCCGGTGGGCAGGTATAGCAGGGTCCCCGGGGTGAGCGCGGTCCCGTCGGCCTCGGCCGTCCCGGCGGCCATGAAGATCACATGCTCGTAATCCGGCTCCAGGCCGAGCTGGCCGCGGGTGTCGCGGCCCGCGCGCAACTGGGCGCCCACCACCGGCGAGAAGACGGTGGCCGGCGAGCGCACGCCCGCCAGCGACCCGGCGAACACGGTGATCTTGAATCCGGCCAGCCCCGCGGCGGGCAGCTCGGCATGGTGCTCGAACGCCGGCGGCACCTCCCGCTGGGCGCCCGGCAGGGCCAGCCAGAGCTGGACGCCGTGCAGCCATGGCTCGTGCTCGCTGGGCGACTCCTCGGCATGGGCGATCCCCCGCCCTGCGGTCATCAGGTTGAGCTGGCCGGGCTGGATCATCTGCTCGCTGCCCAGGCTGTCGCGGTGCAGCACGTTCCCGTCCAGCAGCCAGGTGACGGTCTGCAGGCCGATGTGCGGGTGCGGCGGTACCTGCATTCCGGCCACGCCGTCCACCGACGTCGGGCCGTAGTGGTCCACAAAGCACCAGGCGCCGACGCTGCGCCGGTGCCGCAGCGGCATCAGCCGGCGGACCTCGATGTCCCCGACCCGGGCTACCCGCCCCCTGGTCAGCTCGCCCGTGGTCAGCTCGCCCATGGTCAGCGGTCAGCCGACCAGCGTCTTGACCGCGGCGGTCAGCTCGGTCAGTGCACTCTTGGCGTCCGAAAAGAACATGCTGGTCTTCGGGTCCACATAGAGCTCGTTGTCGATGCCCGCATAGCCGTGTCCCATCGACCGCTTGATCACGATGATGCTCCGGGCCTGGTCCACGTCCAGGATGGGCATCCCGGAGACCGGGTTCCCGGGCCGCCGCGCGGCCGGGTTGGTCACGTCGTTGGCCCCGATGACCAGGGCCACGTCGGTCCGGGCGAACTCCGGGTTGATCTCGTCCATCTCCTTGAGCTGCGGGTAGGGCACGTTGGCCTCGGCGAGCAGCACGTTCATGTGCCCGGGCATCCGGCCCGCGACCGGATGAATCGCGTAGCTGACCTCGACCCCGCGCTCCTCCAGCACTGCGGCCAGCTCGGCGCACTGATGCTGGGCCTGCGCGGCGGCCAGCCCGTAGCCGGGCACGATGATGACCTTCTGCGCGTAGGCGAGCTGGATGGCGGCGTCGTCGGCCTGGATGGACCGCACGTCCCCGCCGGGTCCCTCGATGGCCGGCCCGTTGTCGCCGGTGCCGAACCCGCCCACGATGATGTTGCGGATCGAGCGGTTCATCGCGTCGGCCATCAGCTTGGTGAGGATGCCGCCGGACGCGCCGACCAGCGCCCCCGCGATGATCAGTGCCCAGTTGCCGATGACGAACCCGGCCATCGCGACCGCGGTGCCGGTGAACGCGTTCAGCAGCGAGATGACGACCGGCATGTCGGCGCCGCCGATCGGCAGGACCATCGTCACCCCGAACGCCAGCGCGGCCAGGATGATGATGATCAGTGCAACGACGCTCGGGGTAGTGATCATGTAAATTCCGCCACCGACCGCGATGGCCGCGGCCGCGACGTTCGCGGCGCGCGAGCCGGGGAACGTGATGGGGGACCCATCGATCAGCCCCTGCAGCTTGCCCGCGGCGATGATCGAGCCGGAGAAGGTGACCGCGCCGATCAGCACGTCCAGGATGGTGAAGATCGTGGTCGACTCGGCGATGCCCCCCGAGGCGAGCCGGACGTAGTCGTTGATCCCGACCAGGGCGGCCGCGCCGCCGCCGACCGCGTTGAAGATGCTGACCAGCTGGGGCATGGCGGTCATCTCGACCGTGCGGGCTGCGTAGAGGCCGGCCCCGCCGCCGAGCAGCACGCCGGCGATCATCACGATCCAGCCGGTGGTGGTGACGGTGCCCGCGTGGGCGACCAGGGCCAGGGTGGTGGCCACGGCGAGGATCATGCCGGCCGTGGACACCTGGTTGCCGCGCCGCGCGGTGGCGGGGGAGTTCATCAGGTGCAGGCCGAGCACGAAGCAGGTCGCGGCGGCCACGTAGAGCAGCTGGGTGATCCAGTCGAAGGCGTTCATGCCCGGCCACCCTTGACCGTCGCGGCGGGAGTCTGCCCGTTGCCGCTGACCACGGCCGCGGTGTCCGCGGCCGGCACCGGGGTGCGTGCCCGGCGGAACATCTTGAGCATCCGGCCGGTGACCACGTAACCGCCGACCACGTTCATCGCCGCGAAGGCGCAGGCGATGAAGGCCAGGATGTACCCGAGCGCGTCATGCGCGGTCACCGCGATGAGCATGGCGCCCGCCAGCACGATGCCGTGGATCGAGTTGGCCGCCGACATCAGCGGCGTGTGCAGGGTGGCGGGTACCTTGCTGATCACCTCGAAGCCCACCAGCAGGGCGAGCACGAAGATCACTATGTCAGTAAGCAGAACCGTGGTCACGGGGTCGCACCTCCGGACGGGTCGGCGCTGGCGTTTGCAGCACCGGGGCTGGCTTCGGCGAGCTGGGCGGCGGTCGCCGGCTGGATCACAGCGCCGTCATGAGTGATGACGACCCCGGCCTGGATCTCGTCAGAGGGGTCAATGGCCAGCGCGCCGCCGGTCACCATGTGCAGGAGCAGGGCGCTGAAGTTGCGGGCCAGGAAGGCGGACGAGGCTCCGGGCACGCTGGCGGCCAGGTTCCCGGCCCCGATGATGGTGACCCCGTTCCCGGTGACGATCGTCTGGTCCGGCACGGAGCCGGCCACGTTGCCGCCGAGCGGGCCGGAGCCCATGTCCACCACGACCGATCCGGCGCTCATCTCCTTCAGCGCGTCCTCGGTGACCAGCAGCGGCGGCTTGCGCCCCGGCACCTGGGCCGTGGTGATGACCACGTCATGCCGGGCGATGTGGCCGGCCAGCTCGGCCTGCTGGGCCTGGCGTTCCTCATCGGTCAGCGCCCGCGCGTAACCGCCCTCACCAGCCGCGTTGCCCACCGAGGTCAGCTCGATGAACGTGCCGCCGAGCGATTCCACCTCGGTCTTGGTCTGAGGCCGGACGTCGTAGGCGGACACCACGGCGCCGAGCCGCCTGGCCGTGCCGATCGCCTGGAGCCCGGCCACGCCGGTCCCCAGGATGAGCACCCTGGCCGGGCGGGCGGTGCCCGCGGCCGTGGTCAGCATGGGGAAGAAGCGGCCGAACGCGGCCGCCCCGACCAGGGCGGCCTTGTAGCCGGCCACGTTGGCCTGCGAGCTCAGCGCGTCCATGCCCTGCGCCCGGGACAGTGTCCTGGGCAGCCCGTCCAGGCTGATCGCGGTGATCCCGCGGGAGGCCAGGGTGGCGGCCAGTCCCGGGTCGGCCAGGGGGTTGAGCAGGCCCATGATCGCCTGGCCGGACCGGAGCCCCCCCAGGATCTGCTCGTCTGGGCGGCCCACGGTCAGGATCAGGTCCGCATCGGCGAGCAGTTCCTCGCGGCTGACCACGGCGGCACCGGCCTCCGCGTAGGCGCTGTCCGCGAACCAGGCGCCGTTCCCCGCTCCGGATTCCACGAGTACCTCGAGTCCGGCACCGCGCAGCCGCGCGATCATTTCCGGGACAAGCGCGACCCGGCGCTCGCCGGGCACTGATTCCTTGACGACAGCTACCTTCATGGACTCGACCTCACGATGTAGTGGCGTGGTCGGAAAGTAGCCTCGTCCGTATGCGACTCGGCGGTTAGAGGCTACCGTCCCGCCGCACGGGGACCTCCGGGCATGATCGCACAAGATCACTCTCCGGCTCCCAGTATCGCCGGCTTCCCCACTCCGGGCCTCCCCCGCCCAGGGGAGGCCGTGCCGCCTGTTGCTGCCCGGGGCCTGCGGGTACCGCGGGGCAGGATGAAGGTTAGCTGGCGCGGCGGAGGGCAGCGCCGATCCGGTCGCCCGCGGTGACCACGGCGTTGGCGTGCAGCCGTCCCGGGGAGCGGGTCAGCCGCTCGATGGGGCCGGACACCGACACCGCCGCGATGACCTTGCCGCCCTGGCCCCGGACCGGGGCCGAGACCGAAGCGACCCCGGCCTCGCGTTCGGCCACGCTGGCCGCCCAGCCCCGCCGTCGTACCTGGGCCAGCGACGCCGCACTGAACTTGGCCCCGCGCAGCCCCCGGTGCAGCCGCTCAGGCTCCTCCCAGGCCAGCAGCACCTGGGCCGCGGACCCGGCGGTCATCGGCAGCGCCGTGCCGACCGGCACGGTGTCACGCAGGCCGGTGGCCCGCTCCGCGGCGGCCACGCAGATCCGGCTGTCCGCCTGGCGCCGGTAGAGCTGTGCGCTTTCCCCGGTCAGATCGCGCAGCCCGACCAGGATGGGCTGGGCCACGGCGAGCAGCCGGTCCTCGCCCGCGGCGGCAGCCAGCTCGGCGATCCGCGGGCCCAGGATGAACCGGCCCTGGGCGTCGCGGGCCAGCAGCCGGTGCCGTTCCAGCGCCACCGCGATCCGGTGCGCGGTCGGCCGGGCCAGGCCGGTCGCCTGGACCAGCTGGGCGAGCGAGGCCGGGCCGGACTCGAGGGCGGACAGGACGGCCACCGTCTTGTCCAGCACGCCGACTCCGCTAGAGTTGTCCATGGTCCGATATTGCCGTCTCGCAATGCGAGACGCAAGTCGGACACCGGGCCCCTCGGGAGAGACAGCTTTTCCAGGTGGACACTGGTTTCCAGGTCGTCACCAGGTAGACAGGGACCAGGGGCCCCAGCTAGACGGTTCGCGACGAGGCGCCCGCTGAAAGGGGTTTGTTGCATGGGACGTACGCTCGCGCAGAAGATCTGGGATTCGCACGTCGTGCACCACGCCGACGGTGAGCCGGACCTGCTGTACATCGATCTCCACCTGATCCACGAGGTCACCAGCCCGCAGGCCTTCGACGGCCTCCGGCTGGCCGGGCGCGGCGTGCGCCGGCCCGACCTGACCGTCGCCACCGAGGACCACAACGTCCCGACGCTGGGGGTGTCCGGCCCGGGGCTGCCGCTCGTGGGCCCGGGCAGCCCGGTGACCGACCCGGTCTCCCGGGTCCAGGTCGAGACGCTGCGCAAGAACTGTGCCGAGTTCGGCATCCGGCTCTTCCCCATGGGGGATGCCGGGCAGGGCATCGTGCACGTGATCAGCCCCCAGCAGGGGCTGACCCAGCCCGGCATGACGATCGTCTGCGGTGACTCGCACACCAGCACGCACGGGGCCCTCGGCGCGCTCGCGTTCGGGATCGGCACCAGCGAGGTCGAGCACGTGCTGGCCACCCAGACCCTGCCGCAGCAGCCGCCGGGCCAGATGGCGGTGAACGTGACCGGTGACCTGCCCTTCGGGGTGACGGCCAAGGACCTGATCCTGGCCGTGATCGCGAAGATCGGCACCGGCGGCGGCGTCGGCCACGTCCTGGAGTACCGCGGCGACGCGGTGCGGAACCTGTCCATGGCCGGGCGGCTGACCGTCTGCAACATGTCGATCGAGGCGGGCGCCCGGGCCGGGCTCATCGCCCCGGACGACACCACGTTCAGCTACCTGGAAGGCCGCGAGCACGCGCCGCGCGGCGCCGACTGGGAGAGCGCTCTGGACTACTGGCGGTCTCTGCCGACCGACGCCGACGCGACGTTCGACCAGGAGGTCACGCTGGACGCGGCCGCCCTGACCCCGTTCGTGACCTGGGGCACCAACCCCGGCCAGGCGGCCCCGCTCACCTCCTCCGTGCCTGACCCCGACGCGATGGACGACGCGGGCGCCCGGGCCTCGGCGCTGCGCGCGCTGACCTACATGGGCCTGACCCCGGGCACGCCGCTCACCGACATCGCCGTGAACACGGTGTTCGTCGGCTCGTGCACCAACGGCCGGCTCGAGGACCTGCGCGCCGCGGCCTCTGTACTACGCGGCAGGAAGGTCGCCGACGGGGTGCGGATGCTGGTGGTTCCCGGCTCGATGGACGTCAAGGCGGCGGCCGAACGGGAGGGCCTGGACCGCGTGTTCACCGCCGCGGGGGCCCAGTGGCGCTCCGCGGGCTGCTCCATGTGCTTGGGCATGAACCCGGACACGATGGCGCCGGGCGAGCGCAGCGCGTCCACCTCCAACCGCAACTTCGAAGGCCGCCAGGGCCAGGGCTCCCGCACCCACCTGGTCTCCCCGCAGGTGGCCGCGGCCACCGCGGTCACCGGCCGCCTCACCGCCCCCGCCGACCTCTAACCGGGAGGGAAACCACCATGGAGCCTTTTACCACGCATACCGGCCGTGCGATCCCGCTGCGCCGGGGGAATGTCGATACCGACCAGATCATCCCCGCCGAATACCTTAAGCGGGTCAGCCGTATCGGGTTCGCCGACGGCCTGTTCGCGGCCTGGCGGGCCGATCCCGAATTTATCCTGAACCAGCCTGTCGCGGATGGGGCGACCATACTTGTGGCCGGACCCGATTTCGGGATCGGGTCATCTCGTGAGCACGCGGTCTGGGCTCTGGGCGATTACGGTTTCCGGGCCGTCATCTCCGCGCGATTCGGTGACATCTTCCGCAATAACGCAACAAAAGCGGGCCTGCTCCCGGTCCGGGTTTCCGCGGAATTCGCGGAATCATTGCAGGACGCGCTCGAGGTGACTCCGGACACCGAGGTGACGGTAGATCTGGTCGCCCGCGAAGTGCGCGCCTCAGGCCCGGCCGGCCCGGCCGAGCTGCGGGCGCCATTCGATATCGACGACTACACCCGGTGGCGCCTGATGGAAGGACTGGATGACATCTCGCTCACCCTGCGTTATGCAGATGAGATCACCAGCTTCGAGCAGCACCGGCCGCACTGGCTGCCCACGGCCGACGCGGTGTCCTAAGCACGGGGCCCTGAAAGTGCCCGCAGGACAGGAAATTCGGGCGTCTGGAGGCCGACACGCCGGGATTTTACGCGTAGGTGATTGTGCCCAAGCGCTGGATCGCCTAATTTCGGGCAGGTCAGAGGTCGCGGTTACGGCTCCCTGTCCGCGCGACCTCCCGTGGGGGAACCGCAGGAGTGATTCATGAACAAGCGTGACTTGATCGATGCGATCTCCGGCCGGCTGGGGGACAAGAAGACCGCGACCGAAGCGGTTAACGCGGTGCTGGAAACCATTCAGTACACCGTCGCCAGGGGCGACAAGGTCGCGATCACCGGATTCGGCGTCTTCGAGAAGGCTGTCCGCCCGGCTCGCACTGCCCGTAACCCGGCTACCGGCGCGACCATCAAGGTGCCGAAGTCGTCCGTGCCCAAGTTCCGCGCGGGCGCGGACTTCAAGGCAGTCGTGAATGGTGAGAAGAAGGCGACGGCCACGAAGAAGCGCTAGTCCGTCCACCACGACCGGGGGCCCGCCAGTCTGGCGGGCCCCCGGTCGCGTTTATTGGCCCGTCAGTGCAGGCCGGGCGGCCCCCGGTCGCGTTTATTGGCCCGGGCCCGTCAGCGCAGGCCCAGCGGGCCCCGGGTCGCGTTTTCCCGAGGCTGTGTCAGTGCAGACCCGGAGACTTGCTGAGGGCCGTGGCGATCAGACGGTCAATAAGTTCACGCAACGAAAACCCGCTGGCGGCCCACATTTTGGGAAAATAAGACGCCGCAGTCATTCCAGGCATGGTGTTGATCTCATTGAGCACGATCTCGCCATCTGGTGTGTAAAAGAAGTCCACCCGGGCGAGCCCCTCGCAGGACACCGCCTCGAACGTGGCGGCAGCCAGACGGCGTACCTCCTCCAGGTGATCGGCGGGGATCGGAGCCGGGATCACCATCCCGTTCGCGTCGTCCAGGTACTTGGCCTCGAAGTCGAAGAACTCCTCGCCGCCATCCACCATCAGCTGCCCGGGCATGCTGGTGTCCGGGGGCGCGCCGTCCAGCCCTTCCAGCACGGCACACTCGATCTCCCGCCCGGGGATGGCCCGCTCCACCAGGACCTTGTGGTCGTAGCGCCGCGCGGTCTCGATCGACTCATACAGCCCGGCCAGATCGTCCGCCCGGGACGTGCCGATGCTGGAGCCGCCGCGGGCCGGCTTGACGAACAACGGCCAGCCCAGCTCGCCGATCGCGTCCAGCACCCGCTTGCGCTCGGTCTCGGCCGCCCCCGGCGGCCAGTCCCGGTCGCGGACCACCACGAACGGGCCGACCGGCAGTCCTTTCGCCTTGAAGATCAGCTTCATGTACTCCTTGTCCATGCTGACCGCGCTGGCCAGCACGCCCGCGCCGACGTAGCGGACGCCGGCCATCTCGAGCAGGCCCTGCATGGTGCCGTCCTCGCCGAAGGGTCCGTGCAGCATGGGCAGGACCACGTCCACCTCGCCGAGCTCGCCGGGAATGGCCCCGGGCTCCGTGGCGGCCAGCGCGCCGGATGCCGCCCACGGCAGCACCTGGGCCCCTGGCTCGGCGACCGCCTCGACCGACGGCAGCTGCCCGCCGGTGATGGCCAGCCGCTCGGGCTCGTCCGCGGTCAGCACCCAGCGGCCGTCGGGCAGGATCCCGATCGGGATGACGTCGTAACGGTCCCGGTCGATGCAGGCCAGCACCGTCCCGCCGCTCGCGCACGAGATCGCGTGCTCCGGTCCCCGGCCGCCGAACACGACCGCGACCCGGATCTTGCGCTTCTGGTTCACGCTCGCTCCTCTCTGCCGTCCAGGGCCTGGAGCACGTCCGCGATCAGGTCCTCGGCGTCCTCCAGACCGATGGAGAACCGTACCGCCCCAGGATCTATCCCCGCAGCCTCCAGGGCCGCGTCGTCGAACTGCCGGTGCGTCGTGGAGGCCACGTGGCTGACCACGGTGTGCGTGCCTCCCAGTGACGTGGCTACCTGGCCGACCCGCAGCCGGTCGGCGAGCTCGTACCCGGCCTGCCGGCCGCCATGCGGGGTCACCGTGACGATGGCGCCGAACCGGGTGCCCTCCGGCGCCGCGTCGAACAGCCGGATTGCCGTCTGATGCCCCGGATGCCCGGGCAGGCCCGGGTAGCCCACGCGGCGGACCGCAGGATGCCGGGCCACCGCGGCGGCGAACAGCATCGCGGTCGAGCACTGGCGTCCGACCCGCAACGGCAGCGTCTCCAGCCCCCGGCGGAGCAGGAATGCCTCGTCGGGGGCCAGGGCCCCGCCGGTGTCGATGCGCACCGCGCGGACCTGGCTGATCAGGCCAGGCGCCCCGGACACCACTCCGCCGGTCGTGTCCGAGTGACCGCCCAGGTACTTGGTAGCGGAGTGCAGCACCAGGTCGGCCCCGTGCTCCAGCGGCCGGCAGATCACCGGCGGCGCCATGGTGGAGTCCACCACCAGCAGCGCCCCGTGGGCGTGCGCGATCTCGGCCAGGGCGGGCAGGTCGGCCACGGCGGTGGTCGGATTGGCCACCGTCTCCGCGTACACGATCTGAGTTTCCGGCCGCATCGCCGCGCGGACCTGATCGGTGTCGGTCACGTCCACGAAATCGGTCTGCACCCCGAACCGGGATGCCACGTCGCGCAGGAAGCCGTACGTGCCCCCGTAGACCGCGGCCGAGGCGGCCACGTGCCCGCCCGCCCCGGTAAAGGTCCAGAACACCGTGCTGATCGCCGACATCCCGGAAGCGAAGGCCTGCGCTGCGGTTGGCCCACCCAGGCGCTGGCCTTCGAGCGCGGCAACCGCGATGGCGAACGCGTCCGCGGTGGGGTTGTCGATCCGGCTGTAGCTGTAGCCTGCCGCCTCGCCGTTCAGCAGCGCCGCGTACTCGGCGCTGGAGGCGAAGGCGAACGCCGCGGTCCGGTAGATCGGCGTGCCGAGCGGCTGCTGCGCCGGGACCGGCGCAGGCGGCAGGTGAACCGCGCGGGTGTTCTCACCTGGCTGATCAGACGCCATAACGCTCCGGCTTGGCCGAGCGCGAGGTGAGCAGCATGGCCGCCTGGCTCAGGGCGATCTGCCCGTGCATCACGCCCACGACCACCTCGGTGATGGGCATCTCCACGGCGTGGACGCGGGCGAGTTCCAGGATCGGCTCGGCCGACTTGGCGCCCTCGGCGACCTGCGTGGTGACCGCGGCCACATCAGCCACGGCCATGCCCCGGCCCAGCAACTCGCCGAACGTCCGGTTCCGCGACAGCGGGGAACTGCACGTGGCCACCAGGTCACCGAGGCCGGCCAGGCCGGCGAACGTGTGCTGGTCCGCGCCGAGCGCCGCGCCGAGGCGGGTGATCTCGGCCAGCCCGCGGGTGATCAGGGTGGCCCGGGTGTTATCCCCGCAGCCCATGCCGACCGCGATCCCGACCCCCAGCGCGATCACGTTCTTCACCGCGCCGCCCAGCTCGCATCCGATCACGTCCGGGTTGGTGTACGGCCGGAAGTAGGGGGTGTGGCAGTCCTGCTGGAGCCGTTTAGCCAGCGTGTCGTCGGCGCAGGCGACCACGGTGGCGGCGTGCTGGCGCTCGGCTATCTCCCGGGCCAGGTTCGGCCCGCTGATGACCGCGATCCGGTCCGGGCCGGCCCCGGTGACGTCGGCTATCACCTCGCTCATCCGCCTGTGCGTACCGAGCTCGATGCCCTTCATCAGGCTGGCGAAGGCCGCCTCCGCGGGCAGCAGATCCCGCCAGGCGCTGAGGTGATGGCGCAGCGTCTGGGCGGGGACAGCCAGCACGACGAGGTCCGCCCCGTCCAGCACCTGATCCGCGGCGGCGCTGGCGGTCAGCTCCGCCGGCAGGGCGATGCCCGGGAGGTAGTCCGGGTTCTCGTGCTGCGCGTTGATCGTCGCGACCAGGTCTGGCCGGCGGCCCCACAGCCTGACCGGGGTGCCGGCATCGCAGAGCACCTGGGCGAAGGTGGTGCCCCACATGCCGGCGCCCATGACCGCCGCCTTCACGTCGGCGTCGCCTCGCGCGGGTCGTTGTCCGGGCCGGCGGGGTCCGGGCCGGCGTGGTCCTGGCCGGCGGGGTCCGGGCCGGCGTGGTCCTGGCCGGCGTGGTCCTGCCCGGCGTGGTCCTGCCCGGCGTGGTCCGGGCCGGTGTGATCCTGCCCGGCGGGGTCCGGCCCGGCGCCATCGCCCTGCTCCCGGGCGGCCTGGCGCGCGGCGCGGCGGGCCAGGGCGGGGTGGTAGGGGGTGGCCGGTGGCTGCCCGCCGCGCAACTCGGCCAGCAGCCCCGCGATGTCGCTCATGATGGCGTTCGTGGCCCCGCGCAGCACGTCCCGGGTCAGCGGCTTCCCCTCGTAGTCGCTCAGGTCCACGGGCGGCCCGGCCTGCATCCGGACTAGCTTGCGCGGCACCGCATGCGGCTTGACCTCACCGTACGGGAGGATGTCCTGCGCCCCCCACTGGGCGACCGGAACCACCGGGACCCCGGTGGCCAGGGCCAGCCGGGCCACCCCGGTCTTGGCCACCATCGGCCACTGGTCCGGGTCACGGGTGGCGGTCCCCTCCGGGTAGATGATCACGCACTCGCCGGCGCCCAGGGCCTGCTCGGCGACCTGCAGCACATTCGCCGCGTCGGCCTCTCCCCGGCGCACCGGCAACTGGCCGAGCACCCGCAGGAACGGGCCGACCAGCTTCACGTCGAACGCCGACGACTTGATCATGAATGCGGGGTACCGCCCGGCCTCGTGCACGAACAGCGACATGGCTGGCCAGTCCGCGTAAGACAGGTGGTTGGCCGCGACCAGCATGCCGCCCTCGCGCGGGAAGTGCTGGTAGCCCTGCCAGTCCCGCTTCATCAGCGCCTTGATCAGCGAGGGCAGGACGACCTTGGTGCCGTTCCGCCACGCCTGGGAGTAGCGCCGGCCCTGCCGTGCGCTCATCGCTGCCACCCGCTCATCCGGGGATCTCCCGCTCTCGTCCCGCTGCTCGTCATCGCAGTCAGTCTCCCGTTCCGCCATCACCCTGTACAGGCAAACCCGGACGAGGCAGGCCCAGCGAGGGTAAACGCCCAGGGTAAGCCTCTCCCGGCCAGCCCGGGACGGTGCTGTCCGCACGCCCGGTCAACCCGCCGCGCTCAGCACAGTATGGTCACCGGTGTGACCGAGATGCCGCTCACCTGGTCGGTGGTGATCCCCGTCAAGGTACTGGCCCGGGCCAAATCCCGGCTCGCCGGCCTGGCCGGCCCGGCTCGGTCGGAGCTGGCGCTGGCCATGGCGGCGGACACGGTCCGGGCGGCTGCGGCCTGCCCCTCGGTCGCGGCCGTCGTCGTGGTGACGGACGACCCCGCGGCGGCCAGCGCGCTGGGCGCACTGGGCGCCCAGGTGGTCGCCGACGAGCCGGACGCCGGGCTCAACCCGGCGCTCGCACACGGCGCGGCCGTGGCCTCGGCGACGTGGCCCGACCGCGGCCGGGCAGCGATGGCCGCGGACCTGCCCGCGCTGCGGCCCGCCGAACTCGACCGGGGGCTCCGGGCGGCGGCCCAGTGGCCGGAGGCGTTCGTGGCCGACGCGGCAGGCACCGGCACCACGCTGTACACAGCCCGCCCCGGGGCGGCGTTCCAGCCGCGTTTCGGGCCGGGATCGGCGGCCCGGTACCGCAGCGGCGGTGTCACTGAGATCCTGCTGGCCGATGTGCCCAGCCTGCGGTCGGACGTGGACACCCCGGCCGACCTGCATAACGCGATCAGCCTGGGGGTGGGCCCGCGCACCGCCGAACTGGCCGCGCAGCTCAGCTGAGCCCGGGGCCTAACGGTTCGGGCGCCGACGGCGGCTCAGCCGCACCCCGACCACGATGAGATCCACCAGGATCACGACAATGCCGATGATCAGCAGGTAGAACAGGCCCTTCACGACCACGCCCACGATGCCCAGCGCGATGGCCGCGATGACCAGGAGCAAGAACAGCACCATCCGAGGACTCCGATCCCGACTGCTCAGCGCCGGGCGAGGCGGCGCTCGCCGCTCGCCCCGGGCTGGTACTCGAGGTTGTAGTGCTTGAAGACCGCTTCCTCGTCACCGGCCGGCAGTTCCCCGTCGGTGTCGATGGATGGCGAGCCCTTCACCTGACTGCGCGGGTAGCGGACCTTGAGGTAGCCGGGTCCCACGGTGGCCCCGTCCAGGGGGACGAACACGAGCCGGTGCCGGGTCGGCAGGCCCACCGTGACGGTCGCGAACGAGGGCTCATCACTGCTGGTATCGACGTACACGGCCTCGAGCGTCCCGATCTTATGGCCGGCGTCATCGACCACATCGTGGCCCCGCCATTCCCGGATATCAGCCGCCTCGAACATGCTGGCCCTCCTGACCTCTTGTGGGCCTACTACCCAGCCATCTCCTGGTCATCCGGAGATCGTCAGGGAGGTGCCTGGCGGATGCCTGCCACCCGGCGGCGATGCACCGCCGGCGCCCGGGGCCCGGGGCAGGCAGAAGATCTAGATGTGGACGATGGGACAGGTCAGCGTCCTGGTGATACCGCTCACGCACTGGATTTGGGCGACGACGAGCTTCCCGAGGTCATCCACATTCCCCGCCTCGGCCCGGACGATCACGTCATAGGGTCCGGTGACGTCCTCGGCGAGGGTCACCCCCTTGATGTCCCCGATGCGGCGAGCGACGTCAGCGGCTTTTCCCACTTCCGTCTGCACGAGGATGTAAGCCTGGACCATGCGTCCTCCCCGGGGGGCCTCATTGCCTTCGGCCGGAAGGGCCACGCTATCCTAAATCCAAGGACGGCAGCCGGGAGGGCCCCATCACCGTCTCGGATCTGGGCGAATTCGGGCTCATCGCGGCGCTGGCCGCCCGCTTCCCGTCGGTCCCCGGCACGCTGGTGGGCATCGGTGACGACGCGGCCGTCCTCCAGGCCCCCGACGGGCGGGTGGTCGCCAGCACTGATCTCCTCATCGAGAACCGGCATTTCCGCCGGGACTGGTCGTCCGCGCGCGAGATCGGCGGCAAGGCCGCGGCCCAGAACCTCGCGGACATCGCGGCGATGGGCGCGGTGGCTTCCGCCCTCCTGGTCGGCCTCGCGGCTCCCGCGGATCTGCCCGTGGCCTGGGCCGAGGACATGGCGGCTGGCCTGGCGGACGAGTGCTCCCGGGTCGGCGCCACCGTGGCCGGCGGCGATCTTTCCGGCGCGCCCCTGATCATGCTGGCGGTGACCGCCCTGGGGGACCTCGAGGGTCGCGCCCCGGTCACCCGGGCCGGAGCCCGGCCCGGGGACGTGGTGGCCGTGGCGGGCGTGCTCGGCCATTCCGCGGCCGGCCTGGCCCTGCTGCGGGCCGGTCTGTCCGAGCCCGCGAGCCTGCTGGACGCGCACCGCTGGCCACATCCGGACTACGCGGCGGGCCCAGAGGCGGCGCGCCTGCGCGCCACGTCGATGATCGACGTTAGCGACGGCCTGGTGCAGGACCTCGGGCACCTGGCCCGGCAGAGCGGGGTCCGCATCGATGTGACTTCCGCCCGGCTGCCCGTGAGTAACGTTCTGCGAACCGCCGCCGATGCACTAGGCGGGCAGGATCCCCTGGACTGGGTGCTCACCGGCGGTGAGGATCATGGCCTGGTTGCCACCTTCCCGGCGGAAGCGTCGGTGTCCGGGCGGTGGTCAGTCGTGGGGCAGGTCCGTGAAGGTCAGGGCGTGTGGGTGGATTCGCGGCGATCTGAGGGGTTGTCGGGATGGAATCATTTTTGACGTCCGAACAGTCGTCTCCCCGTATCCATCAAATTACAAGCATGTCACTATAGTTAGCCTGCCCTTTTCGTAGGTATAAACCCCCCAATGCGATCACCGGGCCGAAGAGCAGTACCCCAGCACCGGGCGCCATCCACGGCCGCCCGCGTGCGGACCTATGTGGCGCGCATGCGGGGCAGCGCGGGCCGCGAGCGGCCCGGCGCGGATGAGGCGCTGTCCGGCGCGGATGACGCGCGGCTCCGCCCGCACCGCTCATCGTCTCGCCGGATGCGGATCAGCCCGGCGCTGCGCCGGCTCATGGTCACTCCCACGTTCGCTGCGGGCCTGGGCGTAGTGGTGGCGGCGTTCCTGGCGGCCAACATGTCCCGGACCGTGCTGCATTTCAGTGCCCCCATCCCAGGCAACCAGTGCTCAGCCGGTGACTGCCACGCCCAGGAACCGCACGGCGGCACGCTGGCCTCCGCCCGGCCCGGTGTGCACATCACGCCCCGCGTCCCGGACGCTTCCGGCCCGGTCAGGGATATCCGGCCCGGTGGCAGCCAGCCCGGTGGCAGCCAGTCCGGTGGCAGCCAGTCCGGTGGCAGCCAGTCCGGTGGCAGCCAGTCCGGTGGCAGCCAGTCCGGTGGCAGCCAGTCCTGGTGGTTAGCCAGCCTGGGGTTAGCCAGCCTGGGGTTAGCCGGCCTGGGGTTAGCCAGCCTGGGGTTAGCCGGCCTGGGGTTAGCCGGCCCGGGGTTAGCCAGCAGGGCGGGACCACTCCCGCGGCCGGGGCCAGCGGCGGGCCGCAGCCCAGCGTGAGCAGCCAGGCTTTCAGCATCACCTACCAGCAGGTCGAGCAGTGGCCGGGTGGCTTCGCCGACCAGATCACGATCCACGGGCTGAGCGGGACCGGGCCCCAGGCCTGGAGCCTGGCCTTCGCCTACCCCGGGGCGCGCATCGCAGGCGTCCAGGGCGCGCGCTGGGAGCCGGGCGGCGCGGGGGCCGGGATGGCGCAGGGCGTGTCCTGGGCCGGCCGGGGCCAGGCGCAGCGCAGCGCGCCCACGGTGCGGCTCACGGTCATCGTGGAGGGGCAGCCCGCCGCGCCGTCAGGGTGTGCCTTCAACGGCCAGCTCTGCACGTTCGGCGCGCACGCAGCGCCGTGATCCCGGCTGAGCAGAGCCTGGCTGAGCGCGTTCGCCCGAGCGCGACCCCGTGACCTCGGCCGGTCAGGTCCTCATCACGGCGCGGGGAACGCGGACGCCCGGGTTTCGTTAGGGAAAATAAGACGCGTGACCGGGGCCGGCGACTGCGGGGCGGCGGGCTAGCGGGTGACTTTGCCGGCCTTGATGCAGGACGTGCAGACGCGGATCCGCCGGCTGGTTCCCCCAGTGCGGGTCCGCATGATCTGGATGTTCGGGTTCCAGCGGCGCGGGGTCCGGCGATGGGAGTGGGAGACGTTGTTGCCGAATCCCGGCCCCTTGCCGCATATCTCGCAGACAGAAGACACGGGACGCTCCTTGCATGCAGGCGGATGGTACTGGCCAAGGTGCCCGGGCTCGGGCTGCGGACACGTCACCGCATCGCCACGCCCTCGGGCCGGGCTCAGGATAACCGACCAGCCGCCCGGAGCGCGAATCAGCGCCGGTCTGGGCCTCCTGGCCCGCGTGGCCGGCCGCTTCTGTCGCCGCCGCAGCCTATCCTGAGAGGCCATGGCGAGGCTTGATGACCGGCTCGACCGGGAGTTCGACCCACGGACGGCCAAAGTACTGGCCAAAGCGCTGGACGTGCACACCGTGGGCGAGTTGCTGCGACACTACCCGCGCCGCTACGAGCAGCGGGGCGAGCTGACCGACCTGGCCTCCCTGCGTGACGGCGAGCACGTCACGGTGCTGGCCCAGATCTCCGCCGTCACCACCCGCGCCATGAAGAACCGGCGGGGCAACCTGACCGAGGTGACCGTCACCGACGGCCACGGCACGCTGACCCTGGCCTTCTTCCGGCAGCCGTGGCGCGCCAAGGACATGAAGCCCGGACTGCACGGCCTGTTCGCGGGCCAGGTGTCCTCCTATGGCCGCAAACGCCAGCTCATCCACCCCGACTGCGAGCTGCTCGGCACCGCGGACCCGGGCACCGAGATGGCGGCCGAGCATGCGGCCGAGATCATCCCGGTGTACCCGGCCACCAAGGATCTGCCGTCCTGGAAGATCGCCAAGGCGATGCGGACCGTGCTGGACACCCTCGACATCGCCGACGACCCGCTGCCCGCCGACGTGCGCACCCGCTACGGCCTGCAGAGCCAGCTGGCCGCGTGGCACGGCATCCACCGCCCGGTGGAGTTGGCGGACATCGAGCCTGCCCGGCTGCGCCTGAAGTGGGACGAGGCGTTCGTGCTCCAGGCCGTGCTGGCCCAGCGGCGGCGGGCCGAGGACGCGCTGCCGGCCACCCCGCGCATCCCGCGGCGCGGCGGGCTGCTCGAGGCGTTCGATGCCCGGCTCCCGTTCTCGCTGACCAAGGGCCAGGTGGCCGCGGGCGAGGAGATCACCACGGCGCTGTGCCGGGAGCACCCGATGCACCGCCTGCTGCAGGGTGAAGTGGGCTCCGGCAAGACGTTGGTGGCGGTCCGGGCCATGCTCCAGGTCATCGACGACGGCGGGCAGGCGGCCCTGCTCGCCCCCACCGAGGTGCTGGCCCAGCAGCACTACCGGTCCATCAGCGCGCTGCTCGGGCCGCTGGGCCGGGCCGGGGAACTGGACGGTGCTCAGCTTGATGATCCCGGGCAGGCCACCCGGGTGGCCCTGCTCACCGGGTCGCAGGGGGCCAAGGCGCGCCGGGCGGCCCTCGATGATGTCGCCTCCGGGGCGGCGGGCATCGTGATCGGCACGCACACGCTCCTGTATCACCGGGTCCGGCTCGACGATCAGGTGGTGTTCGACGACCTGGGGTTGGTGGTGATCGACGAGCAGCACCGGTTCGGGGTCCAGCAGCGTGACGCGCTGCGTGAGAAGGCCCGCGGCAGCCGCCCGCACGTGCTGGTCATGACGGCCACACCGATTCCGCGCACGGTGGCCATGACGGTCTATGGCGACCTCGACGTGTGCACCCTCAGCGAGCTGCCGGCCGGCCGCGCCCCGATCACCACGCACGTGGTGCCCTCGGCGGACAAGCCGCACTACCTGATCCGGACCTGGGAACGGCTGCGCGAGGAGGTGATCGGCGGCGGGCAGGCTTATGTGGTCTGCCCGCGGATCGGCGCCGAGGAGGACGCGGCCGGGGCGGCGGGTGGCGCGGGCCTGGACGGGGGCCTGGACAGGGGCCTGGACGGGGGCCTGGAGCCGGCCCTGGGCGACGACGGGAGCGACGGTGACTACCAGGACGAGGAGGCCGGACGGCCGGCGCGCGCGGTCCTGGACCTGGCCGCCGAACTCGCCGACGGCCCGCTGGCCGGGCTGCGGATGCGCATCCTGCACGGGCGGATGCCCGCCGACGACAAGGACGCGGCGATGCGCGCCTTCGCCGACGGGTCGGTGGACGTGCTGGTGGCCACCACGGTCGTGGAGGTCGGCGTGGACGTGCCGAACGCCACCATCATGGTGATCATGGACGCGGACCGGTTCGGCGTGTCCCAGCTGCACCAGTTGCGCGGCCGGGTGGGCCGCGGCGGGAAGCCTGGGCTGTGCCTGCTGGTCACCGACGCGCCGCCGGGCAGTCCGGCCCGTGACCGGCTGGACGCGGTCGCGGCCACCGTGGACGGGTTCGCGCTGTCCCGGCTCGACCTCGAGCAGCGCCGGGAGGGCAACGTGCTGGGCGCCGCCCAGGCGGGCCGCAAATCCGGGCTGAAGCTGCTCACCCTGCTCCGGGACGAGGAACTGATCGTGGCGGCCCGGGTGGAAGCCCAGGCGCTGGTGGACGGCGATCCCCAGCTGACGGACCACCCTGCCCTGGCCGGCGCGATCGCGACGCTGCTGGACGAGGAACAGGCCAAGTTCCTGGAGAAAGCGTGAGCTGGCCGCGCCTGGTGAGGATGCCGCGGTGACCAGGGTCATCGCCGGTGAGGCCCGGGGCCGCCGGCTGGCCGTCCCGGGGGGACGGCTCACCAGGCCGACCAGCGACCGGGCCCGGGAAGGGCTGTTCGGCACGCTCGTGGCGCTGTACGGCCCGCTGGACGGTGCGTGCCTGCTCGATCTGTACGCGGGCTCGGGGGCGGTGGGCCTGGAGGCGCTGTCCCGGGGCGCGCGGCGGGTGCTGTTCGTGGAGGCGGACGCGCGGGCCGCCCGGGTGATCCGGGGCAACATCGGCGCGGTCGGCCTGACCGGGGCCGAGCTCGCCACCGACCGGGTGGAGCGGCTGCTCAGCCGGGGTCCGGCCGGGCCGGACCGCTACGACCTGGCCGTTGCCGACCCCCCGTACGCCGTCACCGACGACGAGGTCAGCGGCATGCTGGCCGCACTGGCCACCGGCGGGTGGCTGGCCCCGGGGGCGGTCGTCGCGGTCGAGCGGGCCACCCGCTCCGGGCCGGTCAGGTGGCCGGCCGGATACACGCCGGACCGGTCCCGTCGCTACGGCGATACCACGTTCTGGTACGGTCTCGCCGCAGGCGCCCAGTCGACCGCAGAGTTGACGGAATTACCGTGATGGGCAGCGCAAATGTAGTGCCGGAAGGGCGTGACCGCGTGCGTCGTGTCGTCTGTCCAGGCTCGTTCGACCCGGTGACCAACGGTCATCTCGACATCATCAACCGGGCGGCGCTGCTGCACGATGAGGTCCTCGTCGTCGTCGGTGCCAACCAGTCCAAACACGGCCTGTTCACGGTGGAGGAACGGGTCGAGATGCTCCGCGAGGTGACCTCCGGCCTGAAGAATGTCGAGGTCGGAGTGTTCACCGGGCTGCTGGTCGAGTTCTGCCGGGTCAACGGGGTTTCGGCGATCGTGAAGGGCCTGCGGGCGGTCAGCGACTTCGAGTACGAGATGGAGATGGCGCAGATGAACTACCGTCTCGCGGAGGTCGAGACGCTGTTCATCGCGGCCAACCCCGTGTACAGCTTCCTGCGGTCCAGCCTGGTCAAGGAGATCTGCCGGTACGGCGGCGACGTCACGTCGCTGGTCCCGGAGCTGGTGTTCGAGCGCCTCCAGGAGCGGCTCGGCTCAGCTGGCCACGTTGGCTGATCGCAGGGGCTGACCACGGCCGGCGGGCGGGCTGAGCACGGGCCCCGCGGCGGCCGGGGGCTGAGGGCGGGCCCGGGGCAGCGGGGGGCTGAGGGCGGGCCCGCGGCAGCGGGCGGGGCGGGCCGGAGGCGATGACCCGGGGGCGGTCCGGCCGCCGCGCGGATTGGGTCCGGTCACGGGCCTGGATCGGTCTGGTCTACCGGGCTGGACCAGCCGCGGGGCGGCTTAAGTTGGGAATCGGCTGGTACCCGGGTAGGCTGATCAATCCAACCTCGCCAGACACCGTACTTGCTATGCCACATTCACGAAAAAATCCTTCGGCGCGACTCGATCCGCGCAAGCCCCTGGTCTTCAGCACTCTCGACCTCGGCCGCAGTCCCGGATCGGAGTACTCGCAGCAGCGCACCGTCCCGGCTCCCGCATACGCCCACGCCGGGCTGGCTGGCGTGCCCGAGGGCAGCGACGTGGAGCTGGACGTGCGGATGGAGGCGGTGTCAGAGGGCGTTCTGGTCACGGCCACAGCCCGGGCCCAGATCACCGGGGAGTGCGCGCGGTGCCTGGGACCGGTCAGCCAGCCGGTCGAGGTCCAGGGCCAGGAATTGTTCGCCTACTCCGCGGACGACGGCCCAGACGACGCTGAAGGGTACTCTCTCCAAGGGGACCTGCTCGATTTCGAGCCGGTCCTGCACGATGCGCTCGTGCTCGCGGTCCCGCTGGCGCCCCTGTGCCGGGAGGATTGCCCGGGGCTGTGCGTGGAGTGCGGTGTGCCGCTCGCCCAGGCCGGGCCCGACCACGGGCACGGCCCGGCCATCGATCCGAGGTGGGCCAGCCTGCAGCAGGCTGCCTCACGGTTCGGTGATCCTGGCGCGGGAGAACCCGAGCCGGGCGAGACAGAGGTGAACGGGAACGGCCGGCGGACAACCTCCGCGGGCGAACCGGACGACTGAGTTCAGAATTAAGGAGAGTTAACGTGGCTGTTCCCAAGCGGCGGATGTCACGCAGCAACACGAGGTCCCGCCGGTCACAGTGGAAGACCTCGGCGCCGGTCCTGGTGCGCTGCCCGCAGTGCCGGGACCCGAAGCTTCCGCACACGGCCTGCCCAACATGCGGAACCTACAACCGCCGTCAGGTGGTCACACCAACCTGATGCGCTGAAAGGGTACGCCGTGAGAGGCGGGTCAAACGGCAGCGCAGCCGGCGAACCGGATAGTTCGGAGCTGCTGCGGGCTATCGGCACCGGGCTGGGCCCGGAGTTGCTGGAGCGCGCCCTCACGCACCGTTCCTACGCGTATGAGAACGGCGGGCTGCCCACCAACGAGCGGCTCGAGTTCCTCGGTGACGCGGTCCTCGGCCTGATCGTCACGGACACCCTGTTCCGCCGCTATCCCGACCTGCCCGAGGGCCAGCTGGCCAAGCTGCGGGCCGCCGTGGTTCAGATGCGGGCCCTGGCCGAGGTGGCGCGATCCCTCCGGCTCGGTTCCTATGTGCGGCTCGGCCGCGGCGAAGAGGGCACCGGCGGGCGCGACAAGTCGTCGATCCTGGCCGACACGCTGGAAGCCCTGATCGGCGCGGTGTACTTCGAGTGCGGCCTGCCGGCCGCGCACAGCCTCGTGCACCGGCTGTTTGATCCGGTAATCGACCGCTCCGCGGGGCTCGGCGCAGGCCTGGACTGGAAGACCTCACTGCAAGAACTCACCGCCTCCGGGTACCTGGGCGTCCCCGAGTATCACGTTGACGAGAGCGGGCCCGACCACCAGAAGTTCTTCCGTGCGTCGGTCCGCGTGGGCGGCCGGACGTACGGGTCCGGTTCAGGGCGGTCGAAGAAGGAAGCTGAGCAGCAGGCGGCGGAGGCCGCCTGGAAAGCGATCAGCAGGGGAAACGAGAGCGGCTCGGATGCCGCCGGGAGTGTCTCCGATGCCGCCGGGGGCGTCTCGGATTCTGCCGGGGGTGTCTCGGCGAACGGCACGGCGGCGAACGGCACGGCGGCGAACGGCACGGCGGCCAGCGGCGGGGGCGTCAGCCCCGCGCCCGTCCCGCCTCCGGCCGAGGGCGGCGCCGGGCCAGCCGGCGGCTGACCCGTGCCGGAACTCCCTGAGGTCGAAACCGTCCGCAGCGGCCTCGACAAGCACGTGGTGGGACGCACCATCGACACCGTCGAGGTGCTGCACCCCCGGGCGGTGCGGCGCCATCTGGCCGGGCCGGCCGACTTCGAGGCGGTACTGCGCGGCCGGACCTTCACCGGCGCACGACGCCGGGGCAAGTACCTGTGGCTGCCCGTTGCCGAGGATGCCCTGCTCGCCCATCTGGGGATGAGTGGTCAGCTGCTGGTGGGCGATCCCGAACGCCCCGTGTCCGGGCACGTCCGGGTCCGGTTCACCTTCACTGACCAGGGTCCTGACCTGCGGTTCACCGACCAGCGGACGTTCGGTCACCTGGTGTGGGCCAGCAGTGGAGCGCAATTGCCGCCGCTGATCGCGCACATCGCCCCCGACCCATTCGAGCCCGCCTTCGATGACGAGGTGTTCATCGCCCGCCTGCGCGCCCGCCGCACCGGGCTCAAGCGGGCCCTCCTCGACCAGTCCCTGGTCAGCGGGATCGGGAACATCTACGCCGACGAGGCCCTCTGGCGGGCCCAGTTGCACTGGGCCCGGGCCACCGAGACGCTCAGCCGGGCCGAGGCCGTCCGCGTCCTCGCCGCGGTCCGCGAGGTTCTGGCCGACGCGCTGCGAGCCGGCGGCACCTCGTTCGACACCCTTTACGTCAACGTCAACGGGGAGAGCGGCTACTTCTCGCGGTCACTCTGCGTATACGGTCAGGAGGGTGAGCCCTGCCCGAGGTGTGGGACACCCGTGCGCCGCGACCCGTTCATGAACCGATCTGCCTATAGCTGCCCGCGTTGCCAGCCACGGCCGCGCTCTCGGCGCTATCATGGTGACCTGCACGATCGCTCAACTTGACCGGACACTCGCGGGGTGGGACCCTAGTGGTGTTACCTGCGCGCGCATTCTCGCGATGCTTCGCGTGTGCGCCCACTCTGGTCACTCAGTGTGGAGGACCCATTACAATGGCGAAGGCTCTACTCGGCCACGTCGGCGGGCCTGATCCCCGCATCGTCTCTGAGATGCGCCGCCTTCAGCAGCGAGTACGCGACCTGGAGGCTGAGCTTGTCAGGCTCCAGGACGTGAACGACGCGCTTGCTGCGGAAGTCGGACCAGAATTGCTCGTCGCTGATCGGGAGCGCGAGCCGGCCCTCACCTGAGTGCCGCTGTAGTTATCACGAACCGGGACGTTCCGGGCGGCGTCCCTATTCGCCGTAGCCACCGGCTAAGTGTTTGCCGACTAAGCGTTCGTCGACGATCCCGGTAATCATCTCGTCAGGCTGGGCTTCGCTTTACCCGGCCATGGTGTTAGTAACGCAATTCGCTGTTAATGCGAACATAACCTGCTGCCTGGCTGGCGTGCTATGCCTGGTGGCATTTTGTCGCGCTGGTGGGCCATGACCCGGCTCGCGGTGATCCTGGGTCCGGTGGTGTTCCTGCGTCCTGCGGTGCTCCTGTGTTCAGCGGTGATCTTGCGCTCCGGGCTGGTCTCGCGTTGAGCGGTGAGCTTGTGTTCTGCGGTCATCCAGGCCCGCTGGATGGGCTGGGCGGGTAGCCCGCGCAGTAGTCAAGGCCCGCCCTGGACCTGCGAGGTTATCGCGAATCCCCGGGAACGTCGGCTCCTCACGGTAGGGTGCGGAAAGTTGGCGTGCCGGAGCGGTGCTGCACGGGGCAACAGGGGCTTCCGGCCGATCAGGCCGCGGATGCGGCGAGTGCCCAGAGGGGGGAGGGGAGCCGGCAGGTGTACCTGAAGACCCTCACCCTGCGTGGCTTCAAATCTTTTGCCTCCGCCACCACCCTGCGTTTTGAGCCCGGCATCACCTGCATCGTCGGTCCCAACGGCTCGGGCAAATCCAACGTCGTGGACGCCTTCTCCTGGGTAATGGGCGAGCAGGGGGTGAAGACCCTGCGCGGCGGCAAGATGGAGGACGTGGTCTTCGCGGGGACCGCATCCCGCCCTCCTCTCGGCCGGGCCGAGGTCACCCTCACCATCGACAACAGCGACGGCGCGCTGCCCATCGAATACGCCGAGGTGACGATCAGCCGCCTGCTCTTCCGGTCCGGGCAGAGCGAGTACTCGATCAACGGTGACCACTGCCGGCTACTCGATGTCCAGGAACTCCTGTCCGACTCGGGCCTGGGCCGCGAAATGCACGTGATCGTCGGTCAGGGCCAGCTGGACCAGGTGCTTCACGCGGGGCCAGAAGCCCGGCGGGCGCTGATCGAGGAAGCGGCCGGGGTACTGAAGCACCGCCGCCGCAAGGAAAAGGCGCTGCGCAAGCTCGAGGCGATGCAGGCCAACCTGACCAGGCTGGTGGACCTGACCGCGGAACTGAAGCGCCGCCTCAAGCCGCTCGGCCGCCAGGCGGCCATCGCCCGCCGGGCCGCCGTCATCCAGGCTGACCTCCGCGACTCCCGGCTGCGGCTGCTCGCCGACGACTACGTCACCGGGTCCGCCGAGCTGCAGCGCGACCAGACCGACGAGGCGGCCGCGCTGGCCCGCCGCGCCGAGCTCGAGCGGGTGCTGACCCAGGCGCGCCAGCGGGAGGCTGAGCTGGACAGCGACGAGCAGCAGCACGCTCCCCGCCTCGCCGCCGCGCAGGAGGCCTGGTTCGCACTGTCCGCTCTCTCCGAACGCCTGCGCGGCGTGGCCAGCCTGGCCCAGGAACGGCACACTCATCTGGCGGCCCAGCCGGATGCGCCCCGGCCGGGCCGGGACCCGCAGGAGCTCGAACTCGAGGCAGAAACGCTGCGGGAGCAGGAAGCGGTGCTGGGTGAGCGGCTGGAAACCGCGCGTGAGGAGCTGTCCGCCGCCACCGCCCAGCGCGCCGCGGTGGAGACCGCGCTCGTGGAGGAAGAACGGCGGCTGGCGGCCAGCGCCCGGGCCGAGGCGGTCCGGGCCGAGCGCCTGTCCCGGCTGCGGGCCCAGGTAGGAGCCGCGCGCAGTAAGGCCGCCGCCGCGCAGGAGGAAGCCGGACGGCTGGCTGACGCGGTCGAGCAGGCCCGCTCCCGCGCTGAGCAGGCCCGGCAGGAGTACGAAGAGCTGCAGGAACTGTGCGCCGGCCGGGACGACGACCGGGCCGGGCTGACCGGGGAGCACGAACAGGCCGCTACCCTGCTGGCCGAGGCCACCGCGCAGGTTACGGAGCGCCGCGCCGCCGAGCGCGAGTCCAGTGGCCAGCGGGCTGCGTTGCAGGCCAGGGTGCAGGCCCTGCGGGAAGGCGTGCACGCGCTGCGCACTGGCAAGGACGCCTCGGGGACGCTGCTGGCTGACCCGGAGAAGTACCCCGGCGTGCTCGGGGCCGTAGCGGCGCTGGTGAGTGTGGACGCCGGGGCCCAGGAAGCCATTGCGGCCGCCCTGGGAGGCGCGGCGGACGCGGTGGCGGTCACGGGCCTCGATGCCGCGGTGGCCATCCTGGAGGCGCTCAAGGGCGAGGACACGGGCAGCGCCGGCCTGGTCATCACGCCCGGGCCAGCTCATGCCGCACCTGCGGGCGCGGACACGGCCCTGCCCGCCGACGGGGGACTGCCGCCGGCCATCCGGCTGCCTGAGGGCGCCCATCCCGCCCTCGGGCTGGTCCGGGCCCATGGCGGGCTGGCGCCCGCGCTGGCGGGCCTGCTGTCCGGCATCGTCGTGGCCGCCGACCTGGCTCAGGCCCGGGAACTGGTCCGCAATTACCCGGAGCTGCGCGTCGTCACCCGGCAGGGCGACGTGCTCGGCGCGCACTGGGCCTCAGGCGGCTCGGCCCGGCCCGCCAGCGAGTTCACCCTGCGCAGCGTGGCCGACGAGGCGGCGGCCGGGCTGGAGGCCGTGGAAGATCGCTGTAAGCAGGCCGCCGAGGAGCTGGCCCTGGCCGTGGAGGCCGAGGAGCAGGCGCGTCAGGTCGTGGCCAAGGCCCAGGCGGCGCTCCGCGAAGTAGACGCCGCGGCCGCAGAAGTCTCCGGGCGTCTCGGCCGTCTCGCGGGCGCGGCGCGCGCCGCCCGCGACGAGGCCCAGCGGCTGGAAGCCGCCATCGACCAGGCCCACCGGGCGCACGAGGCAAGCCAGGCGTCGGTCGCCGAACTTGAGCTCAGCCTGGCCGAAGCCGAGGCCCGGCAGGACCCGGAGGACCAGCCCCGGCCTGAGACCGCCCAGGCCGGGGGTCCCGGGGACGAGGCGGGGTCCGCTCCCGACCGGGAGGTCCTGGCCGCGCAGCTGACGGCCGGGCGGAACGCCGAGATGGAAGCGCGGCTGGAGGTCAGGACGGCCGAGGAGCGGCTGCGGGCGATCGCGGGCCGGGCGGACGCGCTCGTCGCCGCGGCCACCATGGAGCGGCAGGCCGCGCAGCGCGCGGCCGCCCGGCGGATCCAGCGCGAGCGCCAGGCGGTGGTGGCCCGCGCGGTGGCCGACGGCGCTACGCACGCACTGACCCGGCTGGCCGTCTCGCTGGCCGCCGCCAGCGAGCAGCGGCAGACGGCCGAGCAGGCCAGCAAGGGCCGGGCGGTGGCGCTGAAGGAAGTTCGCGTCCAGGTCCGCGACCTCGCCGCCGAGTTCGATCGCGTGGTGGACGCCGCGCACGGCACCGAGCTGGCTCGGGCCGAGCACCGGATGAGGCTGGAGCAGCTGGCCGCCCGGGCGGCGGAAGAGTTCGCCGTCTCGGCGGAAGAACTGATGGCCGAGTACGGCCCGGACGTCCCGGTCCCGGTCATCAGCCCTGATTCTCCGGCCCCTGGGCCGGCCGCTGAGAGGTCCGCTGGCGCCGATCCCGCCGATGACCCCGCCGGCGTCTCGCTGGATGCGCAGGAGGCCGCTGAGGGCAGCGAGGGGGGTCTCCTGGTGCCGCCGGCCCCGCCCAGCGAGGAACAGCAGGTGCTGACCGGGACGATCCCGTATGTCCGGGCCGAGCAGGAACGCCGGGCGGCCGCCGCCCAGCGCCAGCTCGACCAGCTGGGCAAGGTGAACCCGCTGGCCCTCGAGGAGTTCGCGGCCCTGGAAGAGCGGCACGCGTTCCTGGCCACCCAGCTCGAGGACCTCAAGAAGACCCGCCGTGACCTGCTGATTGTGGTCAAGGAGGTGGACGACCGGGTCCTGGAGGTGTTCGCGTCGGCCTTCGAGGACACCGCCCGCGAGTTCGAAGGAATCTTCTCCCGGTTGTTCCCCGGCGGTGAGGGGCGGCTGATTCTCACCGAGCCCGACGACATGCTCGCTACCGGCATCGACTTCGAGGCCCGGCCGCCGGGCAAGAAGGTCAAGCGGATGTCGCTGCTGTCCGGCGGCGAGCGCTCGCTGACCGCGATTGCCTTCCTGCTGGCCATCTTCAAGGCCCGGCCCTCGCCGTTTTACGTGCTCGACGAGGTCGAAGCCGCGCTCGACGACACCAACATGCAGCGGCTGCTGCACATCTTCGAGGAACTGCGCTCGGTGTCCCAGCTGCTGATCATTACCCACCAGAAGCGCACCATGGAGATCGCCGACGCGCTGTACGGGATCAGCATGCGGGGTGACGGGGTCTCGGCCGTGGTCAGCCAGCGGCTGCGGGAGCGCGAGACGGCCTGACCCTGGCCGTGGGGCGGCCGGACGGCGTGACCCGTTCCGCCGGAGCCGCGGGAGTGTCGCGGCGGCCTGACCCGTTCCGCCGGAGCTGCGGCAGCGGGGACGGACCGGCCCCGGCAGGCCCCTGGCGCCCAGGGCGGCCCGATCCGCCCCACCCTAGCCACGAGCCCCATCCCGCCAGCGCCCCGGACTGCGCAGCCCGGGGCGTCTGCCAGACTGGGGCCGTTATGGAACTTGTGATCATTCTTATCGTTGTCGCCGTCCTGGTGGTCGCAGGACTGGGCACCACCTTCCTGGTTCTTCCGCGCCGTCGGCGGGTCAGCGCGCCGCCCAGGCCGCCGGTGCCGGGCCCGGAAGCCGGACAGACCACGGCTCCGCCAGCGGGCCAGACCCGGGCCCCACCTGCGGATCAGACTGAGGGAGATGGAAGGGGCGCGTCGTCGGCGGTGCTCCCGCCCGTCGCCGAGCCGATCCTCCCTGAGGCGCCCACGGCCCCGATGCGCGGCCGCCTCACCCGGCTCCGCGGGCGGCTGGCTGCCTCTCGCGGCGGGTTCGGCGCCACCCTGCTCAACCTGCTCTCCCGCGACGCCCTGGACGACCAGGCCTGGGAGGACATCGAAGACACCCTGATCACCGCGGATATGGGCGTGGCCCCATCCCGCCAGATCACCGAGGAACTCCGGACCCAGGTGAAGGTCACCGGCATCCGCGACCCGGACCAGGTGCGCGTGATGCTGCGCGACGAGCTCATCAAGCAGATCGGCCCCGACATGGACCGGACGCTGCACACCGGCTCACACGGGGACCGGCCCTCCATCATCCTCGTGGTGGGGGTCAACGGGACCGGCAAGACCACGGTCGCCGGGAAGCTCAGCCGGGCGCTCATCGGCGAGGGCCAGACCGTGGTGCTCGGCGCGGCCGACACCTTCCGCGCCGCCGCCGCCGACCAGCTCGAGACCTGGGGCCGCCGTACCGGGGCCAAGGTGGTCCGGTCTGACCGTGAGGAAGCCGACCCGGCCAGCGTGGCGTTTGAGGCGGTCCGGGTCGGGATCGAGGATCGGGCGAGCACCGTCATCGTGGACACCGCCGGTCGGCTGCACACCAAGACCGGCCTGATGGATGAGCTTGGCAAGATCAAGCGGGTCATCGAGAAGCGGGCCACCGTGGACGAGGTCCTGCTGGTCCTGGACGCCACTACCGGGCAGAACGGGCTCCGCCAGGCCCGGGTGTTCGCGGAGGCCGTCGACGTGACCGGCATCGTCTTGACCAAGCTGGACGGGACGGCCAAGGGCGGCATCGTCATCGCGGTCCAGCGCGAGCTGGGGGTGCCGGTCAAGCTGGTCGGGCTGGGTGAAGGGCCGGACGACCTGGCGCCGTTCGAGCCCGAGGCCTTCGTGGATGCGATCCTCGGGAGCTGAGCGGGATCTTCCGCGCTGCCGGGGCTCCGGGTTTTCGTGATCGGGTCCGCGGCACGTGCGCGGTGGTCCGGCTGGCGGCTCCGCGACAGTCCTCGGGCCGTGGCACACCAAACGCCGCGACCCGAGGGCCGATCCCGGAGCCCGGTTAACCCATGCTGACCCCGCCGTCCTCCCCCTCCCGCTCAGCGCCTCCCCGCCCTCCACGCGTCCCGCGCCTGCGGGGTCCCCGCGCCTCCGGCGCCTGCGCCTCCCAGCCCCCGCGCCTCCGGCGCCTGCGCCTCTCCGTGCTCGCAGGCCGCTGACCTCCCAGCCCCCGCAGCCTCAGTCCTGCCTGCCTTGCGCTTCTCGCCGCCGTCCCGGTGCCGCACGCCTCATCTCTCGTACACCGTGCGTCTCAAGTGTCCTTGCATCACATCCCCCCGTTCCTTCGGGCGGGAGATTCGCACCACCAGCACCGTGGGTCACATCGATCATGGCCCAGCGTTGACATTTCCCGTGCGACGTGCGTCCTGGCGGGTGTTTTGTCCGGTTCGGGCGAACGTTCCACGGGAAAAGTCGGCGGGAGGGGCCCGTGTGACTGGCGGGCATGGGGCGGGGGCGGGGCGGGCACGGCGTCGGGCTGGTCCCAGCCCCAGGCCGGTCACGGGCTGCGCTGGACCGGACGCGGCGCCGGTCACGGCAGAGGACCTGAAGGCCGTCCGGGCCACGAAGCCCGCCATCCAGAGCTAAGGGCTCTGACGACCTGAGTGCGGTGCCCATGCTGTTCGCGCGCCACAGAGGAGGGGAAGGGACCATCGGCGTGGCTTATGTGCGATTTGCGCAATGTGTTTGACTGGATTGGCGCATTATCTGCGGATTAGCTGCTGACTAACAATCTAAATATATTAGTAGAAACCCGTACGCTAGTCGCACGTGTTTGTGGGACTTAGTTGTGGCCACGGTGCGCATGTGGCAAACTGCCCAGCGTGGCGATTCTGATGGGTAATAACGGTGTCGGCAGTGGTAATCCGGGTGCCCACGAGCTGGACGACGTGGTCAGCCAGGGAGAGCCGCCAGTCCTATCTAGTACCGAAGCGATAACCCATACATTCTCGCTCGTGCGTCAGGCGGGCGACCGTCCGGTGGCCTATTTCTATGGCCGCCTGTTCGCCGAGAATCCCGAGGTGCGCTCGATGTTCCCGGCCGCCATGGATGCTCAGCGCGACCGCCTTTTCCGCGCCCTCACCCGCATCGTGCAAAGCCTCGACAAGCCCGAGGAGATGGAGCCGTACCTGAGCCAGCTCGGGCGGGATCATCGCAAGTACGGGGTGCTGGCCGAGCACTACCCGGCGGTCGGCCAGGCCCTGCTGGCCACGCTGTGCCGATTCTCCGGGGACGCGTGGAGTCCGGGCGCGGAGGCCGCCTGGGCGGGTGCTTACGAACGGGCGACACGGCTGATGATCGCGGCTGCGGATAAGTCTGCGGAACACTCGCCGCCCTGGTGGTCAGCTGAGGTGGTCGGGCACGAACTGCGCAGCCCGACCCTGGCCGTGCTCACACTCCGCCCTGATGAGCCGTTCCCCTACCTCGCCGGTCAGTACGTGAGCATCCAGTCGGCCCGCTGGCACCGCGTGTGGCGGCCGTTCTCGGTGGCCAACGCGCCGCGCGCGGACGGCTTGCTCACCTTCCACGTGCGCGCCGTGCCCGGCGGGTGGGTGAGTTCTGCCCTGGTCCATCACACCAGCGTGGGCGACCGGGTGAACCTCGGCCCGCCGCAGGGCAGCATGACGCTTGCCGCCGGGTCCAGTGGGGGGATGTTCTGCGTGGCCGGCGGCTCGGGCCTGGCCCCCCTCAAGGCGCTGATCGAGCAGGCGATCGCGGATACCAAGCCGGACCGCCGGCGCCGGATCCGCCTGATCGTCGGTGCCCGGCGTGAGTCGGAGCTTTACGATCTGGCCGACCTGTGGCGGCTCGAGTCGTACTATCCCTGGCTGCGGGTCAGCACCGCGGTGTCAGACGATCCGGGTTACACCGGGGTCGAGGGAATGCTCCCGGATATCGTTGCGCGCCAGCTCCCGCAAAAAGATGATGATGTCTATATCAGCGGACCCTCGCCCATGGTGACTAATTGCACCCAGGTGTTGCAGGCCGCGGGAGAGCATAGTTGGCGTATTCACGCGGACCCGGTCGATCCTCCGGGCGAGTTACGGGCGGGCCCAGTCAAGGATTCTATCGGTCATGAGTGCGCGAGCTCATAGTTGCACTCGACGCATGCTCCGCGTAATGGGATGCCGCTGCGATGAAGTCACCCCTGAGAACCCTTTTGTGCTGGGGCCCGTTTATCCGCCGGGCGTCGTCGGCATTAGCCGCGCACCCCACCTCCGGCCTCATCCCGGCCCCGGTGTGCCGTAGGCCGGAGCCCTCGTTACTGGCCAGCTCACTGATGGCGGTTCCCACGGCGGCCACGCGCCCCGCGGTCATCAGCCCACCGCTAGCCGGCCCGGCCGGGGCCAGTTCCGTGGCGGACCGCCTGGTGATGGCCTGCCCTGTGGTGGGCAGCAGTGTCGCAGCCAACCCGGTGGTCGCAGCCAACCCGGTGACGGACAGCCCACCACTGGACACCGCCGTGCCCGCCGCCCCGCCGCCCGCCGCCCTGGTGCGGGCCGCCCCGGCGCCGGACAGCCCCGAAGCCGGCGGCCCCGAAGCCAGCGGCCCCGAAGCGGGCAGCCCGCCGGCCACTCCAGCTCCCCGCCCAGCCCGGTCCGGCTGGCCGCGGTGGCCCGGCCGGGCACTCCGGCCTGCCCGCCTCCCCGGACCGGACCGGGCCGCCCAGGCCGTAGACATGGATCTGGCCACCGAGTTCATCCAACTTCACCGGCGCGAGGTGCCCAGCGCGACCCCGGCCGGGCTGCGGCTGCGGGAAATCCGCCGGGAAATCAGGCGGACCGGCACCTACCGCCACACACCGGAAGAACTGGAGTTCGGCGCGCGCGTGGCGTGGCGTAACAGCAGCCGCTGCATCGGGCGGCTGTACTGGAAGAGCCTCAAAGTCCGGGACCGCCGGGAGCTGACCAGCGCGGCGGACATCGCCGCGGAGTGCGCGGACCATCTCCGGGCCGCCACGAACCACGGCCGGGTCAGGCCGGTCATCACCGTGTTCGCACCGGATACGCCCGCCCGGACCGGCCCGCGCATCTGGAACGAGCAGCTCGTCCGGTACGCCGGCTACCAGCAGCCGGACGGCTCAGTGCGCGGTGAGCCGGGCAGCGTAGAGCTCACTGACCTGGCCCGCGCCCTCGGCTGGGACACCGACGGCCAGGGCCGGTTCGACGTCCTGCCGCTGATCATCTCGACCGCGGACGAGCGTCCCCAGGTCTTCGGCGTGCCGGCCGGCGCAGTCACCGAGGTCCACCTGATCCACCCTCGCTTCCCCTGGTTCGGCGAGCTGGGCCTGCGCTGGTACGCGGTGCCGGTCATCTGCGATATGTGCCTGGAGATCGGCGGCATCTGCTATCCGGCGGCCCCGTTCAACGGCTGGTACATGGGCACCGAGATCGGCGCCCGCAACCTGGCGGATTCCGGCCGCTACAACCAGCTGCCCGAAATCGCGGCCCGGATGGGCCTGGACACCGCCCGGGAGCGCTCGCTCTGGCGCGACCAGGCGCTGGTGGAGCTCAATCTCGCGGTACTGCACTCGTTCGAGACGGCCGGCGTGACGATCACCGACCACCACACGGAGTCACGCCGTTTCCTCACCCACCTGGCCCGTGAGGAACGGGCCGGCCGGGTCTGCCCGGCCGACTGGACGTGGATCGTCCCGCCGATCTCCGGCGCGGCCACGGACGTGTTCCACCGCTACTACTCAGACCCGGATCTGCGCCCGGCTTACGCCCGGCACCAGCGGAAGCTGCCGTCCGCTCCGGCGCCGCCCGGGGGCGAAACCTGCTCGTAACATGGCCCACACGTCTTTCACTCCCCCGAAACACTCTGTGATGGCGGGCGAAACGCCTCTGGCGGAGGGTCGGCACAGTACAGGGTGCCCCGAGAAGGTGGTCGCATGAAGCTCATCACTGCCGTGATCAAGCCGTTCAAGCTAGACGAGGTTAAAGCGGCCTTGCAGGCCTTTGGTGTCCACGGGATGACCGTGAGTGAGGCCAGCGGCTACGGCCGCCAGCGAGGTCATACCGAGGTCTACCGGGGTGCCGAGTACCAGGTCGACCTGGTACCCAAGGTGAGGCTGGAAGTGCTCGCTGACGACGAGGACGCCGACGACCTGATCGGGGTGATCGTCAAGGCCGCCCAGACTGGACGTATTGGGGACGGGAAGGTCTGGGCCATCCCGGTTGAAACGGTTGTGCGGGTCCGGACTGGTGAGCGCGGTTCAGGCGCCCTCTAGTCCCCTAGCAGCGATAGAGGTCTGATCGGAGTGCACAGCACGGGTCGGGGGGTTGGGCAGTCATGATGTCCGCGCCCTCGGCCCGTTCGCAGCCCGACGGGCCGCCCCTGACGTCGTTCGCCGCCGATCGCGCCCGGCGGAGTGCGGAAACCGACCGCTGGCTGGCCTCCCTGCTGGGCGCGGAACCGGGCGTCGCGCTGGTCGCCGTGGGCGGCTACGGGCGGCGTGAGCTGCTGCCTGGCAGCGACCTCGACGTGCTCCTGCTGCACGACGGGCGGGACGGCATCGCGGCCATGGCCGACCGTATCTGGTATCCGATCTGGGACTCCGGCACCCGACTTGATCACGCGGTGCGGACCCCGGCGGAAGCCCGCCGGGTAGCCCGGACCGACCTCAAAGTAGTTCTCGGGCTGCTCTACGCCCGGCACGTCGCGGGCGACCCCGACCTGACCAACGCGCTGCGCGTGCGGGCCCTGGAGGACTGGCGGGCCTCGGCCGGCACCCGGCTGGCCGAACTGCAGGCGCTGCACGTGGAACGCACCCAGCGCAGCGGCGAACTGGCCTTCCTGCTCGAACCCGACCTCAAGGAGGCCCGGGGCGGGCTGCGGGACGTGCACGCGATCCAGGCCATCGCGGCCGCGTGGGTGGCGCCCGGTCCCGGACCCCGGGTCCGGGCCGCGTACGAGTCGATCATGGACGCGCGCCACGCCCTGCACGAGATCACCGGCCGTCCCGCCGACCGGCTCGTCCTGCAGGAGCAGGACGAGGTGGCCCGGGTGCTCGGGCTGCTCGACGCGGACGCGCTCATGCGCCACCTAGCCGGGGCCGGCCGGGCCGTCGCCTACTCGGTGGACCAGGCGTTCCGCCAGGCCCAGCGCAGCCGCGGCAGCCGGCGGCGGAGCAAGGCCCAGCGCCGCCCGCTGGCGGACGGCCTCGTCGAGCAGGATGGGGAAGTGGTGCTGGCCCGGGCCGCGGACCCGGCGGCCGACCCGGCCCTCCCGCTGCGGGCCGCGGCCACAGCCGCCCAGGCCGCACTGGCCCTCGCGCCGCGCACGCTGGCCAGGCTGGCGGAGTGCCCGCCGCTGCCGGTGCCCTGGCCGCCCGAAGCGCGCGACGCCCTGGTCGCGCTCCTCGGCGCAGGCCCCGCCGCCGTCCCGGTGTGGGAGGCGCTCGACCAGGAAGGCCTGGTCGAGCGCCTGCTGCCGGACTGGGACCGGGTGCGCAACCGGCCTCAGCGCAACCCCCTGCACACCTACACGGTCGATCGCCACCTGGTGGAGACCGCCATGCGCGCGGCCGTCCTGACCCGGGACGTGGCCCGGCCCGACCTGCTCCTGCTGTCCGCGCTGCTGCACGACATCGGCAAGGGGTGGCCCGGTGACCACCGGGTCACCGGTGAGGTGGTGGCCCGGGACGTGGCCCGCCGGGTCGGGCTCGGCCCGTCTGACGCGGAGCTGGTCGCCGGGGCGGTCCGGCATCATCTGCTGCTGCCGCAGACCGCGACGCGCCGCGATCTCGACGATCCGGTCACCGTGGCCCAGGTGGCCTCCGTGGTCGGCGGCCGCCCGCTGCTCGAACTCCTGCACGCGCTGGCCATCGCCGACGGCCAGGCGACCGGCCCGGCCGCCTGGAACGACTGGAAGGAAGGCCTGGTCGGCGACCTGGTCCGGCGGGTGGAGTCGCGGCTGGCCGGAGAGGTGCCGCCTGAGCCGCTGCCGCTTCGCCCCGATCAGGCGGCGCTCGCCGAGCAGGGGGCGCCCGCGGCCCGGCTGCACGGTTCCGAGGTGACCATCGTGGCCCCGGACCGCCCCGGGCTGCTGTGGCAGGCCGCGGGCGTGCTGGCCTCGCACCGGCTCGCGGTGCGCTCCGCGAACGCCACCTCACACGGGAACATGGCCGTGGCCGCCTTCACCGTGGCCCCCGAATACGGCGATCCCCCCGATGCGGACCTGGTCACCAGCGACCTGCGCCGGGCCCTGGAAGGCCGGCTCGACGTGGCGGAACGGCTCGAGCGCCGGATGCGCGCCTACCGGGAATCGCCGGGGCCCGCCGCGGTAGCCCCGCCCAAGGTCACCCTGCTGGACGACGCCTCGCGGACCGCGACGGTGGTGGAGGTGCGCGCCCACGACGCCCCGGGGCTGCTCTGGCGGATCGGCCGCGCGCTCGGCGACTGCGGCCTGGACGTGAAGGCCGCCCGGGTGGAGACGCTCGGCGCCGAGGCGGTGGACGTCTTCTACGTGGTCGAGGCGTCCGGGGGCCCGGTCGGCGGTTCCCGGATCCGGGGCAAGATCGCGTCCCAGGTGCTCGCCGCCCTCACTGACTAACGCTGACGGGCTAAGCACTGACCCGGTGGCCATGACCGGATAGCCTGGGAGGCGTGTTCGAAACACTCTCCGACCGGCTGACCCAGGTCTTCTCCACCCTGCGCGGGCGGGGTCGGCTGTCCGCGGCCGACATTGACGCGACCGCCCGCGAGATCCGCATCGCCCTGCTCGAGGCGGACGTGGCCCTCCCTGTGGTGCGGGAGTTCATCGCCCGCATCAAGGAGCGCGCGTCGTCGGAAGAGGTCTCCGCGGCGCTCAACCCGGCCCAGCAGGTCATCAAGATCGTCCACGAGGAGCTCATCGCCATCCTCGGGGGCGAGGCCCGCAGGCTGCGGTTCGCCAAGGTCCCGCCGACCGTGATCTTGCTGGCGGGGCTGCAGGGCTCCGGCAAGACCACGCTGGCGGGCAAGCTCGGCCTCTGGCTGCAGCATCAGGGCAACACGCCGATGCTGGTCGCCGCGGACCTGCAGCGCCCCAACGCCGTCCAGCAGCTGCAGGTGGTGGGCGAGCGGGCCGGGGTGGCGGTCTACGCCCCGCAGCCGGGCAACGGGGTCGGCGACCCGGTCCAGGTCGCGCGCGACTCGATCGAGGAGGCCCGCCGCCGGCAGCACAACGTCGTCGTCATCGACACCGCCGGCCGGCTGGGCATCGACGAGGAGCTGATGCGCCAGGCGATCGCGATCAGGGACGCCACCGACCCGGACGAGATCCTGTTCGTGGTGGACGCGATGATCGGCCAGGATGCGGTGGCCACCGCCCAGGCATTCCTGGACGGCGTCGGCTACGACGGTGTCGTGCTGACCAAGCTGGACGGCGACGCCCGCGGTGGTGCGGCGCTGTCGATTGCCGAGCTCACCGGGCGCCCGGTGATGTTCGCGTCGTCCGGGGAGAAGCTCGAGGACTTCGACGTCTTCCACCCCGACCGGATGGCCTCGCGGATCCTCGACATGGGCGACATGCTCACCCTGATCGAGCAGGCGGAGCGGGCCTTCGACGAGGACCAGGCCGCCTCTATGGCGAACAAGCTGGCCTCCGGCGAGGGCTTCACCCTCGAGGACTTCGTCGAGCAGCTGGCCATGGTGCGCAAGCTCGGCCCGATCGGGAACCTGCTCGGCATGCTGCCGGGCGCGGCGCAGAACCGCGAGATGCTCAGTCAGATCAGCGACAAGGACCTGGACCGGGCGGCCGCCATCGTCAACTCGATGACCCCCGCGGAACGGCGCAATCCCAAGATCCTCAACGGGAGCCGCAGGTCCCGGATCGCCAACGGCTCCGGGGTCACCGTGGGCGAGGTGAACAACCTCGTCGTCCGGTTCCTCGAGGGCCAGAAGATGATGCGGCAGATGATGGGCGGCGGCGGGATGCCCGGCATGCCGGCCATCCCGGGCATGCGCCGCGCCGCGACCAAGAGCGCCAAGGGCAAGAAGAACAACAAGAAGAAGCCCAAGGGTGGCCGTCCCGGCGGCAATCCGGCCGCGAAGCCGGGGGCCGCCAAGGCCGCCGGAGCCCCCAAGGCCGGTAACGGCGCGGGCCCGGCCCTCCCCCCCGGTCTCGGCGGGGGTGGCGCCCTAGGCGGGATGCCCAGCTCCCAGGAGGAACTGGCCGCCAGCCTGGAGGCGCTGACCTCCAACCCGGCCGCGCTCCGGGCCGCTGGCAAGGTGGCCAGCAAGATGCCCCCGCCGGACTCCCTGACCGGGGGGACCGGGGGCACGTCCGGCCCGGCTAGCCTGCCCGCCGGCTTCGGCCTGCTGCGCCGCAACCGCAAGAAGGACGACGAGAAGTAGCCCGGGCTCCCCTCCGGCGATCACGGCAGGCGATTTTCCCTAACGCCTTCTGGTGCCAACATGCCGAAAAGCCCGAGAGAAGCAGGGCCGGCAGGAGCGGGATTCCGCTCGATTACGCCCTGCCCCCGGGTGTCTGGCACAATGTGACGGTCACCCCGGGGTTTAGCGACGCCCTCTCACGCTCGCTGGACCCGGGACCGAGCAGGCCGACGCGGTGGTCCTCACCCGGCGCGAGCGCTGTCTGCATCCGAGCTTTACTGGGAGAGACCACACCCGTGGCTGTCAAGATCAAGCTGAAGCGCATGGGCAAGATCCATGCGCCGTACTACCGGATCATCGTGGCTGACGCCCGCACCAAGCGGGACGGCCGCGCGATCGAGGAGATCGGCAAGTACCACCCCAAGAACGACCCTTCGTTCATTGAGGTCGACTCCGAGCGGGCCCAGCACTGGCTGTCCGTCGGGGCGCAGCCGACCGACCCGGTGCGCAAGATCCTGGAAATCACCGGCGACTGGCAGAAGTTCAAGGGCCTGCCCGGGGCCGAGGGAACGCTGAAGACCGCAGCGCCCAAGGCGGACAAGAAGGACGCTTACAACGTCGCCGTCGCCGAAGCGCTCGGCACCGGCGACGGAGCCAAGGCCAAGGGCCGCAAGCCCGGTGCCAAGGCCGACGGCGATCAGGGCGACGCAGACGCGAGCGGCGCGAAGGCCGGCTCGGGCCGGTCCGCGGGCCGGTCCGGCGGCAAGCAGACCACCGCGGGCCGCGGTGCCAAGGCTGACGCGGGCAAGGCCGACGCGAAGGCCGAGACGCCCAAGGCTGACACGGCGAAGGCTGACACGCCCAAGGCCGACACGGCGAAGGCTGACACGCCCGAGGCTGACACGGCCAAGGCCGACACGGCGAAGGCTGACACGCCCGAGGCTGACACGGCCAAGGCCGACACGGCGAAGGCTGACACGCCCGAGGCTGACACGGCCGAAGGCTGACACGCCCGAGGCTGACACGGCCAAGGTTGACACGGCGAAGGCTGACACGCCCAAGGCCGACACGGCGAAGGCTGACACGCCCAAGGCTGACACGGCGAAGGCCGAGACGCCCAAGGCGGAGGCGGCCAGCGCGGAGAAGGCTGACACGGCGGCGGACGAAAAGCCGGCCAAGGCCACGGCTAAGGCCAGCACCGAAAAGGCCAGCCCGGCGAAGGCGGAGGCGGCAGACTCCGCGGAGGCGGAGCCGGTGGCCGCGGAGCAGGGTGACGGAGCCTGACATGCTGGAAGAGGCCCTCGAGCACCTGGTGAAGGGCATCGTCGAACATCCGGATGATGTCCGGGTGGACAGCCACGGGCTGCGCCGGGGACGGGTCCTCGAGGTGCGGGTTCACCCTGAAGATCTCGGTAAGGTCATCGGCCGCGGCGGCCGGACCGCCAAGGCGCTGCGGACCGTGATCGGCTCACTGGCCGGCGGCAAGTACGTCCGGGTCGATTTGCTGGACGTGGACGAGGTTCGCTAGCCCGTCATGCAACTGGTGGTCGGCCGGGTCACGCGGCCGCACGGGGTCCGCGGCGAGGTCTCGGTGGAAGTACGCACCGATGACCCAGACCTGCGGTTCGCCGTGGGCCGCGTGATGGCCACCGACCCGGCCGCGGCCGGGCCCCTCGTCGTGGAAGCGGTGCGCTGGCACTCTGGCCGGCTGCTGATCCGGTTCGCCGGTATCGACGACCGGGATCAGGCCGAGGAACTGCGCGGGACCTGGCTCACCCTGGACTCCGCCGAGGTGGGGCCGACCGATGACCCGGACGAGTTTCACGATCATGAACTGATCGGGCTGGCCGTGGTCACCACCTCGGGTGAACCCGTGGGCCGGGTCACGGATGTCCGGCACTTCGGGCAGGACCTGCTGGTCATCGAGCCTGCGCCCGCCAGGTCAGCGGCCGGGCCGGACGCTGGGCCAGCCGGGGTGCCGGACGAGCCGGCCCCGGACGAAGCGGCCCCGGGCGAGCCGGCCCCGGACAAGGCGTCTCCGGACAAGGCGGGTCCCATCCCGACGGGACCCGCCCTGGCCGGACGCGGCCCGGGTGGCCCCGCGCTGGCGCCCCGGGCACAGCCCGGCAACGGCCTGCGCAGCGAACTGCTTGTCCCGTTCGTGGCCGCGCTCGTGCCTGAAGTTGACGTGGCCGCAGGACGGCTCGTCATCGACCCCCCGCCGGGGCTGCTGGAGCTGGGCGCCGGGACCGAAGGAAGCTGAGGTGAGCCGGGTGCGCATCGACATCATCACGATCTTCCCGGACTACTTCACCCCGCTCAGTGTCTCGCTGCTCGGCAAGGCGGCCTCCCGCGGAGACATCGAACTGCAGGTCCACGACTTGCGGAACTGGGCCCACGGGGTGCACCGCGCCGTGGATGATGCCCCCTTCGGCGGCGGCCCGGGCATGGTCATGTCGCCGGAACCGTGGGGCGAGGCGCTGGATGCGGTGGCGGGCCCGGGTCCGCCACCGGCCCGGCTGGTAGTACCCACCCCCTCGGGCCTCCCGTTCACGCAGGCGATGGCCGCCCAATGGGCCCGTTGCGGCTGGTTGGTTTTTGCTTGTGGCCGGTACGAGGGAATCGACGCGCGCGTCGTGGACGAGGCGCGCGACCGCATGCCGGTCGATGAGGTGTCCATCGGCGACTACGTGCTGTCCGGGGGCGAGCCCGCCGTGCTGGTGATGGTGGATGCGGTCGGCCGGCTGCTGCCCGGAGTCCTCGGCAACGCCGAGTCCGCCGCCGATGATTCGTTCGGCGCAGGTGCGGGCCCCATGGACGGCCTGCTCGAAGGCCCTTCCTACACCCGGCCCCGGGTCTGGCGCGGGCGTGAGGTCCCGCCGGTCCTGCTGTCCGGGGATCACGCGGCTATTGCCCGCTGGCGGCGCGACCAGGCGCTGCGGCGGACCGCGGCCCTGCGCCCCGACCTGGCCGCCCGGCTGGCCGCCGCCGGACCGGCCGGTGAGCGGCTCGACGCACGCGACCGCCAGGTGCTCATTGACGCTGGCTTCCCGATCAGTGCTGAAGATATGGCACACTGAAGTCTGCCACCCACACCAGGCCGACCCTGCGGGTGCGCGTCCTGGAGCCCTCAGCGCCCAGGAAGACTGACAGATACCGACGAGACGATGCCACGCGTTCGCTGGCCTGTGCGCGCGTGAGGACAACTGAGGAACCGCAGCCATGCACACCGCGATCGCCGAGCTGGAGCAGGCCCAGATCCGCTCCGACATCCCCGATTTCCGGCCCGGGGACACGCTGAAAGTCCATGTGCGGGTCACGGAAGGCACCCGGTCCCGGATTCAGGTTTTCCAGGGCATTGTGATCCGCCGCCAGGGCGGTGGGGCGCGGGAGACGTTCACCGTCCGGAAGATCAGCTACGGCGTCGGGGTGGAGCGGACCTTCCCGGTGCACACCCCCTCGATCGAGAAGATCGAGCTCGTGACCCGGGGCCGGGTGCGCCGGGCCAAGCTGTACTACCTCCGTGAGCTGCGCGGGAAGGCCGCGCGCATCAAGGAGCGGCGCTAGCCGCGCCTCTTCCGGTGGCCGGGAAGGATCTCGGTTACGCGGGCCCGGCGCAGGGCGGCCGGCCCGCCCGTCCCCGTGCGCCGGAGGCCGCCCTGGCCGGACTTAGCGTCCCTGCTGCTGCTGGCCGCCGTGCTCGCGGTGGCCATCGAGGCATTTGCGGGGCGGCGCTCCGACTCCCGCTACCACGGTGAGGATCCCCGGGGACGCGACCATCCCGGAGCAGGCCGTGATCGGGCGTGTTCCTGGTCGTGTGGCCTCCCGGCACAGTTCAGGAAGGGTTCCGGTTCCCGCTGCCTTCGCCCAGTGCTCGCTCGCGGCGTCGCCACGCGGCGGACTGACGTCCCCGCGGGGGACGGTGGGACTGGCCGGGATGGTGCCGCTCGCGTGGGCGCGCCGTCGGCTGACCGCACACGTTCCGTCAGACCGGCATTAGGCTCGGACCAATGAACGACGACCGGGGTATGGGGGAGCCTGCCAGCACAGGCTCTCCAGGCGTCGAATTGCCTGGCCACGACGGCGACCGGGCAGTTGGCGCAGAGCCGGAGATACCAGGGGGGACCGGGACCATGACTCCTCCGCCCGGCCGTGACGTCACGGCTGAGTCCGCCGGCACCGGCGGTCAGGCCAGGAGCCCTGGCGGCCCCGATGGCCACCAGGCCAGCGACGGCTCTCCCGGTGGGGGCACCGCCGGTGCCGGCGCCGATGGTCAGGGCAGTTCTGGCCCGGGCACGCCTGGCGCGGCCTCGCCTGGTGCGGGTGCGCCTGGTACGGGCGGGGCCAGCGCGGGCGGGGCCAGCGTGGGCGGGGCCACCGCCGGCGGGGGCACCGCCGCCCGGTCCAGGCGGAGGCGCCGTCTCTCCTGGTGGTCGGAACTACTCGTCCTGTTCGTGCTCGCCCTGGTGATCATGCTGGTGATCAAGACCTACGTGGTGCAGGCCTTCTACATCCCGTCCTCGTCGATGGAGAACACCCTCGACATCGGGGACAAGGTCCTGGTCAACAAGCTCATCTACCACTTCCGCTCGATCGACCGCGGAGACGTGATCGTGTTCAACGGGGAGAGCTCGTGGGATCCGCCGAGCCCTCCGCAGTCCAGCGACCCGGTCGTCCGGCTGGCCAGTGAGTTCGGGCACGCGGTGGTGGGGCTGTTCGGCATCTCGCCGGGCGTGCACGACTACATCAAGCGGGTCATCGGGGTACCCGGTGATCACGTCGCCTGCTGCGACGCGCAGGGCCGGGTCACCGTGAACGGCGTCCCGCTCAACGAGAAGTCCTACCTGTACCCGAACAACCCGCCGTCCATGACCAAGTTCCATGTCACCGTGCCTCCGGGCCGGTTGTGGGTGATGGGCGACCACCGCAACGTCTCCTACGACTCCCGCGGGCACATCGGCGACCCGGGCGGCGGCACGATCCCGGAGAGCCAGGTGGTCGGCCGGGCGTTCCTGATCCTGTGGCCGCCGAGCCGGTTCCGGATACTGCCCATCCCGGCCACGTTCAACAAGCTGGACAACGGCCAGGCCCTCGGGGCCGGGGCGATCAGCGAACTCACCAGGCCTGCCGCGCCATTCGTGCTGGCGGGATCGGTGGCCCTGCCCCTGACCTGGGTGGACCGCAGGCTGCGGCGGCGCCGCGGATCGCGGCGGGCCGGGGCTCAGCAGAGTGCGGGAGGCAGACGCGGTCCCGCCCGGCGGGGAGGGCGCTGGTAACGACGTGGCGATGCCTTGGTGGCGGCATCCCGGCTATACCCCCCGGCGTGCGGCAGGATTGACCGGATACGAGCGTGTCCTGGTCCGGGCGGGGCTGTCCCCGGTGGCCGGGATCGACGAGGCTGGCCGTGGGGCCTGCGCCGGACCGTTGGTGGTCGCGGCGGTGATCCTGGATCCCCGCAAACTCTCCGGGCTCAGCGGCGTCGCGGACTCCAAGACGCTGACGGCCGCGGCCCGCGAGGAGGCCTACACCGAAGTGATGCGGACCGCCCTCAGCTGGCACCGGGTCATCATCCCGGCCGACGAGATCGACGCGTGCGGGCTGCATGTGTGCAACATCGCCGGGATGCGGCGGGCTCTGGCCGGGCTCTCCATCCGGCCGGGGTATGTGCTCACGGACGGCTTCGCCGTCCGCGGCCTGGGCGTCCCTGCTCTGGCCATGTGGAAGGGCGACGAGGTCGCGGCCTGCGTAGCGGCGGCCTCGATCGTGGCCAAGGTCACCCGGGACCGCATCATGACCGGGCTTAGCGAGCAGTACCCCGCGTACGGGTTCGCCCGGCACAAGGGATACTCCACCCGCAGCCACATGCGGGCGCTGGCCCAGCATGGGCCCTGCCCGGAGCACCGCGCCTCGTTCGCTAATGTCAATGGGCTGGTCCGGGACCTGCCGGAGGTGGTGGACGAGGAGTCAGTAGGAGACGGAGAGCAGCTGGTGGACAGGGAGCCCATAGTGGACGGGGAACCCGCGGTGGACCAGGAGGGCTACGAGCAGGAGGTAGCTGGCCCGGAGATGGCCGGCCAGGCAGTGACGCAGGTGGAGGCCGGCCAGGACTCTGACGGCCAGTTGAGGCCGGGAGAAATGCTCGGCGGAGAATTGGCCTATCGTTGATGGCAACTGGACTGGACCTCCCGACGCAGGCTAATCGGAGGGGGAGGACATGAGCGCAGAAGATCTCGAGAAATACGAGACCGAGATGGAGCTGCAGCTCTACCGCGAGTACCGGGACGTCGTGGGGTTGTTCACCCATGTGGTCGAGACCGAGCGCCGGTTCTACCTCACCAACGACGTGGAACTGAACGTCCGCGCGGCCGAGAACGGCGAAGTGTACTTCGAGGTCACCATGCAGGACGCATGGGTGTGGGACATGTACCGTCCGGCACGGTTCGTAAAGAATGTCCGGGTCGTGACGTTCAAGGATGTCAACGTCGAGGAGCTGGCGCGCGCCGAGCTCGAGGTTCCCGACGACAACAAGTGACCCAGGGGCCCGGCGTCATCCGCCCAGGCCGATTGGCAGGGACGCGCGGCAGGCCCCGCCTGGATTGAAGCACCCGGCAGCGACAAAGCGGCGTTCCCTGTCCACAGAATCCGGTTTCGTGCTCGTTCGTCCACAGGACGGCAACTGCCCCAGCGCGGCGCTTCCCGTTCCGGCAGCGTCAGTACCGGAGGTGGTGCCCGGTGAAGGACAAGGACGAGCTGGGCCGCCGCGGCGAGCAGCTGGCGGCGGAGTACCTGGAGCGGGCCGGACTGCGGATCCTCGACCGGAACTGGCGGTGCGAGACCGGCGAGCTCGACATCGTGGCCCTCGAGCAGCGGGTCCTCGTGGTCTGCGAGGTCAAGACCCGTTCGGGCCTGAGGTACGGCAGCCCCATCGAAGCGGTCAGCCAGAATAAGCGCCTCCGGCTGCGCCGCCTGGCGTCCGCGTGGCTGGCCGCCCACGGGCTGGGCTTCGATGAGGTGCGAATCGACGTGATCGGGCTAGTCGGCAACGGATCGGGAGAGTTCACCCTCGAGCACGTGCGGGGGGTGGGCTGAATGCCGGTCGCCCGGACTCACTCGATTGCCCTGGTCGGGGTGGAGGGTCATCCGGTGGAGATTGAAGCCGACATCCAGAACGGGCTCCCCGGACTGCTTCTGGTGGGCCTGCCCGATACGGCGCTCCGCGAGGCCAGGGACCGGATCCGGGCCGCCATCGTGAACAGCCGTGAGCAGTGGCCGCAGCGGCGGATCACCGTCGGCCTCTCCCCGGCGAGCCTGCCCAAGCGGGGCAGCGGGTTCGATATTGGCATCGCGGTAGCCATCCTCGGTGCCGCGGGCTCGGTCCCGGCGGAGGCGATCGACGGGGTAGCGTTCCTCGGCGAACTCGGGCTCGACGGGCAGCTGCGCCCGGTCCGCGGGGTACTGCCCGCTGTCGCGGCCGCAGCGGCCCGCGGCTTCCAGCAGGTCGCGGTACCGTGCGCCAACGAGGCCGAGGCAGCGCTGGTCCCCGATCTGCGGGTGCTGAGTGCTGCGACCCTGCGCGGGTTACTCGGCTGGCTGCGTGGGAGCCTCCCGGCCCCTCCGGAGGGAGCCGGCGACGCGCGAGACCCCGTCCGGCTGGTCGAGGGCGGTGGGCTTCCCGCGGGGGCCGGGGGCCCTTCTCCCGGTGAGGGAGCCCGCACCCTGGCGGGCGCCGGGCCCGACCTGGCCGACGTCCTCGGCCAGCCGACGGCACGCCGGGCCGCGGAGATCTGCGCCGCGGGCGGCCATCATCTCTGCCTGCTCGGCCCGCCGGGGGCCGGGAAAACGATGCTGGCCGAGCGGATTCCCACCGTACTGCCCCGCCTTGACCCCGCCGCGGCTCTTGAGGTCACCGCGATCCACTCGGTGGCGGGCGTGCTCCCGGACCGCAGTCCGCTGCTGACCGCGCCGCCGTTCTGCGCCCCGCACCACACCGCGACCAAGGCGGCGATCGTCGGCGGCGGCAGCGGGGTGATCCGCCCGGGAGCCGCGTCCCTGGCCCATCGCGGGTGCTTGTTCCTCGACGAGGCTCCCGAGTTCGGCCGGGATGTGCTCGACGCGCTCCGACAGCCGCTGGAGTCCGGAGAGGTCGTCGTGGCCCGGTCGGGCGTGACCGCGCGCTTCCCGGCCCGGTTCACGCTGCTCCTGGCGGCGAACCCCTGCCCGTGCGCCAAGGGACCCGGGGGGCAGCCGGGCTGCGACTGCACGCCGGCGGTCCGCCGCCGGTACCTGGCCCGGCTGTCCGGGCCGTTACTCGACCGGGTTGACGTAAAGGTGGAATTCCTGCCGGTGAGCCGGGGCGAGTTACTCAGTGACGCGACGTTCGCGGAGTCCAGCGCGACCGTCGCCACCCGGGTCGAGTCGGCCCGGCGCCGGGCCGCCGCCCGGCTCCAGGACACGCCCTGGCGGCTCAACGCGGAGATTCCCGGCAGCGAGCTGCGCCGGAGTTACGCTCCCGCGCCGGGTGCGCTCGTGCCCCTGGAGCGGGCTATGGACCTGGGGCAGATCAGCGCGCGGGGCGTGCACCGGGTGATCAGGGTAGCCTGGACCCTCGCCGACCTGGCCGGGGTGCCGCGCCCCACCGCCGACCAGACCGCCGCGGCGCTCGGTCTGTGGCTGGGGGTACCGCGATGAGCAACCACCGGGACCAGGCCGGGCGGGACCAGGCCGGGCGGGACCAGGCCGGGCGGGACCGGGACCGGCTGGCCCGGGCGGCGCTGACCTGGGTCGCCGAACCTGGTGACGCGCAGCTCGGGCCCCTGCTCCAGCAGTTCTCGCCGGGGGCGGTCATCGCCGCTGTCACGGCAGGGGCACCTCTCCCGGCTTTCCCCGTTATCCCCGGCCTGGACCGGGCCTGGCCGCGGTGGGCTGCCCGGCTGGGTGACGCGCCTACCGAGGCCACGGTGGATGCCTGGCTGCGGGACGGGATCCGGTTGCTCTGCCCTGGCGACCCGGAGTGGCCCAGCCAGCTCGAGGTGCTGGGTGACGCGCAGCCGTGTGCGCTGTGGGTACGCGGCGAGGTAGATCTCCGGTTCGCCTGCCTGCGCTCGGTGTCCATCGTCGGTACCCGGGCGGCCACCGCGTACGGCGTCCACGTGACTATCGAACTGGCCGCGGCCCTGGCCGAACGCGGCTGGACGGTGCTGTCCGGCGGTGCGTTCGGCATCGACAGCCAGGCTCACCGCGGCGCGCTCGCGGCCGAGGGGGTCACCGTCGCGGTCCTGCCCTCGGGTCTGGACGACCCTTATCCGCGCAGCCATCACGAGCTGTTCCTGGCCATCGCGGGCCACGGGGCGCTGGTCAGCGAGCGGCCACCCGGCCGCACCCCGACCAGGCCCGGGTTCCTGATCCGCAACCGGCTGATTGCCGCGCTCAGCCGCGGGACGGTGATCGTCGAGGCCGCGCTGCGCAGCGGGGCCCTGAGCACGGCCCGGCACGCCCGGGACCAGAACCGCCCCCTGATGGCCGTGCCCGGCCCGGTAACGTCCATCGCGTCGGCCGGGTGCCACCTGGCCATCAGGGACTGGGGAGCCGTCTGCGTCACCGGCGTGCAGGACGTGCTGGCCTGCCTGTCGCTCGGCGCCGGTGACCTGGTTCCGCCACCCAGGGGCCCGGTCCTGCCGCGGGATGAGCTGGACCCGGTCAGCCTGAGCGTCCTGGAAGCCGTGCCTGCCCGCGGCGGCTGGGGACCGGCCCGCATCGCGGTCTCGGCGGGCGTGGATTTCGATACCGCATTGCGTTGCCTCGGCGCGCTGGCGGCCGCCGGGTTTGTCGAGCGCTGCGAACGAGGCTGGCGGGCCCGGTCAATAGGGCGGGATCGGCAGCAGCGAGGGCATGAATAGCACCGTATTCGGCATCTGGGCACGCCCAGAGTCGGCGGCGTACGATGCGTCGATGGACAGGTCGAACCCGTCCGTCGCCCAGCGCGCGGCCGATGTCTCCAGCGCGCTCACCCCCCGTACCGCCGATCTGGCCACCGAGATTTACGAGCTGATCGTGCGGGAAATCCCGCAACTGCGGGGTGACAAGCAAGTCCTGACGCTGCTGGAAGCCAGTGTCGTGGAAAACGTCGCCACCATCCTGCATGTCCTGCAGCACGGCATCGACCTGGAGAACGTGCATGTGCCAGTGGCGGCCGCGGAATACGCCCGCCGGCTCGCGCAGCGTGGCATACCCATCGTCGCCCTGCTGCGGGCCTACCGGATCGGCTCGGCCCGGTTCCAGGACTCGTGCCTGGAGGAACTCGGGCGGCGCACGGATGACGCCTCGGTCGTGAGCGCCGCAGGCCTGCGCATCGCCAGCGTCACCGCCGCGTACATCGACCGGGTCTCAGAGCAGGTCGTGTCGGCCTACGAGATAGAGCGGGAGAACTGGCTGCGGAACCTCAGCGCGGCCCGGGTCGCCCGGGTGCAGGCGCTGCTCCACAGCGAACGGGTTGACCTGGACTCCTCCGAGGCCATCCTGGGCTACCGGCTCCGCCAGCACCACGTCGGCGTGGTGTGCTGGATGACGATCCGGGCGGTCAGCGACACCCTGGCCCGGCTCGAGGAGGCCACCGCCGACGTGGCCCGGCGGGCGGGCTGCCGGGACCGGGCGATCTTCCTGCCCAAGGACGAGTCCAGCGCGTGGGCCTGGCTCCCGCTGGGCGGCCGGGACACCCTGGCCATCGAGGCATCTGGCCACCGCCCGGCCGGCGCTGCGGCCGACATCCGGTTCGCCCTCGGTGCCGTGGGCTCGGGCGTCGCTGGCTTCCGGCGCACCCACGAGCAGGCTCTGGGCGTCCAGGCCGTCGCGCTGGCCGCCGGCCCGTCCGGGCCGTTCATCACCAGCTTCAGCGATGTTGCGCCGCTCGCCCTGATGTCGGCTTCGATCGAGCTCATCCGGTCCTGGGTGCTGGAAACTCTCCGATCCCTCGCGGACGACGACGACCACAACGCCAGTCTCCGCGACACCTTGTGGGTCTTCCTGCAGGAAGGCGGCAGTTTCAAGGCCACTGCCGAACGGCTGACCGTGCACAAGAACACCGTCCAGTACCGGGTCCGCAAGGCCGAGGAGGGTCTCGGCCGGCCGGTTGACGCAGACCACCTGCAGATCGAGCTGGCCCTGCTGGCCAGCCACTGGCTGGGGACGGCCGTCCTCCGCCCGGTGGCCGGGCAGCGCGTCAGCCGTCCATGACAGCCCGGTCTATGACGGCCGGTCCATGACAGCCCGGCGCGTGAAGAAACGCTTCTGCGACTGCTTATACGTGAGAATCTGCCCGATTTCGGGCAAGATGTTGCCATTCTGGCCGCTGATCCACCATGCTGACCCGTGTGGCAGGTGCGCAACGGCCGTTCGACGAACTGGTCGCCCATCTCACCAGGAGCAGTTCGCTGGAGTCCGGCGAGGCGGCACGGTTGATCGAAGAGGTGGTCGGGTATTTCTCCGAGCCAGCGGACGTTTTCGTCCGCAGGCGCCACGGGGAGCTCAAGGCACGGGGCCTGACCAACGACCGCGCGTTCCATCAAATCTCGGTTGAGCTGCAGCAGCGGCTGGTGGCACCGCCTCAGTACACGCTGCGTCAGTTGCGCCGCATCATCTACGGCTGAGGGGCTAGAGCATGTGCGGAATCGTCGCTCATATCGGGGGCCGTGACTGCGTGCCCATCCTGCTGGAGGGGCTGGCCCGGCTGGAGTACCGGGGCTATGACTCGGCCGGCATCGCGGTCCTGAGCCGGTCGGGTGAGATCCGCGTGCACAAGACCAAAGGCCGCGTGGCCGACCTGACCGCGGGGCTGCCCGCCCGGTTCAAGGGCAGCCCGGGTATCGGCCACACCCGCTGGGCCACCCACGGCGAGCCGAGCGACGTCAATGCCCACCCGCACGTCTGCGGGCCCATTGCGATCGTGCACAACGGAATCATCGAGAACGCCGACGAGCTGCGGGCCAAGCTGGCCGTGGACGGGGCCGTGTTCGCCTCCGAGACCGACAGCGAGGTGCTGGCCCACCTGATCGCGGCCAGCCACGCCGACAGTCTGGAAGAGGCGGTCCGTCAGGCGCTGACCTCGGTGGTCGGCACCTACGGCATCGTGGTGCTGGACGCCCGCCATCCGGACGTCATCGTGGCGGCCCGGAACGGCAGCCCCGTGGTGCTCGGCCTGGGCGACAAGGAGATGTTCGTCGCCTCTGACGTGGCCGCGTTCGTCCGCTACACCCGCCAGGTCGTGCACCTCGACGACGGTGAGGTCGCGGCGGTGCGCGCGGACGGGTTCGTGACGTCCACCCTCGACGCGCGGACCACCATCAAAGAGCCCTCCACCATCGATACCGAGATCGGCTCCTACGACGCTGAGGGCTACACGCACTTCATGCGCAAGGAGATCCACGAGCAGCCGCGTGCGGTCGAGCGGGCCCTGCGCGGCCGGCTGGACAGCCGCTTCCACACCGCGCACCTCGGCGGGCTGAACATGGACCCGCGCGAACTCCGGGAGTTCCGCCGGGTCCTGGTGCTGGGCTGCGGCTCGGCCTACTACTCCGGCCAGGTCGGCGCGCAGCTCATCGAGGACCTGGCCCGCATCCCGGCGCTGGCCGAGCCAGCCTCGGAGTTCCGCTACCGCAACCCCGTGGTGGAGGCGGACACGCTCTATGTCGGGGTCAGCCAGTCCGGCGAGACATACGACACCCTGGCGGCCGTCCAGGAGCTGCAGCGCAAAGGCGGCCGCGTACTCGGGGTGGTGAACTCCGTGGGCAGCGCCATCGCCCGGCAGTGCGACGGCGGCATGTACCTGCACGCCGGCCCGGAGATCTCGGTCACCTCGACCAAGACCTTCACCGCCACGGCCATCGCCTTTGCCCTGCTAGGGCTGCACCTGGGCCGCATCCACGACCTCTCGCCGGCCGACGGCCGGCGGATCATCGCGGGACTGCACGCCATCCCCGGGCAGATCGAGGAGATGCTGGCCGGGGAGGATCACATAGCCAGCGTCGCCGCCGAGCTGGCGCAGGCCCAGGGCATGTTCTTCATCGGCCGGGTCCGCGGCTACCCGGTCGCCCGGGAGGGGGCGCAGAAGCTCAAGGAGGTCTCCTACCTCCATGCGGAGGCCTACCCGGCCAGTGAGCTCAAGCACGGGCCGCTCGCCCTGGTCAACCCGGAGCTGCCCACGGTGGCGATCGTGCCCAGCGATGAGCTGTTTGACAAGAACCTGTCCACGCTCGGCGAGATCAAGGCCCGCCGGGGCCCGGTGGTGGCCGTCGCGCACGCCGATCTGGATCCCAAGCTGGCCGATCACGTGATCCGGGTCCCGAAGAACGAACCCGAGCTGGACCCTATCCTGCTCTCCGTGCCGCTGCAGATGCTCGCGTATCACGCGGCGGTGGCGCTCGGCAACGATGTGGACAAGCCGCGCAACCTGGCCAAGAGTGTCACGGTGGAGTGAGCGGCGGTCCTGCCCCAGACTGGGGATCATGCGAGAACAGGCCGAACTGCCGGGCCAGCTGGAGTCGGCGCTGGAGGCGTTCCGGCGGCACCTCGCCGCCGAGCGCGGAGTGTCCGGGCACACGGTCCGGGCCTATCTGGGTGATGTCCGCGCGCTCCTGGAGTACGCCGCCCATGCCGGTGTGACCAGCCCGGACGGCCTGGATATCGCGGTCCTGCGGGGCTGGCTGGCGGGCCAGCACGCCACCGGGCGGGCCCGGGCCACGCTGGCCCGGCGGGCCGCGTCGGCCCGGACGTTCACCGCGTTCGGGCACGCGCGCGGCTGGCTGCCCAGTGACCCGGGGCCGCTGCTAGGCACACCCCGGCTCCCCCGCAAGCTGCCCGAGGTGATCCGCCAGGACCAGATGGCGGCGGTGCTCGCGACCCAGGACGGCCCCGCACCGGGAAGGCCCGCACCGGGAAGTCCGGGCCCGGAAAGCCCGGCGCCCGGAGGCAGCGAGCCGGATCCCCGCGATCAGGCGCTGGCCCTGCGCGACACCGCGATCATGGAACTGCTTTACGCCACCGGGATCCGGGTCAGCGAGCTGTGCGGGCTCGGCCTGGGTGACCTCGACCATGAGCGGCGGACGATCCGGGTCATGGGCAAGGGCGGCAAAGAGCGCACGGTGCCGGTGGGACTGCCCGCCGAGCGGGCCACAGCGCGCTGGGCCCGGGAGGGGCGGCCGGTCCTGCTGACCCCGGACAGCGAGACCGCCCTGTTCCTGGGGGCGCGCGGCAGGCGGCTGGATCCGCGGACCGCGCGGCGGGTGGTCCACACGAGGCTGGCCGCGGTGCCCGCGGTGCCCGACACCGGGCCACACGGTCTGCGCCACGCGGCCGCGACCCACCTGCTGGAAGGCGGAGCGGACCTGCGCAGCGTGCAGGAGATCCTCGGTCACGCGTCGCTGGGCACGACCCAGATCTACACGCACGTCTCGGTCGAGCGGCTGACCTCCGCCTTCCGCCAGGCGCATCCCCGTGCCTGAGGGGTCAAGCGCCTGAGGGGTCAAGCGCCTGAGAAGCCCCGCGCCTGAGAAGGCCCGCGCCTGACTAGCCCCGCGCCTGACTAGCCCCGCGCTTGAAGAACCCCGCGCTTGAAGAATCGAGTGCCTGAAGGGGCCCGAGTGACCGGGCGAAGTGAGTGCATCCGCGGGCTTGAGTCCAGCGAGTAGACTGGCTTACAGGTCGTGGAGTCTGCCCGCGCTACGCGGACGGCTTCCCGGCTAATTCGCGCGTCCGCTTGCCGCCAGGTGCCAGTTCGGTCCCCGGCGGGACGCATCCCACCGGTCCGCGGTCTCCCACACCGCGGCGGGTGCGCCCGGGCGCCAGGCAACAACCGAGAGCGTCGGTGTGCTCAGGCACGGCGCGTAACAGGAAGGGGACCGCGGGCATGGCTCCGGTCGTAACTATGCGGCAGCTGCTTGAGAGCGGCGTGCACTTCGGGCACCAGACCCGGCGCTGGAACCCCAAGATGAAGCGATTCATCCTGGCCGAGCGCAACGGCATCTACATCATCGATCTCCAGCAGTCGCTCGAATTCATCGACACCGCTTACGAGTTCATCAAGGAGACGGTCGCTCACGGCGGCTCCATCCTGTACGTCGGCACCAAGAAGCAGGCTCAGGAAGCGGTCGCCGAGCAGGCCCGCCGGGTGGGCATGCCCTTCGTTAACCAGCGCTGGCTGGGCGGCATGCTGACGAACTTCCAGACCGTCTTCAAGCGTCTCCAGCGGCTGAAGGAGCTCGAGGAGCTCGACTTCGACGACGTGGCCGGCTCCGGGATGACCAAGAAGGAGCTGCTCCAGCTGCGCCGCGAGCATGACAAGCTGGAGCGCTCGCTGGGCGGGATCCGGGACATGTCCCGGGTGCCGAGCGCCATCTGGGTGGTGGACACCAAGAAGGAGCACATCGCCGTCAGTGAGGCCCGGAAGCTGGGCATCCCGGTGATCGCCATCCTCGACACGAACTGCGATCCGGACGAGGTCACCTACCCGATTCCGGGGAATGACGACGCGATCCGCAGTGTTTCGCTGCTGACCCGGGTCGTCGCCGATGCGGTGGCCGATGGCCTGATCGCCCGGGCCGGGGCGGCGGACGGCGAGGCTAAGCCCTCCGCGGCGCCCACGTCCGGCGAACTCGGCGCCGAAGAGCCGCTCGCTGAATGGGAGCTGGCGGTCCTGGAGGGCAAGGCCGGCGACGATGACGCGGTCCAGGCCCCCGCCGCACCCACCGGCGACCAGGCCAACGGGACGACGCCGGACCAGGCGAACGGGACCGCAGCTGACCAGGCCAACGGGACGGTACCCGAGCAGGGTGACACCCCGGCGCCCGAGCCGGAGGCGGCGGGCGTGTCCGCTGGCTCCGGTGAGTCGCACGAGGCCTGAGGCAGACCAGCGGACGGCCTACTGGAGGGACTAGCGGAGCGGGGCCATCGGCCCCGCCCCACTACAGAGACATAGCGAGAGATGAGGAAATGGCGAACTTCACCGCCGCGGACGTGAAGCGGCTGCGTGAGCAGACGGCCGCGGGAATGATGGACTGCAAGCGGGCCCTTGAGGAGGCCGACGGTGACTTCGACGTCGCCGTGGAGCTCCTCCGCGTCAAGGGCGCCAAGGACGTAAGCAAGCGGGCCTCCCGGACCGCCGCGAATGGGCTGGTAACCGCGGAGCTTGACGGCACGGACGCCGGGGTGCTCCTCGAGCTCAACTGCGAGACCGACTTCGTCGCCAAGACCGATGTGTTCCAGGCCCTCGCCGCGCAGATCGCGAGCGTGGCCCTGCAGCAGCGGCCCGCCGACCGGCTGACCCTGCTCGGGCTGGAGCTCCGGCCCGGCACCACCGTCCAGCAGCACATCGAGGAGGCCGGCGCCTCGCTCAAGGAGAAGATCGAGCTCGGCCGGTACACGCTCTTCGAGGGTGGCTACGTCGCTACCTACCTGCACAAGTCCGACCCGGCGCTGCCGCCGACCGTGGGCGTGCTCGTCCAGCTGGACAAGCCGTCACCCGAGGCGGCCAAGGACGTGACGCACCAGGTGGCCGCGATGCGGCCTCAGTACCTGACCCGTGATGAGGTGCCCGCGAACGTGGTCGAGCACGAGCGGGGCATCATGGAGCAGATCACCCGGGATGAGGGCAAGCCCGAGCAGGCGGTCCCCAAGATCGTCGAGGGCCGGCTCAACGCGTTCTTCAAGGACGTGGTGCTGACCGAGCAGCCTTTCGTCCGGGACCCGAAGAAGTCCATCAAGCAGTTGCTCGCCGATCAGGGGGTTACCGTCCGCGCGTTCGCGCGGTTCCAGGTCGGCCAGGCCGGATGAGGACCGGAGCCAGCTGGTGAGTGAGGGCGAAGGAGAACATCCCGTGGACGGCAGCGCCACGCACCCTGGGGGCGCTGCCGTGCGCGCGGATGCCGCGGACGGGCCCGGCCCGTCCGCGGCATCCGAAGCGGAGCGGTACCCGGAGCCGGAGCAGGAGGCACCGAAGGCGCACCGCCGCTGGAACCGCGTGGTCGTGAAGCTCTCCGGTGAGGCCTTTTCCGGGAACGAGCCGCTGGGCATCTCGCCGGATGTGGTCTTCCACCTGGCCAAAGAGATCGCAGCGGTGGTGGCCGACGGGGTGGAACTGGCCGCGGTGGTCGGGGGCGGCAACATGTTCCGCGGCAAGCAGATGGCCGAGCGCGGCATCGACCGGGCCCGGGCCGACTATATGGGCATGCTGGGGACCGTGATCAACTGCCTGGCCCTCCAGGACGTGCTGGAGAAGCTCGGCGTGGAAACCCGGGTGCAGACCGCGATCACCATGGGACAAGTGGCCGAGCCCTACATCCCCCGCCGGGCTATCCGGCACCTGGAGAAGGGCCGGGTGGTGATCTTCGGGGCGGGCCTGGGGGCGCCGTTCTTCTCCACCGACACCTGCGCCGCGCAGCGCGCCCTGGAGATCGGCGCGGAAGCGGTGCTCAAGGGAACACAGGTGGACGGGGTCTACGACGCCGATCCCCGCACGATTCCCGGTGCGACGCGATTCACCCAGATCGACTACAGCGAGGTCCTCCGCCGCGAACTGAAGTTCATGGACGCCACCGCGGTCAGCTTGTGCATGGACAACGGCCTGCCCATCGTCGTATTCGACCTGATGGAAGAGGGCAACATCGCGCGGGCGGTGCGCGGTGAGAGGATCGGCACACTCATCTGCCGGTCGGGGGACTATTAAGACCCGCCCGCCGCGGAAAGCGTGAAGGCACAGAACGCACCAGGAGCCGCAGTGATAGACGACACTCTCTTCGAGGCCGAGGAGAAAATGGAGAAGGCCGTGGTGGTCGCCAAGGAAGAGTTTGGCACCATCCGGACCGGGCGCGCGCATCCGTCCATGTTCGGCAAGATCACTGTCGAGTACTACGGAACCCAGACCCCCGTGAATCAGCTGGCCTCGTTTCACATCCCGGAGCCCCGGATGGTGATCGTCCAGCCATTCGACAAGTCGTCCATGGCCAACATCGAGAAGGCGATCCGCAACAGTGACCTCGGGGTCAACCCGAGTAACGACGGCAACATCATCCGGGTCGTCTTCCCGGAACTGTCCGAGGAACGGCGCAAGGACTTCATCAAGGTGGCCCGGCACAAAGCCGAGGACAGCCGGGTCTCCATCCGCAATATCCGGCGGCACGCCAAGGACTCCCTGGACAAGATGGTCAAGGCCGGCGAGGCGGGTGAGGACGAGGTCCACCGGGCGGAACGGGAACTCGACGAGCTCACGCACACCTACGTGGGGCAGGTGGACGAACTGCTGCGGCACAAGGAAGCCGAGCTCCTCGAGGTCTGAGATTTGGGTGCCGACGAGCTAAGCGAACCGGGCCACGCTCCGGCGCCAGGCGGCCAGCCCGGGGCGGAGCCTCCTCCCCTGGGGGCCCCGCCCGCCGGACCCCAGCCCGCCGGACCCCAGCCCGTGGAATCCCAGCCCGCTGAATCCCCGGCCGCCCGGCCTCCGCTCGCCGAATCGGCGCCCGCCGGGCCCCCGCCCCCGGAACTCCCGCCCACCGAGGTCCTCAAACCGTCCCGGGCCGGCCGCAACCTCCGCGCCGCGATCGTGGTCGGCGTGCTCTTGGGCGGCCTGGCCCTGGTCACCCTCTTCACCATCAAGGTCATCTTCCTGATCTACGTGGCCGCTGTGGTCGCGCTCGGCCTGTGGGAACTTACCCGGGCCGTGGAGGCGCGCGGCATCCGGCTGCCGCTGGTCCCGGTAGGTGCCGGTGGCGCGGTCATGCTGGGACTGGCCTATTACAGCGGCGAGCGCCCCTTGGTCGCCGCGCTGGCCGTGACCGCGATTGCGATTCTGGCCTGGCGGATGGCCGGTGGCAGCGCCGGCTACCTGCGGGACGTCACCGCCGGGATGTTCACCCTCGTCTACCTGCCGCTGATGGCGTCGTTCGTCGCGCTGATGCTGGCCGCCCCGGACGGCTCCCGGCGCGTCCTGGCCTGGCTCGTGCTCACGGTCTGCAGTGACATTGGCGGTTACCTGGTGGGCAGCCTGCTGGGACGGCACCCGATGGCGGCCGTGATCAGCCCGCATAAGACCTGGGAGGGCTTCGCCGGCTCCGCGCTGGCCTGCATCGTGGCCGGTGTCTTGCTGCTTCTCCTGCTGCTGCACGGCACCTGGTGGCAGGGCCTGGTGCTGGGCGTCGTCGCCGTCGGCGCGGCGACCCTCGGCGACCTGTCTGAATCCATGATCAAACGCGATCTCCAGATCAAGGACATGGGCACGGTGCTGCCGGGCCACGGGGGAGTCCTGGACCGGATCGACTCGCTGCTGATCACCGCCCCCGTGGTCTGGCTGCTGCTGGTGATCTTCCTCCCCGGCTGATCCGCACTGATTCACACACTGGCGTTTGGCCGCATCCGCCTTGGGGACTTGGCGGGCGACTCGTACATACAGTCGGGGGAGATGCGGAGCCTAGCGGGATGTTCAGACGTATCGGTCTGGTTGGCCTGATCTATATCATCGTCGGGATCGTGGTGGCCTGGGAAAAGCACTACATCACCGTGCACCTGCTCAAGCTGGTTTTGTCCGCCCTGCTTGCAATCCTGCTCTGGTGGCTACCGCTGCTGGGAGTGAGCCTGCACATCCATTAATTTTCCGATAACGAAAACCGTCGGGGCGCGGCCGGGGAGCCGCGCCCTTCGGCGTGCGGCGGAAGAGGCGCCCACGGCGCCAGCCCGCCACCCGCCCTGCGCGGTGCGGCGTGAGGTCACGCCCCACGGCGTGAGGTCACGCCCCACGGCGTGCGCCGGCGAACTCCGCCGTCAGGCGGTGACCACCCAGTTCCGGCGCTGGGCCGCCAGGTGCGTGACCAGGCTGGCCGAGCCGCGTTCCTTGGCGAACAGCCGTTCCCGCTCGCTGATGGGCACCACCCACAGCCAGCGCACCGGGTCGCCGCCGAAGGAGAACCCGGACAGGTCCGGCACCTCCGGCCCGGGTAGCTGGGCCGGATCGTCGAGCAGCAGCACCGCGGTGTTCCCGCTGCCCAGCGGGAAGGTGGCGGGCTCGTGGTACCACCTGATCGTGTGGCCCGGCCCGAACCAGGTCACGGCGCGCCAGGGGTAGTGGGCCAGCCACAGGAAGATACGCGCTGCTTCCGGGCTGGGCAGCGTGGTGGCCAGGGCCAGCTCGATCCGCCCTGAGGAGGCAGGGTCCTCCGAGAACTGCTCGACGACCGGCATCCGCTGGCAGCTCATGCCCAGCGTGGACAGCACCGTGAACGGCCGGCCGCGGGTCGGCGGCCGTTCGGACACCCCGGCCGACGGCAGCCGGCCGCTGCTGACATCCCAGTACCGGGCCCCCGGGCCGAGCCGGCCGAGCAGGTGCCCCAGGGCCGCCTTCTGGAAGCCGGCCCACGCACCCTCGCTGACCCGCCAGCGCCAGAAGGCCGTGGCCCGGTCCGCCCGCGGGCCCAGGCCTTCCATGGCGTCATCCAGGGACCACGCGAACGGGGTCTGGCCGATGCATTCCCGGCTGTACCCGGGCATCCCCCGGGACATGTCGGACCAGCCGGGAACCACCGCGAGCAGCCGGCCGCCCTCCACGAGGGCCACCCCGTCCCCCTCCTCGAACCACAGCGGGCGCAGGATCTGCGGGTCCAGCGGCGGCCGCCCGCCGGGATGCTTGGTGTGCCCGGCCGGCATGACCGGAGCCTGCCCGGCCTCGACCTGCGCGGGGTCGGCGGCGGCCGGGGCTGGCTGGTGGTTGGCGAGCCAGACCGCGGCGATCACGGCCGTCTGGTCGTACACGTACGCGGCGGTGGTAACGCCGTCGTACTCCACGACCAGCCGTCGGCTGCCGTACGGGCTCTCACTGGTGAGCAGGATCTCGGGCCGACCCGGCCGGGCGGCGAGATTGCCTTCTCTCCCGCCCCTGCGCAAAGTCGGCATAACCGAAACCTACTGATTCGCCGCAGGTCATTAGGTCCGCACCCGGGATATTGTTAAGCGTTCGAAACGACCTTTCCTACGGAGCGCCGGTGCCTGGCAGAGCGACCCCCACCCGACCGCCCCGGCACCTGGCTGACCTGGACCCGGCGGAGCGCCGCGCCGCCGCTGCTGAGCTGGGCGCGCCGGCGTTCCGCGCCGATCAGCTGGCCCGGCACTACTTCGCCCGGCTGACCGATGACCCCGCGGAGATGACCGACCTGCCGGCCACGTCCCGCGGCGAGCTGGCGGGCCAGCTGCTGCCCCGCCTGCTCACCGCGCAGCAGGAGCTGACCTGTGACGAGGGGATGACCCGTAAGACGTTGTGGCGGGCCTTCGACGGTGCCCTCATCGAGTCCGTCCTGATGCGTTACCCGCAGCGGGCCACGATGTGCGTGTCCTCGCAGGCGGGCTGCGGGATGGCCTGCCCGTTCTGCGCGACCGGCCAGGCCGGGCTGACCAGGAACCTGTCCGCCGCGGAGATCGTGGCGCAGGTGGTCGCGGGTGCGCGGGCCCTGGCCCGCGGCGAGGTGCCCGGCGGCCCGGGACGGGTCTCCAACATCGTGTTCATGGGCATGGGTGAACCGCTCGCCAACTACGCCAGCGTGCTGAAGGCGGTGCGCCGGATCACCGACCCGGTGCCGGACGGTCTGGGCATCTCCCAGCGCTCGGTGACCGTCTCCACGGTCGGGCTGGTTCCCGCCATCCGCCGGCTTACCGCCGAAGGCCTGCAGGTCCGGCTGGCGGTCTCGCTGCATGCTCCCGACGATGAACTGCGGGACGAGCTCGTGCCCGTCAACCGCCGCTGGCCAGTGGCCGAGGTCCTGCAGACCGCGTGGGATTACGCGGCCACCACCGGCCGGCGGGTTTCCATCGAGTATGCGCTGATCAAGGACGTTAACGATCAGCCGTGGCGGGCCGACATGCTCGCCGGGCTGCTGGCGGGGCGGCTGGTGCACGTGAACCTGATCCCACTCAACCCCACCCCCGGCTCGCGGTGGACGGCGTCCGAGCCGGGCTCCATGCGGGAGTTCACCGACCGGCTGGCGGCTCGCGGCATCCCGGTCACCATGCGCGATACCCGGGGCAGCGAGATCGACGGGGCCTGCGGCCAGCTCGCCGCGCCATCGCTGGCCCCTCAGGCGCGGGAAGCCCGGGCGCGCGGAACCCGGACGCGGGCAACCCAGCCCCGGGTGCCCCAAACACTGCAGACTCAGACACTGCAGATCGGCGCCCGGGTACCGTAGTCGTCCATGCCAGGCAAGGAGGCTCTCGTCAGGGGTTGCCGCACGCTCGCGTGGCAGGCGGTGCACCGGGCCTGGCGGGCGGCGCAGCAGGCCGGCGCGATTACCGCGGATACCCCGGCGGGCCGCCGGTTCGCCGCGTTCGGCCCCGGGTCGGTCATGGCTTTCCCGACCGGGGCGCTCTACGGCGAAGCCTGGATCGAGGTCGGGGCCGGCGCGCTCATCGGGGCCGAGGTCACCCTGACCGCCGGCCTGGTCCCGGGCCATCAGCTGGGCGGCTCCCCGGTGCTCCGGGTCGGGAACGGATGCGTGATCGGCCGGGGGAGCCACATCATCGCGCATCACTCGATCGTCATCGGTGATGACGTGTTCACCGGCCCTTACGTGTACATCACCGACCAGAACCACGGGTACACCGACCCGGACGTGCCGATCGGGAGGCAGTGGCCAAGCAATACCGAGGTGTCCATCGGTCCGGGGACATGGCTAGGAGCTGGTGTGATCGTGCTGCCCGGCGCGCAGATCGGCCGTAATGTGGTGGTGGCCGCGGGCTCGGTGGTCCGCGGGATGGTGCCTGACCGCTGCGTGATCGCCGGTGTTCCCGCGAAGGTGGTCCGGGAATACGTAGCCGGGGATGGCTGGTCGCGGCCTTCGCCTACCGTGGCGACCGCACATGAGCATCTGGGGGTCCAAGAGGGCACGTGAAGGGACGCAAGAATCTCGTCGCGAGCGCGGCGTACCTGCCTGAGCCTGCGGCCGTCGCGGCGGCCCGCAAGTTTGTGCGCGATACGCTGTGTTCCTGGCTGGACACTGCGCCCGGAGCCGAAGCGGACGGCGGCCTGGTCGACGACGCGGTCCTGCTGACCAGCGAGCTGGTGACCAACGCCGTGGTGCACGCAGGCACCCAGGTCCAGGTCACCTGTAAGCTCGCCGCGGGCGCGGTGGAGGTCGTGGTCCGCGACAGTCACCCGGCCCGGATGGTGCCCGGCCCCGCACCCGACGACACCGCTGCGGCCGAGCGCACCGGCGGCCGCGGCCTGTTGCTGCCCTCCGCCCTGGCGGCCGCCTGGGGGGTCAGCTACGGGACCGACGCCAAGGCCGTCTGGTTCCGGATGGGACTTCCCGGCGCTTCAGGCGGGGCACCGGCCGCCGGGACGGGCCCGGGGGCGCTGGAGGCTGTGGTGCCGGCGGCCCTGGAATGTCACCGGCGGCGCGCTGGCGGGTACCTCGGCCGACAGCGCGCCGGCGGGCCGTGGACCGGGGGCCTCCGGACGGCCGGGCACCGGGCCGGCGGGCACCGGGTCAGCTAGCAGCGCAGGCCGGCCCTGGGTCAGCTGGCACGGGGGCAGCCAGCACCGGGCCAGCCAGCACCGGGTCAGCCAGCACCGGATCGGCCAGCACCGGGCCAGCCAGCACCGGATCGGCCAGCACCGGATCGGCCAGCACCAGGCCGCTCTACGACGCCGCGGCCAGGTCCGGGTATGACGTGCTGCTGGACCAGTGCGTGACGTCGGCGCGGCTCATCGCGTCCGCTGACAGCGCTTATGCCCTGGTCGCGGACGAGGACGGGGATCTAGGCGTACGCGCGGCCAGCGGGCTTGGCCCGGACGCGTGGCTGCGTACCGCACCGTCCGTCGCGACCGTGCCGTTCATGGTGGACGGCCAGGTGACCGGGGTGCTGGCCATCGCGGCCGCCCGGCCCGGGCGGTTCGCGGAGGGCGAGGTCCGGCGGCTGCAGCAACTGGCGGACCAGATGGCCCCGGCGCTCGAACGGGCCCGGCTGGCCGAGCTGGAACGGGCCCGGCGGGCCCGGATCGGGGTGCTGGCCGAAGCGGGCACGCTGCTGGCGGGCCCCCTGGACACCGACCGGATCCTGGCCGTGGCTGGGCAGGTCGCCGTGCCCCGGCTCGCGGCGTGGTGTGCGGTGCTGCTGTCCGGTCCCGGCGGTGACCTGCGGCTTACGGTGGCCCGCCACGCGGACGAGGCGCAGGCGGGCGCGCTCACCTGGCTGCTGAAGCTGGGCTGCGACCTGGCGCCGCCGGTCATCGGCGCGGATTCCCGCGCCGGGGCCGCGCGCTCCTGGCCGCTGGCGGCCCTGGTCCCGGCGCAGGCCCCGGCTGGTGTGGCCGACCTGGCCGCCCGGGGAGCCTGGTGCTTCCCGCTGACCACCCGGGGCGCCCCGCTGGGGCTGCTCATCCTGGGCGGGCCGCACGGCGGGCGTCCATCCCGGGAGGTGCAGAGGCTGGCGGAGGACCTGGCCGCCCGGATCGCGCTGGCCCTGGAGAACTCCCGGCTCACCGCGCGGCAGCAGCGGGCCAGCGAGTCGCTGCGCGCCGCCCTGGTGCCGCCGGAACTGCCCCGGATTCCCGGTGTCGAGCTGGCCTTCGCGCACGACCTGCCCAGTATCGATCTGCCCAGTATCGATCTGCTCAGTACCGATCTGCTCAATACCGACCGGCCTGGTACCGACGTGCTCAGCAGGGGCCTCTCCCGGGCTGACGGGGGCGGCGGCGACTTCTGTGACGTGTTCCCGGTGACCGGCCGCCGCTGGCGGTTCGCCATCGGTGAGGTGTGCGGGACGGGTCCGGCCACCCTGGCGGTGACCTCGCTGGCCCGCAACGCCCTGCGCATCCTGGGCGCGGCCGGGCTGGGCCTCCCCGATGTGCTGGACCGGCTGAATCAGCTGATCCTGGATGAGCGGGCTCCGGGCACGTATCTGACTCTGGTCCACGGCGAGATCGTGCCGGGCGATCCACCCAGGGTCTCTCTCGCCTGCGCGGGGCAGCCGCTGCCGCTGGTACTGCGGACCCAGGGACGGCCCGAGACCGCTGCGGCGCCGCAGCCGGTGCTCGGCGTGATCGAGGGGCAGGGATTCTCCGCCCAGGACGTCACCCTCGGCGCCGGCGACCTGCTGCTCTGTGTCACCGACGGGGTGACCCGGCGGCGCGACGGCGACCGGCAGCTGGATGACGACGACGGCCTGGCCCGGCTGCTGGCCGCGTGTACGGGGCTGACCGCGGACGTGGTGGCGGACAAGGTTCACGAGGAAGTCCGGACCTTCGGCGGTCACCCGGCGGTGGACGGCATGGCCGTGCTCGTCCTCCGCGCCGCGACCTGAACGAGCCGGTCCGCCGCATTCCCGCTGACGATGCGGCGCTGGACCGGCTCCCGCTTACTCGGCGCGCAGCCGGGGGTTGAACACCTCACCACGCAGAGCCCGCCCAATCAAGTCGACGGCCTGCGCGGTGTCCACCAGCCTGCGCCCCTCACTACGGTAGGCGGCGAGCACCGCGTCGACCCCGTGGGCCGGCAGCGACCCGCCCAGTTCGGTCCGGGCGCTGCGGTACCCGTCCCGGGCGCCCTCCACGCACGCGGCCACGTGATGCCGGGCCATCACGGCCAGCGCGAGCGGGTGGCGCCGCAGCACGCCATACAGCCGGTAATCGGGCGGCACCACGTCGAGCAGCCAGGCCACCGCGGTGGCCTCGAAATCTGTACTGCCGGGCGGATGCACCCCGGTCGGCCAGCCTGGCGGAACGTACGCTGCCATGCCACGACAATAGCAAATAATCGAACATTCGTTCAAAGCAGTCCCGGGAGGGCGGGACACCCCGACGCCCTCGACCTGGGAGAAGCTCTCATGGAGTTAGCGGTAACTAAAAGTAACGTTCAGGCGGTTCGCCCCGTCCTCTCCCCGGGCCCGGAGAACGGGCTGGGGAGAGGACGGGGCCCGGGCTGCGGAGCCTCCGATCGGGCCGCGAGCCGCTACTCGGCGGCGCACTGGGCAGGCGCCGGGTCGCGGCGGGTGGCGCGAATGTGGACGCCCAGGACAGCGTGGCGCCGTCCGCGGCGGACCTTCCGGCCGCGCCGGGCCTCGCGGGACCGGCTCTCTTCGGCGGCGTGGTCGAGCATGTCCTTGATGTGCTGGGCTCCGACTGCCGACTGGATTACTGGATGCACGACATCCTCCTTGGTTCGCGGCCACGGTCATGACCGCACACCATTCAGGTTCGTCGTAAGGCCCCCCGCGCCACATCGGGAAGATGCCTTATCTCGACGGCCTGGGCCCGGCTAAGGCCCCCTCACCCGCCTTACGCGCCCGGCCGTTGCTCAGCCGGGTGGTTGCTGGCGGCGCCCCCGGTCCGCGACCGCCGACCACGGCGGGGGATCGTCCGGCCAGCCCGGTGGTTCGCTCGCGGCCCGTCGCCGGAGCAGCGGCGTCCGGACCCGCCGGTCCCGCCGGGCCGCCTCGGCGGAGCCCGCGACGGGCCCGAAGCCCGCCGTGACCGATCCCCCGCCCGAGGCGGAGCGGCCGACGGCCAGCGTCCCGCCGGAAGCCTCGGCGATCCGCCGGACGATGTCCAGGCCGAGCCCGGTGGAGCCCGCGCTGGACCGGCCCCGCCGGGCCGCGTCCGGGTCGGCGAACCCGGGCCCCGCGTCGGATACCACCATCCACGCCCCCCCTCCCGCCCGGTGGCTGACCCGGACCGAGAAGGCAGTCCCTTCCAGCGTGTGCGAGAACACGTTCTCCAGCAGGATGTCCGTGCAGGCGGCGAGGTCATCGCGGGACACCCCGACCGGGACGGGCCCCGGGGTGATCGTCGTGGTCAGCTGCCGGTCCTGGTCTTCGGCGAGTGGCTGCCAGAAGGCCGCCCGCTCGGCCACGACCTCGGTGGCGTCGCAGGCGATCCGGGCGCCCGGGCCGGCCGGGCGCCGGGCCTCCCGGATGATCTCATTCACGGTCTGCTCCACGCCGTCGACGTCACTGAGCAGTTGCGCCCGCTCCCGGCGGTCCCGGAGCGACTCCGCGTCAATCCGCAGTGCGGTCAGCGGGGTGCGCAGCCGGTGGGACAGGTCCGCGGCGGTTTCCCGCTCGTGGGCCAGCAGTTCCCCGATGCGCGCCGCGAGCCGGTTCAGCCCGTTACTGACCTGGCGAATCTCCGGCGGGCCGGCCACCGTGGCCCGGGTCGCGAGGTTCCCGGCCGTGAGCAGGTCGGCCGCCCGGGCCACCGCGCGCAAAGTACGCACCAGGGACCGGGCCAGCTGATCCGCGACTGCCACGCTGAGCAGCAGCAGGCCCAGGCCGACCCCGCCCAGCAACAGCCAGGACCGGGCCACCCCGGCGCGCAGTTGCGCACCAGGCACGAACGCGCGGATCACCGCCGTCCCCCGGGGCAGGCCCTGCACGGCGACCAGGACCTCGACCCCGCCCTGGGCCGGGGTCGAGAAGCTCCTCCCCTTCCCGGCCAGCCGGACCCCGGCCGACCGGGCCGCCGGATGGCCGAGCACCGGGCCGCCGGGCAGGAACACCGTGATGACCTGGGCCTTGTCCTGGGCGTTCACCTGCGCGACGGCCGCCTTCAGGCTGGCACCGCTCAGCGTGGCCACCAGCGGGGCCATCCACTGGGCCCGGACCGTGGCCGAGCTGACCGCGCGGTCGGCCGCCGAGGTGCGCAGCACCAGGGCCAGCGGCAGCAGGAACGCGATCAGCACCATGGAGCTGATCGCGACGACCAGGAGGATGATCCGCAGTCTCATGGCGGGAATCTCAGGCGGGGGCGGTCAGTTTGATCCCGACCCCGCGAACGGTGTGCAGGTACCGCGGCTGCTGGGCCGTCTCGCCCAGCTTGCGGCGCAGCCACGAGACGTGCACATCCACCGTCTTGTCCGCGCCGCCGTACGGCAACTGCCAGACGTGGGTAAGCAGGTCCCGCCGGGTCACCACCTGCCCGGCGTGGGCCACCAGGTAGTGCAGCAAGTCGAATTCGCGGCGGCTCAGGTCGAGCGGGACGCCGTCCAGGGTGGCCTCGTGGGCGTCGGGGTCCAGGCGCAGCCCGCCCACCACCAGCGGCGCCGGGGTGCGCGGCTCCCCGTCTGCGCCGCGCCGCAGCAGGGCGCGGATCCGGGCCTCGATCTGGCCGACCCCGAACGGCTTGACCACGTACTCGTCCGCCCCGGCGTCGAGCACCCGGATGATCTCGGCCTCGTCGTCCCGCGCCGTGATCACCATGACCGGGACCTGGCTGATGGCGCGGAGCATGCGCAGGGCCTCGTAACCACCCAGGTCGGGCAGGCCGAGATCAAGCAGCACCAGGTCAGGTGGCGCATTGTGGACATGCTGCAGCGCGGTCATCGCACTGCTCGTGCTGGTCACCGCGTGCCCGCGCTCGGTGAGGGACCTGATCAGGGCGCCGCGGATGGCAGCGTCGTCCTCAACCAGGAGCAGCTGGGCCATGATCACGACGTTATCCCCAAGCCAGCAGTACCGCAGCACGTCCGGCTGCCGGAGCAGGCCCGCGGCTCGCCTCTTGTGCCTGGCTTTACCCCCTCTTAACGTGCGGTCCGCGATCATGGCCACCGTGCACACCCGTGTCCTGCTCGCGGCCGGAGCGTGGCTGCTCGGCGTGGTCGCGGCGACCGGCGGCAGCCTCGCCGCGGTCTCCCTGATCGGGCAGAGCCTCGCCGCCCCGCCGACGCAGCAGCTGACCGTGTCGGCGGTCAACCACGCGCTGGCCAGCGGGGGCCAGGATCCCGAGCGGCCCGCGGCCCAGCCGTCCCGGGGTGCCCGGCACCGCCATGCGGCGGGCACTCCCTCCGCCTCCGCCTCGGCCTCGGCGCCGGCCACCTCCGCGGGCACCCTGCTCAGCTCGCCGGGCGGGAGCGTGCTGGCCGGGTGCGCCGAGTCGGGTGCGTACCTGATCTCATGGAGCCCGCAGCAGGGCTACGCGGCCGACAGCGTGGTGCGCGGGCCGGCCGCCACGGCCCGGGTGGTCTTCCTGGCCGGGAGCGCCGGGGTGCGGCTGACCGTCACGTGCGCCGGGCAGGTCCCGACCGCCATGGTCAGCCAGGTCCAGGGCGACGACGACGGCGCGCAGCCGGGCGACAACTGACCGGCCCTGACGCCCGGGCAGCCCCTCAGCCGGCCCGGGGGATCAGTGCTGCCGGTGCCGTGACTCCTCGAGCATCAGGGCCAGAGTCGGGCAGAGCTCTGCGGCCCGCCTGGCGTGGCCGGCCAGCGGCCGGGGGACCGGGTCGCTGGCCAGTATCGGGTAGCCCCACTGATCTAGGGAGATCATCTCGGGAAGCAGCTCGGCGCACATGCCGTGCCCGGTGCAGGCGATCGGGTTGACCCGCAGCCTGATGCTCATGCCCAGTCCCATTCCCGTTCGTCGTCGCCGGGCACCGGCAGCAGCGGGTCGCGCCGTATCCCGTAGCAGGGCCCGTGCTCGTCGTGCCACCGGGCGTCGGCCGCGAACGTCCGCAGTGTGCTGCGCACCAGCTGGGTGGCCCCATCCGGGTGACGGCAGGCGCCGCGGCCCTCGACAATGGGCAGGAGATCGCTGATCTGCTCCACGGTCCGGCGGCGACCGCCGTGGTAGGCCAGGTCGGCCAGGGCCTCGGCCAGCGCGGGCAGCCCGAACACGCAGGGCCCGCATTGGCCGGCGCTCTCCTCGGCGAGATACCGCAGCACGCGGGCGCTCTCGGCCAGGCCGCAGGCGGTCGCCGGCAGGCAGATCACGATGCCCGCCCCCATCGCGCCGCCTGCCGCCCGCAGCGCCGTGTGGCTCAGCGGGATCTCCCACGCGAACTCGGCGGGCAGCCAGGCGCCGAAGTAGCCGCCGACCAGCAGCGCCTGCGGGCGCTCGGCCGGGCCGCCGGCCGTCATGACGACATCCCCGAGGGCGGTGCCGAGCTCGACCTCGTAGACACCGGGGCGGGTAACGGCCCCGCTCACGGTGACCAGGGCCGAGCCGACCGCCGAGCGCAGCCCGATGCCGCGGAACCAGCCATCGCCGTAGCGGGCGATCAGCGCCAGGTGGGCCAGCGTCTCGACGTTGTTCTCCAGCGTGGGACGGCCGCGCAGGCCCCGCTGGTCGAGCCGGGGCGGGGTGAAGGCCGGCTTGCCGGGGCCGCCGCCCAGGAACGCCGCGATCGCGGTCTGCTCGCTGGACACGTACCGGCCGGGGATCCCGGCTATCTCGATCGGCACCGGGTCGGCGCCGGCCCTGTCCCGCTCCGCGGCCGCACGCCGCAGGCTGGCCAGCAGGCCGGTCTCCTGCCGGTGCACGCAGAGGATGGCCTCCCGGGCCCCGACCGCGTCCGCGGCCAGGGTTATCCCGTCCATGACCAGGTGCGGCAGGCGGGTCAGCAGCAGCCGGTCCTTGCCGCTGGCGGGCTCGCCCTCCGCCCCGTTGGCCAGCACCACGGCAGGACCCCGCCGCCCGGCCACCGAGCGCATTTTCCGGCCCGTCGGGAAGCCGGCCCCGCCCCGGCCGGTGAGCCCGGACCGTTCGACCATGTCGATCAGCCGTTCCGGCCGTTCCCGGCCGCTGTGCCCGCGCACCGGGACCCGGCCGTAACGCCGCTCGTGGTCGCCCAGGCTGACCGGCTGGTCGTAGCGGATGCCGGTCAGCAGGCGGGGCAGCCGCCGCTGCGGCGGCCCGTACGGTGCGGTAGCCAGCGTCCCGGCCTGCGCCCCCGGGAGTCGGCGGGGCCGTGCCCTCACCAGTGGTACCCGCTCAGCGACAGCGCGGCGGGCAGGCCCACCGCGGCCGCGGCCATCAGGCTGAGCCGTAGCACCCGGCGTTCCGGCCAGCGCTGCGCCAGCCGCCAGGCGATCGCCGTGGCCACCGCGGCTACGCAGCCGGCGGTCAGCGCGGCCGCCCACGAGGTGCGGGAGTCGGTGCCCGCGCCCACGCCGTGCGCGACCGCGACCGGCCAGCTTGCGTACCCGCACCAGTGCACCAGCCGCCAGGCCCGGTGACCCAGCCTGATCCGGACCAGGCTGGTGGCCAGCACGGCGATGAGCAGGTCCAGCGCCACCGCGCCCAGCCCCAGCCAGACCCGCTTGTAACCAGAGGCGAACGGGATGAACGCGGCGCTCAGGTGGATTGAGGTGTACGAGTCGAGCACTGTGGTCCCGACGTGTAGGACCAGGAAGGCCAGCACGAGCAGCGAGATGTTGCGGTGCAGGCCCGCGGTGAGGAACCGCGGCCAGCGGTGGCCGGTGAACCGCCCGGCGGTCAGCACGCCGAGCAGCACGCTGGCGGTCAGCAACAGCAGGGCGACGAGGCCCGCGGCCCGGGTGGCGTACCACAGCCCGGGGCCGCCGAAGTCCAGCGTCATGCCGCGCACCCGGCCCGGCCCGCGCCAGCCTGGTCCGGCCCCCGGTGCCCGGGCTCGGCCGGCCAGCCGCCCACGGTCAGCGCGGTGCCGTCCTGGCGGACCAGCCGGGCCGGGAGGCGCAGGCTGGCCAGCCACCGCGGGGCGCGCTCACCGCGGATGACCGACGCCGTGCTGGCCGCGTTCGCGTCCACGCAGCTCGCGGCGGCCACGCTCACCGCCCGCCAGCACGTCCGGGCGGGCAGGCCGGTCCCGGGCCGCACGATGTGATGCAGGTCAGCCGTGCCCCGCCGCCAGGCGCGGACCATGGGACTGGAGGTAGCGAGGCCGCCGCCGGTGATGATGACCGCGTGGGCAGGCCTGCAGCCCGGGGGCAGGCTGTCGGGGCCCGCGTCGTCGGCGATCCCGATGTGCCAGCCGTCGGCGGGCGGCGGGCCGGCCACCCGGATGTCCCCGCCCAGGTTCACCAGGACGCCGCAGCCGGCCTGCGCCGCGATGCGCTCCGCGGCGCGATCCGCGGCTAGGGCCTTGGCGGTGGCACCGAGATCGAGAACCACGCCGTCCGGGACCCGGGCGGCCTCCCGCAGCGGGTCGAGGTCCACGGACCGCCAGCCTGCGGCGGGTGTCACGGTGATCCCAGGCGGCCCGGTGTCCCGGCGGACCTCCGCGTAGTCCCGGTCGTAGCCGAGCCCGATCAGGGACCGGCCGCAGGTCGGGTCCACGTCGCCGTCCGTGGCCCGGGCGGCGGCCAGCGCGACGGCCAGAGCCTCGGTGAGCAGCGGGCTGATCGCGACCGTGCGGCCGCCGGCCCGGTTGAGCCGGGACAGCTCGGAATCGGCCCGGAACCTGGAGCAGGCGGCGTCGATGGCGGACAGCTCGGCAGCCAGCATGGCCGCGGCGGTGGCGCGGGCGCGCGGGTCGGTGACCAGCACCGACGCCGTGGTGCCCAGCGCCGGAAAGGTCACCCCAGCCGGGCCGGTGTCGTGCCCGGCTGGGATGACACCGGTCCAGGGCGTCCCGAGAGCGGCTAGGGACGTCCCGATGCCGGGCCCGGACGGTAGCGGGGGAGATCCGTCCGGGCCCGGCCGTCTACGGCCGGGCCTGCGCCCGCGGCCGGCCGGGATGTGTGTCATCTGCGGGTACCTCATCCTCCGCCGGTCGATCCGCTGGACGTGGTCTGGACCGGGTTCGGCGCGGGAGCCGGTGCGGGCGGCGCGCTCGGGGGGGCCAGGGTGGGCGACGGTGGCGGGGCGCTCGGCTGGGCCGCGGCGGGGGACGACGGCGCGCTCGGCGGTGCCCGGTGGGCCTTCTTCTTCCTGGGCGCGGCGGGGTGCGAGTGCGTGGGCGTGGGGCTGGGGGTGTGGGTGTGGGTGTGGGTGGGGGAGGCGGCCGGGGACGGCTTGACCGCGGTCTGGCTGCTGACCGTGTGGGCAGGCGCGCTGCGCGCGAACAGGACGGCGAAAGCGGCGGCCGCGATGGCGCTGAGCTGAGTCGTGCGCCAGGTCAGCCTGGACAGGCGGCGCAGGCCCTCGGTGCGGCTGCTGCCGCTTGGGTCGTCCAGGCGCAGGGTGGGATCACCGGGCGGGGAGATCCCGGGCTGGGACGTGCTGCCGCCAGGCCATTCCTGGTCCGACCGGTGTGGCGGGTATCTGTCGCGCATGGGACGTCATTGCAGCGGAAGCCAGGTTAAGAGCCCACCAAGAATGGCTCAAGACACGTTTCCGGTGCCGGAGCCCGGGTGCGGCCAGGGCCGCGCCCGGGCCCGCCTGGCCGCCGATCCGCAGGACACCTGCCGCCAGGCTGTCCCCCGGCGGGACATCTCGTTACTATCCAGGACATCTGCGCAGGTGAGGATGCACCAGGTGACCAGCACGTATGCGGGGTGGCGCGGGCACGTGATCGTCTGCGGGCTGCATGGCGTGGGCCTGCGCATCGTCGAGCTGCTCCGCTCCTCCAGCGTGCCGACGGTCGTCATCGACGATTACCCGGATCCGCGGCTGGCCCGCACCCTGGTCGGCTGGGGCATCCCGCACATCGCGGGCAGTTCGCGCTCGGCGGAGACCCTGGCCGAAGCCGGGCTGGCCGGGGCCGGGGCGGTCATCTGCGCCCAGGAAGACGATCTCCCCACGCTGGAGACCGCCCTGCTGACCCGGGAACTGCGCGCCGATGTGCGGGTCGTGGTGCAGCTCAGCAACCCGGCCGTGGGCCGGGCCCTGGCCCGGATCGCGATCTCGGTACTCGACGTGTCCGGGCTGTCCGCGCCGTCGATCGCGGAAGCCTGCCTGGGCACGGGCGTCCAGGAGATCCGGCTGGCCACCGAGCGGTTCGCCGCCGCGCGAACCGTGGCGCCCGCCCCTGCCACGCTGCGCGAACTGTACGGGGCGCTGGCTCCGATCGCCGTGCTGCCCGCGGGCGGCGGCGACACGGTGATCTGTCCCGGCCGAGATCACCGGGTCGCGGCCGGGGACGGCGTGACGCTGTTCGGGACCCCGGACGAGCTGCATGCTGCGGGGGTGATCGCGCATCGCCATGCCCCGGCCATCGGATCCGGCGCGCTGGGGGTGCTCGGGGTGCTGGCCACCTCTCCCGGCCCGCCGAGCTGGCTTACCCGCGGCCTGCGCTCCGCGCGGCACCTCGCCGCCTCACTGGTGCAAGCCGTAGACCGCCGCCTGGTCGCCGCGTTGTTCGCGCTGTTCACCCTGGTCATCGCGTCCACCGTGATCCTCCGGCTGGCCTACCGGCTCGGAGGGCACCATATCCCGCTGCTGGACGCCATGTACTTCACCGCGGAGACGGTCACCACGGTGAACTACGGCGACTTCTCCTACATAAACCAGAGCCCGTGGCTCATAGGCGGGGCCGTGGTGCTGATGCTGCTCGGTGCCCTATTCGTCGCGTTGTTCTTCGCCATGCTCACCAACATGCTGGTCAGCCGCCGCATCGAGGAATCGCTGGGCCGCGCCCGGATCACCGGGCTGCGCGGCCACGTGCTGGTCATCGGCCTGGGCTCGGTGGGCATGCAGGCCGCCTCCCGGCTGGTCGCCGCGGGCCGCGAGGTGGTCGTGGTCGAGAAGCACGACGCTAACCGGCACCTCAGCCAGGCCCGGGCCCTCGGCGTGCCGGTGGTCATCGCGGACGCCACCCTGCCGGAGACGCTGGAGTCCGTCAGCCTGGCCAGCGCCTCGGCCGTAGCCGTTCTGACCAGCGACGACCTGGCCAACCTGGAAACAGGCCTGGCCGTGCGCGATCAGCTCGGGACGCGCTGGGAGGCCACCCCGGTGGTGCTGCGCATGTTCGATCCGCAGCTGGCCCGGTCGGTCCGGCACAACTTCGGGTTCCGCAACGTCCGCTCCACCGCCGCCCTCGCCGCGCCCTGGTTCGTCGGCGCGGCGCTCGGCCTTGACGTGGTCAACACGTTCTACGTGGGCGATGAGCCGCTGCTGGTGGCGCAGCTGACGGTGAGTCGCGGCGGCGGCCTGGACGGGCTGGCCCTGCGCGACCTGGGTGCGCGGACCCGCGTCCTGGCCATCAGCCGGGCGCCTCATCAGGCCTACCTGGAGCACCCGCCGCGCCGCGGTACCCGGCTGGGGGCGGGGGACCAGGCCTACCTGATCGGTCCCTACGAGGAACTGCTCGCGGTGCTCCGCCGGGACCGCCCGACCCCGCAGGCCGGCCACACAGGCCGCGGCCCGGCCGCGGGACCGCTGCCCGCCCCGGCCGCGGGACCGCCGCCCGCCCCGGCCGCGGGACCGCCGCCCGCCCCGGCCGCGGGACCGCCGCCCGCCCCGGCCGCGGGACCGCCGCCCGCCACTGCCGGGAGCAGCGAATAGGCGCGGTCAGCTCCGGTGATCATGGCGAATACAATGGGAGGGCTGCGTGTTGTACATGTCAGCTCCCCACCTTCGATGCAAATGAGATTCCGTATGCCCGTTCGCCAGGCCCAGCTCGCCACCCGTGATGAATTGCGCAACGTGGCGATTGTCGCGCACGTTGACCACGGTAAGACGACGCTGGTCGACGCCATGCTCTGGCAGTCCGGCGCGTTCCGGGTCGGCGCCCAGGTCGCTGACCGGGTCCTCGACTCCGGTGATCTGGAGCGGGAAAAGGGCATCACGATCCTGGCCAAGAACACCGCGGTGGCGCACGGCGGCCTGACCATCAACATCGTGGACACCCCCGGCCACGCTGACTTCGGTGGAGAGGTCGAGCGCGGCCTGTCCATGGTCGACGGGGTGCTGCTGCTGGTGGACGCCAGCGAGGGCCCGCTGCCGCAGACCCGTTTCGTCCTCCGCAAGACGCTGGAGGCGAACCTCCCGGTCATCCTGGTGATCAACAAGGTAGACCGCCCAGACGCGCGGATCGCCGAGGTGGTGGACGCGTGCTACGAACTGTTCCTCGACCTCGATGCCACCGAGGACCAGATCGAGTTCCCCATCGTTTACGCCTCCGCGCGGGCCGGCCGGGCCTCGCTGACCCGCCCGGCCGACGGCACCCTGCCCGACTCAGGCGACCTGGAGCCGCTGTTCGCGGCGCTGCGGGAGACCGTGCCCGCGCCCTCCTACGATCCGACTGAGCCGCTGCGTGCTCACGTCACCAACCTGGACGCCTCGGCCTACCTGGGCCGGATCGCGCTGTGCCGGGTGGAGTCCGGTGAGATCATCAAGGGCCAGCAGGCGGCCTGGTGCCGGCGCGATGGTTCCATCGTGAAGGTCAAGATCACTGAGCTGTTCCGGACCGAGGCCCTGGAGCGGGTGCCCGCCCAGAGTGCCGGGCCCGGGGACATCATCGCCGTGGCCGGCATCCCGGAGATCATGATCGGCGAGACGCTGGCCGATCCCGATGACCCGCGCCCGCTGCCGCTGATCACCGTGGACGAGCCCGCCATCTCCATGACCATCGGGGTGAACACCTCCCCGCTGGTCGGGCGGGAGAAGGGCTCGAAGGTGACCGCGCGCATGGTGCGCGACCGGCTGGACCGCGAACTGGTCGGCAACGTATCGCTCCGGGTCCTGCCGACCGACCGGCCGGACACCTGGGAAGTGCAGGGTCGCGGCGAACTAGCCCTGGCGGTGCTGGTGGAGACCATGCGCCGGGAAGGCTACGAGCTCACCGTCGGCCGTCCCACCGTGGTCACCCGCGAGGTCAACGGCAAACTGCACGAGCCGGTAGAGCGGCTCACCGTGGACGTGCCCGAGGAGTACCTGGGCGCGGTCACCACCCTGCTGGCCCTCCGCAAGGGCCGGATGGAGCGCATGACCAACCACGGCACCGGGTGGGTCCGGCTCGACTTCGTCGTGCCCGCCCGAGGCCTCATCGGCTTCCGCACCCAGTTCCTCACCGACACCCGCGGCACCGGCATCGCGCATCACGTGTTCGACGGGTACGAGCCGTGGTCAGGCGACATGCGGATGCGCCCGACCGGATCGCTGGTCGCCGACCGGACCGGTTCAGCCAGCGCGTACGCCATGTTCTCGCTTCAGGAACGGGGCGCGCTGTTCGTCGCGCCGGGGACCGAGGTGTACGAGGGCATGATCGTCGGCGAGAACTCGCGCTCGGACGACATGGACGTCAACATCACCCGGGAGCGCAAGCTCACCAACGTGCGCCAGTCCACGGGTGAGGAGCTCGAGCGCCTCGTCCCCCCGCGCGTCCTCAACCTGGAACAGGCCCTCGAGTTCTGCGCCGACGACGAGTGCGCGGAGGTCACGCCGTCCGCGGTCCGGATGCGCAAGACCGTGCTGGACGCCAAGGACCGCTTCCGGGTCCGCGCCCGCCGCTCCCGCGGCGAGTAGCGCAGCCTCCGCGTCCGGCCGGGCGGGCAGACCCGCACCGGCTGGGCACTGGGAACAGCCCGCTGATAACGGGCCGCGGCCCGGCGGACACCATGAGGTGCCCGCCGGGCCGCGGTCTTTTTTCGCCGCTGGGCCTAGGAGCCGGCCAGGTCGCTGACGAAGTTGGGCCCGGTTGCGCCGAGCCCGGTCATGCTGTCGTAGCCCTTGGCCGTAGTGAGCGTGTTCGGCCGGGTGGCACAGTTACCGGTTGCGTCGCAGTACGTGATCGCACCCTCGTAGGTGAGCTCACGGAACGACTTGATGTTCCCCTTCGCGCCGGGGATATAGGTGAAGGCGTGGTCCACCCGGATCTGGGCTTGCTTGCCACCGGGCAGGATGTCGTCGATCGCGCCCGGCGTGGAGTCGAGCTTGTAGATCGCCGGGTTGATGAATCCGACGGCCACCCCCGCGGCCTGGTCCGCGTCGGCGATCACGCCGGCCAGGATCGGTGAGGCGAGGCTGGTTCCGCCGTACCTGGTCTGGCCGTACTTGACCGTTCCGTTCGGGAAGGTCTCGTGCAAGCCGATCAGGAAGCCGGTCGAAGGATCGGCGTCCATCGAGATGTCGGGCTCCACCCGCAGTGGGATGTTTCCGAACAGAGCCTCGTTGCGCAGCGCCAGCGCCGAGGGCACGACGCCCGCCTGGTACCACGGCTGGGTGTAGTCGTAGCTGGTGAACCCGCCGCCGCCGCCGTCGTACGTCACCGGCAGCCAGGTGCCCACCGCGGACTTGGTGCAGCCGGCCACGCCGCCCACGACGTTGGCCGTGCACTTCCAGGAGCGCCCGGTGGCCCAGCCGAGCTGGCCCGTCTGCTTGCCGCTCGCCCCGACCTTGAGCGACGTTCCGCCCACCGCCGTGACGAACGGGCTGGATGGCGGGTAGTCGGCCGAGGAGAGGCCGAACAGGTTGAAGTTGTCGCCGTTGTCCCCGGAGGAGAACAGGACGCTCATCCCGGTCGTGTCGGCCAGCATGAACAGGTCGTCGTATGCGGTCCGGGTCGCCACGTCGTCGAAGAGGTCTCCGGCGTTGTCGCCCCACGAGTTGGTGACCACGTTGGCCAGGCCGTTGTCGATGACATTCTGCTCGGCGTTGAACAGGCCGTCGATGCAGTTCTGGGCGCCGACGTACAGGATGTGCGCGTTCGGCGCCATCGAGTGCACGGACTGGACGTCGATCGCCTGCTCGGTCAGCCAGCTAGAAGCGTCGCACTCAGCCTCGTCATTGAAGGGGGTGGCGTTGAGCTGGCTGAAGTTCGCGTTCGCGAACGGGTTGCCCGGATCGTTCATCTTGAAGTAGCGAGCCGAGTCGCTGGCGATGGTGGCCGAGCCGTAGGCGTCGATGACGGCTACGGTGACGCCCTTACCGGTGGTCGCCGAGCCGATGTTGTACCCGGAGCGCAACTGGCCGGGCTTGTAGCCGCACACCTGGTAAGGCACCTTGTTGGGGTAACCATGGCCGAACGGCGGGGTCACCGTCGCGATCTTGGCTGAGTAGGAGCTGCCGCACGGCGGGGCGGTGATGAAGGCGGGCGGCGCCGGCGGGAACGGGTTCGTCGCGGCCGCCGCACTCGTCTGGGTGCTTGCGGCGCTCCCTGACGTGTTGGCGGTCGTGGCGATGGTCTGGTTGATGCCCAGGGCGCCCACCACGCTGCCACCGAGTGAGGCCGGAACGGACATGGTGCTGGCGGCCATGCGCACAGTGTGGCCGTGCAGCTTGTAGTTCTTGAGCGTGGTGCCGAACGCCTTCTCGACCTGCGCGGCGGTGCCCGAGGCGGAGACGGTGATCCGGTCCTTGGACACGGCCCCGACCTTAAAGCCCTCGCTGGACAGCCACGCACGGGCGCGGCTGACCGTACTCGCGGCCGGCGAGAACCGCGATTCCCACTGGGAGGCGGTCAGGTAGTGCCGGTAGCTGGCGCTGCCCGGAGAGCTGACCGCCCGCACAAGCGATTGCGCTCCTGACGCGTCGCGCAGCTTCAGCACCAGCTTGAAGCTCACCCCGGCGGACTTTGCTACGGCTCCGACCGCATGCTTGCGGGCGGTGGCCGTGACGGCACTGCCCTTGAGTGGCGTCCGGCCGGAAACAGCCGCCCCGGCGGCTGACGCCCCGACGATGCTGCCCCCCGTGGCCAGGGACAATAGGATCGCCGCCCCGGCCGCTGTCGTGGACGTTCTGTGTCGTGCACCCACGATTGCCCTCCTTTGGACATGGTGAAGTCGCTCGGGCTAGTTTGCCAGTTTTAACCGGCCTGCAATGGCCTCCGCGTACGGCTTTTACCCGATCGGCACGCAAAAACTCATGTGATCCCCTGTGGGCTGCTGCCCCGGCGACGGCAGCGTACGGAAAAGCGCGAAAATGCCGGTCATTGGCACAAAGCGGTTAGTGCGCAATTAGTGCGCAGTCGGTCGGACCCCGAGACGTGGGCCGTTAGCTGGCCGAAGTATCTAGCCCGCCTGCCCCGCGGGAGCCGGGTCGGCAGCCCTGTCCCGCTTTGCCCCGTGGACCGGGCCGGCAGCCCTGTCCCGCTTTGCCCCGTGGACCGGGCCGACAGCCGTATCCCGCTATGCCGCGCGGACCGGCCCGACAGCACTTTCCCAGCGCAAATAAGCGCTGGGAAAGAGGTCGGCCCGGCCCGCGCTTTCGGTTGCCCACGGCCGGCCCGCCCTGCCTCCAGGTTGGTCGCCCTGCCCCGGCCGGCCCGGCCTGGCATGCGGCAATACCTGGTCCGCAAACAGCAGACCCGCTCTAGCTCAGCAGCAGGCCGGCCAGCAGCAACGCGAAGGCCCCGACCGCGAGCCAGGCCCGGACGGAATTCAGGTCCTCCCACCGATCGACCAGCGCCCGCCAGTCACCTGGAGGCGCGGCCGGATCCCAGTCCAGGGCCGCCTCGTTGATCGGCACAGTGCCGCGGAGCGTGATCGCCACCCAGGCCAGCAGGGCGAGGATGGCCACGCAGCGGAACACCAGACCGGCGCCGGCGCCGGCACCGTCCACGATCGTGACGGCCACCGCCGACAACAGCGTGGGCAGGAGGATCGCCGGGACCAGGATGCGCAGGGTGCGGATAAGCCCTTGCCGCATCCGGATGTGCGGCTCCTGCTCCAGGCGGGCCAGCGGTCCCCGGACCCCATACCGGATCACGAACTCCTCACCGGCCAGGAGTCCGGCCCCGAACACGCTGATGAACCCCAAAACCTCGCCAGCACTCACGCCCGCCTCCAGTCCGCCCGAAAGTACTCTGAAAAGAGTATCCACTCAGGCGGGCGAGGGTCGCCGCGGACCGGACGCCGGCGGCGGGTGTGGCGGCCGGACAGCCCGGCCCCCGCTGGCGCCGGGCCCGGGGGCCCCCGCCCGCGAGGCTGGCAGACTGTCGTACGCGCAGCGAGCGCGACACCCGGGGCCGGGATCGGAGCGAATGTTGAAGGCAGTCCGTTTCAGCCAGTTCGGGGGGCCGGAGGTGCTCGAGATCGTGGACCTCCCCGACCCGCATCCGGGTCCCGGCCAGGTCCGGATTGCGGTGCGCGCGGCCGGCGTCAACCCGAGCGACTGGAAGAAGCGCGTGGGCCTGATGGATCGGGAACTCCCGCAGACCATGGGCTACGAGGCGGCGGGGGTTGTCAACGAGCTCGGCGAGGGCGTGGCGGACGTGGCCGTCGGCGATCGCGTGTTCGGCTTCTCCGCCGAGGGGGCGGCCCAGGCCGAGCTGGCGGTGCTGTCCTACTATTCGCCGATCCCGCCGTCGCTTGACTTCCCCGGTGCTGCCGCGCTGCCGGCCGCCATCGAGACGGCCACCCGCGCGCTCGACCAGCTCGGCGTCGGGAGCGGCAGCACGGTGCTCATCAACGGCGCCTCCGGCAGCGTCGGCAGCGCCGCGGTTCAGCTCGCGGTGGCGCGCGGTGAGCGCGTGATCGGCACCGCCAGCCCGGCCAACCACGAGTACCTTCGCTCGCTGGGGGCCGAGCCGGTCGCCTACGGCGAGGGCCTCGCTGGGCGGGTTCGCGCGCTCGCGCCTGAGGGCGTCGACGCCGCGCTCGACGTCGCCGGGAGCGGCGTCCTGCCTGAGCTCATCGAGCTCGCGGGCGGCCCGGAGCACGTCGTGACGATCGCCGACTTCGCTGGCGCGCAGGAGCACGGGGTAACGTTCAGCAGCGGGGACGCTGGCCGCGCGATCCACGCGCTCGCCGAGATCGGCGGGTTGATCGAGTCCGGGCGCTTCTGGCTCCCGGTCGCCCAGACCTACCCGCTCGCCGAGGTCGCGGAGGCGCACCGCGTCAGCGAGGACGGTCACGTACGCGGGAAGCTCGTGCTGGTGGTCGGCTCTCCCCGGTGACGCTTCCACCCCGCTCCCGCGCAGCGGCGATGGCCTGGCCACCCCGGGTGTGGCTGGCTGTGAACTGGGTGCCCTGGAAAAAGTAGGCTGCAGCCTATGCCCGCCCGCAGCCGCAGCAATCCGCTGGCTCTGGCCGTGCTCGTCTGCCTGGCCGAGCGGCCGATGCACCCGTATGAGGTGGCCACCACGCTGCGCCAGCGCCAGAAGCACGAGAGTGTCCGGCTTAACTACGGCTCGCTGTACGCCGTGGTCGCATCCCTGGAGAAGCGGAAACTCATCACCCCCCAGGAGACCGAGCGCAAGGGCCGCCTCCCCGAGCGCACCGTGTACCGCCTCACCGACGCCGGCCGGATCGAACTGCACGACTGGCTCACGGAGCTGCTGTCCACGCCGGTCAAGGACTTCACCAGCTTCGAGGCCGCCCTGTCCTTCCTGCCGACCCTCCCGCCCGAGGACGTGGCCAGCCTGCTGCGGGAGCGAACGGAGCACCTGGAGCGGGAAATCGCCCAGGCCCGCGCCTCACGCGAGCTGGCCGAGCAGCAGCACGTACCCCGGCTGTTCTGGGTGGAAGAGGAGTTCCGCACCGTCCTGCGCGAGGCCGAGCTGGGCTACGTCCGCGAGCTGGCCAGCCAGATCGCCGACGGCACGCTCGGCGGGGACGACTGGTGGAAGGCGATCCACGGCCCCGAGGATGACGACCCTGGGGTCAGCTGACCGCGGTGCGGGAGAATCTTCTTGATGATCCGGGTCGGCAGTCCCGCCTCCAGCAGTCCCCTGATCTGCATCACCCGGTCCACGAGGCGTTCGTCGTAGTTGCGATACACCGTTTGCGTCCCGGGCGGGCGTGATCAGTGGTTGCTCTTCGTAGTACCGCAGCAACCGGCCGGGTGATGGCGTTGGCCCTGCACCCGTTCGCCGGAACGGCCGGCTGACGCGTCACCGGGCTGGCCCGGTCCTGGCTACGGGCATGCGGTTCTCAGCGCAGTTCAGATGGTGATGGCGACCTTGCCGCGTGCTCTTCCTGCTTCGAGGTAGAGCATGGCCTCGGGGACCTGGTCCAGGGAGTAGGTGGCGCCGATGCTCGGGGTCACGGAGCCCGCCTCGATGAAGCCGGTGAGCCGGTCCAGGTCGCTTGAATGCTGCCGGGGGATGACCATGGTCAGCCGCTGGCGGAGGAACGGTGACCAGGCCAGCGCCCGGAATTGCCGGTCCATGCCGGTCCAGTTGCCGCCGTCCTCGCCGCCGGTGAGAACGGCGGTCCCGGTGGTGGTGAGCGCACGGCGCAGCTGCGAGAGTCCGGGGTGGCCAGCGATGTCGATGATCAGGTCGTAGCGGTGTGCGCCGCCGGCGAAGTCGTCGCGGGTGTAGTCGATGACATGGCTGGCGCCGAGAGAGCGCACCAGGTCCAATTTCGCGGTGCTGCACACGCCGGTGACCTCCGCGCCCAACGCCCTGGCCAATTGCACCGCGTAGCTGCCGACGCCGCCTGACGCCCCCGTGACCAGGACTTTCTGCCCCGCAGTGACATGGCCGACGTCGGTGAGGGCCCGCAGGGCGGTAACCCCGGACACCGCTACCACCGCGGCCCGCTCGAAGGACACGCCGGCCGGCTTGGTGGCGAGCTTGTCTTCGTGCGCAGCGGCGTAGTCCGCGAAGGTGCCGCGGCCGAAGCCGAATACCTCATCACCTACTGAGAACCTGGTCACTCTCGGGCCGGCCGCGACGACGGTGCCCGCTACGTCGAGCCCGGGTACCGGATTCCGGGGCCCGCGGAGGCCAGCCACCGGGCGCAGCAGATACGGCCTGCCGGTCATCAGGTGCCAGGTGCCCCGGTCCAGGCCGGCTGCGTGCACCCGCAGCAGCACGTCGTGATCGCCGATCTCGGGCCGGGCGATCCGCGCGAGCCGCAGGACCGCGACGGAGCCGTACCGGTCCTGCACGATCGCCCGCATGGTGCTTTCCGCCGTCACCGCCGGGGCGGTCTGGCTGCTCACGGAGGTGCTTTCTGCCGTCACCGCCGGGGCCACCTCGCTGCTCATGTCCGTGTGCTGCCGTTCTGTTCCCATGACCGCTGCTTCCCGAGGTTGCTGATGCCTGGCCCGCTCGGCCGTACTTAGTAAGTCACGCTACAGTACTAAGTACGAAATGGCTATGGCCCGGGGAGCGAGATGCCGGAAGCAGCGAGTGGGAGTGTCGCCGAACGTGCTCCGCTCAGCCGGGAGCGGGTGCTGCGCGGCGCGGTCGCGGTCGCGGATGCCTCGGGTATCGGGGCACTGACGATGCGCTCGCTCGCCAGCGAGCTCGGCGTCAAACCGATGTCCCTCTACCACTACGTGGCCGGCAAGAACGAGATCCTCGACGGCATTGTCGATCTTGTCTTCAGCGAGATCGAGCTACCGGCGTCCGGCCGCGACTGGCGCTCGCAGATGCGCCTCCGGGCGCACTCAGCCCGCCAGGCGCTGCGACGCCACCCCTGGTCGATCGGGCTGATGGAGTCACGGGCCAATCCCGGCCCAGCGACGCTGCGCCACCACGACGCGACCCTCGGCACCCTGCGCGCCGCAGGCTTCTCAGTGGCTATGACCGCCCACGCGTACGCCCTGCTGGACAGCTACATCTACGGATTCGCACTGCAGGAGGCCGCCCTGCCCTTCAGCGCGGAGACCGTTACCGAGTCCACCGAAGTGATCATGCAGCAGTTCGCCGGCGAGTACCCCTACCTGACCGAGATCGCGACCGAGCACATCCTCCGGCCCGGTTACGACTTCGGCGACGAGTTCGAGGTCGGGCTCACCATCATCCTCGACGCCCTCAGCAGGTCCATCCCCGGCGACAGCATCAACCCGGCCTGACCACCGGTCGCGGCCCCGGCCCCGTCCCTCCCAACAGGCACGAAGAGCCCTATTTGATGGCGCCCAGGTAGATGACGCTGAGCAGGCCGAAGACGAAGCAGTAGATCGCGAACGGGGTCAGCGTGCGGGTCTGGAAGTAGCGCATCAGGAACCGGACCGACACGTACGCGCCGACCCCGGACAGGATGCTGCCCAGCAGGATCTGCCCGTGGATGCCCTGCCCCTCCGGGCCGGTCAGCTTAGGCAGCTCGAGCACGCCCGCGGCCAGGATGACCGGCGTGGCCAGCAGGAACGCGAACCGGGCCGCGTCCTCCCGGGACAGGCCCCGGTTCATGCCGGCCACCATGGCTACCCCGTCCCGGCTGATCCCGGCCAGCAGCGCCAGGATCTGCGACGCCCCGATGAACAGGGCCCGCAGGTAGCCCATCGAGGCCAGCCGCTCGTCCGCCTGGATGGCCTGCACCACTTCCCTCTGCCGCACGGCCTGCTGGCCCGAAGCGTGCCGGGCCTGGCGGGCCATCCCCGGCGCCGGGGGACCCAGCGCGCCGCGCGCGCCCGCGGAGACCAGCGCCTCCTCCCGCTGGGCGGCGATCTCCTCGTCGGCACGTATCGAGGCGCGCGGGCGGAACTTCTCGCCGCAATACAAGATCACGCCATTGATGATCAGGAACACCCCGGCCACGATGGGCCGGCCGAAGATCTCCCGGAAGGGCTTGTCCGCGACCACACCGACCAGACCGACCGGGATCGTGGCCAGGATGATCATCCAGGCCAGCCGCTGGTCTCGGGTCTGGACCTCGCGGTGGCGGATCGAGCTGAAGAAGCCGCCGATGATCCGGATCCAGTCCCGCCAGAAGTAGATCAGCAGCGCGATCGCGGTGGCGACGTGCATGCCCACGATGAAGGCCAGGTAGGGCGAGTTCGCCTTGGACACGTTCAGGTCGCTGGCCCAGCTCCCGCCGATCAGCGCCGGGATCAGCACGTTGTGCCCCAGACTCGACACCGGGAAGAGCTCGGACACCCCCTGGATCAGCCCGACGACGGCAGCCTCAAGGTAGGTCACGTGGGTCATGGAAGCCTTTCGATCTGCGGGGTGCCAGGGAGCGGGCGCCCTGCGGGCAGGACCCATCGTACGTAAAAGCCGTGGCAGAAAAGCGTTACTTGATCGCGCCGAGGTAGATCACGCTGAGCAGGCCGAACACGAAGCAGTAGACCGCAAAGGGGTACAGCGTGCGGGTCTGGAAGTAGCGGACCAGGAACCGGACCGACAAGTACGCACCGAGCCCGGACAGCACGCTTCCGAGCAGGATCTGGCCGTGGATCCCCCGACCGAGCGGGCCCGTCAGGTCGGGCACCTTGAGCACCCCGGCGGCCAGGATGACCGGGGTGGCGAGCAGGAACGCGAACCGGGCCGCGTCCTCCCGAGACAGGCCCCGGGCCATGCCGGTCACCATGGTGACCCCGTCCCGGCTGATGCCCGCCAGCAGGGCCAGGATCTGCGAGCTGCCGATGATGAGCGCTTCGGCGAAGCCCGCGCTGGCCAGCCGCTCGTCGGAGGCCAGGCCCTGCGTGATCTCCTCCTGCCGGACCGCCTGATGGCCACCCGCCGGCGCGGCCGCGCGATGGGCGGGCCGCTGGCCGTCCGGGACCGGCGGAGGCTCCGGCGGGCTCCCCGCCTCAGCGTCCGCCCGCTGGGCGGCGATCTCCTGGTCGGCCCGGACCGAGGCACGGGAGCGGAACTTCTCGCCGCAGTACAGGATGAGGCCGTTCACCATGAGGAACACCGCAGCCAGGATCGGCTTGCCGAACAGGACCCGGAAGGTGTGCTCGGCGACCAGGCCGACCAGGCCGACCGGGATGGTGGCCAGGATGATCATCCAGGCCAGGATCTCGTCCCGGGTCGCGACCCGAGGGTGCCACCGCTGCCAGTGGGCCAGCGAGGTGAAGAAGCCACCGATGATCCGGATCCAGTCCTGCCAGAAGTAGATCAGTAGCGCGATCGCGGTGGCCACGTGCATGCCCACGATGAAGGCCAGGTAAGGGGATTCGGGCCTGGCCACGTTCAGGTCGCTGGCCCAGCTCCCGCCAATCAGCGCCGGGATCAGCACGTTGTGCCCCAGGCTGGACACGGGGAAAAGCTCGGTCACGCCCTGGATCAGGCCGACCACGCCAGCCTCTAGGTAAGTCAGATGGGACATGTGGGCCTTTCCATCCCCGCGGATCCAGCAGCCTGTCTGACCCTATTAGACCTGCCCAGCACCCCCGCGCGGCGCTGGTCAAAGTTTCAGTTAAGAAAGCTGTCGCCCCGGGATGGCGCTGGTCGAAGTTACGGCGATTTCGCCGTGCCTCAAGCGCCCGGTCCAGTCGGCCGCCATACTCGACTCGGACCAATTAGGGTTCTTAACAGAAAACACCCGGGGGCGGGACAAGGGGACCATCATGCCTGCTCAGCTACGATCGCGCCGCGCTACTTCAACCTGGCACGCGGCGCTGCCCGCGGCGGCGGTAGTGCTCACCCTCGGGGCCGGGCTCATCCCCGCCCAGGCGGCCAGCACGCCAGCCTGGACCATCAGCCAAGTGTTCGGCGCGCCGTCTTATGCGCAGCCCCAGGCCCTCTCGGTGTCCGGCCCGGACAACGCCTGGGTCGCCGGGACCACTAATCAGTCCCTGCTGGCTGAGCACTGGGACGGCACCCAGTGGACGTCGGTCACGCCGCCGCCGTCCGTGGACAACCTGGCCAACGCCACCGTCAATGACGAAATTGTGGGTAGTTCGTCACCGGCCAACACGTGGTTCTTCCCGGAGGTCAGCGGCCCGGCCAAGACCAAGACGCTGGGCCTGGTGTGGAACGGCTCGGCCTGGCGGACAGTCAAGGTGCCGGCCACGGACTCGCTGCTCGGCGTCAACGTCCTCGGCCGTCACAACGTCTGGCAGTGGGGCACCAAGCCGGCGCCCCCGGGCACACTCGGCTTCGGGCCGCCGTGGCTGCGGCACTACAACGGGACGACCTGGAAGACCGTGCCGGTCCCCGGCGTGGCCGGCCGGGCCAGCGTGGTCTCGGCCACAAACATGTGGGCCGTGGGGCCGACCACGGCGACCGCGGGCCAGGCCGGGCCGAAGCAGGTCTACATCGCCATGCACTGGAACGGGAAGAAGTGGGCCGCCGTCCGCCTGCCCAGGCTCGCCCCGGTGAACGGCGCAGCCTGGTCGCCGAGGGGCATCGTGGCGCTCGGCGCGGGCAACGTGTGGGTGAACGAAGTACCTCAGGGCAGCCTGAGCGGCGGGCCCGGGCCGCAGGACACCGTGCTGCTGCACTGGAACGGCAAGACCTGGAGCCGGGCGGCGAAGGACACCGGCCTCGACCTGGACGCGATGACCCGGGACGGGGCTGGCGGCTTGTGGCTGTCCGGCTCGGACGCGACCACCCAGGCCGGCTTCCTCGTGCACTACGCCGACGGGAAGTTCACCCGGCAGGCGGTTCCGACTGAGTCCGGGTACGACGGCGCGGCCGGCGAACTGGCGCAGGTTCCGGGCGGCACCTCGGTGTGGGGGATCGGCTCACTGGTCCCGACCGGCAACGGCATCGACGAGGGCGTCATCTTCCGGTACAGCGGCTGACCGGCCGGCCGCCACGCCCGCTCCGGCCGCCACGCCCGCCCGGCCGGCGTTGGCGGCCCCGCGACCCCGCGCTTTGCGCCGCGGACATGAGTCATCCCGGGCCGGGGGACCGGCCCGGGATGGTTTTCGTTGCGGAGAATTTAAGGTTTTAGCTTTCCTTCCCCGCCGGGACGGCCGGAGTGTCGTGGTGGGGCCGGCGCCCGATCTTGCTGCCGAGCCAGGTCAGCGGGTCGTACTTGCGCCCGACGACGCGCTCCTTCAGCGGGATCAGTGCGTTGTCGGTGATCTTGATGTTCTCCGGGCAGACCTCGGTGCAGCACTTGGTGATGTTGCACAGGCCGAGGCCGAAGTCATCCTGGGCGATCTCCCGGCGGTCAGCCTCGTCGGCGGGGTGCATCTCCAGCTCGGCAATCCGCATCAGGAACCGCGGGCCGGCGAACTCGCGCTCGTTCTCCGGGTGGTCGCGGATCACGTGGCAGGTGTTCTGGCACAGGTAGCACTCGATGCACTTGCGGAACTCCTGGGACCGCTGCACGTCGACCTGCTGCATCCGGAACTCGCCCAGCCCGATCGAGGGGTCCGGGGTGAACGACGGGATCTCCCGGGCCTTGGCGTAGTTGAACGACACGTCGGTGACCAGGTCCCGGATCACCGGAAAGGTGCGCAGCGGGGTGATGGTGAGCGTCTCGTCCTCGGCAAAGACCGACATCCGGGTCATGCAGGCCAGCCGGGGCCGGCCGTTGATCTCCATGGAGCAGGAGCCGCACTTGCCGGCCTTGCAGTTCCACCGGATGGCCAGGTCGCCGGCCTGGGTGGCCTGCAGCCGGTGCAGCACGTCGAGGACGACCTCGCCGTCGTTCGCCTCGACCGTGTAATCGGTCAGCAGGCCCTCGCCATCGTCGCCGCGCCACACGCGCAGCGCTGCCTTGTAGGTCATCAGCGCGTCTCCTCCGGCGCGGCGGCCGAGCCGGCGGACACGCCGGTCAGTTCACCCTCGGTCAGGTACTTCTTCAGCTCACTCAGGTCGAACAGCCCGAGCAGGTCCTCGCGCATCGGGATGGCGGGCTGGCGGGCCAGATGCACCTGGTCCCCGCCGCCCTGGAGCGTGCACACCAGGTTGACCTGGCGCCAGACCGGCGACATCTCCGGGTAGTCCTCGCGGGTGTGGCCGCCCCGCGACTCCTGCCGCTCGAGCGCCGACTGGGCTATGGAATCCGAGACCAGCAGCATGTTGCGCAGGTCCAGGGCCAGGTGCCAGCCCGGGTTGTAGGCCCGGCCGCCCTCCACGCTCACCTGGGCCGCCCGGGCCCGGAGCTTCTCCAGCTCGGCCAGGGCGCTCTGCAGCTCGCCTTCCGTCCTGATCAGCCCGACCTGGTCGGTCATCAGCTGCTGCAGGGCCGCGTGCACCTCGTAGGGGTTCTCGCCGCCCGCCCGCTCCAGCGGCGCCAGCGCCTCGGACACCGCCTCGTCCAGCTCAGCCTGGCTGACCGCTGGCCGCGCCCCGCTGACCGAGTCCACGAGCTCCGCGGCGGCCTGCCCGGCCCGCCGTCCGAACACCAGCAGGTCCGACAGGGAGTTGCCGCCCAGCCGGTTGGAGCCGTGCATGCCGCCGGACACCTCGCCCGCCGCGTACAGGCCGGGCACGCTGGCCGCCTGGGTATCCGGGTCAACCTCGACGCCGCCCATCACGTAGTGGCAGGTGGGCCCGATCTCCATCGGCTCCTTGGTGATGTCCACGTCGGCCAGCTCCTTGAACTGGTGGTACATGGACGGCAGCCGCTGCAGGATGTAGTCGGCCGGGCGGCGGGAGGCGATGTCGAGGAACACCCCGCCGTGCTCGGTGCCGCGGCCCTCCTTGACCTCGGAGTTGATCGACCGGGCCACCTCGTCGCGGGGCAGCAGCTCGGGCGGCCGGCGGTTGTGGTCCGGGTCGGTGTACCAGCGGTCGGCTTCTTCCTCGGTCTCGGCATACTGCGCGCGGAACACGTCCGGCACGTAGTTGAACATGAACCGCTTGCCCTCGCTGTTGCGCAGGACCCCGCCGTCACCGCGGACCGACTCGGTGACCAGGATGCCCTTGACCGACGGCGGCCAGATCATGCCGGTCGGGTGCAGCTGCACGAACTCCATGTTCAGCAGGCTGGCCCCGGCCAGCAGGGCGAGCGCGTGCCCGTCCCCGGTGTACTCCCAGGAGTTCGAGGTCACCTTGTAGGACTTGCCGATGCCGCCAGTGGCCAGCACCACGGCCGGCGCCTCGAACAGCAGGAACTGGCCGGTGCCGCGGACGTAACCAAACGCGCCCGCGATGCGGCCGGCGTCCAGCATCAGCCGGGTGATCGTGGTCTCGGCGAATACCTTGATCATGGCCTCGGGGTCGCCGTGCTCGATCGCGTCCTGCTGCTGCAGCGCGACCACCCGCTGCTGCAGGGTCCGGATCATCTCCAGCCCGGTCCGGTCGCCGACGTGCGCCAGCCGCGGGTACTCGTGCCCGCCGAAGTTCCGCTGGCTGATCTTGCCGTCCTTGGTCCGGTCGAACAGCGCGCCCCAGGCCTCCAGCTCCCAGACCCGCTCTGGCGCCTCCCTGGCGTGCAGTTCGGCCATCCGCCAGTTGTTGAGGAACTTGCCGCCACGCATCGTGTCGCGGAAGTGGACCTGCCAGTTGTCCTTGGGGTTGACGTTGCCCATGGAGGCGGCGCAGCCGCCCTCGGCCATGACCGTGTGCGCCTTGCCGAACAGGGACTTGGAGATGATCGCGGTCTTCTTGCCCGCCTGGCGGGCCTCGATCGCCGCCCGCAGGCCTGAGCCGCCGGCTCCGATCACCACGACGTCGTAGGGGAGCCGTTCGATGTCCGTCATTGCCTTGCCTGCCTCACTTGCCTGCCTCAGTTGAAGATCCGCGGGTCGCTGAACACGCCGGCGGCCAGCAGCCAGATGTACAGGTCGGTCAGCATCAGCGTGCCGAGCGTGATCCAGGCGAGCTGCATGTGCCGGGCGTTCAGCTTCGAGATCTGCGTCCAGGCCCAGTACCTGGCGGGATGCTTGGAGAAGTTCTTGAGCCTGCCGCCGGTAATGTGCCGGCAGGAATGGCAGGACAGCGTGTAGGCCCATAGGAAGACCACGTTGACCAGCATGATGATGGTGCCCAGCCCGAGGCCGAAGTTGCCGTCCGGTCCCCGGAACGCCTGCGAGAGATCGTAGGTGTTCAGGATGGAGATCAGCAGCACCATGAAGAAGAAGTAGCGGTGCAGGTTCTGCATGATCAGCGGGAAGCGCGTCTCGCCGCTGTAGGTGGCGTGCGGTTCCCGGACCGCGCAGGCGGTGGGCGACTGCCAGAAGGCGCGGTAGTAAGCGCGCCGGTAGTAGTAACAGGTCAGCCGGAACCCCAGCACGAACGGCAGCGACACGAACGCGTAGGGAATGATCGGCGGCACGGCCGGGATCCAGGTGCCCAGCGTGGATGATCCCGGCACGCACTCGCCGCTGACACACGGCGAGTAGAACGGGGTCAGGTAGTGGTATTGCGGGACGAAGTACCACTTTCCAATGAATACGTGCACGGTCGCGTAGGTGACCCAGATGGTCAGCAGCGTGGCCGTGACGATCGGCGCGCGTCGCCAGTTGTCCTTGCGCAGCGTGCGGTCCGGGATCTGCGCCCGGGTTCTTTCCGGCGCCTGACTTACCTGCGTCATCGGTGACGTCTCCGCCCTTGAGCTAAGTGGGGTGCCTCCGCGTCTGCCGGCTGCCCCCGCACCCGCCTGCGCCGTGCACTGAAACTGTATTCAAATGCATACCACCACTAGGCCTGGTGGCGCCGCCCGCTGCGTGTGACTCTCGCTACACCGGGTCGTGGCGTTCGTCCGGACGGCCCTCCGGGCCGCCCATCCCGAGCGCCTCGCGCAGGAACTCGACCTGCAGCAGCAGCAGATTCTCGGCCACGTCTTCCTGCGGCGTCATGTGGGTCACCCCGGACAGGGGCAGCACGATGTGGCCCCGCCCCGCGGCGAGCAGCGCGGAGGACATCCGCAGCGTGTGCGCGACCACCACGTTGTCGTCGGCCAGCCCGTGGATGAACAGCAGTGGGCGGGCCAGCCGGGGCGCGTCGTCCAGCAGCGAGGACTGCGCATAGACCTGCGGCTGATCGTCGGGATGGCCAAGATAGCGCTCGGTGTAGCAGGTGTCGTACAGCCGCCAGTCGGTGACCGGGGCACCCGCCACCGCCGCGTGGAACACATCCGGGCGGCGCAGCACGGCCAGGGCGGACAGGTAGCCGCCGAATGACCAGCCCCGGATCGCGACCCGGCTGGTGTCCAGGTCAGGGTGGCGGACCGCGGCCGCCTGGAGGGCCTCGACCTGGTCCTCGAGCACCGGCCCGGCCAGATCGTGCCAGACCTCCCGTTCCCACTCCGGGCCCCGGCCCGGAGTACCGCGGCCGTCGGCCACCAGCACCGCGAAGCCCTGCTCGGCGAGCCACTGGGAGGTGAGGAACGCGCCCTGCGCCGCGAGCACCCGCTGTGCGTGCGGGCCGCCGTACGGGTCGAGCAGGACCGGCAGCCGGGCCGTGCCCGGCTGGTGCCAGGACGGGAACAGCACGGCACTGGTGATCTCCCGGGGCCCCGCCGCGAACAGGTCCGGGTGCGGGACCGGCACGTTCGGCGCCTCGGCCAGCACGGCGATCTGGGCTGCTTCGGTGGCGGCGAGGGCGTCGGTCAGGACCCGGACCTCCGGCCCGGGGCCGGCCAGCGTGCGGCTCGTGATCACGGTGGTGCCGCCGGACCGGGTGCCCGCGTGCACGCCTCCGGGCGGGCTGATCTCTTCGAGGCCGCTCTCCTCGTGGCCGCCCGTCCGGTACAGCCAGAGCCCGATCGCGGTGGGATCAGCGGCGGAGGCGGTGAACAGCACCGTGCCGCCGTCCACGCTGAGGACTTCGCGGACCTGGAGGGTGGGCGGCGTCACCGCGGCCCTGGTGCCCCTGGCCAGCTCTTCCGGGGTGCCGACGAGCAGCCGCCGGGCTCCGCCCGCGTCCGCGGCCCAGACGATCCGCCCGTCGCTGTCGCTGTCGCCGTCGCCGTTGGCGTGGCTGTTGGCGAGGTCGGCCCGGGCGGGCACCCCGGGCACAATGTCCAGCCACCGCGGGTCGGTGTCCTCGCGCAGCACGGTCGTCGCGCCGGTCGCCGGGTCCGCGGCGAGCAGCCTCATCACCCGCTGGTCGCGGCTCAGCACCACGATTAGCGGGTCGCCCGTGTCCCAGCTCACGGTGACCAGGTACGGGAATGCGGCGCCCCCGGTGTCCACCGCAACCCTGCGTCCGTCCAGCCCGGCCAGCAGCAGCGAGACTTCGGCGTTGGGGGTGCCTGCCGAGGGATAGGCCACGTCGGCGGGCGGGCGATCCGGGTTCGCCGGGTCGGCGATGTACCACCTCTGGACCGGGGTCTCGTCGACCCGGGCCACCAGGAGGCTCGCTCCGTCCGGCGCCCACCAGTACCCGCGCAGCCGGCCCATCTCCTCAGCCGCGATGAACTCGGCCACGCCGTAGGAGAGCCCGGGGGTACCAGCCGGGTCGGCCAGCGCGGTATCCCCGCCGCCGTCCGCCCCGATGACGCGCAGCGCGCCGCCGCAAACATAGGCGACCCGGGTGCCGGTCGGGTCGGGCCGGGGATCGAGCGCGGGGGAACGGGCCCCGAGCTCGCGGGCCCCGCGCTCGCGGGCCCCGCGCTCGCGGGTACCGGATTCGCGGGCGGCGGGCTGGGGGGCGGCGGGTTCGGGAGTGGCGGGTTGGAAAGCGGCGGGTTCGGGGGCGGCGGGCGAATCGGGCAGGCTGGCTACGTACACCCGGCCGGCCAGGGTGAACGCGGCCATGCTCATGGCCCGGTCCGTGGCGAACCCGACGATTCCCCCCGCCTGTTCCCGGGTGCGCTCGCGGCGGGTCTTTTCCTGCGGGGAAAGGTCTTCGCCGGCGGGCTCCAGCGAGGCCGGATCGGCCAGCAGTTCCTCGTCCCCGGTGTCCACGTGCAGTTGCCACAGGCAGGTCACCGGGTCGGCACCACCCTGGCTGCGCAGGAAGGCGACCCGGCTGCCGTCGGGCGCAACTTTGAACGAGCGAGGGACGCCCAGGGAGAACCGCCTGGTCCGGGCCTGCTGCCGCGGGAAGCTTTCCGTCATGGCCCCGATCCTGCCACCGTGGCCGGCCACCCGAGGCCGCCAACTAGTCTCGCTCCATGTGAGCACCCCCGAGACTGGGGGCGGGCTGCTGGTGGTGCACGCCCACCCCGACGATGAATCGATCGAGACCGGCGCCACCATGGCCAGGTACGCGGCCGCGGGTGTCCCGGTGACGCTGGTCACCTGCACCCTGGGGGAGCTGGGTGAGATAATCCCGGCTGGCCTGTCCTACCTGGGCGCAGAACGCGGTGACCTGCTCGGCAAGTACCGGATCGGGGAACTCGACGCCGCGTGCGCCGCGCTCGGCGTGCGGGATCACCGCTTCCTCGGGGGGCCGGGCCGCTGGCGCGACTCCGGCATGATGGGCCTGCCCAGTAACGACGACCCCGGCTGCTTCTGGCAGGCGGACCTGGACGAGGCGGCCCTGGACCTGGTGGCCATTATCCGCGAGGTCCGCCCCCGGGTGATGATCAGCTACGACGACCGCGGGTTCTACGGGCATCCCGACCACATCCAGGCGCACCGGGTGGCCTGGCGGGCCTTCCAGTTGGCGGGGGACCCTGGCCTGTCCATGCCTGGGCTCCCCGGGCCCGGTCTCCCCGGGCCGGGGCTCCCTGAACCGGGGCTCCCTGAACCGGGGCTCCCTGGACCTGGCGTCCCCGGGCCCGGCGCTGACCGTGATCCGTGGCCGGTGGCCAAGTTCTACGCCACGGCGGTGCCCCGCTCGGTACTGGCCAGGGCGACCGACCTGTCTGCCCGGGACGGCGAGGCCGCGCCGCCCAGGTTCATCGCTGAGCCCGCCGCGGACACCGTGCCCTACGGGGCTGGGGATGACGAGGTCAGCACGGAGATTGACGGGTCCGCGTTCCTCGCTGCCAAGACGGCCGCGATGCGCGCTCACGCCACCCAGATCACGGTGCAGGAACCGTTCTTCGCCCTGTCCAACTGGGTAGGCCAGCGCATCCTGGCCCGCGAGTACTACACGCTGCTGGCCGGCCCGCGGGGCCCATCCGGCCCGGACGGCCGGGAGACCGACCTTTTCGCCAGACTGGATTAGCCTCGCTGGCCGGTGTGGCCGGTGTGGCCGGTGTGGCCGGTGTGGCCGGTGTGGCCGGTGTGGCCGGTGTGGCCGGTGTGGCCGGTGTGGCCGGTGTGGGACCCCTCCAGCACGAGCCGGGAGAGTCTGAACCGACTTTTCCCGCGGAACGTGCGCGCAAAACGGGACAAAACCCTCGCCGGGACGCACGTCCCGCGGGAAAAGTGGCCTGCAACCATGATCAAGTCGGCTGCGACCATGATCGAAGTGACTCGATTCTTATGGGGTCGTTCGGGGCCGGGTCCGGCGGAGGCTTCTTCTGTCGGGCGGCGGGCTGGCCGGGCGCTGGGCGGCGGAGTGGTGCCGGGCGGGGCGGGCGACGGAGTGTGCCGGGCGGGTTCTGCGGAGTGGCGTGGGGCGGGTCTGCGGGCGCGACACCCGACGTGTTCGCCGGCCTCGGCTAGCGGTCCGGCGCAGCGCGGCGTATAGCCTGCAATCCGTGGACAGCTTGCCCAATCCGCCCGCGCCCCGGGACACTCAGGCGTTCGTCGCCGGCGGGGCCTATGCGTTGTTGTTCCTGCTGGGGGCCATGGAAGGGCTGATCGGCTGTTTTCAGTTCTCCCGGATGGTGGGCTCCTTCCCGCTGGTCGCCCTGGTGCTGGCCGCCGTGATCGGAGTCACCTGCCTACTCGGCGCGGCCGGAATGGGGTCGGCGGCCGGCGCGCTGCTCCCGGCGCTGGGCTGGTTCGCCGTGTCCGTAGTCCTGAGCCTGCCCACGTCCGGGGGCAGTGTGATCATCGCCAATTCGACGGCGGGCCAGGTGTACCTCTACGGCGGGTCGCTGTGCGCGGCCGCGGGCGTCGTCGTGGCCTTCCTGCGCCGGGCCCGGACCGGGCCGCCCCGGACCGGCGCACACCGGACTGGCCTGCCCCGGCGCCCGAGCATCAGTTCATGACAGCAGTTGACGGCGCCGATTTCCGGCGCGTCGCCGGCCAGTTCGCCAGCGGCATCATGGTCGTGACGACCCGCCTGGAGGGCGTGGATCACGCCATGACCGTGACCGCCTTCGCGTCGGTGTCCCTGGAACCGCCGCGGGTGTTGTTCTGCGCCGAGAAGATCGCCCGCTTTCACGATGCGGTGCTGGCCGCCGGGATCTGGGCCTTGTCCGTGCTCGATGAGGATTCAGAGAAGACCGCCCGGTGGCTGGCGACCCGCGGGCGCCCACTGGACGGCCAGCTAGCGGGGATCGCGCACCATCCCGGCCCGCAGACCGGGTCAGCGGTACTGGACGACGCGCTGGGCGCGATCGAGTGCCGGACCACGGCGGTGCACGACGGCGGCGACCACGCCATCGTGGTCGGCGAGGTCATCGGGGTCAGCGAGCCGCAGCCGGGCCGCCGCCCGCTGATCCACCACAGCGGCCGGTACCGCACGCTGAAGGGCGACTGACCAGGCCGCGTCTGGCCCGCTCTGGTCTGGCCAGCCGCCCGGTGGCCCGTTTACTCGCGGATGGCCGCCTCGATCTGGTCCAGCCCCCAGTCCAGGTCCGGTTCGCTGATCATCAGGGGCGGCGCGAGCCGGATCGCGGTACCGTGCGTGTCCTTGGCCAGGACGCCGTGCACCGCGAGCCGCTCACAGGCCACGCGGCCCGGCAGCGAGGTGAACTCGACCCCGGCCCACAGGCCGCGGCCGCTCACCCGGCGGACCACGTCCCTGGGCAGGGCGGACAGCCGGTCGTGCAGGTGGGCGCCCAGCTTGGCGGACCGTTCCTGGTACTCGCCGGTGGCCAGCAACGCGATCACCTCACGGCCTACCGCGCAGGCCAGCGGGTTCCCGCCGAAGGTCGAGCCGTGCTGCCCCGGCTGGAAGACGCCGAGGACCGCCGACGACGACACGACCGCGGAGACCGGCACGATCCCGCCGCCGAGCGCCTTGCCGAGCAGGTACATGTCGGGCCGCACCCCCTCGTGCTCGCAGGCGAAGGTGGCGCCGGTCCGGCCGAGGCCGGACTGGATCTCGTCGGCGATCATGAGCGCCCCGTGCGCCGTGCACAGCTCCCGGACGGCGGCCAGGTAACCGGGCGGCGGTACCACCACGCCGGCCTCGCCCTGGATCGGCTCGATCAGCACGCCGACCACGTTGGCGTCCATGGCCCCGGCCAAGGCCTCGGCGTCCCCGTACGGGACGACGCGGAATCCGGGGGTGTACGGGCCGAACGACGCGCGGGCGTCGGGATCGGTGGAGAAGCTGATGATCGTCGTGGTCCGGCCGTGGAAGTTGCCGTCGAACGCGATGATGACGGCTTCGTCGGCGGGCACGCCCTTGACCTCGTAACCCCATTTACGCGCGGTCTTGATCGCCGTTTCCACCGCCTCCGCGCCGGTGTTCATCGGCAGCACCATCTCCATGCCCGCCAGGTCCGCGAGCTCGGCACAGAACAGGCCGAACTGGTCGTGGTCGAAGGCCCGGCTGACCAGCGTGACCCGGTCCAGCTGCCGCTGAGCGGCCGCGATCAGGGCGGGGTGACGGTGACCGAAGTTGAGCGCGGAGTACGCCGCCAGCATGTCGAGGTAACGGCGCCCCTCCGCATCGGTGACCCAGGCGCCCTGGGCCTCGGCGATCACGATGGGCAGCGGGTGATAGTTGTGTGCGCTGTGCGCCTCCGACAGGGCGCGCAGGTCTTCCGTGGTGACGGTCACGATACTTCCCCCTCTCGTGGCCGGAGTTCCAGTGTGCAGCACTTGGGGCCGCCCCCGGCTTTGCGGAATTCGGACATGTCCACCGGTACCGGCTCGAAGCCGCGCGCCGCGAGCTGGGCGGCCAGCGCCATCGCCTGGGACGGCAGGATCACGTGGTGCCCGTCGCTGACCGCGTTCAGCCCGAGTACCGCGGCGTCCTCGTCAGTGGCCTCGATGAGCTCGGTGAAGCAGGCCGCGATGGCGGCCCGGCCAGCGTCGTCGAACGCGGCCGGGTAGTAGGCGGCGGTGTCGGCGTCGAGGACGCACAGGGCCGTATCCAGGTGGTAGAACCGGGGGTCCACCAGACGGAGGCTGACGACGGGCAGCCCGAACAGCTGCTCGAGGTGGTGCCGCATGCCGGGATCGGTACGGAAGCCGTGCCCGGCCAGGATCACCCGGCCCGCGTGCACGATGTCCCCCTCGCCCTCGTTAGTGAGCTGGGGTTCATGCACCACCGGGAAGCCGCGCTCGCGGAACCAGTGCAGGTAGGCGGGCGCTTCCGCGGCACGCTCCGGATGCCGGAAGCGGGCGCCCAGCACGGTCCCGCCGATCACTGTGGCGCCGTTGGCTGCGAAGACCATGTCCGGAAGGCCGGGGCGGGGATCGATGAGCTGGACCGTGTGGCCGAGCGAACGGTAGGTGTCCCGCAGCAGCTGCCACTGGAGCATGGCCCGCGCGGTGTTGACGGGCTCCCCGCTGCTCATCCAGGGATTGATGGAGTACTGCACCGTGAAGTGATCTGGCGGGCACATCAGGTAGGTCCGGAACTGGGGCAGCCCGGATACCAGGGCTGCGTCCGGGGCGGTGGCGGTGCTGGTGCCCGGGGACGTGCTGGGAAGCGTCTCGGTCACATCGATCCTCCTTTCGGCGGCCGTTGAGCCTGCTGCCCAAAGCGTACGGTCTGCATGACGGTGCATACGAGCGCAAGAGCTGCGAGTAGGCGGAGGTTCGTTGCGAAGTTTGGGAAAGCACCGGGTAATCGTTGCGCGTTAACATAAATGAGCACGGTTTTACATCGCTGAAACATTCAGCGGCCGACCCGGACGGTCAGCGTGTGCGGACGGTCCAGGTCTGGCCGGCCGGTGTGTCGGTCACCGTGACGCCGAGCCCGCCGAGTTGATGGCGGAGGCGGTCCGCCAGGGGCCAGTCGGCCGCGGCGCGGGCGGCCGCCCGCGCCTCCAGCAGGTCCGCTGCGTGGTCAGGCAGGGGCCGCGGTGCGGGCTCCCGTCCGATGTCCCGCGCCAGATCCAGGCCGAGCAGGTGATCCGCGTGGGCGAACGTCTCGAACCTGGCCCCGGGCGGAATCTCGCCGTCCTTCTCCAGGTTCCGCAGGACCCGCAGCGCCGCCGGGGTGTCCAGGTCATCGTCGAAGGCCGCGGTGAAGGCGCCGACGTACTCCGCGCACATGGGCTTGCTCGGCGAACGCGCCCACTCGGCCACCCGCTCCCGCCAGCGGCGCACGGTCCGGTCCGCCGCCTCCAGCACCGCCCAGGTCAGGTTCAGCTGCTGCCGGTAGCGGTGTTCCAGGAACGCGAACCGGAGCGCGAGCGGGTCCAGCCCGCGGGCGGTGAGATCGGCCAGCAGCACCACGTTCCCGGTGGACTTGGCCATCTTGCGGCCCTCGAACAGCAGGTGCTCGCCGTGAACCCAGTGCTGGACGACCTCGTGGCCAGTGAGCGAGTTGGACTGGGCCCGCTCGTCCTCGTGGTGCGGGAAGCGCAGGTCGATCCCGCCGGTGTGCACGTCGATGGTCTCGCCCAGGTAGTGCAGGGACATCGCGGAGCACTCGGTGTGCCAGCCCGGGAAGCCGGTGCCCCAGGGGGCGGTGTAGGTCAGTTCCCGCGACGCGGGCGCGGCCTTCCACAAGGCCCAATCCGCGTGGAAGTGCTTGTCCGGGTCCACGCCCTGCTGGCCGCCGCCGGCCGGCCCGGCCCGGGCGCCGCTGCGGTGGCCGGGCCGCAGGTCGCCCAGCCGGTTGCCGGACAGCTCCCCATAGCCGGGGAAGGACCGGGCGTCGAAATACACCGAGCCGCCGGGGACTGGATAGGCGTGGCCGGTCTCGATCAGCCGGGCGATCAGGTCGATCATCAGGCCGATGGACTCTGAGGCCCGCGGGTACGAGCCCGCCGGGTGGATGTTCAGCGCGGCACAGTCGGCGTGGAACGCCTCCTCGTAGTCCCGGGCGAGGTCAAGCGCGCTCTTCCCCTCGGCCCGGGCCTGGGCCAGGACCTTGTCCTCGCCCTCGGGGTCGATCTCGGTGTCGTCGGCGAGGTGTCCTACATCGGTGATGTTCTGGCAACTGGTGACCAGCAGCCGGTGTCGCTCGGCGGTCCGCCGGATCAGGTCGGCCAGCAGGTAGGACCGCAGGTTGCCGACGTGGGCCGCGCGGTAGACCGTCGGGCCGCAGCTGTAGACGCTGAGCCGGCCGCGGCGGGCGGGCTCGATCGTCTCGACCTGCCTGGTCCGGGTGTCATAGAGGCGGAGCACACCTGACAGCCTATTGAGGAGTCCCGACTGGTAACTGGGCCGGTGGTGCCCGGGGCCGCAGTCGGCGGGGTCGCGGGCCTAAAGCCAGGCCGGCCTAAGGATGCAGTCGACGGACCAGGTCGGCTGGGACGACCCGGACCGGGAACGGCTGCGTGGCAGTCCGCGCCTTATCGCCCGCCACGCAGGCGACCTCCTGGTAGCCGCCGTCAGCCAGATCGAACACCGTCAGCGACGGCTGGTCCCGGGCCGGGTTGACCAGCCAGAACGAGGCGCAGCCGAGCCGGGCGTAGACCGCTTTCTTCAGGTGGGCGTCGCGGAGGCGGCTCGTGGGCGAGATCACCTCGACGGCCAGCACCGGGGCCCGGGGCAGGTCGTCCTCGGTGAGGTCGGTATACCGGGCCACCAGGACGTCTGGCTGGACCTCGTTGAACTTGTCCGGGCGCACCGCGAACGGGGCGGCCAGGACCCGGAGCTCGGCGGGACAGGCCTGATCCAGCAGTATGGACAGTGCGAGCACCACCGCCTGGTGCGCCCAGCCTGGGGCCGGGCTCACCAGGAGCTCCCCGTCGATAAGTTCGTACCGGCGACCATCATCCGGCATCCCCTCCAGGTCGGCGACCGTGAAGGGATGGGCGACATCGCTGGGACTGGTCACGACTGTCATGGTCCCCTCCTTTCCTGGCCCCAGCAAGCTTGCCGGGTGGGTGTGACACTTCCGGCAGGCGGCGAAGGGCTCTTCGAAGGCGAAGGGCCCTTAGGAGAGGGCGGCCAGGCGGCGGGCGGCGGCGGCCACCCGCTCGTCGGTGGCGGTCAGGGCCACCCGGATGTGCTGCGCGCCGGCCGGGCCATAGAACTCACCGGGAGCGACGAGGATGCCCGCCCCGGCCAGCAGGTCCACCGACGACCAGCAGTCGTGCCCGGGGCGCGAAGCCCACAGGTACAGGCCCGCCTCGGAATGGGTGATCGTCCAGCCGGCCTTCTCCAGGGCGGCCCGCAGCTGGTCGCGCCGGGCCGCGTACACCGAGCGCTGCCGCTCCGCGTGCGCGTCATCGGCGAGCGCCGCCGCCATGGCCGCCTGGACCGGGCTGGGCATCATCATCCCGGCGTGTTTGCGGATCTCCAGCAGCTGCGCGACGAGGGCGGGGTCGCCGGTGACGAAGCCCGCCCGGTAGCCGGCCAGGTTGGACCGCTTAGACACCGAGTGCACCGCGAGCAGGTCGTCGAACGACCCGCCGCACACGTCGGGGTGCAGCACCGACACCGGCTCGGTGTCCCAGCTGAGGCCGATGTAGCACTCGTCGGAGGCGAGTACCGCGCCGCGCTCGCGCGCCCAGCGCACCATCTTGGCCAGGTGTTCCGCGGGCAGCACGCGCCCGGTCGGGTTCGCGGGCGAGTTGACCCAGACCAGCCGGGCGCCTTCCGGTCCGAGGGCGGTCAGGCCGTCCGAGGCCAGCCCCCGCGCGCCTACCAGCCGGGCCCCGATGTCGTAGGTCGGGTAGGCGAGTTCGGGGTAGACGACCACGTCGCCGGGCCCGCAGCCGAGCAGCGCCGGCAGCGAGGCGATGAACTCCTTGGTGCCGATCAGCGGCAGTACCGCATCCGGCTCGACCCGGACCCCGTGGCGGCGGGCCAGCCAGCCCGCCGCCGCCTCGCGCAGCGCGCGGGTGCCGTGGGCGGCCGGGTAGCCGGGCGCGTTGGCCGCGGCCCGCAGGGCGTCCTGCACCAGCCCTGGAACAGGATCGACGGGGGTGCCGACGGACAGGTCCACGATCCCGTCCGGATGAGCCCGGGCCTTCTGGCCGTAGGGAGCGAGCAGATCCCAGGGAAACCGGGGCAGCCGTGCCGCGAGAGTCAGCTCGCTTCTCCCTGGGGAGGCAGCGCGGCCACGATGGGGTGGTCCTTGTTGATCTTCCCAACCTTGGAAGCACCACCAGGCGAGCCCAGGTCCGCGAAGAATTCCACGTTCGCCTTGTAGAAGTCCTTCCACTGATCGGGCACGTCATCCTCGTAGAAGATCGCCTCGACCGGGCAGACCGGCTCGCATGCGCCGCAGTCCACGCACTCGTCAGGGTGTATGTAGAGCATGCGCTCACCCTCGTAGATGCAGTTGACGGGGCACTCCTCGATGCATGACCTGTCGAGGACGTTGACACAGGGCTGCGCAATGATGTACGTCACGTCGGAACTCCTCTTCCGGCACTATCCCGGTGGGTCTGGGGCCTCCCAGTATCCCGGTCCTGGGCAAGTATGTCGCGAAGGCGGCCGCAGCCGCGGCCCGGGCCGCCAGTTTCACCAGCCGGCCGCAGGTTATCAGCTGAGCTGGATGGTGCCCGCTGGCGGTGCGCCTGCGTCGCGTACCCAGCCTTTGGTCCCCGCGGACGCGCGCCACTGATAACCGCCGAAGCGCACCTGGTGGATGCCGTAGGAGCTGGCGTGGGTCACCAGCCAGGACGCTACCGTCCAGCCGAGCTTCGGATGCCCGATCGGCACCAGCATGGTGTGGCGGTGCGCAGGCCGTCCCAGCTCCGCGGTGGCCTGGCCGAAAGTGCTCGCCAGTCCGTGCGTGATGGCGGCCACGTTGGGGTGGCGCGGGCCGTCTGCGGTTGACCAGCAGTAGACCGCGTGATCTCGCTGGCCGGTGAACGCGCCGGCCATCTCGGTCGCCATCCGCTGGTACTGCATGTACGCGGATCCGTCCGCGCTGTGCTGCACGGCCTGGGCCGCCTGGTACACGGGCATCGTCTGGTAGCCCCGAACGGACTTCAGGGCGCGGAAGAACTTGGTCGCCGCGTAGACCGGGTTCTCGAGCTTCCTGGCCGGTCCCCAGCCCTGCGAGGGCCGCTGCTGGAACACGCCGACCGAATCCGAGGTCCCATAGTCCAGGTTGTGCAGCTTAGATTCCTGCATCGCCGTCGCGTAGGCGATGGTGACCGCCTCGCGGGGCATCGACTCCTGGTGGGCCACGCCCGCGATCGTGGCTGCGATGCTGGCCTGCTGCGTGTCGAGCAGTACTGACTGGTGCGTGGCCGCGGCCGAGCATCCCGACCCGGTCAGCACGGGCCCGATCACCGGCGCGAGACTGCGTACTGCCAGGTAGGTGCCCACAGCTGCGGCGAGGAGCAGGCTCGTCGCGATGACCACACGGCGCTTGCGTCTCGGGCGCCGGGGTCGGGGCGGGCTTGGCGGGCTGTTGGGCACATGCCGAAGTTACCGGCGCGATCCGGCGTGAGTGACACAGACCGCCGCACGTGTTGCGGTGCACGCCGGCCCTTGACCGGTCGATGCCTTCCGGTGACGAGCCGGTGACCTGGGCACGAATACGCGGCATCATGGTGGCGCCGCAGTCATGGCGGAGCGCGCCCAGGGCGGCCCCGGACGCCGCGATGCCGGGTCCGTTCTGCTGACCAGGTCATTTCGCATGGCAGGATCGAAGAGTGCAATCTGAGTCGCGTCGTCGAATCCGCCGCCAGGGCCCGGCCATGCTGCGCGGCGATTTCATCCCCAAGACCACCACCGACCAGCGGCTGCTCGACAGGCGCGGGCCCAGTGACTGGGTGCATACCGACCCCTGGCGGGTGCTGCGGATCCAGGCCGAGTTCGTCGAGGGCTTCGGGCTGCTCGCGGAGCTCGGCCTGGCGGTCTCGGTCTTCGGCTCCGCGCGGGCCCGGCCCGGTGACCGCGAGTACGAGCAGGCCGAGCGCATCGGGGCCGGGCTGGCCGAGGCCGGGTACGCGGTGATCACGGGGGGCGGCCCCGGGGTCATGGAGGCGGCCAACAAAGGCGCCACGAGCGTGGGCGGCGTCTCGGTCGGGCTCGGCATCGAGCTGCCCATGGAGATGGGCCTGAACGACTACGTAGAGATCGGGCTGGAGTTCCGCTACTTCTTCGTCCGCAAGACCATGTTCATCAAGTATTCGCAGGCGTTGGTGGTGCTGCCCGGTGGCTTCGGCACCCTGGATGAGCTGTTTGAGGCGCTCACCCTGGTTCAGACGGGCAAGATCACGAAATTCCCGATCGTGCTGGTGGGTGGCAGCTACTGGACCGGCCTGGTGTCCTGGATCCGCGAATCGGTACTGGCCGCCGGGAACATCTCGGCCGGGGATGACGAGCTGATCGTGGTGGTGGACGATCCGGACGAGGTGATCCGCATCATCCAGCAAGCCCATGCGCAACATAACGGCGT
>CAVYQF010000003.1:0-73873 GCA_963770545.1 uncultured Actinomycetes bacterium | reverse complement strand
GTGATACCCAACGCGGAGGGGGCACGGACCACCCCGTCGGTGGTGGCCTTCACGCCGCAGGGTGACCGCCTGGTGGGGCAGCTCGCCCGGCGGCAGGCCATCCTGAACCCGAAGGGCACGATCTACTCGGCGAAGCGGTTCATCGGGCGGCGGTACGACGAGGTCACCAGCGAGCTGAACGCCGTATCCTTCGACGTGGTGCCAGGCCCGGACGACGCCGTGCGGTTCAAGATCCAGGGGCGGCTGTACGCCCCCGAGGAAATCTCCGCGCTCGTGCTCCGCAAGCTGGTCGAGGACGCGTCGAAGTTCCTCGGCGAGAAGGTCACCGAGGCCGTCATCACCGTGCCCGCGTATTTCAACGACGCCCAGCGCCAGGCCACCAGGGACGCCGGCCGCATCGCCGGGCTCGAGGTGCTGCGCATCATCAACGAGCCGACCGCCGCGGCGCTGGCCTACGGCCTGGACCGCAAGGGCAGCGAGACCGTCCTGGTATTCGACCTGGGTGGCGGCACCTTCGACGTCAGCGTCCTGGACATCGGCGACGGCGTGGTCGAGGTCCGGGCCACCGCGGGCGACACCCACCTCGGCGGGGACGACTTCGACCGGCGCATCGTTGACTACCTGGCCGACGAGTTCCAGCGGGACAACGGCATCGACCTGCGCACCGACCCGCAGGCGCTGCAGCGCCTGTTCGAGGCGGCCGAGAAGGCCAAGGTCGAGCTGTCCTCGGTCTCCCAGACGACGATCAGCCTGCCGTTCATCACGGCCGACGCCTCGGGACCCAAGCACCTGAACACCACGATGATGCGGTCCACGTTTGAGCAGATCACGGGGGACCTCATCGAGCGCACCACCGGGCCGGTCCAGCAGGCCCTGGCCGACTCCAAGCTCACCGCGGCCGACATCGACGAGGTGATCCTGGTCGGCGGGTCCACCCGCATCCCGGCCGTGCAGAACCTGGTCCGCCGGCTGACCGGCGGCAAGGACCCGAACATGACCGTCAACCCCGACGAGGTCGTCGCCCTGGGGGCGGCCGTGCAGGCCGCCGTGATCAAGGGTGACGTCAAGGACGTGCTGCTGCTCGACGTCACGCCACTGTCACTCGGCATCGAGACCCTCGGCGGGGTGATGACCAAGGTGATCGAGCGCAACACCACGATCCCGGCCCGCCGCACCGAGACGTTCAGCACCGCCGAGGACAACCAGTCCGCGGTTGACGTGGTGGTGCTGCAGGGGGAGCGGGAGCGCGCCGCGGACAACCGGGTGCTGGGCCGGTTCCGGCTGGAGAACATCCGGCCCGCGCCGCGGGGCGGCCCGCAGATCGAGGTCACCTTCGATATCGACGCGAACGGGATCCTCAACGTCTCCGCCCGGGACAAGGACACCGGGGCGGAACAGCGCATCACGATCAGCGAGAGCTCCAATCTGGACCAGTCCGAGGTGGAGCGGATGGTCAGGGACGCGGAGCAGCACCTGGAGGAAGACCGGCGGCTGCGGGAGCTGACCGATGCCCGCAACCAGCTCGACACCATGGCCTACCAGGTCGAGCGGGTGCTGGCCGAGCGCGGCGACTCGCTGCCCGTGCACGAGAAGGCGCGGGCCGAGAACACCGTGACCGAGGCCCGCCAGGCGCTCAATGACCAGGCTCCACTGGAGCGGATGCGCACCCTGACTGACGAGCTGCAGCAGATCTACCAGATCCTGGCCGCCCCGCCGCAGGGACCTGCCCCTGAGCCCGAGCCGGAACTTCCCCCCCGTGGTGACGACGACGACGTCATCGACGCCGAATTCACCGCCCATGAGTGAGGCAGCCCATGGGTGAGAGGGCGGGCAGCGGCGGCGTCCGGCGCGAGCCTCCCGCCGCTGCCCCGCCCGTCCAGCCGCCCGATCCCCGCGCGGCCCCCGGCCAGCGCCGGGATGCCGGGGAGACCCCGCCCGGCCAGGCACCGGATGCCGGGCAGAACGGGCAGTCCGACGGCCCGGGTGATGTCGCTGGCGACGAGACCGCGATCCCCGATCTGCTGGACCGGATCGCCGAGCTAGAGGATCTGCGCCTCCGGGCCGTGGCCGATCTCGACAACCTGCGCAAGCGCTGCGCCGCCCAGGTTGCCCGGGCGCAGGCGGAGACCCGGGCCGCGGTGGCCCGGGAATGGCTGCCTGTCGTGGACAACCTCGAGCGCGCGCTGGCGGCCTCCGCGGCCGATCCGGCCGCCATCATCGACGGGATCCGGGCCGTCCGGGAGCAGGCCCTGCACGTGCTGGCCCGCCTCGGCTACCCTCGCCGCGATGACCTGGGGACGACCTTCGACCCGACCCGGCACGACGCGGTCGCCGCCCGGGCCGATCCCGCCGCCGCGGACGGGTCGGTGGTCGAGGTCCTCCAGCCGGCCTATGGGGAAGGGGACCATCAGCTGCGCCCGGCGCAGGTGGTGGTGGCCAGGCCGGGCTGATGGCCGACGGCCAGGACTTCTACCAGACGCTGGGCGTGCCCCGCACCGCCAGCCAGGACGACATCCAGCGGGCCTACCGCAGGCTGGCCCGCCAGTACCACCCGGACGTGAACCACGACCCAGGCGCTGAGGACCGTTTCAAGGACGTCTCCGAGGCCTACGACGTCCTCTCGGATCCGGGGACCCGGCGCCGGTACGACGCGTTCGGGGCCGACTTCCGGCAGGTTCCCGAGGACATGGATCCGGAGACCTTCCGGCGCAGCCGGGCCGGCGCCGGAAGCAGAGCCGGAGCCGGAGGCGGGCAGGCCCGCGGGGCCCGCGGCAGCCCCGGGTTCAGCTACTCATCCGGGGACATCGACATCGAGGATCTGCTGGGCGGGTTCTTCGGCGGCCGGGCCGGCCGGGGCGCCCGGGGGTGGGGCCCGATTCCCGGTGCCGACCAGGAGGCTGAGCTCGAGATCACCGTCGAGGAGGCCTACCGCGGCACCCGCCGGTCGATCTCGCTGTCTGGTGACGGAGCCCGCGCGACCCTGGACGTGAATGTGCCGGCCGGTGTGACCGACGGGCAGCGGATCCGGCTGGCCGGCCAGGGTGGCCGCGGCACCGAGGGGGCGGCGAACGGGGACCTGTACCTCATCGTGCGCATCGCGCCGCATCCGCGGTACCGGCTCGACGGGCGCGACCTCTACGTCGACTTGCTGCTCGCGCCCTGGGAAGCCGCCCTGGGCACGTCGGTGGCCCTGGACACCCCGGGCGGCGAGGCCAAGGTCAAAGTCCCGTCCGGTACCTCGACCGGACGGCGGCTCCGGCTTCGCGGCCGCGGCCTGCCCAATCCGCGGGGCAAGCCGGGGGACCTGTTCGCCGAGGCCAAGATCATGGTGCCCGCCCGGCCATCCCGGGCTGAGCGGCGGCTGTTCGAGCAGCTCGCGGCGGAGTCCACCTTCGATCCGAGGCGGCAGCCATGAGCCATGCCATGGTCCGGGTCCCGGCGTCGCGGCTCACGCTGGGCGAGTTCGCCATGGCAGCCGGCCTGCACCCGGATCTGATCCGCCGGCTGGTCGCCCTCGGCATCGTCGAGGCCAGCTACGGCCCCGCGGGCGAGCTGCGGTTCTCCCGTAGCCAGCTGGCCGTGGTGGCCCGGATGCAGCGGCTTCGCGCGGGCTTGGGGCTCAACTACGCGGCCGTCGCGCTGGTGACCGATCTGCTCGACCGGATAGCGGTACTCGAAGCAGCCCTCCGGGGCTCCCAATGGCCAGGACGGTAACCATGGACCCGAGTCACCTGACCCAGAAGTCGCAGGAAGCGCTGCACGACGCGCAGACCAAGGCGCTCCGCTTCGGCCATACCGAGGTAGACGGCGAGCACCTGCTGCTCGCGCTGCTCGACCAGGCCGAGGGCATCGCCCCCCGGCTGCTCAGCCAGGCCGGCGCGGATCCGGACCGGCTGCGCCAGGCGCTGGAAGCGGAGCTGGCCCGGCGCCCTCGGGTCAGCGGCCCGGGGGCGGGCCCAGGGCAGATCATGGTCACCCAGCGGCTGTCCCGGCTGCTCGACACGGCCGAGCAGGAGGCAGGCCGGCTCAAGGACGAGTACGTCTCGGTCGAGCACCTGCTGCTGGCCCTGCTGGCCGAGGGCCCGGCCACCCCGGCCGGCCGCCTGCTGCAGCAGGAGGGCGTGACCAGGGACCAGTTCCTGCAAGCGCTGACCAAGGTCCGCGGCAACCAGCGGGTCACCTCGGCCATGCCGGAGGCCGCCTACGAGGCCCTGGCCAAGTACGGCACCGACCTGGTGGCGGACGCGGCCAGCGGCCGGCTCGACCCGGTCATCGGCCGGGACGCGGAGATCAGGCGGGTCATCCAGATCCTGTCCCGCAAGACCAAGAACAACCCGGTCCTGATCGGTGACCCGGGGGTGGGCAAGACCGCGATCGTGGAAGGGCTGGCCCAGCGGATCACCCGCGGCGATATCCCGGAGGGCCTGCGCGACAAGACGATCTTCAGCCTGGACATGGGCTCCCTGGTAGCCGGGGCCAAGTACCGCGGCGAGTTCGAGGAGCGCCTGCGGGCCGTGCTCAGCGAGGTCCGGGCCGCGGAGGGCCGCATCCTGCTGTTCGTGGACGAGCTGCACACCGTGGTGGGCGCGGGGGCGGCCGAAGGGGCCATGGACGCGGGCAACATGCTCAAGCCGATGCTGGCCCGCGGCGAGCTGCACATGATCGGGGCCACCACCCTGGACGAGTACCGGCGGCGGATCGAGAAGGACGCGGCCCTGGAACGGCGGTTCCAGCCGGTCATGGTGGACGAGCCGTCGGAGGAGGACGCGGTCTCGATCCTGCGCGGCTTGCGGGAGCGGCTCGAGGTGTTCCACGGCGTGAAGATCGCCGACAGCGCGCTGGTCAGCGCGGTCACCCTCAGCCATCGCTATATCTCCGACCGTTTCCTGCCGGACAAGGCGATCGACCTGGTCGACGAGGCCTGCGCGATGCTCCGGACCGAGATCGACTCCATGCCGGCCGAGCTCGACGAGCTCACCCGCCGCGTGATGCGGCTGGAGATCGAGGAGACGGGTCTGGCCAAAGAGGATGACCCGGCCAGCCAGGCCCGCCTGGAGGACCTGCGCCGGGAACTCGCGGACCTGCGGGCGCAGGCCGACGCGCTGCGGGCGCAATGGGAAGCCGAGCGCCAGGCGCTGCGCCGGGTCCAGGCGCTCCGCGAGGAGATGGAGCAGGTGCGGCAGGAGGCCGAGCTGGCCGAACGGGACTACGACCTGAACCGGGCCGCGGAGCTGCGCCTGGGCCGCCTTCCCGAGCTCGAGCGGCGGCTGCAGGCCGAGGAGGAGCGGCTGTCTTCCCGGCAGGGCGGCGCGCGGCTGCTGCGCGAGGTGGTCACCGACGAGGAGATCGCCACGATCGTGTCCCGCTGGACCGGCATCCCGGTCACCCGCCTCCAGGAGGGCGAACGGGAGAAGGTGCTCCGCCTTGGCCAGGTCTTGCATGAGCGGGTCGTCGGGCAGGACGAGGCCGTGCAGCTGGTCGAGGACGCCATCATCCGGGCCCGGTCGGGCATCAAGGACCCGCGGCGCCCGATCGGGTCGTTCATCTTCCTCGGCCCCACCGGAGTCGGCAAGACGGAGCTGGCCAAGTCGCTGGCCGCCGCCCTGTTCGACACCGAGGAGAACATGATCCGGATCGACATGAGCGAATACCAGGAGCGGCACACGGTCAGCCGCCTGGTCGGCGCGCCCCCCGGATACGTGGGCTACGAGGAAGGCGGCCAGCTCACCGAGGCCGTGCGCCGCAAGCCCTACTCCGTGGTGCTGTTCGACGAGATCGAGAAGGCCCACCCGGACGTGTTCAACACCCTGCTGCAGGTCCTGGACGACGGCCGGCTCACCGACGCGCAGGGACGCACGGTTAACTTCCGGAACACCGTCATCATCATGACCTCCAACATCGGCTCGCAGTACCTGACCGCGGACGCCGCCGCGGGCGGCGAGATCAAGCCCGACGCCCGCGAGCGCGTCCTGGCCGAGATGCGCGACTACTTCCGGCCCGAGTTCCTGAACCGGCTGGACGACATCGTGCTGTTCAAGCCGCTCACCCCGGCCGAGATCGAGCACATCGTGGACCTCATGCTCCGCGACGTCCGCTCCAGGCTGGCCGGCCGCCAGATGCAGCTGGAGGTCAGCGAGAGCGCCAAGCACTTCATCGCCGAGCAGGGCTTCGATCCTGTCTACGGGGCGCGGCCGCTGCGCCGGTTCATCGCCCGGGAGGTTGAGACCCGGATCGGCCGCGCCCTGCTGGCCGGGGACGCCCGCGACGGCGCCGTGATCCGCGTCGACTACTCCGGCGGCGAGCTGGCCGTCAATTACGAAAACCCCTCCTGACCAGGTGGCCCCATGTCCGATCACGTGGTGACCTGCCCGAACTGCGGGCGCCGGAACCGGGTTCCCGCCGCCGCCCAGGGGATCCCCCGCTGCGGCAACTGCCACCATCCGCTGCCCTGGATCGCCGACGCCGGTGACGACACGTTCGCCGAGATCGCCGAGGCCGCGTCGCTGCCCGTGATCGTGGACATGTGGGCTCCCTGGTGCGGGCCGTGCCGCATGGTCAGCCCGGCCCTGGAGCAGCTGGCCGCCGACCTGGCCGGCCAGATCAAGCTGGTCAAGGTCAACGTGGACGACTCGCCCAAGCTCTCGCAGCGGTTCGGGGTGCAGGCCATCCCGACCCTGATGATCCTGCGTCACGGGGAGGTGGCAGCCCGCCAGGCCGGCGCGCTCCCGCCTGCCCGCCCTGCGGGCCTGGGTCGAGAAGGCCATCCAGGAATGACCCCGGTGAATGTGCTGCTTGACCGCTGGCAGTTCGGCGTGACGATCGTCTACCACTTCCTGTTCGTCCCGCTGACCATCGGGCTGGGGTTCCTGGTGGCGCTCATGCAAGTCCAGGCCTACCGGACCAGAGACGAGACGTGGGACCGGCTGACCCGCTTCTTCGGCACCCTGTTCCTGATCAACTTCGCGATGGGCGTCGTCACCGGGATCGTCCAGGAGTTCCAGTTCGGCATGAACTGGTCGAACTACTCAGTGTTCGTGGGCAACATTTTCGGCGCCCCGCTGGCCTTCGAGGGACTGCTCGCCTTCTTCCTGGAGTCCACGTTCATCGGGGTCTGGATCTTCGGCCGCAACCAGCTGTCCCCGCTGGTTCACACGCTGTCCATCTGCCTGGCGAGCCTGGGCAGCATCGTGTCCGCGTTCTTCATCCTCACCGCCAACGCCTGGATGCAGCATCCCGTGGGTTACCGCATCGTCGGCCACGGTGCCGGCCGCAAGGCGGTGCTCACCGACTTCTGGGCCGTGCTGCGCAACCCCACGCTGTGGGCCGAGTTCTCCCACACGGTGCTGGCCGCGTTCGTGACCGGCGCGATGTTCATCCTCGGCGTGTCGGCATGGCAGCTGCTCCGCGGCCGCAACGCCGCGGCGTTCACCCGGGCCGCCCGGCTGGGCGCGGTGGTCGCCCTGATCTGCGTGGTCCTGGTCATCATCACCGGCGACCTGCAGGCGAGGCTGATGGACACCCAGCAGCCGATGAAGATGGCCGCCGCCGAGGCGGTCTACAAGACCCAGAGCGGCGCCAGTTTCTCGCTGCTCACCATCGGGAACCTGTCCGGCCAGCCCATCTTCCAGATCCGGATCCCGCACCTGCTCAGCCTGATCGCCACCCTGTCCTGGAACGGCAGGGTCACCGGCGTGACCGGGGCCCAGGCCGCTGAGGTGGCGAGGTACGGGCGGGGGAGTTACGTCCCGGTGCTGTGGGTCACCTACTGGGGCTTCCGGACCATGGTGGGGCTCGGGTTCCTGATCCTGATCATGTCGGCCTGGGCGCTGTGGCGGTCCCGGCGGGGGGGCAAGCCCTTCGAACTGGGGCGCTGGACGCTGTGGGTGCTGGTGGCCTGCATCGCCTCGCCGTTCCTGGCCAACACGGCCGGCTGGATCTTCACCGAGATGGGGCGCCAGCCCTGGATCGTGTACGGCCTGATGAAGACCGTGCAGGCCGAGTCCCCCACGGTCTCAGTGGCCGACGTGGCCTTCACCCTCGGCGGCTTCGCCCTGCTCTACACGGTGCTCGGGGTCATCGACGTGATCCTCATGTACCGGTCGGCCCGCCACGGTCTCGGCGAGGACCCGCATCCTTCCGACGGGCCGGGGGCTCCCGGCGAAGCGCCCGCCCAGGAACTCATCTATTAGGAGCCGATCATCGGGGAGCGAGCGCCGTGAGCGGACCGGTAGCCAGCCTCAACACGGTCTGGTTCGCGCTGATCGGCGTGCTCTGGACTGGTTATTTCGTGCTGGAGGGGTTCGATTTCGGCGTGGGGATGCTCAGCCTGGCTATCGGGCGAGACGACACCGACCGCCGGATGGCCCGGAGCGCCATCGGCCCCTGGTGGGACGGTAACGAGGTCTGGCTCATCGTCGCGGGCGGCGCCACCTTCGCCGCCTTCCCGCTCTGGTACGCCAGCATGTTCAGCGGCTTCTACCTCCCGCTGTTCATCATCCTGGCCGTCCTCATCATCCGGGGGGTCAGCTTCGAGTTCCGGGGCAAGCGGGACAGTGCCCGCTGGAAGGCGGGCTGGGACTGGGCCCTGGCCATCGGCAGCCTCGTCCCCGCCTTCGCCTGGGGCGTGGTGTTCACCGACCTGGTGCGCGGCCTGCGGCTGTCCCCGGCCGGACTCTACCTAGGTGGCCTGTCCGGCCTGGTGGCCCCGGTGGCGATCGTCGGCGGGCTGGCCAGCCTGACCCTGTTCCTGGCCCACGGCGCCACGTTCCTCTCCTTCAAGACCAGCGGCCCGCTGGCCGGCCGGGCCCGCACCACCGCGATGCGGATGTCGCCGCTGGCGGCCCTGCTCGTGGTCGGCACCGCGGCGTGGCTCTCCGCCGGCGGCTCCCAGGGCCCCGGCTACCTCCCCGCCGCGGTACCGATCGCCCTGGCCGCCGGGTGCGGGCTGGCGTTCGTGATCGCGGCCATGCTGGTCTGGGCCAACCGGGAGGGCGCCGCGTTCGGGCTGAGCGCGCTGGGCATCGTGGCCGCAGTGGGCGCGATCTTCACCACGCTGTTCCCGCGGGTGATGGTGTCGAGCGGCCCCGGGCCGTCGCTGACCATCTGGAATGCCGCCTCGGCGGACAAGACCCTGATCGTGATGACCGTGGTCGCGGCGATCTTCGTCCCGGTGGTGCTCGCCTACCAGGGCTGGAGCTACTGGGTGTTCCGGCAGCGGCTGGCCAGGCCCGCCAGCCAGCCTGCGTATGCCCCGGCGCCCCTGCGTCCTCATTCCGCGCCCCGACTTCACCGGGGAGGCCGGGGGGCTCGGCACGGCTAGGTCCTCGTTGCGGGCCGTTAAGATGCGCCAGCCATCCTGCTGCGGCAGCCGGGCGCCGGGCGGCCAGAGCGGCCAGCCGGCCCGGCGGCCGCTAGCGCCAGACCGCTACGGCGGTGCCTGGTGCGTAAACCCAGCCTCCTGTGCGCTTACCCGGAGTACCGATCGGCGGACAGATGGCGGTCCTCGCGCGCTGGTCCTGACCTCGTCCTTGGCGCCGGCTTCCTCGCCGCCCTCACGCTCCCCGCGGCGGCTGGGCGGCGGTGCGGGCGCCCCAGATACCGGCGGCCGACAGCATGCACAGCACGGCCAGGAAGACGGAACAGCCGAGCACAGCCCGAAAATTACCGACATAGTCGGAGGCGACGCCGACGCCGACGACCGGGATACTCAGGCCTGAGTACGCAAACACAAAATAGGTGGAGATCACCTGTGCGCGGGTTTCCGCCGAGGCCAGGCGGTTGGCGGCGGACAGGCTCCCGATGACGACCGCCCCGAAGGCACTCCCGGCCACGACGGCACCGATCCCGAACAGCACAAGCGACGCCGCCGACATCCCGGCCACGACCAGTGCCAGCCCGGGCAGGAGCAGCCCGAGCCCGGCCAGCAGGACCGGCCGGCTGTTCAGCCGCCCCAGGCTAAGCGCGGCGACAACACCCGCCGCGAAGAACAGGCACGTGATGCCGCCCGCGACCGCGTAATCGGCATGATGCAGCATGGCGGTGGTGAAGCCCGGCACCAGCGACGCGAAGAGCCCGTTCAGTACGTAGGCGGCGAAGACGGCCACCCCGGCGGCGATGAACTCGCCCCGGCCCTCCGCGGGGATCGCGAGACCGGTGAACCGGAGGCTCGGCCGCTCCCGCATGGTCACCGTCTCCGGTACGAAAATCAGGGCCAACGCCGCGACGGCGAGGAGACCCAAATAAACCTCGAAGACGAGCACGGTCGGCTGCGGCAGGTACTGGGCGAAGAGCCCGGCCATGAGCGGGCCGAGGGCGGCGCCGCCGGTGGTCGCGGCCGTGGCCACCAGCGACGCCCGCCGCGAGGAGGATTCCCTGACCGTCTCGGTGAGTGTCGCGGTGGCGGCACCCATCATCAGGCCAGCGGACACCCCGGAGAGGATCCGGGCCGGGTAGAGCCACCCCGGGCTGGAGGCGAGGATGAATACGACGGTGCTGGCCGCGGCGAAGCCGATGGCGGCCGCCATCACCGGCTTACGCCCGGCCTGGTCCGAAGCCCGGCCGGCCAGCAGCAAGGTGGCGAGCACGGCCACCGCATAGACCGCGAAGATCAGAGTGAGGACGCCCGAGGAAAAGTGCCACTGACGCTGGTAGATCGCATACAGCGGGGCTGGCAGGGCGGTGCCAAGGATGAGGGCGGCGAATACGTACCCGATCAGCCAGAACGCGACTTCCCCCGGCACGGCGCGCCGGTTCAGGCTTATCGCCGACTGTCCGAGCCCGTCGGCGCACGGCCGGTCGGACGTCCGGACGCGTCGGTTCACCTGCGTCATCGGCAGGACGATGCCGCATCGCCGCCCGCGTCACATCACCAGGCCGTGTAGTCCGCCGCAGGAAACTAATCGGACGGGGGATGCGGCCGACGTGCGGGGCGGCCCAGCCGGCCTAGGTAAGCCTGGCCGGCCATCAGAGGTTCCTCGCGGCGCTCAACTCCAGTTCCCGCCGCGTGATTCTGCGACGGCGGACTCTAGCTGAACGTGTGATGTCGGGCGGTGTCGGCCGGCGCAGCCTGGGGGCGGAAGGACGAAACGGACGAGCTGATTGGGGTGAACTGGTGAAATCTGATGCAGAGATCCGGGATGACGTCATCGACGAACTGCGGTGGGACCCGCAGATCAGCGACGCCGACGCCATCGGCGTCGCGGTCCAGGACGGCGCGGTTACCCTGACCGGCCATGTCCCCAGCTACGCCGAGAAACTCGCTGCCGCCCGGGCCGTCGAACGCGTCTACGGCGTCAAGGCCGTCGCCAACGACTTGACCGTCAAGCTAGCAGGCCCCCCCCGGGACGACACCGATATCGCCATCGCCATCGCGCACGTGCTGGAGAACAACGTCCAGATCCCCGAGGGCCGGGTGCACGCCCGGGTCCAGGACGGCTGGGTCACCTTGGAGGGCGAGGTGGACTATGAATACCAGCGCCGCGAGGTCGAGCGGATGGTCCGCCAGGTCCGCGGCGTGATCGACGTAATCGACACCATCACCATCAAGCCCGCCGCTCGCGGGGAAGAAGTCCAGAAGATCATCGAGGACGCCTTCAAGCGCGAGGCCGAGGTGGACGCCCGCCACGTCCGGGTCGATGTCACCGACCACACCGCCGTGCTTTACGGCCACGTGCACTCACTCAAAGAGGCCAGCGCCGCCCGGGCCGCAGCCGCCTCCGCCCCCGGAGTCGCCACCGTGGAAAGCCACCTCGTTATCTCGCCATAGCTGGCGTCCAGCGCCCCGGGTGGCAGAGGGCTCGGACGGCCCCCACGGCGCGAGGATGATTACCTCGGCGCGGCCGCACAGCACGGTCCCGCCGTTCGCTGTCGCTCGGCGGCTGACCGGTCGCCCGCGCGCAGCACCGGGTAGGAGCTCTGCGCATTGACCTCTCAGAGACGGACGGGTAGCCGCATGACGACGAGACTGAACAAGCACTCCTGCGACTTCGCGCAGGACCGGATCAAGGACGGCAAAGTGGTGCACGACGAGCGGGACGACTGGAGCGAGCACCAGCCGTTGACCCGCCAGGAAAACCGATTCATCGAGGCCAACGGCTGGGACGAATACGCGAACTGGCACCTCGGCATCGATGACGAGGCATCCGAGCACACCAAGGCCAGGTACAAGTACCCATACGGCGACTTCAGCCAGGTCCACCGATGCGGGGTACTCGCCGCGGAGGTACGGGCGGGACGCAACAAGCACGCCGACATCGAAAACGCCGCGATTCACCTGCGCGACATGATCGATGAGCTGGACCGCTGAGCGGTCTGAGCCGCTTCCTGCGCCGTCTACTATCGCGGGCCGGTGAGGCACCAGTGCAGTCGTGGCGTACGGGCGACGGTGCGGTGATTGGCACGGCGTCGAGCCGCGGATAAGCGCTGGCCGGGTCGCGAGGCCTGGCTAGATCGCGCGCTACTGTGCTGCTCGTCTTCGTTGTCCTCGGCCGGGACGATCGTGACTGGGCACCGGGCTTTGAGCAGGACGTACTGGCTGACTGTGCCTGGCAGCACGGACCTGGCCGGGTGGGCCGCCAGCACCACCAGCTGAGCATTCGTCTCCCGCGCGGTCTCGATGATCACCCGGCCGGCCAGCCCGGCAGAAACACGTAGGTCGGCCTGGACTCCCTGGCCACCGAGCGTTTCATCGACAGCAGCGCGGAGCTCCGACTCGGCGGTGGCCTTCTGCTCCCCCTCAGTGTGCATCGCGGCCGCCGGATAGCCGCCGACGGCGGTGCCCAGCGGCGGCTCGAAGGCACTCACCGCGACGAGGGGAGCCCGCCGCCACCGGGCTTCTTGCGCCGCCAGCGCGAGAGCTGCCCGGGAAGCCGGGGAGTTGTCCACTCCCACCACAACGGTCATGGTCATCCACTCCCTTCGCCGCGACCGGCGCGCCTCCGTTCAACCTAGCCGCGTACCGGCCGGACGCATCCCCCATGCTGGCAGCAAAAGGCGCCCGCCGCGGGAAGCGGCTTCCGGTGAACTATGCACTTTGGGGATGCAGCGCCCGGCGGCCTCTGCCTACCGTGCTGGCAACGTCGGCCACTGGGCCACGGGGGACATCGGAGGCCGTTGGGCGCCTCACCGGCCACCTCCCGTCGGCCACGCCGCAGGGCCGAGCCTGAGCGAGGAGGTGACAGCATGGCTACCGAGGCCACCACACTGCAGCCCATCCACAGCACGATCCCGGCCCGACTCGACCGCCTCCGGTGGTCGCCGTTCCATACCCGGCTCGTCCTCGGCCTCGGCACCGCCTGGGTCCTGGATGGTCTGTCGGTGACGATCGCCAGCTCGGTGACCGGCAAGCTGACCCAGGCGGACACGCTCAACCTGACTACGACCCAGGCCGCCTCGATCGGCACGGTTTATCTCGTCGGCGAGGTGGTCGGGGCCCTGGTCTTCGGCCGGCTGTCCGACCAACTCGGCCGGCGCCGCCTGTTCATCTGGACGCTCCTGATCTACCTGGCCGGCACCGCGCTCACCGCGCTCACTCCGAAGGGCACCGGCTGGATCATCTACCTATACGCGACGCGTTTCATCGCCGGTACCGGCATCGGCGGCGAGTACGCGGCCATCAATTCCGCGATCGACGAAATGATGCCCGCGCGTTACCGCGGGCGCACCGACATCTGGATCAACGGCACGTACTGGCTGGGCGCGATCATCGGCACTTTGGCCTCGTTCCTGCTGCTCAGCTCGATGCGGCCGGACCAGGGCTGGCGGGTGGCGTTCCTGGTCGGCCCAGCTCTCGCCGTCGTGATCCTCGTCGTGCGGCGCAACCTTCCGGAAAGCCCTCGGTGGCTCATCACCCACGGCCGGGTGGAGGAGGCTGAGAAGGCGATCCAGCAGATTGAGGAAGCCGCCATCCGGGATGGCCAGCACCTCGAACCGGTCCCGGAAAGCGCCGCCATCACGATTGTGCCCGAGCGTCGGTTCGGTTATCTGACGCTGCTGCGCGTGGCGTTCCGCTACTACCCCAAGCGGGCGGTCCTCGGTGCGACGCTGATGATCACGCAGTCGTTCCTGTATAACGCGATCTTCTTCACCTACGCGCTGGTGCTGACGAAGTTCTACCACGTCAGCAACAATGATGTCCCGCTGTACGGTCTCGCGTTCGCGGTGGGCAACCTGGCTGGCCCGCTGACCCTAGGCCACCTGTTCGACAGCATCGGGCGCAAAAAAATGATTTCCGGCACCTACCTGATCTCCGGGGTCATGCTGGCCTTCAGCGCCTGGCTGTTCGACGCCGGGGTACTGCACGCGGCCGGCCAGACCTTCATCTGGATCGTCGTGTTCTTCTTCGCGTCCGCCGGGGCGAGCGCTGGTTACCTTACAGTCAGCGAGATCTTCCCGATCGAGATCAGGGCCGAGGCTCTCGCGGTCTTCTTCGCCATCGCCCAGATCGTCGGCGCGGTCGGGCCCGTGTTCTACGGCGCGCTGATCGGCGGTGGCACAGACCGGACCGGCCTCACCATCGGGTATCTGGTCGGCGGCGGCATCATGATCATAGGCGGGCTGGTCGAGCTGGCCTGGGGTATCAATGCCGAGGGCAAGTCCTTGGAGGACATTGCCTTGCCACTCACCGCGGTCGGGGTCAAGAACGCCGGGGCCAGATAGACGCCGGGGCCAGATAACCGAGGGCGGCCGGCCGGCCCGGTACCGTTCCCGGGCCGGCCGAGTTCCCGCAGCAGTTGCTCCCGCCTGGCTTTGAGCATGTCGATCAGCGCCGACGCTGAATATTAGGTGGCCAATTCTCTGCCCGGGGGCGTTCGCATTCGTGGCCTTTATCTACAGCCGGCGGCTGCCCTACGACGTGCCGCCGGCGTGCTCGCCGTCGTCGCGCTGACCGGCGGCGTCATAGTTGCCGGGACGCTGGAGTACGCCACGTTGCGCCATCTGGGCACGCTGCCCATGATCGCCGTCGGGCTGATCGAGGAGACCGCCAAACTCATCCTTCCCGCGCTGCTCCTGCTTTGGGGCCGTTATCGGCGCCCCGCGGACGGTCTGCTCATCGGCGTGGCCAGCGGCGCGGGATTCGCCGTGCTGGAGACCATGGGCTACGGCTTCGTGGTGCTGATCATCAGTCATGGCAATCTGTCCGCCGTGGATGGTGTCCTGATGACCCGCGGACTGCTCAGCCCGGCCGCGCACATGACCTGGACTGGGCTGACCGCTACGGCACTGTGGTCCGCGGCAGCCAGCGGCTGGTCCCGGCTGGCCACCCTCCGCTTCATCGGGATGTACCTGCTGGCCGTCGCCCTGCACACCGCGTGGGACAGCATCGGCACGATCACGGGATACATCGTCCTGGCCGTGATCGCGCTGGCCGCTCTCGGCTACATGACCCACCAGCTACGGGAACAAGCGCCCGGAGACAGCGAGGCTGAGGTTTTGCTCCGGGACCGGATGGGGCCTGGTGCCAGGTAATCGGGGGCCGCGCCAGGACCGGCACGGCCGAGCCGAAGAAGTCCTGGCCGCCCAGGCCACCTGAATTGACGGCCAGCCCAAGCCACCCCAATTGACAGGAGGACCGAGACCAACGTCCCAACCCTGGGGGCCTAATGGGTCCGTGGATTTGCCGGCCCGTCGGCGAGGGTCAGGCCGCAGGTCGTGTCCCAGCCCAGGATGTGCAGGACGTTGACCAGGTGCGGCGGCACATGGTGCAGCACCACGCGCGGGCCGGCATGATCACGGCACGGGGCGGCGGCGAGGACGACGAAGGCCCGCAGGCCGGCGACGTCGCAGTACGCCACGTCCGCGAGGTCGATGTGAATCTCGCCGGGATCCCGGGCGACGCTGGCGAGCGTCCTGATCAGGTTCTTGTAGCTGTACTCGTCGATCTCACCCGCGACGAGCAGCCAGGGCTCGTCTGCGAGACGGGTGATCCGCAACTGCCCGTCGTCTGAGACCACGTCGCCGGGGCTGCGGGAACTATGTTCCATGACGGCGACCTTCGATCCGTTCGCCCGCACCGGATCGGTGCCCGGCCCGGCGGGCAGCCGGCTCGTTTTCCATGGCAGCACCAGAGCACCCCCTACTGTGGCCCCTTTGAGGCAGCCAGGCAGGCTGCGAGCATCCCCCGCAGGCCGACTGAGTTTTAGTACGCGGCACCGCCCGAAGTGACTGCGCTCCGGACCCGGCCGTGACGGGTTACCTGACAGTGTTCCCCGCACCAGGCGGCCGCCGCATCACCGAACCTGACAGTCCCGCCTGGCGGCCGGACTACCCCGGTGCGGGCGCGGAACCGGCCCATGTCCACGATCAGCCCGGTACCGAGGTACAGATTCCCGAACCCGGGCGTCGCGTACCACTCGGAGTGCCACACGGTGCGCGAAGCCCGTCGAGGGCCAGGTGCGCGTCCTGCGGGTCGTTACCCGCGCCCATGTCACCGTGCGCGCTGAACGCGGCCGCGCTCACCGCGTGCATCGCGTGCGCGCCCCCCTGTTCGTCTTCATTGGCGCGGATCCCCAAACCCGCTGGCTCGAAAATCAGCTGGCATTGGACGGGCGACGGATTCGTCCCTTACCAGCGGAATCCTGACCGTCACGGAGGACGCAAACTGGCAGCCCGGTCGCCCTCCTTTCCGCCTTGTCCAGGACCATCTCGAGGATCCGGGGCGCCACTGTCCCAGTGGTGCTGCGTGACGTGAGGCTCCGTCCGTTCCCTGAGGATGCGCGAGATGCAGCTGGTAAGCCGACTGCACTGTGTCCCCCGCTGGGTAGAAAGGGAACCCGCGGCAGGGTGCTAAATGCCTGCTCTTTACTAATTTTAAAATCCTTTTTTACGATGGCCTGACCACTCTTAGCGATGAACAACATGCGCCGCGGGATTTCCTGGCCGCCCCGCTGCGCCGGTAAATCCGCGATCCCTAATGGGTCGGCCGTGCCGCCATCGAACCATGGCCACGATTTCCCGTAATCACTGGCAGTGACCAGTTCCTGATGTGGCGTGGCGGTGAAACGGCTAGCGGTTGAGACTGGATGCACACCCCCTTGCACAACTGATCAAATCATGATCGAATAGGCATTCACGCGCCTCCATAAACGTTAGTCATTCGGGCGCATGGGGGCGTCGCCCAGCGGTCCCTGGTTCACTCAGGGAAGCATTTCACGGCTAGCTTTGGCTGGCCCTAGATGCTCTCCGTACGTGGCGTCCCATGGCGGGGGGGAGAAATTCGGGGAATTCCAATGCACGGTCGCCGCCGTGAGCTCAACATCGCGCTAGACCTGCTCAGGGGAGCCGAAGCCGGCCGGGAAGGAATACTCCTCGTCGAGGGTGAACCGGGCATCGGGAAAAGCCGCATCCTGCGGGAATTGTCCGGCGCCGCGGCACGGCACGGGTTCAGCCTGGTCTTTGACGCCGCGGACAAGCCGCTTGATCAGCTGCCCGGCGGCCTCTCGCGTCCCCATGCCGCCCACTGGCCCGCCCAGCCGCTGCCGGCCCAGTCCGCCGGGGCCGGCCCGGGCGCTGGCGGGCGTGACGGCGGGGATGCCGACGCCAGCCCGGATCCGGCCGCCGCGCCGGGTACCCCCGGGCGGCTGCTCATCGTGGTTGACGACGTGCATTGCGCCGATCCGGAGACGCTCCGGCGATTGGACGGCCTGCTCCGGCGCGCTCAGCCGTCGGCGTCGTTGTGGATCCTGGCCCGCAGCACAATGACCCCCAGCCGTGACGCTCAGCAGTTGTTCGATCGGCTTGGGCAGGCGGGTGCCGTCCGGATGCGGCTCGCCCCTCTAGATGATCAGGCGGTAGCGGCGGTGGCCGCAGACCTGCTCGACGCCCGCCCGGGGAAGTCTCTGCTGGCCCTGGCCGCGGAGGCGGAGGGCAACCCGCTGCTGCTAGTTGAGCTGCTGGCCGGGCTGCAGGAGGAGGGGCGCGTCCAGATCGACCAGGGCAGCGCTGAGCTGGTGCCCGGTGAACTGCCACGACGGCTTCGTGGCGTCGTGTACCGCTGGGTGACAGGGCTGAGCCCGGGCGCCCGCGAGCTTCTCGAGGTGGGCGCCGTCCTGGGTGAGTCGTTCCAGGTCGATCATGTCGCGGCGCTCCTCGGTGAGACACCGGCCGGCCTGCTGTGCGGCATCGAGTCCGCGCTGGCGGCCGGGATTCTGGTCGCTGCGCCGGATGCGCTGGTGTTCCGCCGGGCACTGGTGTGGCGGGCGATCCTGGATGGCGTACCGGCGCCTGTCCGCTATGCGCTGCACCGGCAGGCGGGCGAGTTTCTGCTCCAGGTCGGCTCGTCGGCGACCGATGCGGCTGCTCACCTGATCAGTGGCAGCCGCCCCTGCAGCGCGCTGTCGCTGACCCGGCTGGATGCCGCGGCTGGCTCGCTGCTGGCGTCGGCCCCGCGGACCGCGGCTGACCTCGCGGTCAAGTCGCTGGAGCTGACCGGCCCGGTGGACGGGGCACGGATCGGCCGGATTGAAACGGCTGTGGCCGCATTGACTGCAGCGACACGGCTCAGCGACGCGGAGATGCTGGCTCAGTCGGCCTTGGCCGGGCCGCTGCCAGGCGCCGCGGAGACCAGGCTGCACGGTCGGCTGGCGGCCGTCCTGCTGCACAGCGGCCGCCTCGCCGAAGCGGCCTCTGAGGCGGCCCAGGTGCTGAGTGAGCCCGGTCTCAGCGGTCCCTCGCGTGACGACGCGGAGTTCGCCATGATGCTGGGCATGTCCGCGGCGAGCCAGGAGGATCCCGCGGCGACAGCGCTGGCCGAGGAGATCCTGGCCGACCCGGGTCAGCGCGGCGACGCTGCGGTCACCGCCGCGTTGCTCGCCCAGGCCCTGAACCGCTGGCGGGAGAGCCAGCTGTCCGCCGCCCTGGATCTGGCCCGGCTGGCGGTCCGGCGCGGGCGCGCCGGGCCCATCGCGTCCCTGTTCCCCCGGGTGATTCTGGTGGGCATGCTGGCCCGGCTCGGTGAGCTGGACGAGGCCGGGCGGCTGGTCAGCGACGTGAGGGAAGACGCCCGGCAGCTGGGGCTGGCCGGGCAGGCAGTGAGCGCCGATTTCCTCGCCGCCCGCCTCGCGTTGCTGGCCGGGCGCCCGGCGGAAGCGGCGGCCGGGGCCGAGGAGGCACTGCGGCGGGCTGACCAGCTGGGCGCCCACCTGTTCAGCCTGGACGGGCTGGCCACCCTGGCCACCGTGGCGCTGCGTTCCGGCGACCTGCGGGCGGCCGGGGAGCAGGTGGACAGGTTCCAGGCCCGGATCGCTGAGTACGGGGTGGCCGGCGGCCACGACTTGTGCCTCATTATCGCGGCCCAGGTGGCCGAGGCCCGCGACGGGGCGGAACGCAGCGCGGCCCAGGTGGCCGCGCTGTACGCGGCGGTCACCAGCCAGCCCGCCATGCTGGTGGCCGAGGCATCGGTGGCCGCGTGGCTGGTCCGCTTCGCACTCCGCGTGCAAGATCGCGCGCATGCGGGGGCGGTGTCGGCCGCGGCCGACCGCCTGGCGGCCGGCAACCCCGGCTTCGGCGCCCTGGCGGCCGCCGCCGCCCACGCGGGGGGCCTGCTCCGGCGCGACCCAGCCGCCCTACGTCAGGCGGCCACCAGCAGCTGCGATCCGTGGGCCAGGGCGTCCGCGGCCGAGGATCTCAGCCTGCTGCTCCGGGAGCAGAAGGACTTCGCCGGGGCCGCGCTCAGCCTGGAGGAATCGCTCAACGGTTACGAACGCACCGCGGCGTTGCGGGACGCACGGCGGGTGCGGCGGCGGCTGCGCGGGCTCGGCATCCGGCGCAGGCACTGCACCTATGCCAACCGGCCCAGATCAGGATGGGAGAGCCTGACCGACACCGAACGCTCAGTATCAGCGCTGGTCGCCCAGGGTCTGACCAACCAGAAGATCGCCAGCGAGATGTTCCTCAGCCCGCATACCGTCGCGTTCCATCTCCGTCAAGTGTTCCGCAAGCTGGACATCGGCTCGCGGGTGGACCTGGCCCGGCAACTCACCGAGCGCAGCCGGGCCGGGGTGCAGCCGGACTTAGTGCCGCGGCCAGGCTAGTCCAGAAGCCCGTTGCTCAGGCGTTGGCTACCTGGTGGCGCCGTCGGGGAGCCGGCCTGTGGGTGCCGAAAACCTATGCCACCAGGTGATACGGGATCGCGGTGAAAGGGGGACCTGACCGCGGGCGGCCCTGACCGCGGGCGGCGAAGCCGCGGCGGGCCGCCCAGCTTGGGTAGATAGTGCTTCTCGAGACAAGCAGCCGCCCGCGGCCACGCTCAGTGCGTAGCCCGCGGGCGGCGTCCCGGTACCGGCCCGGGCGTCAGGCTCCTCCGCCATTGGCCGAGGGCTTGAGGACGACCTTCTCGCAGTTGTCCTGCTTGTGCTTGAAGATGTCGTACCCGTGCGGCGCCTGCTCCAGGGGCAGGGTGTGGGTGATGATCCGCGTCGGGTCGAGGTCCCCCTTTTCGATGTGCTGGAGCAGCGGCTTCATGTAGCGCTGCACGTGGCACTGGCCGGTGCGCAGGGTGATCGACCGGTTCATCCACGACCCGGACGGGAACTTGTCCGCGAACCCGCCGTACACGCCGATGACGGAGACCGTCCCGCCGCTACGGCAGCTCATGATCGCCTGGCGGAGGGCGTAGGGCCGTTCGCTTTCGGCGCGGGTGGCCTGCTTGGCCCGGTCGTAGGCGTAGACCGGCAGGCTGCCGTGGGTGGCCTCCATGCCGACCGCGTCGATGCACTTGTCTGGTCCCCGTCCGCCGGTCAGCTCGAGGAGCGCGGAGCGCACGTTGACGTCCTCGAAGTTGAGCGGGGTGTATCCGGCCTGCGCGGCCATCTCCAGCCGGTACGGCTCCTTGTCGATGGCGATGACGGTGTCCGCCCCGAGCAGCCGCGCGCTGTCCATGGCGAACTGCCCGACCGGGCCCGCGCCCCACACCGCGACCACGTCACCGGGATCGATGCCGCACATCTCGGCGCCCATGTACCCAGTCGGCAGGATGTCGGACAGGAACAGCACCTGCTCGTCAGCGAGGTCGTTCTCGATCTTCAGCGGGCCCACATCCGCGAACGGGACCCGGGCGTACTCGGACTGCCCGCCGGCGAAGCCGCCGGTGAGATGCGAGTAGCCGAAGATGCCGGCGGTCGGGTGGCCGAACATCTTCTCGGCCAATCCCGCGTTCGGGTTGGTGTTCTCGCAGCAGGAGTACAGCTCGGCGTGGCACGCGGCACACGCGCCGCACGCGATCGGGAACGGGACCACGACCCGGTCGCCGACCCGGAGCTTGCCGGAGTCCACGCCGTTGCCGACCTCGACGACCTCACCCATGAACTCGTGGCCCATGACGTCACCCTTTTGCATCGTCGGCACGTAGCCATCGAGCAGGTGCAGGTCGGACCCGCAGATCGCCGTGGAGGTGATCTTCACGATCGCGTCCCGGCGGTTGAGGATGGATGGGTCCGGGACGTTCTGGACCGCGACGCTGTTGCGGCCCATCCAGCAGTTGGCTCTCATGAGCGGACCTCCTCGAGTTCGTCGCGCGACAGGGGCCGGGCCGGATGCTGCGGGAATTCCCGCCGGGCGCGCTTGCCCCACGGCGCCCCGTCCGAGCGGACGACCTCGCCGGTCTCGACGATCTGCTTGAACCGGCGCAGGTCATCGTCGAGCTGCTGATGCGGGTCCTCACCGAAGTACCGGGCCACGGTCTCGCCGAGCTTGCCGCCCGGCACCCGGTAGTGCAGCGCCACATGGATCTCGGTGCCCCGGCCGCCGGGAGCGGGCCGGAACCGCACCTCACCGTCGTTGGGCACGTCGGGCTCGCCTACGGACCGCCAGGCGATCCGCTCACCGGCGACGTCATCGACGATCTCCGCGTCCCACTCGACGCTCCGGCCGAATGGTGCGCTGGCCCGCCAGTGCGTAGTGCCGTTGCCGGTGCTGCGTACCTCGTCGAGGTGGGCCATGAACTGCGGCAGGCTGTCCAGCTGCCGCCACTGGTTGTAGGCCTCCTGCGGGGACGTGCCCACGGTCACCGTGGCGGTCAGGTCCACCTCGGACTTCCGCCGCGACCGGGTCACGGCCGCGTACAGGTCGAGGCCGGTGATGCCGGCGACCGCGACGGTAGTGGCCACCGTGCGCCGCCGTCCTTTCCTGTCATGGTTGGCCAGGGCCGCGCCGAGCAGCCCCAGGTCCATGAGGTCACCGGCCACCCGGGCCCACAGCCACTGCGGGTTTTCCGAGGTCAGCAGGCCCGCAGCGGCGGCCAGCTCCCGGACCCCGACGACCGCGGTTGTTACCTGGTGCCGCGGAGTCTCACCGACACCGATGAAGCGGTTGAACCAGCGTGGTGCAATCAGCGGGGGGATGCCGAGACCGGCGCTCGCCCAGCCGAGCCCGCGGGGCAGCGGGTCAGAGGCCCGGCGGGCGGGCTGCTGCCGTTCAGGTGGCCAGCTCGCCCGTGCTGATGTGGACCGGGCGGGGCTGCCTTGCCGGGCCTGGTGAGGGGAGCTGCGAGAAGCCATCGCTTCCTCCGAAGAGATTGACGGATGCCTGGGATCAGTCCCGGGCCGTGTTCCGGACCGCCCTACCCGTCGTGTGCAGCCCATGCGGGCCTGGCCGCTATATTTCGGCTAGTTTTATCCGGGCCGAAACTCGTCCGACCCACCCGTCACAATCCCCGCGCTCGCGCCGGCGATGAGGACCAGATGCATCGCCACCAGCTAGCGACGCTTTGGGTTGGTGACTTCGTTGACCGGTAATTCTGCGCGGAGTGCGGGGCTGGCCGCGGTCTCGTTTGGCTAGCTGATCGGGTAATCCCATCCTTCCTGCCAGTCGTACCCACCAGCGGCCGCGGAACTGCGGATCAGGCGATGCCGGCCGGCATGAGGGGCCGGTAATCTTCGGGCAGCTCGACGACGATGTCGAACCACTCCTTGCGGCTGACCGCCTCGGACAGCGTGCCGAAGACGGCCCGGGCGTGCTCGAACACCTGGCTGAACAGGGCCTCCTCGTCGGTCCCAGCGCCCTCCCGCGCCGCCACCTGCCGCAGGAAGTCCTCAAGGGACATGCGCCGCGCCCCGGGCGTGGCCGACGCCATGCCCCGCCGCAGCGGCGGGTGCAGCAGCGGGTCGAGCTGGGCCATGAGGTCCTCCACCTGGCCGGCGGCGATCCGTTCCGCCAGGGTCTCGAGCACCGCCTCGGTGACCTTGCGGGCCTCGGCGCGGCCCAGGCCGAGGGGCTGCCCGACCCGGTCCCAGAACTGGTCGGCCGGCATGATCTCCAGGTACCGGAACTGTGCCTCCGCAACCAGCGGCTCGTAGGTCTGGGGAAGGGCGGCCGCCAGGTGCTGCACCGCCTCCGGGCTGAGCGCCCGGCCGAGCGCGGCGAACACGGCCCGCGCGTGCCGCAGCGCGGTCTCGACATCCGTCCCCTCGCGGTCCGCGACCCGGCTCAGGAACTCGTCGATGTCCAGCGCCTCAGCGTCCGTCTCGGTGTAGATGAACGGCTTCAGCTCGGCCGGCAGCTCCTGGAGAATGCGCCGGGCCTCTCCTCGGGGGAGGCGCTCGGCCAGGGTCTGCAGGGTCCCCTGGGCGGCGCGCTCGGCCGTGTCCCGGCTCAGTCCGCCACCCGCCTGCCTGATGGCCTCGATGATCTCCTCGTAGTCCATCCGCTCTCCCGGGTGCGCGCAGGTCACGACCCAGCCTCGGGTCTTTACGGCTTAGCCTCGGGCCACCCGGGTCGCACCGTATCCCCCGTCCGGCTAGGACCGGGGCGGCGATGGCGACCGCGGACAACTACCCGTTCGGCGGATGTGTGGCGACGGCCCGCCCGGCGAACCTGTCGGTTGACTGCCGCTTGACCGGCTTTCCCTTAAGGAGCCCCGCGATGACAACCACAACTGAGTCAACGGAGTCCCGCCCGGCCGAGGTGATCGGGCGGATCGGGAAGCATTGGGGCTGGATGCTGGCCTTCGGCATCCTGACGATCGCGGCCGGGATCTGCGCCCTGGTCTGGCCCGGCATCACGCTGCTCGCCGCGGCGATTGTCTTCGGTGTCCAGCTGATCGTGGCGGGCGTCTACCGGCTGGTCGCGGCGTTCGCGGTCCCGGTGGAGTCCACCGGTACCCGGGTCATGCTCGGCGTGCTCGGAGTGCTCTCGCTGATCATCGGCCTGTACGCGGTCCGGCATGTGCTGCTCACGATCGTCGCCCTCGCCCTGCTGCTCGGGATCTTCTGGGTCGCCAACGGCGTGATCGAGCTGTTCACCGCGTTCTCCAACCGGGAGGCCAGCGGCCGCGGCTGGCTGGTGGCCATGGGGATCGTCAGCATCGTCGCCGGGGTCCTGCTGCTCGCGATCCCCGGCTTGTCCCTGGTGGTCATGGTGTTCCTGATCGGCGCCTGGCTGATCTTCTTCGGCGTGATGCAGACGGCGCTGGCGCTCCGGCTCCGCTCGGCGACGCACTCGGCTCGCAGCTGGGTCGCGACGCCGCACGGAGCCATGTGACCACGCCCCCGCTGCCCCGGGGGGGCATGTGACCGGAGAGCCGGGCTCCGAGCACCGCAGGCGGGCCGGGCGGGCGCTGCGCAAGCAGGTCCCGCGGGCCGGCCACGGAAGCTGGAGCCCGGCTCCCGGCCGTCCTGACCCGGTCGGCATGCTGGAGGAGAACAACCGCCCCCGGCTCCCTGATCTGGTGCCCGTCCGGTACGGGCGGATGCTCGCCTCGCCGTTCGCGTTCCTGCGCGGCTCCGCGGTGATCATGGCGGACGACCTGGCCGGAACCCCCGCCACCGGGCTGCGGGTGCAAGCCTGCGGTGACGCGCACCTGGCCAACTTCGGGGTCTTCGGCACCCCCGAGCGGAATCTGGTCTTCGACCTCAACGACTTCGACGAGACGCTGCCCGCACCCTGGGAGTGGGACGTGAAGCGGCTGGCCGCGAGCGTGGTCCTGGCCGCCAGGAACCTGCAGATCGGCGATCAGCAGGCCAGCCAGGTGGTCCGCGGGACCGTCCGCGCCTACCGGGAGCGGATGGCCGAGCTCGGGGTGATGGGGCCGCTGGACGTCTGGTACGACCGGGTGGATATCGCCGCGGTGCTCGTCATCGCCCGGCAGGAGGGCGCCAAGGACCTCAAACGCCAGCTTCGCGTGGCCAAGATCCGCCAGCGCACCAGCCTGCAGGTCCTTCCCAAGCTGACCCAGCAGGCCGACGGCACGCTGAAGATCATCGACGATCCGCCGCTCATCGGCCATGTCGACCCGGAGGCGTTCGACGGCGAGAAAATGATCGGGGTGTACGCGGAGTCGCTGCCACCCGACCGGCGCCCCCTGCTGCAGCGCTACCGGGTGGTCGACACGGCCAGGAAAGTCGTGGGGGTCGGCAGCGTCGGCACCCGGTGCTACCTGAGCCTGCTCGCCGACCCCGACCTGCGCTCGCCGCTGTTCCTGCAGCTCAAGGAGACGCGGGAGGCCGTGCTCGCGCCATACGCGGGGCCGTCTGAGTTCGCTCACCAGGGGCAGCGGGTGGTGGTGGGCCAGCGGCTGATGCAGGCGGCCAGCGACATGTTCCTGGGCTGGACCAGCTATCGCGGCCACGACTACTACGTCCGCCAGTTCAAGGACATGAAGCGCTCGGTCAACCTCGACATGATGACCCCGGCCGGCTTCGCGAGCTACGCCGAGGTGTGCGGCCGGACCCTGGCCCGGGCCCACGCCCGGACCGGCGACGCGGCGGCCATCTCGGGCTACCTGGGCAGCGGGACCACGTTCGACCAGGCCATCGCCAGGTTCGCGGGCAGCTACGCCCGGCAGGTGACGGCCGACTACGAGGCGCTGGCCGGGGCAGCCAGGGCCGGCCGCGTCCCGGTGGTGCAGGAGACCTGACGTGCCTCGTTACTTTACGGCTTCTTGACCGACTACTGACCGTTTTATGATCGTGCGCCGCACATCGCTGGCGACCGGCTCTCACGCTTTACCCGAAGAGAGACTAGATTGAGACGGCACAGAGATGTATCGGTCAACGGCTTCCCGCGTCCCGGCGTGTGAAGCGGGCGATGAAATGGCTCTAGACCCAGGCCAGATGGAGCAGGTGCGGAGGGCGCTACCTGTTACCGAAGTCCCGAGCAGGGATTTCGGTCGGCTAGCGACCTGTAGCTCAACGCCCCTAAGGCGACGTCGGCCTTGCCGTTGCGAGGAGAATCCATGACGGAATCCATGGCCTTGGGCGTCTTCGGTCTTTCCGTCGCCCCCGGCACGCACCTATGCATCTTCTTCCGCGGGTCGTCCGGGATGGAGGAGATCGTGCTGCCCTTCCTGGCCGAGGGCATCCGGGCCAACGACAAGTGCCTGGCCATCCTGGAGTCACGGATGCCGTCCGACCTCCTGGCCGGGCTGGCCCTCCAGATCGACGTGGGCCCGTCGGTTGCGACCGGGCAACTGGAGCTGGCCACCCCGGCCGAGTCTTACCTGCGCTCGGGCCATTTCTGCCCCCAGGAGATGATTGATTACTGGGCTGACGAGGCCGCCGCCACGCGGAGCGGCGGGAACTTCAGCCTCACCAGGGCCACCGGAGAAATGCCGTCTGTCCTGGACCAGCCCGCGGGCCGGGCGGAATTCGTCCGCTATGAGGCCATGCTCAACGACGTCATCCCGAAGAACCCGCAGGTGATCCTCTGCCTGTATGACCTGGAGCGGTTCGGTGCCGAGGTGCTGATGGACGCCCTGCGGACCCATCCCACGGTGGTCGTGGACGGCATGGTCCATGACAACCCGTACTACGTGGCGCCGGATAAGCTTCTCAGCGGCCGGAGGTAACGTCCGTGGCGCCGCCCGTCCGGACCGGCGGCGACGCCGTCCGGCCGGGCGGCAATGATCTCGCCCGGGGACAACTCTCCGCCCTGCGCAGCCTGCTCGTGCTCTCCATGCTCATGACCCGGCAGAACGATGAGGCCGGGATCCTGCATCTGGTGGCGAACGCCGTCGAGTCCTTCGGCCGCTGCGTGACCGAGCGCATCATGCTGGACGGACGGTGGACCGAAGTCCGGCTGCCGCTTCACGAACTCTCCGGCCCGGCCCTGATTCCGAGCGTCCTCCCGCAGGAAGGGGCACGCTTCGAACTGCGGGGGGTGCCGTGGGCGTGGGCCTACTCCTTGTCCAGTCCCCGTGGCCCGGCTGGCTTCCTGGTGGTCGGGGCAGACCAGGAGCCTGCCGAGACCGAGCGCTTTCTCCTGCAGGTCCTGGCCCAGCAGGCGGGGGTGGCCCTGGCCAATGCGCGCCTGCACGCCCGCGAGCGGGAACAGGCGGAGAAGCTGCGGGCCAGCAACCTCGCGCTGCAACGCACCATGGAGATCCACGACCGGCTGACCCAGGTGGCGCTGGCGGGTGAGGGCCAGGACGGGATCGCCCAGGCCGTTTACGACCTGACGGGTTACCCGGCGGCGATCGAGGACCGCTTCGGTAACCTGCGGGCGTGGGCGGGCCCCGGCCGTCCCGCCCGCTATCCGAAACATCCCCCGGAACACCGCGACAGCCTGCTGCGGCGGGCCTTGAAGGCCGCCGCCCCGGTCCGGGACGGGGAGTGCCTTGTCTCCGTGGCCGTGCTCGGCGGCAACGCGATGGGGGCGCTCGTCCTGCACGATCCGGACGGGACGGCGGTGGAGACCGAGCGGGTAGCGATCGAGCATGCCACCACGGTGCTCGCCATGGAACTGGCCCGCCTGCAGAACGTGGCCGATGCTGAGACCCGCCTGCGCAGCAACCTGGTCATCGAGCTGGTCGAGGGCACCGATGGGGCGCAGGCCCTCAGCCGGGCCCAGGCCCTCGGCTACGACCTGGGCCGTCCCCACCGCGTGGTCCTGGTCGAGGGGTGCCCGAGCGGTGACGATGTCGATGCCCTGTTCCGTGCCGTACGCCGGGCCGCGCGGGAAGCGCGGGTGGGGTCGCTGCTCGCGGCCCGGCTCCGCGACGTCGTCGTCCTGGCCGACACGGCCGAAGCGCCGTGGGCGAAGTTCTGGGCGGCCGTGGCCGGCGAACTGCACGGCACCGACTGCCGGATCGGTGTGGGCGGCTCCCGCGGCAGCATGGAGGAACTCCCGCACTCCTACCAGGAAGCGCAGCTGGCGCTGAGAATCCAGCGGGCCGTCGGCGGACGTGAGCACGTCACCTTGTTCGACGATCTCGGCGTGTACCAGGTGCTGGCCACCGCGCACAACTCAGCGTCGCTCGAGCGCTTCGTGCGCGAGTGGCTCGGCACGCTCATGGACTACGACTCCACCCACGGCTCGCAGCTGGTCATGACCCTGAGCCAGTACCTGGACTGCGGTGGCAACTACGACGCCACCGCCCGGGCGCTGTCGGTGCACCGCAGCACGCTGAAGTACCGCCTCCGGCGCATCCGTGAGGTGTCCGGCCACGACCTGGGTGTGCCTGACACGCAGTTCAACCTGCAGGTCGCGGCGCGCGCCTGGCGGACCGTCCAGGCCCTGCGCGAGGCCTGAGCAGCCCGGACGCCCGTGCCCGCGGGGTTGTCCTCTCAGGACAGCAGGTTGGTCCAGGAGGGACGGCGCGCTGCGCTTGCCTCCCGCCGATGCTGGTCAAGACAGCACAGCGGAAATGAGGTGAGTCGTGACCCGCACAGAAGTAGACCTTCATGCGTACGTCCGTCAACTCGAGGAGCACCTGCGGCTGGCCGTGTTCGGTGGCGATGCCACAGATCCGGAATCGGCGGTCCTGCTGGTCCGGGGGGCGCTGGCCGCTGATGACCGGGCCAGGGCTGCGGAGCTGGCGGAGGCGGCGGAGAAGCTGGTCGCTGATAGCCGCGGCGCCGGCGACATGGCGGCGGCAGGCGCGCACGTCCGCGGGCTGGTCGAGGAGGACCCGGCCGCCCTGGACTGGGCCGCCACGACATACTCGAGCCTGCTCGGCCGGGCCTGGGCCACCGAAGACGCCGGGATGGCCTGCGCCCAGCAGGGGAACCGCGCTGCCGCTGTGGACCGGCTGCAGGAGGCCTACACCCTTTACCAGAAACTAGAAGTCACCGAATGCATGGACCGGGTCCGGGCCCGGCTGCGGGCCACGGGAGTCCGGGGGCGGCACTGGAGCTACTCTGACCGGCCCGCTTTCGGCTGGGCCAGCCTGACGGACACCGAGCGGCGCATCGTGTACCTGGCGGCCCAGGGGCTCAGCAATCGCCAGATAGCGCGCCACATGTTCCTCAGCGTGCACACGATCGCGTTTCACCTGCGCCGGGTGTTCTGCAAGCTCGACGTCTCCTCCCGGGTGCAGCTGGCCAGCCTGGCCGCGGAGCAGGATGGCTCGCCGCTGGTGACCGGCCAGCCGGCTGGAGTCAGCTGAGCCCAGATTGGCCGGGCTGTGGGCAGCCTGTGGGGTGCCAGAACTGATGCAGGGCATCTGAGCTGGGCTTCTACCCTCAGCGGTCGTGCTCAGACGCCTCGCCTGTCTGCTCATGGTCCGGTTGTTTGGCTCTGCCCAGGCAGCTTCGGCTGCACCGGATCCTGACGCCCGGCACCCTGCTCGCCTGGCACCGGCGCATCGTCAAGAACAAGTGAACCTACCCGAACGCCGCCGGACGCCCGCCGGTCCCCGAGAAGATCCGCGAACTGGGCCGGCCGCTGGCCCAGTCAGAACCCGCGGAGGCCAGGAGTCCCGGGCGCAGCCCGCCGACGGATTTCAAGGGACATGCTCGTCGTCCCAAGAGGTCAGCGGTGTGAGCCCGCTTAGCTCCACCCAGGTCAGGCGCATATTTTGGCACACAGAACCGATGAGCGTTTCCCTCGGAAGGGCATTTTGAGGGGCAAGATCCGCCGGAAGTTGGTCGTCTGACCAGCGGTGACGCAGAGCTTGTGCCGCCACCTAGGCCAACAGCGCTTTCGCGACGTTCATGAGGTCACCAGATGCGGGCAAGGCGGGCTTCTGAGAGCCACCGATCTCCCTGCGGAGTTGCGGGACCCTCATCAGTTGCCTGGTGCCGCGGGGCGATTCAAGCACGCGAGATGAATGACGGATGTACTTGGCGTGGTTGTCGGCGCTGCTTGGAGTGGACCAGACTTGCGTGCGCTGCTCCGTGCCCTGCGCCGCTGGGTGGACCGGATGACGAGGGGGTCACCGCGACCAGGGATATAGGCCGCAGGGTCATCGCCTCGAACAGGCGGGCCCGGCACGACTACGCGATCCTGCGGACATACGAGGCCGGGATAGTCCTGATCGGCAACGAGGTGAAGTCCCTGCGCGCCGGCCATGCGTCGCTGGCCGGCGCGTTCGTCCAGGAGGAGGGCGGTGAGCTGATGCTGCACGGCCTGCACATCCCCGAGCACGCCTACGGCCGGCACGGCACCCGCGCCCTGCATCAGCCCCGGCGTACCCGCAAGCTGCTCCTGCACCGCAGCGAAATAGACAAGATCATCGGGAGGCTGGGCGACGCCGGCGTCACGCTCGTGCCGTTGTCGCTGTACTTCACCGGTGGCTGGGTGAAGGTGGAGGTCGCCCTGGCGCGTGGTCGGCGGTCCTTTGACAAGCGGCAGGCAATTGCCCAGCGGGACGCCGACCGGGAGATTGCCCGCGAGCTCAGCGATCGGCTGCGTGGCCGGCGGCGACGGGCCCGCGGGCCGGGCTGAGAGGCAGAGAACGGGGAACTGCCCGGCGGCCATGACGCGATCCGCGATTATCTCCGCGCCGAGGCCGCGCCGGAGTGGCTAGCCCGAGCTGGCCCGTGCGCTGCTCGGCCAGGCTGGCCTCAATCGCGTTCTCGATGAAGTCCGAACCCCCGCGCGCGGCGGCTCACATCGGATCGAGATATTGGCGATGAGCGCCCGCGTGTCACGCGATCTGGTCGTTCGCTGGTTGTCGATGAGCCTGCAGCGTGATCACTCTAGGCAGTCGGCGGATGGGGAAATCCCGTCCCTGGTTGTGCTTTTTCCGTTCCAGCGTGGAACTTCACGTTTGAAAAGAAGGTATCCCGGAGTAGGCTGCGTTTCTACGGTGCCGGTGGCTGGGGCGAGCGCGGCGCTGGGAAAGGTTCCCTGATGAACCGGAAAGCCGTGATCATCCTGGTGGTTATCGTAGCGGTTATTTTGCTCGTGTTGCTCGTTATTTACGCTGCCAACCTCACCTCTGGGTACAAGCCCTACTGACACGCCCGTTCGAAGATGGGACGTCAATGATTGAGGTTCTCCCAGGAGCAAAGGGTCACCGTCGCCGCCGATCATCTGCCCCGAACCAGCATGGGGTGGCCGGTCTGCGATCTTGACGGCTTCCACGCCGCGACCCTGGCCGGTAAGACACGAGGGTCGTCACATGCCGGGGGCAGGCCCACTGTCGCTTCCGCCGGCAACGTCGCGACGGGCGTCTGCGCCGGCCCGAGCCCTGCGTGCTGCCGAACTGATGTCGTGACCGGTGAGCGGAGCGTGGCGGCGGCGCCGATTGAAGTCGTACACGACGGCCCAGATAACCAGAGCGATGAGTGGGACGAGAATGAGCAGTAGTGCGAGCATCATGATCTCTTTTCGAAGGTGTTTCCAGCGTACGCTCCCAGCAGGAGTTTGAGCGTTTGACTTTGTGCAGCAGCAAAGTGCAACTGCGCCTTTCAGCAGCGACCCCAGCCGGACCGCAAACCTTGTGACCTGCACCAACGGCCTTCATGGTCCGCACGCATCTCGATGCTAAAGAGAAGATCATGTGCGGGGTTATGTCGGCGAGCGGGCGTGGCTGGCTGCCGGCGCTCAGGTAATTCCCCGGGTCTGACGGGTTAGCGCTCAGGTAATTCCCCTGTGGGGGGCCATAACTCGCGCAGAGCATCTGGCCTGGTCTTCTATCCTCCGCGTCGGCTATCTGCTCATGGTCCGGATGTTCGGCTGGCTGGCGCTGCTCGGGCGCAGCGGCGCCCCCAAAGACGTGGAGATCCTGGCCTGCGGCATGAGGTCGCGGTCCTGCGCGGTCAGGTCACCCGCCCCAAGCGGCCTGGGCTGACCGTGCGGGTGATCGCCGCTTTCGTGACCGGATCAACGTGCTCAGCCACCCACGTCGGCACCCGCGCCGACTACACCATGTGACCCAGCCGTCTCTCCGGCATTTCGGGTACTACGTCGAGTCTCGTGGGCGTCAGTGTGAGCCGGCGTTGCATCGGTTGGGTGATTTTCTCGCGCTGGATGTCACCAGGTGCCGGTGTCTGGGAGCGTGACCGCGGCGAGGCGGGCGGCTTCGGTGGCCGGGATGCCGAGCAGGCGCAGCATGGCCTCGGCGAGCTGGTTGACGGTTGTCTCGTTGACACGTTCGGGGTAACGCTGGCCCTGGCGCAGCAGACCGAGCAGGCCGCCCGCTACGGCGCTGAGGGCGATCTCGGCGTCGGCAGTGGTAAAGCGCCCGGCGTCCTGGCCTGCTTTGATGTCGCGGAGGGCGCGGGGGGCCAGCCCGGTGGGGGCATCCAGGAGGTCTAGCCCGCCACCGGTGAGGAACCGCGCCATTTCGGGGTGGGTCCAGCTGAGCCGGCCGGAGATCCGGAACGAGACGGCGAACACTTCGGCGGGGTCGCTGATGCCCGCGCTGGCCCGGTCGATCATCTGGCCCCAGCGCTCCATGACCTCCGCGGAAGCCGTCGCGAACAGCTCGTCCTTGCTGTCGAAGTGGTTGTAGAAGGAGCCGAAGCCGATGTCGGCGGCGTCAGTGATCTCCTGGATGCTGGCCCGCTCCCCGCGGCCCTGGGCGATCAGCTGGACGGCCGCGCCAATCAGGGCCTGCCGCGTGCGGGCCTTGCGCCGGTCCAGCCGCGAAGGCTGGGGTGTGCCTGCCGGTGCCGCCTGCGCCATGCTCTCTCTCCCCGTGACTGTGGCCACTTCACTCATTAGTGATGAGCGGATACAGAACTGATTATACCTTCCCTCGCAGGTCGCAGGTCGCAGGCCTGCTGGGGAGCGGCGCCCGGCGCCCAGCGGCGCTGCCGGGCCACAGCATGCCGTAGTTCTCCAGCCGGGGCTGCTGGAGAACTACTCGGCAGCTGACCAGGCCGGCCAGCGGGCCTGGCTCAGGCCGCATGCGGCACGCGCACGGCGGACTGCACCGCGTGCCGGGTGTGGCGCAGTTCAATGCCCTGGGCAAGCGCCCAGCCGCCGTAGATCAGGTTGAACAGGCCGAACAGCAGCGCGAGGGTGAGCGCGCCGGCGCCCGGGTGGGCGAACAGCACGACCCCGAACGCGATGGAGACCAGGCCGCCCAGGATGAACACGGCCCGCGTCCCGGCCGGCTCGCCGCTGGTGAAAGCGGCTGCGATCTCGAACCCACCGGCGACGACCGCCCAGCTGGCGACGATCAGCACCAGGACCAGCGCGGTGGGCCCCGGCCAGGCCAGGGCGACCACGCCGGCCGCCAGGTCGGCCAGCCCGAGCAGCAGATGCCCGGCTACCGGCCCGGCGGTGCTGCTGCTGAATGCCCGCATGGCCTCCAGGCCCGCCGCCATGAACGCGTAGACCGCGAACAAGATGACCAGCGCCAGGACCGTGACCTGGGGCCAGGCCAGCGCGATGACCCCCACGGCGAGGGCGAGGACACCGCGCACGATCAGGGAAGTACTGAGTGACTTGAGCATGACGCTTCCTTTCCTTACCTCCGCTGGCCTGGGTTCCCGGGCCACTTGCGGCCCGGTCAGCACCAGCGCTTGACGAGAGCCTAATCATAACTGATGATAGATTACAAGACTGATGAAGAAATTCATTACGAGGGAGAGTAACGATCATGACGGCACATCCGAACCCGCCGCGCGCGGCCCAGGACCAGGACCCGCACCGGGCCTTGCACAGCGCGAACGGGGCGCTGCCAGGGGAGCACCTGGGGCGGTCGCGTAACCCGCTGGTGAAGGTGGCGGGGCTGGCGTGGCTGGAATTCCAGAAGCCGGACCTGGAGGCGGCCGAGCGGTTCCTGGCCGACTTCGGTTTCACTCTCGCCGACCGGATGCCGGACACGCTGCTCCTGCGCGGCCGGCAGGCGTCGGTGCCGTGCCTGGCCGTGCACCGCGGCCCGCGGGCCCGGTTCATCGGGCCCGTGTTCCAGGCCGCCGCCCGAGAGGACCTGGACCGGCTGGCCCGCAGCACTGGCGGGACGGTCACCGTGCACGGGGGCGGCCATGCCGTCGCGCTGCGCGATCCCAGCGGGATCCCGGTGCGGGTGGTGCATGGCGTCCCTGACCTACCGGCGCTGCCCGGGCGGGCGCCGCTGTCGCTGAACTTCGGTCCGGCGCCGGTGCGGGTCAATGCTTCGCAGCGGCCGGTGCGGCGGGCCGCGGAGATCGAGCGGCTGGGGCACGTGGTGCTCGGGACCACCCGGTTCGGTGCCGCGCTGGACTGGTACCTGGACACGCTCGGGCTGATCGTGAGCGACTTCCTGTACCTGGACGGGCAGCGCGGGCGCGGCCCGGTGATGGCGTTCATCCGTTGCGACCAAGGCGGCGTTCCCACCGATCATCACACCCTGGCCATGCTGCTGGCCCCGCACACCGGCTACGTGCACTCGGCCTACCAGCTCACCGACCTGGATGAGGTCGCCGCCAGCGGCGCCTACTTGCGGGAGCTGGGTTACCGGCACGCCTGGGGCATCGGCCGGCACATCCAGGGCAGCCAGATCTTCGATTACTGGCGCGACACTGACCGGCTCATGTTCGAGCACTACGCCGACGGTGACGTGTTCGACTCCTCCGTGCCGCCCGGTTGGGCCCCGCTGTCGGCCAGCGGGCTGGCCCAGTGGGGACCGAAGGTCACCGCCGAGTTCACCGGCACCCGGGACCCCGCCATCGTGCTGGCCGCGATCAGGGCGCTGCGGGAAAAGGGCAACGAGGTCGATTTCGCCGCGCTGCGCGGGCTGGTCAAGGCGATGAGCTCATGAGTGCCCGCCTGGGCCGGACCGCCGACGGCTGGTGGCTGGTCACTCCGGCCGGCCTGATTCCGCTCGGCCTGACCGCGCCCACGACCGCCGCCCTGCTGGCCAGCCGGGCCGCCCTGGACGCCGCGATCGAAACGGCGCGGCTGGTGGCGGCTGCCGATCCGCAGCGGGCGGTCCCAGCCGGGTCCCTGGACCTGCTCAGCCCGGTGACCGCGCCCGCCCGGATCGTGGCCCAGGCGGTGAACTACCGTTCTCATGCGCTCGACTCCGGCGTGAACCCGGACCGGGTCCCGCCGACGTTCTTCCGCAAGGCCTCCCATTCCCTGACCGGCCCGGCCGGGGACATCATCCGCCCGGACGGCGTCTCCTTCCTCGACTATGAGGTCGAGCTGGGCCTGGTCATCGGCGCCGGCCTGCCGGCCGGCACCACGGTGACTGACGCCACCCTGGCCCGCTACGTGGCCGCACTGGTGGTCGCCAACGACGTCAGCGCCCGGCAGATCCAGCTCACCAAGACCCAGTTCTACGAGGCCAAGTCCTACCCCACGTTCACCCCGGCCGGCCCGTGGCTGACCCTGGTCGACGCCGCCGGCCTGGCCCGGCTCAGCTCACTGCGGCTCACCCTGTCGGTCAACGGCGAGGTACGGCAGGACGCGTTCGCCGCCGACATGATCGTCGCGCCCGCCCAGGCGCTGACCCTGCTGTCCCGCTTCCAGCCGCTGGCCCCCGGGGACCTGCTGCTGACCGGCACGCCTGGCGGCACCGCCCTCAAGGCGCCCGCTAAGCCGGTGGAGACGCTGGCCGGGCTGCTGTCGCCCGCCATCCGGTGGCAGCTGTTCTTCCGCCGGCAGGCCGCCAACCCCCGCTACCTGCGGGACGGCGACGTCATTACCGCCACCATCGCCACTCCGGACGGGCAGCTGAACCTCGGTATCCAGCGCACCACCGTGATCGGGAAGACGCCATGACCACCGCGCCAGAGGTCCTGCCGCTGCCTGAGTCGACCTACCAGCTACTGCTGGACGCCGCCCGCGCCTGGCCGGACGGCATCGCCACCCAGTGGATCCCCGACCCGGCCGCCTACGTCTCCTGCCGGACTTGGACCTTCGCCGAACTGGCCGGCACGGTGACGCAGCTCGCCAACGGCCTGGCCAGCCTGGGGATCCGGCGGCCGGACGCGGTCACCCTGTGCGGTCCCAACACCTCGATGCTCTTCGCCGCGACCTTGGCCGCGCAGGCGGCCGGGATCGCCGCCCCGGTCAATCCCGCCCTGGCCGGCGAGCGGATCGCCGAGCTCATCCGCCGGACCGGGTCACGGATCCTCGTCGCGGCCGGCCCGGAGCTGGACCCGCAGCTCTGGGAACGTCTCCTCGCGGTGGCCCGGCGAGCCCGGATGAACGCCGTCCTCGCGGTGCGGCCCGACGGCGCCACCGGCCGGCCGCCCGCCCTGGCCGCCGGTGGCGTGCCCGCTGCCTACCTGGAGGACCTGATCGCTGGACAGCCCTCTGCCAGCCTGACCACGATCAGCCGCCCGGCGGCGGGGGATCTGGCCGCGTTCGTGCACACAGGGGGGACCACCGGGGCGCCGAAGATCGCCGCGCAGACCCACGCCAACCAGCTGGCCTGCGCCCGGGGGATCACCGAGAGCAGCAGCCTGGCCCCGGGCGAGGCCATGCTGGGCGGGCTGCCGCTGTTCCACGTCAACGCCCTGATCGTCACCGGCATCGCGCCCATGTTCGGCGGGGCGCGCGTGGTGTGGCCCGGTCCGGGCGGCTACCGCGACCCGGCCCTTTACCAGCACTTCTGGAAGATCGTCGAGCACTACCGCATCGCCGCGATGTCCGCCGTCCCCACCGTCTACGGCACCCTGGCCCGGCTCCCGGCCGACGCCGACATCAGCTCACTGCGGCTGCCCATCGTGGGCGCCTCCCCGCTGACGTCCGCGGTGCGCGAGGGCTTCGCCCGGCGCACCGGGGCGCGCCTGCTGGAGGGTTACGGGCTCACCGAGGCGACCTGCGCCAGCACCTGGACCCGGCCCGGCGAGGAACGGACCGGATCCGTGGGCCGGGCCCTGCCCGGCCAGCGGGTGAAAGCGGTCCGGATCGGAGATGACGGGTCGTGGGCGGACTGCGCCGCGGGCGAGACCGGGGTGCTGGCCATCGGCGGGCCGGCCGTGTTCGCCGGGTACCTCACCGAACCCGGACCCGGCGGCCCGCGGGTGCGCCGCGGCGACGCCGTCCGAGACGGCTGGCTGGACACCGGCGATCTCGGCCACCTCGACGCGGACGGGTTCGTCTACCTCACCGGCCGGGCCAAGGACCTCATCATCCGGGGCGGCCATAACATCGACCCCCGCGTCATCGAGGAAGCCCTGCTCCGCCACCCCGCCGTAGCCGCCGCGGCGGCCGTCGGGTCCCCGGACCCGCACTCGGGTGAGGTGCCGGTCGCCTACGTCGTCCCGGTCGACCCCGGCCAGTTCGACGAGGCGGAACTGCTGGCCTGGGCCGGTACCAGCATCGGTGAGCGCGCCGCCCGGCCGAAACGGATCTACCCCCTCCCGGCCATCCCCCTCACCGAGGTCGGCAAGCCCTACAAGCCCGCCCTGGCCGCCGACGCTGCCTCGCGCGCCACCGCCGAGGCCCTGGCCAGCGCCGCCGTGCCGGCCAGCTTCGAGGTCAGCGCGGCCCACGAGGACGGCCAGCTGGTCGTGACCGTGACCGGCGCCGACCCCGGCGAAGTCCGCGCGGCCCTGGCCGGATACGCCTTCGCCGTCCGCACCCGTCCGCAGGTGGCCGGAAGCAGCACGGACGCCCCGCAAGAAAGCGAGCACCGCCATGCAGGACCAGCACCCCGGCGCTGAGGCGCCTTTCCGTACCGCCCAGCCTGTCATCGTGGTCGGCGCCGGCCCGGTCGGCGCCGTCGCCGCCCTGCTGCTCGCCGACTCCGGCATCCCGGTGACCCTGCTGGAACGGCACCTCCAGCCGCATCCGCTGCCGCGCGCGGTCCACCTGGACGACGAGGTGGCGCGGATCCTGCACCATCTCGGCGTCAGCGAAGGCTTCCTGGCCCGGTCCCGGCCCGGCAGCGGGCTGCGCCTGCTCGACGCCCGGCACCGGGTGATGGCCGAATTCCGCCGGGAGCAGGCCGGGGTGCACGGCTTCCCCCAGGCCAACATGTTCCACCAGCCCGACCTGGAAGAGCTCTTGCTGGCCCGGGTGACGCAGCATCCGCTGATCAGTTTCTGCCGCGGGACCGAGATCATTTCCTATAACGATCCGCCGGGGCCGCTGACCGCCGCCCCGGTCCAGGTGGTGGCGCGGCTGGCGCCGGACGAGCCCGTGCGCACGTTCACCGGATGCCTGGTCCTGGGCTGCGACGGCGCGGGGAGCACGATCCGGGACCTGGCCGGGATCACCATGGAAGACCTCGGATTCACCGAGCGATGGCTAGTCGTCGATATCCGGGTCCCTGGCGGGCTCGACACCTGGGACGGCGTGGAACAGGTGTGCGACCCGGCCCGGGCGTCCACCTTCATGCAGGTCACTGGGGACCGTTACCGCTGGGAGTTCCAGCTGCGCGACGGTGAGGACGAGGCCGGCCTGACCACCCCCCAGGCCCTCGGCGCCCTGCTGCAGCCCTGGACCGGGCGGGATGACCTGGCCGGACTGGAGATCATCCGCAGCGCGAGCTACACCTTCCGCGCCCGGCTGGCCAACCGCTTCCAGGCCGGGCGGGTCTTCCTCCTCGGCGACGCCGCCCACCTCACCCCGCCGTTCATCGGCCAGGGTCTGGGAGCCGGGCTGCGCGACGCCGACAATCTCGCCTGGAAGATCGCCCATGTGCTGACCGGCCGAGCCGGGGAGGACCTGCTCGCCACCTACGACGCCGAACGCCGCCCCCACGCCCGGGCCATGGTGAAAAAGGCCGTCAGGGTCGGCTGGGCGATGACCGGAGGCCAGGACCGGGCCGCGGCCGTCCGCCGGGTGGCCCTGGCCGCGGCCGTCCGCAGCGCCCGCCTCCGCGATGCCATGGCCTCCACCGCGACGCCACGGCTGAAGACCGGGGCGCTGCAACCGCGGCCCGGGTGGTTGCTGCCGCGCCGGTTGCCCAGGCCGCGTAGCGGTGGCCTGCTCCCCAACCCGCTGGTGCGCGTGGGTGATGGCGAGCCGGTCCGGCTGGACACGCTCCTGGCCGGGCGGACCGCCGTGCTCACCGCGCGGCGGCCCGAGGCCGCCTTGCGGGATCTGTGCCGGCGGCACGGCCTGCTGCTGATCCGGATCAGCGCCGGGTCCGGCCCCACGTCCGTCAAGGCCGAGGGGGACTGGACCGAGGCCCGCCTCGCCGGTGGTGAACCGCTCGCTGTCCGGCGTGCCCTCACCGCCGACCCGGCGCTGACCGTGGTCGTGCGGCCCGACCGGGTGGTCGCCGCCGGGGCGGCCGGCCACATCCTGCCCCGGCTGCCCTGGGCCGTCCCGCCCGGGCCGTACCCACCGTCTCCCGGGACCGCCGCACCCGGGCGGCCCGGGACCGCCGTCCCTCGTTCCCGTCCTGGCCAGGCCGCCCCGCCTGGCCCCTGATCCTGGAGACCGCCGTGTTCACTGCTCTCTCGATACTCCTGGCCATCACCTGCCTCGTCCCGGCCGGCGCCAAGCTGTCCGCGCACCCGAAGATGCAGGAGTCGGCCCGGCACTTCGGCATCCCCTGGAGCCGTTACCGGCTCATCGGCGCAGCCGAACTGGCCGCTGCCGCCGGAGTCGTGGCGGGGCTGTGGTGGCACCCGATCGGCGTGGCGGCCGCGGCGGGGATGGCCACCCTGCTCATCGGTGCGCTGATCTCCCACCGACGGGCCCGGGACAGCGGCAAGAACACCATGCCTGCCCTGGTCACCCTGGCCATCACCGTGGCTTACCTGGTGACCGCGCTGGCTGGCTGACGAGGCCAGCCCGAGCCACCTCAAGCAGTGCCGTCTTGCCGATGCCGCTTCGTGCCACTCCAGGACACGACACCCGATCGGCGGCTAGATGTGGATGTTGGTCCGGCAGGATGAGGCTGTGGATCTCCAGCGTCCCCTCCCGTTCCAAGGCCGGGTTCTCTGGTTGACCCGCCGCTGGGAAAGGAACGCTTAGGTGAAGAAGTTCATCTTGTTCGATCACGACGGCGTGCTGGTCGATACCGAGCAGTGGTACTACAAGGCCGGCGAACGCGCGCTAGCCGGGGTCGGCCTGCGGCTGGACCCGGACCAGTACCTCCTGGACATGAGCCGGGGCGCAGGCACCTGGGCCCAGGCCAAGGCAGCCGGGGTTGATGACCACACCATCGACACGCTGCGTGAGGTCCGGAACACCTATTACCAGGAGTACCTGCGGACCGAGGCCATCGAGATCGACGGCGTCGCCGAGGCACTCGCCGAACTGTCGCACCACGTCCGCATGGCGATCGTGACCACCTCCAAGCGCGAGGACTTCGAGCTGATCCACCAAGGCCGTCACATCAGGCAGTACATGGACTTCGTCCTCGTCCGCGACGACTACACGCGGGCCAAGCCAGACCCGGAGCCCTACCTGAGGGCCCTCAGCCGGTTCGGAGCCCCCAGGGAAGAGGCCCTGGTCGTGGAGGACTCGGCCAGAGGGCTGCGTTCTGCGATAGCAGCCGGCATCGACTGCGCCATCGTCTACAACGAATTCACGAAGTCACACGACTTCTCGCAGGCGCACCACCGGATCCAGACCCTGGCGGAGCTGAAAGACATCATCCTCGGCTCAAGCTGACGCGCACCCAGCCAGCGTGGCCCACCCCGCGAAGCGAGCCCGACAGGCACCATGCCCCTCCGGAGATCAGAACGCCGAAAACCGCGGAGGCCAGGCCGGTGAAGTTCATCATGCCCTGACCCTGCGGCCGCTTCACCTCGTCGCCAAGGCGCGAGACCCATACCATGCGCGGCACAGCGGACATGGCGGTGATGCTTGAGCGCACCCGCGACGAATTGTCGGCGATCCAGCAGCTCTGGCCGCGTTTCGAGCGTCTCGTAGGACTGAGAGGGCGCCGGATGTATGCGATGGCCGACGTCCGGGCAGGAACCCATGCGGCATGTACACCCGCCCGGGAAGGCGACGATCCTGCACGCCTCGGGCTCGATACCGCGACCCTGCCGGTACCCGTTCCTGCGCAGTCCTGATAGAGGTCGTCGGGCCGAGCACGCCAGGAACCGCCGCTGCGGTTCACCACTCGCGGCTACTGACAGTGCGTTGGCGGGGCGAATGTTGGCTGCATCTGAGCCTCCTCACGACAGGCTGTGCAGAGTGAAAAGGCTGTCTCGCGTGGCCACCATGGTGATTATGGCGCCGCACCGCGGGTAGCGCGGGGGCAAGCGCCAGCGGCGCGGCTGCCGCATAACCTCTGACCGGCCGGGCGCTGAACGCACCGAAGAAGACGGGCAAAGGAACTGCCTGTGGCAGGCGGCGGCTTGCGGACCGGAAAGCCGGAAGAGAAGGGACGCGGAGCATGTGGGTATTTCTCTCGGGACGGCTGCGGCGCTGGATGCTGCTGGCTCTGGCCTTGCCGATGGCCCGGCTGCTTGTCCACCGCCTCGCTCTCGCCGCTGAACGCCGTGATCCATCGGCCCGGACGGCCAGAACGCTTCACCAGGCGGACTCAGCAGTGACCGCGCTAACCCGGCGCACCTCACGCAGGACCACGCGCCGGCACAGTTAACCCGCCCGCCCATCACCGGCCTGCACGAGCTGGCGACCGGCCGCTCCCGGCGGCAGCAGAGGATGCAGGAGGCGTCTCCCGCTGACTCACTCGCCAGCCAGACGCAGAATGCGCGTCACTACGTCGTGGAGCGGCATGGTCGTTGAGATCTCGTGATCGGCTGCCTGCCGTAGCAAAGGCTCGATGTTCATGGTGTCGTCGAGTACGCGGCCAAGGTCTCCAGGTGCCTGGCCATAAGGGTTGCCGGTTCTGGCCCCCAGTCGCTGCATCATGGTCTGGATTGGTGCGCTGAGCAGGATGATGAGATTGAACTGCGGATGGAACAGGACCTGGTTTTCCTCGCAGCCGGCCACGAACAGCAGGTCAGGGCCTTCGGTGGCCAGGAGGGTGGTGATGGCATCCTCCCGCCACCTCTGGCGGCCATCCGGCAGTTGCTCACACCACCCCTCGTCGGTGTCGATGGTCTTGTATCCGAGGCCGGCCAGCGCGCGGATGACACTTGACTTGCCGGTTCCCGACATCCCGGTCAGCAGGATCCGCTTCATGACCAGGAGCCTACGAGCGGTAACCGCACGTCCGGCCACTTCAAGGTGGCGTGCGGTCTGGGCAGCCAGCTCTGGGGCCCTGTTCCGTTGTCGTCGCTGTCCTCAGGCACTCGGCCTCGACACGATCACCAGGCGGTCGCTGCGGATGCGCGAGCTCACGCCGGACGTAACGATCGTGATCGTCACACACAACCTCCAGCAGGCCCGGCGCGTCGGCGACTTCACCGCGTTTCTAACATCCAAGCCCGAGCGCGGCGGCGCCCTCGTCGGCCGACTCGTCGAGTTCGGGACGACCGAGAAGATCTTCTCTCGCCCGGCCGACGAGCGGACCGAGGCCTACGTGAGCGGCCGCTTCGGCTGAGTCAGGTGCGCGAGCACGGGCGACGAACACCGCAGGAGCCACCGATTGACCTCCCTCACCCCCGCACCATCTGAATCGGGCGCGGGCCAAGCCCGGGCATTGATGCTCTGGTGCTCGGCGAGATCGTGAGCATCCGCACTGCAGCCAGTCGACAGCCGGGAGCGGGCCACGTCGATAGGCGGCATTACATTCAGTGATGCAGGGCCAGGGAGAACGCGCGCCGAGCCGCCTGATATGCCCGGTTAGCTGCTCATGATGGGCCGACGGCTGGGCGGTCTAGGGAGGGCCCGTCAGGTGAGCCCGAGGAGCGATGGCTCATGCCGATGGCCGAGGCGACGCAGTTGGCCCTGGCGCCCCAGCGGGCCGCTGTTCCTCGCCGCCCGCAAGCCCGTGCCCACGCGCCGCCGCGGTCGGTGCGCTCGTTACCGAGCCGTCGGTGTCCGCGGTCCGAGTCCGGTCCGGCCACACCCGGGCCGGACGATTGTTCTCCTTGGGCCCCCGTGGCAGCCATACTGATCTGATGGGACCACAGGACAGGTCGCGCTCGGCGCGCAAAGGCGTGACTGCCTCGGCGGAATTGGTGGCCCAGCGCCTCGCGGAGCGGGTCATCGACATCGTGGTTCAGGCCGTGGATATCAATGCGCTGCTCCAGCTGGTTGACCTCAACGCGCTGCTGGAGCGGGTTGATGTGAACGCGCCGCTCAAGCAGATGGACCTCAACTCCCTGCTCAAGCAGGTGGATCTCAACGAGCCACTCCGGCAGGTTGACCTCAACGCGTTGCTGGCCCGGGTTGATGTGAACGCGCCGCTCAAGCAGGTGGACGTGAACGCGCCGCTCAAGCAGGTGGATCTCAACGCGCTGCTCAAGCAGGTCGATCTCAACGAGCTGTTGGAGCAGGTTGATGTGAATGCCGTGCTGGACCGCGTTGACATCAACGATGTCGTGGCCCGCATCGACATGGAAAGGCTCGCCGAGCAGACCGACCTCGGCGCCATCATCGCCAGGTTGACCGGCGGGATAGCGGCTGAAGCACTGGATACGGTGCGCAGCGGGGCCGTCGGGCTGGACCGGCGCATCGACTGCTGGGTGACCCGCCTGCTGCGGCGCAAGGACCCGGGGCCGCTGGCCCCCCGCGCGCTGCTGGGCCCGGAGGCTCAACAATGAGCGTCCGTACCCACCCGAGCCAGGGGGTGAGCGTCCAGGGCCAGTACGCGGGCTCGGCATCGCGTGTCGCGGCGTATCTGGCCGACCTCATCGCAAGCAGTGTCCTCTATTGGCTCGCGCTACAGTTCGTGTCGTTTGTGGTGCAGATCGTGACTGGCTCGCCGGTTTCCTGGCACCGGGACAACATCGTCGTCCTCATCACCTACGTCGCCTGGCAATTCCTCTACTTCGGCTTTCAGTGGGCGGCCGACGGCAGCACCTGGGGAATGGCGCTGCTGGGCGTGCAGGTGGTGCGGGCCGACGGTACGAGGCTGCATCCCTGGCAAGGATGGGTGCGCTCGCTGACGTTTCCGCTCGGCTTCCTAACCCTCGGCCTGGGATTCCTGGGCATCCTGGTGCAGCGCGAGCACCGGGCCCTGAACGACCTCATCGCCGGAACCACGGTCGTCTACGCATGGGACGCACGAGCGGCCCGGTTCCGGTACCTGGCCCGCCAGGGCGAGCCGGTCGTGGCCAGGGCCGCCGCCCCGACCCTGGCCAAGCCGGTCACGGCCGACGGGCTGAGCCAGGCTGGCCAGGCCGCCTCCGAGGCCGGCTCTGATGCTCTCGCGGAATCTGGCCCGCACCCAGTACCAACTGCTCCGGGCGAAGCCCCGCCGACCACGGAGGGATAACAGTTGCCCCCGGGCGTACCGGTAGGCCCACCGCCCGGCCACGTTGACGTACGTCTTATCAGCGAACCACCGGTCACCGGGAACACGGCGGCACAGCCGGGCGGTCTCAATGAACTCGAGAGTGATCAGGCGATCGGCCGCGGTGGCGGCGAGCTGGGCCCGTTGCGCCGAAGGCGTTGACGAGCAAGGCGGGCCGGTCAGAGTGGTTCGACCGGCGCGCGGACACCCTCACCGGCTTCGCCCACCGCCAGCTTGAGGAACCCAACGCGGCCAGGCTTGTCACGTTCGTTCAGATCCTGACCGCGGGGAGCTCTGCAGCCCCGCCGCGTCCCCTGCCGGTGCGCGGTGGCGATGTCACCGCCCCCGCTGAGCTGCAGGTGATGTGCGGCCGCGACGGAGGCGATGAGCGGTCCTGCGTCCCCGGCGTCGGGCGTGACGGCGTCGTGCAGCAGCCGTGGCACGTCACGGTGACGTACTCAAGATCGTCATCACGCCCGACCAGCGATCCGGGCGTGTCGCTGTTTCGAGCACCGCTGGCTACGTAGCCCCCTCTGGCCGAGCACACACAGCGCGATCCTACGCCGGCCAGGGACGTCGGCTGTGAGGCCGCAGAGCGGATCAGGTCAGCTCGCGTGATCGCCTGACGTTAGGCGAGCGTAGCGATGGCCTTGTGTACCGACGCGATCACGCTGGCGCCCTCGCCGGTGGCCGCGGCGACCCGCTTCATCGAGCCGGAGCGGACGTCGCCGACTGCGAACACGCCGGGAACGTTGGTCTCGAACGGAAGCGGCTTCCGCCCTACGTCAGCCCAGGCCGACCCGAGGTCGTCGTCGGTCAGCTGGACGTCGGTTCGGATGAAGCCGTCATCTTCAGTGGCTATTCCGGTCAGCCAGCTGGTGGCGGGCTCGGCGCCGATGAAGCAAAACAAGCCAGAGCACGGCTCGGCCTGGGTGGTGTCCGCTGTCCGGTCAGTGATGCTGACCTCCTCGAGGAAGTCGCCGCCATCCAGCCGGGTGACCTCGCTCCGGCAAAGCACTGTCACTCGTGGATCGACCAGCAGCCGGTCGACGAGATAGGCAGACATGTCGGTGGTGATGTCCGGGCCGCGGACGACCAGCGAGACCTCACTCCCTCTCCCGGCCAGATACAGCGCGGCCTGACCGGCCGAGTTCGCGCCGCCGACCACCGTGACCGGGCTGCCGGCACACCCCCGGGCCTCGAGTTCGGTGGCCGCGTAGTAGATACCGGCGCCCTCGAAATCAGGCCAGCGCTCCAGCGGCAGCGCCCGGTAGCGGGCGCCGGTCGCGATGACGACGGCTCTGCTGTCTATGACTTCCCCGCCCGGCAGGTGCAGGCGGAGCAGGTGGCCGTGGCGATCGGTGTCGAGCTTGACCGCCTCGCAGGGGCTGGCTAGCTGGGCACCGAACTTCAGCGCCTGGAGTACGGCCCGGCCGGTCAGATCGGCACCGGAAAGGCCGAACGGGAAGCCGAAGTAGTTCTCGATCCGGGAGCTGGCCGCGGCCTGCCCGCCGGTGCCGACCGCGTCCAGCAGCATGGTGTCCAGGCCTTCGGACGCCCCATAGACCGCGGCCGCCAGCCCGCCCGGCCCGGCGCCGACGATCGTGACGTCAACGGGCTTGGTGGAGGATCGACGGTAGCTGAGGCCCAGCTGCTCGGCCAGCCTGCCCGGCGTGGCCCGTATCAGCGTGGTACCCGGCATGACCACGGCGGGCAGGTCGTCTGTGGTCAGACCGGAGGACTCCATCATCGCCCGGCCAGCCGGGCTGTCGGCATCGAACCAAAGGTGGATCAGACGTTGCCGGGCGGCGTAGGTCCGCAGCGCCAGCGCCGGCGCCGACCTGGCGCCGCCGACGATCTCCACCGTCCGGGCGGCGGTGCTGCGCCTCAGTAGCTCCCGGCGGGCGATCAGCGCCTTGAACACGATGTCGGACAGTTCGACGTCGTTCGCCATGAGTTGCCGCAGACGCTCGGGCGGCACCCGGTAGACCGACCCGGCCTCCCGCACCCGGCCCAAGAGATAGACATTCTGCCCGGTCAGCAGATTCAGCTCGCCGACAAAGCCGCCCGCATCCACCACCGCGACGGTCTCGGCGGGCATGTCGGCCGTCTCCGTCCGCACAACCTCCACCGAACCCCGGTCGACCACGATCAGATCGACATCTTCGTCGCCCGGCCGGAACAGCACATCGCCCGGATGAGTCTCCTGCGGCGTGCCGTAGGCCAAGAGCCGGGCAAACAGCTCATCGCCGAGGCGCGGCGACGCGACACCGGTCGGCACGAGCGGTTTGCCCCGCCGCCCGGATGCGTGCCTGGCTCGCAGCCGATCCAGATCCTGCGGTGTGGCGCCGGCCACCGGCGGGGCCAGGCCGGGTTGACTGAACCTGGAGCCACGCGCGGCCCCAGGCGGGGCATCGGCACGCGGCAGTTCATCCATCGCTGACACGTTTTCAGCTCTCCCGTCATCTGGTCAAACGTTTCCCAGCAGCCGCAGCCAATCAGGACGCTCCTGCCCGTTGCGGGCGGCCGGATACCGCTGGCGCAAGGGCACGGGCAGCCCGTCGGCGAGCGCGGAGCCGTGCTGGTGGATGGACAAGATGGTGAAGGTGATGACGCCGGTTACTGAGGTCACGAACGTGGAGGCCGGGGGGACTGCCGGCGGGCGCGACCTCGGCGGGACGTCTGCCCGAGCCGATCAGGATACGGGCCAGGATCGACCCGCCACCGATGCCGTAGATCCCGCCGACGCAGCCCACCGCAGTGGCCAGGATCACCGGGACCGGGACAGGGATCAACTGGGCAGCGCGATCGGGATCCTGCGGGCGCGGCTGGCCAGATGCGGCGTGTGCGAGTTCAGCAGTCTTTTCCTCCTCCGGCGATCATGTCGCGGATTTCCTGGCCGGCCCAGCATTTGATGGCGGTGGCCAGGGTGCGCCGCAGGTGCCCGGTCACCAGCAGCGTGGTTCGTTCGTGCTCGGGGTCGTCGGTGCAGATCACCAGCTCACAGCAGGGGTTGAATTCGCATGTCGGGGTGAACGTGATGGTGAGGGGCAGCGACGAGCCGGGGCGCATCGTGGTCGGGAACGGGTTGTCGACGAGCCGGAACTGGGCGCAGCACTGGCAGGTGCCGCAGCGGCTGTCGTGGTCGTGGCAGAAGTCGCACCGGTCCCGCTCCGGATCTTCACCATGGCCTGGTTTGGCGTGTTCCGGCTCTCCGGGCCCGTCTTCGTGGTGATGCTCACCATGGTGGTGATGGTGCTCGCCGTGGTCGTGACGGTGGTGCTCGCCGCATTCGTGGCAGCGGCCCGGCGTGTGATCGCACCCGCACCCGCGGCAGCCGCAGCCGCCCGAGATGCACCCGCACGGCCCGGGCGAGCGGAACGCGACCCGGCACACGTGCAGGTCGCAATCGCCGACGTTGGCCAGGGTGAGCACAGTCTGCGCGGTCAGGCCCAGGTTGACCTGGCCGAAGTCCGTCGATCCGCTGACCGCGAGCACGCCGTGCGGCGCGTATCCGGAGACGTCGATGGTCCGCGGGCCGGCTGGGTCGTCGCTGATGACGGTGATGGTCGCGGCTTTGTGCCCGTAGGTTCCGGGCTGGAAGCGGATCGGGATCTGGGTGGCGGTTCCTGGTGCCACCGTCAGCGGGAAGATGGCGACGTCCGGGACGAGGAACTCGCCCGACGCTGAGGTGATCGCGGTGACCGTCAGGACGCAGTGGCCGGCGTTGCTGATGGTCAGTGCCTCGTCGCGGAACGAGCAGGCACAGACGCGGCCGAATTTGCCGGTGTCCGGCAGGAATGTGACCAGTCGTGGCGGCGGGCACGTCCCGCTCAGGTTGACGGACAGGTTGGGTGCAGCGCTGTCCGTTACCACGGTCAGGGTGGCCGAGACGGCACCAAACGCTGCGGGCTGGAACCGTACCGGGACGCTGACCGAGTCGCCCGGTGCGATGAGGATCGGGTAGGTCGCCTCGGGCGGGATGAACTGCGGGTCCGACGATGTGACGCCCAAGACCTGAAGGTCGCAGGTGCCCACGTTGTTCCAGACGATGTCGCGGTCAGCGAAGCTGCCGCGGCAGACTTCGCCGAAGTATCCGTGGTCGGGGATCGCGACGCCCAGCAGCCCCGTCCCGGTGACGGCGGTGGCCTCCAGGTCGACCACGGGAGCGGTCGGATCGTTGCTCTCGATCCGGATGGTGGTGGTGTCGGCCGCGCCGATGACCGCTGGCTGGTAGCGGACGGTGAAGTCCACTTCCTCCCCGGGCGCGATGACCAGCGGCGTGCCGGGCATGGGCAACACGGTGATGGTGGCCGAGCCGGTGAGCCGCTGGACGCTGGTGATCACCAGGTCGGCGATGCCGACGTTGAAGATCTGCAGCGTCAGGTCCTCGCGGCCACCCAGGCATACGGTCCCGAAGTCGAGGCCATCTTGCAGGTTCACCGCGATGACCGGCCCCTGCGCGGTGGTGAACTCGAACACCCCGCGGCCGTAGGTGGCAGCCCGCAGGATCCGCGCGTCCCGCGCGAGCACGAGGTCGGTGACGGGCGCTCGCGGGAAATGGATGTCATCCAGGACGGTCCAGGTCAGGCCGCGGTTGACCGAGCGGAGCACGCCGAGATCGTTGCCCACGTAGATGGTGCTGGGTGTGTCGGCGCCGTCGAGTTCGAGCGCGCCGTACGGGATGTTCACGGCCGGGGAGATGTTCTCCCAGGCTGTGCCGCCTACCGTGGTGCGGAACACATGGCCCTGCTGTCCGGCGCCGAACCCGTCGAAACCGCCGAGCACGGCATAGACGACGGTGGGGTCGTTGGGGTCGAAGGCGGCCCGCTGGACGCTGCGTGATGGCAGGTCGCGGGTGATGTCGGTGAATGTGGGCGCGGCTGCCAGCGCGTTGGTGGTGACGAACACGCTGGTGCCGACCGCGACAACGACGTTGTTGCTGTCGGCCGGCGCGACGCTGGTGCGGCCGGCGCCGGAGAAGCTGCCGATGATGCGCCAGTTGTTCGCGCCGTCCGTGCTTTGCCACAAGTTCTGGCTGCCGCTGACGTAGACGGTGCCGCCGCTGCTGGGGTCGGTCGCGATCGGCGCGAGGTAGCAGCCGGCGTCGGTCGCGGTGCCCCACGGAGTGACCTCGGACCAGTTGACCCCGTCGTCGGTGGACCGCCACACACGGGTGCAGGGCGCGGGGGACCAGAAGCCGCTGGTGCAATACAACTGGCCGGAGATGCCACCGTCGTAGACGACGTCCCACCCGTCGCCGCCGTTGGTGCCCCTCCAGCCGGGCGGGGTCACGCCGCTGGTCGTCTCGACCTCGTTGTCCTGCAGTGCGCCGACGATGACGTCGGCGCCCGCGTCGGGCTTGCTGTCGATGTTGTAAAACAGCCCCGTCTGCAGGCCGCCGCTATTGATGGGGGAGAAGTTCGTGCCGTCGGTCGATACGAAGAGGCCGCCGTCGTTGCCGGAGTAGACGGTTGACGGCGTGCCGCCGGACTGCGGCATGAAGGCCCAGGAGTGGGTGTCGGCGTGCAGCCCGTTGACCCCGGTGAAGTTCTGCCCGGAGTCACCCGAGCGGGCCTGCCCGACCGTGCCGAAATAGATGATGTCGTTGACGCCGTCGCCAGGTGACGCCGGGTTGACGGCGAAATGGAAGCTGTAGCCGCCCTGGGTGTTCCCCGGCATGCCCGTGGCCGCTTGCTGGGTCCAGGTGACGCCGCCGTCGGTGCTGACGAAGAACCCGACCGGGTCCGGGGCGCTCCCGGTTCCGGCCATGGAGGCGTACAGGACCTGTACGCCTGCCGGGTTCGCGGGCGAGGTGGGCGGGGCGATGGCGACGACCACCTTGCCGATGCCGCCCGCTCCGACCGCGGTGGCCACCGCGGGGGTGCCCGCGCTCAGCACCTGGGCCCAGGTCTGACCGCCGTCGGCCGAGGTGAAGACCCCCTGCCCAACCTGGCCCGCGTGCAATATCCGGGCCGCCGCCGGTGTCGAGGTGTCGAGTACTAGCGAGCGGACGTCACCGGAGATACCTGTGCCTTGTGTCCAGTTCAGGCCGCCGTCCTGCGAGCGGAACACCCCGCTGGTGGAGGACAGGTAGAGCGTCTGCGAGTCGGCAGGGTCAACGATGATCACGTTGATCCACTGGTTCGTGAAGATGATCGCGTTGCCGACGTTGCCGGCCGGGTAACCCGAGCCGAGCCGGACACAGCTGCTGCCGCCATCGGTGGACTTGAACAGGCCGGCCTGCGGCTGCGGGGTGACCCGCTGGCTGGTGCCGATGTAGACCGTGTCGGTGTCGTTAGGGTCGATGGCCAGCGCGGCCGGCTCACCGATGCCGAGGGCGGCCTGCCGGTCGAACTGCGGGATCCAGTGCTGGCCACCGTCGATGCTGCGCCAGACCCCGCCGCCGGCGGTGCCCTGGTAGACGACGCTCGGGTCGTTCGGGTTGATCGCGATCGCCGAGACCAGGCCGTTGTCCTGCCGTGGCCCCTCGCCCATCGGGCTGGGCCCCCGCGCTGCCCAGACTGTGCCGTTGAGGCTCATCGCCAGCGCTCCTCATACGGGCTGTTGTCACCGGGATCGGTGGCAGGCAGCACCCCCTCGTACCGCGCCGCCGGCCCGGCCGCGCCCGTCTCGACGAATGCCTCCGCGACGTGCTCCAGTGCCCCGGCGACCTGCTCGGCCAGCGGGTGGACCTCGCCTGCCGGAGCGCGGACCGCCCCGGCCAGCTGATGCCACTGATCAACGGCACGCTCGTAAGCCTCGGGGGTGGGGAGTTCCCCGCCGCCGATCCGCTCCTGGACGTACTCGCGGTGGAGCCGTACCGGATCAGCATCGGGACTGCGTCCCAACCTCGGTGTCCGGCCGCCCCGGCCACCGCCCCCGGAACGTCCCGCCGAATCCGCCGGAGGATCTGTCTTGCCTGATGCCTTGCTCCGCCCCGAGGACGCGGGGCGCTTGCGTGGTGGCATGCGCGTTACCCCCTGTTCATGCGGAATCGGCCTGCAACAGCCTCCAGTGGCGGCGGGCGACAGTTCCCATCGCGGCCGAGACCACCAGAAGACCGGCGACGATGAGCCATTCGAAGCTGCCGTTGTGGTGGTCTGGGTCCCAGCCGGTCAGGGCCTCGATCCAGTCGTGCCAGAAGATGGTCACAACCCCCAGCAGGCCCGCCAGGAGCGCTATGGCAGTTTCCAGCCGGACCCGGATCTTCGATGGCTTCATCCCGCCCCCGTTCACCCTGAATAGTCGCGAGCGATAACCCCGCCTGGTGCGCTACCGCTAACACCCATCCCCGTTCCCCCGGGCCTCGCACAGCCCGCTCAGCCCGGCTGTGCACCGCGGCCTCTACCTAGGGACGTATCACGTCCGCAAGACGGCTGCAATAGCACGATCGGCGATCTGTAAAACGATAAGGAATCCCTGCGTCCTGGGCTAGCTCCCGCGATCAGGTCGGGTAAGGCCGGGCCAGAGCAGGACGGCATCGGAGATGCTCGCAAGACGCGCGCGAGGACCGTGAGGGTGCGGTGTCCGGATTATCACGGATTCCAGACGGCTGAGATCTTCTGCTAACGGTTCAGCCACGCTTGGCAATCGGTGGTTATGTCACAGTACGCACGGTGGCTAGCGTGACTTGCCGTCAATACTTTCGGCCTGGAGGTATAGCTCATGAAAAGATTGCCGCTGATAGCGGCCCTGGGAGCAGTATGTTCGTTTGCCGTGCTTCCGGCGACCGCGTCCATGGCCGCCACCGCGGCCAGCAGCCCGGCGACTTACCACGGCACGCCCGGTGCCGCCACGCGGCTGACCCAGACCGCCAGCATCTCCAGCTTGCCGAAAGTCGCCTCGGCCTTCCGCAATGAGGGCCCGCAAGCGTTCACGCCCCTGGGCCTGGGGAGGCCGTCGAGGGTCGGCGCGAGCGCAGCCCCGGCGAAGAGCGCCAGCACGGCCAGCGGCAATGTGTCCCACAGCGGGGTGAGCTCCGCCTTCAACGGCCTGAGCGATCTCAACAGCGACAACCTGAACGGCTTCCCGGTGACGCCACCCGACCAGGGCCTGTGCGTCGGCCGCGACAGCACCCTGGCAGGAAGCCCCAAGGCGGTCTGGGAGCCGATCAACCTGGCGACACGGGAGACCACCCCCGGCGGGACGCTGCTACGGCCCGACGTCAGCCTGGCGACCTTGTTCCAGGACCCCTACGCCGAAGGCGACGTGCGCTGCCTGTATGACGCGGCCACGCACAGCTTCTACTTCACCGAGATTGGGTTCCCCGTGGCCACCGGCCCGGCGGCCGACGACAACAACACCACCGCCGACGTGGTGGTCATGAACAAGCGCGGCGTCGCCGCCTACCAGTTCGATACCTCACTGGGCGGCCCGAGCGCCGGGGACTGCTTCGGCGACCAGCCGAAGACCGGCTTCAACGACAACGCGCTCGTCATCTCCACCGACGAGTACTGCGGCCTCACCGAGTCGAACTACGAAGGCGCCATCGCCTTGGTCATCTCCAAGCCGCAACTGGCCTCCGAGGCGGCGACGGTGAGCGATTCGGTGGTCGGGCCGGTGTCCCTGGCCGGTAACCCGGTCGTCGGGATGGACCCGGCGATCGGCACCGGCGGCAACCCCGGTTACCTGGTGAACTCGGTTCCGTTCCTGGCCAACGGCGATAACAACCCGGTCGGCCGCACCCTGGGCCTGTGGACCCTTACCGGCAGCGCCTCCGTGACGACCGGCCACGGCACGGTCAGCCTGACCGGCAAGGTCCTGCCCAGCGAACCGTATGCGTTCCCGGTCCCCGCCACCAGCACCGGCGACGGTTCCACCACCACCGTCGACGGCTCTGTCATCACCTCGGAAACCGCCCTCAACCCGGACGACAGCCGTCTCAGCGGGCCCGTGGAAGTCACCCGTGGCTACGGCGGCCACATCCAGCTGTGGACGGCGCTGGACGCCGCGGTGAGCCCCAACGGGCAAGCTGCCCGGGACGCTGCCGCATGGTTTAAGATCGACGCCACCCGCCAGCACGTGGCCCAGCAGGGATACGTAAGCGGCAGAAACGCTAATCTGCTCTACCCGGCTATCGGAGCGCCGCAGTCCGGCAGCCCCGAGATGGTGTTCACGATCACCAGCGCCACCATCGACCCCAGCGCGGCGTACACCCGCCTGGGCTCAGGCCGGATCACCACGGTAGCCGCAGGCACCGGGCCGCACGTCAGCTTCTCCGACGCGCCGCCCTTCAACTCGCCCCGCTGGGGGGACTACTCCTTCGCCCAGCCCGACCCCGACGGATACGGCGTCTGGCTGGCCACGGAATACATCCCGCCGGCCGCCGACCAGGATCCCATGGACAACTGGGGAACCTACGTATTCCAAGTGAAGTGACCGGGCCCTAACCAGGCCTAGTTCAGGCACGAATGCCGCATGGTTCCAGGTCTCACGGGCCTGGGACCATGCGGCGTGTGGCGGGGCCCAGATGCTCCGATTGCCGGCCCGGGTCTCAGCCGGAGCCCGGCAGCGACGGCTGGTGGATCGCATGGCATTCGAGCCGTTAACGGCGAGTGGAAACCTGCCGCCTCAGTTGATCTGGGCTTACCCAGAACATGTTCTGGGTCTGCCCAAAACTTGGTCAAAACGATAGCCTTATCCGGTTATCCGGCCTGGTCAGGCAAAGCGGGGCACCCCACCGAGCTGTGATGTGGGAAGTCAGGGGTGTGCGGACGCCGGAAGGGATTGGGGCGGGAAGCCTTCGAAGGGGGATCAGGTGAGCGTTACCCGGGTGGGAAGGCTGGGCGTGGCTGTGGCCGCGAGCCTGGCGACGATCGCAGCGCTGCTGGCGGCCACGGCGGCGCAAGCGTCTGCTTCGGGGACGACTCCGTCTCCCGCGGTGAGGCACTACACCGGCATACGGGGAGTTGCCCGGCTGATGCCCAGGCACAAGCCGGCCGCCGGAGCGCTGTCGGCGCGAGTGGCCCCCGCGGGGGCTCGCCGGCTGCCGTCTGGCCACTTCTCGGCCGCGGAGGCGGTGCCCGGCGCGTCGGCGTCGGTGTCAGCGGCGGCCACGGCGCCGGCGACGAGTTCTGCTCTGGTCAACTTCAATGGCGTCAGCAGCCGGGACAGCCAGGTCACCAACTTCGAGCAGATGTTCGAACCTCCGGACCAGGGTCTGTGCGAGGGCAACGGCTTCGTGCTCGAGCCGGTCAACTCCGCGTACCGCATCTACCTCACGACCGGGAAGTCGCTGCGCGGGCCCTTCAACATCAACGACCTGTTCAACGTGGGCGCCAAGGAGTTCACCAGCGACCCGCGCTGCTGGTTTGACCCGAGCACCCAGACCTGGTTCGCGACGATCTTGTTTCTGAACGACGCGTCCACCGCGTCGTCCCTGCTGATCGCCGTGCGGCACAACGCCGACCCGCGCGGGCTGTGGAACGAGTACTCGATCGACACGACAGACCCGTCCGGGAACGGCTGCCCGTGTTTCGGCGACCAGCCGAGGATCGGGATCGATCAGGCCAACCTGTACGTCACCGCTGACGAGTTCTCGATCCTCGGGACGCAGTTCAACGGTGCGGAGATGTGGGCGATCGACAAGTCCGACCTCGTCAAAGGCGTTGCGAGCCCGCACGTCGTGAACTTCCCCCACCTGACGACCGACACCACGGCGCCCCAGCCCGCCCTGTCCACGGGGCGGCCGGACGCCGAGTACCTCCTCAGCTCGCTGGACCCCAGCGGCACCGGAGACAACCGCATCGGCGTCTGGGCCATGACCAACCGGAACCAGGTTGGCCTGGGCGGTATGCCGACGCTGTCCAGCGTCGTCATCAACTCTGAGGGGTACGCTGTCCCGCCAAAGGCTCCGCAGAAGGGTGCCCAGAGCAAGCTGGACTCCGGTGACGACCGGATGCAGCAGACCCAATTCGTCGCCGGTACGGTCTGGGGTGAGCTGACCACGGCAGTGCAGCCGTCCGGCGACAGCTCGGTACGCGCGGGGGGCGCCTGGTTCCAGGTGAAGCCGAGCCTCGGCTCGGCCGGTATCGCTGGTGCGTCGATCGTCCGCCAGGGCTACATCGACGCCGTTGGCAAATACGAGATTTACCCGGCGGTCCAGCCGGACGCAGCCGGGAACGCGGCAGTCATCTTCACCCAGACCAGCAGCGCGCGGTTCCCGAGCGCCGCCTATGCCACCCTGAAGGCCGGAGGCCGCGACTTCGGGCCGGCGGTCGTGGCGGCAGCGGGGTCCGGGCCGTACAAGCGGGCCGCGGCGAACCCGCCGCGCTGGGGTGACTACTCGTTCGCAGTCCCGGACGGCAGGTCGGACTCCGCGTGGCTGGCCACCGAGTACATCCCGCCCAAGTCGAGCCAGACCACGACCGGGATCCGGAACTGGGGTACACGGGTCATCCAGGTCCCGCTCGGCTGACGGTCAGTGGGTCCCCGGGACCCGGTCCCGGGGACCCACTCACGGCCCCTGGATGAGCCCGCTGAGAAGGCCGCCGGCGACTTGTCCCCCCGCGCAACAACGATCGCTGGGCGGCCGGACGATCCGAGCCGGTGCTGGCGGCTGCGCGTCAGCGGATACCGCTATCGCAGTTGATATTTGCGCGGACCGGCGCTGGTGACGTGACCGAGACCAGGACGTGAGGGCAGCGCGGGAGGACCTGCCTCGTTACCGCGACCAGCACATAACGGCCCTGCCCCAGCCTGAATGAGTAGTGGCCGTCGGGTCGGGTACGGGTGCTTGCGGTCACCCCGGCGGACTGGGACCGGGCCTCGACCCGGACGTCATCCAGCGGCCGGGGTTTGCATAGGCGGCTTGGCCGCTCGACTGGACATCCCGGGCGGGCTTGGACCACGCCGGAAATGAGTGTGACTGGGCCGGACGGCTGGGCGGAGCTCGTTCCAGCCTGGTGCACGCCGCATGAGGCGCTCACCAGGACAAGGGCCGCTGTGGGCAGCAGCCCCCGGGCCTGCGGGCCAAACCATCGCATCGTGGCCATCTCAGGGCTTGGACGGTTCGCTGGGCCGCTCGGTTCCCGCGTCGCCGGCAGCGGGCCTTCGGCGACCTGCAGCGGCTTGACGGTCGTCACGGTCACGGTGGCGGGATGAGGACTTATGGCCGTGGCGGGGGGTGCCGCGCCGGCGCACACTGCGGAGTGGGGTGACCCGACGGCTGGGAGGAGCGGCTGATGAGTTACGGGAAGGTGGTCCGCGAAGAGTTGCGCGTGCCCACACGCGAGCTGCGGCATGCGATCCCGCAGGTCTTCGCGGGCTATAAGCAGCTTCATGATTCTGCCCTGGCGCCGGGTGTGCTGGATGCCAGGACGAAGGAACTCATTGCCCTGGCGATCGCGGTCAGCAAGGAATGTGACGGATGCATTGCCGCGCACGCACATGCGGCGGTGCTGCACGGCGCGAGCCCGCAGGAAGCCGCGGAGGCGATCGGCGTCACGTTCCTGATGAACGGCGGCCCGGCCACGGTCTACGGGGCACGGGCGTTCGCCGCATTCCAGGAGTTCTACGTCCAGCAGGCCGGCCAGCCAGACGGGCATCTGGCCGCCGGATGAGCGGGGGAGACTACCTCTGGACGCCGGGCAGGGAGACTGGTCAGGTGAGCGCGACCTGGACCACAAGGGTTTCCTGGCCCCCCGGAACTTACCCTCGCGATCACCGAGTTCTTCGCCAGCCGGGACACCCCGAAACACCAGGCAAGATTCACGAGACACGCTCTAATCGGCCAGTGTGCGCGGCAGGCTGAAGGCGGGCAGTGCGGTGTTGTCGAAGCGCGTCATCGTGCTGACCCGGTCGCCGGTCAGTGTGAGCACGAGCAGTCCGAACGCCCTGGCGACGCCGTTGACCGGGTCGCGCAGGTAGATCGCGAGGGCGGGCTGGCCATTGGCCCGGGTCTGCACCATCCGGTACCGGCGGCTATGCCGGAACGCCACGGTGGCGTAGAAGTCCCTGATCAGCTGGCGGCCCTGGTACTCCAGCGGCACCGGCGGCATCCGTAGCCAGGCGTCCTCGGTCATCAGCGCCACGATGCCGTTGACGTCGGCGGCCTCGAACGCCTCGACCATGCGGGCGATCAGCTCTCGCTCGGCCGGCGAGTTCGGGGGCGCTGGCGGCTCCTCGTCGGCGGACGGCAGTTCGCGGCTCAGCGTGGACCGGGCTCGCTTGAGCGCGCTGGTCACGGACTGCTCAGTGGTCTCGAGCATGCCCGCGACCTCGCTGGCCGGGAAGTCGAGGACGTCGCGCAGGATCAGGGCCGCGCGCTGACGCGGCGGCAGCAACTGCAGCGCGGTGACGAACGCCAGCGACATGGCCTCCCTGGCCTCATAGCGGGCCTCCGGCCCGGCTGACGCGTCGGGCAACTCCTCCAGCAGCAGATCCGGATACGGCTCGAGCCAGGCCACGTCGCCCAGCCGGGACGGCTCCGGCGGCTGGACTCCCTGCGGCAGCGTCATCGCGGGCCGTCGGCTAGCCGATCGCAGGATGTTCAGGCACCGGGTGGTCGCGATCCGGTACATCCAGGTCCGGACCGACGCGCGCCCCTCGAACTGCCGCAGGCTCCGCCAGGCGGTGACCAGGGTCTCCTGCAGCGCGTCCTCGGCGTCGGCCAGCGAGCCGAGGATCCGGTAGCAGTGCACCTGCAGCTCGCGCTGGTACGGGCCGACTAGCTCCTGGAACGCGGTCTCGTCCCCGGTCCGGGCCCGGTCGATTAGCTCTGTGCTCACGGTTCCACCCTCGCATCCCTGCCTCCCGCTGCGGACATCCGTTCGCTGATACCGACACCGCCGCCGCCGTGAACTGGGCGGTCGGGGGCCGCCCAGTTTGCCGGGGGGGCGGTGTCTGCCCCAGTGACCGGCCCAGCCAGCTAAGAGGCTGCGGCCACAAGCAAAGGAGCAGATCGATGCCAAGCTTCGTCTTCACCTACCGCCTGACGCCTGGCTACACCCGCACCGCGGAATCGGCCGAGGCCTGGAGGTCCTGGTTCGACGGCATGGACGGCCACGTCGCCGACATCGGCCAGCCGGGCCTGGAGGCCGCCGCGCTCGGCAACTGCGGCCCGGGCACCCAGCTGGGCGGCTACTCGCTGATCAACGCCGCCGACCTGGATGAGGCGCTGGCCCTGGCCAAGGGCTGCCCGAGCCTCACCCGCGATGGCGGCGTCGAGGTCGCTCAGCTCGGCGAAGTGCCGCCCCGGGCCGGCGCCGGAGACCAGCCTCGCTGAGGCCATCCCGGTCGGGCGGCGCCCCCTCGCGGCCATTATTAATTGGGTGTGGTCACCGCACTGCCGTCGTCCACGTCGCTCTGGGTATTCTCGGTACGCTGCATGGTCGGTCATCGCCTCAACATGGCGTTCGGGGCGGGCTCTCACCGCCACGGCTCTGGCTGACCGGCCTGGCCGCTGGCGCGTCTACCCGCGGTCTGGCGCTGTTACCGTGCTCGGCGGCATGCGCGCTGGCGCCGGACGTCGGCCGGCTGATCACGGCCCGGGCTCTGCAGGGGCTGGGCGCCGCGGTCAGCACGCCGCTGAGCCTGACCATCCTCAGCTCGGCGTTCCCGCCGGCGCGGCGCGGCGCCTTCATCGGATCTGGGGCGGACCTCCGGTCTGGCGTCGCGGCTGGCCCGCTGACGGCGGGGCAGTCAACCGATGATCCCGCTCGGCTTGTTCTGATCGCGCCGCTCGCGGGCGCGCTGTCGGACGGATCGGGGCCCGTCTGCTGGTGGTTCCCGGCCTGCTGCGCAGGCCGCCGTGTTCGCCTGGATCGCGCCCGGCAAGGCGTCGGCGATCCTGAACACGCTGCGCCAGCCGTCATCAGATCCAGCCGCCGCGCTCCTCGTGCCCCGGCCAAGTGAGAACAAGAGGCCATGAGCGGAGTCAGATGAGTTCTGACATGGAAAACCGCGGAGATCTCTGATGCCGGCAGGCCAGGCTGGCAGCCTTCGCAGTCCTGGCGGCAGCGGCAGCGCGCCGATGTCGTAGCTGCCGTAATGCCTGCGGCCGTTGATGAAGAATGTGGGCGTCCCGGACACGCCGCTGAGGTCGGCGGAATCCACGTCCTCAGCGACCCGGGCCGCTTCGGCGCGGCTGGCCAGCCGGTCACGGAACCGGCCCGGGTCGAGGCCAGTGTCGGTGGCGTACCCGACCAGGTCGCTCATCAGCAGCGCGTCCTGGTGCCGCAGCAGCAGGTCGTGCATGGCCCAGAAGGCACCCTCCTCGGCGGCGGCCTCTGCGGCTTCGGCGGCGAGCTGGGCGTGCGGGTGGACATCGTTCAGTGGGAGGTGCCGCCAGACGTAGCGCACGTCGCCGTGCCCGGCCAGGAGTTCCCGCAGCACCGGCTCGGCCTGACCGCAGTAGGGGCATTCGAAGTCGCCGTACTCGACGATGGTGACGATGGCGTGGTCCGGGCCGCGGATGTGGTCGCGGCCGGGATCGACGGGAGCCCCGAGGTCGACGATGGCCTGGGTGGTTCCCAGCAGAGCGCGGATCTGCAGCCGCGGCGGCAGCAAAGCAGTGGCCCGGAACACCAGCCAGGTGACCAGCGAGGCACCCAGCGTGGTGCTGAGGACCCCCAGCTTGGCTTCCTGGAGCTCCATGCCACCAAACGCCAGGGTGGCGATGAGAATGGAGACGGTGAAGCCGATCCCGGCGATGGTGCCCACCCCGGTCACCGCGGCCCAGCCCACCGGCGGCCGGAGCCGGCCCCGGCTGAGCCGGGTGAGCAGCCAGGACGCGCCTGTAATCCCGACCGGTTTGCCGACCACGTACCCGATCAGGATGCCGAGCGTGATGGGGGAAGTGTACGCGCGGGCCAGGAAACTGCCGCTGAGCACGATCCCCGCGTTGGCCAGCGCGAACAGCGGGACGATGACGTAGCTGGTCCAGGGGTGGTAGAGGAGCTGAAGCCGCTCGTTGGGGGACAGGGCCGAGGTGAGCCCGGCGCTGGCCGACCGGGCCAGTTCGGGGGTGGGCTGCTCGCGGAAATTCCGGAACAGGTCGCTGGCCCGTTCCAGGTCGGTCCGCACGGCCGGGTAGGCGTAGGTCAGCAGGCCCATGGCCAGGCCGACCACGACCGGGTCGATACCCGAGTGCAGCACCGCGACCCACGCCGTGATCCCCAGCAGTGCGTAGATGAGGCCGTTGCGGATCCGGAAGCGCCTCAGCACCAGGACCACCGCGAACACACCGACCGCAATGGCCAGCGGGACCAGGCGGATGTACTGGCTGTAGGCGGCCCCGATGACGACCAGGGACACCAGGTCATCCACGACCGCCACCGATAGCAGGAACGCCCGGACGCGGTCCGGGAACCGGGGGCGGACCAGAGCCAGCATCCCCAGCGCGAACGCGGTGTCGGTTGACATCGCCGTGCCCCAGCCCCGCGCCGCCGGCCCGTGGTTGAACGCCAGGTAGATCCCGACCGGGACGATCAGGCCACCCAGCCCGGCCAGCACTGGCAGCGCCAGCCGCCGCCGCTGCCGCAGCTCACCCATATCGAACTCGCGGCGGGCCTCCAGCCCGAACACGAAGAAAAAGAACGTCATCAGCCCGCTGTTCACCCACTCGCGCAGGTCCAGCGACACCCCTGCGCCCGCGAGCCGCACCGACAGCCGCGCCCCCCACACCGCTTCATACGACGACGCACTGATATTGATCCACACGAGCGCCGCTACTGTCATCACGACCAGCACCGCGGCGCTGCCCGTCTCTGTGCGCAAGAACACCCGCAGCGGCGTTTGCAGGTTCCTCGCCCACGCGGTATGACCCGACTGAGCCCGAGCCGCTGGCGGCCTGCGATCCTCGGTCACGGCTTCCTCCTCGTGGCCTGGACCGGCGGCCCCGGAACGTCGCGGGATCCTCTAATTCGGAGAGTGGCATTGTCGAGCTGACGTCCCCGCTCTCACCCGGCGGAACGGTCATAGTAACCAAGGCGCGGCCGTACGGCACCGCGGGCGGGGCCCCCGGCTCGTAGAGCCTGGGCGGCCGCCAGCGCTGTGGCTGTCTCGTCACTGGTGAGCAGCCGTGCTGTCACCGGCGCTGGCCGTCGTGGTCGCTGTCTGGCATGTCGTGCGCTAGACGGTGGCCTGGCGACGGCTGTGGTGCCCGGGCGAGCAGGTTGAGGTGGTCGCCGGGGGTGAGGGTGAGGCTGGGCTCGGCGTCTTGCAGCGTGCGGTTGCGCAGGACGGAGACCGGGAAGCTGCCGGCTGGCCAGGTGATGGTGCCGAGTGCCTGGCCTGAGACCGGGGAGCCGTCTTCGATGGTGACCTCGAGGACCTGGTAGCCCGGGAGCGGGTTGGGTGGTTCCTGGGGGGAGGATTCCCTGTCTGGCCCGGCCCTGGCCGGGACCTGGGGCGGGGGCCCGCTGATCTCGCGGGCGACGGTGTCCAGCACGCTCGCGCCGGTGATCCAGCCCTGCACTTGCTGGCCGTCCACCGACAGCACGGGCAGCCCGTCGCGGCCGTAGGCCGCGACCTGGCGCAGCGCCTGAGCGAGGGATTCGCTGGCCAGGACGGTCTGCGGGTCGCCCTGAACGTGAACTGGCGCTGACCGGGCCCTGCTCGCGACCCTGCCTCGCGGTCTCGGGCAGTAACGGCAGTGGCAGCGGGTGGGGTGCTCACGCGGATGGCTCGGGGGCGCCGAAGGCCCGCCAGCGCGCGGAGCTGTCGATGTCCTGGCCGCGGCGCAGCAGTTTGGTGGTGTAGATGGTGCCGTAGCTCAGTGCCCGTGAGGTGGCGGTGGCGATGGCCACGGCGAGCATGACCGGCAGGGTGAGGGTGAAGTCGCCGGTCATCTCGACCACGCTGGCCAGTGAGGTCAGCGGGGCGCGGGCCGCGGAGGTGAACACCGCGCCCATGGCCACCACCGCGTACAGGGCGGGCTGGCCGGCGCCGGGGCCGAGCAGGTGATCAGCGATCTCGCCGAAGGCCATGCCGGAGGTGACCCCGATGAACAGCGAGGGCGCGAACACCCCGCCGGATCCGCCGATGCCCAGGGTGGTGCTGCACGCGATGATCTTCCCGGCGGCCAGCACGATCAGGAACCACAGTGCGTAGTTCCCGGCGATCGCCTTGTCCATGACGGGGTAGCCGACGCCGTACATCTGCGGGAGCGCCAGCAGGACCAGGCCGAGGGCGATGCCGCCGATCGCGGGCCGGGCCCACTCCGGCCGGTTCTTCCAGGCGATGTCCCACAGGTCTTCCATCTTGTACACGGCGGTCTTGAAGGTCAGGCCGATCAGCGCCGCGGCCACCGCGAGGGCCGCGACCAGGAGGTAGTTGCGGGGATGGTGCAGCGCGATGCCGGAGGGGAACGCGGACAGGAACTGTCGGCTGCTACGACGGCTCGCGAGGCGTCGATGATCATGCATCACTACGTGCGCGCATCCACCGACGCTCCCGCAGATGATCTCCACCCCGAAGAACACCCCGGTGATCGGCGCGTTGAACGTGGCCGCGATGCCGCCGCCCGCGCCGCAGGCGACCAGGATCCGCATCCGGTTCTCCGGCATCTTCACCCACTGACCCAGGCTGGAGGCCAGCGCGGAGCCGATCTGCACGATCGGGCCCTCCCGGCCGACCGACCCGCCGGCCCCGATGCACAGCGCCGAGGCCAGCGCCTTGACCACGCTGACCTGCGGGCGGATCCGGCCGCCGTTCTCCGCGACCGCGATCATCACCTCGGGGACGCCGTGGCCGCGGGCCTCGCGGGCGTAGCGGTAGATCAGCGGGCCGTAGATGATCCCGCCGATGACCGGGATGACCACGAAGAACCCCAGCCCGAGCCACGGTAGGCGACTACTTCCCGACGCGGCCGGCTGGCCGGACTGCACATGCCCGGTGGCCAGCCAGGTGAAGAAGTAGATCAGGTACCGGAACGCCACCGCACCCAGCCCCGACCCCGCCCCCACCACCACCGCGATCACCAGCAGGCCACCCCGTGAAGCCCGCAGCCACCCAGCCGTCCGCGCCGCCCACGGCAGCGTCCCGGCCGTCGTGCCGGCCCCGGCCGGGCCCGTCATGACGTGCCCGCCCTGCTGGCTGCCGCCCGCTTCCCGCCGGCCGGAACCGGCGGCGGCTCAGCCGGGTCGGCCGGCCACAGGCTGTCCGGGATCTCCCCGGCCGCCAGGGCGAACTCCTGCAGCGCGGCGGCCACCGCCAGCTGCCGGGACGCCGGGAGCCGCCGCAAGATACCGGCGATCAGGGCCCGCCGCCGGGCGGTCGCCTGATCCACCACCTGCCGCCCCGCCGGGGTGATCGAGACCTGCACCGCGCGCCGGTCCGCCCGGGCCCGGTGCCGGCGGATCAGGGCCTTGCGCAGCAGCCGGTCGCACATCCGCCCGGCCGTGGACGGCGTCACGTCCAGCGCCCCGGCCAGGTCCGTCATCCGCTGCGGGCCCCGCGAGGCCAGCACCACCAGCGCCCGGTACTGGGCAATCGTCGTGTCCTCCGCAGCCGCGCCCAGCGAGCTGGTCGCCACCGCGATCAGCGTCCGGCTCGCCGTCAGCACCGCATCCACCGCAGCCTCGTCCGCCACGCCTGCATCCGCCTGCCCGGTCACGGGGCACTCCCTCGGTACTTGCTAACTGCTATTAATTCGCTATGAATCTATCAGCCACTGCAAGCTAGTCGGCAAGGGGAGGGCCGGGCAGGCGAGAGGGCACGGCGCCGGACGGGGCATGCTCGTCCAGATGAGGACGCTACGGGCCAGAGCAATCCGCTGTACAACACGCACAAGACCCGCGGGCAAGGCGCCGATGTGGCCGAGGGCCAGGCGTACCTCAAGGCCAAGGCTCAGGCGGAGGCCAAGGTCGAGAACGACGGTGGCTCTCCGCGGCCAGCAAGCCGTCGAAATCTATGTCCATCCCTTACCGTCCGCCGCCATCTATCCCTTCGCCGAACGACTCCGCCGAGCCGCGCAGAACCCGCCCGGTTCCGTGGTGGTTCGCTACCCGATCTGGGCCGCTTCCCCGGCCGGTGACCCATGATCGCGACCCGGAAAATTCTTTTCTCTAACGAGTCGGTGCTCAGGCCCTGCGCCAGCGTGGCGCCTACGGCCGCGGTGGCCGCCGGGGCTGTCCCCGGGCGGCCACGCAGCGCAAATCTTACGGACCTGTGACGTGAGGGGAAGCCGCCGTAAGAAGGCGGCCGCGGCCCGGCGCTCATGGGGTGGATCGGCGGATCACCGCAGATCCACCCTCATCCAAGGAGCGGACCATGGGCAAGCGCAGATGGCTGGCAGCGGGCGGTAGCGTGCTGGCGGCCACGATCGGCCTGCTCGGCGCGGGCACTGCGGCCAGCGCCGGCACGGCCTCACCAGTGGTGGGTTACACCTACATCGACGGCAATACGGCTCCTGCGAACACCATCGACGGGTTCGCCCGGCACGCCGACGGCTCGGTCACCCCGCTCCCAGGGTCGCCGTTCGCCGCAGGCGGCGCGGGCGCGGGCACGGGCCTGGCGTCCCAGGGTGCGATCCAGGCCACCCCCGACGGCCGGTACCTGCTGGCCGTTGACGCCGGCAGCAACCAGATCTCGGTCCTGCGTGTCACCAGGGACGGCGTTCCGGTGCCGGCCGGCCTGGTGGCCTCAGGCGGCGTAAAGCCCGTGAGTATCGCGGTGTCCCGCTCCGGGCTCGTCTACGTCGCCAACCAGGGCAGCGGTGCCGGAGGCAGCGGCTACTCCGGCTTCCGCCTGCATCCCGGTGGCCGGCTGACCGCGATCCCTGGCTCGACGGTCTCCGTCCCGGATGCCGCCGGCCTGGGTGACGTGTTCTTCAACGTCACCGGCAGCCGTCTGGTCGGCACCCGGACCGCCACCTCACAGATCGACAGCTTCGTGGTGCTGCCCGGCGGCCGCCTGCTGGCCGCGAAGGGGTCCCCGTTCACCGGGCAGGGCCTGGGCCAGCTCGGGGCGGAGTTCTCGCCGGCCCGTCCCTGGCAGCTGTTCGTCAGTAACGCGCACAACGGCGCAGGCCTGGGCACCGTGTCCGCCTACCGCGACGGCTTCCTCGGCGGGCTCGCCCCGATCGGGGCCTCGCCGTACGCCGACGGGCAGACCGCGCCGTGCTGGGTGGAGATCAGCCATGACGGCCGGTACCTGTTCACGGTCAACACCGGGTCGGGCAACATCTCCAGCTACGCCATCAACACCAGCGGCTCACTGTCCCTGATCGGCAGCACGCCCATCGGGGGCGGCGGCGCCGACACCGACCTCCGGCTGTCCCCGGACGGCAAGACCTTGTCGGTGAACGGCAGCGGCAACCACATCCTGTCCGTCTTCGCCGTGCACGGCGGCACCCTCACCGAACTGCCCAGCTCACCTACACCACTGCCGGCCGGCGGGGCACCCGCCGGGATCGCCAGCATCTAGGCCCGTCCAGCCGATGTCCCTGGCCTGGCCGATCAGGCGGGCCAGGGACATCGCGTCCGTAGGATCGTGGCATGGCGCCAGCTGATCCCGCCGACGCGATCTTCCCGCCGCCGCGCCTCGATCCCGGTTCCGATTCCGATTCCGATTCCGATTCCGGGGAGTGGATCCGGGTGCTCAGCGGCGCCGGGCCACAGCGGGAGGCGGGCCTGGCCCGCCTGCATGAGCTGCTGCTGCGGATCGCACGTGCCGAGTTGCAGCGTCGTCGTGGGCAGTTCCGCATTACCGGCCCCGAGCTTGACGACCTCGCCTACCAGGCCGCGGCCGATGCTCTCCTGGCCATCGACCTCAAACTCGGCCAGTTCCGGGGGGAGAGCAGGTTCACGACCTGGGCGTACAAGTTCGTCATTTTCGAGGTATCGGCAAAAATCGGACGCCATTTCTGGGCCCACCCGGCTGTCCCGATGAACACCGAGGACTGGGATCGGCTGCCCGGCCGGCTCGGGCCCGACCCCGCGCGGGAGACCGAGCGGCGGGAGCTGGCCGATGCCGTGCGCCGGGCGGTAGATGAACAGCTCACCCCACGGCAGCGAAAGGTCTTCGTCGCGCTCGTGCTCAACGGTGTGCCTCTGGACGCCCTGGTCGCCGAGCTCGGCACTACCCGGAACGCGATTTACAAGACAATGTTTGACGCGAGACGTAAGCTTCGGGCCGTGCTGGCCGCTAACGGGTATCTGGACAACCAGACTTCGAGGCCCTCATGAACGCCTGGACCATGCTTGACCGCTTCCTGCGGACCGACCCGCGCGATGTGGGCTGCGCAGAGGCCATGGACTTACTGCACGTGTACGCCGAACTGGCCGCCGGCGATGCCCGGGCGGCGCAACGCTACCCCGGTATCGCGGCTCACCTGGCCGCGTGCGGACCGTGTGGCGAGGACTTCGACGGCCTGCTCGCCGCGATACGCAGCCCCGCGCCGTGAGCCCGGCCCAGCGACGCTGACCAGGCGTCACGCCGCGGCCCGCGTGCGCTGCCCCCGGTCATGTCCCGGCTGGCCTGGTTCCGGAGGCGAGCGGGGGAGGAGTGGGACGGCTTACCCGCCGGCGCGGTGGCGGTGCCCACGCAATGTCGCGCGCGATCCCGGTGTTCGATCGCGGTGTCGATCCGCGATGCGGACGTCGTCATCGAGAGTGACGCTGCACGAGTGACCGAGCCGGGCGCACTGGCGCGTATTGCCAAGGCGTGGGCGGCCAGCGGGTCTGTGGCCTGCTCCACCTCGACCTCCTGGCCGTGCACGAAGGCTCGTCGGACCGCTCGGTACGCCAATAGCATGACCCGATGAGCCTGCACGGATCGTCTGTATCGACAACAGCGGTGCGGCTGTGACCGCAGAGCGTCTGGTTATCGTCGGCGGAGGGCCTGCCGCCCTCGAGGCGGCTCGGGCTTACCGGGAGGGAGGCGCCGACGGGGAGGTTGTGCTCGTGTCTGCCGACGAGTACCTGCCCTACCACCGGCCGCCGCTGTCCAAGGACTTCTTGCGCGGCGAGTCAGAAGAGGACGTCTTGGCTCTCGAGGACGGAAGCTTCTATCGCCACCACGACATTGAGGTGCGGCTCGGTACCCGGGCACAAGCGCTCGATGCCGGCCGCCGGGTAGTTGCCCTCTCCGATGGTGAGACCCTCAGCTACGGTTCGTGCATCCTGGCTACCGGGGCCCGCCCGAAGCCGCTGCCGGTCCCGGGCGCTGAGGGCCCCGGTGTCCGTTACCTGCGCTCCCGGCACCAGGCCAGGGAGCTGCGCCAGGCGGCCGCCGCGGCCCGCTCGGCGGTGGTAGTCGGATCGGGCTTCATCGGCTGTGAGGCCGCAGCGTCACTGGCCCGCCGGGGCCTGGCCGTCACGTTGGTGAGCATGGAAGAAGGTCCCCAGGCCGCCCGGCTGGGCGACGCCGCCAGCCAGGTTCTCCGGGCCTGGCTGGCGGAGGACGGCGTCTCGCTCCGTCTGGGTGTGGAGGTGGAAGCGTTCGAGGGTGGCCGGGTCCGCCTCGCCGGTGAGGCCAGCGCCGGGGGCGACTTGCTCCTCGTGGCCGGGGGTGTGGAGCCTGAGGCTGGCATCGCCGCCGACGCCGGTCTGGCCGTGGAGGGCGGGCGAGTCCAAGTCGACGCGCACATGCGCAGCAGCGTTGCGAGGGTCCTTGCCGCCGGTGACGTGGCCTTCGCTTTCAATGCCTCAGCCGGACGTCACCTGGTTGTCGAGCACTGGGGAGAGGCTCTGGCCATGGGCCGGGTGGCAGGCCAGACCGCCCGCGGCGTGGAAGCCTCATGGGCCGAGGTACCGGGATTCTGGTCCACCGTTGGTGACCGGACGCTCAAATACGCCTCCTGGGGAGACGGTTTCGACGATGCCAGCCTCGTCGATCACGGCGGCGGAGCGTTCACCGTCTGGTACTCGCAAGAGGGTGTCACGGTCGGCGTTCTCACCCATGAGGCCGACGATGATTACGAACGCGGACGGCGCCTCATCGAAGGGCGCCAGCCGGCGCCCGGCGCAGCACGCCCCCCGATGGGCTGACAGGTCCGGCTGACCCAGTCAAGCCGCTATTCCTGGCGTCCTTCTGCATGCACCGGAAACCGAGATATCCGGGCGCCGGAAGGAAAGCGTGCCATCGCTGCGCGGCGCTTGATGAAATGCACCTCGGCGCCGGTGGATACCTGCGTGCCCGGCTCGGCGGCCCGGGCCGCATCCACCCCCGGGCCGACCCGCCCGGGTCTGGTGACGTAACGTCGTGGGGGCCATCTCTCCGGCCCCGAGGAGAACCCATGCCTGGTCCCACCGTCGTCCTCGTCCACGGTGCCTTTGCCGACGCATCCGGGTTCGCGGGAGTGATCCGCGAGCTCGAGAGCGCAGGCCATACGGCGCTCGCCCCGCCGAACCCGTTGCGAGGCGTCGCCTTCGACGCCAGCGTCGTCAGCGACGTGGTCAAGGCCATCGACGGCCCGGTCGTGCTGGTCGGGCATTCCTACGGAGGCGCCGTGATCACCCAGGCGTCCGCAGACCTGGAGAATGTGACCGGCCTGGTCTTTCTCGCGGCGTTCGGGCTGGAGGTGGGTGAGAGCTGCGCGAGCGTGCAGCAGCCGTTCCCGCCGCCCCTGCTCGCCAAGACGGCCGCCCCGACCCCCTACGACGCGCCCGGCGCCGCGGGCGGTCCCGACCTGTACGTCCAGAAGGAGGGGTTCCGGGAGACGTTCTGCGCCGACGTGCCGGTGGACATGGCCGATGTCATGTTCGCGACCCAGCGCCCGCTCGCGGCCGCGGCGCTCAACGAGAACGCCACCGCGGCGGGCTGGAAGAGCAAGCCGTCCTGGTTCCTGGTCTCCGAGCACGACAACGCGATCTCGCCGGACGCGGAACGGTTCATGGCGCAGCGGATGGGCGCCACGACCGACACCATTGACGGCTCGCACACCGCGTTCATCGCGAAGCCGGTCGCCGTGGCCACGTTCATCCGGCAGGCGCTGCGGTGACCTCGTAGAACCGGGATGCGGTCCTGGCTCTCGCCGGTGAACGGGCCGCGGTCCCAGTCCTGGTAGCGCTCCCGGGGCGACGGCTCAGCTCTCCCCTTCACCCCGTTTCATTTGCTATTCACGACCGGGGGCAGGTGGGTATAGGGATCGTCGGGCAGGGTGTAGGTGGTGACGTGGTCGAGCGCGCCGGAGCTGACCGGGCCCGGTTCGAGCAGCGCGGCCGCTGGGCATTCAGGACGCGGTCTCCTTCTGGCCAGCGAGCCGAGCAGCGCCACGCCGATCACGCTGCCGGCCTGCCGGGCGGTGTTCAGCGTGCCGGAGGCGATCCCGGAGCGGGAGGCATTCACGCTGCCCAGTAGCGCCGCGGTCATGGCCGGTACGACCAGGCCCAGCCCGAAACCGAGCGCGGCCAGCTGCACCACATCACCGGATACCCGGTCGAGGCGCCGATGACCAGCAGCCCGGCCAGGCTGGCCGCCATCAGCGCCGCCGCGGCGGCGATGGCCCGCCGGTTGCCGATGGCCGTGGTGATCCGGCTGGCGAGCAGGTTGGCGGCCAGCACCGCGATGGTGGCCGGCGCGAAGGCCAGCCCCGTCCGCAGCGCCGAGTAGTGCAGCGTGGTCTGGATCGGCAAGCCGCGCTGGCCGCCAACCGCCCGATCGGCAGGTTGATGAAGAAGATCGCCCGCCAGCCCGCTGCGGCGATCAGCAGCCCGCCGATCAGGGGGCCAGCCGACAGCGCGACGCTGGCGCCGGCCGCCCACAGCCCCACGGCCCGCGCCCGGGCGTCGCTGTCGGGGTAGGCATGGTTGAGCAGCGTCAGCGAGCACGGCACCAGCGCCGCCGCGCCGATGCCCTGCACCGCCCGGGCCGCCCACAGCACCCCAGGCCCGGCGCCAGACCGCACACTACGGAAGCCGATGTGAAGACCACGAACCCGGCCAGGAATACCCGCTTGGCGCCGATCCAGTCCCCCAGCGCACCGGCGGACAAGATCAGCGCCGCGAACGTGACGGGTGTAGGCGTTTACCACCCACTACAGTCCGCTGACGCTGCCGCCCAGGTCCGCACCGATTGGCTTGATCGCCACGTTGACCACGCTGACAGCCAGCTGAACTACGCCGAAGCCCAGGCTGGTGGCCAGCAGCCCCCAGCCCCGCCCGCGCGGGCGCTGCTCGCCCCGCTCAGCCGTCGCCGGCGCCTGCCCCGGGCGCGAGTCACCGTGCTGGTTCAGGCTTGCCTTGCTCATGTCCGGACCGCTACCCCGCATACGGCAGGGCGAACGGGCACCTGAATTGGATGATCTGCACTCTCGTCCGTCCCGGCCATTACAGGGCAGTCAGGCGCGCCTAGTCGGCAGGCGTACTCCAGCGTCTAGCCACCGTGCGAGATAGCCACCCTTCGTTACTGCTTGATGCTGCGGCGTTTACCTGGTTTGTCCCGCAGCTGAGGTAATAGATCAGGCCGCAGTGGGTAGCGTCGCTTAGAGACGTTGTGGTGGTGCTGAACCGCAAGATCATCAAGAGTTGACACAACCTGCGATGATCACGCGGTGGCCGTTCCCCGTCCAGCACCACCACACCCTGCGCGGCACGCCGCCAGCACGTGGCACAGTGCCGGTATGAATGACCGGACCGCCCACCTGATCTGCCTTCGCCACGCTGAATCGGACAACGTGGCCAGGCAGCAGGCTGGCGCTCTGCCTGCCGCGCACCTGACTCCCCGCGGCCAGGGCCAGGCCGCCGCTGCCGCAGGCCAGCTGCGCGGCCAGCACGCTGGAATGATCTACGCCAGCAGCGCGCTCCGGTCCCGGCAGACAGCTGCAATCATCGCCCGGGACCTCGGCCTGGAGGTCGCCGTGCTGCCCGCTCTTTCCGAGGTCACCGCCGGCAGCAAGGAAGGCGCCACAGACCCAGCGACCCGCCTGCTCACGGCCCAGGTCCTGAAAGCCTGGATCGTGCACGGCGACCTGGGCGCCCGGGTCGCTGACGGCGAAACCGGCCACGACGTCGCTGCCCGCGTCACCGCGGCCCTGGAACAGATCGCGGCAGCCTGCCCTCGCCAGACCGCGATCGTGGTCGGCCACGTCGCGAGCCTGACCACCGGCATCAGCATGCTGTGCCACAACGGGCCGGCCCTCTGGGGTTCACCGCTCCCGCACGCCATCCCTTTTTCCCTCACCCGCGATGGTGCACACTGGCAAGTCCAATGGCCCGCCGCACCCCGGCCCGCCGGACAACCCTGACCGTCGGCCGCCAGCACTGCCCACTGGCCCGGCACGACCCAGCGCCTTACCCGAGTGATCGCCCTCAGACGCTGCCAAAGGCAACTTGCAAGATCACGATCTACGGCTGGAGTACTAGCGCAGCGGGCGGAAGGCGGCGCGCAACTCTTCCGAGAAGAGCCCTGGTTCCTCCCAGGCGGCGAAGTGACCGCCCTTATCCACCTCGTTGAAATAGATGACGTTGGGGTATGCCTTCTCGACCCAGCTGCGCGGGGTCCGCCAGATCTCCCCGGGGAACGTCGTGAAGCCGACCGGAATCGAGACTGGCCTGGGAGGCTGGCCAGCCGCACGAGCAGTCTCTTGTCCTTCTTCCCAGTACGAGCGTGCAGCCGACGCCCCGGTGCCTGTCAGCCAGTACAGGGTGATGTTGTCCACGATGTGATCCCGGGTGAGCCCCCCGGACGGCTGCCCATCGACGAAGGCGCGGGCGATCTTCAGGTAGCTGTCCGTATCGTGATCGATCATCCACGCCGCCAGCGCGATGGGTGAATCCAGGAGGGCGTAGCCGATCGTCTCCGGGCGCGTCGCCTGCTCCACGAAGTACCCAGCCCCGGTCGCATGGAACTCGGCGAGCGCGTCGAGGGCGGCACGTTCTTCTGCCGAGGGCGGCGACTGGCTCAGGGCCTCGGAATCGCCCAGCGCCGGCGTGAGAAGGTTGGTGTGGATGCCGATCAGCCCGTCGAGTGAAAGGCGGCCCATCACGTCGGTGACCTGGGAGCCCACGTCGCCTCCCTGCGCGACGTACCGGGTATAACCCAGGCGCCGCATCAGCTCTGCCCACGCCTGCCCGATACGGATGGGGCCCCAGCCGAGCTCGGTCGGCTCGCCGGAGAACCCGTAGCCGGGGATCGACGGCAGCACGAGGTGGAACGCGTCCTCAGCACGGCCACCGTGCGCGGTCGGATCGGTGAGCGGGCCGATAGTCTCGAGCAGCTCGACGACGGAGCCCGGCCAGCCGTGCGTCATGATCAACGGCAACGCGTTCTGGTGGGCCGACTCGACGTGGATGAAGTGGATGTCCACCCCGTCGATCTCCGTCTTGAACTGCGGCAGCTCGTTCAATCGCGCCTCGCACCGGCGCCAGTCGTACTCGGTCGCCCAGTAGCGCGCGAGGTTCTGTATCGCCGCCAATTGCACACCCTGCGACCGATCGGTGACGAGTTCCCTGGTCGGCCAGCGCGTCGCATTGGTACGGCGGCGCAGCTCGTCGATCTCGCCCTGAGGTACTTCGATCCGGAATGGCCGGACCGCGCTCTCCGCGCTCGCAGTCGTGGTATCGCTCATGATCGCGTCCTCCCCGTTGGCGTCCGCGTGGGCGCCTTGTCGATCGTCAAGTGCCGCGACATCGAAGCGAAGATCTCTCGATGATCATAGAGCCGGGAACTCTTTGAAGCGAGAGGCGGCGCACGACTCACGCGCCGTTAGCGATCGGCGAAAACCCCCGGCGAAGCTTTGGCTCGGACACCCGGAATTGGTGGGCTGCCGGCTGAGATCAGGCGGGGCTGGCGATGGTGTGCCGGACGTGGCTGATGGCCGAGCGCACCTGGAACGCCAGCGCGATCTCCATGACGCCGTAGATGATCAGCCAGACGCCGAGCACTAGGGCCAGGGTGACCAGCGACGGCCCCGGCCACACGATCACGATGATCCCGGCGACCACGCTGAGCGCGCCGATAAAGCCCATCCAGCCGCGGTGCGGCAGCTCACGGTGGGCTATCGCGGCGTAGATCTGCGCGATCCCGTAGGCCACCCAGTAGATCCCGATGAGCAGGGCGAGTGCGACCACCGAGACGATGATGTGCCGGACGGCGTACAGCCCGATCACGATGCCGAGCAGCCCGAGTATCACATTCCACACCCGCATCCCGCCGGACTCATCAGCGGCGAACGCGCCGATGAACGAGAAGATGCCGGACACGAGGATCTGGATGCCGAACAAGATGGCCAGGACCACCACGGTCGGCCCGGGCCAGGCGACCGCGGCCACCCCCGCCGCCACCATGAGGATCCCGAAGAACAGCAGCCAGCCCCAGTGCCGGCCGATCCGGCCGAGCTGGTCGCCGATGTCTCTGGACAAGGGAGTGGTCATGCCGGCCTCCCAGTTACCAACATGCACGGGTCGTATGTCTCATGATTAGCGTCCAGTGAGCCCATGTCTATGTCCAGGCGGACAACGGCCGGTTACCGGGCGATTGGCACGGACCCTGTCGCGCAGCCTCACCTTCTGAAGCTCGTCCGCCTGCTCGGAGAGGGGTTCGCGTAGCGGCGTCAGGTCGAGCACTCCCGGTTCGCCGCCGATCGAAGGGTGCGGGCCTCAGTGCTGGGGGAAGAAGGCAGGCACGGCTCCTAGCCGAGGGTCGCGACGAGGATCGCCTTGATGGTGTGGA
>CAVYQF010000002.1:0-546129 GCA_963770545.1 uncultured Actinomycetes bacterium | reverse complement strand
AGTACGGCAGTAGCCATTGGGGGCGTGACCTGGGGCGGCCTCGGCTGACGGCGGAGGTTCCTGGTTTCTGCATGACGCAGCCGCCCGCGATCATGTGTGTGTGACGACAACAAAACCGGGGGCGGCTGCTGCCGCCAGGATAGGGGCGCGGCTGGGCGCCCGGAAACGCAGCGAGCTGCTGGGCCTGCTGCGGCCGTGTTTCGGGCGGCCGGAGCCGTGGCTGCAGGCGGGGAAGTACATCTGTGCTGTCAGCGGCGGCCTGGCGCGGCGTAATGGCTGGACGATCGCTGAGCAGGCGGGTGACCGGACGCCGGGGCGGACGCAGCGGCTGCTCAACCGCGCGGCCTGGGATCCTTTCGCCGCGATGGGCGTGGTCCGCCAGTTCGCGGTGGCGGGCCTGGATGAGGCTGCCCGCCGTTCCGGGCGCCGCGGGCTGGTGATCGGGGCGCTGGATGAGACCGGGCAGGAGAAGGCCGGGCAGGCCACGGCGGGCGTGCAGCGGCAGTACCTCGGCTGCGCGGGGAAGGTCGCCAACGGCATCAACACTGTTCACCTGGCCTATATACGCGAGCATGCTGGGCATGCGCTGATCGGAGCGCGGCAGTGGATACCCGCCGCGCAGATCGCCGACCCGGTGCGCTCGCTGCTCATGGGCCTGCCCCTGGATCTGGTGTTCCGCACCAAGGGACAGCTGGCCATCGACATCGCCGCCGAAGCGCTCGCCGACGGCATCACCGTCGACTTCTTCTGCGGGGATGAGGTCTACGGCAACTGCACCCAGCTGCGGGCCTTCTTCGAAGACCGTGGCCAGGCCTACGTGCTGCGCGTCCCCTCGAACTTCCGCCTCACCCTGGCCAGCGGCAAGAAGTTAACCTGTGCGCAGGCGGCCACCCAGCTCCTGGCCCGCAAGTACCCCGAGGTCCGCTCCGCTGGGCACGGCTCCAAGGGACAGCGCTGGTATGCCTGGTCGTGGCTGGCTGCCACATCCCCGCGGCACGGCCTGCTCATCCGCCACCACCTCAAGACCGGCGAGCTGGCCTTTCACTACTGCTTCGTCCCCGAAGGCCAGCCCCTCACGATCACCCGGCTGATCCGCGCGGCAGGGCTGAGATGGCCCGTGGAAGAAGAATTCCGCCTCGGCAAGGACTGCTTCGGCCTCGATCAGTCCCAGGTCCGGCTCCACACCGCGATCGCCCGGCACACCGTGCTGGTCATGGCGGCCCTGGCCATCTGCGCCATCACCGCCGCCGCGCTGAGGCAGCGCACCGACACCCAGGCACCGCCCCCGGCCCGGCCCGATCAGCCGCCTCCCGCCGACCCGGGCATGATCCCGCTGACCGTCCCCGAGATCGCCCGCCTGCTCACCGCCTACACCCACCCGCCCAGCCCACCCGGCCACGCCGGGCACTGGTCAGCCTGGAAACGCCGTCACCAAGCCCTCGCCCGCTGGTACCACCAACGCGCACGACTCACAAACCCGGTGATCGCCCAGCTCAGCTAACGAATGGCTACTGCCGTACTAGCAGTCCACGCCGCAGTCCGGCGGACAGTCAGCCGGGCCGCATTTTATACATCCGCGCCGACGCCCGGGGAACTCACTCTTCTGGCCGATGTGAGCGAGTTCCGGCATCGCATTCTTATGCAGAGGCAGCATCTCCATTCGTGATCGGCAATGCCGTGAGAGGTACGTGGCTGGGCGCTGGTACCCCACCCTCGGGTGGGCCAGATCGCCGATTACGCGCTGGCGATTGGTGGCATGCTCGACAGGCCTCAGGTGCACAGAACAGCGGGTTCTGACTGGGCCTCGCCTCACCGAGCGCCGCAAGCCGGGCGTCAGCTCGCCGGCCAGTTCCCGCACCGGGCACCCCAGGATGTCGGGCACGCCTGCCATATCCGCGGCAGCGTCGCCCTTCTGGTTGACCCCGGCGCCCGTGACGACCACCGCAGCCGGGACTTCGGGATGCCGCGTGCGGATGGTGACCCGCCCTGCGTCCAGCGCCGTGATCACGTGGCGTCATGACGGGATCGGCACCCGGCGGCTTCATAGACCCCCTTCTCAGACTCGCCGCCACGGCGGTGGCGAACTGAGTCACAACGACGCGACCTTGATGCTGATGGCCGAGCATGGGGCCGGTCCGCGCAGGTCCGGCCGCCATTGCTTGCTGATCCAGGCACAACCCGCTGGGCTTCGGGCCGAGGTGGTCGCCAGCGTGCCGGCTACCGGGGGCTGGTGGCGGCATAGAGGGAGGCTTGAACGCTGGCAGAGATGTCGTCAACAGGGTCGGAGTTGACGGCTACCACCACAGGGATCGTCCCCGCGAGGACGCCGAAGAAGGTATGAAGGCCCGCTGGGCCGTCGCCGAAGTCGCCTTCCTTGCCCCGGTAGCCGGCTTGGCCGATGACGGAGCAGTCCCAGCCGAGACAGTCGTCGTCCATCTGCTGCCGTTGCCTGCCTGACAGCAGGCTGTTGCCGCTGATGAGGCCCTCGAGTACCCGGAGCAGGCTGGCCGGTGTCATGACCCAGCCGCCGGCGGAGCACGCCGATGGTCCCGCCGGGGCCGGCCTCCCCGGTGCCGGCCCAGGGCCGGGCGGCGGGTACATGAGCACGGCATGGCGGACGTGCGCGCAGGTGGCGTCCGTGACGCCCACCGGATCGAAGACCTGACGCTGCACATAGCTGAGGAAAAAGCGGTCCGCGGCGGCGGCGCGCGCAGCTGGCCCCGGGTCGGGAACCCCCTCCATGAAGGGCAGCATGTCCCGGAAGATGGTGAAGTTGATGTTGTTGTAGTCCGCCACCTGCTTGTCCGCCTGCTGGATGCCCCGCCTGATTTGTTCCCTCGCCGCATTATCGGTCTCGAAGACCCGGTCGCTGTCGAGGCGGAATCCTGCCCGGTGGGTCAGCAGTTCACGGAAGGTGATGGTGTCGATACCCGGGCCTTTGACCCAGTCCGGGGGCAGGAACGGCCAGATCGGGCTGTCGATGCTGAGATGGTGCCGGGCCAGTGATTTCAGGACGGCAATCGTGGTGAACATCTTGCCGACGCTGGCGACATTCACCATGACGTCCGGTCCCATGGCGAGCTTCGGCGGGTCCGCGGCCGTGCGGGCAAGGCCGGAGGCAACAGCTTTCGACGTCCCGATGAGCGCGACGTAGCCGACGACGTTTCCCCTGAGTTGGGTATCGATGCTGCTGGCCAGCCGGCTGAGCGAAACGCATCCACTGGGAGTACAGACCCTATCGGCGGAACCCGCCGGTACCGGCGGCGGGGTTGCCGCCGGACCCCCGGCGCCCGGCCTGGCGCCGGGGCCAGAGGTGCACGACGCGGCCAGCGCCACTACCCCTAGCGCAACGACCCAGAACCGGCTGACCACCGCGGACCTCCCCGCTCCCCCCACAGCTTGACAAAGGTAGGAAGCCAAGCCCCCGCTCCGGCGCCTGGGACGCCCCCTTCCACCAGGCCCCGCAGAGTGAGTCTCGTCAAGTGAGCTGGCCGGCGCGTGCCGGGCGCGGCGGGTGGCGAGGCTCAGCGCGTCGTGTTCGGCCTGGCGGTGCAGGTCGCTGGTGTGGGTTTTGACCAGGTCGTGCATGATGATCGGGTGCATGACGGTCTCCTTAACGGTAGTAAGAACTGAGTCGCCAGGGCAAGCGAGCGTGACCGTACTGGTGAGGTGGGGAAGTTGCCGATGGCGTCGTCGTCGCGCTGCCGGCGCTGGCGAGGCGAGGCGGGAGTAGATCTGCCGGGACTGGCGGATGGCGTGGCCGCTGCGGGGCTGGATGAGCGTGTCGCCGGTGCCCTGGGTGTTGAGCTAGGGCGCCGTCACCGCGGTCTGTCGCCCGGGTCCTCCGGTTTCTTCCTGACGGCCCGGGTCAGCGCCCCGGGCAGCCCGTCACCGGTCGCGGGCCGGTGCCGGCTGGCCCGGGACCGATCGCCGGGCCGTTCCACGCCGGCCACCGTGATCGCGTGGTGTGCTGGAAGCTGCTGGTGCACAGCGCCTCACCCCTTATGCGCCAATCCTGGGGTGTGCCCTTGGCTTGCTCTGGTATCTGCTGAAAGCGCCGGGGGGCCACTTCCCTGATCGTCGTGGTGACCCTTGGCTGAAGGCCGGCTTGCGGCCTGTGTAGTTCGCGTTGCGCTGCTGCGCGGCATTGTGCGGCATAAACGCTGTCGACTACAGTGTTGCCGCAACTTGTCAGCATTCAACCGTGACTGTCGCCATGTGTCGCCAAAACGGCAGTCGCAACGCGACGGCGGCAGTGCGGCGGAGGCGGGAGGTTCGTGGTGCCAGGGCGGATCACGCCACGCCAGGCCAGTGAGCAGGCAAGGGCCGCGGCCCGGCAGCGGCTGCGCGAGGCCCGCGGGGCAGCCGGGTTCTCTCTGCGCAGGCTGGCGGCGGTGATGAACGACCACGGTCACGAGGTGGGCTTCGCGCATCTGGCCCGGGTGGAGTCCGGGGAACGGAGCATGACCCACGATCTTGTGCTGGCCTGGGGCAGGGCCACCGGCCAGGCTGATCCGCAGGCGTGGGCCGACCAGGTGGTGGAGATCCTGGGCCAGCAACGGCTGGCCCGCTCCCGGCAGGTCCTGGAGATGGAATTCCGCCCGCCGCAGCCGACCGAAGTCCCGGACGTCCTCAGGGCCGGGAACCTGTCCTGCCGGATCAGGTCACCGGAGGCGACATACGCCCGCGCGGCCGGCCTGCTCGCCCAGGCGCCGAAGGCCGCCCCCGGCGATGACCAGCCGGTAGTGATCACGACGTGCGGCCCGCTGGCCCGGGCCTTCCGCGAGGCGGCGCAGTCCATCGCGCCCGGCGCGATCGTGCCCGGCGGGACCGATGCGCGCAAGCTCGTGCAGCTGGCGGCCGCGCCGACCCCCGAGGAGCGCCTGCAGGCGGTGGAGGAGATGCTGGCCGCCAGCGCGGTGGTCCCCCCCGGCCCTGGCTCCCGGCCCAGGCAAGCCCGGGAGGCCCAGGGCCTGTACGAGCCCCTGGTCGCAGCGGATGCGGCCGAAGCCGACATCATCGCGGTGCCCGGCGTCGGCGGCGCGGTCGTGCTCAGCCACCCGGGCGGCGGGTGCCTGTGGCTGCCGGTTCCGGGTGATGATTACCAGGCCCTGCGGGAGTATCTTGACCCGGCCCTGCAGGCGGCCCGGTCCGGCCCGGTGATCGAACTCTTCCGCGCCGGCCGGCTGGTGAATCAGTACTGGTACAAGGGGTGGGAAACCAAGCTTCTGGAGCAGGAGGAAGACGCCGAGGAGCGGCTGTTCCTGCAGCCGCATCTGGGAGTGCACACGCTGACGCCGGAGCTGGCCGCCAGCAGAGGGCGGCTGGAGGCACGCATAGGAGCACGGCGTGTCCTGGAACAGGACACCGAATCCTGGCTCGGGCTCCGGACCGAACGCATCGCGGTCTTCCGGCGCAAGCTGAGGCAAGGCGGGTGCCGGTACCGGGACATCGCCTCCTACGAGACCGTCACTGCCATGGTCGCGGACGGCTACACCCACATCCGCAGCATTCCCCCGCCGGCCCGCGATGACCCCGGGGACAAGCTGGAGCGGTTGGCCTGGGTAAAACAGCAGCTGAGCAACGTCAGGGATCTCATGACTTCCTATCCCGGCGGTTACGAACTCCGATTCGCGCCCGGTGACAAGATCCCGGGCAACCGGCTGTGGTCTCTCCTGCGGAAGCCCGGCCAGCAGGCCGAAGTCCTGTTCACCTTCACCCTCACCGACCAGGCATCCGGCCAGGCACCATCACCGGACGGCCCGGGGCCGTGGTTCGCCAACGCGCTCGTCCGCGACGCCGAAGTGTCCAAGCGGTTCCGGGAAGAATTCGAGCAGCTATGGCAGGAAGCTCCCGGCCGCGACCACACCCTCCGCGTCCTCCAGGAAAGCATCGATAAGATCAGCACCGTCACCTGATAGCCGAATCACCGAATGTGCTGGAGCCCAGTCGTCGAACACAACGCATCGGCCGGCGGTCGAGGCCCTGGAACTGATCGGCCGTTACGCGGCGGCAGGGAACCTGTCGTAATACCCGCCGGGTGAGCACGCCCCGGCCCACCCGGGGCTGCGCCAGACTGGGAACCGCTGGTCACCCGGACCGACAAGCGTGGCCGCCCGCCCACGGTGCCGATGGCTCATGAGGCGGCCACGTTCCGGGAGCTGATGAGCGGCTGCGCTGCAAGGAGATCTGGGTCGTCGGCGCCGCGGCTATCGCGGCTGCCACCGATGCGCACGGCGAGGGCGGCAGCAAGATGCGCGGCGCCGGGATGGCGGCAGCGCTGGCTGCCTCGGACACGGAACTGTTCAGTAGCCCCGCCTGGATGACGGTGAGGGCTACGCAGACGACCGCCTCGCTGACGGCGCACCTTTGATGTCGCCTCCATCCGGTGCCCGGTCACCGTCTTGCACGGCAGAAGCGACCGGATGGTTGACGTCATCCACGCCCGTCACACCGCCGAGTTCATACCGGGCGCGAACCTGGTCATCTTCGATGACCTCGGCCATTTCAGCATTGTGACCAAGGTCGTGCCCGCGATCCGCGCCCTCCTGCAGCGCTAGCGACGCAGCTCGGAACCAGGACGGTTCCCGGCCATGTCCAGCCGCGACATACCCTGACCGGCGCTCCTCTCCGAAGGAGAGACGGCTCTCACAGCCAGGCCATCTGCGGCAGAACCGGACGCCGGCCGGTCTCGCCGGCCACACTGGTGGCCGTACAGCCGTTCGTGGGGAGTGGCTAGTGGAAACCAGGGATCTTTCACCGGCCGAGACGGAGCTATGGGAGGCATTCCCGCAGGCCGGGACTGTAGATCTTTCCGTAGGTACGGGCCTCGAGGATGATCCCGCCCGCGGTGGTGAGTGGGGCCCGGAACGATCGGTCCGGGCTGAGGTGATCGCCGCTTTGCTGCTAGGCGCGGGTGAGGCGGAGCCGGGCCGGGCGCCGGCTGTGCGGTTGTCGGGTGCGCGTATCACTGGGTGTCTGGATTTGTCGTTCGCCGAGGTGGGATACGCATTTCTGTTGCGGGACTGCTTTTGGGACGAGGCGCCGCACCTGTCTGGGGCGAGGCTGCAGCTCGTCAGCCTGTCTGGCTCGTCCCTGCCGGGCCTTCGCGTGTCGGACGCGCAGGTCGATGGGTTGCTGCTTCTGAATGGGTGCCGTTTTGCCGGTGAAGTGGATCTGACCGGGACGCGAGTGAGCGGGATGCTGTCATTGCGCGACGCGGAGCTGCTCGGTACCCCCGCCCTGAGTGCCGTGAGCCTGGCAGTTGAGCGCGAGCTGGCATGCGATCGCATGGTGGCCCGGAGCGAGTGCCGGCTGTCAGGCGCGCATGTTGGGGGGAGGCTGGTGCTGGATGGCGCGTGCCTGGACAACCCGGACGGCAGGGCGCTGACCGCTGATGGGTTAATCGTGCTGCGAGGTGTGTTCTGCCGGGAAGGTTTCAAGGCTGATGGCGAGGTCCGCTTCCCCGATGCCCAGGTCGGCCAGCGGTTCACCATGGCTGGAGCATCTTTGCGCAACGCTGGCGGGACCGCGCTGGCTGCCGAGCGCGTCAGCGTGGAGGGCGAGTTCCTCCTGGATGACGGGTTCACCGCTGACGGCGCGGTCGTCGTGAGGGGCGCCGCCATCCGTGGCGGGCTGAGCTTCAGCGACGCGACGCTGCGCAACCCTTCGGGTGTGGCCCTGAATGCTGGCCGCAGCATATTGGACAACGGCTTGTACGCCATGGACGGATTCGTCGCACACGGCGAGGTCCAGATCGGCGGAGCGCGCATCCAGGGCTCGGTCAACCTCAGCGGGGCAAGCCTGCTGAACCCCGGAGGTGTCGCACTCCTCGCCGACCGCGTGGAGGTGACAGGGAGATTCTTCTGCGGTTCAGGTTTCACCGCAGAAGGCGAAATCCGCCTCGTTGATGCCCGCGTCGGCTCAAGTCTCCTCCTCACCGGCGCCCGGCTCTCAAACACGGCAGGACCAGCGGTAAGCGCGGAGGGCCTGACCGTCAACGGAATAGTGAACTGCTGCGACGGCTTCACCGCGGACGGAATGGTCTCCCTGGTCAGCGCCCGGGTGGGCAGTGAGCTATGTTTCGAAACCGCCACCATCAACGCCGACCTCGACCTGCGTTCCGTTCACGCCGCCATGCTGCGGGCAGACTCCCGCACCTCAATCGCAGGAACCCTGGACCTGCGGCACGCTGTTACTGAGGTCCTGCGTGATCACCCGGCCGGCTGGCCGGATTCGATCCGGCTGGACGGATTCACCTACACCACGATGGTCTCACCACTACCCGCAGCCAGCCGGCTCCGGTTGCTCGCCCGGAACTCCGGTGGCTACCAGCCCCAGCCATATGAGCAGCTCGCGGCTGTCTATCGCAGGATGGGACACGACACCGATGCACGTGCAGTGCTGCTCGCCAAACAGCGCATGCGCCGCCACGCGCTCCCGGCACCCTCCCGCGCATGGGGCTACCTGCAGGACTGGGTCGTCGGGTACGGCTACCGGCCGCAACGTGCAGCCCTGTGGCTTACCGTGCTGCTAGCCATCGGGACAGCGGCCTTCGCTGCCGATCACCCAGCGCCACTCGACCGAGGCCAGGCACCAGAATTCAGTCCGGTGCTCTACACCCTGGACTTGCTTTTGCCCATAGTGGGGTTCGGCCAGCGAGGCGCCTTTAATCCAATGGGATGGCACCACTGGCTCGCGGCCGCAATGATTGCGGCAGGCTGGATCCTCGCCACCACCATCGCCGCCGGAGTCACCCGCGTGCTCTCCCGCCAATAGCAGCCGCTCACAGGTAAGAGGCTAACTAGCTGCGAAGAATGCTATCGTTGGATTCGAACTCAATGGGCAGTGGGTAAGTCCGCGTACGAAAGGTGCCAAGCTCCGCCAGCACACCGTCAGGCAGATGTGCCGTGCTCCTGGGCCAACTGGACATGGCATAGTTATGCGGCGGTGTCTCCGGGGGCGAACGCCCGCTTTTGCCGCCGATCGAGCGGTGGGATTCACGTCGTCGCGCTTCAGTCGGGCCAGCTCGCCTGCGTGACTGACGGCGAGCTGTGCAGGCATGCCAGCAGGTGGACGTGCTGTGCACCGATTGGCATGGAACGGGTATAGATCGTGGCGGTCAGCGAGCCGGGGGGCTCGCCGGGCCCGTGGAACCTGCGCACGTTCCCGATCCTGGCGACAAGCGGGTCGCTGGAGCACCCTTGCAGGACCGCAACGGCCGCCGCCCGCGTGGTGCCCGTGCGGAATACGACTTGCAGCTGATACGGCGGACCGCACTGGCCCGCGCACGCCTGCCCGCAGCCCCCGGCGGTCAGCACGACTGCCAGCAGCAGGACTGTGGCCGCTACAGCGTTCGCCCGCCATTTCATGCTCTTCCGCTCCTCGGCGCCGTGTGCCGGATTTAGTTCGGGCCCCGTGGCTGATAGTCGCCGTCAAGCCACTTGAGAAACCGACCCGTCCGGTCAACGTAGGTGGTCACAGAGCTTTCCCTCAGCCCGGCCGCGCGTAGTTCGCGCTCGAACCGACCGAGTTGCTCGCGAAGCTCGTCGACGGAGTACCGCTGATTCTCCAAGACTCTCACTCTCCTCCAGCGCCGCGTGCGGCTCGCAGCCAAGCCTTCCATAGAATCCACGGTCAACGTGCGCCCACATCTGCCACCTACGGCCTGAAGCTCAAGTCCTCAAAATGGCGGCCGTCCATATATCGCGATCATCTGAATGGGGCGTACCGGGGCAGAGAGTCACCTGCACGTCTGGCAAAGGAGTGGTTCAGCACCAGCCCCCTGCTCGGTCCACGCTACAAGCGCTCCCGGCTGCGTCGCCCATCGCCGCGGCTTGCCCGTTAGCCCCACCGCAACCTTGTCCCTACCGAGGTGCAGGCATTTGAGTCGTAGAGCATGTACTCGCCGCGACGTCGCCGCGTAAGAACGTAACCCCCATACTGGGCGACTCAACGGTCATAAGCCGGGTTGTCTTTATAGAAGCCTCTGACCCCATCGTCACCCATGGACGGACCTTCCGATTCCATAGGAAGCCGGAATGCCGACGGTCTCGACCGTATCTATCCTGTCGCACCTCAGACGTCCTCACATGCCGCCGACAGAGTGCGCCCGCGGCCCGGAGTTCGCCGCCGGTGTTTGCTTGTGAGCGTCTCACCCCGCTGGGCAGGCGGTATGGAAGATCCGCGGTTGACCGTGATGCTGGATGCCGGGGTAAATCTGCGCGATGTCGAGATCGCTGCGCGGCATGCCATACGCGTACCACGGTGCGCTACGACCGGGCGTGCAAGAATCTCGACGCTCACTCAGCTGCATTCTCGCTGCTGAGATGGCCCCCGGATCTGAGCGGCCAAGTTGGCTATAGCAAGTGATGCATATAGCATTGGATGCATGGCAGGTCTGTACGAGGTTGAGATCGAACCCGAAGTGCGGTCCTGGCTGGCCGGGCTGAGCGACCGCGACTTCGGCCGCGCCGACTTCCTCGTGGGCCTGCTTGCTGAGCACGCCGAGGATCTCGGCGAGCCTTCCGCCTGGGCGGGAAGGTCAGGGAACTGCGGTTCCACCTGTTACGCCAGCAGACCAGGGTCACCTACTGGCTGGCGCCAGGCCAGCGGGTGATCTTATTAACGGTGTTCCCCAAGACCCGCAGCGCCGAGACTGCTGAGGTAGCCCGCGCCTTGCAGGCCCAGAAGATCTGCGAAGCCGAACACGGCCCGGCCCACCAGGTGTTCGACCGGGAGGTGAACTGACATGACGCCACGGCACTCCTCTTATGAGGACCTGGCCGCCGGGCGCCGTGACAGCGACGAGTACCGCGAGGGGTACGCCGAGGCCCGCCGGGCGTTCCTGATCGGCCAGGCAGTCCGCGAGCGCCGCCTGGCCCTGGGACTGTCCCAGGTCGAACTCGCCGCCCGCGCTGACATGACCCAGCCGGCCCTCTCACGCCTGGAAGCCGGCGGCGTCGTCCCCACGATCCCGCTGCTGGAACGAATCAGCGCAGCCCTCGACGCCGACCTGATCGTCGAAATCGCCCCCCACGCCGCCTGACGCGCTGGCAGCCCGCCACCGCCTCCCAGCGCCCCTACCGGGTCTGCCGACGTCAGAACCTGGGTTGCACCAGGTAACCAGCGAATCGTCCTTCACCGTATTCGGCGGTCCACCCATCCGCCGTTGCACGTGCTGGCGCTTAAGGCTCCTTTGACCTGGGCGGATGATGTGCGGCGTTCGCAGGGTTTTGTCACACGGCCTTCAGGGTGATTGCCCCTCTCACCCTGATGCGATGAAGGAGCGGGGCCTCCCGCTCTCCGTAGGTGACCCGAGGTTCATGCTCGGGTTGTCTACGCCATCTACGACGATGGGAGGCCCACTGCAGAAGCGTATGACGGCCCGCAGATTGTGGGCATGGACCTGCACCGGCGGCGCAGCGTGCTGGTCCGGATGACGCCGGACGGCAGGCGGCTGGACAAGGTCCAGATCATTAACAGCCCGGAGGAGTTGCGGCGGGAGATCGCCCGGGCGGGGGAGCACCCGAAGGTGGTGCTGGAAGCCACGTACGGCTGGTACTGGGCGGCGGACACGCTGGCGGACGCTGGTGCGGAGGTGCACCTGGCGCATCCGCTCGGGGTGAAAGCCTTCTCCTACCGCCGGGTCAAGAACGACGAGAAAGACGCGGCTGACCTGGCTGACCTGCTGCGGATGGGCCGGCTGGCCGAGGCGTGGGTCGCGCCGCCTGAGATCCGTGAGCTGCGGGAACTCACCCGTTACCGGCAGAAGCTGGCCCGGGCCCGCACCAGTGTCAAGGACCAGGTGCATGCGGTGCTGGCCAAGCTCGGCGTCCTGGTGACCTGCTCCGACATCTTCGGTGTCTGGGGTAGCAGCTGGCTGGATGGCGTGCCGCCAGGCCAGCCTTATGCGGCAAGGTCGCGTCGCTGCGCAAGCTCGCCGGTGAGCTGACTGGCGAGATCACGCTGCTGGACATGGTCCTGGCTGACCTGCTGGAGGGTCACGACGGGTACCGCGCCCTCCAGGCCCTGCCGGGCATCGGCCCGGTCCTGGCCGCGGTGATCGTCGCGGAGATCGGCGACGTCCGCCGGTTCTCCTGCCCCGGGCGGCTGTGCTGCTGGGCCGGCCTGACTCCCCGCCACCGCGAATCGGACCTGAAGGTGGCCCGCGGGCACATCACCAAGCAAGGTTCCCCGCTGCTGCGCTGGGCAGTCGTGGAGGCCATCCAGCGCCAGCCCGACGGGCCGATCCGGGATGTCAGGGACCGCATCATCGCCCGCCGCGGCAAGGAGGCGCGCAACATCGCCAAGACTGCCGCGGCCCGCCACTTGCTCACCTGCGTCTTCTACGCCATGCGTGACGGGCAGGCCAGGTCACTGGCCAGGCGCACCGCCGCCAGGGACGCCGCGTGAGCAGGCCCGGACACGGGCAGCGCGTGATCGCGAGCAGGTCTGGCCCCCGCCACCAGGCGGCGCGGCCGCGCCTCTGATTGATCCCGCTGCCCGACGCGGAATGCCCCATGCCCCCGCGGCCAGACACCGCGGGAACCCCGACCGGATGACCGCAGCCGGAGGCCTGCCAGCCAACGAGACTGCACCTGGGGCGCGCTCCACAACCACATACCTGTTCCCGGCGCGCGCAAGTATCCGCCGCAAGCAGGACCGGCCTCAAGGTCGTTCGTCCAGCCGGGCGCTCCACCTTGACCCCGGCCCTGCTTCCAGCATGCCCCAACCCGGCCGGAAACCACCAGAAAAAGGGCACACCGACCCTCTTGACCGGCCCCCCTTCTTCAGGGATGACCTGCGGCGCAGCCATGACAAGGCCGGTGCTGGGGCGCGTCTGGGGCACGGAAGCTGTCAGCCATTGGCATTTGCCGACGTCAGACGGCAGAGGCGAAACCAGCCACTCGGCTCGCCCTGGCAGGTAGGGAGGATTGTTGCTGCAGGTCAGAAGAGAGCGCCCCCGGCAGGATTCGAACCTGCGCACACGGCTCCGGAGGCCGTTGCTCTATCCCCTGAGCTACGGGGGCTCGGGGCGGGAGAAAGATTACCAGTACCCGGCGCCGCTCTAGAACGCCGTGGGCACGCCTTGATTGCGCCTTGGGCATGTTGTCGCGGGAACTGGCCGGGACACGCTAGCCTCACGCCGTGGCGCAGGCTCTGGGACGCGTGCTCGTGGTGGACGACGATGAGGTGATAAGGCAGCTCATCGCCGTCAATCTGACCCTGGAAGGCTTCGACGTCGCCACGGCCGTGGATGGCCAGGACTGCCTGGACAAGGTCGCGGCCATCGATCCGGACGTCATCACGCTTGACGTCATGATGCCACGCCTGGACGGCTGGGTGACCGCCGGCCAGTTGCGCCGCAACCCGCAGACCAGCCGCATCCGCGTCGTCCTGATCACCGCGCGGGCCCAGGAGGACGACAAGAACCGCGGCCGCGAGATCGGCGTGGATGCCTACCTGACCAAGCCGTTCGATCCGGGGGAGATGATCCGGGTCGTCCGCAAACTGGCCGGCGCCGCGACCAGCGAGGCCCGTCAGAACGACGAGAATCCCCAGTTAGATAACGAAGCCAGGCAGGCCTCCAGCCAGCAGCCCAGGCCGTCCTGACGGCCAGGGATCGTCGAGCGGCCGGGACGCCCGTACGCGCTGACGAGCCTCCGTGGCCGGTCCCGGCCGCAACGCGGTCCGCTTCCCCGGCCCGCGCCCAGATAGCCTGCTCATCTGTGATCATCGGGGACCTCAGCGCCACCGTCGCGGCTGCCGCTGCCACGGCCGTGGCATCCAGCGGCCTGACAGACGATAGAGGGCTGAGGGACGCCAGAGGCCTGACGGATGACGGGGGCCGTCTCGTCGATCCGGGCCTGGTCATCGGCACCTGGCGACCGGTGCCGTCTGAGGCCGGAGGTGGTCCCGGCAGTTATGCCACCACGCTGCCGTTCGTGCTGGCTCATCGCCTGGCGGCGGATCCCGCCCAGGTCGCTGCCGTGCTGGCCGCGGTGCTGCGGCCCACCCTGGCCGGGGCCGGGATCAGCGATATCAGCGTGACCGGCGCCGGGTACCTGTCCCTCTCCGTCACCCCGGACACGCTGGCCCGGCTCGCGGTCCGGATCTCCCAGGCTGGTCCGGGATGCGCCCGGAGCCAGGCCATGGAGGGCGCCGGGGTGAGCGCGCCGCGCCACGCCCAGCTGGCCGTCGCGCAAGACTGGGCGGATGCCTGGCGACGGCTCACTGCTGAGCAAGCCGGACGCCTGGCGGAGGCCGCGGGCGCCGAGGTTACCTGGATGACGTCCGGGCCCGGGGAAACTGCGCCGGGGGAAACCACCCCCAGGGAAACCAGGCCCGGGGAAGCCGAGCCCGGGGAAACCAGGCCCGGGGAAGCCGGGCCGGTCGCGGAGGCCGTCGCCTACGCCGGCGAGGACTCAGTCCGGTTCGCGCTCAGCAGGCTCGCCACCAACCCCGCCAGCCGGCCCCTCAGGCACCTGGGCCTGGCCTGGACCCCCGGACCATGGCCGCACAGCACCTGGGCAATCCCGCCTATGCTGTCCGGTACGCGCACGCTCACGCCGCGTCTGCGCTGCGGCAGGCCGCTGACCTCGGGCTGCCGGTGCTGGACGTGGAGCGGTTCCAGCCGCGCCTGCTCGCGCACCCCAGCGAGCGGGTGCTGCTCGACGCGATGTCCTGGCTCCCGGAACGGGTAGCCGGGGCGGCGCGCCGTCGGCAACCGCACGTGGTCGCCGCTTACCTGGAAGACCTGGCCGGCCGGTACTTCGACTGGCAGGAGGCCTGCCCGGTGCTGCGGCCCGGCTCGGTTCCGCCGCGGCCGCTGGGCGGGGAGCTCACGCAGGCCCGGCTGCAGCTAGCCAGCGCCGCGCGGACGGCTCTGCGGACCGGCCTGCAGTTGCTGGGCATAGCCGCCCCTGGCCGGATGTAGCCCGGTCGCGAGCGGCTCCCTATGCGGAGCCGGCCAGACGGCCTGACCGGGGCCGCAGCAGAACAATCCAGACCGACCAGCGAGGACCACGTCATGAGCCGTGTCGCACACCCCGCCGGACCGCGGCACGCCGATGTGCTGCCCGCCGAGCATCCGCCCACCCCGCCCCAGGACCTCAACGCCCTGAACCCGGAGATCTGGCCGGGCTCCGCCCGCCGGGCGGCCGGCGTGCTCACGGTCGGCGGGCTGGACGTGCGCGACCTAGCCGCCGAGTTCGGCACCCCCCTGTTCATCTGCGATGAGGCCGACTTCCGGCAGCGCTGCCGCGGCTACCGCGAGGCGTTCGGGGCGCAGGCCGGGGTGTTCTACGCCGCCAAAGCGTTCTGCTGCCGGGGCGTACTGCGCTGGGTCACCGAGGAAGGCCTCGGCGTGGACGTGTGCACTGGCGGCGAGCTGGAGGTCGCGCTCCAGGCGGGGGTGCCCCCCGAGATGATCACTTTGCACGGCAGCAACAAGCTGGAGAGCGAGCTGGCCCGCGCGCTGGACGCGGGAGTGGGCCACATCGTGGTGGACTCCTTCGAGGAAATCGCCCGCTTGGCCTACCTGACCGATCCGCCGGTGCCCGGCCGGGGCGCTCGCGCCGCTGACGGGCCAGGCGCAAAGGGGACCTCAAACGGGCACGCACACGGAAACGGGACCAGTGAGCGTGGCGCTGCGTCCCGGCCCCGGGTACTGCGGCCCCGGGTACTGGTCCGGGTCACCACCGGGGTGGAGGCGCACACCCACGAATTCGTGGCCACCGCCCACGACGACCAGAAGTTCGGTTTCTCGCTCTCCTCCGGGGCGGCTGACGAGGCGGTGCGCCGGGTCCTGGCCTGCCCCGGGGTGGAACTGGCCGGGCTGCACTCGCACATCGGGTCGCAGATCTTCGACACTGACGGCTTCGAGGCGGCCGCCCGCCGGGTGCTGAGCCTGGCCGTCCGGATCCGCGATGAGCACGGCATCGTGATCAGCGAGCTGAACCTCGGCGGTGGGCTCGGCATCGCCTATACCCCGGACGATGACCCGGCGGACGTCAAGGTCATCGCGCAGAACTTGCACGAGATCGTGCGGGGCCAGTGCGCCGCGGCGGGCCTGGCCATGCCGCGGCTGACCGTTGAGCCGGGGCGCGCCATCGCCGGACCCGGCACGGTTACCCTGTACGAGGTCGGGACGGTCAAGGACGTGGACGGGCTGCGGACCTACGTGAGCGTGGACGGCGGGATGAGCGACAACATCCGGACCGCGCTGTACGACGCCGAGTACACCTGCGTGCTCGCGTCCCGTGAGTCGGCGGGGGCGCCGATGCTGTCCAGGATTGTCGGCAGGCACTGCGAGAGTGGGGACATCGTGGTCCGGGACAGCTACCTCCCTTCCGACCTGGTCCCGGGCGACCTGCTCGCGGTCGCGGCCACCGGGGCGTACTGCCGGTCGATGGCCAGCAACTACAACCATGTCGCCCGGCCCGCGGTAGTGGCCGTCCGGGATGGTGCCGCCCGGCTGCTGCTGCGCCGGGAGACCATCGACGACCTGCTCCGGCTGGACGCCGGATGATCAGCCAGCACAGATTGATCAGCCAGCACAGATTGATCAGCCAGCACAGAGATCTAGGGTGAGGCCGTAGTGCGGACGTTGAAACTAGCGTTGCTGGGCTGCGGCACGGTGGGCTCAGAGGTGTACCGCCTGCTCGCGCAGCAGTCCGACGACCTGGCCGCCCGGATCGGCGCCCGGCTGGAGGTGGCGGGCGTCGCGGTGCGGCGCCCGGGCCGGGCCCGGGCTGTGCCGGTCGATCCCGCGCTGCTCACCGGGGACGCGATGGAGCTGGTCACCCGGCCGGACGTGGACATCGTGATCGAGGTGATCGGCGGCATCGAGCCGGTCCGCTCGCTCCTGCTCGCCGCGATGAAGTCCGGCAAGTCCGTGGTCTCGGCCAACAAGGCACTGCTCGCCGAGGATGGCGCCACCCTGCACGAGGCGGCCCGGGAGAACGGGGCCGACCTCTACTACGAGGCCGCGGTGGCCGGGGCCATCCCGCTGCTGCGGCCGCTGCGCGAGTCGCTGGCCGGCGACGAGGTGCACCGGGTCCTGGGCATCGTCAACGGCACCACCAACTACATCCTGGACCGGATGGACACGTCGGGCGCCGGGTTCGCGGACGCGCTGGAGGAAGCCCAGGCGCTGGGCTACGCCGAGCCCGACCCCACCGCGGACATCGAGGGCTTCGACGCCGCGGCCAAGGCGGCCATCCTGGCCGGGCTGGCCTTCCACACCGGGGTCACCGCGGCCGACGTGTACCGGGAGGGCATCACCGGCGTCACCCCCGCGGACATCGCCAGCGCCCGGGAGCTCGGGCACGTGGTCAAGCTGCTCGCCATCTGCGAGCGCCGGGACGGCGGCGTCTCCGTCCGCGCCCACCCGGCGATGATCCCACGCACCCACCCGCTGGCCGGTGTGCGCGAGGCCTACAACGCGGTGTTCGTGGAGGCGGAAGCGGCCGGGCGGCTGATGTTCTACGGGGCGGGCGCAGGGGGAGTGCCCACGGCCAGCGCCGTCCTCGGCGACGTCGTCGCGGTCGCCCGCAACCGCATCGCCGGCACCCGCGGGCCCGACGCATCGACATACGCCCGGCTGCCAGCCCTCCCGATGGGCGAGGCCAGGACGCGCTATCACGTCGCCCTGGACGTCGCAGACCGGCCGGGAGTGCTGGCCCGGGTGGCGGAGACCTATGCCCGGCACGAGGTGTCGATCAAGGCGGTCCGCCAGGAGGGCCGCGGCGAGGACGCGCAGCTGGTGATCGTGACGCACATCGCCCCGGACGCTGCGCTCTCGCGCTGCGTCACGGAACTGGAGATGATGGACTCCGTCCGGGCGGTGGCGAGCGTGATGCGGGTAGAAGGCGAGCCGGACGAATGACGCGCTTTTGGCCAGGTTGGGTCGGCCAGACCGTTCGGTTCGGCCAGTTGCCAGGTTGGGTCGGCCAGATAGGACGAAGTCGTGGGGCCGCCCCCGCTCTGCCGGTCGGCGCGCCTCCGGCACGACCAAGCGAAGCGCCCGCGAGGGGGCAGGTGAAAGAGAGATGACGGCCGACGTGACGTCCGCCACGGCGGGCTACGTGCCCTGGCGCGGCGTGATCCGGCAGTACCGGGAGTGGCTCCCGCCACTGCCGGACGGCGCTGCGGTGATCACGCTGGGCGAGGGAGCCACGCCGCTGCTGCCCGCCCCGGTGCTGTCCGAGCGGACCGGCTGTGACGTGTACCTCAAGGTCGAGGGGGCCAACCCGACCGGATCGTTCAAGGACCGGGGCATGACGATGGCGGTCAGCATGGCCGTCAGCCGCGGGGCGACCGCGGTGATCTGCGCCTCGACCGGCAACACCAGCGCGAGCGCCGCCGCCTACGCGGCCCGGGCCGGGCTGTCCTGCGCGGTCCTGGTGCCGCGCGGCAAGATCGCCCTCGGCAAGCTGGCCCAGGCCCTGGTGCACGGGGCCAAGCTGCTCCAGGTGGACGGCAACTTTGACGACTGCCTCGAACTGGCCAGGAAGCTGGCCGCCGATTACCCGGTCGCGCTGGTCAACTCCGTCAACTCCGACCGGCTGGAAGGGCAGAAGAGCGCGGCCTTCGAGATCATCGACGCGCTCGGCGATGCCCCGGACGTGCACTGCCTGCCGGTCGGCAACGCGGGCAATATCTCCGCGTACTGGATGGGCTACACCCAGTACGCCGCGGCCGGGCGGGCCACCAAGACCCCGCGGATGCTCGGCTTCCAGGCCAGCGGGGCCGCGCCCATCGTCCGCGGCGAGCCGGTCCGCGCCCCGCAGACCATCGCCACCGCGATCCGGATTGGCAACCCGGCCTCCTGGGGACTGGCTGAGGCCGCCCGGGACGCCTCCGGCGGCCTGATCGACTCGGTCACCGACCGGCAGATCTTCGCGGCGTACCGGCTGCTCGCCTCCAGGGAGGCGGTCTTCGGCGAGCTGGCGTCGGCGGCCGGGGTGGCCGGGCTGCTCCAGGCCCGGGAACAAGGCCAGCTGGCACCCGGTTCGCGGGTGGTATGCACGGTGACCGGCAACGGGCTCAAGGACCCCGACTGGGCGGTGTCAGCCGCCCCCGCGCCGATCACTATTGCGGCGGACAGCGGGGCCGCGGCGGCGGCCCTCGGCCTGGCCTGAGCAGAGCACCCCGTGAGCGCCGTCCGGTACCGGCTAGCGAGCCTAGGCCGTCAGGCCTGGGCGAGTGGCTGGTGGGCTTTTGCTGGCCGGACGGCGCGAACTTCTGAGGAGACAGCTTGAGCGGATCCCGATGGCGGGATAAACCCGTCGTGGTCCGGGCCCCGGCGAGCAGCGCGAACCTCGGCCCCGGCTTCGACGCCCTGGGCCTCGCGCTATCCCTGCACGACGTGGCCGTGGCCCGGGTGACGGGCGGGGGACTCGACATCGAGGTCTCCGGGGAGGGCAGCGGGACCGCGGACGCGGGGGAGGCCCATCTCGTGGTGCAGGCCATGCGGGCTGCATTCGACGTGCTCGGCGGTCAGCCGCCCGGCCTGGGCCTGCGCAGCCTCAACGCGATCCCGCACGGCCGCGGGCTCGGCTCGTCGGCCGCGGCCGTCGTGACCGGCATCCTGGCCGCCCGCGGGCTGGCCACCGACGGCGCGGAACTGCTGCCCGACGACGCGGTACTGGCCCTGGCCACCAGCCTGGAGGGGCATCCGGACAACGTGGCCGCCTGCCTGCACGGCGGGCTGATCATCTCCTGGGTCCCGGAACCGGAACCCCCCGCAGTGGCTGCCGGGGGGAACGGCACCGGCCCCGCGGCCGCTCCGCCTGCTCCCCGTGTGGTCCGGTTGCCGGTGCTGGCGGAGATCCGGCCGGTGGTTTTCGTTGCGGAGGAGAGCCTGGCCACGCGGACCGCGAGGGGCGCGCTGCCGGCGGTAGTGCCGCATCGGGACGCGGCCGCGAACGCTGCCCGCGCCGCGCTGCTGGTGGCGGCGCTGACGCGGGTGCCGGAGGTGCTGTTCGACGCTACCCAGGACTACCTGCACCAGCGGTACCGGGCCCAGGTCATGCCGGGTACCGCGGACTTGCTGGGCCGGCTGCGCGCAGCGGGGGTGGCGGCCGTAATATCCGGCGCCGGGCCCTCCGTGCTCGCGTTCACCGTGGCGGGCAGGCCTGCTGGCCCTGACCCTGGCCACCCTGACCTGCTGGGTTCAATCGCTACGGAAACGGGTATTGCATGGGGTATACGCCCCCTGGCCATCGACCGGCAAGGCGCAACCCTCCAGACCGCCATGCCAGGCGAACGCTCCAGAGACAGCGCGCGGTGACGCGTACTCGGACGCAGTGTTTGTGGATGAAGTTCCTGGAAAGAGTTCCCGGACACGACCTCCTCGGCACAAACCTCCTGGACGCCTGCCCCCGCTGTCCTAGGAGGGTCGCGCGGGGACGCCGCAAGACGGGACAGGGTCATCCACGACACACGGACCGGTGCCGAGGGAATGCTGTGGGCTCTCCTAGTGTTAAGGTGGGTGCTGCACCAGATACCCCATCATGGGGTCAGGTGCTCGCCCGTTACTTGCCTTGTGGCCGGCTTGACCGCCGGGCGGGGTCAGTGACGCTCCGTCAACTTTCTGGGTCGTTTCCTCCTATCCGCGTACATGAATCGCGGAGCGGGCGTGGCGATCCGGGAGCGGGCGGGAGGTCGAGGCGCGCAACCCCAGCCTCCTGGGCTCGTTCCGAAACCCCTGCTCCGGCTGTGGAATCCGGGTTAATCCTGTGGCCGCCAGCCGGAACCGGGGCCGGGCACGTGGCGCAGGCGGACGCGCGGAACGCGACGGTAAGGGCAAGACAGATTAGGCAGTACCTGGTCCGGCTGATTTCGCCGGGCCGTGACACCGGGTCGAACGGCCGCAGGCGCGGCCGACGCCCGCTCCCTGGGAAGGACCCCTCGTGAGCGACACCACCGAACTCTTCACCGGCTCCTCAGGCGCGCCTGAGGCGTCCCCTGGCTACTCCAGCGACTCTGGCCTCTCCGCTAGCGCGGGCCCGGCCGCTGCGGCGCCTGCGGGACCTGGCCTGTCCCCGCCTGCGGCGGGTACGGCCAGCACCACGGCGGGCGCTGGCGCCCCGGCCGGTGAGACGGTGACCGACAAGCCGGCCCGCCAAGGCGGTTCCGGGCTGTCCGGCCTGAAGCTGGCTGACCTTCAGCGGGTGGCCCAGTCGATGGGTATCACCGGCACGGGCCGGATGCGCAAGAGCCAGCTTATCGAGGCCATCCAGAGCAAGGGCGGCGGTGGCGGAGCCCAGCAGGCTGGCGGAGCCCCGGCTCGCGGCAGCGACCGTTCGGCTGGTCCCTCGGCGGGCAACGGGAGTGGGGCACTCGACAACTCAGTCCAGCGTGGCGCGTCCGCGGGAGCCGGCGCGCCTCGCCACCGTGAGCAGGACGCCATGGAGTCAGACACCACACAGCCCGGTCTGGGCGACGCCGCGCGCACATCGGGCCCGGCGCAGGACGCAGCCACGACCACCCGTGAGGCGCGGCGGGGCGGATCCCGCGACGCAGCGCAGGGCGGTGACGCCGGACAGGGTGCCCCCGGACAGGGTGCCAACGGCGCCGACGGGCAGCTCGCTTTCTCCCCGGCCGGAGCCGAGGCCGGCCAGACCGTCAACGGTGCCGCTGAGAGCGCCGGGCGGATCGAGGGCCAGCAGGACGGGCAGCGCCGCGGTGAGCGCCGCCAGCGTGGTCGGCGTGACGACTCCTCCCGCGACGGTTCTGCCCGCGACGGTTCTGCCCGCGACGGTTCTGCCCGCGAGGGTGGCGAGCAGCGGGACAGCCAGCGTGACGGCAGCCAGCGCGACAGTAACCAGCGTGATGGCGGCCGGGACAACCAGCGCGACAACGGCCGCGGCGGCCAGCGCGGTGGCCAGGCCATGGACCGCGGTGGCGATGACGATGACGACGGCTCAGGCCGCCGCCGCAGCCGCGACCGGTTCCGCAACCGGAACCGCCGCCGTGAGCGGGGCGGGCCGGAAGCCGAGCCGGTGGTGGCCGAGGATGACGTGCTCATCCCGATCGCCGGCATCCTCGACGTGCTGGACAACTACGGCTTCATCCGGACCACCGGGTACCTGCCCGGATCCAACGACGTGTACGTGTCGCTCTCCCAGGTCCGCCGGCACGGCCTGCGCAAGGGAGACGTGATCGAGGGCGCGGTCCGCCAGCCCCGCGAAGGCGAGCGCCGGGAGAAGTTCAACGCGCTGGTCCGGCTGGACAAGATCAACGGCCTGGACCCGGAGCAGTCCCGCGGGCGCCCAGACTTCTCGAAGCTGGTGCCGCTGTACCCGCAGGACCGGCTCCGGCTGGAGACCGACCCGACCGTCCTGACCACTCGGATCATGGACCTGGTCAGCCCGATCGGCAAGGGCCAGCGTGGCCTCATCGTGTCTCCGCCCAAGGCGGGCAAGACGATGATCCTGCAGGCCATTGCGAACGCGATCACCAAGAACAACCCGGAGTGCCATCTCATGGTCGTCCTCGTGGACGAGCGGCCTGAGGAAGTCACCGACATGCAGCGCTCGGTGAAGGGCGAAGTGATCCACTCCACCTTCGACCGTCCCGCCGAGGACCACACCACGGTCGCCGAGCTCGCCATCGAGCGGGCCAAGCGGCTGGTGGAAATGGGTCACGACGTGGTCGTGCTGCTGGACTCCATCACCCGGCTGGGCCGCGCCTACAACCTGGCCGCCCCGGCCAGCGGCCGGATCATGTCCGGTGGTGTGGACTCCACCGCCCTGTACCCGCCGAAGCGGTTCTTCGGCGCGGCCCGGAACATCGAGCACGGCGGTTCGCTGACCATCCTGGCCACCGCGCTGATCGAGACCGGGTCCCGTGCGGACGAGGTCATCTTCGAAGAGTTCAAGGGCACCGGCAACATGGAGCTGCGGCTGCGCCGCGAGCTCGCCGACAAGCGGATCTTCCCAGCCATCGACGTGGACGCGTCGGGCACCCGTAAGGAAGAGATCCTGATGACTCCGGAGGAGCTGAAGATCGTCTGGCAGCTTCGCCGGGTGCTGCACGCCCTGGAGCCGCAGCAGGCGCTCGAGGTCCTCATGGAGCGCATGAAGGAGACCAAGAGCAACGCGGAGTTCCTGCTGCACGTCCAGAAGACCACGGTCGGCCAGGACCGCAGCTAGCTCTCGCTGGCGAGGGGTTCCGGGGGTCGTCTCCCCGGGCTAGCGCAGCGGGAATCACCAGGCCCCGCAGTACGTTGCAGGGTCTGGCACACTAGAAGGCCATCAACAGCGCGGTACCGGTTCACGCCGGGGCGGCATCCCCGCCCGGCGACCCGGCGACCGCCAGAGGCAGGAGTACAAAGTGAAGCCTGGTATACACCCGGACTACGTGGTGACTGAGGTGACCTGCACCTGCGGGGAGTCCTTCACCACGCGCAGCACGGCCAAGAACGGCGTCATCCACGCCGACATCTGCTCGAGCTGCCACCCCTTCTACACCGGCAAGCAGAAGATCCTCGACACCGGCGGCCGCGTGGCCCGGTTCGAGCGCCGGTTCGGCAAGAAGGCCGCGGGCTCGAGCTCCAAGTAGCGTTCACGGATCACCGTGCCGGGATGGCATGGCCGGTCTCTCGGGACCAGGGCCATGCTGGCCACGGCACGGTGATCTTTCAGTTTGACGGATCTTCGGCTTTGACCGGGGCCTGGTTTCCGGACTCCCCGGTTTCCGGGACCCTCCGGTCTCGATGAGTTATTAGCACAGGAGGACAACGGTGTTCGACCGGCTGGGTGAGCTGGCAGAGGAGCACGCCGACCTGGAGCGCACCCTCGCCGACTCAGCCGTGCACGCTGACCCCGATCGCGCCCGGGCGCTGTCCCGCCGCTACGGCGAGATCAGCCCCATAGTGGAGACGTACCACCAGTGGCAGCAGGCCGCCGCCGACGAGGCGACCGCCCGCGAGCTCGCCCCGGAGGACGCGTCGTTCGCGGCCGAGGCCGAGGACCTGGGCCGCCGCCGGGCGAAGCTCGAGGGGCAGCTCAACGAGTACCTGGTCCCGCGGGACGCCATGGACGACAAGGACATCATCCTTGAGGTGAAGGCCGGCGAGGGCGGCGAGGAATCGGCGCTGTTCGCGGGCGACCTGCTGCGGATGTACCTGCGGTACGCGGAACGGCAGCACTGGAAGACCGAGATCCTCGACTCAACCATCACCGGCCTGGGTGGCTACAAGGACGTCACGGTCGCGGTGAAGTCCGGCCGGCACGCCCCCGGCGACGGCGTCTGGTCCCGGCTGAAGTATGAAGGCGGGGTGCACCGGGTCCAGCGGGTGCCGGTCACCGAATCCCAGGGCCGGATCCACACCTCGGCCGCAGGCGTGCTGGTCATGCCCGAGGCCGACCCGGTCGAGGTCACCATCGACCCGAACGAGCTTCGGGTGGACGTCTACCGGTCCTCCGGGCCGGGCGGGCAGAGCGTGAACACCACCGACTCCGCGGTCCGGATCACCCACCTGCCCACTGGCATCGTGGTCTCCTGCCAGAACGAGAAGAGCCAGCTGCAGAACAAGGAGCAGGCGCTGCGCATCCTGCGCGCCCGGCTCCTCGCCCAGGCCCAGGCGGACGCCGAGGCCCAGGCGGCGGCGGAACGGCGCAGCCAGGTGGCCACCGTGGACCGCTCGCAGCGGGTGCGTACCTACAACTTCCCAGAAAACCGCATCTCCGATCACCGGGTCGGCTACAAGGCCTACAACCTTGATCACGTCATCGACGGGGACCTGGACGCGGTCATCAGCGCCCTGATGGAAGCAGACCGGTCGGGCAGAGCGGCAGCGGCGGATGGCGGCTGAGCCGCACAAGAGCCTGCTGCTCGACGAGATCGCGGTGGCCGCGGCCCGGCTGGCTGAGGCCGGAGTGGATTCGCCGCGGGCTGACGCGGAGCAGATCGCCGCGCACGTGCACGGAGTGCGCCGCGGCGAGCTGCACCAGGTGCCCGACTCTGCGTTCAACCCGCGGTTCTGGGACGAGATCGCCCGCCGGGAGGCGCGGGAGCCGCTGCAGCACATCACCGGGCACGCCTACTTCCGGTACCTGGACCTCGAGGTCGGTCCCGGGGTGTTCGTGCCCCGGCCGGAGACCGAGGTCATGACCGGCTGGGCCATCGACCGGCTGCGTGAGATGGACGTGACCGAGCCCGTCGTGGCCGACCTCGGCACCGGGTCCGGCGCCATCGCGCTGGCCATCGCGCAGGAGGTGCCCAGGTCCCGGGTGCACGCGGTGGAGGCAGACCCGCTGGCCCGGGAGTGGGCCCAGCGCAACATCGAGCGGTGTGCCTCCTCCGCCCCGCACACCGCGGGCCGGGTCACGCTGCACGGCGAGGACTTCGGCCAGGCGCTGGCCGACCTGGACGGGGCCGTGGACCTGGCGATCAGCAACCCGCCCTATATCCCGTGGGGGGCATCGGTGCAGCCGGAGGTGGGCGAATACGACCCCGCCACCGCGCTGTGGGGCGGGACGGACGGCATGGACGCGGTCAAGGTCGTCGAGCGGGCCGCCCGGCGGTTGCTCCGCCCGGGCGGCCTGGTCGCCGTCGAGCATGGCGCGCCCCAGGGGGCCGCGGTGTACTGGGTTTTCGCCGAGGAGCGGGGCTGGCGGGACACGCGCAACCATAAGGACCTGGCCCGCCGCGACCGGTTCGTCACCGCGGTCTGGCCGGGCCCGCAGCAGTGGGAGGATGGATCTCCATGAGCGTAAGGTTTGACTGCGCCGGTCCGGCGCAGCTGCTGCAGGGCATCGCGGAGGCGGAAGCGGCGCTGCGCCGCGGCGAACTCGTAGTACTGCCGACCGACACGGTCTACGGGATCGCGGCTGAGGCGTTTGACCCGGTGGCCGTGGACGGCCTGCTCAAGGCCAAGGGCCGGGGCCGGGACATGCCGCCGCCGGTGCTGGTCGGGACCGTGCGCGCCGCCATGGCCCTGGTGATGGACCTCGCCGACACCGGGAAGGACCTGATCGACGAGTTCTGGCCCGGGGGACTGACCCTCGTCTGCCGGTCCAGTCCGACTCTCGTCTGGGACCTGGGTGAGACGAAGGGCACCGTCGCGGTGCGGATGCCGCTGCATCACGTCGCGCTCGACCTGCTGAAGAAGACCGGCCCGCTGGCGGTGAGCAGCGCCAACGTGTCTGGTCAGCCGCCCGCGACCACGGTGGATGAGGCGATGGCCCAGCTGGGCGACTCGGTCTCGGTGTACCTGGACGCCGGCCCGTGCCCGGGGGATGTGCCATCCACGATCGTCGACCTGACCGGGTCGGTGCCGCGGCTGCTGCGCCGGGGAGTCATCTCGGTGGAGCGGTTGCAGGATGTTGTCCCACTCGCCATCGTGGACGACGCGGATTCTGATGACGATCCTGACGTGGTTGCGGCTGAGGTTCCTGAGGAGGCCGCTCCTGAGGGCGAGGTTCCTGAGGGTGAGGGCCGCGGGAGCGACGCTCTTGTTGACGAGGCCCCCGGGGGCGCCGCTCCTGTAGACGGCGGGGCCTTCGAGGACGCGGGAGAGGCGGCCCCGGACAGTCCGGCTGACCCTGTCCGGGAGGACACGGGTCAGCCCCGCGAGGTGTTCCACGGCCTCCCCGATGCCGCTGACCAGGGAAACCGTGCTGACGGGGACGTCACAGAGTAACTATGGCCGCGATGAGTGGCTGTGCGTCCTACCCTCAGGTTCGTGCTTTAAAGTTGATCCCTAATGGATGAGGCAACCGAACGGGCCGGGTGAACCGGGATGCGTGAGTACGGCCTCACAGTTCTGGTGGCCGCCGCCGTCACTTATCTGCTCACACCGCTGGTACGCCGTTTCGCGATCGCGGTGGGGGCCATGCACGCGGCCCGGGCGCGAGACGTCCACACCGAGCCTGTTCCGCTGGTCGGCGGGCTCGCGATGTACCTGGGCCTGGCTGCGGCCCTGCTGGTGGCCTCCCGCCTCAGCCATCTGGGCACCGTTTTCATGGGCTCCAGGGTGGCCAGCGGCCTGCTGCTGGCCGGCGGGGTGGTCGTGGTCCTCGGCTTCGTGGACGACCGCTGGGGGCTGGGGGCTATCACCAAGCTGGCCGGCCAGGTGGTTGCCGGGGTGATCCTGGTCTGGAGCGGTATCTCAGTGGGGTGGCTGCCGATCCCCGGCGGGGGGACGCTCTCGCTGACCCCGGATCAGCAGACTGTGCTCACCATCTTGCTCGTCGTGGTGACCATCAACGCGGTCAACTTCATCGACGGGCTGGACGGCCTCGCGGCCGGGATCGTCGGGATCGGCGCGGCCGCCTTCTTCCTCTACTACTACACACTCACCAAGCGGCTGGGCCTGGACGAGCAGACCGGCCCGGCGCTGGCATCGGCCATCCTGGCCGGGGTATGCCTGGGCTTCCTGCCGCACAACTTCCACCCGGCCCGCATCTTCATGGGCGACACCGGGTCCATGCTGCTGGGGCTGCTCCTTGCGTACGTCCCCATCTCCAGCCTCGCGTCCCTGGACCCGAAGACTCTTACCAGCCCGTCGGCTTACAGCGGCGGCACCGTCAACCGGTTCCCGGAAGTCCTGCCGCTCCTGGTGCCGGCCATCATCATGCTCATCCCCTACGCCGACCTGCTGCTCGCGGTGGTCCGGCGGACCCGGGCCGGTCAATCCCCGTTCTCGGCGGACAAAAAGCACCTGCAGCACCGACTGCTGGCCATCGGGCATTCGCACCGGACCAGTGTCTTGATCATGTACTTGTGGGCGGCTTTGTTCGCCGGCACCGTCGTGCTGCTGTCGATTATCCGGACGAAGCTGCTGGTACTCGGGCTCGTCACCCTGGCTGGTGTGCTGATCCTGCTGCTCGCGTCGATGCCGCGGCTGCGGCCGTGGAACCGCCAGGGCCAGTTGCGGCTGGCTCCCAACGTGGCCGGGCCGATGCCCTCCGATGCGCCGGTGCCCGCGGGTGCGGGTGCCGCTGTGGCTTCGGGTGCGGGTGGCCACTCGATCCCGCCACCGATTCCCGGGGCTGCGGGCACCCCAGCCCCGGGCCGGCGCCGCGCGGATCCCGGCGCCGGCCTGGACCGGGGGCTGCCCGCGGACGGTGGTCTGGGTATGGACCGTGGTCTGGGTGTGGACCGTGGTCTGGGTGTGGACCGTGGTCTGGGTGTGTACCGCGATGACGGTGTGGACCGGGCCGCGTCCCCCCGCCCGCAGGGGTTCGGGGACCTGGGATACGGGGACCCGGGGCGCAGGGATGTGGTGTACGGCGATCCGCTCCGCGGCGATCCAGGGCGTGAGGACCTCCCGTACGCGGATCCGCTGCGCGGCGCTCCAGGGCGTGAGGACCTCTCATACGCGGATCCGCTGCACAGCGATGCAGAGTACAGCGATGCAGAGTACGGAGACCCGTTGCGCGGGGACGCGGCGTACGAGGACTCTCGGCCTGGGCGGGGGAGCGCCGATACTGACTGGGACGCGACGCCTGCCGGGACGTCATGGGATGGGAGGCCTCCCGATCCGGCCCGGCCCGTCGATCCGCTCCGGCCCGTTGCTCCGGCCCGGCCCGCCGCTCCGGCCCGGCCCGCCGAACCAGCGGCATGGGATTCTCGGCCGTCCGGCGCCGCGTGGCCGGCGAGACCTGCCGCGACACCGCCCGAAACCCCAGCGCCTCCCGAGGCCGTTCCTGATCCCGGGAGCCCTGTTGCCCCGGCCGACGATGGCTGGGCGTCAGACCCGCTCGGCGGCCGGGAGTCAGGCCAGTGGTATCCGGGCCGCACAGACCCGGACTATCAGGATTCAGGCCACATAGACCCCGGCCGTACAGGTTCGGGCTGGACGGAGCCCGGCCGGACAGGTTCGGGCTGGAAAGATCCGGCCCCGACAGGTACGGGCCGGACGGATCCGGGCCGATCGGATCAGGGCCAGATGGATCAGGGCCAGATGGATCCGGGCCAGATGGATCCGGGCCAGTGGTACTCGGGTCGTGCGGACTCGAGTCAGTGGGATTCCGGTCGCTGGGATTCCCGCCCCCACGACGTCGGCTCCCGCCATGCCGGCCTGCAGGACCCGGGCCTCGAGGACGCCGGTCTTAATGACGCCGGTCCTAGAGAGGCCGGGCTCCCAGATCCCGGCCTGCGGGACCCCGCCCCGCAACGCGCCGCTCCGCAAAGCACCGCTCCGCAAAGCACCGCTCCGCAACACGCTGGTCCCCAGGACATTGACCCGCTCACTTCAGGCCCGGGCCGGAGTCAGCCGCCGAGGTCGTCCCAGCCGCGCCCGGCGTACCCGGACGCGGGCGAATACGGCGAAGAAGAGGAATCGCCGCTCTTGCCATGGCGCCTCCGCTGACCCGCCCCGGGCGCATTCACCGGCACCGCGTCACCCGGACACACCGCAGTAATCACTCCCACCCCCTGAGTCCTATCGCACCCACCAGCCACGTTCGCGACGCAACCTCGCGAACGTGATCAACCGATTGGTGCTGTCATCGCAGCACCAATCGGTTGATCACGAACTGGGCGGCCGGACAAGCGAGGGATGGCCGGACAAGCGAGGGACGGCCGGACAAGCGGGGAGTGGCCGGACAAGCGGGGAGTGGCCGGCCCGCGGGGAGGCCCGGGACCAGGCCCGCGGGGAGGCCCGGGACCAGGCCCGCGGGGAGGCCCGGGACCAGGCCCGCGGGGAGGCCCGGGACCTGGTCCATGGGGGCCTGCGGGTTTGGTACGGTTCACGGACTCATGTACCACAATCGGAAGTCACGTAACGTTCATCACAGACACGACCCCGGTAAAGACCAGCCAATAGAGCTTGTGATATCTTTCACGAGCAGTCACTCGAGGACGAGTGAGGGGCCCGTGATAGGTTTCGCTCACCCGGCGGCGCGCGAGCTCCGCCTCGGCGGCACTATGGCTCCTGGCCGGTGCTGTGTGGGAGGCGGACCGGCGCATCCTCGGGTCAAGTGTCCTCCTGATCCCTGCGGAGCCACCTAAGATGCTGGCAAGCTATGGCCCGATCGCCCGGCGTTCTGCCGTGGTCGCGGCTGGTGCTGCCGTAATCATGATCGCGTTGAGTACAGCGATCGGCGGCTTTAAGGGACTGCTCGGCAGCGTACTCGGCGCCGCCCTCGTCGTGGTGTTCTTTGCCATCAGCATTGCCGCGGTGTCCCGCGCTGAGAAGGTCAGCCCGCGGGCCCAAATGGTGACCGCGCTGACCACGTTCATCGTCAAGATCCTCGTGCTGATGGTTCTCGTGTCCAGGTTCAGCGACACGACCGTTTTCAACGCGCGGTTGTTCGGCCTGACCGCCATCGTGTGCATCCTGGTCTGGAGCGGTGCCCAGGTCTTCTGGTCGATGCGGCTCAAGGTGCTCTACGTGGAACCGGACGGGGAACGGTGACGCGTGGCGCTTCTCTCGCTCCCGGACGGCGGATCGCGGCCCGCGGTTCAGCCTGCCGTCAGCAGCCTCCGCGGTGAATGGGCGCGGCATGAGCGGGACCGGATCGGCGCCCTCCCGCGGCAGTGCATCACGGGGCAGTACGTCACGAGGCAGTACGTCACGAGGCAGTGCCTCACCGGGCAGCGGCCAGTCGCCGGACGACGGGCCCCGGGCCGAGGAGAACCAGGGCTGGAGCATCTTCAGCTACCTGATCGCCGGCATGGTGGCCTACGGCCTGATCGGCGTGCTGGCGGCATGGCTGACACACATCCGGGTACTGGCGCCGATCGGGGCGCTGGTCGGGCTGTTCTTCGCCATCGGCGGAGTCGTCTGGAAGTACGGCAGGCACCCATAGGTAATCTGCATGCCAAGCATGCTGGCCCGGCCAGCCTGGGCATGCCACGACGTTCCGCCCGGATGAGGGCGGCTTGGATGCGCGCCGCGCCTGCGGGCGCCGCGCGCGGGCACGAAGCAGGAGGAAACCGTCTTGGGCGGTGACGCGCTGGTCCTCGCCGCGGCGAAGTGCTCCCCGGAGCACAGCCACATATTCTCGTCTGCACATTGCGGCTACCCGGCCCCGGGATATCCGGGTCCGACCTTTATCTTCACGCCCTTCTTCCAACTGGGCGGCTTCTACTTCACCAAGCCGATGCTGCTGGCGCTGGTCTGCGCCATCGGCGTGGTCGGCTTCTTCTGGGCGGCCTTTGCCAACCCGAAGATAGTCCCGCGAGGCGTGCAGGGTCTCGGCGAGATGGGGGTCGGGTTCGTCCGCGAGCAGATCCTGCTGCCGATGATCGGGAAGCGCGGCGACAAGTTCCTGCCCTTCCTGGTTTCGCTGTTCTTCTTCATCTGGCTGATGAACCTGATGGAGATCATCCCGGTCGCCCAGTTCCCGCCGATGTCGATGATCGCGTTTCCGGTCGCCCTGATGCTCATGGTCTACGGCACCTATACCTACCTGGGCATCAAGCACCAAGGGCTGGGCGGCTACTTCAAGAACATGATCCCCAGCGGGGTGCCGGGGCCGATCCTGATCATCCTGGCCCCGGTGGAGATCCTGCAGTACGTCCTGATCCGGCCGTTCACGCTGGCGATCCGGTTGTTCGCGAACATGTTCGCCGGGCACATCCTGCTGCTGATCTTCACGCTCGCGACCTGGTACCTGTTCAGCCTCACCATCGGCCTGCTGTTCAGCGTGACCTCCCTGGTCCTCACCATCGTCCTCACGGCGTTCGAGATGCTGATCCAGGCCCTGCAGGCCTACATCTTCACGATCCTGACCGCCCAGTACATCGGCGGGTCACTGGAAGCGGGTCACTGAGGTGGACACTGACCCGATTAGTCCGGCAGCGCGGTCGATCGTGCTGACGGTTCACCCCATCCGCTGGCGGTGGACATCCGCCGGCCTTTACGTAAGGAAATGACCACATGGATCATCTGGTCGCGCTAAGCGTCCTGCATCATGTAATCGCCGCCGGCACCACCCAGAGGCTGCAGATCAACTTCGGTGCCGTGGGATATGGCCTGGCGGCCATCGGCCCCGGTGTCGGCATCGGCCTGATCTTCGGCCACGGCGTCGAGGCCATGGCCCGGCAGCCGGAGGCTCGCGGGCTTATCCAGTCCAACATGTACATCGGCTTCGCGCTGGCTGAGGCGCTGGCGCTGATCGGCCTGGTGGTCCCGTTCATCTTCGGCGCCACCTGATCGGCGGAGTCTTCCAGTGATCCTTAGCGAACAGGAGGCGACACCGTGATCTACCACGCAGAGGCGGCGGCGGTAGTCCCACCCGCGAACCCGCTGGTGCCCGCATGGCCTGAGCTGATCATCGGCACCTTCGCCTTCCTCGTCGTGTTCGCGGTGCTGGGCAAGGTGCTGCTGCCGCGGCTCCAGAAGACGCTGGCCGAGCGGGCAGACGCGATCGAGGGTGGGCTCAAGCGTGCCGAGGACGCACAGGCCGAGGCCCAGCGGCTCCTCGACCAGTACCGCCAGCAGCTCGCTGACGCCCGCCAGGAAGCGGCGCGGCTCCGCGAGCAGGCCCAGGAGCAGGGCGCGGCGATCATCGCGGACATGCGCGAGGTGGCCCAGGCTGAGGCGCGGCGCATTATCGACTCGGCGCATCAGCAGATCGAGACCGATCGGATGCTGGCGCTCCAGGCACTGCGCACCGATGTGGGGTCGATGGCCGTGGACCTGGCCAGCCGGGTGGTCGGTGAGTCGCTGGAGGACGTGGCACGGCAGCGCCGCATCGTCGAGCGGTTCATCGAGGGCCTCGAGCAGCCGGACGCTGACGGGGCCGGACCGGACACCGGCGGGGCCGGGCCGGATGCCGGCGGGGCCAGGCCGGACGCTGACGAGGCCAGGTCGGCCACATGAGAGGCCCTAGCCGGGCCGCTCTGGCCCAGGCGAGGCAGCGGCTCTCTGAGGCTGTGACCTCGGCAGCCGTGGCGCGAACCCTCGGCCAGGAGCTGTTTGCCATCCTCGGCGTGCTCGATAAGGAGGCCGGGCTGCGGCGGGCGCTGAGCGACAACAGCCGCCCGGTGCAGGCCCGGGCCGAGCTGGCCCGGAGGCTGTTCGGCGGTCAGGTCAGCGACGAAACCCTCAGCCTGTTCACCAGCATGGCCGAGTCCCGGTGGTCCAGCCCCGCGGACCTGGCCTCCGCGGTCGAGGAGATCGCCGTCACGGCGTTCGCGGCGGCGGCCGAGCGGGCCCGGCATCTCGATGACCTCGAGGACCAGCTGTTCCGTTTCGGGCGGGTGATAATGAGTTACCCGCAGCTGCGGACCGTCCTGTCTGACGTGACCATCCCGGAGCAGTACAAGACCCAGCTGCTGGACACGCTGCTCGAGGGCAAAGTGACCCCGGATTCCCGGGCCCTGATCGGCGAGGCGGCGCACCATCCCCGGGGACGTAGTGTGGATATGACCCTGGATCGCTACGCGCAGTGGACCGCGCAGTGGCGCCAGCGCCTGATCGCGGTCGCACGGGTGGCCCTCCCGCTCACCGAGCGCCAGCGCGGGAGGCTCATCGCCGCCCTCGAAGGCGTGTACGGGCACGAGATTCATCTGGACGTCATCGTCGATCCTCACGTAGAGGGTGGCATATCGGTCCAGATCGGGGATGAATTCATCGACGGCACCGTGGCGAGCCGGCTCAGGGCGCTGCGTCGGCGGCTGGCCGCCTGATGGGCTGGGGCCGCGGCGCGCGCCGCGACAACGACATAGCAGTTAACCAACTGACGAGGAAGACGCGAGGACCATGGCGGAGCTGACAATCCGGCCCGACGAGATCCGGGACGCGCTGGCGAGCTTCGTCCAGTCGTACGAGCCCGACTCGGCGGCCCGGGAAGAGGTAGGCGTTGTCGCCGAGGCCGGCGACGGCATCGCGCGGGTCGAGGGCCTTCCCTCGGCTATGTACAACGAGCTGCTGGAGTTCCCGGGCGGTATCCGCGGGCTGGCGCTCAACCTGGACGAGCGTGAAATCGGCGTGGTCATCCTCGGCGACTTCACCAAGATCGACGAAGGCCAGCAGGTGCGCCGGACGGGCGAGATCCTGTCCGTCCCGGTGGGCGACGGGTTCCTCGGCCGGGTCGTCGACCCGCTGGGTGTCCCGCTGGACGGCCAGGGCGACATCGAGACGACCGAACTGCGCCCGCTGGAGACGCAGGCCCCCTCGGTGGTCCAGCGCAGCAAGGTGAACGAGCCGCTGCAGACCGGGATCAAGGCGATCGACGCGATCACCCCGATCGGCCGCGGCCAGCGCGAGCTGATCATTGGCGACCGGCAGACCGGCAAGACCGCGATCGCCATCGACAGCATCATCAACCAGCGCGAGAACTGGGAGTCCGGGGACCCGGCGCGCCAGGTCAAGTGCATCTACGTGGCGATAGGCCAGAAGGGCTCGACGACCGCGCAGGTCAAGCAGTCCCTGGAAGACGCCGGCGCGATGGAGTACACCACGATCGTGGCCTCGCCCGCGTCCGACCCCTCCGGGTACAAGTACATCGCCCCCTACACCGGCTCCGCCATCGGCCAGCACTGGATGTACCAGGGCCAGTCGGTGCTGATCGTCTTCGACGACCTGTCCAAGCAGGCGGAGGCCTACCGCACCATCTCCCTGCTGCTGCGCCGGCCGCCGGGCCGTGAGGCTTACCCCGGCGACGTGTTCTACCTGCACTCGCGGCTGCTGGAGCGGTGTGCCAAGCTCTCCAAGGAGATGGGGAACGGCTCTCTCACCGGGCTGCCGATCGTCGAGACCAAGGCCAACGACATCTCGGCCTACATCCCCACCAACGTCATCTCGATCACCGACGGGCAGATCTTCCTGGAGACCGACTTGTTCAACTCGGGCGTCCGCCCGGCCATCAACGTGGGCCGCTCGGTCTCCCGGGTCGGCGGCGACGCGCAGATCAAGGCGATGAAGACGGTCGCCGGTGGGCTGAAGCTCGCCCTGTCGCAGTACCGCGACCTGGAGGCCTTCGCGTCCTTCGCGTCCGACCTGGACGCCGCGTCCCGGGCCCAGCTGGACCGCGGCGCCCGGCTGGTCGAACTGCTCAAGCAGCCCCAGTACAGCCCGTACCCGGTGGAGCGCCAGGTCGTGGCGATCTGGATGGGGACCAACGGATACCTCGACGACGTGCCCCTGGAAGACGTCGGCCGGTTCGAGCACGACTTCCTGGATTACGTCCAGCGCGAGCGTTCCGGCATCTACGACGCGATCAGGGAATCGAAGGTTCTGTCGGACGACACCGCGTCCGCGCTCAAGGAAGCCATCGACGATTTCCGGAAGAACTTCACGGTCAGCAGCGGTGAGCTGCTCATCGAGGAGGAGCCGGCCGAGCCTATCGACGAGTCGAAGATCGAGCCGGAGAAAGTGAAGAAGTACGTGAAGACCGACGAGTCGAAGAAGTAGGGAAGGCCCAGCATGGCAGGACAGCTTCGGGCGATCAGGCAGCGGATTCGGGGAGTCCAGTCCATTGCCAAGATCACTCGTGCCCAGGAGCTGATCGCGGCCTCGCGGATCATCAAGGCCCAGCAGCGGGTCCGGGACGCCGGGCCCTACGCCCGGGAAATCACCCAGGCCGTCGAGGCGGTGGTCAGCCAGTCCTCGCATATCGACCACCCGCTGGTCCGGGAGCCCGAGAATCCGCAGCGGGCCGCGATCCTCATCCTGAGCAGCGACCGCGGCTTCGCGGGCGGCTATAACACCAACGTCATGCGCGAGGCGCAGGGGCTGCGGGCCCGGCTCCGGGAGCGCGGCGTCGAGCCGGTCACCTACGTCTCCGGGACGAAGGGCATCACCTGGCACCGGTTCCGGGGCGTGGAGACGGCCGGCTCGTGGCACGGTTTCTCGGAGACGCCCCGGCACGACAACGCCCAGGAGATCACCGAGGCCTTGTTCGAGGCGTTCGACCGCCCGGCCGAGGACGGCGGGGTGGACGAGATCCACCTCGTGTACACCGAGTTCGTGTCGATGCTGACCCAGAACGCGGTGGTGCGCCGCATCATCCCGCTGGTCATCGAGGAGACCAGCGAGGTGCCCGCGGACGGCCCGATTCCGTTGTACGAGTTCGAGCCCTCGCCGCAGGTCGTACTGGACGAGCTGCTGCCTTGGTACGTGGAAAGCCGCATCTACCAGGCGCTGCTGGAGGCGGCCGCCGCGGAGATCGCGGCCCGCCGCCGGGCCATGAAGTCCGCCACCGACAACGCCAACGACCTGCTCGAGGAGTTCACCCGAGAGGCCAACAAGGCCCGGCAGGCCGAGATCACCCAGGAAATCAGCGAGATCGTCGGCGGAGCCGACGCCATGGCCGAGTCCGTCGCAGGGAAAGAGTGAGTGTCATGACCGCAACCGTCGAGAACACCCCCGCCGCCGGCGGGGAGGAGACCCCCGAGGGTACCGGCCGTGTCGCGCGGGTCATCGGCCCGGTCGTCGATGTGGAGTTCTCCACCGAGTCGGACATCCCCGACATCTACAACGCGCTCCAGGTCGACGTGACCCTGGAGGGGGAAACCCGGACCCTGACGCTCGAGGTGGAGCAGCACCTGGGCGATAACACGGTCCGGACCATCTCCATGGCGCCCACCGATGGCCTGACCCGCGGGGCCACGGTGATCAACACCGGGGGCCCGATCACGGTGCCGGTGGGCGACGTGGTCAAGGGGCACGTGTTCAACGTGCTCGGCCAGCCGCTGGACGTGGACTCCGCGTCCCTGGAGGTCAACGAGCGGTGGTCGATCCACCGTGACCCGCCAGCGTTTGACCAGCTGGAGCCCCGGACTCAGATCCTGGAGACCGGGATCAAGGTGCTCGACCTGCTCACCCCGTACGTCCAGGGGGGCAAGATCGGCCTGTTCGGCGGGGCGGGCGTGGGCAAGACGGTGCTCATCCAGGAGATGATCACCCGGGTGGCCAAGAACTTCGGCGGTGTCTCGGTGTTCGCCGGGGTGGGCGAGCGGACCCGTGAGGGTAACGACCTGCTCGTCGAGATGACCGAGTCCAACGTGATCAAGGACACCGCGCTCGTCTTCGGCCAGATGGACGAGCCGCCGGGCGTCCGGCTGCGGGTTGGCCTGTCCGCGCTGACCATGGCCGAGTACTTCCGCGATGTGCAGGGCCAGGACGTGCTGCTGTTCATCGACAACATCTTCCGTTTCACCCAGGCCGGGTCGGAGGTGTCCACGCTGCTCGGCCGGATGCCCTCGGCGGTGGGATACCAGCCCACCCTGGCGGACGAGATGGGCCAGCTGCAGGAGCGGATCACCTCCACCCGGGGCCACTCGATCACCTCCATGCAGGCGATCTACGTGCCCGCGGACGACTACACCGACCCCGCGCCGGCCACCACGTTCGCTCACCTGGACGCGACCACCGCGCTGTCCCGGGCCATCACCGAGAAGGGCATCTTCCCGGCCGTGGACCCGCTCGCCTCCACCTCCCGGATCCTGGACGCCAAGTACATCGGCCAGGAGCACTACGATGTGGCCCGCGAGGTGCAGCGCATCCTGCAGCGGTACCAGGAGCTCCAGGACATCATCGCCCTGCTCGGCATCGATGAGCTGTCCGAGGAAGATCAGGTGACGGTCAAGCGGGCGCGGCGCATCGAGCGGTTCCTGTCGCACCCCATGTTCGTGGCCGAGCAGTTCACCGGCCAGCCGGGCGTGTTCGTGCCGCTGGAAGAGACCATTGCCTCCTTCAAGGCAATCAACGAGGGCAAGTACGACAACTATCCGGAGCAGGCCTTCTTCATGTGCGGCGGTATCGAGGACGTGGAGAAGAAGGCGAAGGAGATGGAGAACCGGTGAACCGGGGCGACGGAAGCGGAGAACGCCAGTGAACCGGCGTGACGGAAGCAGGGAGCGCCAGTGACCCTGCAGGTGGAACTGGTAGTCCCGGACGGCGAGTTGTGGTCGGGGAACGCCCGTATGGTCATCGCCAAGACCCTGGACGGTGACATCGGGATCCTGAGCTCCCATCCCTCGGTGCTCGGCATCCTGGTCCCGGGCAGCGTGGTCGAGATCCGCGACCCAGAAGGTGCCGGGGGCGGCCAGGATTCGATCGTGCGGGCCGCCGTGCTAAGCGGTTTCCTGTCCGTCAACGATGACCGGGTCTCGATCCTGGCCCGCGAGGCCGCGCTGGGTAACCAGGTGGACCGGGCCACGGTCCAGTCCGAGCTGGACGCCGCGCTGAGTGAGGGTGGCCCCGGGGGAGACGAGGAATCGGCCGAGGTGAAGTACTCGCGGGCCCTCCTGCGGGCCGCGGGCGACGGATCCTGACGAGGACCAGCGCGGGGGGCCAGGATGAGCGGAGCGCTGGCCTTCGACGCAGCCTGGCTCTTCGCTGCATTCCTGGTCGTGATCGTGCTGCTCGCCGCGGGCATCACGGCCCGCAGGTACCTGCTGGAGCGCGGCGGCGGGACGGTGGAGTGCGGGCTGCGCGAGCCGGATGGCAGCTGGCGCCTCGGCGTGGCCGCCTATCAGCCGGATGAGCTGCGCTGGTACCAGATTTTCGGGTTCATGCTCCGGCCCAGCCAGGCCTTCAGCCGCCGCACGCTGACCGTCGTGCACCGCCGCCCCCCCACCCCGGACGAGGCGGCCAGCCTGGGCGAGGGAGCCGTGGTCGTGGAGTGCCGGGTGGCCGAGGGTCGCGGCATGGTGGAACTCGCGATGAGCGACGGCGCGCTGACCGGTTTCCTGGCCTGGCTCGAGGCCGCGCCGCCTGGCTCGCCCGGCTCCTATCTCGGCCAGGCCAGCTAGGTACCCGCCCGGCTCAGCGCTCGCCACCCGGCTTCCAGAGGACGTCGCCGTCCGGCCCGTTCGCTTCCCGGGCCAGGATAAACAGCAGGTCTGAGAGCCGGTTCAGGTAGCGGGCGGTCAGCGGGTTCATCGAGTCGCGGTAGGTCTCCAGAGCCGCCCAGGTGCTCCGTTCCGCCCGCCGCACCACGGTCCTGGCCAGGTGCAGCAACGCGGCGCCTGGGGAGCCGCTGGGCAGGATAAAGCTGCGCAGGGCCGGCAGGTCCGCGTTGTGCGTGTCACAGTCTGCTTCCAGGGCCTGGACGTAGTCCTCAGTGATCCGCAGCGGGGGATAAGGCGGATCGTCGCTCACCGGGTTGCAGAGGTCGGCGCCGACGTCGAACAGCTCATTCTGGAGCCGGGAGAGCAGCGTCACCAGGTCCGCGGGCAGGGCGCCCAGGGTGATCGCCATCCCGATGGCACAGTTCGCCTCGTCGACGTCAGCGTAGGCGGCGAGCCGCGGGTCGGTCTTGGCCGCCCGGCTCCCGTCGCCCAGGGCGGTCGTGCCGTCGTCACCGGTCCGGGTGTAGATGCGGGAGAGCACGACGGGCTGCTCCCTGCGATCGCGTGCCATGGGCTCCACGGTATCGGTGGCGGTTCCGGTATCGCGGCCCGGCCGCCTTCCAGGTCATCGCCGGGCGGCCCAGGCAGAGGCTTCGCTGTAAGCGATCAATGTCCTGACCTTTGGGTATTCACATCATGACCACAATATGGCATCGTGTAAGAGCGAAGAGTAACCAAGCTGCGGCCTGACCGCCGTACGACACTCGGCCGTCGTCTCTGGTGCCTGGCGGTTCTCGGGGGCCCGCCAGAGCCCGCGGCGGCCCTGGAAGAGCGCGCTCCCGGCTTAGCGGCCGGGAGCGCGCTCGGCTTTTAAGTATCCGCTTACGGTTGGCGGCGAGGCCGCCCCCTGCTGAGTAGGGTGGTCGGCTAGTCCCCCCGATTGCCCCGTGAGGTCCCCCGTGTACGACTACGTCATCGTGGGCGCAGGCAGCGCTGGATGTGTCCTGGCCGCACGGCTTACCGAGAACCCCGCGACCCGGGTCCTGCTGCTGGAAGCGGGGCCGCCCGACGATGCTGACGAGATACACATCCCGGCCGCGCTGAACCTGCTCTTCCAGAGCCAGTACGACTGGGATTTCCATACTGTGCCGCAGGAACGGGCGGCCAGCAGGTCGGTCTACTGGCCGCGCGGGCGCACCCTCGGCGGGTCTTCGTCGATGAATGCGATGATCTACATCCGGGGCAACCGCCTCGACTACGACACCTGGCGTGACGAGTACGGGTGCAGCGGGTGGGGGTACGCGGACATACTCCCCTATTTCCTCCGCGCGGAGGACAACTCTCGCGGCTCCTCGTCCTATCACGGGGTCGCCGGGCCGCTCAGCGTGACCGATCTCAAGCACAAGTCCCCGCTCACCCGAGCCTTCGTGGCTGCGTCCCGGGAATGCGGGCTGCCCGCCAACGAGGACTTCAACGGCGCGGCGCAGGACGGCACCGGCTTCTATCAGGTCACGCAGCGTGATGGACGTCGCTGGTCCGCCGCGGACGCTTACCTGCACCCCGCCGCTTCGCGGCCCAACCTCACCGTGCACACGGACGCCCTGGTCACCGGGATCACCGTGGAAGGCGACCGCGCTACCGGTGTTCGTTATCTTCGCCGGGGGGTGGAAGAAGTAGCGCGGGCCGACGGGGAGGTGATCTTGTCGGCGGGAGCGATCGGCAGCCCGCATCTGCTCCTGCTGTCCGGCATCGGCCCGGCCGAGCAGCTCATCGAGCAGGGGATCCGGGTAGTGGCGGACAGCCCGGGGGTGGGGGCCAACCTGTCCGACCACCCGGTGGTCAGCGCCATGTGGCACACGCCCAAGACCACGGGCCTGTGGGAGCAGGCTGGGCCGTCCCACCTGGGCCGCTGGAGGTACCTGCACTCGGGCCCGCTCACCTCCAACATTGCCGAGGCAGGCGGATTCACCCGGACGATGCCCTCGCTGCCCGCCCCCGACCTGCAATGGCACGTGCTGCCGGTGCCGTTCCAGCGCCAGGGGCTGGCCGACCCTGCCGTCCGGGCTATCTCCATGCTGATCACTCTGGTCTCGGTCGGCAGCCGCGGGGTCGTCCGGCTGCGCAGCGACGATCCCCGGCACAAACCGGCCATCGACCCGGGGTACCTCTACGCCAGCGAGGACATGGAGCCGCTGCTGAGCGGGCTGCGGATGGCCCGCGAGTTCGCCACCGCCGGGCCGCTGGGCAAGCTCTGCACGGTGGAACTGGCGCCCGGTCCCGCGGTGCGGACCGACGATGAGCTGCGCGACTTCATCCGCCACGATGTGGCCACGCTCTACCATCCGGTCGGGACGTGCGCGATGGGCGGCGACTCGCGCCTGGCGGCGAGCAAACTGACCAGCGTGGTAGACCCCGAGCTCAGGGTCAGGGGGGTCGATGGCCTGCGGGTGGTGGACGCGTCGGTCATCCCCGTACTCCCACGGGGTAACACGAACGCGCCGGTCATCGCCATCGCGGAGCGGGCCGCCGACCTGATCTGCGGCCGCGCGCCGCTGGATGCGATGGACCCCGCGCTTATGCCCGACCCCAACGTGGCCGGCCTGGCCTGAAGGCCTGGCCGTCGCGGCCCCCGCCCGGGGCCGGCCCGCCCGCCCGGTGGAGGGGCTAGCGGTAGCGCTTGCCGTGTAGCAGGGTGACCAGCCGGAGGACCCGGTTCAGGTCCTTATCGCTGCGCCGGAGCGTGGTGAGGTCCGCCAGGGGCCGCATCCGCTGGCGGGTGATCGCCTTGGCCCGGGAGAACTCCCGCAGGCCATCCTCACCGTGGATGCGGCCGAACCCTGAGTCGCCGCTGCCCCCGAACGGGAGGGCGGGCACGCTGGCGAACGTGATCACGGAGTTGACCGAGGTCATCCCGCTGCGCAGGGCCCGCGCGACTTCGAGTCCCCGCTTCGCGTTCTTGCTGAACACGGCGGAGCCGAGCGCGTAGCGGCTGGCGTTGGTCAGCCGCACCGCCTCGTCCAGGTCGCCGACGCGGGTCACGGTCAGCGTCGGGCCGAACGTCTCCTCGCAGACCGCCCGGCTCTCCTCGGGCACATCGGCCATGATGACCGGCCCCACGTACGGCCGGCGGATGCTGGCCAGGCCGCCAACCACTGGCCGGCCACCCCGGGCCAGCGCGTCGGCCACATGCCGCTCGATGATCTCGATCTGCCCCGGCATGGTCATCGGGCCGTAGTCGGCCTCCCGGTCCTCCCCGGGCCGGACCGCGGCCGCCCGTTCGGCCAGCTTCTCCAGGAAGGTGTGGTACACCTCGTCCACCACGTAGACCCGTTCCACGCCCACGCAGGTCTGCCCCGCGTTGGACAACGCCCCCCACGCGGCCGCGTCCGCCGCGGCGTCCAGGTCAGCGTCGGCGCCTACCAGGAGCGCGTCCTTGCCGCCGCACTCGGCCACTAGCGGGGTCAGGTTCTCCGCGCAGGCGGCCATCACCTTCCTGGCCGTGGCGGCCGATCCGGTGAACGCGATCTTGTTAACGGCGCTCAGCGCCAGCGCCTGGCCGGTCTCGCCGCCCCCGGTCACCAATTGCAGCACCGGCTGTTCGGGAACCACCTCGGCCAGCGAGCTCACCAGCCAGCCGCCGACCGCGGGAGTCAGCTCACTCGGCTTGAACACCACCGCGTTGCCCGCGGCGAGCGCGTAGACGATGGATCCCATCGGGGTGAAGACCGGGTAGTTCCAGGGCCCGATCACGCCGACCACGCCGACCGGATGGTATTCGAGCCGGGAGGCCTGATTGATGGCGATCAGGCCGCTCCGGACGCGCCGCGAGCCCAGGACCCGGCCCGCGTTCTTGGCCGCCCAGTCGATGTGCACGATCGCCAGCAGGATTTCCAGTTGTGCGTCGGCGAGCGGCTTGCCGGTCTCGGTGTGCACGAGTTCCGCGAGGCGGGCCAGGTACCGGGTGATGTAGGACTTCCAGGCCAGCAGGCGGGTCCGGCGCTGCTGGTAGGTCAGCCCGGCCCACCACGAAGCGGCCTGGCGGGCCCGCTCGACAACCGCGTCGACCTCACTACGTCCCTGCACCGGGTAGGTGCCGATGACCTCGGAGGTCGCCGGGTTGACCGAGTCGAAATTCTCCGCGACCCAGGCCGGCCCCTGCTCCCATACCGACGTGCCCATTGTCCTCACCGTCGCCCTGTGCGTTGTTGGGGTAATCCTGCGATTCACGGCTTTGCGGCCCTCGTGGCCCTGTATTCCATTAGGTCCGTCGGGCCAGTAAATCATCGCCTGGGCCGGGCCAGGTAGCGTGAGATCGCATGAGCCGGAAGCCTGTTTCGTGATCACCCGAGCGGCCTCCATGACTGGACGCCCCTACGTCGTGCTCAGCTGCGCCATGTCGCTGGACGGCTGTCTCGATGGGACGGGCGAGGACCGGCTCGTGCTGTCCGGCGCGGCCGATCTGGACCGGGTAGACGCGGAACGGGCGGCCGCCGACGCCATTCTGGTCGGCGCCGGGACCATCCGCCGTGACGATTCCCGGCTGCTCGTCCGCTCGGGCCGCCGCCAGGCGGAGCGTCGCGCCAGCGGGCGGCCACCACAGCCCGCCGGGGTCACGATCACCGCCAGTGGCGACCTCGATCCCGCGGCCCGTTTCTTCACCCGGGACCGGGGGGATCTGGCGGGGGCGCGGCGCATGGTCTACGCCGCCACGCCGGTGCTGCCCAAGCTGAGTGATCAGCTCGGCGGCCTGGCCGAGGTGGTTGACGGCGGTAACCCGCCGCAGCTCACAGCGATCCTGGCCGACCTGGCCAGGCGCGGGGTGGGCCGCCTCATGGTGGAGGGGGGTGCCAGCCTGGGCGCCCAGTTCCTGGCCGGCGGGCTCGTCGACGAGCTGCAGTTGGTGATCGCCCCGTTCTTCGTCGGGGATCCGGCGGCGCCGCGCTTCGCCGGACCAGGGCACTACCCGGCCGGCCCGGACCGACCGCTGCACCTGGCTGAGGCCCGGCCGGTGGGAGAGGTGGTGCTGCTGCGTTACCTGGCGGCCACGTCCTCCCCGCCCGACGCCCGGGACGATTTCAGGCCGCGAGAGGAGGAGGCGGCGGCCGATGGCTGACCAGCGGCCTGGCTCCGGGGCCGCCGCGACCGCGGCTGACCGGGAGTGGCTGCGCCAGGCCATCGAGCTCTCCCGGTGCTGCCCGCCGTCGGCTTCCGCGTTCTGTGTGGGCGCCATGATCGTCGCCGCGGACGGTGGCGTCATCGCCACCGGCTTCTCGCGGCAGCATGACCCGCACGATCATGCGGAGGAGGTGGCGCTGGCCACTGTGGATCTTGGCGATCCGCGGCTGCCCGGCGCGACGCTGTACAGCTCGCTGGAGCCGTGCCGGTTCCGGTCGTCGCGCCCCCGGCCCTGTGCCGAGCTGATCATCGCGGCCGGCGTGCGACGGGTGGTGATCGCCTGGCTGGAGCCCCCGCTGTTCGCGCCGGGCGGCGGCGCGGAGCTGCTCCGCTCGTCCGGGGTTACCGTGGTCGAGATCCCGGAGCTTGCGGCTGAGGCCCGCGCGGTCAACGCATCCGTGCTGGGCTAGCGCTCAGCTTAACGTGCCCGCCAGCTGGGGATCCTGAAGTGCGGCCCCGTAACGCATCGCCGCGAGCTGGCCCACGGCTGGCTGGGCTCCAAGCGGCTGGGCAGCCTTCATCCCCGCCGCCTCGGCGAGCGCGTCGAGATCGAGATGGTCTGTTTCCGGCCCAATGACACACGGGGAGAGGGCGAGGCTGGTGACGCCCGCATCGAACAGGCGCCCCGCGGCGTCCCTGATGCTGCCGGGGTCGCCCAGCGATGCGGCGGCGACCGGGACCGCCAGCCGCGCGGCCAGCAGCACCGCCCCGGTCCCGGCGATAGACATGGCGTCGGTGCCCAGCGCCGTGACCAGCACACCCTCAGCCGCAGTGCTGGTGATACTGATCCGGCCCATCCGGTCACCGCGGGCCAGGCCGGCCTCGGCCAGCCGGGCATGCAGCGCCCCGGCCAGGATCGGATGGACGCCCAGAGCCGCGGTGGACAGCACCGGCACGGCCGCGGCGGCCACCTCCGCCGCAATCGCCGCGTCGGACTCCGGTGTCGGGCAGATGAGCATCGGCACCACCACGGCCGCCGGGCGGCCGTCCACGCTGTGGCAGCCAGCCAGTACCGAGCTGAGGCTCTCCTCGTCGCCCTCCAGGAAGCCGGCCCGCACCGTGACTCCCGGGCAGGACTGGCTGGCTACGTCGATGATGCCGGCTGCGACATCGATCCTGCCGTCGGTGGCCAGGCCGGGAACGGCCAGGATCAGCGCGGGTGCGTCGGACGGCACGGACAGCTGATGCGGACTGCGGTGCCGTCCGGCCCGGCGGAATCGCGTCGTCCGCGTCGGCAGCCCCGAGCCGCGCGTCGGCAGCCCGGGATCGCGGGTGGGCAGCCCGGGATCGCGGGTGGGCAGCCCAGGATCGCGGGTGGGCAGCCCGGGGTTTCGGGTCGGCAGCTCGGAGCCGCGGGTGGGCAGTCCAGGGTCGCGGGTGGGCAGTCCAGGGTCGCGGGTGGGCAGTCCAGGGTCGCGGGTCGGCAGTCCAGGGTCGCGGGTGGGCAGGCCGGGGTTTCGGGTCGGCAGTTCCGAGCCCCACGCCGGCCGCCCTGAGTCCTTGCTTGGGAGCTCCGGATCGCGGCTTGGGAGCTCCGGATCGCGGCTTGGGAGCTCCGGATCGCGGCTTGGGAGCTCCGGATCGCGGCTCGGGGGCTCCGGATCGGGGGCCGGTGGTCCCGGGTTGCGGGTCGGCAGCTCCGAGCCCCACACCGACAGCCCTGAGTCTCGGCTCGGCAGCTCCGGATCGCGGGCCGGTGGTCCCGGGTTGCGGGTCGGCAGTTCCGAGCCCCACGCCGGCCGCCCTGAGTCCTTGCTTGGGAGCTCCGGATCGCGGCTTGGGAGCTCCGGATCGCGGCTTGGGAGCTCCGGATCGCGGCTCGGGAGCTCCGGATCGGGGGCCGGCGGTCCCGGGTTGCGGGTCGGCAGCTCCGAGCCCCACACCGACAGCCCTGAGTCTCGGCTCGGCAGCTCCGGATCGCGCGCGGGCCGATTCGGCCTGCGCGCGGGAAGGTCAGGAGCGGGTCCCTGGTCAGTACCCATAACCGGGCCATAGTAGCCAGCCTGGAAAACGCGTGTCCGCAGATGCGTGACATCACCAGGCAGAATTGCGTGGACGAGGGGTCGGCCGGCCTGGGTTCCGGGGGTTTCGTCGCAGCTGGGACGGGCGTCGCGGGGGCGGTCAGAACAGCCGCAAGGTGCCGTCCTCGGCGCCGCGCAGGGAGTCATAATCGAGGAGGAGGCACCGGATTCCGCGGTCCTCGGCGAGCACGCGGGCTTGCGGCTTGATCTCCTGGGCGGCGAAAATCCCCCGTACCGGGGCCAGCAGCGGATCCCGGTTCAGGAGGTCCAGGTACCGGGTCAACTGCTCCACCCCGTCGATCTCGCCGCGGCGCTTGATCTCGATCGCCACGCAGCCGCCCTCAGCGTCGCGGCACATAAGGTTGACGGGGCCGATTGCGGTCGGGTATTCACGGCGCATCAGCCGCCAGCCCTGGCCGAGCACCTGCATCTGCGCGGCCAGCAATTCCTGCAGGTGCGCCTCGACGCCGTCCTTGACCAGGCCGGGATCGATCCCCAGGTCGAAGGAGGAGTCACTGATGATCTCCTCGATGGCGATGGTGAGCGTCTCGCCCGACTTACCCGTCACTACCCACCGGCCGGGTTCCTCGGCCAGTCGGCAGGGCGGGGACATCCAGTTCAGCGGCTTGTACGAGCCGCCATCGGAATGCACCAGGACGGAGCCGTCCGCCTTGATCATGATGAGCCTGGTGGCCGGGGCCAGCCGGGCCGACAGGCGACCCGCGTAATCTACGCTGCACCGGGCGATGACGAGTCGCACGGAAGCCAACTGTAGCGGGCGGAAGGACTTGCGGAGTGCCCAAGCGGAGTGCGGCCCTGCTGGTGTACCGGCGGCGCGGGGAGGACGGGCTGGAAGTGCTCATCGGGCATATGGGCGGCCCGTTCTGGGCCAGAAAAAGCGCCCGGGCCTGGTCCATCCCCAAGGGCGAGTACGAGGGCACCGAGGAGCCGCTGGCCGCGGCGCGGCGTGAGTTCGAGGAGGAGATAGGGTCACCGGCTCCGGAGGGAGCGGTAGCCGACCTGGGGGAGCAGCGGCAGTCCGGTGGGAAGATCATCGTGACCTACGCGGTCGAAGGGGATCTGGACCTAGCCGGCTTCCAGAGCAACACGTTCACCATGGAGTGGCCCCGCGGATCAGGCCAGGTCCAGGAGTTCCCCGAGATGGACCGGGCCGAATGGATGAGCCTCGGCCGCGCCGCGGACATGCTGGTGCTGGGGCAGGTCCCGATCCTCGAGGCGCTGCGCGAGCACCTCAAGGCCTGATCTCGCCAGGATGCCTCAGATGTGCGTGATCTTCAGTCCGGCGATTCCGTTCCGGAACGCAATCTGGGCCTGGGCATCACTCGGCGAATTACCTTCGATCTGCCAGTTCTGACGGTAGGGACCCTGCGGGGACTGCCTCTCGTCGAACCACACCACGCCCAGCAAATTCTGACTCCGCACGCTGTTGAAGATGTCCTCGACGGCGGCGAATCGGTTGTTGATCTTGGGGCTGACAGCGGTCTCGGACAGAAGGATGGGCTTGCCAGTGATCGAGCGAACCTGGCTGATGGTCGAGCCGAACACGCTGTTGAAGCTGTCGGACCCCGGGACGTAGTACCCGTCGATGCCGACCCAGGTGACGTAGTTGGCCCCCGGCCACCAGGCGCTGATGGGTTGGCTGCCCTCGCGTCCCATCTGGTTGACGGTCCAGAGCCAGGTGACGTTGTAGGCCCCTTCCTCGTGGAACAGCTTGACGATGTGCCGCCAGGCCGCGATGAACTCCGCGGGAGACGTCTGCGGATGGCCCCACGAGTACCAGTTGCCGTTCATCTCGTGCCCGAAGCCGATGACCACGGCGTGGCCGTACTCGCGGACACTGTCGGCGTACGAGCGCAGGTACGTGTCGTAGGTGCCGGAAGCGATCGCGGCGACCTTGGCGAAGCTGGGATCGACCTGCACCAGCGGGATCGCGCCGTGGCCGCGCAGCATCGTCGCGTACGACACGCTGAAAGGCTGCGCCCAGCCGCTGTAGTAAGCGACCAGGTTTGGCCTCGTCTCGGCCACCTCCGTGAACTGCTCGACCGACCGGTAGGACGGTAGAGTCCCCGGACGTGGTCCCGCCTCGAACACGCCCAGGTAGGAAGCGCTTTTGGGGGCGAGCGTCTGATGCACCGCAGGCGGGTAGCGGAACGTGATCCGGCTGCCGGTGACGGCGATGGCCGTTACCGCGAGCGCGAAGCCGATGATCGTGACCAGTCTGTATCTCATGCTGTCGTCTCCCCCGGGAAGATGACGCGGCCGACGACGCCGAAGTTGACCAGCCCGAAGAACAGCAGGGCAGCAGACTGCCACGAGCCCGAGGCCGACCGCCAGATGGCCAGAAGTACCCAGAGCACGGCCATCCCGCCGCTCCACCACGTGACCCCGATACGGAAACGGGGGAGGGAGCTTCCGGGCTCCCGGGTAGGATGCCAGCTCATCTGCCTGCCCCACGCCCCGTCCCAGAGCGAGAAGACGTGCGCCCACCCCCGGGCGATCCCCAAAGGCCAGACCGAGGGCTTGTACGGAGCGTGGTGCCACAGGGGATACAGGACGGCCCCGGTGACGAAGGCCGGGAGCAGGATCACGAAGTTCCGCAAGCGGATCTCGTCCGGCAGGAAGATGAGCATGATAACGGGCAGCAGGGGCCCGAAGAAGACGAGAAGTGCGGTGTAGACGTAGTAGAAGAAACCGGAAACGAATGTGAGCCGTGCCGGGAGGCTCATGTTCACTGTCCATAGCCTGCGTGAGCACACGATGCCCACGTTCCCGGCGCACCAGCGGTACTGCTGGCGCACGAACGCCTCCATGCGGTTGGGGCAGATACCCGTGGACAATACGAGGGGCACGTAGGTGATGGACCAGCCATCCCGCATCACGTTAAGCCCGGTGTGCACGTCTTCGGCGTAGGGGATGAGCGCCGCGCCACCCTGCGCCTCGAGTGCGGCGCGCCGGTAGACCGCGGACGTCCCCACGCAGGCGGCGGCGCCGAACCGATTGCGGCCGACCTGGATCGCCCGGTAGAACACCTCCTGCACCGATCCTGCCGCGTTCTCGAGCCAGGACTGGGCGGGACTCTCCCGGAAGAACTGCGGGGTCTGGACGATGGCCAGGCCTGGGTCGTCCAGGTACGGCAGCGTCTCGGCCAGAAAATCAGGCCTTGGCGCGAAGTCGGCATCCAGGATGAGAATGAATTCACTGCTGGTCTGGGCGAAGGCATAGCGCAGGTTGCCGCTCTTCTTGTGCATCCGCTGGCCAGGCCGCCGGATGTAGCTCAGGCCGAGCGAGCCGGCTAGGTCGCGGGCCTCGTCTGAGGGCCCGTCGTCGAGCACATACGCCTGAATTGGTCCCGGGTATGCCGCCAGCAGCCCGCAGACCGCCGTCCACGTGTTGCGCAACATCTCGATCGGCTCGCCGCAGATGGGCAGGAAAATGTCGACACCGGGATAGGCAGGTGGTTGCCACGACTCGATAAGGGCCTGGTGGGCCGTGATGTCGAAGCCGCGGCCGCTGAAGTTTACCGGCAGGCAGACGACCTGGTACAGGGCGTAACTGCCGGTGAAGATCATGAACGGCCAGAGCGCAGGATCCTGGAGCTCGAACCGCAGCTGGCTGATGATGAGACAGGTTGCGCTGATGGCCAGGATCGTGGTCAGGTACGGCAGGTTCCGCTGGAGGTAGCTGTACTTCTCCACGTCATCTGGCGGGCCGGGCAGGACCAGTCGCGGATGTTCCTGCTCAACTGCCGGTTTTGCTGCGGGTGCGTGGCCGGTGGTGGTCACTGGGGTGGCTCGTATCGGTAGATGACGTAGGTGCCGTGGGTGCCGTAGGGGACGACCTGGAGGATGGTGTATCCGGCGTGGCGGAGGTCGGCGCGGATCTGGTGGTCCAGGGTGGTGGTGTCGGCGAAGTTGAGGGCGATGAGGGTGAAGTAGTGGCGGTCGATGTAGTGGGCGAAGGTGGCGGGGTTGCCGTCGCCGGTGATGCCGGCGGCCTGGGTGGGGTGGGCGGTGCTGGCGCCGGTGGGCAGGACGATGTTGCGGGTCGATGACCAGCGTTGCCAGGTGTGGCCGGCGGGGAGGTAGTACTCGGCGATGGAGGGGTCTTCGACGAGCAGGGGGCCGGTGGTGGCGGTGGTGAGGGGGCGGAAGATCGCGGTGAAGCTGGCGGAGTCGGGCCAGCTGGTGGCGAAGGCGTGGGACTGGCTGATGCCCAGGGAGATGGGGAAGGTCAGGGTGGCGGCGCACGCGGCGGTGGTCCAGGCCTGGGAGCGGGTGTCGGGGGCGAGGGTGATGAAGGTGTTGATGGTGTAGCCGGCGGCGATGGCGGCGAACCAGATGCCCAGCCCGATGTGCTTGTTCAGCGCGTCGAGGGTGTGCAGGTTGGCCTGCTCGAGGGGGCCGGCCAGCGCGGCGGCGGCCAGGATGGCCAGCAGCCAGGTCTGGCGGGCGCCGCCGCGGGTGACGGCGCTGGTGATGATGGCGCCGGCGGCCAGGACCAGGATCACGCCGGTCCAGGCCCAGGTGTCGGTGAGGACCAATGTCACCGGGACCGATCCGGGTGCCCGCTGCAGCGTGGTCTGGCGGATCCCGGTGGTATAGCTGGTCCCGCCGAGCAGCACCGCGGCGATGAGCAGCGCGGCGGTGACGGTGAGCAGCGCGGCGGCGCGGCGGGTGGCCACCCGGGCGCCCGCGGGCCAGGCGGTGAGCAGCGCGAGGAGGATCACGACCGGGTCGAACAAGGTGGTGGAGTAGGCGGTGGCGTTGGCCGCCGCCATGACCACCCCGGCCAGCGCCATCCGGCCGGCTGCCTCACCGCCCTGGGAGGCGCTGACCACCAGCCATGACGCCAGGGCCAGCAAGAACACCGACATCGCGTCGTAGGTCGCGAACGCGCCCAGGTGCAGCACCGGGCCCGACAGCGCGAACAGCGCGCAGGAGAAGAACGCGGCGCGGCACCCGAACAGCCGCCCCGTGGCCGCCCACAGCAACACCGTCGCCCCCAGCATGAACACCAGCGACAGCAGCCGCGCGGCGGCCAGCCCGCCCGCCGTATCGGCCAGCGCCGCCAGCGGCGGGTAGATCCCCGGCGCACCAGAGAAATACGACGCGAACGGCGGCACCACCGTCCCATGCAGCCAGTGCGACCACTCCAGGTGCCCGGCCCACACATACTCAGCCTCATCCTGGAACGCCGTATCCGCCCCCACCAGCCGGACCGACAACACCGCCTGCATCACCAGCACCACAACCAGCGGCAGCCACCCCCCAGCACCCCACCCCGCCAGCCACCACCCACCACGCCCCCCCGCCACCACCGCATCCACGGGCGTGGAGTCTGCGGGTGCCGGGGCACCCGCAGACCCGGGCATGGTCACACGGTCAACCATCGCGTTCGCACCTGCCTGCTTCAGGGGGAAGGGTCGGGGAGCGCGAATCCTCCCGGCCCCACTCTGTGCACTGTCACCAGCGCATATGGCCGCGGCATCACCAGGCCTGGATGCCGCATAGGAAAGCTACTGTCCGTTTCCCCGCAATGCGGGGTTTTCGCTCATTTCACGACGGCAGGCGGGGTTCGCGCCGCGGATCCCGTTGGCGTGTGCCCGGGATGGCATACGCCAGCCTGATGCGCGGCATACGACCCATGCGGCCTGGGGCGTGCTGGGCATTGGTGATCAGTTACGCCCGTGGAGGGCATCCCGGAATGTGGTGCGGGCGATCTTGCTGTCCTCCAGGCGCCAGTCGCCGCCCTTGTAGAGGCCGCCCGGCGTGTGTTCGTCGAACCAGGCGAGGCCCAGGTAGCCCTGGCTGCGCAGCCCGGCGAAAAGGTTGATAATTCCGCGCTGCAGACCACTGGATGGCCGCACGGCTGTCTCCGCGATCAGGATCGGGTCGTGCGTGAATTTACGGACATCGGCCACCACGGGCTCGAAGACATAACTAAAGCTGTCCGTGTGTATAAAGTAATAGCCGCTGACTCCGACCCATGTCACGTACTTTGCCCCTGGCCACCAGTCGTGGACCGGGCTGGTTGACGTGCTTTTCGAATTTACCTGCCATAGCCATTTGACGTTATCGGCGCCGTGCCGACGGAAGAGGTTAACGACATGCCGCCAGGCGGCGACGAAGACTGCCGGGCTGGTGTGGTGATAGCCCCACGTGTACCAGAACCCGTTCATCTCGCGGCCGAAGCTGATGACCACAGGATGCTTGAACGCCGCTACCGAGTCCGCGAACCGCGTGAGGTAAGAATCGTATCTGCCGGAGGCTATCTGGGCCAATGAGATCCCGGCTGGGTCCATCTGCACGATTGTGGTCGCACCGTGTTGCTCCGCCTGCTCCGCAAATGCTCTCGCGAAGGGCTCATCCCAGCCGCTGTAATAGCCGACAAGATTGGGCTGCCTCCCAATCGTTTTGGCGAACTGGTTCACGCCAGAGTATGTCTTGGGCGAGGTTTTCTCATACACGCCGACGTAACGCACCTGAGCGACGGTCCGGGCTGGCGGGCTCGAGTGTGGGCCTCTCACCTTGATCACGGCAATCACAGCCGCCACAGCGATGATGGCCACTGCGGCGACGACAATGGTGCCCAGGGTGGCCCGGCCAGTGCGCTGGGCCCTCCGGTGACTGCGTTGCGCCACGCGAACTCCTTTACGTACGAGGATGACGGACCCGCGACGGTTGCCTAGCTTACGTAGATCGGTACTATCTAGCCGCCAGTTCGGCATATGGGCTAGCCGCGAGTTCGGCATATGGGCCCGCCCGGCCCGTCCCGGCAGGCACCTGGCGGGCCCGGCGGCGCCCGTCCAGCCGCCCAGAAGGACGGCTCAGGCGTCGGGGCTCAACGCTAGGAACGACAGTGAATGTGCTGGTCACCCGGCGACGAGGTGGTGAGCCCAGGGCGCGGCCGGGGCTGCCCGCTGGTTGCTTCGTTCTCCTGATATGTGCCTGATTAGTCTGATAGCCTCACGCCGTCTGCTGGCAAGGATCACTGGATGCCTGGGGAGGGGCGCGCAGTCTGGAAGGCTGGCTGAATCGTCTGCCGCGCCGACAGGTTCCTTGCCGCCACGTCAGCGGGCATTATCTCCGCGGCGGCTAGGACTATCGCCGTCGCCTCACGAACTGCCGCTCCGCGGGTCCCGCGGAAAGGGGAAGGGCGGCAATACCGGTGCGGATTCTGGTTGACCAATCCAGCTATGACCTGCTGAACATCGGTGACGTCGCAATGCTCCAGTCCTGTGTAGCGCGGCTGCGATCCCAATGGCCAGATGCTGAGATCATGGTTATCGCGCACGAGCCGCAGCGGCTCGCTACTTTCTGCCCCGGCACCATCGCTATTGGCCGGACCTTTGACGGTCTGCCGCTGTTCCGTATCCTGCCTAAGAAGCTCCGGCTCGTGCTTGATCAGGCCTGGAAGATGGCCGCGCCTTATTTCGCCGGCCGCCTGCGGGCCGCTCGCAGGTCGGCTGACCGCCCCCGAACGGCGATTGCGGCGGTGCGGCAAGCCGATCTGGTCGTCGCCAGTGGCGGCGGCTACCTCGCTGACATGTGGTGGTGGCATGCGGTCGGCGTACTGAGCCTGCTGGCGCTGGCCCAGCGGCTTGGCACGCCCACCGCGATGTTCGGGCAGGGCATCGGGCCGGTCGGCCGGCGCGCGCTGCACGCCCAGGCCCGCACGGTCGGTCCTGAGCTGAAGGTCCTGGCGCTCCGGGAGGACCGCAAGGATGCGGCCACATCCCTGGATATCCCCGCAGCGGCGGTGCGCCTCACCGGGGATGAGGCTTTTGAGCTGGCCGTCAGCCAGGACTTGTCCGCTGGGCGCTCCCTCGGTGTGAACGTGCGGGTCGCGGCCTACGCACGGGTCGGCCGGAGTACTGCCGGCCGGGTCGGCGATGCGGTGCTGGCGGCCGCTGCCGCCCTGGAGGCTCCCGTGGTCGGCCTGCCCGTTTCCCGCTACCCCGCCGATAGTGACCTCGCCGCGCTGCGGGCTCTGTTCCCTCCCGGCGGCACGCGCGTCGGCATCGCACTGGGAGACATCGCGTCCCCGGACGATCTCATCGCGGCGGTCGGCCAGTGCCGGGCCATCGTCACGGGTAGTTACCACGTGGCGGTGTTTGGTCTGGCCCAGGGAGTACCAGTCGTCTGCCTGACCAACTCGCCCTATTACGACGCCAAATTCGCGGGACTCCAGGCGTCGTTCCCGCAGGCGTGCTTCGTGATCTCCCTCGACGTGCCGGGAGATGCCGCCCGCCTGCATTCGGCGATCGTGGAGGCCTGGCACCTGCCTCTTCCGGATCGGGCCATAGCCCGGGACACGTCGGAGCGCCTGCGGAACGCCGGGCGTGCCTGCTACGCCGAGTTCCGGGCGGCAGTTGGCCGCCCCGGGCCGGTCAGCGCTGACCGGCAGGAAGTGGTCCTATGACCACCTCAGAGGCCAGGCCGGCCCTGGCCCTCGAGGCGGTCGGGTGCATCCCTGGCGGATTCCGGCCCGCTCTCCTCCTGGATGTGGAGCTGGCCGCGACGCTGCCCACGCTGCGTTCCGACGGGCAGCATCACCGGGCGTGGGTCACGGGCCGGCTGCATAGCGAGCCGGTGGGTACCTGCGTCCTAGAGCTGAGCGACAGGGAACTCCATCCCGATGAGCTGGGCGCGCTGCTGTGGGAGGCATTCCGCGCACCAATCGTGGAGCGCTTCGAGGCTGCCGGGCTGCCCGCGCCCGGACGGCTGACCGGGAAAGGGCTGTCGGCCGAGGCCGGCACGTGGCCATTCCTGCGGCAGCGCCAGGCTGTCCTGGCCCAGGCACCATTCATCAGCGTCGTCGTCTGCACCCGGGACCGGCCGCAACAGCTCCAGGATTGCCTGCGGATGCTCAGCCTCCAGGAGTACCCCGGCTTCGAGGTCGTGGTCGTGGACAACGCTCCTGCGACGGACCAGGTCGCGGCGCTGGTCAGCGCCAGATCCGATAGTGCGGCGACGTTCCGTTACGTGGTCGAGCCACGCCCTGGGCTCTCCTGGGCCCGCAACACGGGGACCGCGTCCGCGTCCGGCGACATAATTGCCTACCTCGACGACGACGAGGAGCCTGACCGCCACTGGCTGGCCGGGCTGGCCTGCGGCTTCGCCCGCGGTCCTGACATCGGCTGCGTGAGCGGCATGGTCCTGCCGGCCCGGCTGGATACCCAGGCCCAGGAGCTCTTCGAGCAGCTCGGTGGCCACTGCAAGGGGCGCGGCTTTTCACCGGCGACGTTCTCGGGTCACGGCCCGCAAAGCCCGCTCTACCCGCTGCCACCGTTCGGGGTGGGCGCCAACATGGCCTTCCGGCGCGATGCGCTGGCGAGCATCGGCGGGTTCGACGTCGCCCTCGGCGCGGGCACGCCCGCCCAGGCCGGCGAGGACACGCTCGCGCTGACGATGCTGCTCCTGGAGGGCTACCGCATTGCTTACGAGCCGGCCGCGCTGACGCGCCACCATCACCGCCCGGATATGGCTGGACTCAGCCGTCAACTGCAGGGCTATGGCGTGGGCCTGACCGCCTTCTACGCCGCCCTGCTGTGGCATCGCCCGGGCCTGCTTCCTCGGCTGATCTGGCTGGCCCCGGGTGCAGCCAGCTTCCGCCGCCGCAGCGCTCTCTCCGGCCCGCCACCGGACGCCGCGGCCGCGCTCGACCGGCGGCCCCCCTGGGGGATGCTGGCCGGGCCCGCCGCCTACGCCAGGAGTGTGCGCAGGCAGGCACGGATCGCGGCCCGGGATGAGAGGGACCGGCGTCAAGGCCGTGACCACGGGCCGGTTCCCCGGTGAACGTCGTGGGGAAGACGGTTCCAGGGCGGGATCCTGGTCAGCGATGCTGCAGTTCGCGAGCGTGACGGTCGCCGACTCATCGGCCGACGAGCATGGGGAGAGGGGCCACCGGCTCGGTCGGCACGCAGCTGAACCGCGCCTGCGCCTGAGCACGGTTGCCCTCTTGGCGGCGACCGGCATCTTGGTGGTGTCCGCAACGTTCGGCGCCGGCCGCGTAGGTTACGCCAGCTCCGCGTGGGCCGACCGGGCGTACTGGCTGGGTCAGGCCCTCATCGTGGTACCGGCCGCCGCCTGGCTGCTCAGCAGGCGCGTCCTGACCGCCGGTCTGACCATGGGCTTGATCGCCATTTTTACCATAAGTGAGTATCTGGTAACCATATGTTATAGCCCGGCGGCATTCACCTACCCGGACGAGCTGTCCCACTGGCGCACCACCGTCAACATCCTGCACACCGGCAGGCTGTTCACGCCTAACTACGTCCTGCCGATCAGCCCGCACTATCCAGGGCTGGAAGTACTCACCTCGGCGCTCGTCTCGGTCACCGGGCTCTCGGTATTTACCTGTGGGTTGATCATCGCCGGAGTCGCCCATGTTCTGCTGGTGTTCCTGCTGTACGTGCTCTACCTGAGGATCGGCGGATCATTCCGCGTCGCGGGCATCGCCGTACTGTGCTATGCGGCCAACTCGCACTTTTACTCGTTCGACTCGATGTTCATCTACCAGACGCTCGCCCTGCCGTTCTTCGCCCTCACCCTGCTCGCCGCCTGGCAGCTTGGTTCCCGCCGGGCTGGGGAGCAACGCGCCGGCTGGGTGGCGGTATCGGTGCTGGCCATCGCGGCCACGGTAGTCACCCATCACGTCACCAGCTACATGCTGGTGGTCGGCCTGATCCTGGTCAGCCTCGCAGCCCTGGGCACAGCCAACTTCCGGACAGCGGCCTGGACGGGTGGCCTGGGCCTGGTCACGGCCGGGGCGGCTATCGCGTGGGTGATGCTGGTCGCCCCCAGCACTCTGACCTATCTGCAGCCGTTCGTTGAAGGGATACTGCAAAGCTTCCGGAGCCTGCTCGGCAGCGGCCACGCGAGTGCGCCATCCACATCCGCAGGCCCGCTCAGCAATCGCGCCCTGGCCGCGGCGGCCACCCTCGGCATCTCGGCGCTGCTGCCCTTCGGCTGGTGGCGGATCTGGCGAATTCACCGTCACCAGTCCTGGCCCGTGGCCCTGGCGATCATGTCGCTCGGCTGGTACCTGGTGGTGCTCGTGCGGTTCACTGTCGCCGACGGCAGCGAGCTATCCGGGCGCGCGGCGACCTTTATCTTCGTGCCGGTGGCCTATGTCGTGGCGCTGGCCCTCGGGCAGCTGGGCGGCGCTGCCGTGCGCTGGCAAGCGCGCGTCATCGCCACGGCGCTGCTGGTCGCCGTGCTGATTCTGCTCTTCAATGGGCTGGTCAACGGATGGCCGCCGTACTGGGAACGCCTGCCCGGGCCATATCAGGTGGCCAGCTTCGAGCGGTCCGTCGCCCCTGAGGGCATCGCTACGGCTCAGTGGGCGCTGTCCGCCCTCGGGCCGGGCAACCGGTTCGCCTCCGATTTCGGCAACGAGCCGGTGCTGGGCAGCTACGGCGACCAGGACCCTGTCCTCGCCGACAGCTTTCTCTACGATTCTCCCGTCTACACGTCCGCGGACGCGAAGCAGGCCCGGACGCTGGCGATCCGCTACATCCTGGTCGACCACAGGCTGAGCCGGACGCTCCCCGCCTCGGGCCAGTATTTTCCCGCTGATCCGGAGGCGGGCCGATACCGGCACCCCCTGGCCTCGGCGGATCTCACCAAGTACAAGCACACGGCCGGGGTGGCCCGGATCTACGACGCCGGCAGCATCGTCATCTATGACCTGGATGGGGGCGGGAATGCCCCGTAGCAAGCTGGTGATCGGCGTCACCTCCGCTGTGGCGGTCCTGGCTGGCGGCGCCACCCTGATGCGTGCGCCAACGCCGGTGACCGCCGTACTGGGCCTGGCCCTCTTCGCGAGCCTCGGCTGGGTATGGGGCTCGGTGCTGCTCGGCCCCCGGATGGGCGATCTGGAGGGGATCGTGGTGGCCACGGCCGCGGGGCTCGCGCTCCCGATTCTCGGCGGCCTGGCGCTTCAGGCGGCCAGAGTGCCGCTGCATGCCCGCGCGTGGGTCGGGCTGATCGGCGGCCTGACCCTGGCCGGTGACGCGATCTTGCTGTTCCGCCGCCGGGCCGCTCGCTCGACGCAGACGCAGGTGCGGCAGGTGCGATGGCGCCCCTCGGGCTGGCAGGCCGTGACCTTCGGCGCTGCCCTGATCGTCGCCATCGGCGCGGTGGGTATGGCCCATGCCCGGGCCGTGAATCAGCACTACCCAGGATTTACCGAGCTCTGGCTCTCCGCCCTCAGGGAAAATCCGGCCGCCGCGGACCTCGGCGTGGCGAACCACCAGGGGAGCGCCCAACGCTACCAGCTCGTCCTCTTTCATCAGGGACACAGGACGCATGTCTGGTACCTCGTGCTCTCCAATGGGGAGACCTGGCGGCGAACCGTCGCGATCAGTAGTGGTCGGGTCACGTCCGCCGACCTCTATCTTCTTCCGGTCGGTCGTCATTCCCATCCCTACCGTCAGGTTTCCACTGGCCTGGCGCCGGCGGCCAAATCATGACTGGCCTGCCTCTGGAGCCGCAGGTGATGCTGGCACCTGACCGGCCCGCCCAGGGAGACTCCCGGGGGCATTCGTCCGGGCGCGGGGCCTTAATATTCTGGCGGCATAACCACGACATCCTCGGGAACGCCAGCTCGCTTCTCGCCACCACGGCCGTCTCCTCGGCGCTGGGTTTCGGGTTCTGGGCCCTAGCGGCTCATTTGTACAGTCAGCGGGCGGTCGGGCTCGGATCGGCGGCCGTGTCGGCCATGACGGTACTGGGCACGATCGGCATGCTGGGCCTCAACACCGTGCTCATCGGTGAACTGCCCCGGCGCCAGTCCCGTGCGGGCCTAGTTTCCGCCGCTCTCCTGGCCTCGGGATTCGGGTCATTCGTGCTGGGGCTGGGCTTCGCACTGATCGCTCCGCATTTCAATAAGCATTTCGCCGAGATCAGCGGCTCGCCGTGGCGGGCGGCGCTCCTCACCGCGGGCGTCGTGCTTATCGCGGTTAGCCTGGTGTTCGATCAGGCCACCATCGGTCTCCTTCGCGGGGGGCTTCAGCTCTGGCGCAACGTGGTCTTCGCGGTGGCGAAGCTGATGATCCTGCCCGTCGCCGCCGTGGTGATGCACGATGAGTTCGGTACGGACATCGCGCTGGCCTGGGTGGTGGGCACGGTGATTTCACTCGCGGTGGTGGCCCTTCAGCTCCGGCTGAGCGGCAGGCCCGCCCTGCCGCGGCCCGACTGGGGCGTGCTGCGCGGTCTGGGACGTCTGACCATGGTCCACAACTGGCTCAACCTGGCGATCTCTGTGCCCTGGATGCTGTTGCCCGTGCTGGTGACAGTAACCGTGTCACCAGCGGCGAATGCGGCGTTCTTTGCCGCCTGGACGCTGAGCGGCTTTCTCCGCGTTGTGCCCACGCATCTGGCCACCGTCCTGTTCGCCGTGGCGTCAGGCGATCCTCAGGTCATCGCCCGGAAACTGCGCCTGAGCCTGCGGGTTTCCCTGCTGGTAGGTATCCCGGGGGTAGCAGCCCTGATTCTGTGCGGACATCTCGCCCTGAGCTTCTTTGGTGCCAGCTATGCCAGCGAGGCCACGGTGACGCTCTGGCTTCTGTCGCTTGGCTACTTCCCGACCATTCCCAAGGTGCACTACATCGCGGTGTGCCGGGCCACCGGGCATATCCAGCGGGCGGCCCTGGTCCTGACCCTCACCGCGACGATGGAAATAGCGGCGGCCGCCGCGGGTGCGGTGGCGGGCGGTCTCGATGGCCTGTCCCTGGCCCTGCTGGCGGCGCTCTGCGTCGAAGGGCTGATCACCACCCCGCGAGTGGTGCGTGCCGCCCGCGGTCGTGGCAGGCATCGGCCCGCAGGCAGCCGCGGGCGTCATCGTCAGTACATCCGCTCGTCCCTCACCATCGGAGCGGCACGTCCAATGGCCGGCGCGACTGCGGCGGCCCCGGGAGAACAGTCGTTGGCCGAGGAGGCGGGGTATGGACCCGGGCAGGACTGAAGGCCAGGCCTGGTCCCTGGCCAGTACAGGTGTGACAGTGATCATCCCCACCGCGGGCCGCTGTGCCGTCCGGGACGCGGTAGCCAGCGCACTCAACCAGACGTGTGCGCCACTCGAGGTGATCGTGGTCGACGACAGCGCCGACGCCGGGGCCCGGCCGTCCCTGGATGACCTGGCGGGGGACGTCCGCATGCTCTCCACCGGGGGGATCGGCGCCAATGGTGCCCGGATGCGTGGCGTGGCTGAGGCCAAGGGCGATCTCGTGGCCTTCCTGGACGACGATGATGTGTGGGCTCCGGAGAAGCTGGAACGCCAGCTTGAGGTGTGGCGCACCAGGCCGGAGGGTCAGCGTTACTCGCTGGTGAGTTGTCGCCTGGTAACTCTCGACCAGGATGGAAAGCAGCCGCGGACTCTCCCGGCACGGCCACTCAGGGCCCAGGAACCAGTGGCGAGTTACCTCTTCCGTCGCACATCCATCGCGTACGGCGAGGGACTCTTGCACACGTCGACCCTCATGTGTGACCGGGAGCTGATCGAGCGGGAACCCTGGGACCTGGGTTTGACCCGACACCAGGACTGGGACTGGGTCCTGCGGGTCGGTCAGCGGTCCGACGTGGTTCTGTCGATGTGCCCTGAGGTCCTGGTGGGGGTCGCGGTGGCTGATGCGCGGTCAATATCCATGTCGACCGACTGGCAGGCCAGCCTGACCTGGCTCGAGTGCCGGGCCGGCCAGCTGAGCGCCCGTGAGCGCGGCGACTTCCTGCTGTGCCACACCGCTACCATCGCCTTCCGGGCCAGAAGCCGGCGCGGCGGGTTCGTCGCCGCTGGCCGCGCGCTGCGCTCTGGCCGGCCGGGCCTGGTGGCCTGGCTGGTGTGGCTCCTCCATCTGGTCTCGCCGCAGTTGCTCGACCGGGCCGCCGCCATCCTGAGGCGGGTTACCGCCCGCCGGCCTGGTGCGTCCGGGCGGCGGGCCTCATTACTCCGTGGAGCCGGCTCCTGACCAGATGATCATCCCTGGGGTCAGCACTCCCCGGTTAACCGCGCGGGCCCATCTGGCCAGGAAATACGGCGTCCGGCTCGTCGCAGATCGCGTTGACGCAACTGTGCACCGTTCCGGCGGCGACCCGTTAGTGACGTTGAGTGCCGATCCATTAGAAGAAAGTTACGCTTCGTAATTTTCCACAGTACATCTATCACCGTTCGGTAAAGCGGAACCTTTGGCCAGATTTCCCTGATAAATCTATTTCCGAGCAATGCAGCTCTGAACTGTCCGACTATGGATCGTGACGCAACGTAAGTGAAGGCATGGAGGGAAAGCGTCGCGAGGAGCGGGGCGGTCTCTGGATATGGCAAGCGCTCATGTTGGCTTGCTGCCGCCTTGAGGGGGGAATTTGTGTGTAGAGCATTTGCTGAGTGGGTTCCTGGTGGCCGGGTTTCGGTCGTCATCCCGGCCCGAAACGAGGCACACAACCTGCCGCATGTCCTGAAGGCCCTGCCTGAGGGGCTGCATGAGGTGATCTTGGTCGACGGTCATTCCACGGATGACACGATCGAGGTGGCCCGCACTCACCGGCCGGACGTGAAGATCGTCCAGCAGAGCCGCCGGGGTAAGGGCAATGCTCTGGCCTGCGGATTTGCCCAGCTCACTGGCGATGTCGTGGTCATGCTGGATGCGGATGGCTCGGCTGATCCCGCTGAAATCCCGGCTTTCGTAGCGGCGCTGGCCGCCGGGGCCGAGTTCGCCAAGGGCACGCGCTTTGACGCGGGAGGCCGCAGCCATGACATCACCAGGTTCAGGAGGATAGGAAACGCAGGGCTGAATCGCCTGGTCAATTTGCTCTTCCGGACTCACTACACCGACCTGTGCTACGGGTACAACGCTTTCCGGGCCTACCTGCTTCCGGTGCTGGACCTGCCTCCGGTACAGCCAGTCAACAATTCGCCGGCCGGCAAGTTCTGGGGTGATGGCTTCGAGATCGAGACCCTGATCAATGTCCGGGCCGCGCGGGCCGGGGTGCGGATTGCCGAGGTAGGCAGCACCGAACTGCCTCGCTTGCATGGCGTCAGCAACCTGCGGGCCATCCCCGACGGAATCCGCGTGCTTCGTACCATCCTGGCCGAGCGGCGGCGGACGCAGTCAAGTCAGCCTGCACCGGTCGCGATCGAGACTTTCCCGGAGGAGGGGAAGGATGAGAGGGAGGGGGTGCTGCTGTCCGGCCCGGACCAGCTGGTCCTTCCTGCCCCGGAGCGAATGCTGGTTCCTGCCCCGGAGCAGGCGCTAGCTCCGGAATCGACATGATGACCAGGTCGGCTGAGGCCAACGCCACTTCCGTAGTCATCGCCGCGCACACCATGCGGCGTACGGCAGATCTGGCCGGTGCCGTAGCCTCGACCCTCGGCCAGGAGCCGGCACCACATGAGGTCGTGGTCGCGGTGGACAATAATCCTGACTTGCACGAATGGGTCGGCAGGCACCTGCCCGGAGTGATCACGGTGGATCACCGTGGACGCCGGGGAGCGTCGGCGACCCGGAACGCAGGCGCGCGGGCCGCCAGTGGCGCCGTCCTGGCCTTCATGGACGACGACGCTGTAGCCCGGCCCGGCTGGCTGCAGAATCTCACCGCCCCGCTCGGCCATCCGAATGTCATCGGCGTAGGCGGCCATCTAGAACCTGTCTGGCCAGGGCCGGCACCAGAATGGATGCCGGAGGAGTTCTTGTGGGTCGTCGGTGCTTCCTATCGCGGCCTGCCGGAGACCGCCGGGCAGGTCCGGAACGTGTGGTCGGGAAACATGGCTGTCACACGGTCCGATTTCTGGGCGGTCGGGGGTTTCCGGGAGGACTTCGGGAAAACCGATCACGCGTCGAGCCCGGAAGATACAGACTTCTGCATCCGCCTGGCCGGCGCGCTGAACGGCGGCACTTGGTGGTACGAGCCGTCGGCCCGGGTTGGGCACAAAGTCCCCCCGGATCGCTGTACTCTGCGGTTCTTTCTCTGGCGTTGTCGCAATGAAGGCCAGGGCAAGGCCGAATTGTCTGCCATAGTGGGCACGGACGACGCACTGCGGGATGAACGGCGGCATGCTGCCAAGACACTCCCGGAAGGAATGCGCCGCGAGTTGCGGACTGTGCTGGCTGACCGCGAGTACGCCGCCGCCCGCCGGGCGTCAGCCATTGGCCTGGGACTGGGGGCCGCCGGCACGGGCTATCTGATGCGCCGCGCCCGGCTCTGGAGAGCTGCCGCGTTCACCAAGGCGTCCGTGCCTGGGAAGAGTGGCGGGGCGACTGGCGAACGGGAACGGGAGCGGGTTCCCGAATAGCCGGGCCCCTGGAACTGGCCGGACTAAGGCGAGTTGGACAACTTGAGCTGACTATGTACGGCTCGCCGGAATGCTCCTTCGGCTGCTGGGCTATCCTCCAGGCGCCAGTCCTGCTGATAGATCCCGCCGTGGTGAGTTTCATCGAACCAGACGAGGCCGAGCACGCCATACCGGCGCGCTCCCGCGAATAGCTCGCCAATCTTGGCTGGCTGCCCGGCGCGTGGTCCGACTGCGGTCTCAGACAACATTATTGGTTTCCGGGTAAAGGACCTTACCTGCCGCATGGTATTTCCGAAGACACTGGTGAAGGTGTCTGAGGGCCGGTAAAAATAGCCGTCGATGCCCACCCAGGTGACATACTGAGAGCCGGGCCACCAGTCAGTGAGGGGACCGGTGCTGCTCAGGACGTCGTTGACGGTCCACATCCATGTGACGTTGTCGGCACCCTGAGCCCGGAACAGTGACACAATGTGCCGCCAGGCCGCTACGAAGGTAGCGGCGGGCACATGCCGGTACCCCCAGGGGTACCATGGCGCGTTCATCTCGTGCCCGAAGCCTATGACGACGGCATGGCCGTACTTTCGCACGCTGTACGCATACGACTTCAGGTAGTCGTCGTAGTTGCCGTCGGCGATTGCCTTGACCGAGGCGAAAGTAGGATCGATCTGGACAATCGGAATGGCACCGTGCTCCCTGGCCTGGCGGGCGAACGAAGTCTCGAATCGCTGTGCCCAGCCGCTGAAGTAGCCAGCCATATTAGGTGCATGGCCTGCCGCCTTGGCGAAGTCCAAAACCCGCTGATACGACGCTGGTGCGGTGGCTTCGTACACACCTAGGTAAAAAGTGGTGCGTGGGGCCAATGGCGCCGTGGCGGCCAGTGGCCGCGCGGGAGAAGAGAAGAAATGCCTGACCGTCAATGAGACGGCGGCGATCACGAGGACTGCCGCCAGCGCGAGCACGAGCCAGGAACGCCCCCTCGCGCCTGACGGCCCCGCCGGTTTTGGTGGGGGTGCGTGGCCGGTGGTGGTCACTGGGGTGGCTCGTATCGGTAGATGACGTAGGTGCCGTGGGTGCCGTAGGGGACGACCTGGAGGATGGTGTATCCGGCGTGGCGGAGGTCGGCGCGGATCTGGTGGTCCAGGGTGGTGGTGTCGGCGAAGTTGAGGGCGATGAGGGTGAAGTAGTGGCGGTCGATGTAGTGGGCGAAGGTGGCGGGGTTGCCGTCGCCGGTGATGCCGGCGGCCTGGGTGGGGTGGGCGGTGCTGGCGCCGGTGGGCAGGACGATGTTGCGGGTCGATGACCAGCGTTGCCAGGTGTGGCCGGCGGGGAGGTAGTACTCGGCGATGGAGGGGTCTTCGACGAGCAGGGGGCCGGTGGTGGCGGTGGTGAGGGGGCGGAAGATCGCGGTGAAGCTGGCGGAGTCGGGCCAGCTGGTGGCGAAGGCGTGGGACTGGCTGATGCCCAGGGAGATGGGGAAGGTCAGGGTGGCGGCGCACGCGGCGGTGGTCCAGGCCTGGGAGCGGGTGTCGGGGGCGAGGGTGATGAAGGTGTTGATGGTGTAGCCGGCGGCGATGGCGGCGAACCAGATGCCCAGCCCGATGTGCTTGTTCAGCGCGTCGAGGGTGTGCAGGTTGGCCTGCTCGAGGGGGCCGGCCAGCGCGGCGGCGGCCAGGATGGCCAGCAGCCAGGTCTGGCGGGCGCCGCCGCGGGTGACGGCGCTGGTGATGATGGCGCCGGCGGCCAGGACCAGGATCACGCCGGTCCAGGCCCAGGTGTCGGTGAGGACCAATGTCACCGGGACCGATCCGGGTGCCCGCTGCAGCGTGGTCTGGCGGATCCCGGTGGTATAGCTGGTCCCGCCGAGCAGCACCGCGGCGATGAGCAGCGCGGCGGTGACGGTGAGCAGCGCGGCGGCGCGGCGGGTGGCCACCCGGGCGCCCGCGGGCCAGGCGGTGAGCAGCGCGAGGAGGATCACGACCGGGTCGAACAAGGTGGTGGAGTAGGCGGTGGCGTTGGCCGCCGCCATGACCACCCCGGCCAGCGCCATCCGGCCGGCTGCCTCACCGCCCTGGGAGGCGCTGACCACCAGCCATGACGCCAGGGCCAGCAAGAACACCGACATCGCGTCGTAGGTCGCGAACGCGCCCAGGTGCAGCACCGGGCCCGACAGCGCGAACAGCGCGCAGGAGAAGAACGCGGCGCGGCACCCGAACAGCCGCCCCGTGGCCGCCCACAGCAACACCGTCGCCCCCAGCATGAACACCAGCGACAGCAGCCGCGCGGCGGCCAGCCCGCCCGCCGTATCGGCCAGCGCCGCCAGCGGCGGGTAGATCCCCGGCGCACCAGAGAAATACGACGCGAACGGCGGCACCACCGTCCCATGCAGCCAGTGCGACCACTCCAGGTGCCCGGCCCACACATACTCAGCCTCATCCTGGAACGCCGTATCCGCCCCCACCAGCCGGACCGACAACACCGCCTGCATCACCAGCACCACAACCAGCGGCAGCCACCCCCCAGCACCCCACCCCGCCAGCCACCACCCACCACGCCCCGCCACCACCGCGGCGTGCCCGCGAGCGGCCTGGGATTGTCCCGCCTCCGGACGTGCCGGTTCTTCCGCCGCCCGGGGCCGGGTTCCGTGAAGGAGCCCTGGCTGCGTCGGTGAGGTCTTTCCCGTCGCCGTCGTGCCGTCGTTCATAAGGGTCGCACCTGCCTGAGATCACGGTTCCTCTAGAGAATCCGCGTGATTCCCCCATCGGGCACACGTGCTGTGCTAGCGCCATGGCGTGCGGCACGAACTCCACGGAAGGAGTGCCGCATACAAAAAGGTACTAACCGAGCCGCCGGAGTGAGCCGGTTTGAGGAAAGTCCGAAAATGCAGTTACCGGAAGGGCGGCTGGCAATCGGTTGTGCCCAGCCTCGGGTCAGGGTGACCACCGGCGGGTCCCATTACGTAGCACCCTCGTAACATCGGGCGATTTGGGTTGAAAAGTGACAGGACGTGTGCTCCGCTGTACCGCAGGGAGGCAGCCCCCGCACGCGCTTCCTAGGGGGTTTCGCCAGATGGACCAGCAGAACCGTATTCCGCCATCCCGGCGCCGGGCCGCCGCGCTCGCCAGGATGGCTGAGTCCGCGTTCGAAAGCAGTCCTGCCAATCGGGACGCTGGGCCAGAAGAGCCGGGCTTGTCCGGGGGTGGCCCGGGCGCGGAACGCGGTGGTAGGGGATCAGGAGAGGACGGAGACCCGACCGGCCCCGCGCTGCCGCGGCGCGTACGGGGAATGAGTGACGGCCCTCGTCCGCCTGCCCAGGTCGCCCGGCCTGTTCTGCCGCCCTCATTCTTGGAGCGGGTACGTGCCGCCGCCGAGGCGGAACAACGCTTGGCGGAGCGCACTCAGGAAGGCGGGGAGCCGCCGGCCGACCCGGCCACCGGGCAACCCGCGGAATCACGGCGGCCGACGCGGTTCGTCCGGAGCCGCGACTGGATGGCTCGGAACGCGGATAAGAAGGACCGGACCGGTGGCGATCAGCCCCGGCCGGAAGCCCCCGATAAGGCCGCGGGTGAGCAGTCCGTGACGGCGAGGAAGGCGAGGGCCTCCAGCGACCTCTGGGCCACCCACGAGGGGCCGGAACCAGGCCAGGCCCGGACGCCCGCCGGTCCGGGTGTTCTGGGCCCGGACGTCGCCGGTGCAGGCACGGACGGGGCCGCGGCCGGTTCGCCGCCTGAGCTGCCTCGCCGGAAACCGCGCGTGAGCCACCGTCGGGACCCAGGTCAGGCCAAGCCCGTGGCAGCGGCGGACGCCGGGAGGCTCACGGCCGAGCCGTTGACCGAGCCCATCCCGGTGATCCGGCTGTCTCCGACGGGTGAGCCGCTGCCGCCGGACGGCGTGGACCAGGGGATCCCGGCGCCGGACGGCATGCCGGTGACGGCCGCGGTACAGGCGCCGGACCAGGCGGCTGCATCGAGCCCGATACAGCAGGCCCCCGTGCAGCAGGCCCCCGTCGAACAGGCTCCCGCGGAGCAGGCCCCCGTGCAGCAGCCCCCCGTCGAGCAGGCCCCCGCGGAGCAGGCCCCCGGGGGCGAAGCTCCCGCGGCCGGAGTCGCGGCGGTATCGGTCACGCCGGGGATGCCGCTGGGACACAGCATGAGGTCACGCGGGAAGGCCGGCCTGCGGGCCAGAGTGGCTCGTGGCCTGGCCGACGCGCCCCCGCCACCTGCCGGTCCGGAGGTTCCGGAGCGTCAGGATGCCGGGCAGCCGGCGTCCCAGCCTGCCCAGGAGGAAGCTGCCGCCCAGCGGGTTTCCGAGCAGCGAGCCCAGCAATCTGCGGCCCGGCGGGCGGCAGACGAGGTCGTTGTCCAGCGGGCCGCGGCGGTCCTGGCCCGGAAATCGTCGCCCGCCCGGACGCGCCGCCGGGTGGGTCTGGCCGCCGCGGTCGTCGTCGGCGGGGTGGCGGCCGGCTTCGCGTTCCTGGGCTCTGGTGGCCACCAGAATCACCGGGCGAGCTCGAACCCGGGCCCCACCACCGTCGTGGTGAACCGCGACCACGCGGCGGCCTGGGTCGCGAGCCAGGTCAGCCCGACTACCGTGGTGTCCTGCGACCCGGTGACGTGCGTGCTGATCGAGTCTCACGGGTTCCCCGCCAGTCGTGTGCGCACCCTGGGACCAGGTAAGGGCAACCCGCTCGTTTCTAATGTCGTGGTGGCCACGCCTGCCGTCCGACATCAGTTCGGTGCCCAGCTCACCTCGGTGTACGCGCCTGGCCTGCTCGCCACCTTCGGTTCGGGAAGCCGGCAGGTGGACATTCAGCTCGTCGCCCCGCACGGGGTCACCGCCTACCGCGCTGCGCTCAACGACGACCTGCAGAACCGGCGGCAGTCCGGGGCCGGGTTGTCCGGGAGCAACCGGATCCAGGCCCCGTCCACGCCCCGGAACGAGCTGGCCCGCGGGCAGGTCGACTCGCGTCTGATGATCACGCTGGCGCTGATGGCCTCGCTGCATCCGGTGCATTTGGTGACCTTCGGTGACGGAGGCCCGGACCTCGACTCGGCCCCGCTCCGGTCCGCCGAGCTGTCACTGTCCGGCAGCGCGCAGAAGAAGGCGATGCTGACCTTCCTGCGCCAGCAACAACCGCCTTACCAGCCGGCGCACGTCACGACCAAGCCCATGGGCCGGAATCAGACTCTCCTGATTATAGAGTTCACCGCCCCCAGCCCGGTCGGCTTGTTCCACTAGCCCTTCCAGCGGCCCCTGATTTGCTTCCGCTCCACCAGTTCAGCTCGAGAGGCTCAGCTCCTTCCGGTGAACTGGGGCCGGTAGGGTCACCGGCATGGGGAAGGTCCGGACATGAGCCCCCGGCGAACCCGCCGCCGGCCGGACGAGCCCCCGCCAGGCGCGAGCGGGGCCACCGGCGCGAGCCGCTCCCGCCCTAGGGCCGTGCCCGGCGACGCTCCGCCGCCGCTGGGTCCCGAACGGCGGGAGTCATGGCCGGACGGCGACTGGGTGATCCGCCTGGTTCCGGGGGCCGCCTCGGCCAAGAGTTATCGTTGCCCGGGATGCGACCAGGAAATCCGGCCCGGTATGCCGCATCTGGTCGCCTGGCCTAGCCTTAACCCCGGGCCGGCCGAGCGACGGCACTGGCACCGGCCATGCTGGCAGCGACGCATCCAGCGCCGGCCGGGGCGCAGTGTCGGCCGATGAGCACCCGGTCCCGACCGGATCACCCCCACGACAGGTACTGGGAACACGATGAGCGAGATCAGGGCGAGCACTGTCTTGCCGGCCAGGCGTGAGCCGGTCACCCTGCACACCGCCGACGGGCTTGACCTCGTGGGCGAACTGGCCCGGCCTGCGGACCGGGATCCGGTGGCCACGCTCATCTGCCTGCACCCGCTGCCCACACACGGCGGCATGATGGACAGTCACATCCTGCGCAAGGCCTCTTACCGGCTGCCTGCGCTGGCCGACCTGGCCGTGCTGCGTTTCAACACCCGGGGCACCGCGTCGGACCACGGGCGCAGCCAGGGCGAGTTCGGCGCTGGCGAGGCGGAGCGCGACGACGTGGCCGCAGCCGTTGACTGGGCCATCGCGCACGGGCTGCCCCGGCTGTGGCTGGTGGGCTGGTCGTTCGGCACCGAGCTGGCCCTCAAGTGGGGCGCCGGGATGGCCGTGGAGGGTGCGATCCTGCTGTCCCCTGCGCTGCACCGCGCGGGCGACGCGGATCTGGACGCCTGGGCCGCGGCGGGCAAACCTCTGCTGGTGCTGGTCCCGGAACTCGATGACTACCTGCGCCCGGAGGAGGCCCGGCACCGGTTCGCCCGGGTGCCGCAGGCCGAGGTGATCGGGGTGGACCGGGCCAAGCATCTCTGGGTCGGTGAGCCTTACGTCCGTATCGTGCTGAACGAGATCGTGCGCCGGGTGAACCCGGCCGCTGCGCCGCTACCCACCGAGTGGAAGGACTGAGCGTGCCCCTCTTCGACCTGACTGGCAAGAAGGCATTCATTACCGGGGCCTCGCGGGGGATAGGGCAGGCGATTGCGGTCGCCCTGGCCGGAGCCGGGGCAGACCTGGCCCTGGTGGCCCGGAGTGAGGATGGGCTGGCTGAGACTGCCGCGCAGGTGACCGCGCTGGGCCGGAAGGCGTTCGTCATCCCCGCTGACGTCACCCAGCAGGAGGCGGTGGCGGCCGCGGTGGCCGGGGCGATCGACCAGCTGGGTTACGTGGACATCGTGGTGAACAACGCGGGCGGGTCCAGCTTCATGGTGCCGTTCCTGGACCTCAGGCTGACCGGCTGGGACAAGCTCATCCGGCTGAACCTCGACTCGGCCATGTACGTCTGCCACGCCATCGGCCCGCATCTGGTGGAGCGGAGCAGTGGCTCGGTCATCAACGTCGCCTCGGTGGCCGGCGTGAGCGCGGCGCCCTTCCTGGCCCCGTACGGCGCGGCCAAGGCGGGCCTGATCTCGCTGACCAAATCGCTGGCGGTCGAGTGGGCCGCCCAGGGCATCCGGGTCAACGCGCTGTGCCCCGGCTGGACCGCGACCGACCTGAACCGGAACCTCTGGGAGGACGAGACGGCTGGGCCGGCCACGGTGGCGACCGTGCCGATGCGGCGCTGGGGGCGCGCGGACGAGATGTCCGGCCCGGCGATCTTCCTGGCCAGCGAGGCGTCCTCCTACATGACCGGCCAGGTCCTGCTCATCGACGGTGGCCAGACCGCTGTCAGCTGACCGTCGCAGGAACAACCCTGATAGGCAGATAACGAACGGTGGCCGGTGCCTCAGCACCGGCCACCGCCTGGCTCGGCAGGGCGTTTACACCCCGCTCGTGGTGGACCCTACTCGGTCCACCACTCCTCGTCGTTGCCCTTGCCCTTGGCCGAGACCGGCTGCTTGGCCGATACCGTCTGCTGACCACCCTGTGGCGGGCGGGCCTGCTGGGTGGGCGCCTGCTGCGGCTGGGCCGCCTGCCGGGTCGTGGCCTGCGGGGCGGGTGCCGCCGGGCCACCGTTGCGCGGCGGCGCGGCCGGGGCGGACTGCGGCTGGCTGGCCTGCGCGGGGGCACTCGGCGCCGGGCCGACCGCCTTGGCGCCGGTCCCCACGGCCTGCCGGGGCTGGAGCGCGTCGGCCAGACCCGGCATCTGGGTGCCCAGCAGCTGGCTGATCTGGGCCAGGTGAGTGGAGATGCTTTCCTTCTGCTTCGACAGCTCGTCGACCTCACGCTGCGCGCTGGCGCGGTGTCGCTCGATTTCGGCCTTGGTGTCCGCCAGCAGCTGCTCAGCCTGGGACTTCGCCTGGGCCACGATCTGGTCGGCGTTCTTCTTCGCGTTTGAGACCAGCTGACGCGAGTGCTGGTCGGCCTCGCGCCGGGTCTGCTCGGCCTGGGCGCTGGCCTTGGCGGCGCGCTGCTCCGCGGTCGCGGCCCGCTGCTCGGCCTCGCTGACCAGCTTCTGGGTGGCGGACTGGGCCGCCGCCAGCCGCTCGGCCTCCTGCCGCTCCGCTTCCTCGCGGCGGGACGCCAGCTGGATCTCGAACTCGGCCTCCGCCTGGGCCCGCTGCGCCTCGCTCTCCTCCAGAATGCGCTGGGCCTGGCTGCGCATTTCGTCAGCCTGCCGCTTGGAGGTGGTGAGGATCTCGTCGCGCTCCCGCTTGGCGGACGCCTTGAGCTGAGCCACCTCCCGCTCGGTGGTGGTACGCAGCTTGGCAATGTCCCGCTCGATCGAGGCCCGCTTTTCCGCGACCTCGTGGTCGGCCGTGGCCCGCAGCTTGGCCACTTCCCGCTCGGTGGTGGAGGTCAGCTCGTCCGCCTCGCGCCGGGCCCCCGTCTTGATCGCATCAGCCTCGCGTTCCGCTGACGCCCGCAGCTCGTCCGTCTCCCGCTTGGCGTTGGCCCGCAGTTCGGCCGCCTCGTTCTCGGCCGCGGCCCGGACCTCCGCCGCATCCACCTTGGCCGCCGCGTTGAGCTCGTTGGCCGCGGACCGGGCTTCCTGGGCGATCTCGGTGGCCTGCTCCTCGGCCAGCCGGAGCAACTGCTCGATGCGCGAGCCGAGCCCGGCGTAGGTGGGCCGTTCCTGCTCACGGATCTGCCGGTGAGCGTCGGATAGTTCCTGCTGCAGCGCCTGAACCTGCTCGCGGTGCTGGCGCACCTCGCCGTCAAGTTGCTTGAAGTATTCGTCAACCTGATGCGGGTCGTAACCGCGCATCACCCGCGCGAACTCGCGGGGGGTGGTTTCCTCGAAGAAGTTGCTGAGCTGGGCGTCGATTTCAGGCTGCATGTGGCTTGATCCTGGGTAGACGAGGGGGGACGTGCGGGGGCAAAGGGCGACGGACCCGCTCCGCAGGCCGAGGAGCCCTTAACAGGTCGCCCCCAACCCAGCAGGCGCGGAGTGTGTGGCCGCTCGCCCGATGCCTGGCAGCATAACCCTACTGGGTCGGCGTTAGCGGCGGCTTCAGGTTTCCTCTCGCCGCAGATCGGCGCGTTTGCGTTATTGGCGCTCCTGTCGGTGGGGTTACGTCGATACCCGCGGAACGCGCCCTTGCCGCATACTGTCCCATATCGGGATATTCCTGCACGATGGAGCGGATCAGCCCGCAGCCGGCTCGACCAATTCGGTGAGCACCCCGCCCAGGTCAGCCGGGTGCAGGAACGCGATCGAGGCACCCATCGACCCATGCCGGGGCCGTTGATCGATCGGGCGGATCTGCGCGGCCCCGATCGAGGCGAGCGCGGCGGTGATATCGGCCACTGCGTAGCCCACATGATGCATTCCCTCGCCCCGGCGGGCGATGAACTTGCCGACCGGGGTGTCCGGGCCCGTCGGCTCGAGCAGCTGTATCCAGGTCGGGCCGCCTGCTCCCTGCCCGACCTGCAGCATCGCCTCCCGGACGCCCTGCTCGAGGTTCTCCTCGCGGCTCATTACGGTCAGCCCGAACGCGGATTCATAGCGGGCGATCGCCTCGTCCAGGTTGCGGCAGGCGATCCCGACATGATCGATCCGGAGCAGCACGGCAGTCTCCATCCTGTGGCGAGATCGCTTCCCTGGGTATCGTGACAGAGGCCCTGGTGTCGCGATCGCCGGGGTGGGCACCGCCGCGGCGGGCACGGTGCCGGGCAGCGGCGGAGGTTGCAGGATGCGGGAAGCAGTGATCACCGGGGGAGCGAGGACGGCCGTGGGCCGGTTGCTCGGCTCGCTGAAGGACTTTACGGCCGCGCAGCTGGGCGGCGTCGTGATCAAGGCGGCGCTGGAGCGGGCCGGCCTGTCCGGTGACCAGGCGGAGTACGTGATCATGGGCCAGGTGCTCCAGGCCGGGGCGGGGCAGAACCCGGCCCGCCAGGCTGCGGTCGCGGCCGGCATCCCGATGTCGGTGCCGTCCCTGACGATCAACAAAGTGTGCCTGTCCGGGCTGGACGCGATCGCGCTCGCCGCGCAGCTGATCCGGGCGGGTGAGTTCGACGTGGTGGTGGCCGGCGGCATGGAATCCATGACCGGGGCACCGCACCTGCTGCCCGGCGCCCGGGGTGGATACAAGTATGGCTCCATCGAACTGCTCGACGCGATGGCCTGGGACGGCCTGACCGACGCGTTCGACCACTCGCCCATGGGTGAGCTCACCGACCGGCACAACGCCAGGCTGGGGATCAGCCGGGCCGAGCAGGACGAGTTCGCGGCCCAGTCGCACCAGCGGGCCGCGACGGCGATCAAGGACGGCCTGCTGGCCGGCGAGATCGTGGGGGTCGGGGTCCCGCAGCGCCGGGGTGAGCCGGTGGTGTTCGACCAGGACGAGGGTGTACGGCCAGACACCACCGCGGAGGCGCTGAGCGCCCTGCGGCCCTCGTTCACCGCCGACGGGACGATCACGGCCGCCTCCTCTTCGCAGATCTCGGACGGCGCCGCCGCCGTCGTGGTGATGTCGGCCGAGGCGGCAGCGGAGCGTGGTGCGCCCGTTCTGGCCACCGTGGGCGCGCACGGTGCGGTGGCCGGCCCGGATACCTCGCTCCAGTCCCAGCCGTCGGCCGCGATCCGGCGCGCGCTCGGCCGGGCCGGCCTCGGAGTATCCGACCTGGACCTGATCGAGATCAACGAAGCCTTCGCCGCCGTCGCGATCCAGTCCATGCGGGACCTGGGCGTCGGGGACGAGAAAGTCAACGTCGATGGCGGGGCCATCGCCCTCGGCCACCCGATCGGGGCGTCCGGCGCCCGGATCGCCCTGCACCTGGTGCGCGAGCTCGGCCGCCGCGGCGGGGGGCTGGGTGCGGCCGCGCTGTGCGGTGGCGGCGGCCAGGGCAGCGCGCTGCTGTTCGAGGTGCCCGCCGTGGCCGGGCGTGGCTGAGCCCGGCTCGTCGGTCGCGGACTACGAGCCGGCCCCGGCAGCAGGCGCCGACCCGGCGGCGGCCGTCGAGCGCGCCCGCGGCGGCGACGCGCGGGCCCTGGGCCGCCTCCTGTCCCTGGTGGAGAACGGCGCGCCGCAGCTGCGCGCGGTGATGAAGGCGATCGCCCCGCTCACCGGGCAGGCCCGGGTGCTCGGGCTGACCGGCGCACCGGGGGTCGGCAAGTCCACGGTCACCGGGGCCCTGGTGGCCGCGTACCGGGCCCAGGGGCTGCGGGTCGGGGTGCTGGCCATCGACCCCACCTCACCGTTCACCGGGGGTGCGCTGCTCGGGGACCGGGTGCGGATGCAGCAGCACGCCACGGATCAGGGAGTGTTCATCAGGTCCATGGCCAGCCGTGGTCACCTGGGCGGGCTGGCCGGGGCCACCCCGCAGGCGGTGCGGGTGCTCGACGCGGCCGGGTTCGACGTGGTCCTGGTCGAGACGGTCGGGGTGGGCCAGGCCGAGGTGGAGATCGCCGGCATGGCCGACTCCACCCTGGTCATCGTGGCCCCGGGTCTGGGCGACGCCATCCAGGCGGCCAAGGCGGGCATCCTGGAGATCGGTGACGTGTTCGTGGTCAACAAGAGTGACAAGCCCGGAGCCCAGGAGGCCGTCCGGGACCTGCGCGGCATGATCGCGCTGGCCCGGCGCGGCCCGGGGGACTGGAAGCCCCCGATCGTCTCTACCACGGCGGCTTCTGGCGAGGGCATCGACGACCTGGTCAGCCAGCTGGATGCGCACCGGGCCTGGCTGGGTAGCTCGGGCGAGGGTGATCGCAGGCGCCACGCCCGGGCCCGGGAGGAGATCTCGGCGATCGCGCTGACCGAGATCCGGGCGCGGATGGGCGGGCTGCCCGGGGACGAGCGGATCGACGGGCTGGCCAGCCGGGTGGCCGCCGGCGAGCTGGATCCTTACTCCGCCGCCGACGAGCTCCTCGGCCCGGGCCTCAGCTAGCCGGCTGGTCCTCAGCCTCGCCGGTCACGGCGCCCCCGGAGGCCGTGCCATCCGGGACGGGCACTAGTGGTGCCGGGGTGCCGTCGGCGCTGGCCGCGGCGTCGACGGCCGCCTGCATCACCGACTCGCTGCGCAGCCGCGCGTCGTAGGCCTTCTTCCCGCCCCGGGCCCCGAACAGGCGCTTGCTCAGCACCAGGTAGACGACCAGGGCCACATTGATGACGAAGGCGGTCAGCCGCAACGCGGTGACCTTGGCCACCAGTTCGTAGATCTCATACGGGATGCCCGCGCAGGTCGCCACCATGGCGAAGTACTCGCCCCAGCGCCTGAGCCCCCACAGGGCGATCGCCTCGAGGGCGACCACGGCCGCGTACGCGGCCGCGCCGATGGCCAGCCAGGTCAGCGTGCGCTGATCCAGCGTGAACGTGTGCCGGATCAGGCCGACCAGGCCGGAGCGGCTGACGTTGTAACCCAGTTCGTGCAGCAGATTCCGGACCTCCGGGTACTCACGGTCGAACTCCCGCTGGATCGTGTACCGCGAATACTTGAACCGCCACACACCGTAGGCGATGAACCCGAAGATGATCGCGCGCACGAAGCGTTCCACGGCGAAGAAACGCAGGATCAGCGCGCTGCGCAGCTCGTCGTCGCGGCGGACCCGGGGCGCCGCGACGGCGGGACCGGACGCGGCCGGCGGCCCGGGCACGAAGGTGGCGCAGCGCAGGCATTGCCAGGCCTCCCCCGAGGGGGTGGCCGTCTGCAGTCTGGCCGCGACCCCGGGTTCCACCGGCGCGTAGCTGACATGGTGTGTGAACGCACAGGCCAGCAGATTCCAGTTCACCTAGTCCAGCCTAAGGCAGACCCGGCCGCATCCCGGGTTCGCGCCCCTGCCCGGGAGCGGGGCGGCCCGGGCGGCTAAATGGCCGACGATGATCCCGTCCGCGAGGGTCAGCACTTCGCCGCAGGCCATCGCGAGCGGGGCCCGGTCGCGGCCGATGGCCACGATCGCCGTGTCCCGGCCCAGGTCGCGGACGCTGGCCGCGACGACCTCGGTGTCGCGCGGGCTAAGGCCGTCGAGCAGGCCGTCGATCAGCAGCAGTTCGGGCTCGTGCACGGCCGCGGCGGCGAGCTTGGCCCGGCGGGCGATCACCGGGGGCGCCGCGCGCATCGGCACGTCCGCCCACGGGGTCAGGGCCAGCCGGTCCAGGATGGCGGCGGCCAGCACCTCGCAGTCCCGCCCCGGCAGGTGAGGGCTGGCCACCCTGGCCGCGTGGCCGACCAGCCCCCGCACGCGCCGGCCGGGCTGGGGCCGCGCGGACACCCGGGCGATCCCCACGTACCGGCGTACCGCAGTCCGGCCTTGCGCGGTGGTCAGGTCCTGGCCGAGCACCCGGAGTTCGCCGTAAGCCGGCCGGGCCAGCCCGCCCAGCACATTGATGACCGCGGCCCGGGCGGTCTGCCGGGTTATGGCGATGCCGATCGCGGGCTGCCCGGCGTCCGGAACCTCCAGACGGAAGCTCGCCGCGCGCAGCACCCAGGTCCAGCCATGCCGGATACCCACGCCCGCGGCGAGCACGGGGGCCATCCCCGTGGTGCCGTAGCTGGACCGCATGTGCCACTCCCGTCACTCCACAGACCATTCCCAGCAGGCAATATAACTCTTGGGTACGTGAGTGTCACGCTAGGTAACTAGTTGTTACGGACTAGGCGCGGTATCAGACGCCCCGCCCCAGGCGGCGGCCGGGGCGCCCAGCCGCGCCAGGGAAGCACCGGCAATTCCGGGTCACTGTGATCTATTCCTGATCACCCTGATGGAACAGCCGGGTCCACAGGTAGCGTGTGCCTGTGCCGAAGCCGCTGGATCTGCCCTTCGACCCGATCGCCCGGGCGGCGGAGACCTGGGAGCAGCGATTCGGCCGCTCCGATGCGATGGCCGCCGTCACCTCCATCATGCGCGCGCAGCAGATCCTGCTGGCCGAGCTGGATGCCGTGCTCCGGCCCTACGGCCTGACCTTCGCCCGGTACGAGGCCCTGGTCCTGCTCAGCTTCAGCCGCCGGGGAGCGCTGCCGATGCGGGTCATCGGCGAGCGGCTGATGGTGCACCCGACCAGCGCCACCAACACCATTGACCGGCTGGAAGGGCAGGGCCTCGTGGTCCGGCGGCCCAACCCGGAGGACGGCCGGGGCAAGCTGGCTGAGATCACCCCGCGCGGCCGGGAGGTGGTGGGCCAGGCCACCGAGGACCTGATGGGAGCCGAGTTCGGCCTGGGCGGGTTCGACCCGGAGCAGCGTGAGCAGGTCTTCGGCCTGCTCCGCGGGCTGCGGGTGGCGGCCGGTGATTTCGTGGCCGCCCCGGCGCCGGCTGGCTGAGGAGGGCCAGCGGGAGACGGTTTTCGTTTGCGGGAATCTTGGATCTTGGATCTTGGATTTGGGGGTTCAGGGGATCGGGGACGCGTGCCAGCTCTGGCCGCCGTCGAAGGTGAACCACACGGCGTGCTGGGCGACGTCAGCCGGCACGGCGACGCCCTGCGTCGCGCTGGTCATCCCGACGTAGCCGAACCCGCCGGGCGGGAGCGCGCCCCGGCCCGCGGCCCAGGACGCCCCGCCGTCCGTGGACACCTGGAGCCCCGCCGTGGTCGCGAGCACGATCGTGCCCGTAACCGTGCCCGCCACCGAGGTCGCGGTGCCTGCAGCTGGCGCGGTCCCCGCCTGCTGCCAGTGCTGGCCGTTGTCGGCGGAGGTGTAGACCTGCTTGGCCTGAGTGGCGCCGCTGGCCGGGCTGGTGCACACCAGGACCAGCCTGGAACTGGTGGTTCCGGTGAGCAGTGCGCCGGACGGCTGGCCGTTGGCCTGGGCCGGACCCGGCTCGCAGGGTGCCGGGCCGGGTGAGGCGGTACCTGGGCTGGGTGAGGCGCTACCCGTGCCTGTGCTGGTGACCGGCTGCCAGGCGCCCGCGCTGGCAACGGGCCCGCTGAGCAGGGTCCCGTCCGGGGCGAGCAGGTAGCCGCGGCTGGGGCTGAGGACCAGCGCCGCGGAACCCGCGGTCCCGCCGGCGCTGTAGCCGGTGCCCGCGCCCGGCACCGCGGCCCATTGGTCGCTGCCGGGGCTGGCGGAGTACAGGGACGAGGCGGTGCAGTCCGCCGCGAAGTCCGGGCCGGTACCGGAGCACTGCGCCCAGACCGCGAAGACGCGCTGGCCCGCGGCTTCCAGCGCGGTGACCCGCAGCCCGTGGGTGTCGATCTGGGTCCAGTGCCGGCCGCCGTCGTGGGTGGCCCAGAGCTGCGGTCCGAAGGCCCAGCCGTCGCTGGTGTTGTAGAAGCGGACCTGGCTGACCCCAGCCGGCCCGGCGGGGGCGCCGGTGACCGGGGCCTTCACCCCCTGCCAGGTGCCGCCGTGGTCGGTGGTGCCCGCGATGGAGGTGCAGATGTACTTGCGCGGCGGCCCGCACTGGCCCGGGATGCCGGCCTGGCCGAGCACGAATCCGGTATCAGCGCCCACGAAGGTCACCGACGTGGCCTGGAAGTTGCCCGGGGCGGCGGGGAGCGAAGGGGGCGGCGCCGAGGTTGACGGGACCGTCGACGGCGTGGCGGACGGGTGATGGTGCACCGGCGGGCTGGCCGAGGACGTGTTCCCGGCGGCGGCGCCGCTGGAGGCCGGCCCCGGGCCGACGTTCAGCTGGGTGATCACCAGCCGCGGGACGGTGGCGATGACCGCGATCACCGCGGCGGCCCCCGCGGCGGCGGCGGCCGCCCGGGTCGCCTTGCGGCGCCGGGCCCGCTTCCTGATCAGCTCGAAGGTCCCCGGCGGCGGCGGGAGCGGCTGCACCTGAGCGTGCATCCAGGTGTCCAGGTCGTCGCGCGGGTCAGTCATCTGCGTCCCCCAGGGCCGCGCGCAGCCGGGCCCGGGCCTGGAAGAGGTCGGCTTTGATGGTTCCCTCCGGGCGGCCGAGCAGCGTGGCCACCTCGCGGACCGGGAAGCCCGCGTAGTAGTGCAGCAGGAACGGGCTGCGCAGCCGGTCCGGCAGGGCCTGCAGCAGCTCTCTGACGTGGACATCCTGGGCCGGCTGGTAGGACGGGTCGGACGGCACCCCGGCCTGGACGGCCTGCAGCGCCTTGCGCTCCCGGCCGGTCTTGCGCCAGTGATCACGGACCAGGTTCGTGGCGATCATGTACAGGTAGCTTTGCGGGTTCTCCAGCCGGGACCAGCGGCCGAGCAGGCGGGCGAACGCCTCGGCCGCGATCTCGTGCGCGGTGTCGTCGTCGTCCACGAGACGCCGGACCCAGCCGGCCAGGCGCGGGTAGCAGGTATTGAAGAGTTCCTCAGCCGCGGCCCGGTCTCCGGTACGCAGCCTGTCCACGGAAGCCCCTCGGGTGGTGGTTCCCGCCGGCACGTTCCACGGCCCGGACAGCGTCAGGGCCTCCCCCGTGGAGGCGCCTGCCGGCCTGCTGACGGCTAGGGATGGCACAGATTTACCACACCTTCGTGACGGCGGCGCGGATCCGGAAGCGCAAGTGCGTGCCCCCGCACCGCCCTTGCGTTATCTGAGACGGCGGAGGGCGGCGTGCGGTTGGGATGAATTAGGGCCGTTTTCAGCTGGCCCTCAGCGGTGGGCGTCCCCGGCCGCCGGCGGGCGGCTGGGTGGGGGCCGGGGCGAGGGAGTACAGTGGGAGCAAGATAGTAGGACGTCCTAGTATTTTTCGGGACCACGACGTCTGCACGAGGGGAACGGCATGGACACGCACGCAGGGTCGCCGGAGGCGGCGGTGGAGGCGGGGCGGCAGCGGTGGCAACGCCGGTTCGCCGACTCCAGGATCCGCGCGGCCGACTTTTCCACCCTGTCCGGCCTGGACGTGGAGCCCGTCTACGGGCCGCCGGAGGGGGCGGTGGTGCCGGGCTTCGACCGGATCGGGTGGCCAGGGCAGTACCCGTTCACCCGCGGCCTCTACCCGTCCGGCTACCGCGGCCGGCCCTGGACGATCCGCCAGTTCTCCGGGTTCGGCAACGCCCGGCAGACCAACGAGCGGTACAAGATGCTGCTCGGCGCGGGCGGCACCGGGCTGTCGGTGGCCTTTGACATGCCCACCCTGATGGGCCGGGACTCCGACGACCCGCGCTCGCTCGGCGAGGTCGGCCACTGCGGGGTGGCCATCGACTCTGCCGCGGACATGGACGCGCTGTTCGCCGGGATCCCGCTGGCCGACGTGACCACGTCGATGACGATCAGCGGCCCGGCGGTCCCGGTCTTCTGCATGTACCTGGCCACTGCCCAGCGGCAGGGCGCCGACCTGGCCGCCCTGGATGGGACCCTGCAGACGGATATCTTCAAGGAGTACATCGCGCAGAAGGAATGGCTCTTCCCGCCCGAGCCCCACCTGCGCCTGATCGGCGACCTGATGGAGTTCTGCGCCCGGGAGATCCCGGCCTACAAGCCGTTGTCGGTATCGGGATACCACATCCGCGAGGCCGGCAGCACGGCCGGGCAGGAACTCGCCTTCACCCTGGCCGACGGCTTCGGGTATGTGGAACTCGGGCTGGCCCGCGGGCTGGACATCAACACGTTCGCTCCCGGGCTGTCGTTCTTCTTCGACGCGCACATCGACTTCTTCGAGGAGATCGCCAAGTTCCGCGCGGCCCGGCGGATCTGGGCCCGGTGGCTGCGCGACAGCTACGGGGCGACCGCGCCGCGCGCCCAGTGGCTGCGGTTCCACACCCAGACCGCAGGGGTCTCGCTCACCGCGCAGCAGCCCGACAACAACGTGGTGCGCACCGCCATCGAGGCGCTGGCCGCCGTCCTCGGCGGCACCAACTCGCTGCACACCAACGCGCTGGACGAGGTGCTGGCCCTGCCGAGCGAACGGGCCGCGGAGATCGCGGTCCGGACCCAGCAAGTAATCATGGAAGAGACGGGAGTGGCCAGCGTGGCCGACCCGCTGGGTGGCTCCTGGTACCTGGAAGCGCTGACTGACCGGCTGGAGGCCGAGGCCGAGGACATCTTCGCCCGGATCAAGGCGATGAGCCCTGACGGATCCATGACCGGCGGGATCCTCCGCGGGATCGAGGACGGGTGGTTCATGGCTGAGATCGCCGAGGCGGCGTTTGCGTACCAGCAGAAGGTCGAGCAGGGCGAGAAGAAGGTCGTCGGGGTGAACTGCCACACCGGAACGGTCGGCACGCCGATCGAGATCCTCCGGGTCAGCCACGAGGTGGAGCGGGATCAGGCGGCGGATCTGGGACGCCGGCGCGACCGGCGCGACCACGCGGCCGTCGACTCAGCCCTGGCCCTCATGCTGGCCGCGGCCCGGTCAGGCCAGAACATGATCCCGCCGATGCTGGCCGCGGCCCAGGCCGAGGCGACCCTGGGCGAGATCTGCGATGCGCTGCGCCAGGAGTGGGGCGTGTACTCCGAGGCCCCGGCGTTCTGACCAGTCCTGGCGGCCGGTGGTGCGTCAGTCCAGCAAGCTGGCGAAGCGCTGCCGGATCGTGGTGGCGGTCTGGTCCGCGGGGGCGTCCCAGACCTCCTGGTTGAAGATCTCGATCTCCACGAACCCGGTATACCCCGCGGCCAGCACCCCGGCCACCAGCGGCGGGAAGTCGATTACGCCGTCGCCGAGATGGCCCCGACCCAGCAGCGTGTCCGCGGGAATCGGCATCACCCAGTCGCAGAGCTGGACGCTGACGATACGGCCGCGAGCCCGGTCGATCTGCGCCGCCAGCTGCGGGTCCCACCAGACGTGGTAGGTGTCCACGACCACTCCGACCGTCTGGGCCGGAAACTGCAGGGCCAGGTCGAGCGCGTCGCCCAGCGTGGACACGACTCCGCGGTCGGCGCAGAACATCGGATGCATGGGCTCGATGCCCAGCCGCACTCCCAGCCGCTGCGCGGTCGGGGCCAGGTCGGCGATCGCGTCGGCGACCATGCGCCGGGCCAGGGGCAGATCGCGGCTGCCGGGCGGCAGTCCGCCCGGGACCAGGACGAGGGTGTCCGCGCCCAGCTCGGCAGCTTCCGCGATAGCCCGGCGGTTGTCCGCCAGGGCGCTGGCCCGGACTGGCCCGTCCGGGTGGGTGAAGAAGCCTCCCCGGCAGAGGCTGGACACCTGCAGGCCCGCGGCCCGGACCGTGGCCGCGGACCGGCGCAGGCCGGCCTCGGCCACGCGGTCGCGCCATAGCCCGATGGCGGGGATCTGGTGCCGGACGCACAGGTCCACGCTCTGCGCCAGGTCGAGGTGCTTCACCGTGGCCTGATTGAGGGACAGCCGGCGGCTGCCCAGCGGGCCCGCGGTCACGGTCGCCCGTCTGAGGCCAGGTAGGCCGTCATCCGTTCCGCGGCCAGGCCCGGCGAGCGAAGGGCCCCGGCCGCGGCGGCCAGCTCGAAGACCCGGACCAGGTGAGCCTGCGGTCGCCGGGCCTGGAAATCGTCCAGCATGGCGAAGTGCGGCTGCAGGCCGTTCAGCCAGGCCAGGAACGCGACACCGGCCTTGTAGCTGGACGTGGGCGGCTCGAAGATCGTCCGGCTCAGCTCCGTGGTGGGCCCCATGGCCGCGTCGTAGCCGGCCAGGTCACCGGCGTCGAGGGCGTGCAGCGCGGCCGCGGCCGGGGCGGTGATCGCGGCGAAGGCGCCGAGGAGCGCGTCGCTGTGCCCGTCAGCGTTCCCCTTGATCAGTTCGGCGTAGTGGAAGTCGTCGCCGGAGTAGAGCCGGACTCCGGCGGGCAGCCGCCGCCTGAGTGCCACCTCGGCGGACGCGTCGAGGACAGACAGCTTGATCCCGCCGATCCGGCCGTCCGCGCGCTCGGTCAGCTCGACGACAGTGTCTGCCGCGGCGGTGAAGTCCGCCGCCCCCCAGTAACCGCGCAGCGCCGGGTCGAAGTCCTCGCCCAGCCAGTGCAGGATGACCGGCTGGTCCACCTGGCCGAGCAGATGGCCGTAGACGTCCAGGTAGTCACGGGGCGACCGGGCGCTCGCCGCCAGGGCGCGGCTGGCCATCAGGATGACCTGGGCCCCGGTTTCCTGGACCGCCCCGATCTGCTCGGTGTAGGCGCCCACGATCGCGGGCAGCGGGTGCGGACCGGGGGGAAGCTGGTCGGTGCCCGCGCCGCTGGCGAGGACCCGGCCGAGCCTGGCCGCGAGACCCGCGGACCGCCTGGTCAGTTCGCGGGCTGCGGGCCAGGACAGCCCCATCCCGCGCTGTGCGGTGTCCATCGCCTCGGCGACCGCGAACCCATGAGCCCACAGGTACTCGCGGAACGACAGCGTGGCGGCCCAGTCGATGCTGCCGTCGGGGAACGCAGCGACGTGCGCCGCCGCGTAGACGCTGCGCGAGGACGGCGGCGGGTACCCCGCCGCCCAGGGCGGATCCGGGATGTCGACCGGCTGGGCCCGGCCGGGCAGGCTGACCTGGGTGCCCATGTCACCCGGCCAGCCTGGGCACGTCCACCCGGCGCCCTTCGGCCGAGGACTGCAGGGCGAGCCAGGCCAGCTGAACTCCGCGGGCGCCCTCGGCCAGATCCCAGGGGAACGGCGTCCCGGCCGCCACCGCCTTCAGGAACAGTTCCCACTGGACCTTGAAGCCGTTGTCGAACAGCTGGTGATCGGGCACCTCGGCCCACTGCGCCGGGTAGTCGATGGGGTCGGGCAGGTCCGGGTTCCACACCGGCATGGGCGTGCAGGCGCGGGGCTGGACGGTGCAATGGCGCAGGCCGGCGACCGCGCTCCCGAGGGTGCCGTCGACTTGCAGTTCGACCAGTTCGCGGCGGTTCACCCGGACCGCCCAGGAGGAGTTGACCGACGCGATGGCCCCGCTCTCGAACTCCAGCAGCGCGTAGGCGGCGTCGTCGGCGGTGACCGGGTATGGCGTGCCTGACTCGTCCCAGCGTCGCGGGATGTGCGTGAGGTGCCGCGCATACAGCGCCGTGACCGGCCCGAGCAGATCCTCCAGCAGGTACTGCCAGTGCGGGAACATGTCCAGCACGATCCCGCCGCCGTCCTCGCTGCGGTAGTTCCAGGAGGGCCGCTGGGCGGGCACTCCGTCTCCCTCGAAGACCCAGTAGCCGAACTCGAGCCGGGCGGACAGGATCTGCCCGAAGAAGCCCTCGCGGACGAGCCGCCGGAGCTTGATCATGCCGGGCAGGAAGAGCTTGTCCTGGACCACCCCGTTGATCACCCCGGCCTGCCGGGCCTGGTGCGCCAGCCGCAGGGCACCCTCGGCCGAGTCGGCCAGCGGCTTCTCCGTATAGACGTGCTTGCCCGCGGCGATGGCCTTGGCCAGGCTGGCTTCACGCGCGCCGGTGACTTGCGCGTCGAAGTACACCTCTACGGCCGGGTCGGCCAGCACCTCGTCCAGGCTGGTGGACCAGCGCTCCAGGCCGTGCTGTTCGGCGATTTCCCGCAGCCGCTGCTCGTTGCGCCCGACCAGGATGGGTTCCGGGAAGAGCGTCGTCCCGTCCTCGAGGGTGACGCCGCCCTCCTCACGGAGGCTGAGCACGGAACGCAGCAGATGCTGGCGGTAGCCCATCCGGCCCGTGACCCCGTTCATGGCCACGTGGATCACCTTGCGCGACATTTATCACTCCCTGGCGGATCCGGGCTTGTGGCGCGATGCTTGGAAAGGGCTTTCCCACATTAGGGTGGCCTGAGAAGCTGGGTCAACCAGGGACGAAGCTGGGGTCAACCAGGGACCTTAGCGGGGGAGCGGGCGGTGACGGAGCTGCAACCAGGGGAACGCCAGGCGGGGCGGGTGACCCTGCAGGACGTCGCGGACCGGGCCGGGGTCTCGCTCTCCACCGCGTCCCGGGTCGTCAACGAGGGGTCGCGACGAGTGGGCCCGCGCCTGGCCGACCGGGTCATCAAGGCGGTCGCGGACCTCGGCTACATGGCAAACCTCCAGGCTAGGGCGGTAGCCACGGGCCAGAGCACGATGATGGGCGTGATCGTGCACGACATCGCGGATCCGTACTTCTCCTCGATCGCGGCTGGGCTGATTGAGGTCAGTCACGCCGGCGGCCTGCTCGCCATCGTGTCGAGCACGGCCGCGGGCGGGGCTGGGGAACTGGAATACGTCTCACTGATGCGGGCCCAGCGAGCCCGCTCGGTGGTCCTGGTCGGCAGCCGCTCAGCCGACACCGCGGCCACTGCGGCGCTGCGCGCCGAGGTCGGCGCGTTCACCCGTGATGGGGGTCGCGCGGTCTGCGTCGGCCAGGATCTGCTGGGCATCGACACGATCCTGCCCGGCAACGCCGAGGGTGCCCAGGCCCTGGCCGGGGCGCTGGTCGCGCTCGGCCACCGGGAGTTCGCCGTGCTGGCCGGGCCGGATGGGCTGGTCACTGCGCGGGACCGGGTAGCCGGGTTCGAGGCCGGGCTGGCCGCCTGGTCAGTCAGCCTCAGCCCGCAGCGGGTGATCAACGGGGCGTTCACCCGGGACGGCGGGTATCAGGCCATGAGCGCGATCCTGGCGGCCGCCGGTACCCGCCCGGACTGTGTGTTCGCGGTAAACGACGTGATGGCGGTCGGTGCGCTGGCCCGGCTCCGGGCTGACGGGCTGGCCGTGCCAGGAGACATCGCCGTGGCCGGCTTCGACGACATCACCACGTTGCGCGATATCTACCCGCCGCTGACCACGGTCCGGCTGCCGCTCAAGCAGATGGGCGAGATGGCCGCCAGCCTGGTCCTGCAGGAGGCTGACCAGCCGCGGGTGATCCCGGTGCCCGGCGAGGTCATCCTGCGCGACAGCACCCTGCCCCGGCCCGGCCGGCGCTGACGGGCGGGAACCCGCCGCCGACAGCGGGAAAGCTTCCGCCGGGCAGCTGAAGCCGCTGCTACCGGCGGGGGGATATTTCCGGGTCTTGCGGGCGAACTGATGGTCAGGTACGTTCGCACCACTCGGAAAGCGCTTGCCAGACTTAGCGGATGGTCGGGCCCGACGGTGAGCTGGGGTGGAGTGGGTGGGAACAGGCCAGCAGGCGTGGCAGGAGTCGGTCTTCCTGGACGGAGCATTCCGGCGTGCCGCGCAGGGCGGGACGCTGCCGGTGCGGGACAAGGCTTCCGGGGAGATCTTCGGGCTGGCCGGGCTGGCTGGGCCGGCCGATGCCGATGCAGCGGTGGCCGCGGCGCTGCCCGCCCAGCGGGCCTGGAACGAGCAGACCTACGCCGAGCGCGCCGGGCTGCTGCGGACCGCCGCCACGGTGCTGGCCGACCGGGCCAAGGAATGGCGCGAGCTGATCATGCGGGAGACCGGCTGCATCGGGGGCAAGGCCGACTACGAGATCGGCGCCGCGGCCAGTGAGCTGACCGAGGCAGCCGCGCTGGCCTCCCGGGCCACCGGCGAACTGCTGCCCTCCGGGCACGCCGGCCGGTTCTCGCTGTCCGAGCGGATCCCGCTCGGACTGGTAGGCGTCATTACCCCATGGAACTTCCCGCTCGTCCTCGGCATGCGGGTGATCGCCCCCGCGCTCGCCCTGGGCAACGCGGTGCTGGTCAAGCCGTCGCCGGAAACGCCTTACAGCGGCGGGCTGGCCATCGCCGACCTGTTCGCGGCCGCCGGGGCGCCCCCGGGCATCTTCCAGGTGCTCCCCGGCGACGTCGAGGCGGGTGAGCGGCTGGTCAGCCACCCCGACGTGGCCATGATCCACTTCACCGGGTCCACCGCCGTGGGCCGGCGGATCGCCCAGGCTGCGGCCGGCCAGCTCAAGAAGGTGTCCCTGGAACTGGGGGGCAACAACGCACTGCTGGTGCTCGACGACGCCGATATCGACCAGGCCACCATGATCGGCGCCTGGTCAGCCTTCCACTACCAGGGCCAGACGTGCATCACCGCCGGGCGGCACATCGTGCACCGCGGCGTGGCCGACGCCTACCTCAGCGGGCTGGCCGCCCGGGCCGAGGCCATCACGGTCGGCAACACGGTCACCGAGGAGGTCGGGCTCGGCCCGATGATCAACACCCGGCAGCTGGACCGGGCCCGGCAGATGCTCAGCGAGGCGGTCGGGGACGGGGCCCGGGTTGTGGCCGGCGGCACCACGGACGGCCCCTACTTCCGGCCCACCGTGGTGGCGGACGTGAAGCGGTCGAGCCGGCTCTGGGCCGAGGAGATCTTCGCGCCCATCGCGCCGGTGCTGGTGGTAGAGGACGACGACACCGCCGTGCAGATCGCCAACGACACCCCCTACGGCCTGGTCGACTCGGTGCTGACCGCAGACCTGGCCCGCGGGATGCGCGTGGCCCGCCGGCTGCGGGCCGGCATGGTGCACGTCAATGACGCCACCCCGCAGGACGAGGCGCTGGCGCCGTTCGGCGGGATGGGCGCGTCTGGTCTCGGCGGCCGGTCCGGCGGCGAGGCCAACCTCGAAGAGTTCACCCAGCGGCGCTGGCTCACCGTGGCGCCGGGACCTGTGCACTACCCGTACTAACGCCCGGCCCGCGGGGCCGGACATCGTCCCGGGCGGCATCGCCCAGGCAGGAGGGGACATGAGCGAGGCGGCACGAATCCCGTTCTCGGAGACCAAGGCACCGGAGTCTCCGGAGCGGCTGCACCGCGGCGCGCTCCGGCTGGTGGACATCTCGGCCTCGACGATGGCCAACATCGGCCCGGCCTACAGCTTCTTCTTCGGTTTCGCGTTCCTGGTGGTGACGGCGGGGGTGGCCGCGCCGCTGACCATCATCGCGGCCGGCGTGGCCATCGCGCTGCTCGGCAACACGCTGTCGCAGTTCTCCCGGGCCCGGCCTTCCACCGGCGGGTTCATCTCGTTCGTGGGCAAGACGTTCGGCGGCACCAGCGCGGTGAGCACGGCGCTGCTGTGCGGGGCCGGGTACATCATCGCCATCTCCTCGGTGCTCGCCGTGGTCGGTGGGTTCCTGTCCATCACGCTCCAGCACTACCTGGGCTGGAACATCCCGTGGGGTATCTTCACCGTGGTGCTCACCGCCGGCGCCGTGCTGATGATGGTCCGCGGCGTGGCGGTGTCCACCAAGCTGGCCGGCTTCTTCTTCGTCTTCGAGATGCTGGTCCTGGTGGTGGTGTCGGTCATCGCGATCATCCAGCACGCAGGGCACCTGTCCGCCGTGCCCTTCGAGCCGAGCCACATCACCAACGGTTTCTCCGGCCTGGCCGCGGGCTTCCCACTCGCTATCTACCTGTTCATCGGCTGGGAGAACTCGGCCGCGCTGGCCGAGGAGACCGGTAACCCGCGGCGCAACGTGCCCCGGGCGGTCTTCCTGTCCATCGTGCTGATGGTGATCAGCTACCTGCTGTTCGCCTTCGCCACCGTGACCGGGTTCGGGTACAACGGGGCGAAGCTGGCCGCCGCCCCCATCCCGTTCATCACCGTGTCCGGGAACATCGGCCCGGCCTTCGCCGCGTTCGCCTACATCGCGGGCATGACCTCGACCCTCGGCGTGCTGATCGCAGCGGCCAACTCGCAGTCCCGGCTGATCTTCAACGCCGGGCGGGAGGGCCTGCTGCCGCGCTGGCTGGGCCGGGTGCACTCAACGCGGCGCACTCCGATGAACGCCATCTACGCGTTCGTCGCGCTGGCCGGCGGGATCATCCTGATCTGGGTGCTGGGCCACGTCATCGGCGGCCACACCGGGAGCATGGACCCACTCAACTTCTTCTTCGAGTCCTCCACGATGGGCACGATCCTGGTCCTCGTGGTCTACTTCCTGGCCAACCTGGCCCTGCCGTTCTACTACCGGAAGTACCGGCCGGCTGAGTTCAGCGTGGTGAAGCACCTGATCCTGCCCGTCCTCGGGATGGCCGCCATCGCGGTCCCGGTGTACTACTTGTGCAAGCCTGGGCAGGCCGCGCCGTATGACTGGTTCCCGTACGCGGCACTGGCCATCGTGGTGATCGCGGTGATCTACGCCGCGGTGCTCAGCCGCCGTGACCCCGGGCTGGGGGAGCGGGCGGGCTCGATCGTCGCCGATGAGTAGACGCGGGCGGGGGGACGGCAGTTCCCCGGCACGTCGCGTTGTGCGGAGGAGAGATCAGTCATGACGGACACGGCCCTGCAGGCGGCCCAGGCATCCGGCCCGGTCCCTGTGCATCCGCTTGAGCCGGCCGGCCCGGCGGAATACCTGGCCGGCCGGGACATCCTGGCCGCGGCGGGCCTGCTGGCCGAGCCGGTGCGCTTCGCCTACTACGGGCTGGAGGAGCCCGCCAAGGACGAGGTGCTCGGCCCGGCCGGGGAGCCGCCTGACCGCCGGCTGCGGGCTTTCCTGATCAACGTGACCACGGGCGAGTCCTGCGACGTGGTGGTCTCGCTCACCCGGCGGCAGGTAGTCAGCCGCCACGTCCTCGACCCGCGGGCCGACGGGCAGATGCCGATCATCGACCAGGACTTCGCCACCGCCGAGGAGGTGGTCCGGGCCGACCCCGAGTGGCGGGCGGCGATGGCTCGGCGCGGGCTGGACGACGTGACCAAGATCCGGGCCTGCCCGCTGACCGCCGGATCGTTCGGGTTCCCCGGCGAAGACGGGCGGCGGCTGGTCCGGGTGCTCGCGTTCGTGCAGGACGACGAGCACGGCTACGCCTGGGCACACCCGGTGGATGGCGTGGCCGCCTACGTGGACCTGGTCGAGCGTCGGGTCATCGAGCTGGTCGATGAGTTCGTCCTGCCGGTACCGCAGGAGTCCGGTGACTACGACGACCCGGCCGTCCGCGGGCCGCACCGGACGACGCTGCGGCCCATCGAGATCACCCAGCCGGAGGGCCCGAGTTTCACCCTCGAGGGCCAGTTGCTGCGCTGGGAGGGCTGGTCCATGCGGATCGGCTTCGACGCCCGCGAGGGGCTGATCCTGCACCAGATCAGTGTCGGCGACGGCGGACGGGACCGGCCGGTCATCTACCGGGCGTCCATCCCCGAGATGGTCGTGCCCTACGGGGACCCGAAGTTCCGGTACTGGCAGACCTATTTCGACACCGGCGAGTACCTGGTCGGGAAGTGGACGAACTCGCTCGAGCTCGGCTGCGACTGCCTCGGCGAGATCGCGTACCTGGACGCGACAGTGACCGGTGACAGCGGCGAGCCGCGGACGATCCACAACGCCATCTGCATCCACGAGGAGGACTTCGGGATCCTCTGGAAGCACACGGACATCTTCAACGGCTCGGCCCAGACCCGCCGCCAGCGCCGCCTGGTGGTCTCGTTCTTCTCCACCATCGGCAACTACGACTACGGCTTCTACTGGTACTTCTACCTCGACGGCACGATCGAGTGCGAGATCAAGCTGACCGGGGCGCTGTTCACGGCGGCGCACCCGGGCGGGGACAACCGGCACTCCACCGAGGTCGCGCCGGGCCTGGGCGCGCCCGCCCACCAGCACCTGTTCAGCGCGCGGCTCGACATGGACGTGGACGGGCAGGCCAACGCGGTCGAGGAGGTGGATGTGGCCGGGCTGCCCGCCGGACCGGGCAACCCGTACGGCAACGCGCTGGTGCAGGAGGTCACCCGGCTGACCACGGAGTCACAGGCGACCCGGCGGGCTGATGGCAGCCGCGGCCGTACCTGGCGGGTGGTGAGCACCGAACGGGCCAACCGGTTCGGTCACCCGGTCGGCTACACCCTGTACCCGGAGGCGGCCCCGGTCCTGCTGGCCGCCCCGGGCTCCCCGGTGGCGGCCCGGGCCGGCTTCGCCACGCAGCACCTGTGGGTGACCCAGTACGACCCTGCGCAGCGGTACCCGGCCGGGGACTTCGTGAACCAGCATCCGGGCGGAGCCGGCCTGCCGGACTTCATCCGCGGCGACCGGGATATCGACGGAACCGACGTCGTGCTGTGGCACACGTTCGGGCCGACGCACTTCCCCCGGCTCGAGGACTGGCCGGTGATGCCCGTGGCCCGGTGCGGGTTCATGCTGAAGCCAACCGGGTTCTTCGACCGCAACCCGACGCTGGACGTTCCGCCCCCGTCGCATCATTGCTGATCTCACCCAGGCTGAGCCTGATCTCACGCCCGGGATCAGGCCGGGCTGGCGGTGGGCAGCCCGGCCTGCCGGGCCGCGGCCAGCAGCCGCTGGTCGTAGGAGACAAACGATGTGAGTTCCCGCCGCAACACCAGTGCGGAAGCCAGGTGGATCGCATCCATCGCGCCCAGGGTCACTGGTCTGGCCCGTGCCGCCTGGCCGAGCACCTCACCGCTGAGCTCGATCTCCGCGGTACGGCGGATGACCAGGTAGCTCTCAGGCAGGGCTGAGGGTTCGGCCCGCCACACCGCACGCGGGACCTCCACCCGGATCACCGAACTCGACACCTGGACCAGGTTGGGCCGCTCGGCAAGCCAGCTGAGGAGACCGGCTGACTCGCGTTCGGCGACGGCGAGCTTCACCAGGGCGGAGGAGTCCAGGTAGATCAATACCTTTCCTCCTCGCGCATCTTCAGCAAGGTCTCCGAGGCGGTCGGCTGGTCTTCCGGCACGGGTGGTGCGGGCTCGATGTCGAGCAGGCTGCCCGGATCCTCGGCGGGCTGGATGATGCCGGCCGCGATCAGCCGCTCCAGCGGGCTCTCCATGTCCCGGGCCGGGACGAGGCGGGCGACGAGCCGCCCCCGGTTGGTGATGTCCACGGTCTGCCCCTTCTCCACGAGATCCACATAAACGCTGGCGTGCTGGCGCAGTTCACGGATGCCGATGCTGTGGCTGGCCGGGGCTGCGGTGGCCCGGGCCGGCCCGGGCCTCGCCGGGCGGGCCTGGCCTCCCGTCCCGTGATCACGGCTGGTACCACTCACGGGACTACCGTAGCACATTAAGTGCTACTTAGCTGCGAGGCTGACGGGGGCGGTCAAGGCATCGCCGGCATGCGGCAGGATAGAGACATGCAGCAGCCGCGGGACTTTTCGCTCTACGGCGCCGTTGACCTGGGTGCGCGGCAGGCCGCCGCGCAGCGTAGTCAGCAGGCCGCCACGCGTGCTGGCGAGCCGGATGGCTCGTCAGCAGGCCACGTGATCGACGTGACCGAGGAGACCTTCAATACGGAGGTCGTCGAACGGTCGCGGACGGTACCGGTGATCCTGGACTTGTGGGCCGAATGGTGTGGCCCGTGCAAGCAGCTCAGCCCGGTGCTGGAGAAGCTGGCCGACGAGGCCGCCGGGGATTTCGTGCTGGCCAAAGTCGATATCGACGCGAACCCGCAGTTGCGGGCGGCGTTGCAGGTACAGAGCATCCCGATGGTCATGGCGGTGGCCGGCGGCCAAGTGGTGGACGGCTTCCTGGGTGCGATGCCGGAGGCCCAGGTGCGCCAGTGGATCGGCCAGGTCATGCAGGTCGCCGGGCAGCTGGGGATGCCCGTCAGCGGCGGCCTGGAGCCTGACGGCGAGCCGGCCGACGGTCAGCCGGATCGCGCCCAGGCGGGTGATGGTCAGCCAGGTGGCCCGGGTGGCCCGGGTGGCCCGGGTGGCCCGGGTGGCCCGGGTGGTCCCGGGATGCGGGGCGGCCCCGGTGGCGCCATGATGGCCGACCCGGCCTTCGAGGAAGCGCAGCAGGCCATGGAGCGCGATGACCTGGACGGGGCCGCTGAGGCCTTCCAGAAGGTCCTCGCGAACTCGCCCGGTAACCCGGCGGCGGCCCTGGGCCTGGCCCAGGTCAACCTCATCCGCCGGGTGAGCGGCTACGACCAGGCCCAGGTGCGCCGGGTGGCGGCCGAAAACCCGGCCGACGTTGACGCGCAGTCGAGCGTGGCCGACATCGAGGTGGCCACCGGCCGGATCGACGAGGGCTTCGACCGGCTCCTCGGCACGGTCAGGAGAACGTCCGGAGACGACCGGGAGCGCGCCCGGGTCCATCTGATCGGCCTGTTCGACGTCTTCCCGCCCGGTGACCCACGGGTGGCCAAGGCCCGCGCGACCCTGTCCAGCCTGCTCTTCTGAGCGGGGCGCCCGCCCGGGTCAACGGTTGCGCGCGTCCGGCGGGGTCGCGTCGGCGATCTGCTCCAGCGCGGGCAGCGCCGCCGCGAGGGCGGCCAGCTGATCCGGGCTGAGCGTGCGCAGGTTGTCGGCGAGCAGAATGGTGCTCTCCCGCCTGATCCGCTCGAGGATCGCGTGCCCTTCGGGCGTGACCACGAGCGTGCTGGCCCGGGCGTCGCCCGGCACCGGATGGCGCTGCACGTAGCCCCGCTCTTCTAGCACGGTGATGAGCCGGGTGAGGGTTGACGGGGCGATCTTCTCGGCCGCCGCGAGGTCGCCTAGCCGCACGGGCCCGGTCTGCTCCACGGTGGCCAGGGCGGACAGCTGGGTGGGCGTCAGCCCGGCCAGCTCATGCCGGCGCAGGCTCCGGGAGACCCGGGCGATGGCGACCCGCAGCCGGGTCACGTCGATGGGCGGCGGCCCCAGGTCTGCCGTCACCGGGACCCCCCGGCCGGCCGTGGCGGTGCGTTCTGGCGCACTGGCGGTCATTCCTCCGTCGGACACCCTTGCAGCGTACGTGCGCCGGACCCGGGCGGCACCCCGGACCGGCGGCACCCCGGACCGGGCTGGGCCTGATCATGGGCTTGGTGGTGGCACGATTGTGTCCTGCATCGGGGCCTCGCGGAAGGCGGGATTGTTGTGTCGGTAGCACCGAGCGTGTCGTATTCGATAACCGTGCGGCTCGAGGTGCCATCGCACGGGCGGGCAGTCAGCGAGCTGACGCACGTCGTTGAACAGGCCGGTGGCGAGGTCACCGCCCTGGACGTGAGCCCGTTTAGTCACGAACGGCTGCGCGTCGACCTGACCTGCGCCGCCCGGGACACCGATCACGCCGAGGCCATCGTCGAGGCCCTGAGCGAGATCGAGGGCGTGACGGTCAGCAAGGTCAGCGACCGGACGTTCCTGCTCCACCTGGGCGGGAAGATCGAGACCGCGGTCAAGATCCCGCTGCGCAACCGGGACGACCTGTCGATGGCCTACACCCCGGGTGTGGCCCGGGTCTCCATGGCCATCGCCCGCCACCCCGAGGATGTGCGCCGCCTCACGGTCAAGCGGAATTCGGTGGCCGTCGTCACTGACGGCTCCGCGGTGCTGGGGCTGGGCAACATCGGCCCGTACGCGGCCATGCCGGTGATGGAAGGCAAGGCCGCGCTGTTCAAGCGGTTCGCGGGGATCGACGCCTGGCCGCTGTGCCTGGATACCCAGGACACCGACGAGATCGTGCGTACCGTCCAGATCATCGCGCCGGCCTTCGGGGGCATCAACCTCGAGGACATCAGCGCCCCGCGGTGCTTTGAGGTCGAGGCCCGGCTGCGCGAGCTGCTGGACATCCCGGTCTTCCACGATGACCAGCACGGCACCGCGATCGTGGTCCTGGCCGCCCTCACCAACGCGCTCCGGGTGGTCGGCAAGAAGCTGGGCTCGGTCCGCATCACGATCGCGGGCGCGGGCGCGGCCGGCACCGCGGTGCTCCGGCTGCTGCTCGCCTCCGGTGCCTCCGACGTGATCGTGTGCGACGACAAGGGCGCGATCTACCTGGGCCGCCCCGGACTGGATGACAACCTGCGCTGGGTCGCCGGGCACACCAACGCGCGCCAGTACGAGGGGAGCCTGGCCGGCGCGCTGCTCGGCGCGGACGTCTTCATCGGGCTCTCGGCGCCCCGGCTGCTGACCGGGGAGGACGTCGCGGCCATGAACGACGACGCGATCGTGTTCGCGCTGGCCAATCCGGATCCCGAGGTTGACCCGGACGAAGCCGCCCAGCACGCGGCCGTGGTGGCCACCGGGCGCAGCGACTACCCCAATCAGATCAACAACGTGCTGGCCTTCCCCGGGGTGTTCCGCGGGCTGCTGGACGCGCAGAGCCGGGCGGTGTCCGACGACATGCTGGTGGCGGCGGCCCGGGCGCTGGCCGGCGTGGTGTCGGCCGCCGAACTCGGCCCGCACTACATCATCCCGTCGGTGTTCAACCCGAACGTGTCCTCGGCGGTAGCCGCCGCGGTCCGGGACGCCGCCGGCACCCGCCCCGCCCGCCCCTGAGCCCCTTCCCGGCGGGCCGCATCGTGATGTCTCAAATTGGCACGAACTCGCGTACGCGGACGCCGAAGCCCGAACAACCGCCCAGCGTCCGCCAGAATGGGGGTATGGAGGACGACCTCTCAGGCCGGTTGCTGGTGGCTACGCCGTTGCTCGGCGACCCCAACTTCCGGCGCACCGTCGTGCTCATCGTCGAGGACGAGGCTGAGGAAGGCACGCTCGGCGTGGTGCTGAACCGCCCGACCGAGGTCCCAGTGGGCCAGGTCCTCGAATCATGGACGGACCTGGTCACCGGGCCGTCGGTGGTCTTCCGGGGCGGCCCGGTCGCCCCGAACAGCGCGCTGGCGCTGGCTATCGTGCCGGGCGACGAGGAGCCGGTCGGCTGGCGGGCGCTGGACGGGTCCGCGGCGGTGTCCCGGCTCGGTCTGGTCGACCTGGATGCCCCGCCCCAGCTGCTGGCGGGCGGTATCGCCTCGCTGCGGGTCTTCGCCGGCTACGCGGGCTGGGGACCTGGCCAGCTCCAGGCGGAGATCGACGAGGGTGCCTGGTACGTGCTGTCGGGTGAGCCCGCCGACGCTTTCGTGGCCGAGCCGGAGCGGCTCTGGAAGATCGTGCTGCGGCGGCAGGGGGGCAATCTCGCGATGGTGGCCAACTACCCGGACGACCCCGCACAAAATTGACCCGGCTTACTGATGGTGATCCCCGGGTGAGCGCCCGGATTCCGGGCGGCGTGCGGCGCGGGCCGCTGGCCGTCGAGGCGGTCATGGCCGGCCTGGCGTACGGCGGGCTGCTGTGCTGGGCGAGCACCGCGCTCGTGGGCAGCTTCCGCGCTCAGTACCTGCCCGACCGCTACTGGCAGCCCATTCCGCTGCGCAGCGACACAACCGGGTTCATCGCGTTCCTGATCGCCGCGGTCGGCCTGGCCACCAGCGAGTACCTGCGGCTACGCCGGCGCCGCGAGGCGCCCGCCGGCTCGCCGCCGCGGCCGGTGGCCACGATGATACTGGCCGTGGCCGAGACGGTGGCCGTCCTGGCTACTGGCCTGTTCGTCTACCTGTCGTTCAACGCGCTCATCCATCCGGCGACGCTGCGACTGCACATCACCCATCTCCTGCCCTGGCCCGCCGAGGGGACGGTGCGCGTCGAGGCCCTGCTGCTGTGTGCCGGTTCCGTGGCGCTCTGGCGGTATCTGCGGGCCCGGCACCGCTGGATACCCGGCCGGGTCCAGCCGGTGGCCGGCCCGGGCCCCGTGGCGCCCGGAACCCGGCGGTAGTGGTGGCCGCGTACAATCGTGGACCGTGGCTACTGAGGTTATGCCGGACACCGGCACTCGAGAGGACACTGGCACCACGCCGGATATCCGTCCCGGCGATGGCGACCATGAGCGGTTCGCGCACTACGTCGAGAAGGACAAGATCGTCGATAGCGCGGTGACCGGCACTCCGGTGATTGCCCTGTGCGGCAAGGTCTGGGTGCCGAACCGGGATCCCAAGCGGTTCCCGGTGTGCCCGGACTGCAAGCGCATCTACGAGTCCCTCCCGCAGGGAGACGACTAACCGCTCGCGAGTTTCCCGCAGCCCGCGCCGGATTATCCCTAACGCCCTACCGGTGTCCCGGTGACCTGTGCTCCAGCCGCCCGCATGGCGTCGATCGACTCGGCGGTGGTGGTCGGGTCAACCCCTGCGGTCAGGCCGAGCAGCACCCGGGTCCGGAAACCTTCCCCGGCCGCGGAGATCGTCGTGGCCCGGACGCAGTAGTCGGTGGCGATCCCCACCACGTCCAGTTCGCCCACCCCGCGTTCGCGCAACCATGCCGCGAGCGGCGTGCCCGCCTCGTCGCGGCCCTCGAAGGCGCTGTAAGCGGCCTCGTGCGCGCCCTTGCTGAACACCGTCTCGATGTGGCTCGTGTCCAGGCCGGGATGGAAGTCGGCCCCCCCGGTGCCGGCCACGCAGTGCCGCGGCCAGGAGTTCACGAAGTCCGGGTGGGCGGAAAAGTGACCACCGGGGTCGATGTGGAAGTCGCGCGAGGCGACCACATGGTCGTATCCACCGGACTCCAGGTACCGGCTGATGGCCCGGGCCACCTCGCCGCCGCCCGCGACCGCGAGCGAACCGCCTTCACAGAAGTCATTCTGCACATCCACGATCACCAGCGCGCGCACCGGTCGAGCGTACGGCATCGGGCGCCGGGGCCGGGGGAACGCGTGCTCAGCGAGGGTCGGCCCCGACGTCGGCGGGAGCGCCGCCGGTGATCGCGATCAGCTCGGCGAACGATGTCGGGAAGACCGTGTGCGCGTGACCGGCCGCCGCCCACACCACGTCGTACTTGTCCAGCCACGCATCGACCAGGGTCCGCAGGGGCTGCGGGTGGCCGACCGGGGCCACGCCCCCGATCACCTGGCCGGTGGCGGCGCGGACGAAATCCGGGTCGGCCCGCCGCACCGACGCTGCGCCGATCAGGGCCGCGACCAGGCTGGTGTCGACCCGGTGCGCCCCGCTGGTCAGGACGAGCAGCGGGGCGTCGTCGGCCCGGAAGATCAGGCTGTTGGCGATCGCCCCGACCTCGCAGCCGAGCTGGGCCGCCGCGATGGCCGCGGTCGGCGCCGGCTCGGGCAGCTCGCGAACCTGCCCGGAGACCCCCAGGGCCTGAAGCGTTTCCGCGACGTGGACTGCGCTGGGATGCATGCCAGCAGGCTAGCGGGGGCTCCGTCCGGCCGCGAGCCGCTGCCTCGCGGAGGGCTCGTGGGCCAGCGGCCCGGAGGTGCGGAACAGGAATTCGGCGTAGTCGTCCGGCGCCTGGGCCGAGTCGGGCAGGTAACGGTCCGGGGCGAGCCTGAGCTGCGACATCGTTCGGGTGGCCTGGTTGCATTCCGTCACGACCGAGGTGATCGTATGGGCTGCGGCGTGGACCATCGCAGACCAGTTGCGGTGATGGGCTGAGAGGGACTCTGTGCTGCTCATGATCACATTCTTCGACATCACTCCGGCCCGGAACAGTGGCAGTCACGTCATATGGGGTCGAGATCCTGCCAAACACGAGGCATGATGGGGGCATGCTGCAGAACGTCGCCGTGGTGATCCTGAACGGCTTTACCCCCTTCGAGCTGGGCGTGCTCTGCGAGGTGTTCGGCGTCGACCGGACCGATGACGGGCTGCCCGCGTACGACTTCGCCGTGGTCTCAGGCGAAACGGTGACCGGGGCCGGACAACCTGCCCCGCTCGCCTCGTCGGTGGGCCTCACCGTATCCACGCCTTACGGCCTGGACCGGCTGCAGGAGGCTGACCTGGTGGCCGTGTCCGCCGTCGGCGACGGCCACCTGCAGATGTACACGTCCACCCACTTCCCGGCGCCGCTGATCGACGCGCTGCGGGCCGCGGTGGGCCGTGGTGCCCGGGTGCTCAGCGTGTGCAATGGCGCGTTCGTGCTCGGCGCGGCCGGGCTGCTGGACGGGCGGCACTGCACCACTCACTGGCGGCACGCCCCCGACCTGGCGCGGGAGCATCCGTCGGCGATCGTCAACCCGGATGTGCTGTACGTGGACGAGGACCCGGTGATCACCAGTGCAGGCACGGCGGCCGGCATCGACGCGTGCCTGCACCTGGTCCGCAAAGAGCAGGGCAGCCGGGTGGCGAACGGGATCGCCCGGCGGATGGTCGTCCCGCCGCATCGCGACGGCGGGCAGGCCCAGTACGTGGACCGGCCGGTCGCCGTGCCCGCCTGCGACACCCTCGGCGAGGTCATCAGCTGGATGCAGCGCCACCTCGGCGAGCCGGTCACGGTCCGTCTGCTGGCGGCCCGGGCCCGGATGTCGGAGCGCACCTTCGCCCGGCGGTTCGTCCAGGAGACCGGGACCACGCCGCTGCGCTGGCTGACCGGTCAGCGCATCCTCCTGGCCCAGGAGTTGCTGGAGGAGACGACCGAGACGGTTGACGTTATTGCGGACCGGGCCGGGTTCGGCAACGCGGCCACGCTGCGGCATCACTTCCGCGCCTGGCGCGGTACCACTCCCCAGGCCTACCGGCACGCGTTCTGCCCGGGCGAGATCCCGGACCGCCGGGACGCCATCCCGGCCTGACCTGCCTACTCGTCGTCCGGCGGCGCGAACACGGTGGGGATCGCCGGGTAGCCCCGGGACAGCTGCAGCGCGTACACGGGCAGCTCGGCCAGGGCCATGCGGTGCCGTTCCCGCGCCGCGTTCAGTGGCTCCTGGCCGACGATCTCGCCGCCCCGGACCAGCGGGCGCAGCAACGCCCGCTGCCGCGCGGCGCCGGTGCCCGTAACATCGGCGTCCGGGGCGGGCCCCGGGTCGGCCCTGGTGATCAGCTCGGCCGACGCCACGCCGTTCTCGTCGAACTGCCGGAACGCCCACTTGCGGCCGCCCCGGCCCGGCTTGCCGACCGACCGCTTGGCCACGGGCTCCAGCGTCCCTTGGCCGTCGTCTTCCCTGGCCCGGGCCACGAGCTTGTAGACCAGCGCCGCGGTGGGCGCCCCGGACCCGGTGACCAGGGAGGTCCCAACCCCGTACCCGTCGACCGGGGCGGCGGCCAGCGCCGCGATCGAGTATTCGTTCAGGTCGCCGCTGAGCACGATCTTGGTGTCCCGCGCGCCCAGTTCGTCCAGCAGGTCGCGGACCTGGCGGGCCACCATCGGGAGGTCGCCGCTGTCGATGCGGACCGCCCCCAGGCCTGGTCCGGCCAGCTCCACCGCGGTGCGCACCGCGCGACCCACGTCGAACGTGTCGACCAGCAGGGTGGTGCCCTGGCCGAGCGCGGCCAGTTGGGCCGCGAAGGCGTCCCGCTCGCTGTCGTGGACCAGGCTGAACGCGTGGGCGCTGGTGCCGCTGGTGGGGATGCCGTAGTCCCGGCCGGCCTCCAGGTTCGAGGTGGACGAGAACCCGGCGGTGTAGGCGGCCCGGGCACTGGCCACGGCGGCCATCTCGTGGGTGCGGCGCGAGCCCATCTCGATGATCGGCCGCCCGTCCGCGGCACTGACCATCCGGGACGCGGCCGAGGCGATCGCCGAGTCGTGGTTGAGGATGGCCAGCACCAGGGTCTCCAGCACGACCGCCTCGGCGAACGGCGCCTCCACCACCAGGATCGGTGAGCCGGGGAAATAGCAGTCGCCCTCGCCGTAGCCCCAGATGTCCCCGCGGAAGCGAAAGGACTCCAGGTAACTCAGGGCGCCGGAGTCCACCATATGGTTGTCGCGCAGGAACGCGAGCTCGTCCGGCCCGAAGCGGAACTGCTGCAAGGCCTCGAGCAGCCGCCCGGTCCCGGCGACCACGCCGTACCGGCGGCCGTAGGGGAGAGCCCGGGCGAACACCTCGAAGACGGCGCGCCGCCCGGCTGCCCCGCTGCGCAACGCGGCGGTCAGCATGGTGAGCTCGTAGCGGTCGGTAAGCAGCGCCGTGCTGGCCCCGCGGGAAACAGTCGTCACGGTCAAGAAGACTACGGAGGTCGTGGCGGGCGCACCCCGCCGGGCTGAGACACTAGAAGGCGGTGCGTGAGGAGGTGAGCGCCGGTGAGCGTGGCACCAGCAGAGGTGGAACGCCCGGAGACGCACGAAGAAGTCGTCCCGGACACGCCGTGGGTCACCATCGTATGGAACGACCCGGTGAACCTCATGTCCTATGTGACCTACGTGTTTCAGCAGGTTTTCGGCTATTCCAAGCGCAAAGCCGAAAAGCTCATGCTCGATGTGCACCATAAGGGCAGGGCCGTGGTCTCGTCCGGGACCCGGGAGTCCATGGAGCACGATGTGGAAGTGCTGCACGGGTACGGATTGTGGGCCACTGTGAGTCACGATAAGTGAGCATCAGACGCAAACGGGGCGCAGGCGGCTCTGGGGAGACAGGTGAGACCCTGAACGGCTTCCGCGGCGTGCGCGGCGGCGGGGCCAGCGCCACGTTCGTGCCGTCCCAGGCCGGGATCATCCGCTCCCTGGTCAGCCAGATCGCCGAGCTGGTCGGCACCGAGCCAGGCCCAGGAGGGCCAGCTCCGGGGGAGCCGCGCCCGGCGGAGCCGCGGGCGGGAGAGCCGCACGCGGGGGAGCCGTCCATGGACGACCTGGCCCGCTTGCTCGGCCAGACCGGCCCGGCGACCCGGCCGGATGACCCGGTGCTGGCCCGCCTGCTGCCTGACGCCTACGCCGATGACGCCGAGGCCGCGGGTGACTTCCGCCGCTTCACCGAGCACGAGCTCCGCGACGGCAAGGCGGCCGCGGCCCGCACCGTGCTGGCCACGCTGCCAGCCGATGGTGGCCGGATCCGGTTGTCGGAGGAGGACGCGCAGGTCTGGCTGCGGGCCCTGAACGATGTGCGGCTGGCCCTCGGGGTCCGCCTGGCCATCACCGAGGACTTCGACGCCCGGACGGCGGACCTCGACCCGGCCGACCCCCGCTCTGCGTACATGTGGATCTACGACTGGCTCACGTTCCTGCAGGAGACCTTGGTCCGGGCCCTCTCCTAACGCACCCCGCTGGCCGGGCCCGGCCCGGCGGTACCCTCGGATCCATGCTGACGCTCCACTCTGCGCTGCGGGACAAGATCGTGGCGCACGCCCGTGCGGACCACCCGGACGAGGCCTGCGGGGTGATCGCCGGGCCGGCCGGCCAGGACCGCCCGGAGCGCTTCATCCCGATGCTGAACGCCCAGCGTTCGCCGACGTTCTATGAGTTCGACTCGCTGGAGCTGCTCCGGGTCTGGCGGGACATGGATGACCGGGACGAAGAACCGTCCGTCATCTACCATTCGCACACCGCGACCGAGGCCTACCCCTCGCGGACCGACATCAGCTATGCGAACGAGCCGGGCGCCCACTATGTCCTGATCTCCACCCGCGACCCGGACACGGCAGAGTTCCGCTCGTTCCGCATCGTGGACGGGACGGTGACCGAGGAGGAAGTCCGGATTACCGATTAAGCCCGCCGGTGACCCGCCCGTTCTGACCCGCCGTGCTGACCCGCCGTGCTGACGATGACCCGCCGTGCTGACCCGCCGTGCTGACCCGCCCGTGCTGACCCGCCCGTGCTGACCCGACTGCCCCGGCCTGGAATGATCGCGGGAGGCATCCGGTTGGCATCCGGTGACGGCCGTCACCGCCCGCGCCGGCCCGGACGCCCAGCACACTGACGCCCGTAGAGACCGACCGCCTCACCCTGGAGTGTTGTTCATGGCCATCGAAGTCCGTATCCCGACGATCCTGCGCACATACACCGGTGGCGCCAAGGCGGTGGAGGGCTCGGGTGGGACCATCGCCGAGCTCATCGGTGACCTCGACACCCGGTACGGCGGGCTCCGCGACCGGCTGCAGGACGAGTCCGGGCTGCGCCGGTTCGTCAACGTCTACCTCAACGATGAGGACGTGCGCTTCCTCGGCGGCCTCGAGACGCCGGTCAAGGACGGCGACACGGTGACCGTGCTGCCGGCCGTGGCGGGCGGGGCGGGCTGACCCACCCCGGGAGAGCGCATGCGTTACGACTCACTGCTGGACAGCCTCGGACATACCCCTCTGGTGGGGTTGCCGAGCCTCTCTCCCGCCACCGACGTGCGGCTCTGGGCCAAGCTGGAGGACCGCAACCCCACCGGCTCGGTCAAGGACCGGGCCGCGTTCTTCATGATCGAGCAGGCCGAGAAGGATGGGCTGCTCGCCCCGGGGACCACGATCCTCGAACCCACCTCCGGGAACACCGGGATCTCCCTGGCCATGGTGGCGCACCTGCGCGGGTACAACATGATCTGCGTGATGCCGGAGAACACCTCGGTGGAGCGGCGGCAGATCCTGGAGATGTTCGGGGCGCAGATCATCTTCTCTCCGGCGGCGGGCGGGTCCAACGAGGCCGTCCGGGTCGCCCGGCGGCTGGCCGAGGAGCACCCTGACTGGGTCATGCTCTACCAGTACGGCAACGAGGCCAACGTCCGGGCCCACTACGAGACCACCGGCCCGGAGATCCTCGCCGACCTGCCCGGCATCACGCACTTCGTGGCCGGTCTCGGCACCACCGGGACCCTGATGGGCACCGGCCGGTTCCTGCGCGAGCGGGTCCCGGGCATCTCCATCGTGGCCGCCGAGCCCCGATACGGGGAGCTGGTCTACGGCCTCCGCAACATCGACGAGGGCTTCGTCCCCGAACTGTACGACGAATCGGTGCTGACCACCCGGTTCTCGGTGTCGTCGAAGGATGCGCTGCGCCGGACCCGGGAACTGCTCGACCAGGAGGGCATCTTCACCGGCATCTCGGCCGGCGGCGCCCTGCACGCGGCCCTGGGCATGGCGGCCAAGGCCCAGGCGGCGGGGGAGCGGGCCGACATCGCGTTCGTAGTCGCCGACGGCGGCTGGAAGTACCTGTCCACCGGCGCCTACTCCGGGACGCTGGCCGAGGCCGAAGCGCGGCTGGAAGGCCAGCTATGGGCCTGATCTGCGCCGGGGCGACAACCGCCCCCCCGCCTCCTTCCCCTCGCTCCAGCGCCGTGCACCGCAGCGCCAGCGGTTGATGGGCGCCTTCGACGAGGCCATCGCCGCCCGGCGGGTCGGCGAAGGCCGGTACGAGATCCGGCCGGACGAGCGCTTTGCCATCGCCGGCGCGGTGAACGGCGGAGTGCTCCTGGCCTCGATGCTGCGGGCCGTGCTGGACGCCTCCCCCCATCCGTACCCCATCGCCACCAGCGCCCACTTCCTCCGGGCCCCCCGCCCCGAGCCCGCGCAGGTCGAGGTGGAGTGGCTGAAGCACGGCAAGGTCGCCGCCACCGCCCGGGCCACCCTGGTCCAGGGGGGCCGACCCATGCTGGAGACCACGGTCACCACCGGCACCCTGGGCGATCCTGACGACGCCGGCGCCCTGTCCTGGACCGGCGAGCCGCCCCGGCTGCCTCCGCTGGAGGAGTGCCACGACATCCAGGACGCCCAGGGACCGCGGGTCTTCAGTGGCTACGCGAAACAGGTCGACATCCGGCTTGACCCGGCGACCCTCGGCTGGACCCGGGGCCAGCCGTCCGGCCTCCCCGAGATGCGCGGGTACTTCCAGCTCCGCGAACCCTGGGTGCCAGACGCCTACCTGCTCGCGCTGGCCGTGGACTGCCTGCCGCCGGTGGTGTTCGGCCTGCGTGTGGTGGGCTGGTCGCCCACCGTCGAGCTGACCTGGCACATGCGGGCCGTGCCCGCGCCCGGCGTGCTGCGGGTCGCGGCCCGATGCCGGCACGTGAGCGGCGGCTGGTTCGACGAGGAGGCCGAGGTCTGGGACAGCGTGGGGCGCCTGGTCGCACAGAGCCGCCAGATCGCCCTGGTCGGCCGGTCCTGACCGCTCTGGCCTTCCCCGCCCGGGCCCCCCGGCTCCGGGCTCAGCGCCCCCGCGTACCCTGAGTGCCCGTGCGCCTTACCGTCATCGGATGCTCCGGGTCGTTCCCCGGCCCGGACAGTCCCGCTTCGTCCTACCTCGTGGAGCACGAGGGATTCCGGCTGGTGCTCGACCTCGGCAGCGGCGCCCTCGGCCCGCTGCAGCGCTACACCGAACTCTCCGCCGTGGACGCGGTGTGCCTGAGCCACCTTCATGCCGATCACTGCCTCGATCTGTGCGGCTACTGGGTCGCGCAGACCTACGGCCCAGCAGGCCCCGGGCCGCGAATCCCGGTGCACGGCCCGGCCGGGACCGCGGGGCGGATGGCCCAGGCTTACGGCCTGGAGGAGCATCCGGGCATGACGAAGGCCTTCGATTTCGGCACCCTGGAGCCGGGCACCCGGGACATCGGGCCGTTCCGCGTCACGCTGGCGCACATGAACCACCCGGTCGAGACCTTCGGTTTCCGGATCGAAGCCGGCGGCCGGATTCTGGCCTACTCAGCCGACACCGGGGAGTCGGCCGCCCTGGTCGACCTGGCCCGCGGGGCGGACCTGCTGCTGTGCGAGGCGTCGTTCCTGGACGGGCCGGACCAGCCCGGGGGACTGCACCTGACCGCGCGGCAGGCCGCGGAGCATGCCACGAGGGCGGGCGCCCATCGCCTGCTGCTGACCCACCTGGTGCCCTGGAACGACCGCGACCGCAGCCGCGACGAGGCCGCCGGCGCCTTCGACGGCCCGCTCAGCCTGGCCTCGTCGGGCCTGGTCGCGGACCTGGGCTGAGCCAGCCCCGGAGGCTCAGCACTTAGGATGCTCAGGCATGCGGGTACTCGTGACCGGCGGTGCCGGGTTCATCGGCTCTCACCTCACCGACGCCTTCCTGGCCCGTGGCGACGAGGTGATCGTGGTCGACGACCTGTCCACCGGCCGGGCCGGCCGCCTCGATGAGCACGCCTGGCTGCACAAGCTCAGCATCACCGACGCCGTCTCGCTCGGCGAGATCGTCCGGGGGACGCGGCCGGAGCTGATCTGCCACCTGGCCGCCCATGTCAACGTCCGGACCTCGGTGGACGCCCCCGCCCAGGACGCCCAGGTCAACGTGCTCGGGACGGTCAACGTGCTGGAGGCGGCCCGCGCAACCGGGGCCCGGGTCCTGTTCGGCTCTTCCGGCGGGATCCTCTACGGCCGCAACGCCGCGATCCCGTCCCGGGAGGACGTCCTGCCGCTGCCTGAGTCCCCGGCGGGCATCGCCAAGTACTGCGCCGAGCAGTACATCGGGCTGTACAACCGGCTGCACGGTACCCGGCACTCCATCATGCGGCTGGCCAACGTGTACGGGCCGCGCCAGGATCCCAGCGGCGACGCCGGGGTCATCCCCATCTTCTGCGGGTTCGTCCTGGCCGGGGAACCCCCGCCGCTCTACGGCGATGGCTCACAGACCCGCGACTACGTGTACGTCGGCGACGCGGTGAGCGCCTTCCTCGCCGCCGCTGACGCCGGGCGCCCCGGGACGTGGAACATCGGCACCGGGGTCGAGGTCAGCGTGCTGGATATCGTCGCGATCATCGGCCAGGTCGCGGGCCGTCCCATCACGACCCGGCCTGGGGAGCCCCGGGCCGGGGAACTGCTGCGCAGTTCGCTGTCCGTGGGCCGGGTGGCCAGGGATCTGGACTGGCGGGCGAGGGCCCCGCTGGCCGAGGGCATCGGCCGGGTGTACCGCTGGATCGAGGCCGGCGCCCCCGACCGCGCGAGATGCTAGAAGTGCCCTGCTGCCTGGGGGCCCGAGCCTCCGGACCCCCCACGCTGCTAGCCCGGGGGCGACCCCCCGGAACCCCCACTTGCCCGCTCCCGTACGCACTTCATCTGCGGCGGCCGCCCGGTTAATCGCCGGCTCGGCGAGGGGAGACACGCCTGCGGCGCGCCTCCCCTCGCCGACGAACTGGCCCGCAGATGGAGAGGTCAACCCCTCCAGGTCGCCGTCTTGCGTGACGTTCATCCGGCGGCGCCGCGGCGGAAGGCTTGCTGGATCTCTTCTATGACTTGGGCTGGGGCCCGGGTGATCAGGGGCCAGGTGAAGTGGACGACCTCGTAACCGGCGGCGCGCAGCCGGGCGTCGCGTTCCAGCTGGGTCCGGGCCCGGGCCGGCGTCTCGTACTTCAGCGTCCCGTCGGCCTCGCCGATCGTGCGGTGCCGGCGCCACAGAAAGTCCACCCGGCCGATGACCTCGCCGTCATCGCCCACCCACACCTGCAGGTCCGGCGGCGGGAGACCGGCCTGGTGGAACGCGGCCCGGCTGAGGGACTCCAGCACCGACTCCGATCGGGCATCGCTGAACGCGGTCACCTCACGGGCCCGCTGCAGGCCCGGCCACCGCGGGCACTCCGCGATGACCGTGGCGAGCTCGCTCTTCGACGTCAATCCCGCGTGCAGAGCCGAGTCGGCCACGGCCACCCCCTGGGCGAACGGCAGCGTGCGCGCTAAGTCGATGACAGTCCTGGGCACCGAGGTCAGCCGGACGCCCCGGTAGCTGACCACATGATCCGTCGGCAGCGCGGCGATGTGCGCCAGCACGCCGGCCCGATTGGCGTGACCAGCCCGTTCGCCGGGAGACCGCGTGATCTCGGTGACTGATTCGGGGCCACGGCCCACCAGGCCGAGCCCGTAGATCCGTGCCGCAGAGCGGTGGCTTCCGGCCGCGGGCGAGCCTGTGACCGCGAGGGCCGTGGCTACCCGGAGCAGATGCTCGCCGGCCTGCCTGGCTCTCTCGTCGCGCGCGTTCTGGACCAGTGCGGTGACGGTAGCCCCCGACACGTAAACCCCCGGCCGCAACCGGTCCAGAACTCCGTCCCTAACCAACCGCCGGATCCGCCCCGCCGATACTCCCGCGGACAGTAGTTCCGCGGTGGTCCGCACACCCTCCACTCCACGTTCCACCCCTTCAGGTTGACGACGCCCGCCGACATTTCCCGTGCGACGTGCGTTAAAGAGGGCGTTATGTCCGTTTCTCGCGCACGCGGCCCGGGAAAAGTCGGGGTGCAGCGTGATATGTGCCGGAGGGAGCCATGCGGGCCCCGGCGAGCGAGCCCGGGCGGGCGATCCTGCTCGGTAGGGTGGCAGGCATGTCCCGACCCGATGGGCGCAGCAACGCGTCGCTGCGCGAGATACGGATGACCCGCGGCTGGCTGGACCACGCGGAAGGCTCGGTGCTGGTGGAGTTCGGGGCCACCCGGGTGCTCTGCGCGGCGAGTGCCACCGAGGAGGTGCCGCGGTGGCGGCGCGGGAGCGGCCTCGGCTGGGTGACCGCCGAGTACGCCATGCTGCCCCGGGCCACGAACACCCGCGGCGACCGCGAGTCGGTGAAGGGCCGGATCGGCGGCCGCACCCACGAGATCTCCCGGCTGATCGGCCGGTCCCTGCGCGCGTGCGTGGACACCAAGGCGCTGGGCGAGAACACCATCGTCATCGACTGCGACGTACTCCAGGCCGACGGAGGGACCCGGACCGCCGCCATCACCGGGGGATACGTCGCACTGGCCGACGCGGTGGCCTGGCTCCGCGGCCGTAAGCGCCTCAAGGGTGACCCGCTCGTCGGGTCGGTCGCCGCGGTCAGCGTGGGCATCGTGGAGGGCCAGCCCCGGCTGGACCTGTGCTACGAGGAGGACTCCGCCGCGCAGACCGACATGAACGTGGTGTGCACCGGCGACGGCGACTTCGTCGAGATCCAGGGCACCGCGGAGCAGGAGCCGTTCAGCCGTGATCTCCTCAACGAGCTGCTGGACCTCGGCGTCGCGGGTTGTGCCCAGCTGACCCGGATGCAGCGTGAGGCTCTCGCTCGTGACCTGCCGGGGCGGTGAGCCAGATGGGCAACCGGCTTATCGTGGCCACCCGCAACCCGGGCAAGCTCGTTGAGCTGCGCCGGATCCTGGAAGCCGGGCACGTCCCGGTGGACGTCGGCGATCTGGAGGAGTACCCGGACCTGCCCGAGGTCGCCGAGTCGGGGGTCACGTTCACTGAGAACGCACTGCTCAAGGCCCGGGCCGTGGCGTCCTTCACCGGCCTGCCCGCGGTAGCCGACGATTCCGGCCTGTGCGCCGACGCGCTGAACGGGATGCCGGGCGTGCTCTCCGCCCGCTGGTCCGGGCGGCACGGCGATGACGACGCCAACCTGCGGCTGGTTCTGGGGCAGCTGGCTGATATCCCGGCAGAGCACCGGGGGGCCCACTTCGCCTGCGCCGCGGCGCTCGTGCTGCCCTCCGGCGCGGAGCACGTGACCGAGGGCGTGCTGGATGGCTCGCTGACCACGGCGCCGCGGGGCACGAACGGTTTCGGCTATGACCCGATCTTCGTCCCGGCGGGTGCGGAGCTCACCACCGCCGAGATGAGCCCGGCGGATAAGGACAGGATCAGTCACCGCGGCCGGGCCCTCCGTGCCCTGGCCCCGATCATCGCCGCCCTGCTGGGCTCCTAGACCTGCCCGCTGCGGCGCGGGTTGGGCTCCTGACCGGCCCGCCCGGTGCGGCGGCCGGGCTGGATAGCTAACGCTGGCCGCCGAAGGCCCGCCGTCTATTCGGGAGACGGCGGGCCTTCAGCATTTCGGTCAGGTCACCAGTGGGTGGGACCTGCTCCGGTCGGGACCGGGGTCGGGGTGCCGGTGACACCCGTGCTGGTCGCTCCCGGCGTCGGCGTCGCTCCCATGATGGGAGTGGTGGTCACGGTCGGCTGCACCGTGGGCGTGACCGTCATGCTCGGCGTCGGCGTCGGTGTGCCGGTGGCGGCGGTACCCGGCAGGATGAAGATCAGCGTGGTCGGTGGCATCGTGATGTGCATCGGCTGGTTGACCGACGTGATCACCAGGGTGATCACGATCCGGGTGCCGGTGCCCTGCTCGATCAGGACGAGCTTGCGCACCATGTGGGAGGAGTCCATCCACGCCCGGAACCTCGTCATGCTGACGCCGCTGCTCATCATCGACTGGAAGCTCGGCTGGACCTGTGAGTTCAGGCTGCCCAGCACGTTGGAGAGCATGTAGTGCCCGCCCCACTCAGACACCCGCATGCCATTCATCATGGAGTGGCCCATCAGGCGGGTGTTCTGTCCCTGGCTGAACAGCGGGACCTGGACCAGCGGGCTGCTGGTCGAGAGCAGGCTGAGCAGCGGGCCGAGGTTCAGGCCGGAGGTGCTGCTCATGGACGACATCGACCCCATCACCCACGGCTTACCGTGCGCCTGCATCATGAACGGGCTGTTCACATAGGCCATGCCGTTGGTGAGGATGACCCGGATGTTCCCGAGCGCGCCCGCGTGGGCACGGATGGCGATAATCGGGGTGGGCGCGGCCACCTCGCGCAGGGTGCCGGTCAGGGTCGCGTTCAGGGTGCCGGTGGCCTGGATCTTCAGGTCCGCGGAGAACGATCTGATCGACTGGGTCTGCTGCGAGGCGAGTGAGAACGCCGATGCGGGCGAGGCCGATGCGGACGAGACGGTCCCGGGGTGCGAACCGCTCGAGGGCGCACCGCTGTTATATGTCCCGGGCTTGCATCCGGCGACCGTCACCGCGGCTGCGACCGCGATGGCCGCAAAGCCGAGGGGGCGGACTGCCCGAGCCGGACCGCCGAAGCGGACCGTCTGGGAGGGCCGGACCCGAGTGGGTCCCTGTTCGGGAGCACCCGACCGGCGGGCCTTCAACTGCGAGAACACGCTTGGTCCTCCTTGGGTTGGCGATTGCCCTACTTGTCACGCAATGTGGTGCAATCCCCCGCCACCCGTCGTGGACTCTACGGTGCTTAGTCACCGTCCACCTGGCCTGCGCAGACCGCGTAAGAGGCTCTTAATAAGGTCACCCGCGTGCCTTCCAGGCCCGGTAACGTGGAGTCGTCTTTTCGAGGGGAGCGCATGTGACCGATCAGAAACTGGCGCCAGGGGATGAGGCGCCGGACTTCTCACTGCCCGACGCGGACGGCAAGACAGTGCAGTTGTCCGCGCTGCGCGGGCAGCGCGTGATCGTGTACTTCTACCCGGCCGCGATGACCCCGGGCTGCACCAAGGAAGCCTGCGACTTCCGCGACAACGTGGGCGTTCTCGCCGACGCGGGGCTGACCGTCCTGGGCATCTCCCCGGACACCCCGCAGAAGCTGGCCAAGTTCCGCGATCAGGAGTCGCTCAACTTCAGCCTGCTCGCCGACCCCGACCGTGAGGTCCTCAGGGCCTACGGCGCGTACGGGGAGAAGACGATGTACGGCAAGAAGACGGTCGGGGTGATCCGCTCCACGTTCGTGGTCGGCCCGGATGGCCGGATCGAGCGGGCGTACTACAACGTCCGGGCGACTGGGCACGTGGCCCGGCTGCGCCAGGACCTAGCCGCCTGACCGGGGTGCCGCGATCCGGTACACCCTCGTGACCAGCATCGGGGCCGTAGCCCAACGGCAGAGGCACAGGACTTAGGATCCTGCAAGTATGGGTTCAAATCCCATCGGCCCCACTGATAGTGACTGGGCTGGCTACGGGACTCTGCCAGCAGAGAAACACGGGCCAGTGAGCGAACACGGGTCAGCCGAGAACCGTGGGCCAGCCGGGGAACATGGGCTGGTCGACAACCACGTCCATTCGCAGTGGTCGCACGACACCGGCCTCTGGGCCTCGATGGCCGCCTCGTGCGCCCGCGCCGTCGAACTCGGGCTGCCCGCGGTGGCCTTCACCGAGCACCTCGACTTCACCGAATGGGGACCGGACGACGCGATCTCGGGCACCGGCATCACGCCAAATGACCAGTGGGGACCCCGGCCGCTCGACGTCAACGGGTATCTCTCGTGCGTGGATGAGTGCCGGCACCGCTTCCCTTCGTTGCGGATCTTGTCTGGTGCGGAAGCCGGCGAGCCGCACCTGTTCGCGGGCAGCGCCGCCGCGGTGCTGTCTTCCGGCCGTTTCGACCGGGTACTCGGCTCCGTGCACACGCTGCCCAGCGGGGGACGGCTGGTCTATGCCCGGGCCCTGCTGCGCCGCGAGCCCGCCGGCGCTTTGATGCGCCGGTACTTCGCCGAGGTGGTCGCGATGATTGAGGGCAGCGACCTGTTCGAGGTGCTGGCGCACCTGGACTACCCGCGGCGGTACTGGCCCCAGGCGGCGGGCCGCTACCAGGAGACGGACTTCGAGGCGGAGTACCGCGCGGTGCTGCGGGCGCTGGCTTCCTCAGGGCGGGTCCTGGAACTGAACACGGCCAGCCCGCTGGTTTCGGTCAGCCTGCTGCGCTGGTGGCGCGAGGAAGGCGGCCGGGCGCTGTCGTTCGGCAGCGACGCGCATGTGCCCGGACACGTCGGCGGGCGGTTCGGCGAGGCGGCCGGCCTGGCGGAGGCCGCCGGATTCCGGCCGGGCTGCGATCCCTTCGACTTCTGGCGCTGCTAGTGATCTGGACGCCGGGCCGGCGGGTGGGCCTGGCCGCCGCTGGAGCCAGAGGTCAGCCGGGCAGGAGAGCCCGGATGAAATCGCGCACCTCGCCGGGCTGCAGCGCCAGCGTGGCGTCGCCGACCGCCAGTTCCACCCGCTGGGCGCCCGGATCCGGGGTCCTCATCGCGGCCGGCCAGGTCCACACCCGCTGCTCGGTGGCCAGCCGGCGGGCCGCGGCGGTGAAGTCCTCCGCCGTGGTCCGCAGCAGCAGGTGCAGCATGGGAGTCTGTGGCGGGTCCGGGATGATCGTGACGCCCGGGAGGTCGCGCAGTGCGTCGGCGATGGCCCGGGTGTGGCTGAGGTAGCGCGGCATCATCGGGAGCCGCCGGGCCAGGCAGGACAACGCTGACGCCGCGTTCGGCCACAGGCCGAACAGCGTGCCGCCCATCCGGCGCCGCCACTCGCGTACCTCGGCGATGATGTCCTCCGGACCCGCCACGCAGCAGCCCGGCAGGGCCCCGAGTCCCTTGTAGAACGACACGTACACGGTGTCGAACAGGGTGGCGACGTCGGCCGGCGGTCGGCCGTAACCCGCCGCGGACTCCCACAGCCGCGCCCCGTCCAGGTGCACTGCCGCGCCGCGTTCCCGGGCCCAGCTGGCCTGCGCTTCCAGCCCGGCCCAGTCCGGCTGCTGCCCGCCGAGATCGCGCTGCGGCAGTTCGATCACCAACGCCCCCGGGGGCTCAGCCACCTGATCCAGGTCAGCCACGGTCAGCAGCTGGTCGGGCTCGCCTGCAGGCCGCCCGGTGAGCTGGTGCAGCCGTTCGTAGCCGCGTCCTTCGTGGGTGTCGATGTGGCAGGCCGGATGGAATACGATCACCCGGCGCTGGCGCCGGTCGGCGTGCACCCGCAGCACCGCCTGCTGGGCCATGGTGCCGCTGGGCAGGAACACGGCGGCGGGCTGGCCGAGTACCAGCATGACCTCGCTCTCCAGCTCGGTCACGACGCCGCCCTCCCCGTAATGGTCGGTCTTGGTGTCCGGCGGGATCGTAGCGAGCAGGTCCGCCGCCCGGCCCGCCCCGTGCCCCCTGAGGAAGCGGGTGCAGGAGTCGTGCAGCGCGTCAAGCTCCGCGGCTGCGTCCGGGCCCGCCGGGCCGGGCGTGGCCGGGCCGGGGGAGGCGGAGAGGGAGCGGCCGGGCTGGCCTGCGCCTCCGCCCGCGGCGTGACCGGTGGCAGGGGTTGCGGTGGCAGGGGTTCCGAGGGCGGGGGTTCCGGGCACGGAGAGACCGTTGACGGCAGCGTCATGAGAGGCGGGCATAACGGTCATTCTGCCGGTATGGCCGGCGCAGCTTCCAGGGCCGCCGGCAGGAGATACTGGATCATGGCTAATCCGGCGGAAGATGCCCTCGCGACCTCGGGCCTGCCGTACCGCCTGATCAGCCACGGGCCGGTGCGGAGCCTGGCCGAGGCGGCGCAGGCCCGGGGCGTGACGCCGGCCGACGTGGTGAAGACGCTGGTCGTGCGGCGCGGCGACGACGACTTCCTGTTCGTCCTGGTCCCGGGGGATCGGACGATCTCCTGGCCGAAGCTGCGGGCCCGGCTGGGGGTGAGCCGGCTGTCGATGCCGGACGCGGCGATGGCCCGGGAGGTGACTGGCTACGAGCGCGGCACGATCACGCCGTTCGGTTCGCTGCGCCCGTGGCCGGTGATCGCGGACGAGCGGATCACCGGGCGGGAGATCACCCTGGGGGCCGGCCAGCACGGGCTGGCCGTGGCCCTGGACGCGGACGAGACGGTCCGGGCCCTGGACGCCACCGTCGCGGATATCAGCGACCCCGAGCCGGTGCCCTGACGCGGGTGAGGGCCCGCCGGATCAGCCAGGATCCGGTGTGTCGACGGCCGCGAGCAGCAGGTCCGCGAGGCGGTCGATCTCGTCGCGGCCCTGCGCGTCCAGCACGTCAGCGACCGGCCCCCGCATCCGGTCCGAGGGAAGGACGCCCTGCCGGACGAGGAGATGCTTCTCGACCGCGACGAAACTGTCCAGGCTGGTCTGCAGCGAGACCAGCAACGCCAGCGGGCCGGCGATCCGGTACGCCCGGGGGAAGTCACCGCCCTGGAGGGCGCGCCACAAGGCGGACAGCGCCCACACCACATCGCTGGCCGGCATGGTGCCGATCGCCCCGCGACGGAAACTGTCGATCAGGAACAGCCCCCCGGCGCCGTCGAAGACCCTGGCCCCGCCGCTGGTGGCGCTGAGCAACCGGGTCAGCCGCGCGCCGATCGGCGGGGCTTCCGGCTTGAACATCACCTGGTCGCCGAGTTCGCCGTGCAGCCGGGCCTGCAGCCCGATGGACAGTGGCCGGCCGACGTAGCCGCTGGCGTCCTGGACGATCAGCGGGATGCCTGCGCGGGCGGCGATCGTCGTGAAGTACCGCAGCAGTTCGTCGTCGCCCGCCGCGTGCAGCAGGGGCGGGGTTGCCATCACGGCGTCCGCTCCGCAGTCCGCGGCGTGCCGCGCGTGACGCAGGGCGGCGGCGAGCGATTCCGCGCCCACGCTGATGACACAGCAGCCGCGGCCGCGGGACAGGCGGCACGCCACCGCGGCGACCTCGTCGCGCTCCTGCGACGACATCCGCAGTATCTCCGACACCATGGCGAAGACGACGCCGTCCGCGCCGTGGGCGAACACCCAGTCGAACAGCTTCTCCAGGGCCGGGTAGTCGATCCGGTCACGATCGTCGAACGGGGTCTGGAAGACCGGCAGCACCCCGGCCAGGTCCCCGTGGTCTGCCGCTCCCGCCCGCTCCCCGGCCACGACGGCTAGGACCCCGGGGCGGACCAGGCGTCCAGGCAGGCCAGGAGGTCGGTCAGCCGGGTGATGACCGCGTCTGGGGTGGCCTCGTCGAACGGCGGCACCTCGCTGTGCGGGATCAGCACGGCCCGCATGCCCACCCGCTTCGCGCCGTGCACGTCCGAGAAGGGCCGGTCGCCCACGAATACGCACGCGGCCGGGTCGTCTACATCCAGCGCCCGCATCACGGCCCGGAAGGCTTCCGGATGAGGCTTCGCCCACGGGATCTCACTGCTGTACACGGCGGCGTCAATCAGGTCGAGCACCTCGTCGCGGCGGAACACGCGCTCGTGCTCCGCGGCGGGCCACAAGGTGTTGGACAGCACGCCGACCTTCAACCCGCGCTCGCGCAGGGCCCGCAGCAAGGGGGGCACATCAGGGTCGGTGATCGTGTGCGGGTCCCAGGCCTCGTAGTAGGCGGCCAGCATTTCCTGCGGGGGCGTGATCCCGGCCCGGGCGAAGACGTCGTCCAGCGTCGCGCTGGAGGAGGACGTGTCGGTGAGCTCCCAGCAGGCGTCCTCCGCGGCCAGGATGGCCGCTGCGACCTCCTCAGCCTGGCCGGGGAAGTGGGCTGCGCAGAGCGCCCGCCAGAGAGCCTGGTGGTCTACTGAATGCCACGGGGTGAGCGTCCCGCCCCAGTCGAAGATGACGGCCTGGATGCTCACGAGCTGATTCTATGCGGCTCGAGAGTTGGTCTCCGTTTCTTTTTCCCGTCGCCGGGAATTCGGCTCATGTCCCTAGGGTCACCGGCAGGACTGCCCGGTGCATCACACCGGGCAGGCGGGAAGAGGAGGACCGATGCCCAATCTTTATGCCCGGCGGAGGCTGGCCGTGCGCGCCACCGCCGTCACTGGATGCGTCTCGCTGCTGGGCGCGCTCACCGTGGCGGGTGCCACGCCTGGGTTGGCCAGCGCGGCTAAGCCATTAGTCCCGGCCACCCAGCACGTATTCCGGGTTGCCCAGCACGACCGGGGAGCCACCAGCTGCGGGCTCGGCCACGGGGTGAAGCACGTCATCGAGCTCACCTTCGACAACGTCCATTTCTTCCGCGACAACCCCAATGTCCCTTCTGACCTGCAGATGATGCCCAGCCTGCTGCATTTCCTCGAGAGCAACGGCACGTTCGCGTCCAACAACCACACCCCGCTCATCGCGCACACCGCCGATGACCTGCTGACCACCTTCACCGGCCTGTACGGCGACCGCGCGGGCATGCCGGTCAGCAACTCCTACCGGACGTTCAACCCGGACGGCACGACCGATCCGGCCGGCTCGTTCGCCTACTGGACCGACCCGATCTTCGACACCGCCGCAACGCCGAACCCGGGCCACGACACCAACCCGTCGCTGGTCTATGCGGCCAGCCCGCCGGCCACCACGAAGCCCGCGCCGAAGCCGGACACCACCACCCCGGCACCGTGGGTGCCGTTCACCCGGGCCGGCTGCAACGTCGGTGAGGCGGGCTCGGTGAACCAGGTTCTGGAGAACACCGCGGTAGACATCCCGAAGGTGTTCGGCGCGAACTCACCGGAGGTGCAGCAGCTGGCCGCCGATACGGACTCGTTCAAGGATGCGGAGACCGCAGATTATGTCGGCATTGCCGTGCACTGCGCCCGCGGCAGCGCGTTCTGCTCCTCGGCCAAGGGGGTGAAGTTCGGGCAGACCAGCCCGACCCCGACGGCCGTTACCGACAGCCTGCCCGACGAGCCGGGTGGCTATAGCGGCTATCAGGCCCTGTTCGGCCACCGTTACGTCGCGCCGCAACTCGGCGCCGGAACCGCCGACCTGACCCGCCATGGCTACCAGGTGACCAATGCCGCCGGGAACCTGGTCGACGAGAACGGGAACCAGATCAACGGCGCCTTCCTCGCCAACCATCCCGGGTTCCCGGGGTTCGGCCCGATCAATGCCTCGCAGACTCTCGCCTACGTGGCGGACATGCAGGAGTCCGGGCTCCCGGTGACCAATGGGTACATCGCCGACATCCACGGCAATGAGCACATCCCCGGCCTTACCGCCTGCAACGGCGCGCCCGCCGCGCTGGGCAGCGGGGACCCGTGCTACGTCGCCCAGGCGCAGTACTACAACCAGGCGTTCGCGACCTTCTTCAAGCGGCTGGCCGCAGACGGCATCACGGCCAAGAACTCGCTGTTCATCATCACCCCCGATGAAGGCGACCATGAGGCCGGCGCGAACGTCGGCCGGGCCATCCAGCCCACCCCGGCCAACTGCAACGGCGCCACGGTCAGCGGCGACACGGTGACCCCGGCTGTTGCGTGCACCTACCCGGCTGGCTCGTTCGGCGAACTGGCCGGCAACCTGACCGGCCTGCTGGCCACGCAGAAGTCGAACACGACGCCGTTCACCCTGGAAAATGACACGGCGCCCGAGTTCTATGTGACTGGCCAGCCCGGGCCGACAGCGGCCCCGGTACGGACCCTGGAACGCGACGTGGCCGGCCTCACGGCGAATAATCCCTACTCCGGTAATGCCAACGAGAAGATCACCAACTACCTGGCGGACCCAGTGGAGGAGGGCATCCTGCATATGGTCAACGCCGACCCGGCCAGGACGCCGACCTTCGCGATGTTCGCCAAGCCGGACTATTTCCTCAGCGCAGGCTCGGCCACCTGCAGTCCGTCGTGCGTCACCCAGAACACGGGTTTCGCCTGGGACCACGGTGACTACGCCGCCGAGATCGACACCAACTGGCTCGGCATCGCCGGGCCGGGCGTGGCCCACCTCGGCCTGGACGGCTCCCCGGCTGACGCGGGCCCGAGTTCCGCGGGTCCCAACTCTGGCCAGGTCACCGTCCCGGGCAGCGGGACTACCGGAACCTGGATGGATCTGACCGACGTCCGGCCGACCTTGATCTACCTGACCGGGCTGAAGGATGACTACGAGCACGACGGCCGGGTGGTCACCCAGCTGCTGGCCCGGCCCAACCAGGCCCTCGCTGCCCCGGGGGTGAACGCGCTCGGTGCCTGCTACAAGCAGCTGAACTCGAGCGTCGGCGAGTTCGGCACCTCCACGCTCCAGGCGGCCACCGCCGCCATCGAGAGCACCAGCCAGGGAGATCAGACCTACCTCCGCACCGACCAGGCGCTGGCGGGGCTGGAACGGGCCAGGGATGCCCTGGCTGGGAAGATCAAGGGCGAACTCGAGGCCGCCGCGTTCAGCAACGCGCCGGTCCATGGTGCGCTTGGCCAGGTGGTCGCCTGCCAGGCGGTCATCGCTGCCGCGCGGCATCTGGCCGCGGCCAGCTGACCCAGGCTGGCTAGGGAAGGCAGCCCCCCGGTTCCCGGTCGTTCCAGCCGGGGACCGGGGGCGCCTGGCCGCCCGTGATCATGACATGATCACGAAGCTTGAGTTGTGACTCGCGGGGTGCTAGGGGCAGAAGGTGCTGCTGGTTCGCGGATCTTCGTCCGGATCGGGACGCGAGCGGGGCGGGACCGGCCGGACGCCAGAATCTACCCCGTGATCCAGGCGAGGGGGAGGGAGTTGACGCCGTAGATGCCCTCGAGGCCGCCCAGCCGCGGCTCGCCCGCGGCGTGCAGGCCGGTCATCCGGGGGGCGAGGAACGTGAGCGCCTCCTCCAGCTCGGCCCGGGCGAGGTTGGAGCCCAGGCAGAAGTGGGGGCCGGCGCCGAACGTCAGCAGCCGCCCGCCGGAGTCCCGGGTGATATCGAACTCATCGCCCGCGCCCGCCTCCCGGTTGGCCCGCTCGGCACAGATGGCCACGATCGTGCCCGCCGGGAACAGCACGCCGCGATGCTCGATCGCGTCCGTGCAGATGCGGGCGGTGAACGGGGTGATCGGCTCGAACCTGAGCACCTCCTCGACCGCCGCCGGCGCGAGGCCCGGGTCGCGGCCCAGGGCCGCCCACTGCGCGGGGTGGTCTGCGAACAGCCTCATCGCGTGGGACAGCTGGGCCTGGGTGGTGTCTATCCCGCCGGCGACCACGTTGAGGACCAGGTTGACGCACTCTCCGTGGGTGAGCTTCGTGCCCTCGTCCTCGGCGGCGAGCAGGGCCGTGATGAGGTCGTCTGAAGGCTCACGGCGACGCTGCTCCAGCAGCGTCTCGACGTACTCGTACAGCTCACCGACGGCACGCTCGATCCGGTCCGCTTCGCTGGCCAGGGCGCGGATGTCGAACTGCTTCTGGACCCAGCCAGACCATTCGTGCAGCCGGGGCGCGTCCTGCGGCGGGGCGCCGAGCACGGCGGCGAGGGTGAGCGAGGGATACGGCTTGGCGAACGCGGCCACGAACTCGCACCCGGCCGGCCCGCCGGGCAGCGCGTCCCCCGGACCGTGCCCTCCGTCCTCGAGGTCACGCCACAGGCTGTCCAGGAAAGCCCGCATGGCCGGCCGCCACCGGTCAGCCGCGCGGGGCGTGAACGCGGGCCCGATCAGGGCGCGCAGCCGACGGTGCCGCTCACCGGTGGCGTTCAGGATGTTGGCGTCGATCTGCTCCCGCAGTCGGCCGCCGGTCACCCCGAAGATCTCGGCGATCTCCCGGCCGGGGAAGGCGGTCTGCCGGGCGCGCAGGAAGAACTCGCCTGACTCCCGGTCCAGCACGACGTAGGTAAGCGGGGATCGGGCCAGCCAGCCCTGCTGCCGGACCGCGGCCAGCCGCTGGTGATACACCTCGCCGACCAGCCCGGGGTCGGTGTAATCGAACACCGGCAGTTCGAGGTCGTTGACCGTCGCCGCGCCGGCGGCTGGTGCGCCGGACGCCGGAGCCTCGTTGGTGGCCGACATGACTGAGTCCCTTCCGCCGACATCCCCGACCCTACGTGGCTCTCCCAGCCGCGCCCAGACCCGAATGCCTGGCCTGAGTATTCGCTTTTCGCGGCGGGTAACCGTGCCGGCCGTGCAGATGACCGCGCCGCCTGCCACACTTACCGGGCAAAGATCCGCCCCAGAAGGGATGCACCGTGATGGCCGAGGCGAACCGTGAGGTCGCAGTCCGCGACCCGGATGCGCTGATCACGGAGATCGGGCAGACCCGTGAGAGCCTCGCGCGCACCATCGATCAGCTGGCGGACCGGGTCAGCCCGGCCAACCTGACCCGGCGCGCCCTGGACCGGGCCCGGGAGCAGCTCGAGCGTCCCGAGGCGCGGATGGCCGGCGGGGCCGCCGCCCTGGCCGCCCTGGCCGCGCTGGGGGTAGGCATCTACCTGATCCGCCGCCGGCGCCGCTGAGCAGCCCGCCACCGAGCAGCCTGCCGCGGAGCAGCCTGCCGCTGAGCATCCCGCCGTCGAGCTTCACACCCCGGGGCCGCGCCACCCGGGGCCGTGCCACCCCGGGCCGCGCGGAGGCCGTCGCGGACGGTCCCGTCAGCCGAAAGACTGTCCTTCGCCGCGGTAAGTGGGGACGGTCGCCGTGATCGCGGCGCCGTCGATCAGGTGCAGTTCGCCGAACCGCTCGCACAGCTCGCCGGCCTTGGCGTGGCGGAACCAGACCCGGTCACCGATCCGCAGCCCGTCCGCAGCCCGGCCGAGCAGCGGCGTCTGCACCTCACCTGCGCCCTCCTGCTTATCCAGCCGCAGTCCGGCCGGGAGGTAAGGCTGCGGCAGGCGGCTGCCGTGGGCGGGTCCTGACGCCACGTACCCGCCGCCGGCCACGGTGACCACGCCGGGGGCGGGCCGCCGCACCACGGACAGCGCGAACAGGGCCGCCGGCCGCCCGGAGAAGGCCCGGTAGCTGTCGAACAGGCTGGGCTGGTAGAGACCCGAGCCGGCGCCGATCTCGGTGACCGCATCCTCGGCCGCGGTCCCTCCAATCGAGCCGGTGCCGCCCCCGTTCACGAAGCGCAGCGGCGTCACCTCGCGGACCGCCGCCACGATGGCGGCGCGCCGCCGGGCCAGTTCGGCCGCGGACCGGCGCTGCATCTGCCGGACCGCCAGTGCGTACGCGGGCCGTCCCGGCGGCTTGTCCCCGACCCCGGCGATCTGGGCTTCGTAGGCCATCAGGCCAGCCAGCCGGATCCCCGGCCGGCCCGCGATGTCCCGGGCCAGGGCGGCGGCCTGGGCCGGGGTGCGGACCGGGGAACGGCGCGCCCCGGCGCGGATTATGCCCCCAGGGCCGACGTAGGACGTGTCGATGTCCAGGCAGACCTGGACCGGGGCAGGATCGGCTACGGCCGCGGCAGCTTTCTCGATGATGTCCAGCTGATCCGGCGAGTTGACCATCACGGTGATCGCGGCGGCGGTCGCCGGGTGACTGGCCAGCCGGGCGAGCGCCGTCCGGTCGGTGCTGGGGTAGGCGACCACGATGTCGTCGCTGACCCCCTGACCAGCCAGCCACAGCGCTTCCGGCAGCGTGAACGCCAGGATCCCGTGGAATCCGCTGCTGCCCAGGACCTGCTCGAGCAGCGCGCGGCAGCGCACCGACTTGCTCGCCACCCGGATCGGTTTGCCCGCGGCCCGCCGGGTCATGCCGGCGGCGTTGGCCCGCAGCGCCGCCAGGTTGACCACCGCGAACGGGGGCTCCAGGCTCGCCGTGGCCGCGTTGTACCGGGCCAGGTCCGCGTGGCCCGGCGATCCGCCGGAAGGGCTCATTCAGCCTCTTTGGTCAGCGCGGTGTATTCCTCGGCACTGAGCAGGCCCGCCGGGTCGCCGTCGCCGGACAGCCGGATCCGGAGCAGCCAGCCGGCCCCATACGGGTCGGTGTTGACCAGCCCCGGGTCCTCGTCGATATCCGGGTTGGCCTCGATCACCTCGCCATCCACCGGCGCGTAGAGGTCGGAGACCGACTTGGTGGACTCCACCTCGCCGCAGGGCTCCCCAGCGGTCACGGCCGCCCCCGCTGCGGGCACGGACACGTATACGACGTCGCCCAGAGCTTGCTGCGCATAGTCGGTGATGCCGACCGACGCCACGGTGCCGTCGATGGCCACCCACTCGTGCTCTGCGGTGTAGCTCAGGTTTTCCGGAACAGTCATCTGGTCGCTCTCCTGGGATCTGCTGCTCCGCCGGGCCAGGCTGCCCGGGGAAGTCAGGGCCGGTTGTGGGTCCGATTATCGATCCGACGGTAAAAGGGCAGCGGGGTCATCCGGGCTGGCTCGGCCCGGCCCCTGACGTTGACCGCGAGCCGGCCGCCTGCTCCGCCCTCGTCGCCAGGCCCGGCGTCCCCGTCTCCGGCCGCCGCGGCGACCTCGGGCTCGACGTAGGCCAGGGCGATGGGCACGCCCAGCGTGGGGGAGGGGGCGCCGCTGGTGACCGCGCCACGCGGCTGCCCGTCCCACAGGACGGGATAACCGCGGCGGGGGACGCGGCGGGTGCCGCCGCGCAGGCCGACCAGAACCCGGCGCGGGGCCGCCTGCGCCGCGGCGGTCAGGGCGGCCCGGCCGACGAAATCACCGGGCTTGTCCAGTTTGACCACCCGGCCGAGACCGGCGTCGAAGGGCGTGATGTCCGGCCCGAGCTCGTTGCCGTACAACGGCATCCCGGCCTCCAGCCGGAGCGTGTCCCGGGCGGCGAGCCCCGCGGGCACCAGGCCCGCACCGCTACCTGCCCCGGACAGCGCCGTCCAGATGTGCTCCGCGTCCTCGGGCTGGCTGAACAGCTCGAACCCGTCTTCGCCGGTGTAGCCCGTCCGGGCGAGCAGGATCTCCCGCCCGGCTACGGTGCCCCGGTGGCTGGTGTAGTACTTCACGCCGTCCAGGGCGATGTCGGTCAGCGGGCCGAGGATGGCGGCCGCCGCCGGGCCCTGGATGGCGATCAGCGCGTAGGCGTCGGTCTGGTCGGTGATCCGCGCGTCGTGGCCAGCCGCCCGCTCGCGCAGTGCGCTGTCCACCACGCCCGTGTTAGCGGCGTTGGCCACGACGAGGAACTCCTGGTCGGCCAGCCGGTAGACGATCAGGTCGTCGAGAACCCCGCCGTCCGCAGCGCAGATCATCGTGTACCGGGCGCGCCCGGGAGCCATCGACGACGGCTGGCCGACCAGCGCGTAGTCGAGCGCAGCGGCGGCTCCCGGGCCGGCGACGATGATCTCGCCCATGTGTGACAGGTCGAACAGGCCCGCGTGGGCCCGGACGGCCTGATGCTCGGCGGTCTCGCTGCGGTAGCGCAACGGCATCAGCCAGCCCGCGAACTCGGTCATCGAGGCGCCCAGCCGCTCATGCACGGCGCGCAGGGGTGTCTGCCGGGGCTTCGCCGGGTCAGGCGCGGTCATATCGGAGGCTCTCCAGGGGCTGCCGGGCGGGTGGCCGGTGCGGGAGGCCGGGCTCCGGGCGGGGCGCAGCCAGTGGGCCGCATGGCTGCGCCGCATAGTGAGGTAAAGCGGCCCAGTCAGCATACCGGCTGATGCCCCGCAACCGGCCGGCTGAGGCCCCGCTTCGGATGAGCTGAAGCTCTCCACTGGACAGCGGCTCCTGCTGAACGACAAGTCAACCAGTGAGCCAGCCTGCGCGGAGGATGGAGTGGATGCTGCCCGCGGGCGGGCAAGTCTGTCACGTGGAGTGGCGAGAAATCCGATAGTGGCTCTCGTGTCTCGTCAGCACGTTCCGCAGTAGTTTGGACGGGGTATGCAGTTTTCTTAGCATCACGACGCCAGCCCGCTAGCCGGCTGACGAGCCCCCCAGGGCCCTTCCTGCGCAGGCAGGACCCGTGTCGGCGGGATTTGCGTCCCGCTGGGAACTCAGGGGGTTCGAATCATGGCGTTCAGCGCCAAGGTAGCAGCGCGTTACGTTCTGATCGCCGCGGCTGCCGTTGTCCTGCCCGCCAGCATCGTCGCTGCGGCGCCCATCGCTCACCCCGCAAACCACTCAGCGTCACATCACACGGCCCGCGCTTCGGCCAGTCCCACCCAGGGGGCATCCGGCGGAGTGCCGCAGCCGGGGCCGGTGGTCATGCGCCCGGCGTCGGTGGCCCCGCGCGGGGCCTTCGGCCGAATCCTCAGCGCGCGGCAGGCTGTGACGGCGGCGCAGGCCTGCGCCGGATACGCCACCTACGCCGGATGGACGAATAACGCCAGCCACAACGACCTGGTCACGGCCAGCGCCATCTGCATGGCCGAATCCGGCGGCCAGCCCACCGTGTACTACTGCGACCCGACCGGCAAGGACGGCTATTACCCGCCGGTGACCTGCTCAGGCGTGTACGACCGAGGGCTCTGGCAGATCGACGACCAGGCCTGGGCCAGTATCACCGATGCGTGCGCGTTCGCGGCCAAGTGCAACGCGGACGGCGCGTACGCCATCAGTCAGCGCGGCGCGAGTTTCTCGCCCTGGGCCACGTACACCAGCGGTGTCTACAGCAATTACCTGAGCGTGGCGCAGTCCGCGATCAGGGCCCTGCGCGGCGGCACGGTCCCCAGCGGCGTGGCGGGTGTCTGCCTGTCCCGGGCGGCGTACGCCCAGGACGCCCCGGTGATCACCAGTACCTGCGGGAGCGGTGCGGGCAGGCAGCAGTGGAGCATCCGCCGCCACGCGATCCGGGACGGGAAGTACTGCCTCGCGGTCGCGTCGCCATCCGCAACGGCAGCCGTCCGCCTCCGCCGGTGCAACGGGAGCGCCTACCAGCAGTGGACGGCCCTGGGCAACGGGTTGCTGAGCAACACCCTGGCCGGCCGGTGCCTGCGTGACCCGGGCAGCACGGTCACCCCCGGAATCGGGGTCAACGTGGGCTCGTGCATCGCGGCCGCGTCGCGCGTCTGGTGGCTGCCATGAGCGCAGGCTCCGCGTCCGGCCGTACCACGTCCAGCGGCCCCGCTAGGCTCGCGGAACATGGGACTGCTCTCTGAGGACGACATCAGTACCGAACTCGCGAGCCTGCCGGACTGGACCCGGGCGGGAGCCAGCATTACCCGGGAGGTGAGGCTGGCTGACTTCCGGGCCGCCCTGCTCTACGTCGGGGCGGTCGGCTACCTGGCCGAGCAGGCCAACCACCATCCCGACGTGCTGATCCAGTGGAACCGGGTGACCCTCACCCTGTCGACGCACTCGGCCGGCGGCCTCACAGGCGGCGACTTCGCGCTGGCCCGGCAGATCAGCGCCCTGCCCTGATGCCCGGGTGCTGACGCCCGGGACGCTGATGCCCCGGGTGGCTGGCGCCCGGGCACTGATGCCCCGGGGACTGATGCCCGGCACCTTCGTCCTGGGCGGCGCCACGCCCCCGGGGAAGCGCCGCCCAGTGGACGAAGGTGCCCCCCTCGGCTTTCGCGTCTCTGCGCCACCCCGTTCCGTGCCCGCAGCCGCCGCCCTGTAGGGCGGCATGGCTGGCCGGCCCGGCGGGGAGGTGACCCCCACCGTTGACGCGCGGCCCCCGTAAGCCAGGGGGTTCTAGTTATACACTCTGCGTTCGTGTCATCACAGTTCGTTACCAGATTGAGGCCGGCTCGCGGGTGTGAGATGCGCGATGACGGGGCTGTGGCAGTCCGCCCGCTTACGTCAGCGGCTGAAATCGCAGTTCAGATGCTTGATGCCGTTGATGAAGCTGGAGAGCAGCCGGTCGGGCGGTCCAGCGGCGTGAATATCGGGAACCCGTTCTAGCAGTTCGCGGAGTGTGACGCTGATCTCCCGCCGGGCCAGGTGGGCGCCCAGGCAGAAGTGCGGCCCGGCGGCCCCGAAACCGACGTGCGGGTTGGGGGAGCGGGTGATGTCGAACCGGGCCGGGTCCGTGAACACGGTCTCGTCGTAGTTGGCCGACCAGTAGAACAGGGCGACCTTGTCGCCCTCGTGGTAGTCATGCCCGTTCATCATGTAGTCCCGGGTCAGGGTCCGCCGCATGAACATCACGGGCGACGCCTGCCGGACGATCTCTTCCACCGCGCCGCCGAGCCGGGCCCCCGGATCATCCAGCAGCAGAGCACGCTGCTCCGGGTGGTCGGTGAACAGCATGAGTGCATGCGAGATCGCGTTGCGGGTGGTCTCGTTGCCGGCCACGACGAGCAGGATGAAAAACGAGGCCAGTTCGGCGCTGGTCAACTGCTCGCCGTCGATGTTTGCCGTGGCCAGCGCGGTGATCAGGTCGTCCTTCGGCTCCTTGAGCCGTGCGGCGCACAACTCGGTGACCAGGCCGGCGAGTTCCGCGCCCGCGGTGAGGATCTGGCCCACCGCCTCGTCCGGGTTCTCGCTGATGATGTCCGGGTCGTTGCCCGACAAGATCACGTTCGTGTCGTGCAGGACCATCACGTAGCTACTGTCCGGGATGCCCATCATCCGGCAGATGATGGTCAGCGGCAGCCGTGCGGCCACGTGCTCGACGAAGTCGCACGGCCCGGTCTCCAGCAGGTCGTCCACGATCTGCGCGGCGGCCTGCCGCACGTCGTCCTCGAACTTGCGGATCATCCGGGGGGTGAAGGCCCGGGACACGATCCGGCGCAGCCGGGCGTGCCGCGGGTCGTCCATGTTGATCATGGATCCGAAGTACTCGTTGAACTCGACCGGCAGGTCGACCAGGCTCGTGGCGCCCTGCCCAGAACAGAACACTCCAGGATTGCGGCTCGCCTCGCTCACGTCCGCGTGCCGGACCAGCGCGTAATATCCCCCGCCAGAGACCGCGAACGGGACTTCCGGGTCAGCGAAGAATGGCGGCTGGGCCAGGCGGCGCAGGCTGGCGAACGCATCACGCCGCTCGGGGAGCGGCAGGCCCCAGAACTCCAACGCGGACAGGTCAACGCCGCCGGGAAGGACCCGGGCCTGAGGGTCCGCTGCGGGGGGCTCAGATGAGGTCACGGGCGACCGCCTTGTCCTCGAATCGCGCGGCGGGAATCTCTCCTCGTTCATCGTCGCATACGGGCAGGAATACGATTTACCCGTGAAGCGGGCCGCCGTGTTTCTCGCGACTGGCGTGCTTTTCGCGACCGGCGTCCTGGCCGCGGCCTGCGGGGCCGGCGGCGCCCCCGCCCACTATCAGCCGGATCGGGCCGGATCGGTTCCGGTGTGCACGGCCACGGCGGTGCGGGCGCTCGAGCGTCACGTCACGCTGACGGCGCTCCCCGGCCCCTGCCGCGGCCTGAGCCAGTCTCAGCTGAATCTGGCCCTCGGCCGGGCCATCTACGAGTTCGCGGGCACTAATCAGCACAAGGCCGCCTGGCGACGCCGTGCCGCCACGGCTGAAGCCCGCCTGGCCAGGCTCATCAAGTCCCTGCCCCCGCCCGCAGCCCGCCTCCGGCCAGTCCCGCTCCCGCCCGCGGCCCCGCCAGCGAGCCGCTGGGGGATGGGCCTGGCCACGCTCGCGACATGGCTGCTCACCATGGGCATCGGGGCGTTCATGCTGGTGCCCTGGATCAGGCGCCGCGGCCCGCACCCGCCGCGGCCTGCGCGCCGCCGGCTCGGTCCGGTGCTCCCCTTCTGGCACGCCGGCGCGGCCGGCGCCGGGCTGCTGGCCTGGATCGCCTACCTGGTCACCGGGTGGAGCAGCCTGGGCTGGCTGGCGGTAAGCATCCTGCTGGCGGTCATCGGGCTCGGCATGGCTACGCTGACCGTGTGGACGGCCCAGGCGTCCCGCCCGCCGGCCCCGGGCCGCCTGATCTCATCCCGGGAGACGTGACCTCCGACCCGCAGCGCCGGACCCGGGGGAACCTGCGGGTCATCGTCCCGGTCGTGCACGGCCTGGCCGCCAGTGCCACGATCCTGCTCGCCCTGCTCACCGTGTTGACCTCGCGGTGAGCCGCTGCGAGTGGCCCGCAGGTCACTCACCGAATAGTCTCCAAGCATGAGCGAGACGCTGCCCCTGTTCCCGCTCGGTACCGTCCTCTACCCGGGACTGTTGCTCCCGCTGAACATTTTCGAGGAGCGGTACCGGGAGCTTGTCCATGACCTGCTGGACGGCCCGGAACCCCGGCGGTTCGGGGTCATCGCCATCCGCAAGGGCCGGGAAACCGGCGTGGACGGGATCTCCGCGCTCCACCAGATCGGCTGCATCGCCACCGTGCGCGAGGTCGCTGAACAGGACGACGGCCGGTATCACCTGGTGACCGTGGGGACCCAGCGCTTCCGGCTCAGCTCGCTCGACAACTCGCGGCCGTACCTGCAGGGCGAGGTGGATCTGCTGGAGGAGGAGGTCGGCGACGAGGCGGCGGCGGGCCTGGCCGTGCACGCGGTGCAACGCGGCTTCCACGGTTACGTCGAGGCGCTGGCCAGCCGGGAAAGCGTCGAGGTCATTGTGCCTGAACTGCCAGACGAGCCGTTGCTGCTGTCCTACCTGGTGGCGGCGTCGATGATCCTGGATCTGTCGGTGCGGCAGGATCTGCTGGCCGAGCCGGACGCGGAGCGCCGTCTTGGTGCCGAGCGGGTGCTGCTGGCCCGCGAGACCACCATGCTGCGGTCGCTTACCGCTACGCCCGCCCCCGACCTGCGCAACACCCCGTACAACCCGAACTGATCTCTCAACGGCGGCTGGTGCCTACTGATACTGGGTGGTCAGCGCGGTGAGGGCCGAGCCCAGGGGCGCGTCGAGTGTCAGCGTGGCCTGCGCGTCACCCCGGGTCGGGCCCTGGTTGATGATCGCGACGGGGATGCCGAGCTTGGCCGCGTGCCGGACGAACCGGTAGCCGGACATCACGGTCAGCGAGGAACCCAGGACCAGCAGCGCCCGTGCCTCGCTGACCAGTGCGTAGCAGTCCGCGACCCGGCCCGGCGGCACGTTCTCGCCGAAGAAGATCACGTCGGGCTTGAGGGCCCCCGCGCACCGCAGGCAGTCCACGACGCTGAAGCGGTCCGTCGCCTCGTCGTCCAGGACGACGTCGCCGTCGGGGTTGACCTGCCGCGCCTGGGCGGCCCAGCCCGGGTTCGCGGCGCGCAGCCGCCCGTCCAGCTCGTCCCGGGGCGTCCGCTCCCCGCACTGGAGGCAGATGACGCGGCTCAGGCTGCCGTGCAGTTCGACGACGTCCTGTGCGCCCGCCGCCTGGTGCAGCCCGTCCACGTTCTGGGTGATGATCGCGCTGAGCAGGCCCCGCCGCTCCATGTCGGCCACCGCCTGATGGCCGCGGTTCGGGGCGGCCCGGGCGATGTGGCGCCAGCCCAGGTGGCTGCGCGCCCAGTAGCGCTGCCGGGCCGCTGCGGCGCCAGTGAAGGCCTGGTACGTCATAGGCTCGGCCCGCCGCGTCCGGCCGGTCGGGCCCCGGTAGTCCGGGATGCCGGATTCGGTGGACAGCCCGGCCCCACTCAGCACGACCACCCCGCCCGGCCTGAGCAGACCCGCAATCTCCCTAACGGCATCCGCCGGCGCCCCAACCAGGCCAGCGCCCATCTCAGAAGGACCCTGAGGGTCAATGGCGGCCTGTGTCACCCCTCCATGCTGCCCTATCTGTCCGGGGGGACGACCCCCCTGGACCCCCCGCTCGCCGCTCCGCGCCGAACGTCGGCTCGGCGGGAACACGCCTTCGGCGCGCCCCGCCTCGCCGGCGACCTGCGCTGGCTGAGCGGGGCGCGCCTGCGGCACGCCGCTGGATTGCCCGGGGGGACGACCCCCCTGGACCCCCCGCTCGCCGCTCCGCGCCGAACGCCGGGTCGGCGAACACCCGCTGGCGGCAGGCCCCGCCTCCGCGGCGCGTGCGCGCCCTGCGGTCCCTGGTCCGGGGTCGCCCACCCCGGACCGATATCTAGCTCTGCAGGGGCTTGCCGAGGTTGACGCCCTTCCCGCCGGTGGCCAGCGAGGCCGCGCCGTAGAAGACGTAGATCCCGACCGCGGCGAAGGCCAGCACGACGTAGCCGCCCGTCTTCAGCAGGCCGGTCGAGGCTTCCTCGGTACCCAGCAGCACCAGCAGCAGGGCCACGTCCACCAGTACGAAGATCAGCGTGAAGGCGAGCGGCAGCCGGAGCGTGGCCAGGGTGAGTACCACGACGATGACCAGCCAGGAGATCAGGAACAGTTCCTGGGTGGAGGCAGCGGCCAGGGCGGTAATGCCGAACCAGCCCCGGATCAACCCGAGCACGAGCACCGCATAGCTCAGCCAGAACCCGGCAAAAATGCCGAAGATGCTGGCCACAGCGCTCTGGCCGAGGGCCGCGCTCCAGATCGTGGCGATGAACAATCCGATCGAGGTGGCCGCCAGGATGATGGGGAGAGAGGCGCCTACGGCCGTGGCCGGCACCACACCCACCAGCACCAGGCCCAGGGCGACCGACCCGACGATGAATACCGGCAGGCCCAGCATGGCCGGGTCGCCGGCCAGGGGCGCCATGACTGGCACTGGGTCTCCGGCGATTTCCGTGGTGGCAGGGGCGGTTCCAGAGTTACTGGCAGATGCGTCGAGATCGGTCATCGGCTGCTCCTTCGCAGGAAACACGCGAGGCCGGCAATTTACGCGGGCCATTGCACAATGCGTACCTCCACGTGGTACACAGGCGGTTCTCACTTTGAGCCAGCCCTGCCCGGGACGGTGTGGTTCTTGTCCCCGGAGGGTGAGTGGGCCGCGTGTGGCCGTCCTGCCCGGCCGTCCTGGCCGTGCGTTATTGCGTCCGCTTCGCGGTGTCGGAACGAAGACCAGGAGTGGGTACTTTTGGTGGTATGAGGAACTTTCGCGACCGCCTGGGCGGGCTGGGGAACCCGGCCGCCGGGAGCCGCGCGGCCGGGGTGACACCCGTGGTTGATGACCCCGTGGTTGATGACGCGGTGTCCGCGGACCCGTTCGCGGCCGCCGCTGGCCTGGTGTCCCGCTCGGCCGCGGCGTACGCGGCCAGCATTCCGCAGCACCCTGCCGACGATGGGTTCTTCGGACCCGGGAGCGTGGCCTGGCGGGTGAGTGCCGATCTGTCCAGCCCGGTGGCGGGCCTGCGCGCGCTGCACCTGCAGGCGCTGCACCCGCTGGCCATGGCGGGGGTGGACCAGCACAGCGACTGGCGCCAGGATCCGGTCGGCCGGCTGGCCGCCACATCCGCCTACCTGGCCACGGTGACGTTCGGGGACCGCGGGTCAGCCGAGCGGGTCGCTGCCCGGGTGCGCCGCATCCATGAGCATGTCCGCGGCGTGGACACGGTCACCGGGCAGCCCTACGTGGCCAGTGACCCGGCGCTGCTGCTCTGGGTACACGCCACGTTCGTCGGCTCGGGGATCGTGGCTGCCGCGCTGTTCGGGACGCCGCTCACGGCCGCGGACAGTGACCGTTTCGTGGCGGAGATGGTGACCGAGGCCGAACTGGTGGGCGTGCCCCGTGACCTGGTCCCGGCCAGCACCGCGGAGCTCGAGGCTTACATCACGCAGGTCCGTCCCGAGCTGCGCTGCACGCCCGCCGCCCGGGAGTCCATGGACTACCTGCTCGACCCGCCAGGCCTGGACGAGGACATGGCGGAGATCTGGCGGGACGTGCGGGACGCCGCCGTAGCCTCGCTGCCCGGCTGGGCCCGCGAGATGTACGGGTACTCGCCGCCGCCGCTGACCGACGACCGCCGGACCGAGATCCACCAGGCGCTCGGGGTACTCGACACCGTGTTCCTGGGTGAACCGGGGGTGCTCGAGGCCCGCCAGCGGATCTCCCTGCGCGTGCGGGCGGCCCGGCCGGCGTGAAGAAACTGATCGCCGCGACCTCGGTGGTCGCAGGTCTGGCCGGGCTGGCCGTGCTGGGCCACCGGGTAGGGCGCCTCCGGCTGGCCCGGGGCCGCGCCGCACTCCAGCTGGTGATCCGGGGTGGCCTGCGCTACGCGGGCAGCGCGCCGCGCCTGTTCGCCGCGGCCGGTGAGCACCGCCAGCAACTCCGCAACGACCTCGCGCTGCAGACCGCCGAGGATGTGGCTACCACCCTGGGCGCCATGAAGGGCGTCCTGATGAAGATCGGCCAGATGGCCAGCTACGTGGACGACGGGCTGTCACCCGCCGTCCGCCGTACGCTCAGCCGGCTGCAGGACAGCGTCCCGCCGATGAGCGCGGAGCTCGCCGCGGGCGTGGTGGCCGAAGAGCTCGGCCTGCCTCCCGAGGAGGCGTTCGCCCGCTGGGATCCCGTACCCATCGCGGCTGCGTCTATCGGGCAGGTGCACCGGGCCATGACCCACGACGGCCGGGCGGTCGCGGTCAAGGTGCAGTACCCCGGCATCGCCGAGACCATCGCGGCCGACCTGGGCAACGTCGCGCTGCTGCGCCGGATGCTGCGCATCACCGCGCCGGCCCAGGACGTGGACGGCCTCATCGCGGAACTGCGCGACCGGGTCCTGGAGGAACTGGACTACCGGCGGGAAGCAGAGAACCAGCGGCTGGTGGCGGCGTACTACGACGGCCACCCGACCATCATCGTCCCGAAGATCGTCGATGAGCTGTCGACCCGGCGGCTGGTAACCAGCGAGCTGGCCGACGGGGCCCGCTTCGCCGAGCTGGCGCAGTGGTCCCAGGAAGAACGTGATCTGGCGGCCGAGACCATCTACCGGTTCACTTTCCGCAGCCTGTACGACGTGCACGCGTTCAACGGCGACCCGCATCCGGGCAACTACCTGTTCCACGGCGGCGGCCGGGTAACGTTCCTCGACTTCGGCCTGGTCAAGCACTTCAGCGCGGCCGAGTTGCAGCCGCTCGTGGATATGGTCCGCTACCTGTGCGTGGAGCAGGATCCGGAGGGCTTCCGGGCCAGCATGGTGCAGGCCGGCTTCCTGCGCGCTGACGCCCCGCTGAGCACCGAGACAGTAGTCGAGCACATGGCGGTTTTCTACGACACGGTCCGACGGCCGGGGCCGCGGACCATGACCGGGGACTACGCGTCCGCCGTGGTGCGCCGCTTCTTCGACGTGCGCAGCCCCCTCGCCCAGTGGGTGAGCGTGCCGCGGTCCTACGTCATCCTGCAGCGCATCAACCTGGGGTTGTTCGCGATCCTGGGCGAGCTCACCGCCACCGCGGATTGGCGTGCCATCGCCGAGGAGATCTGGCCGTTCATCCAGGGACCGCCTTCGACGCCGATGGGCGCGGCCGAGGCGGCGTGGCGCGGCCGGCCGTCGGCGGCCCAGCGGGTGGCCTGACAGTACGATTTGTAACTGACCGATTCTTATGCGTGACAGAAGATAACAATCCGGGGTGACACGTGCGTTCTTACCGCAGCTGAGTGGCCGGTGCGCCTGCGCCGGGTCGCTGCGGGGTCCATACTTGTAGGGATGAAACCAGCCCGCGCCGCGACCCGGCGTTACCTGCCCGGAAGTCCCTTCAACACCCCCCCGGTTGTCCGCCCGGTGAAGGAATTCGCCGCGGGGGACCAGGTCACCCACGACCGTTATGGCCTCGGGCGGGTTCTTACCGCCGACGAGTCTGGCGTCTTCGTGGATTTCGGCACTCAGCAGGAGCGGATCGCCGCCCCGTACACCAAGCTGACCAAGCTCTGACTACTGGGTTTGGCCGCAGAGTTCTTGAGCCATGCAGTTCCTGAGTTCTGCGTTGTTTTGAATCAGCGGGTTCTTCCATCATCGGGTCCTTGATTCGGGGTTCTTGAATCACTGAGTTCCCTCAATCATTGCGCCGTCCCTGACGCCGCCCGCCCGGTGTTCAGAGGCTGGTGGTCGGCAGATCGGCGATGTGCGGCCCGCCTGTGGTCGTCTGGCCCGTGGTTGCCGGGCCCGTGGTTGCCGGGCCCGTGGTTGCCGGGCCCGTGGTTGCCAGGCCTGTTGCCGGGCCCGAGATGGCCGGATCTGCGCCCGTTTGGTCCGGGCCTGGCTCGCCCGGGAGCGCTGGGCCGGAACTGTCCGCCGGCGGCCCGGCCCCGGGTCCGCTGAACCTGACCGCCTGGCCGGCGGCGTCCTGGATCGCGGCAGGCCAGGTGGCCAGCGCGAGGACGACCGGGCCCCGCACTCCCTCGATGGCCGTGATCATGCAGGCGACCGTGGCCGTGCCCGCCTCCACCTGAACCCAGCCCTCGTCCCGGGACGGACCCAGCGTCAGCGGGGTCCCGGCCGCCCGGCCCGCCGCCGCGAGGCATGCGGTGATGGCCCTCATCCGCGCCGCCAGCACCTCCGGTGGCTCCCCGGTCCGCTCATGCAGTTGCCGGGTCAGTTGCCCCGGCTGGTTTTCGTTGCGGCTGATGTTGGTTTCGGTGCTGCCGTCCGCACTGTTCGCGGGGAGCGGTACCACCGGTCCGGGCCGGCGGCCCGGCGGGCCCGCCGGGACCGGTGCCCAGTAGCAGGCGACTGGCATGCTCGCCCGGACGGTCAGCTGGAAGCCGGCCAGCGGGCCGAGGCCGGTGGATGCGTCGAGCCAGGGCACGCCGTCCGCCCGGGGTTGGCGGTCCTGCCCGGGCTGGCCGCAGCTCACCGTGACCCGGAGCGCCGGATCGAGGCCGAACTCTCCCGCCCAGCCTTCCAGGGCGGCCGCGAGCAGCGTGGGGTGCCATGGCGCGGACGGTTCGAGGGGCCCCACGTCGCGCAGTTGCATCCCGGACACAGCCAGCACGGTGTGGCCGGCCGCATCCACCGCGGTCACCTGCCATTCCCCGCCCGGGCTGGCCTGCCGTTCCGCGCGGACCTGTACCGCCCCGCGGACCTCCGCCCCGGAGACGGTCAGCGCCTCGAACCCGGCCGGGAGCATCCGGCGGTGCGGGACGCAGGCCTGCAGCATGTGCATGACGGCGTCGTTCAGCCCCGGACTGCCCAGCACCAGCCCCTCGTCCATCCTGGACGGGCCGGATCCTGTCGCGAGGGATCCGGTCGTGCTGGTCTCCGCAGCGCTGAGCCCGGTCGCCTCGGGCTCCGCCTGCCTGAACCAGGGCCGGTCGTCGGCCCCGCGGATCAGGGCGGAGCAGGAGCGCGAGGTCAGCTCGGGCAGGAACGCGACCCGGCGGAATGGGCCCGCCTGGAAGAACACCGGCCCGTACAGGTCGGTGCCGTCGACGATGCCTTCCGCGGTGGCCACGGTCAGCCCGAGTCGCTCGCTCCGCTGCTGGCCGGACCGGGATGCGATGGCCGGCGCCGGTGAGTTCCCGGGCCGTGGCGCGGTGGGCTGCAGCGGGAACCGGGCCCGGAAATGGCTGACCTGGAAGCCGCTGTCGGCACAGCGCAGCACGGCTTCCACCTCGTTCGTGCGGCGTAGCGCGCAGATCCGCAGGGTGGTTTCCTGGTCGCCGGGCAGCAACACCACGGGCGCTTCCATCCGGGCCTGGGCCACCTGCCGCAGCGGCCGCCCGGCCAGCACCGAGGCCGCCTGGGCCATGGCCTCCAGCGCGATGGCCAGGGGCAGCACCATGAGGCCGTCGATATGGTGCTCAGCCAGATACGGGTCGGTGCGGGCAGAGAACTTGGCCTCCGCGACCAGTTCCACGCCCGGGTAGTACACCCGGGTCGTCTCCAGGAACCGGCCGCGGATCTCCGGGGCCGGATCTGGGTCGGTGGCGGGGTCCCTGAGGCGGCCATGCATCGCGACCCGGCCCGGCGCTGCCGTATCGGCCAGCAGGAACAGCAGGAGCCGGCTGAACTCGGCCGCGGTGGCGTCGTCCAGGCCGAGTGGCCGGGGACGGGTCAGCTCAGCCACCCCGTTCTGGTCGCGGCTGCCCGGACGGGGCCAGTCGGCGTGCAGGATCCGGCAACTGGGCAGGCTGGGCCGCAGCCGGCGGGCCTGTTCAGCCAGCGCGGAAGCGGCCAGGGCGGGGGCGCAGTTCCGGGCCGCGCCGTAACGGGCAGGCGCCGTGCCCAGGGTGACCAGGGCCCGCAGCTCGGCCGCGCTGACCGCGCCCAGCACGTTGCTGAGCCCGTCGGCCTGCCTGGCTATCTGCGCCCCCAGGTCATCGCCCGCCAGGTCGGCGCACTCGCGCAGCGGTCCGGTGCTGGCCGTGTGCACGACCGCGGTGATCCGGCCGATCCGCTGCTCCACGCTCGCGATGGCCGCCTCGGCTTCGTCGGGATCGGAGAGGTCAGCCCGGACGTAGCTCACGTCCACCCCTGCCCCCCGCAGGTCGGTCAGCGCGATGTCGATGGCGGCAGCTTCGCCGGGTCCGGCCGTTCCGGCCAGGACCAGCCGGGCACCGAAGTCAGCCAGCACCCGGGCCGCGGCCAGCAGGTCCAGGGTGACCCCGCCGCTGACCAGAATGACATCGGTGGGCCCGAGGAGGCTTCTCGGCTCGGCGCCAGGTGCCGGGTCTTCACCGGGTTCACCAGGTTCACCGGGTTCACCGGCGGGGGGGCGATCCAGGCTGGCCACCATGACCGGTTCGCGCGGCTCGCCCTGGGTGTCCAGCACCAGCTCACGCAACTGGCCGGCCCTGGCGGCCGCGTAGCGCTGCGCGGCGAGCAGTCCCGCCATGCTGTTCGCGGTCCGGATCAGGGTGATGCCCAGCGAAGGATGCTCGGCGTGCAGGCTGGTGCAGAACCCGGCCAGCCCGGCTGCGGGGGTGATCACCACCAGCGTCCCGGCGGCCAGTGCCTCCTGGGCCGCGGTCACCAGGGTGGCGGCGGCGTCAGGATCGGCCAGGTCGCCGATGACGGCCAGCACCCCGGTGGCGGCGGGATCGTCCTCGAACACCTCCGCGGCCATCCGTCCGAACGGCTGGCGGGTGGTCGCGTGCAGCCGCCAGGGTTCCTCGTCCACCGGCAGCACCGGGAGCCGGGGTGCCCGCAGCTCCTCCGCGAAGCAGCGCACCCATGGACCCACTCCCGGGATGGCCGCGGTGTCCCGCGGGTTGTGCTGCGCTTCCAGCACGCCGGATGGATCGTCCGTACTGTCAGCGGCGAGTCCGGCCGTGCGGGGATCGCCGGGCCTGGCCAGGCCGGCCGCGCGGGCCAGGATCGCCGCTCCGGCTGGGCTGCTCCCGCCCGCCGGTTCCTTTAGGTCGGCCAGTGACTCCCGGGTGGCCAGTGACTCCCGGGTGGCCAGTGCCTCCCGACTGGCCAGCTCGGCGGTGGCCAGCGAATACGGGTTGATGATGAAGATCCGTTCGCGGCCGATGTCGATGGGCCTCGATGGCCGCCCGGCCAGCAGCGGACCGAGGCTGGAGATGGCCCCCACGGCGAACAGGGCGGCGGCCGCAGCCGGGGCGGCCGGGCCGTCCGGGCCGTCCGGGCCGGCCGCGAGGCTGACCGCGGGCATCCCACTGCACCCGGCCGCGAGGGTGGCCATCGCCTGTCCCGGGCCAGTGTCCAGGAGGAGGTCGGCTGACCTTTCCGCCTCGGCGAGGGCCTCGGCGAAGCGGACCGGGGAGACCAGCTGATCGCACAGCAGGTCCGTGAGGCTGGCCCCGGACGTCACTTCACGCCCGGTGACCGTGGAGATCAGCCGCTGACTGGGTGCCGCGAACGTCACCTCCGCGAGCACCCTCCGCAGCGGCGTGACCAGGTCAGCCAGTGCGGGGGAGTGCAGCGCGTACGGCACGTCCAGGACATACGCCTGGATGCCCGCGTGGGCCGCCCGCCGGGCCACGTCGTGCACCGGGTCTGCCGGGCCGGCCAGGACATGGCAGCGCGGCCCGTGGTAGGCGGCGATGACCAGCTGACCGCCAGGCTCCAGGCCCAGGGCGGCGTCCGCGTCGGCCGCCAGGCAGACCATCGCGGTGCGACGAGCCCCCGGCGTGGCGAGCACGGCGGCCCGCTGCGCCACGAGCGCGGCGGTGTCGGACTCGGCCAGGCTGCCCGCCCAGACCAGGCCGGTGATCTCGCCCACGCCATGCCCCAGGGCCGCGGTAGCCCGCACCCCGAGGCGGTCCAGCCAGCGCAGCGCCGACAGCGACGCCTGGACGATGGCGGGCTGCGACCCCGGGCCGGGCCGGTCCGGCCCGGCCGCCGTGGTGGACGCCTCCCCGGGGAACAGCAGGACCACCCGCCCGGCGGCACCGTCCGCGGCGAACAGCCCGGGACGCGCGGTCAGCTGGCCGCCGGCCAGGCCGGGCATCAGCCCGGCGGCTTCCCGGGTGAGCCGGGCCAGTTCGTCCTGGCCGGCCGCGACGACCGCGACCCGGACCGGGCCGGCGGCTGCCTGGCGGCCCAGCTGGCAGGCGAGGTCACCGAGTTCGCTGTCGGACAGGCCCGCGGCCACCTCCGCTACCCGGGCCAGTTGCGCCGTTACTGCCTCCCGGTCCGGTCCGCTGAACGCGAAGATCTCCGGGCGCGGTGCGCCCGGGACCGTCCATGAATCAAGCGGCCGGGTGCCGGAACCAGTGGCCTGGCCCGGGCCGGGCTGGCCCGTCGTGGGCTGGCCCGTGCCGGCTTGGCCCGTGCCGGTTGAGCCCGTGCCGGCTTGGCCCGGGCTCGGTTGACCGGCGCCGGCGTGCTGCGGGAACGCGGCCTGGTTCGGCTCGCGGCGCAGCACCACGTGCACGTGGCTGCCCGCCGGGTCCATCGAGCTGACCCCGGCCAGCCTGGTACCAGACGGCCATGATTCGGCCGTCCTCGGGACACGCAGCACCGCGTCCCTCCCGGCGAGCAGTGGGTGCGGGTGGGCGCAACCAGTGACCGGTGGCAGGACCCCCGCGTTCACCGCCAGGGCCGCCTTGATCAGCCCGGCTGCGCCTGCGGCGGCCTTGGTGTGGCCGATGTTGGCCTTCACTGAACCGAGGACGGCCGGGGCCGCCCCCCCGGCCCGGATGGCGGTCAGCGCGGTGAGCTCGGCCAGGTCGCCGTCGGCCGTGCCGCGCCCGTCTCCCTCGATGAGCTGGATATCGGCGGGATCGACCCCGGCCCGGTGGTAGGCCCGCTGCAGGGCCAGGAGCTGGCTGTCGGGATCGGCGTGGGCCACATCGCGGTGACCGGCCGATGAGAGGCCCCAGCCCACGATCTCCGCGTAGACCGGCATGTCGGCGGCCCGGGCGTCAGCCGCCCGCATCAGGGCCAGCATGCCGCAACCCTCCCCGGGGAGGAACCCGGTCGGGCTGCTGTCATAGATCCGCATCGCTCCGGCGGCAAGTACGCCGGCCTGGGCCAGGGCACCGAGCTCAAAGGGGTCCAGGCTGATGTCCACGCCGCCAGCCAGGACGAAGTCCAGCTCGCCCGCGGTGAGCAGGGCGGCCGCGCTGGCCACGGCCAGCAGGGACGAGGAATGGGCGGTGTCCACCGCCTGGCCTCCGCCGCGGAATCCGAACTGGCGGCAGATCCGGTCGGCGATCGCCCCGGACTGGCTGCCCGCCAGGGTCTCGCCGCTGACCTCGGGTACCGCGGCGAAGGCCGTGGTGGCCTGGCGCAGGGCCCGGACCCGCTCGGCGGGCGGTACATCTCCCGTGGCCAGCGCGGTGGTGAGCACGGCACGGACGAACGGCCACCGGGTCCGCAGCGCCGCAGCCCGGGAGACCTCACCGGTCAGCGTGTTCCCGATGATGACGCCGGCCCGGTCCCGGGCGAGCCCCTGCCCTCCGGGGAAGCCGGCGTCGGCCAGCGCCCGGCCCGCCGTCTCCAGTGCCAGCCAGTGCGCCGGGTCGGTGGCCAGGTAGGTGTGCTCGGGGATAGCAAACCCAACCCGGTCGAACTGCCATCCTTCGAGCACGGCGGCCCGGGGAGCGGCTCCGCTGGCCATCCCGGCTAGGCCGGCACGGTGGCCAGCGTCCGGGCCCGCGACCGCGCCCAGCCGTCCCGGCGAGAGCCGCCGGAAGGCGCGCCGTCCGGCCATGGCACTCTCAAAAAGCGCCAGCGGATCGTCAGCGTCCGGGAATCTGCAGGCTAGGCCAACGATGGCAATCGGTGTTGCGCTGCTGCCCGGTGCGGCGCTCTCAGGCATGGGCGCAATCGGGTCCGCGATCGTATGCACCAGCCATTATCTCTTTCCTGGTCACAGGAACCCGAGATCGTCCTGTAACGCCCATTGTTCCCCCGGAAAAGACTGATTTGCTCCATTTGCCCGCACGCAGGGTTATCCCGTGCATGCGCTGGCCAGCAACCACGCTGACACAGGAATGACCAGAACCGCCGACCCGGCAGGAGGCCACCTGCCCCATTGATGCCTCGGCTAAGGGGCGAGCCATCGCGGCGAAACCCCTAACCCCCGTGAAGACGCACGCCGCCATGACCTGGACGACCTTATTAACATTCGGTTCCGCCGGTCAACACGAATGCGGGACATGTAATTTTGCGTGGCGGGGCGAATTTAGCAGGGGTATTGGCGGCTCCGGGAGGCAAAGTTCTCGTTGCCGGAATTCATGCGCGGTCTGCGGGCGGCCCGGGCGGGTCCAGGGCTATCGTCCGGGTCACCGCGCCGTGCCTCGCCCGGGCCGGGCATACTCGGGGAGAGCGAGCCGGGAACGGCTCGGCCCGAGATCATCCGCGAGTGGGCGCGCCGCGACTGAGGTGAAGCGATGACTGACGGACTGGTGACCCTGCCGAGCAACTACCCGGTCCCGGACACGATCGACCGGCTCACCGAAGCCGTCACCACGGCTGGGCTGCAGGTCTTCGCGCGGGTGGACCACGCGGCGGGCGCCCACGAGGTGGGCCTGGAATTGCGCCCCACTGAACTGCTCGTGTTCGGTAATGCCCGGGGCGGCACCCCGCTCATGCAGGACAACCAGACGGCCGGGATCGACCTGCCGCTGAAGGCGCTCGCCTGGACGGATGAGGGCGGGCAGACCTGGCTGAGCTACAACGATCCGGTCTGGATCGCGGAGCGTCACGGGCTGAGCGAGCCGAGCGCGGCGGCAGCCCAGATCCTGCGCGGGGCGGTCGCCAAGCTGACCCAGGCCGCTGCGGGCGCCTGAGGACACGCCCGGGAGCCTGAGGACACGCGCGGGAAACGCTGCCCCTGAGAACGCCGTGCCCGGGGACATATGCCACCGGCGGCGTGGCTGGCCGCCGTGCGCTACCCTTGACTTATGCGTTCCGCCCGGCAGCTCCTTACCTAGCCGCGCTGACTGACCCCGTCGTTGGCGCGGCTGCCCCTCGTGACCGGGGGGCTTTTCTGTTGCCGGAGCCGGACCGACCAAGTGCTGAGGAAACACCATGACAGCCGCCGAGAGTGCTGAGCGGGCGCAACACTACGACCCCCGCGAGATCCAGGAGAAGTGGCAGGCCCGCTGGGCGGAGATGGACCTGTTCCGGGCGAGCGACGACCCGGAGGATCCCCGCCCGTGTACCTACCTGCTGGACATGTTCCCGTATCCCTCGGGCGACCTGCACATGGGTCACGCCGAGGCCTACGCCATCGCCGACGCGGTGGCCAGGTACTACTTCCAGCGCCAGCACAACGTGCTGCACCCTATCGGGTGGGATGCGTTCGGGCTGCCCGCCGAGAACGCGGCGATCAGGAACAACACGCACCCCGCCGACTGGACGTATGCCAACATCGAGACGCAGGCCGCGTCGTTCCGCCGGTACGCGGTGTCTTTCGACTGGTCGCGGCGGCTGCAGACCTGCGACCCCGCGTACTACCGCTGGAACCAGTGGCTGTTCCTGCGCTTCTACGAGCGCGGCCTGGCCTACCGGAAGGACGGCTACGTCAACTGGTGCCCGCACGACCAGACCGTGCTGGCCAACGAGCAGGTGATCGCGGGCCGCTGTGAGCGGTGCGGGACCGAGGTCGTCCGCCGGGTGCTGACCCAGTGGTACTTCAAGATCACCGAGTACGCGGAGCGCCTGCTGGCGGACATGGCCCAGCTGGAGGGGCAGTGGCCGGACCGGGTCCTGCTGATGCAGCGGAACTGGATCGGCCGCTCCGAAGGAGCCGACATCCGCTTCGTGATCGAGGGCCGCAGCGAGCCGGTCACCGTATTCACCACCCGCCCGGACACGCTGTACGGGGCGACGTTCTTCGTGGTGGCGGCGGACGCGCCGCTGGCCGAGGAGATCTGCGCCCCGGAGCACCGTGAGGCCCTGCAGGACTATGTGGCGCAGGTGCGCAAGCTGACTGACATCGAGCGGCAGGCCACGGATCGCACGAAGACCGGCGTCTTCCTGGGCCGCTACGCGATCAACCCGGTGAATGGCGAGCGGCTGCCGGTCTGGGCGGCCGACTACGTACTGCCTGACTACGGCACCGGCGCGATCATGGCTGTTCCCGCGCATGACCAGCGTGACCTGGACTTCGCGCGGGCCTTCGGGCTGCCCGTCCAGGTGGTCGTGGACACGGGCGAGCCCGACCCCGCGCAGACCGGGATCGCCACGCACGGCGACGGATCACTGACCAACTCCGGCCCGCTGGACGGGCTGGGCCAGGCTGACGCCATCGCCCGGATCACCGCGATCATGGAAGCGGAGGGCCAGGGACGGGCGGCGGTCAATTACCGGCTGCGCGACTGGCTGCTGTCCCGGCAGCGGTTCTGGGGCACGCCCATCCCTATCGTGTATTGCGCGTCGTGCGGCGAGGTGCCGGTGGCAGACGACCAGCTGCCGGTGGTCCTGCCCGATCTGCGCGGGCAGGACCTGGTCCCCAAGGGGGTTTCGCCGCTGGCGGCGGCCCAGGACTGGGTCAGGACCGAGTGCCCCAAGTGCGGTGGCCCCGCCCGGCGGGACACCGACACGATGGACACATTCGTTGACTCCTCGTGGTACTTCCTGCGCTACTGCTCACCGCATTACGAGCACGGGCCGTTTGACGTGGCCAAGGTGCGCCGCTGGGCTCCCGTCGACCTGTATGTGGGCGGCGTCGAGCACGCCATCCTGCACCTGCTGTACAGCCGGTTCTTCGTGAAGGTGCTGCAGGACATGGGCATGGTGGACTTCGGTGAGCCCTTCACCAGGCTGCTGAACCAGGGCCAGGTGATCAACCGTGGCCGGGCCATGTCGAAGTCCCTGGGCAATGGGGTTGACCTGGGCCAGCAGCTAGCTGCGCATGGCGTCGATGCGGTCCGGCTGACGATGATCTTCGCAAGCCCCCCCGAGGACGACATCGACTGGGCCGACATGAACCCTGAGGCCTCGGTGAAGTTCCTGGGCCGGGTCTGGCGGATCGCCGACGATGTCGCGGCGTCGTCGGCCGACGCCGCAGACGCGGACGGCCGCACTACCCCGGGCGACCCGGGCCTGCGCAAGGTCACGCATCGCACTATCGACGAGGTCACCCGGCTGGTGGAGGCGTCCCGGCTGAATGTCGCGGTGGCCCGGTTGATGGAACTGGCCAGCGCGACCCGGAAGGCGATCGACTCCGGCCCCGGCCCGGCCGACCCGGCGGTGCGGGAGGCGGCGGAGACGCTGACCGTGATGCTGTCCCTGTTCGCCCCGTACACCGCCGAGGAGTGCTGGGAACTGCTGGGCCGTCAGGCGTCGGTGGCCCTGGCCGGCTGGCCGGTCGCCGATGCCGCGCTGCTGGTCGAGGACGTGGTGACCTGCGTGGTGCAGGTAGCCGGGAAGGTGCGCGACCGCGTAGAGGTCCCGCCTGGCATCGGCGAGGACGAACTGCGCGAGCTGGCCCTGGCCACCCCCGGGGTTGCCCGGGCGCTGGAGGGACGGCCGGTACGGAAGGTCATCGTCCGCGCGCCCAAGCTGGTCAACGTCGTCCCGGGCTGACTGGCCCCGGACGACCTCGGCTGACCGGCCCGGGATGACCCCGGGCCGTCACCCGCCTGCCATACCGCCGCCCGCACTGCCCTGCCTGCGACGCCCGGGTTCAGACGCGGCGCAGTACCGCGACCACGCGGCCCAGGATCGCGGCCTCGTCACCGGGTATCGGCGTGTACAGCGGGTTGTGCGGCATCAGCCAGACGTGCTCGCCGGAGCGCTTGAAGGTCTTGACCGTCGCCTCGCCATCGATCATGGCCGCCACGATGTCGCCGTTCTCCGCGACCGGCTGCTGCCGGACCACCACCCAGTCACCATCGGCGATAGCAGCGTTGATCATAGAGTCGCCGACCACCTTGAGCAGGAAGAGCGTGCCGTCGCCGACAATCTGCTTGGGCAGCGGGAAGATGTCCTCGATGGCTTCCTCGGCGAGGATCGGACCACCAGCCGCGATCCGGCCGACCAGCGGCACGTAGGTGGCTTCCTGCGAGGCGATGTCCAGCGGGGCCTCGTCGTCGAGTTCAGTGTCGGGCCGTACCGCCGGGTGGCCGGGCAGCCGGACCTCGACGGTCCGTGGCCGCCCCGCGTCGCGCCGCAAGTATCCCTTGCTCTGCAGCGTGGACAGCTGGTAGGAGACGCTTGAGGTACTGGTCAGCCCGACCGCCTCGCCGATCTCGCGCATCGACGGCGGGTAACCGCGCCGCTGAACGGAATCGCGGATGACCTGCAGTACCTTGCGCTGGCGCCAGGTGAGTACATGGTCAGGATCGGGCCGGTCCGGCATTTCGGTAACTACCGCCGGCACGCTGCCCTTCGGCTTTCTCCCTGGCCGGCCCTTGGGTCTCGCGGCGGTACCGGTGCTGCTCCCGCCCGGCGCGCCCGGCGCGCCGTCGTCGTCCGAGCTGTCCATCAACACTGACCTCCGGATCTGGTGGCTGAACCCGTAGCAGACGGTAGCGCTTTCGCTGCAGGATCTCAAACATCTGTTCGAGGAGGCGAGAAATGTCGTACCCCCGGGCTACACCTGTACCGTACAGTCATTCGATCGAAAGCGTGATCGATCGAACGGCTGTACGATAGAACGGTCATTCGATAGAGGAGGCTGGCATGAGCGTGATGAGCATGGGCAAGAAGCCCAAGGCCCTGGCCCGCCCGCTCGGTGCTGGGAATTCTCGGGCCGAGGTGCACCGGGGGGAGTTTCGCGCGGGTGAGCCCGGCGCGGCGGCATCTCGGTCAGAAAATCGAAATGTTCCCGGCGTGTCGGTGGCAACGCAGCCGGGGATGGCGGGGCCGGCCCGGCCGCGGGCCGCCAGGAAACCGCCGGCGCGTCCGCGTCTGTGGGTGGTGCCGGACGCCGCAGATCCAAGGGTCGCTGGGCCGGACGTCAGCGTGCCGAACGCGGCCAGGCCCACCGTGGCCCTGCCCAAGGTCGTGGTGCCGAGGCCACGGGTGACAGCCGACGAGCAGCCCCAGGCGTGGCCGCGCAGCACGAGGCCGGCCGGGGCGCCCCCGCGGGCGCGTGTGGTCCGACCCGCGTCGGCGCCATCGCGGGTGCCTGTTCATCGGGTACGGCGGACCAGGCTGACCCGGCGCGGGCGCCGGGTGGTCTGGGCTTTCGCGGTCCTGCTCCTCGTCGCGGTCCTTACCCCGGTCCTGCTGGCCCTGGCGTCCGGTGCGCAGGCGGCCAATCGCGGGGTGCCGCCGTCTGCGGTCCAGGCCAGCATGCGGCACATCGTGGTCAAGCCAGGCCAGTCCCTGTGGTCGATCGCGTTGGGCGCGGAACCCCAGGCTGACCCGCGGGCGGTCATCCAGCAGATCATGGAGTTCAACGCACTGGGCAGCCAGGTCGTGGTGCCTGGGGAGAGTCTCTGGATCCCTCGGGACTGAGTCCCATGACCCCCTCAGTGACGTGGGTCCGCGACACGCCCGGGATGCGGTCGGGACACGCCGCGCGCAGAGGGGATTTCCCTGTCCTTCCCTCGGCCGCCGCAGGAGATTTACCGGAATCTCATCGAACCAGCGCGTTGCCGCTTGCGCAGCGTGGGGTGTCTGCTCTAGCGTCACCACAAGATATAGTAGTTACAGCGCTGTAGTTCACATACAACTTGTGGTCTCAGGAGCCTGTGCAGGCTCCGGGTCGCCCTGGGGAGGTGATCGTATGTTCTGCCCGTACTGCAAGAACGAGGAAAGCCGGGTCATCGACAGCAGGACCGCCGATGATGGCGCCGCGATCCGCCGACGCAGGTCGTGCCCGGCGTGCGGACGGCGTTTCACCACCCAGGAGACAGTCATCCTGATGGTGGCCAAGCGCAGCGGCGCCACGGAGCCGTTCACCCGCCAGAAGATCGTCCGCGGGGTCCAGCGGGCCTGCCAGGGCAGGCCGGTCACCGAAGACCAGCTCGCGATCCTGGCGCAGCAGGTCGAGGACACGATCCGGGCCCGGGGCTCGGGCGAGGCCGCTTCGCATGAGGTGGGCCTGGCCATTCTCGGGCCGCTCCGCGACCTCGACGAGGTTGCTTATCTGCGGTTTGCCTCGGTCTACCGGGGGTTTGAGTCGCTCACTGATTTCGAGGATGAGATTTCCGCGCTGCGCACGGCGCGGCAGGATGCGGGCGCGCTGACGCCCCTTTCCTGAGCAGCAGGTTGGGTTCGGAGTCCGGAGTTCGGGTTCACACTTTCACATCGACGGATGGGCCTGGCCGGGCCCGCATGGGATCCGCGGGGATCCCGGAAGGGGGATGGACATGACGGAGACGGTGAGCGGGTCTGCGCCTCGCGGGGGCAAGGGCTCGCGCAAGGGACTCACGATCGGGCGGATTCACACCCAGGAGGGCGTGCACCCGTACGACGAGGTCACCTGGGAGCGCCGCGATGTCGTCATGACCAACTGGCGGGACGGCACCGTCAACTTCGAGCAGCGTGGTGTCGAGTTCCCCGAGTTCTGGTCCGTCAACGCCGCCAACATCGTCACCACCAAGTACTTCCGTGGCGCGGTGGGTACCCCGCAGCGGGAGTGGAGCCTCAAGCAGCTGGTTGACCGCGTGGTCGGAAAGTACGTGGCGGCCGGCCGTGAGAACGGGTACTTCGCCACCCCCCAGGACGCCGAGATCTTCGAGCACGAGCTCACCTACGCGCTCATCCACCAGATCTTCGCCTTCAACTCGCCGGTCTGGTTCAACGTCGGGACCAGCTCTCCTCAGCAGGTATCGGCGTGCCAGCCCTACGACGCCCTGGTGACCACCCCTGCCGGACTCATTCCCATCGGCAAACTGGTGGCCGATGGCGCCGTTGGCGCCAAGGTGTACGACGCCCACGGTCTCACCAAGATCGTCGCTACCAAGGCCAACGGCGTGAAAGAAGTACTGCGTCTGCACACCAAGGCCGGCTGCACGCTCGACGTCACCGGGGATCACCTTGTTTGGCGCGCCGGGGATCTCGCTAACGGCGCCTTTGTAACCGCTGGCACCCTCCGGGTGGGCGATGCTCTGTTGCGGGTGGAACCCGAGGTTGGGGGTTCAGATCGCCAGGTGCTGGAGATCACCGAGATCGAGTCGCTGGGCGCCATGGAAGTCTTCGACATCCAGACCGAGAGTGGCGAATACCTCTCTGGCAACCTCCGGGTGCATAACTGCTTCATCCTGGCGGTTGACGACACGATGGACTCGATCCTGGACTGGTACAAGGAAGAAGGCCTGATCTTCAAGGGCGGCTCCGGGGCCGGGGTCAACCTGTCCAGGATCCGGTCCTCCAAGGAACTGCTTTCCTCTGGCGGCACGGCCAGCGGCCCCGTCTCCTTCATGCGCGGCGCGGACGCGTCGGCCGGGACCATCAAGTCCGGCGGGGCCACCCGGCGGGCCGCGAAGATGGTCGTCCTGGACGTTGATCACCCGGACGTCGAGGAGTTCATCGAGACCAAGGCCCGCGAGGAAGAGAAGGTCAGGGTCCTCCGTGACGCCGGGTTCGACATGGACCTGGGCGGCAAGGACATCGCGAGCGTCCAGTACCAGAACGCCAACAACTCGGTCCGGGTCTCCGACGAGTTCATGCGGGCGGTGGAAAGTGGTGCCAAGTTCGACCTCGCGGCCCGGCTGACGGGAGAGACCGTCGAGACGGTCGACGCCCGGGACCTGTTCCGGAAGATGGCGACGGCGGCGTGGGGCTGCGCCGATCCCGGCATTCAGTACGACGGGACCATCAATGACTGGCACACCTGCCCTGAGTCGGGCCGGATCACCGCCAGCAACCCGTGCAGCGAATACGTCCACCTGGACAACTCCTCGTGCAACCTGGCCAGCATCAACCTGCTGAAGTTCCTGCGTGACGACGACACCTTCGCGGTGGAGCGATTCCGGCAGATCACCGAGCTGATCATCACGGCCATGGACATCTCCATCTGCTTCGCGGACTTCCCGACCGAGAAGATCACCGAGACCACCCGGGCTTACCGGCAGCTGGGGATCGGCTACGCCAACCTCGGCGCGCTGCTCATGGCGACCGGCCATGCCTACGACTCCGACGGCGGACGGGCCATCGCGGCGGCCATCACCTCGCTGATGACGGGGACGGCCTACCGCCGGTCCGCCGAGCTCGCGGCGGTGGTCGGGCCTTACGACGGCTACAAGCGGAACGCGACCGCGCACAAGCGGGTCATGCGGAAGCACGCTGAGGCCAGCCACCAGATCAGGGCGCTGGGCGGGATGGACGAAGAGATCCTCGCAGCGGCGAATAAGGCGTGGGACAAATGCCTTACGCTGGGCGAAAAAAATGGCTATAGAAACGCTCAGGGGAGCCTATTGGCCCCTACCGGGACCATAGGCTTGATGATGGATTGTGACACCACTGGTGTAGAACCAGATTTGGCTTTGGTCAAATTCAAGAAACTGGTCGGCGGCGGTTCGATGCAGATCGTCAACCAGACCGTGCCGCGCGCCCTGAAGAACCTGGGCTACCAGCCGGAGCAGGCGGAGGCGATCGTCGAGTACATCGCCGAGCACGGCCATGTCGTTGACGCGCCCGGTCTCAGGCCTGAGCACTACGAGGTCTTCGACTGCGCCATGGGCGAGCGCTCTATCGGCCCGATGGGTCATGTGCGGATGATGGCCGCCGTCCAGCCCGCGCTCAGTGGGGCCATTTCGAAGACGGTGAATCTCCCCGAGTCGGCCACGGTCGAGGACATCGAGTCCATTTACATGGAGGGCTGGAAGCTCGGGCTTAAGGCCCTGGCCGTCTACCGGGACAACTGCAAGGTGGGCCAGCCGCTGTCCGACGCCAGGAAGAAGCCGGCCGCCGCGGCCGCGGAGCCCGCCGCCACGCCGCATGAGGTCCGGCCGGTCCGCAGGCGGCTGCCGAAGAACCGCACCGCGTCGGTGACCAGTTTCTCCGTAGCCGGCGCCGAGGGTTACATGACGGCGTCGAAGTACCCGGATGACGGTGTGGGGGAACTCTTCCTCAAGCTCGGCAAGCAGGGGTCCACCCTGGCGGGCGTGATGGACGCGTTCTCGATGGCGATCTCCATCAGCCTCCAGTACGGGGTGCCGCTGGAGAAGTGGGTGGAGAAGTTCACCAACATGCGCTTCGAGCCCGCCGGCATCACCGACGACCCGGACATCCGGATCGCCAGCTCGGTCCTGGACTACGTGTTCCGCCGGCTGGCCCTGGATCACCTGCCCTACGACACGCGCGCGGAGATGGGCATCCTGTCCGCCAGTGAGCGCACGGCCCAGCTGGCGGGTGAGGACCCGGACGCGCTGGCCGAAGAGCAGGACCCGGGCGAGATGGCCCAGTCCGCGCCGGTCGAGCGGCCCCAGGCCCGGTCCGATGACCGGCCGGACCCCGCGGGGTCCGCCGCGCCGTACCAGCCGCACAGTTCCACTGAGCTGATCGAGGCGCAGCAAGGCCGCACCGCGGACGCTCCGCTGTGCCTGACCTGCGGCACCAAGATGCGGCCGGCCGGCAGCTGTTACGTCTGTGAAGGGTGCGGCGCCACCAGCGGCTGCAGCTAGTCAGCCGGGTCGCGGATTGAATTGCTCGCCGGACCACGCTGCCTGTTGCCTTAGCTGCAACAGGCAGCGTGGTCATCGGGCTGCCGCGGTTTGCGGTCTGGCCGAAAGGCCAGGTGCCAGGGCCAGGGTGACTGTGATGGGTCAGGATCATCAGTCGCTGCCGGAGCAGCAGGCTGGCCGAGTATCCGACGGGCTCGCCGAGGCGGACCAGGCCGCAATACCCGGGACGCTGGCGGCGCTGCTCGGGCCAGCCCGGGCGGGGGCCTCGTCTTGCTGAACACCCCGAAGCACCACCCAGCTAGTGGCGCTGACGGGCCGGGGACGAGACCCGGCTGCCCAGAACCGCCTTGCTACCGCTGGTAGCATGTGGGTGTGAGTAGTGATCCGGCCCGCACGGAAGAACGGGGCCGACTCCGCCGCGAGATCCGTGAGTTGCTGGTGCGGGTCCGTGAGCTGGAGACACGGATATCCGGCCCGGCGTTCGCTTCGGCTGAGGCGCAAGACCGTCCTGAGAGCGCTCTCGAAGTGCTGTTCGCGCTTCAGGTCCTGCTAGATACTCCGGATGACCCAGAAGGCACCGCCGACCGGGGACGCGTGAGGGTCGAACCAGCTGGGACAGCGCGCAAGGTCAGTGTCTCGATGCCGGAAGACCTGACGTCAGCTGTCCAGCGGCGCGCCGGGCGGGGAAAGTTTAGCCAGTACGTGACAGAAGCCGTCGCTCGGCAACTCGAAGTGGATCTGCTCACTGAACTGTCGAACGTGCTGGCCGAGGAGCATGGGCCGGTCCCTCCGGAGTATCTGGCTGAGGCGCGGGCGGCCTGGCCGGATGATGAGTAGCCGTGGGCGGGACGCTCGTCCTTGATAGCGAAGGGCTCGTCAAGCTGGCTGCGGGTGACTCGCGGGCGCGGGCGCACCTGGAGACCGCTGTCGTCCGCCGCGCTCGGGTGGTGGCAAGCGCGATGAGCCTGACCGAGGTACTGCGAGGTGGCCCCCGCGACATGGCCGTGCACCGGGTGCTATCCCAGATCACCCTCGTGCCGGTGAGCCCGGAGCTCGGCCGCCGTGCCGGCGAGCTCCTGGGGGCGACTGGCCTTCCAGGCAAACGCTGCTCCGTCGACGCCGTGGTGGCCGCCACGGCGCTTGAGCGGGAGCGCCCGGTCGTGTTGCTGACCAGCGACCCCGGCGACCTGAGCAGGCTGGTGGAGGAACCAGGACGGCCGAAGGCGCAGCGCATCACCGTCGTCCACGTGTAAGGCATCCCGCTGCCGGAGCTGCTTAGCGGCGGCATCTGGCGGAGGATACGGGTGTGCTGTGGCGTTCACTCCGCGACGTGGCCCCGTCCTGCGCGACTCTCGCGGAAGACGGCCGCGCTGAGCTGATCTACCCGGACCGCCGGGAGATCCGCGCCTGGCCGTCTTTCGAGCCGCTGGACACCGCGCCCGCAGGAGGAGTCAGCCCGGCCGCTACCGAGGCGGCCGCGGCTGACCTGGCGGCCTCGCTGGCCCGGACCCTGGGCGGGTCGGTGAGCGCCGTGTCGGCCGGCCCATCCGGCCGGGTCGCCGCGCTGTGGACCGGGGAATCCCGCCCGCCGTGGTACCGGGTGGTTATCTCGTCCGAATCGGGGCGCGTGATGACGCCGGACACGGTACGCGTGGCAGGCGGTCCCCGCTGGTCGCCATCTGGTGAACTCGCCGCCGGGGCCTTCGACGGCATCAGGCGCGGCGTCATCATGATCGACCCGGACGGAGGTGCGGCCCGGTGGTGGTCACGGCCCGCCTCGGGGGACAACTATTGCGCGGCCGACCAAGCTGGAGTCCAGGTGATCACCTGGACCCATGAGCGCGCGGCGCTGGAGGGCCTGCTGGCCCTGCCGCCGGCGGCGGGGCCGCATCCGCTTCTGGTGTTCTTGCACGGTGGGCCGGTCAGCGGGCTGGCCTGCGGAGAGCCGCCTTCGCCGACCGACTGGTACCAGACCCGGCCGCCATCGACCTCTGGGTAACCCTCGGTTTCGGTCATGCGGCCTCCGCGTCTTCGCTCTTGATGCTGCCCGCTGCACGTGCAGTGCGCTGGTCACGGTGGGAGCAGATTACGGATCCATGATCTGCCGTGGCTTCGGCGGGCGGTGCCTGCCCCGGCCGGCCAGCCTGAGTAAGGGTGGCGGCAGTCGTGGTGCCCGGCGCGGGAAACATGCTCCCCGCGGTGTGCCACGGGCGCTCGTCTCTCGCCCGGTACCAGCCGTCTCTCAGCCTGGCAATCAACCCCGTGAACTTTATGAGCCCGAGATCCGTTATGGACATGGGCCTGGGGGCCCGTGAACTTCAGGAGCCCGGGCGTCGCATGCCTGCGGGCGCCTGCGCCGCGCGGCCAGGGGGCTGGCCCGAGGAGGAATGCGATGCCTGTGAAGACGATGTCCTGCGGTGGCCCGGCGGCGCGATCCCGTCGGCAGCCACTCCGGCTGGCCACCCCGCCAGCCGAGCGGGTGATCTGGGTATACGCCATCACCGACGATCTCGGCCCGCACCAGTTCGCCGGCCTGGCCGGGGTCGGCGGGGAACGGGTTCGCACCGTGGCCGCGGCGGGCCTGACCGCCGTGGTGGGCTCAGTCGAAGCGCGGGCCTTCGGCGAGGATGCGCTGGCCAGCCTGCTGGGCGGGCTGGACAACATCGAACGGGTCGGCCGGGCGCACCATCAGGTCATCGCCCGGGCGGCGGCCTGCGGTGCCCCGGTCCTGCCGCTCCGGCTGGCTACCGTCTATCGCGACGACGACACGGTGCGGGCCTTGCTGGCCCGGCGCCACGGTGAGTTCGCCGGCCTGCTGGCCCGCTTCCGGGACACGGTGGAGTGGGGGGTCCAGATCTACGGCCCGGCCGGCCAGCAGGAGGGAGCGGACTCGCTCGCGGACACGATCGACTGGGTCCTCACCGACATCGCCGACGCCTCCCAGCGGCAGCCCGCCGTCGACCCGCGCTACGTGCGGGGCCCAGAGCAGATGATCCTCAACGCCGCCTATCTGCTGCGCGGTGAACGGGCCGCTGAGTTCCTGGCGGCCGCGCACGCGCTGGCTGGGGCCCGGGTCGGAGTCCGGGCCGATCTGAACGGCCCGTGGCCGCCGTATTCGTTTGTGGACCAGCTCGACGCCTGATCCGGGCTGCTCGGGAGACCACCGCAGGCCGTGCCGCCCTGGCTGGGCGGGCGCCGGCGCCCGCCCAGCCGGATCTGCAGCGAACATGGATGTCTTACTTAGCAGGTTCCGCTGCGTGGACGACCAGGTCAGGAGCTTTGCCGTGTCGCTTGTCGGAGTGCCGTAAAGGCATTCCCCGCGAACTGGCCATTACTCTGGCAGGGTCGGCGCCCGGCCAGAACGCGGGCCCGGTAGGGCTGCGGCTGGCGCCGGCTCGGCAGGATCTGGCCTGGCCATTCTCTGCCGGTATCTGGTTGTGTGTCGCTGTAAGCGCGTGGTAATGCGCTATACAAGGAACGGCACGAGGGAGCAAGATGCGGCCGGAGGACGGATCCCTGCCTGGCAGGCGAATGGCCCAGGAAGGGCTGGCGCGGGTGCGCCAAGCCGTCCGCGCGGCGTCGCTGCCAGTGAAGATCCTCCTGGTCCTGGCCGTGTTGATCACCATCGTGCTGGCCCTGAGCCTGGGCGCACGCTTCTGGGATGTGCTCGTGGTGGCGGCCCTCGCCTACGGTCCCGTGGCGATCTGGCGGCAGCACCGCTCGTGGGTGGCGTCAATCTTCGTCGCGGTCTGGGGTCTGCTAGCGGTCGTGACCGTCGCCGCGGTCGTCGGCCGGTTCAATTCCGGGATCGTGCCGCTGCTGCTGCTGCCCTGCGCGGCGGTGGCCGTCTCGCACCTGCGGCTGCTGTCCCGTCGCTATGTGCCCTGCCGGACAGTGGCCTGGACGCAGCTCTGGGCCCTGCCTCCGGGCCTGCTGGCCTGGTGGCTGGCTCCCAGCCGCCCGGTCATCGGCTACGCCATCGCCTGGCTGCTTGGCCTGGCTGTGATCGGCTGGCGGGTGGGCAAGTCACAGCAGGAAGCGCGGGCACTCAGCCGCCAGCAGGGCCGTACCGGCGCGCTCGCCGCACCGCACCGGGCTGGCCCGGCCATGGCGGCCCGGCCGGCGGGCCGGCCCCCGGCCGCGGGCAACGGCCGCACGTCCCGGCCCGTGGAGGTGTCGCGGGTGGTGCAGACGGCGGAGGGCTCGGTACGCCCCGCCGAGGGGGCGGCCGGGCGGGACCGGGGCAGTGGTGAGCCCCCGCCGCCGGAGATCACCGTCGCCCAGGCCATGGCCGAGCTCGACAACATGATCGGCCTCACCTCGGTCAAGGATCAGATCCGCCAGATCACCGCGTCCGTCGAAGCGGCGCGCCGCCGGGTGATGGCGGGGTACGGCGCGGAAAAGCCCATGCAGCACTTCGTCTTCCTGGGCCCCCCCGGCACCGGGAAGACGTCCGTGGCCCGCGTCGTCGCGAAGATCTTCTATGCTTTCGGGCTGCTCGACACCCCAGTGGTGGTGGAGGCGCAGCGCTCTGATCTCGTGGGCGAGTATCTCGGGGCCACCGCGATCAAAACCAACGAGCTGGTGAACAGCGCGCTGGGCGGGGTGCTGTTCATCGACGAGGCATACAGCCTGGTGAACGACAGCGAAGGGCAGGGCGACCGGTTCGGCCACGAGGCGATCCAGGCGCTGCTGAAGCGGGCCGAAGACGACCGGACCGAGCTCATCATCATCCTGGCCGGATACGAAAAACAGATGGAGGGGTTCCTGGCCAGCAACCCCGGGCTCAATTCGCGGTTCGGGCTGCGGGTGAAGTTCCCCACCTACTCGCCCGCGGAGCTGATGGCCCTGGCCCAGATCTCCCTGGAACAGCGCGGCGAGGTTCTCGACGTCGATGCGGGCCCCGCCCTGTGGCGGATGATGGAGGACGTCGGCCGGCGCAGGCTCGCCGATGAGCTCGGCAACGGGCGGTTCGTGCGCAGCCTGCTCGAGAAGGCGGGCCGGGCCCGGGACGTCCGGATCATGGCCGACGGCGCGGAGCCGACCCGCACCGAGCTGGTCACCCTGGAGGCGGCCGACCTGGAGCGGGCCGGGGCCGAGCTCACCGCCCGGTTCCGCGGCTACAGCCAGGTGCCCACGCTGGAAAGCGCCCTCGCCGAGCTGGATGAGCTGGTCGGCCTGGAGCCGGTCAAGCGGCAGGTGCACGAGATCGCAGCCCAGCTCAGGGTGGCCCGGCTGCGGGAACGGCAGGGCCTGTCCAGCCAGCCCCCGGTCCGGCACTTCGTGTTCACCGGGCCGCCCGGCACCGGCAAGACCACGGTGGCCAGGATCCTCGGCCGCATCTTCACCGCCCTGGGCCTGCTGGTCCGTCCCGAGGTGATCGAGGCGCACCGGGCCGATCTGGTCGGCGAGCATCTGGGTTCCACGGCGATCAAGACCGGGAAGCTGATCGACTCCGCGCTGGGCGGGGTGCTGTTCATCGATGAGGCCTATTCGCTCTACAACGCCGGCTATTCGGGCGGGGACGCGTACGGGTCCGAGGCCGTGGCCACGCTGCTCAAACGGGCCGAGGACGACCGCGAACGGCTGGTCATCGTCCTGGCCGGCTATCCCGCGGACATGGACCGGTTCCTGCGCAGCAACCCCGGCCTGGCCTCCCGGTTCAGCGTTCGGATCGGGTTCCCCAGTTACTCATCCGACGAGTTGTGCAAGATCGCTGGCGTGATCGCGGAGCAGCACGGTGATTCGTTCGAACCGGACGCGCTGCCGGTTCTCGGCGAGATCTTCCACGCGGCGGCGGCGCGCGGGCAGATCGACGAGCTGGGCAACGGCCGGTTCGCCCGTAGCCTGTTCGAACGGGCCTGCGCGGCCCGGGACCTGCGGGTTGCGGACCTCGACGAGGCAGCCAGCGCCGCCGATCTCACCACCGTGTCCGCGGCCGACCTGCGGGGCGCATTCCGCGAGCTGGGCGGTCCGCAGCCGGGATAGGGTCAGCCGGCCGGGCTGGGCGGCAGGTCGCGGAGCGCAGCGATCAGGCTGGCCTGGTCGCCGGCTGTGTCCCGGATGATGTACATCAGCGTGTGCAGCACCGCGTGGCGGTCCTCGCCCCGGTCCAGCAGCCGCTGCGCGGCCTCCCACAGCTCGGGTGGGTCACCCCGCCAGAGCCGGTCCGCCAGGGCCAGGTGCCGGTCGATGTGCAGGGGACCGCTCGGCCGCCCGTTCGCGTCGTTGTGGTCGGCGGCCAGCAGCGTGCGCCGGTCCGCCTCGGCAGCCGGGTCCAGCCCGGTCAGGTCGATCCCGCCGAACATCCCGCGCAGTACCGGGAACGCAAACGCCCGCCGGGGCAGCGCCTCCAGATCGTTGTCCGGCAGCAGCCTGGCCACCAGTGACGCGTCCAGCCCGAAGGCCGTCGGATCCCGGTAGACCTGGGCGAACGTGCCCATCGAGTCGAAGACGGCGTCCAGGGTCTCGGCGATCATCTCGGCGGCCAGCCCCTGGCGCCGTCCGGCCCAGCGCACCCACGCGGCCAGGACGTGCGGCATGGCGTGCTGCTCGGCGGACAGCAGCAGCACCTTGCGTGGCAGCCAGTCCAGCAGGAACGTGGCGACCTTCGCCGGGCTCATCCGCAGCGGCCGCCCGAAGTCACGGTCGCAGCCGTAGTCGATGATGTGGTCCGCGCAACGGCTGGCCGCCCGGGTGTCGGACAGGTCTTCGGCCTCATCCGAGGCCAGGAACTCGGCCACCAGCATGGCGCGGCGATCCCGGGTCCAGGCGTGCCGGCGCGCGGTCGCCGCGCCCCAGCCCGACCCGGGCCCCGTGATCCAGGGCCCCATGCTCCAGGGCCCCATGCTCCAGAGCGGGGTGCCCGCAGCGGTACCGGCCGCGGTGCCCGCAGCGCTGCCCACAACAGTGCCCGCAGCAGTGCCCGCCAAGGATCGGGTCCCCGGCTGGCCGGCGCCTTTGCGGGCACCGTGACCTGGCCGGGCAGGTGGCAGGGTGCGGATCCGGGCCCGGATGAACGCGTGATAAGACGCGAATGAGTCGCTCGGCGCCGGTCCCTGCCCTGACTCGGTCACGGCCAGCGCCGTCTCCAGCAGCCGCCGGGCCTGCGGGGCTTCCACCTGGCTGAACGTAGCCCGCGCGGGGCGCCCGCCATCCTCGGCGCTGGCCGCCCGGCAGCGCTCGAGCAGTCGGTCCACCTGGGATGTCACCCAGCCGTCCCGCAGCATGCCGCCCGCGTTGTAGTCCACCACCATGACCAGGGCGTGCGGCTCTTCCCCGGCGTAGCTGTACACGCAGACGACCTCGTCGCGGTCCCCGAACATGTCGGAATTGACGTAGCACTCGCCGGCCGTCACCGCGCCCACATGCTCGACCCACTGCGGGCGGACCACGCCGTGCTCCATGAGCGCCAGCGCGGCCGTCTCGGCCTGCATGGCCTGGCGCGGCGTGCCCAGGCAGGCGATGCCGGACAGCAGGGCCAGTGCGGCCGGGCTGCGCTGCTGGGCCGCGTAGCTCACTAGCCCCTCGCCGACCAGTTCCTCCACGTCGCCTGGGGAGTTGCGCGGCGTCTGTTCTCCCCACCAGGTGCCCAGCAGTTCGCTCACCATCAGCTCAGCATCCAGCGGGCTGCGTACCGCCAGCAGCTCGCGGGCAGCCCTGAGCATCTCGGCGAACAGCGCGTTCGGCGGGGCGGCACCGAAGTTGGCAGCACTGGGGAGCACCGAACGTGTCCCCTTCCCTCGTCCTGGGTGGCCCGGCCCGCCGGGGGGCTCTCGTCGTCGGCTTTGCGGGCTCACATGGACAGCTTTCCAGATTCTCGCGGCGCCGTGCCACGTCCGCGCCGGACGGTGGCCAAGTTTCCGCGTGTGGCAGATATTACGGGCATCCGGGCGCCGTGGGGCCGGACATTCGGGGCATCGACTATCTGATCATCAATACAATTCCCGGGAGCCGGGGCCAGGTTACGGGGTGGCTGGCCGCCGCGGCAGGCAGGCTGCCACTTCTTTTCCATAGGGCCAGGTCAGCATGATGCCCTCGGCGCCGCGCGATATCGCCTAGGATGTGGGAAGCTCGCCTGCGGGGCCACTGTGGGTGTTCGCGGTATCGGGATGGGGCCGCACCCATTTGGGCGGGGCACCGTGCTTATGCGTTCGCTGGTCGCGGCGTTGCCGCTAGCCTGCTTGTGTTCGCAGTGAGCGGGAAGGAGCCGTTGCATGGCCCAACCGGCGGCACTGAGTGCAGCGGGACTGGAGTGCGGCGATGAGCACTGATACTTCTGTGCCTCAGCCCCGGGTAGCCGGGTTGGACGTGTCTGACTCGGCCCTGCTCGCCACCCTGCTGCGCGAGGCACCCATCGGCTTTGCGTTCTTCGGGCCCGATCTCCGGGTCCGCCGGATCAACCAGACCCTGGCCCGGCTCGACGGCCTCGACCTCGAGGCGCACCTCGGCCTGCTGCCTTCCCAGGTGTGGCCGGGCGCGTTCGCATCCCGGGTCGAGTCAGCCGTGCGCCACGTGCTGGCCGACGGTCAGCCGCTGCTCGAGTTGACCCAGCCGGTGCTTGAGCCGAATCAGCCGCTGCTCGAGCCGAACCAGTCGCTGCTCGAGTCGGCCCAGCCGGTGCTCGGGTCCAGCCCGGGCGGGCCAGCTCAGGACCGGCCCGGCCCGGCCCGGCCCCAGCAGGGCGGGCCGGAGCAGGCTGGCCAGGACGACGACCGGCAGTGGGCGTTCTCCTGGTTCCCCTCCCACGACCCGGACGGCAACGTCGCCGGTGTCGCCCTGATCGCGGTGGACGTGACTGACCGGCAGAACTCCGCCGAGGCGGTCCGCCGCAGCGAGGAGCGGTACCGCTCGCTGGTGCAGGCGGGCGCCCAGGTCGTCTGGGTCACCACGCCCACCGGCCAGATCGCCGAGGATTCGCCCGAGTGGCGCTGGATTACCGGCCAGAGCCTGGATGAGTACCTGGGCAATGGCTGGCTGGACGCGATTCACCCGGAGGACCGCGAGCGGGTAGAGCGGGAATGGCGGGAATGCGTCCGCGCCGGGAAGGTATTCGACAGCCGTTACCGGGTCCGCACCAAGACCGGGTCGTACCGGCATTACGACGTGCGCGCCGTCCCGATTGAGCGGGACGGGAAGATCATTGAGTGGGTCGGGGCCAGCACGGATGTCACCGGCCAGCGCGAAGCTGAGGAGATGCGCGGGCGGCTGACCGAGCAGCTGTCCGCGGCCGCCCTGCGCACCGCCCGCCTGCAGCAGGCCACCTCCATGCTGGCCGAGGCCCTGACCGTACTCCAGGTCGTCGAGGTGATCACTGAGGTCGGGCGCTCGGCGATCGGCGCCGAACGGTCGGCGGTGGCCCTGCTGGACCGGGAGCGGCTGCAGTTGCACACGATCAACCCGCTCGGGCTGCCGGAAATCCCTGGCGCTCCGTCCGGCGACATGCCGCTGGATGCGCCGAGCGTGATGACCCTGGCCATCACGTCCCGGCGGCCGGTGCTGGTGGAGAACCCCGAGTCGCTGCGGCGGCAGTTCGACGGGCTGGCTGACGTCGATGTGTTCCTCGCGCACAGCGATGAGCGGGCCTGGGTCGGGCTGCCCCTGCTCGCGGCGGGCGCGCCCCTGGGCGCGCTGCGGTTCTCGTTTACCAAGCCGCGGCAGATCACCGAGGAGGAGCGGGTCTTCCTGGAGGCCCTGGCCGGGCAGTGCGCGCTGGCCCTGGAGCGGGCCTCGCTGTTCGAGCGCGAGCACACCACGGCGGAGACGCTGCAGCGCAGCCTGCTGCCCGACCGGCTGCCCAGCGTGCCGGGCATCATCCTGGAGGCCCGCTACCTGCCGGTCACCCGGAACATGGAGATCGGCGGCGACTGGTACGACGCGTTCCGGCTGCCCGACGGCAGGCTCGCCGTGGCCACCGGGGACGTCATGGGCAAGGGGCTGACCGCGGCCGCCGGGATGGGCCGGGTCCGCAACGCGCTGCGGGCCCTGGCCCTGACCGACCCACGGCCTGCCGCCGTGCTGGCCGGCCTGGACCGGCTGTTCACCGCCACCGAGCTGGACGAGCAGGTGACGACCGTCGCGTACCTGGTCCTGGACCCGGTCACCGGCGAGGGCCTGGCCGGCAACGCCGGGCACCTGCCGCCGCTGCTGCTGTCCAGGGATGCCCCGCCGCGGCTGGACACCACCGAGGCGGGCACGCCGCTCGGCTGGGCCTGCCCGCGACAGCAGTACGTGTTCCGGCTGCCGCCGGGCACCACGGCAGTGCTCTACTCCGACGGCCTGGTGGAAAACCGCAGGCGCGGCCTGGACTCAGGCCTGGACGAGCTGGTGTCCGTGGCGGCACAGGCCCGGCCGGGAATGGTCGAGGACCCGGCCAGGCTGCTGGAGTACCTAGTTGACCGGATGCTCACCGGCTACGAGCAGGACGACGACGTCACCGTGCTCGTGCTGCACGTGCCCCGGCGGGACGGCCCAGCGCCGCAGCGCCCGCCAGGTGGTGTCATTCCCGCCGCACGGAGGGGTAAAGCATGAGAGATGGCCAGGCAGACGTGGGTGTGCGCCCGGTAACAGGGAGTTGCGCCACGCCGCCAGTCACCGTAGCGGTTCGAGCCACCCGCAGACTCCGCCTAAGGTGGTTGTTGGGAGCTGGTCCTGTCTGGGCCGTGGGGTCATGCGGCCCGGATATGGTTTCCGGCTTGGCCCCAGCAGCGGGTTGCACGAGGTAGGGTCCATTTTCCCGATCATGATCGCAGGAGAGGTGTCCGTGTCGCCTGCCAGTTCGTGCAGTCAGGTGTCGTGCGCGGCTCGGCAGGCCGCCGTCCAGCGAAGGAAGGGGTGACCGCGGTGGCAAGCGCGGCGCGCTCCGCGGCGCGGAAGCAGCCAGGGCCGGAAGGCCAGGGCAGAGGGGCGCAGGGTTCCCAGCGTCCTGGATCTGCAGATCCCGCCAGTTCGCGGGCAGACCGGGCGGTCACGCTCGTGGAGACGAACGGGACAGCCTCCGCGCAGGAGGATCAAGCGCAGGAAACTCCGGCGTCGCCGGAGCGTGAGGACGCCGCCAGGTCCCGGCGGCGTCAGAAGAGCTCTGGTGGGCGAGGCGAGGCGCGGAAGGCCGAGGGCCGGTCCGCCGTCGGCTCGGCACCGGGCGGCCAGGGGGGTTCAGGCATTGTGAGTGAGGATCCGGACCTGGCCGCGACCGGCAATGACGCAGTTGGCCTGGCGGAGGTGACAGACCTGACAGACGTGGTGGAACTAGACGCTGACGTAGATCCCGGCGACGTGGATCTGGCCGAGGATGTTGATGCGGCCGAGCTCGAGAACCTGGATGTCGACCTTGAGGTCGAGGTTGACGTGGTCGATGTGGTCGACGACGTGGCTGAGGAAGAGCCGGCCGACGAGGACGAGATCGACGACTCGATCGCCGGTAACGTGCCTGCGGAGGGTGGCCCGGCGGGCCAGCTGGCGGGCGCTGCCCCCGGTGCCCCGGCCGCAGCCGCGGTGGTGGCCGAGGCGGCCGCCAAGCCGGCCGGTGCGGGCCCCGAGGAAGAGGCCTTCGTCTACGGGGACGACGACGATGACCTGCCTGCCGCGCAGGTGGCATCGGCGGGCGCGACCGCGGACCCGGTCAAGGACTACCTGAAGCAGATCGGCAAGGTGCCGCTGCTCAACGCGGAGCAGGAAGTCGAACTGGCCAAGCGCATCGAGGCCGGGCTGTTCGCCGAGGAGAAGCTGGCCGAGGGCATGGACGGCGGGGAGCCCGCCGCGCGGCTGGACATGGAGTGGATCGCCGAGGACGGCCGCCGGGCCAAGAACCACCTCCTCGAGGCCAACCTGCGCCTGGTCGTCTCGCTGGCCAAGCGGTACACCGGACGCGGCATGCTGTTCCTGGACCTGATCCAGGAGGGCAACCTGGGCCTGATCCGGGCGGTCGAGAAGTTTGACTACACCAAGGGCTACAAGTTCTCTACGTACGCCACCTGGTGGATCCGCCAGGCCATCACCCGGGCCATGGCCGACCAGGCCCGCACCATCCGCATTCCGGTGCACATGGTCGAGGTCATCAACAAGCTGGCCCGGGTGCAGCGGCAGATGCTGCAGGACCTGGGCCGCGAGCCGACCCCCGAGGAACTGGCCGCCGAGCTCGACATGACCCCGGAAAAGGTCATCGAGGTGCAGAAGTACGGCCGGGAGCCGATCTCACTGCACACCCCGCTCGGTGAGGACGGCGACAGCGAGTTCGGTGACCTGATCGAGGACTCCGAGGCGATCCAGCCCGGCGAGGCGGTCAGCTTCACCCTGCTCCAGGAGCAGCTCCACTCGGTCCTCGACACCCTGTCCGAGCGGGAGGCCGGCGTGGTCTCCATGCGCTTCGGCCTGACCGATGGCCAGCCCAAGACCCTGGACGAGATCGGCAAGGTCTACGGCGTGACGCGTGAGCGCATCCGGCAGATCGAGTCGAAGACCATGTCCAAGCTGCGCCACCCCTCCCGGTCCCAGGTCCTTCGCGACTACCTCGACTGAAATATCCACTAACGAACGGCGGGCGCCGGCCAAGATATCTTCGCCGGCGCCCGCCGTTCGTTAGGGAAATTAATGCGCTTGATCAGGCCGCGGGAAGCTCAGCGGATTCCAGCCGGCGGGCCCAGACGCGACCCGGCTACGCTGCCGGTGCCGACGTCAGGCCGGGCAGTTCGTGCGGCCCGTGGGCGAGGACTGGGCCCGCGGGTCGCGACCCTGTCTACCCTTCGCGCTGTGTCCCGCTTCCCGATGACAGCCGCTCCGTCTCATCCTGGATCTCGGCACCCAGCTTCGCGAGTGCCTCAAGATGCTGCCGGCTGTGATGGGCGCAGAACAGCAGCTCCCCAGAGTCGGGGAGCACAACGCGTACGTATGCCTGGGCACCACACCGGTCGCACAGGTCCATCGCATTCAGGGGCCTGCTTGGTGCGAGAGCTCCGGTCATGTCGCCTCCCTCGCGTCGTGCCACCGGCCAGTCGGCCGGTGGGCTCTGCCCTACGTGCTGTGTAACACTCTGCCAGGCCAGTGCCTTCCCGTGTGGATGCGACGTACGCCCAAAGCGAACGCCCACCATGGGAGGATGGCAGTTGTCCTCGCTGCTTCACTGTAGCCGGGCCGCGTTGTCCCAGGTAGCCGGGTATGTCCGCGGCGTGGCTTCCCCGGGTAGTCAGACCGGGCAGTTAGTCTTCCGGAAGTCCGCCCCGATTCGCCCGGGCCACCCCCCGACCGAGGAGAAGCACGTGACCGCCGTCCGCGCCGATACTGACGGCCCAGTAGCGGGCCGCTCCGCGGCCCGCCGCCCGGTGGGGACCAGCCGGGGCCGGGCCCCGGCCCCGCTGGCGTCCGTCCCCGCCGGGGACGCCTACACCGCCCGTCACCTGTCGGTCCTGGAAGGCCTCGAGGCGGTCCGCAAGCGGCCCGGGATGTACATCGGGTCCACCGACGGCCGCGGGCTGATGCACTGCCTGTGGGAGATCTTCGACAACTCGGTGGACGAGGCGCTGGGCGGGCACTGCACTTCCATCGATGTCGTACTACATCCGGATATGTCGGCGGAGGTCCGGGACAACGGGCGCGGCATCCCGGTGGATATAGAGCCCAAGTCCGGGCTGACCGGCGTCGAGCTGGTGATGACCAGGCTGCACGCGGGGGGCAAGTTCGGCGGCGGTTCCTACACCGCCTCCGGTGGCCTGCACGGTGTCGGGGCCTCGGTCGTGAACGCGCTGTCGGCCCGCCTCGACGTCCAGGTTGACCGGGAGGGGCACGAGTGGGCCGCCTCCTTCCGCCGCGGGGTGCCCGGCGAGTTCGCCGCCGAGGGCCCGCGGGCGTCCTTCACCAAGGGCAAGGGCCTGCGCCAGACCCGCAAGGTGGCCCGGAAGGTGACCGGCACCAGGATCCGGTTCTGGCCGGACCGGCAGGTGTTCACCAAGGACGCGGAGTGGAACTTCGAGGCGCTGGTGGACCGCGCCCGGCAGACCGCCTACCTCGTTCCCGGCCTGACGATCCGGATCCGCGACGACCGCCCGGGCGGTCAGCGGCGATCTGACCCCGACTCCGACTCCGCCGGCGAGGCCGGGGCCGCGGAGGACCGGCCCGCGGCGGGTTCGGTGGCGGACAAGGAAGCGGAGTTCCGCTTCGACGGGGGCATCAGCGAGTTCTGCGAGTACCTGTCGCCCGGCACGCCGCTGACGGACGTGCTGCGGCTGACCGGCGCCCGCCAGTTCACCGAGACGGTGCCGGTGCTCGACGAGCAGGGCCACATGACCCCCACGGATGTGGAGCGTGAACTGCAGGTCGACGTGGCCCTGCAGTGGAGCACCGGGTACGACACCAAGACCGTGTCGTTCGTCAACGTGATCGCCACCCCCAAGGGCGGGACGCACGTCACCGGGTTCGAGCGCGCCCTGGTCAAGACGCTGAACGCGCAGTTGCGCGCGACCCGGTTGCAGAAGAACGGCGATGAGCCGTCCAAGACGGAAGACGCGCTGGAAGGGCTCACCGCGGTGATCGGGGTCCGGCTGCCCGAGCCGCAGTTCGAGGGCCAGACCAAGGAGGTGCTCGGCACCCCGGCCGCGTCCCGGATCGTGGCTGACGTGGTGTCCAGCGAGCTGACCGGAGTGTTCGAGGCCCGGAGCCGGGCGGGCAAGCAGCAGGCCCGGGCGGTGCTGGAGAAGGTGGCCGCGGCCACCAAGGCCCGGATTGCCGCCCGTGAGCACCGGGACAACCAGCGGCGCAAATCCGCGCTCGCCACCTCGGCGCTGCCCGCCAAGCTGGTGGACTGCCGCAGCGCTGACGACCGCAGCGAACTGTTCATCGTCGAGGGTGACTCCGCGCTGGGCACGGCGAAGCTGGCCCGCAACTCCGAGTTCCAGGCCCTCCTGCCCATCCGGGGCAAGATCCTCAACGTGCAGAAGGCGTCCCTCGCCGACATGCTCAAGAACGCCGAGTGCGCGGCCATCATCCAGGTCCTCGGGGCCGGTTCCGGCGCCTCCTTCGATTTGGACGCGGCTCGCTACCAGCGGGTTATCTTCATGTCGGATGCCGACGTGGACGGGGCGCACATCCGCACCCTGCTGCTCACCCTGTTCCACAAGTACCTGCGGCCGATGCTGGACGCGGGGCGGGTGTTCGCCGCGGTGCCGCCGCTGCACCGGATCGAGCTGTCCAATCCCCGCAAGGGCCAGCAGAAGTACAACTACACCTACTCCGACAGCGAGCTGAATCGCCGGCTGCTCGAGATGGAGAAGCGGGGCCAGCGCTGGAAACAGCCCATCCAGCGGTACAAGGGCCTGGGTGAGATGGACGCCGGGCAGCTGGCCGAGACCACCATGGACCCGCGGCACCGCACGCTGCGGCGGATCCGGATCGAGGATGCGGCCGCTGCGGGCGGGATTTTCGATCTGCTGATGGGTACCGAGGTGGGGCCCCGGCGGGAATTCATCGTGGGTGGCGCGGCCGAGCTGGACTTGTCCCGCATCGACGCCTGACCTTCCACAGCGGACCCGGCGCTCCCGCCGCCGGGCCGGCCGGCAGCCCCCGCGCCGCCCGGCCGGCGCTGGGGTCGGCCGCGCCGCCGGGCCGGCGCTGGGGTCGGCCGCTGTCACCCAGCCCACTAGCCGCGCGTTTCTCGTGACCCGCGTGGCTGGTGTTACCAGTGTGCTGTCAGGCGGGCATCCTGCGTTCGTGATCAACCGATTGGTGACGCTGCAGCGTCACCAATCGGTTGATCACGAAACTCACCGTCGGGCGTGTGGGTGCCTTGAGCGACCGGGGGGAGGGGCCTCAGGGATGTGGTGGTGCCGCTCGTAGCCCGGCGGGGCGATCATTCTAACTACAGTTCGTAAAGAGTACGATACCTAAAGTGACAAGACAGATTCTCATGGCGGAGTTCCTCCGCGCCCAGGCTGCCTGGCGGCTCGTCCGCGCGGGCAGCGATCCGATCCGGGCCGCGAGATGTGCGGCGGCGCTGCTGGATGCCGCGGCGTTCGTGGTCACGTTAGCCGAGGACGATGAGGACCTGGCCGCGCTGGCCCGGGCCGGGTGCTTCGGTGACGAGGCCTTCTATCCCGGGGCCCGGGGCCTGCAGCTCGCCCGGTGGTGGCAGTTCGGCGAGCCGCCCTATGCCGGGCCGCGTGAACTGCTGACCACACTGGCCGCAGCGGTCGCCCGCTCCAGCCCCCTCCCTCATAGCAGCCGCTGACCGCCAGGCTCATGACAGCCCGCCTGGGACGGCCCGCCTCGTCACGGCCCGCCTCCTCAAGGCCCGCCTCGTGGCGGCCCGCCTCCTCACGGCCCGCCTCCTCACGGCCCGCCTCGTGACGGCCCGCCTCGTGACGGCCCGGCTTCCTTGCGCCTAGCGGGGCGGTGCGGTCCCGCCCAGAGCGGCCAGCCCCTGGCGGATGTGCTCCCCGGAGCCATCCCGGCGGCCGTCCGCGTCGGGCAGGTAGACCGGGACACCCGCCTCGGTCGCGGCCCGGGCCGGCGCCGGGCCCGCCCAGGCGAGCACCAGCACGTCTTCGCCCCTGAGGAACCGATGGCAGCGCACGCCGCCGGTGGCCCGTCCCTTGGCCGGGTACTCCCGGTACGGGGTCACCTTGACCGTGGCGGCGGCGGTCCCGGGCAGCGCACGGCTGCTCCCGGCGACAGTGACCACTACCGCGTCCCCCGCCCCGCCGCCTGCCTCGCCCGAGCCGGTCCCGGGACCGGCCGGCTCCGGTACCGCGCCGAACCAGACGACTGCCGCCCCGGCCGAGAGCCGGATCCCAGCCATCCCGCCCGCCGCGCGGCCCTGGGGGCGGACCGCTGAGGCCTGGAACCGGAGCAGCTGGGCGTCGGTCGTGATGAACACCAGGTCCGTGTCCTCGCTGGTCAGCTGGACCGCGCCCACCACCCGGTCGCCTTCCTTGAGGGAGATGACCTCGAACTCGGTGGCGTTGGCCGGATAATCAGGCGCGACCCGCTTGACCACGCCACCCGCGGTGCCGAGGGCGAGCCCCCCCGGCGACCCGTCCGGCGCGGCCAGCCCCACCACGGTCTCGCCCGCCTCGAGGGACACGAACTCGGCGATCGGCGCGCCGCCGGCCAGCGCGGGGGAGTGGGCACTGGGCGGCAGGGCCGGGATCTCCAGCACGCCGATCCGGATCAGCCGGCCCTGGGAGGTGACCACGGCTGTGGTCCCCCGCGCGGTGGCCGCCGCGGTGGCGATGATGGCGTCGTGGGCCGCGCGCGGACCGGCGGTGGCCGCACCCGCGTCCCGGCTGCTGTCCAGGGCAGCTGACTCCAGGGTGCCGTCGGCCTCGCCCGCCAGGTCGCCGGCAGGCCGGGTCGCGGTACGGGCGATGAGCCCGGCGGACGATAGCAGCACCAGGCACGGGTCGTCGGCCACCTCCAGCGGGACCGCCGCCGTCCGGGCCTTGCCGCTGCCTTCCAGCAGCACGGTGCGCCGCGGGCTGGCGAACCGCTCGGCGACCGCACCCAGCTCGCTGGAGACCAGCTCGCGGAGCTTGGTCTCCGACTCCAGGATCGCGGTCAGCTCAGCGATCTCCCGCTGCAGGGTCTCCCGCTCCCGCTCCAGTTCGAGCCGGTCGTAGCGGGTCAGGCGGCGCAACGGCGTGTCCAGGATGTACTGGGCCTGGATTTCGGACAGGTCGAAGACCGACATGAGCCGTTCCTTGGCCTGCGCGGAATCGTCGCTGGCCCGGATGACCTGGATGACTTCGTCAATGTTGAGCAGCGCGACGAGCAGCCCGTCCACCAGGTGCAGCCGGTCCGCGCGCTTGCGCCGGCGGAACTCACAGCGCCGCCGGACCACGTCGATGCGGTGGTCGACGTAGATGCTCAGCAGCTCACGGAGGCCAAGGACCCGGGGCTGGCCGTCCACCAGGGCGACGTTGTTGATGCCGAACGTCTCTTCCATCGGCGTCAGCCGGTACAGCTCGTCGAGGATGGCCTCGGGATGGAAGCCGCCGCGGATCTCGATGACCAGGTGCAACCCGCGGTGCCGGTCGGTCAGGTCCTTCAGGTCAGCGATCCCGGCCAGCTTCTTGGCCTGCACCAGGTCCTTGATCCGGGAGATCACCTTCTCCGGGCCGACGCCGTACGGCAGTTCAGTGACCACGATGCCGTCGCGACGGGGCGTGATCTTCTCGACCCGGGCGGTGGCCCGGGTGCGGAAGATCCCCCGGCCGGTCTCATACGCCTCCCTGATCCCGTCCAGGCCGACGATCTTGCCGCCGGTCGGCAGGTCAGGCCCGGGCACGTAGCGCATCAGCTCGTCCAGGCTGGCCTCGGGGCTGGCGATGAGGTGCCGGGCCGCGGCGATCACCTCGCCGAGGTTGTGCGGGGCCATGTTGGTGGCCATCCCCACGGCGATCCCGGCGGTGCCGTTCACCAGCAGGTTCGGCAGGCCCGCGGGCAGCACCTCGGGCTGGGTCTCGGTGCCGTCGTAGTTCGGCTGGAAGTCGACGGTGTCCTCGTCGATCGAGGCCACCATCTCCATGGCCGCGGCGGTCAGCCGGGCCTCGGTGTACCGCATCGCAGCCGGGGAGTCGTCCCCGCCGGGCGAGCCGAAGTTGCCGTGCCCATCGACCAGCGGCAGCCGCATCGCCCACGGCTGGGCCATCCGGACCAGCGCGTCATAAATCGCGCTGTCGCCGTGGGGGTGCAGGCGGCCCATGACCTCGCCGACCACCCGGGCGGACTTGACGTGGCCGCGGTCGGGCCGCAGGCCCATCTCGTTCATCTGGTACAGGATCCGGCGCTGGACCGGCTTCAGCCCGTCCCGGGCGTCGGGCAGGGCCCGCTGGTAGATGACGGAGTAGGCGTACTCGAGATAGCTGCCCCGCATCTCCTCGGCAACATCGATATCGACGATGTTTTCCTCGAAGTCCTCGGGCGGCGGGGGTGTCGCGGTGCGTCGTGCCATGTCCGCCATTGTGCCGCCTGGCGGTGACAGAGGAGTCCAATGCCGCTGGCGTGGCGCGCACTCCATGATCGTCGGCGGGGGAGTGGACCGTGAACCGGCATCCCACACCTGAGCCGGTTTTCATCCCCCTAACGGCCATGTCATGGTGCTCAACGCGGCCCGGCCGGTGTCCCGCCACGAACTGAACGCGAGGATCTGGGCGCAAGTGGGAACATTAGCTGTCATGCACCTGAGCCGACGGATCGCCGGACTGATCGCGGGGGCCGCCATGATCGGCGGCGTGGTGGCGTGCGGACCCACGGTCGCGGCCCAGGCCCCGCCCGCGCCCCGGCCGGCCGCGGCGGGGGCCGGGACGAGGGTCCCGGCCACGCCTTCCCCGACCCAGCCAGTGGCCAGCCCGGCCATCCCCCGGGCGATCACGGTGACCGGCGCCCCGGGCAAGGTGAAGGCCAAGGGCGCGGTGCTGGCCGACGCGGCCACCGGCCAGGTCCTGTGGGGCCGGGAGGTGAACACCGAGCGGCCGATGGCGAGCGTGACCAAGGTGATGACGGCCCTGATGGTGCTGAACAGCGGCGACCTGGGCCGGGAGATCCGGGTGCCGAAGGCCGCGGTCACCTACGCCTGGAAGTACGGGGGCGAAACCGCGGCGCTGCGCCCGCGGGACCTGTTCACGGCGCGGGAGCTGCTGGAGGCCCTCCTGCTGCCCTCGGGGGCGGATGCGGCGTATACCCTCGCGAACGCCTACGGGCCCGGCCTGGATGCCTTCCTCGCGCGGATGAATGCGACCGCGGCCCAGCTGGGTATGACGCACACCCATTTCACCTCGCCAGACGGCCTGCCCTACCCCACCGAGACCTCGACGTACTCCACGCCGTCCGATCTGCTCAGGCTCGGCCTCGCCGCTCTGCGGTACCCGGCCTTCCGGTCCATCGTGGACCGGTCCTTCTATCACCTGGCCAAAGGGCCCGGGCATCACGGCTACTGGTGGGACAACACCGACGCTCTGATCGGCTCGTACCGGGGGGCCGCCGGGATCAAGGACGGCTACACCGATAAGGCTGGCCACTGCCTGTTGTTCGAGGCGATCAGGAAGGGCCGGGCGCTGATCGGGGTCGTGCTGCACAGTCCCGCCAGCGGGACGGCGGCCGGCGCGCAGGACGCCGCGCGGATGCTGAACTGGGGCTTCCGGCTCCCCCGGTCAGGCTGAACGCCCGGCCCACGCCGGCGGGAGGTCACCGCGCAGCCAGCTCGTTCATCACCGCCCGGCCAGCCGGCCTAGGTGACCGAGAAGCCGCCGTCCACGAAGATGAGCTGGCCGGTGACATAGTCGCTGGCCCGGCTGGCGAGGAACACGGCCACGCCCTCGAAGTCGGCAGGCTCGCCGTTACGGCCGATCATGGTGCGCGCCGCCAGGGCCGCGGAGCGTACCGGATCGCTGGCCACGGCCTGGGTGAGCGGGGTGGCCACGAATCCGGGTGTGACCGCATTGCAGCACACGCCGCTTCCGGCCCAGGCCTCGGACTGGGACCGGGTCAGCCCGGCCAGGCCGGCCTTGGACGCACCGTAACCGCCGCTGTTGCCGAAGGCCCGGACCGCCTGCTGAGAGGCGACGTTGATGATCCGCCCCCATCCGCGCCGGGCCATCGCAGGCCCATAGCACTGGCCGAGCACGAACGGGGCGGTGAGGTTCACCGCCATCACCTCGGCCCACTGCTCCAGGGTCTGCTGGCCGAGCGGCGGGCGCGGGTTGGCACCGGCCGCGTTGACCAGGATGTCCGGTTCCCCGTACAGCGCCACCGCCTCCCCCGCCGCACGCTGGGCCGCGGCCGGGTCGGCGAGGTCGGCCTGGACCCAGGCGGCCGTCCCCCCGGCTGACTGGATGGCCGCCGCGGCCTCGGCGAGGCCGTCCTTACCACGTGCCAGCAGGACGACCCGGGCGCCGGCCAGGGCCAGGGCGCGGGCCATCGCATGACCGATGCCGGAACTGCCCCCGGTCACGAGGGCCACCCGGCCCTCCAGGGAAAAGAGCCCGTCCAGAAAGGCCGCCCGCGGGCTGGACTCAGAGAGCAGGCCGGGCACCGACCAGTCCGAGGGCGTTCGCGGCTAGGCGGCATCCGCTGCCCAGCGCCTCGAGCGGCGGCTTCTTGTCCAGCCAGGCGGGGAGGAAGCCGGCGCAGAACGCGTCCCCGGCCCCGGTCCCGTCCACGAACGTCTCGACGGGCAGGGCGAGGGAGCGGACCGGCTCGGGACGGCCGTTCGCGTACAGCGCCCCGTCGGCCCCCAGCTTCACCACGACTTCGGGATACCAGGCGGTCAGCACGTGCGCGGCGGACTCAGGGTCTTCCCGGCCGGTGAGCACGGCGGCCTGGTCCGCGTTGACGATCAGCAGGGTTACCCCGTTGGTCATCTCGAGGAATGGCTCGGCCCCCACCCGCTCCAGCGGCGCGGATGAGGCGCCGTCCACCGAGATCGTCATCCCGGCCCGGCCCGCGTGGCCGAAGGCGGCCAGGGCGGCGGCGCGGGATCCCTCGTTCAGCATCGTGTAACCGGACATGTGCAGGTGGGCGCCGGGCGCGAACAGGTCCTTGGGCAGGTCGTCGGGGTGCAGCGCGGCGTTCGCGCCCGGGTCCGACATCATCGTGTGGTCGCCTTTGTGGGTAACCATGACCACGCAGGTCCCGGTGGGCCGGTCTGGGTCCATGACCAGCCGGGCGTCGACGCCGTAGCCCATCAGCTCCATGTCCCGGTTCCGGCCTGCGATGTCGGCGCCGCGGCGGCCGACGAAGGCTACTTCGCCACCGTCCGCGGCCAGCCAGGCCGCGATGTTCGCGCCTGAGCCGCCACCGTGCATACTGACAGTAGCCGGTGTGTCACTGCCCTTCGCTAGCGGAAGGGCTGCGTGAGCGACCGTGTCGGTCATCAGATCACCAACGACGACAACGCGCGCCATGTCGTCACCACCTTGCTCCCGGGGCTGAGCCAGGGGGACACGTGCCGCGGCGCCCGGCTCAGGGCTGCCCATAGAACTTAACAGTTTCCCGGCCGCGTCTGCTGCCGTTCTGCAGGGTGGGCCCATATGCGACCCAGGCCCCGTCTCGGATAGGACACCACATATCACCTATCCAGGCAATTGGCGCTGGCTATCGCATTCCCGGCCCGCGGTCGTCCTGGAGCCTGGGGGGCGGCACGGCGGGCGCCCCGGGTGGACTACTGTCGCTTACCGCGTACTGAGGAGGCGGCGAAGATATGGCCTGGACCTGGCAATTCGAAACGGCGGACGGGACTGCGGTGCCGTCCCGGGGGGTGCCGAGGGAAACGTTCGCCAGCCAGGGCGACGCGGAGAGCTGGCTCGGCGAGAACTGGCGGGAGCTCCTGGCGAGCGGCGTGGACCAGGTGTCCCTCCTGGAGGAGAACAGGGTCGAATACGGCCCGATGAGCCTGCACGCTGACTAACTAGGGCCGGTGCTCGGGGCTCTGGGTTAGGGCGGGGTCGCGGCGGATGGCGTCCCCGAGCACGTCATCGATGCGCCGGAGCACCTCCGCGTCGAGCCGGATCCCCGACGCCTTGGCGTTCTCACGGACCTGCTCCGGCCGGGTCGCGCCGATGATCGCCGCCGACACGTTGGGGTTCTGCAGCACCCAGGCCACGGCCAGCTGGGCCATGGACAGGCCAGCCTCCTCGGCGATCGGCTGGAGGGCGGCCACCCGGGTGAGCAGGTCATCGTGGAGAAAACGCTTGATGAATCCGGACCCGTCCGGGTCGGTGGCCCGGGACTCGGCGGGCAGGGGCTCGCCCGGGCGGTACTTGCCGGTCAGGATGCCCTGGGCGATGGGGGAGAACACGATCTGGCCGATCCCCTCCTTCTCGCAGAGGGGGACCACCTCGGACTCGATCACGCGCCAGATGATGTTGTACTGCGGCTGGTTGGAGACGATCCGGTCGAAGCCCATCTCGTCGGCGATCCGCACCGCGGCGGCGATCTCCTCGGCCCGCCACTCGGAGACGCCCACGTACAGGACCTTGCCCTGGCGGACCAGGTCCTCGAAGGCGCGCAGGGTCTCGGCCAGCGGGGTCTCGTGGTCGTAGCGGTGGGCCTGGTAGAGATCCAGGTAGTCGGTCTGCAGACGGCGCAGCGATCCGTGCACCGACTCGATGATGTGCTTGCGGGACAGGCCGCGGTCGTTGGGTCCGGAGCCGGTCGGCCAGAAGACCTTGGTGGCGATCTCGACCGACTCTCGCCGGACTCCGTGCAGTGCCCGGCCGAGGACTTCCTCGGCCCGGGTTCCGGCGTAGACGTCCGCCGTGTCGAACGTGGTGATGCCCTCGTCCAGGGCCGCCGCGACGCACGCCCGGGCGGCGTCCTCCTCGACCTGGGAACCGTGCGTAATCCAGTTCCCATAGGCGATCTCACTGACTTTGAGGCCACTTCGCCCCAGGTGACGATGTTCCATAACGCACGACACTAGGGCAACGCCACTGCTGGCCCGCGGAGGGGCCGGGGCCTGACCCGTTGTGCGCCTCAGACTGTGGCGCCCGGCTTCACCCTCGGCTTGGGGAAACGCAACTGGCGGATCTGCAGGGACCGCATGGCCGAGTAGATCTTGATCCCCCTGGTGCTCTCGCCGGGGTACCGCTCCGCGGCCAGGGCCGTGACCTTGCGGCCGACGAGGTACCCCTCGACGATCATGATCAGCACCATGACGATCAGCAGCGCGGGCAGCACGGTCTGCACCACGGGGTTGTGCAGGAACAGCAGGAACAGCAATATGACCAGGCCATACATGTAGAACTCGCTGAGCCGCCGCCGTGAGTCGACGTAGTCGCGGGCTAGCGCCCGGACCGGGCCCTTGTCCTTGGCGGGCAGCGCCCATTCCTCGCCGCGCCGCATGGCTTCCGACTTGCGGGCCCGCGACGAGCGGTCCCTGGTCCGTGTCTGGCGCAACGCCTCTTTCCGGTCACCCGGGGCGTTATACCGGCGGCGGCGTTCCGCCTCGCTGCGCTTGGGAGTCGGCCGGCCCTTGCCTGCCGTCAGCGAAGCGGGGGCCCGGTCGGCCTGATCTGCTGCTGAAGCGCCCGGGGTGCCCTCGGCCGGGGCATCCTGGGTGGCCGTACTGCGTCGTCTGAACACGGTGCCAGCCTACCGGGACGAACGCCGCGGATCACCAGAGCGCGAGCCTTCCGTCCGTGATGGCTGCGCTCTGCTTGACCGCGTAGGCTGTGTGCCACCAGCCTGCGGGCGCGGCGGCCACAGTACGGGGGGTGCTGGCCAGTCCGCCGCAGGTGGCTGGCGGCAGCGTTACACGATGAGGGGATGGTCGCGCCGATGAGCGTGGTGAAGCGGGTATCACTGATCTTCAAGGCCAAGGCTAATAAGCAGCTGGACCGGCTGGAAGATCCGCGCGAGACCCTGGACTACTCCTACCAGCGCCAGCTGGAGATGCTGACGCAGGTCCGCCGGGGTGTCGCCGATGTGGCCACGTCGCGCAAGCGTGTCGAGCTCCAGATGAACACGCTGCAGCAGCAGCAGGCCAAGCTGGATGGCCAGGCCCGGACGGCGCTCGGTGCTGGGCGGGAAGACCTGGCCCGTGAGGCGCTGACCCGCAAGTCGGCCCTGCAGACCCAGCTGAGCGACCTGCAGACGCAGTATCAGAATCTGCAGGCGGACGAGGAGAAGCTGACCGCCGCGTCGCAGCGGCTGCAGTCCAAGGTGGAAGCCTTCCGCACGCAGAAGGAGACCATCAAGGCCACGTACACCGCCGCCGAGGCCCAGACCAGGATCGGCGAGGCCGTGTCCGGCATCTCCGAAGAGATGGGCGACGTGGGCATGGCGGTCCAGCGGGCCCAGGACAAGACGGCGCAGATGCAGGCCCGGGCCGGTGCCATCGACGAGCTGATGGCCTCCGGGGCCCTGGACGACGTGACCGCGCAGCCCAACGACGACATCCAGCGTGAGCTGGACTCGATGGGTGCGAGCCACGACGTGGACCGGGAGCTGGCGCGGCTCAAGGGCGAGCTGGACCAGGGCGAGGCGCCCCGCGAGATCGAGGGCTCCGCGTCGGGGGCAGGCGGCACCGCGGGCAACGGCCAGGCCGGGCGGCCGGCCGACCAGCCCCAGGCCGGTGAGGGGTCATGATCGTCCGGATCCTCGGCGAGGGTCAGCTGGACGTGGACGACAGCCTGGCCAGCGAGCTGAACGAGCTGGACGCCAGGCTCGAGGCCGCGGTGAACGCCGGTGACGAGGACGCCTTCCGGCCCGTCCTGACCGAGATGCTGGCGCGGGTCCGCGCCGCAGGAACACCGGTGCCGACGGATTCGTTGGAAGAGTCGGACGTGATCCTCCCGTACTCCGACGCCAGCATGGACGACGTGCGTGGCCTGCTCACGGAGGATGGCCTCATCCCGGGCTGAGTATCCGGGCTGAGAGTCATCTCCGTCTTCGGCCGGCCCGGGCGCTCATCCTGCTCTCAGGATTGGTTCAGCGAACCTTCAGCTGGCCTGGGCACACTGGCAGCTGGATGTTCTGGGGGAGAGTGTCCAGGTTTGTGGCCGGGCTGGATGGCCACGCTGTGACCGCTGAGACGGCCGGGTGAGAAACCCGCCGGACGGGGGCCGCATCGCGGGAAATCTGCTCAGCCGGAGCCTGATAATGAAACATGATGGCTTCGATAGCGAAGCCGGCAAGAGTTCAGCTGGCCCGGCCAGCTGACAGAACGGAGGCGGCGCGATGGCGAAGACTCGCTATGCGCCTGACAGGGGACTCACGGCGCGGATGACCCTGACGTTGTTTCTTCTCGGGGTGGTATTCGTCGCCTTCATCACCGTTCTCGTGCTGGTGCTCAGCAGGTTCTCCACCATCTCGAGTGGCGGCATCGTGTTCATCGCCGTGCTGTTCGGCCTGGCCCTGAGCGTCGGCTCCTTCTGGTACTCCGACAAGATCGCCCTGAGTACCGCGCGGGCCCAGGTCGTCACCCCGCAGGACGGACCCCAGGCGGCCCGGCTGCATGGCATCGTGGACCGGCTTACCGCGCTGGCCAACATGCCCAAGCCCCGGGTCGCGATCGCGCCCTCCCCGATGCTGAACGCGTTCGCCACCGGGCGGAACGAGAAGACCTCGGTCCTGGTCGTGACGACCGGCCTGCTCCAGAGCAACCTAGACGACCGCGAGCTCGAGGCCGTGCTGGCCCACGAGCTGTCCCACGTGGCCCACAAGGACGTCGCGGTGATGACCATCGCCTCGTTCATCGGCATCATCGCGGGCCTGCTGGTCCGGTTCGCCTTCTACTCCGAGCTGTTCGGCGGAGGCGGGCGGAGCAATAACAACAACAACAACGGCGGCGCGCTCCCGGTCGTGCTGGTTGTGCTGGTCGTCGGCGTCGTGACGTATGCGATCAGCTTCCTGCTCATCCGGCTGCTGTCCCGCTACCGGGAACTGGCCGCCGACCGGGCCGGGGCGCTGCTCACCGGGCAGCCGTCCGCGCTGGCCAGCGCGCTGCAGAAGGTCAGCGGGTCGATGAACGCGATCCCGACCAAGGACCTGCGCGCGGCCGAGCCGCTGAACGCCTTCTACTTCATCCCCGCGTTCAAGGCGAGCGAAAAGGGCTTCAGCCTGAACAACCTGTTCTCCACCCACCCGTCGCTGGAGCGGCGGCTGCGCCAGCTGTCCGAGATCTCCGAACAGCTGAGCAGGTAACCCGGTGGGCTTCCTGGACACGATCCTGGGCCGGACCAAGCCGGCCCAGCCGAACCTGGACGAGCTGTTCTCCCTGCCCACGGCCGCGATCACGCTCGAAGCGGGGATGAACCTCAAGCCCACCGGGACCGGGTCGGTCTGTTTCCGGGCGGCCGAGGGCAAGGCGTTCGGCGACATCGAGAAAGATGTCCGCGAGCTGCTGTCCATGGGCTCGGGCACGGACTCGATCGAAGTGAGCACGGACTCCTACGGGTACACGTGGCTGACCTGTAAGCACGCGCCGGATGACTTCGAGGCGCTGGTCACCGACCTGCACGCGGTGAACTCCTCGCTGCAGTCCGGCGGGTTTGGCCCGCAACTGCTGTGCACCCTGGTCACCTTCACCAGCGACACGGTGCACCGGCTGGGCATCGTCTACCTGTACAAGCAGGGCACCTTCTACCCGTTCGTGCCGAAAACCGGCCAGCAGCGGGACAACGCCGTCGAACTGCAGGTGCGCGGGGTAGTCGGGGACGACCTGAAGATCGAGCCCGACCTGAGCCGCTGGTTCGCGGTCTGGGGCGCTCCCGGCCTCTGAGGGCCTGCTCCCTTTACCGTCTGTTTACCGAGATCTGCCCAGCTCATGGGTAGTCAGGCAGATACGCGGGCAGCACAGAGAGAACTCAGAGGATTCCGCGACACCACAGATAGCTTCCGCTGCCAGGTTGGCGGTATGAGTGCCTCGCCGGTGGCCTTCGGCGCGCCGAAGTCGCCCGCCGACCGCAAGCGAAAGCTTCCCGGCCGCCGCGCCGCGCCGCCGCCGCACCCGGCGCACGCGGGCCTCGCGCTGCTGGCCGCCGGGGCCGGGCTGGGGGCCACCCTGGCCGTCACCATCACCAGCCAGCCCTCCAGCCAGCTGTCCGCCCGCGGTGGCCTGCTCACCTTTGCGGGCAGCCTGACGGGCATGATCGGCACGTACCTGGCCCTGATCATGGTCCTGCTGGTCAGCCGTATCCCGTTCGTCGAACGGGTGGCGGGCCAGGACGGCCTGCTCCGGCTGCACCGCGCGGTCGCACCGTGGCCGATCAGCCTGCTCGCCGCGCACGCCCTGCTCCTCACCCTGGGCTATGCCGAGGCGGCCCGGGCCGGGGCGTGGCACGAGGCGGGCGTCCTGCTGACCAAGTACCCGGACGTGCTCACCGCGACCATCGGCCTCGGCCTGATGTGCCTGATCGGCATCGTCTCGGTGCGCGCGGTACGGCGCAGGCTGCGCCGGGAGACCTGGTGGCTGATCCACCTCTGGATGTACCTGGCCCTGGCTATCTCGTTCGCACACGTCATCGTGCTTGGCCCGGCGTTCGTGGGCCACCCGCTGACCCAGGTCGTCTGGTCGGTGGCCTGGGCGGCGACCGCGGGCCTGGTGCTCTGCTACCGGTTCGGGCTGCCCCTCGTCCGGAGCCTGCGGCACCGGCTGACCGTCATCGAGGTGCGCCCGGAGGGGCCGGGTGTGGTGTCCGTGATCTGCGCCGGCCGCCGCCTGGACCGGCTCGCCGTGTCCGGCGGGCAGTTCTTCTGCTGGCGGTTCCTGACCAGGGGAATGTGGTGGCAGGCCCACCCGTACTCGCTGTCCGCGCTGCCGCAGCCCCCGTACCTGCGGCTGACCGTGAAGGCGGTGGGAGATCACTCCGCGGCGCTGGCCAGCCTCCGGCCCGGGACCCGGGTCGCCATTGAGGGCCCGTACGGGGCGTTCACCCGGTACGCTCAGCGCCGGCCCCGGGCCCTGCTGGTGGCGGCCGGGATCGGGGTGACCGCGCTCCGGTCGCTACTGGAGGACCTGCCCCGGGGCAGTGCGCCCGTCGTCCTGCTCCGGGCCAGCCAGCCCGCGGACCTGGTGCTCGGCACCGAGGTCCGCGAACTGGTGAAGCACCGCCGCGGGACGATCCATGAGCTGGTCGGCTCCCGCGCGGAGGCGGCCATCGACGAGGTCTCGCTGCCCCGGCTGGTGCCCGACCTGGCCCAGCGCGACGTGTACATCTGCGGGCCGGAAGGGTTCGTCGCCTCCATCGTCGATACCGCCCGGAACCTGGGTATCCCCGACGAGGCTATCCACCACGAGGCATACGCGCTCTGACCGGCCGGCCAGTTCGCTGAGGAGAGCACAGATGGGAAACACCCGATGAAGCGTCCGGCGTGGCTGGTCGTCGCCGGGACCGTGGCCGGGTTCCTGGGCGTGATAGGGCTGCACAAGACGTCCGGGCCGGCCGCGCTGGCCAGTTCCGGGACCCAGCCCGGCAGCCAGGCCAGCCACCCGGCCAGGCCCGGCCGGGCCGGACCGCGGGCCACGCCCGCCGGGGCCCGCCCGGCCACCGGCACCACCCTGGGTGCGCTGGAGCGCTACGGCTACGGCGAACTGGCCGCCCGGGTGAGCATCAGCGGCGGCCGGATCACCGGCATCGCCGTCCCGGTGCTGCGCACCGCCGAGCAGTACTCCCAGCAACTCGCCGTCCAGGTCATCCCCACGCTGCGCAAAGAGGTACTGGCGGCCCAGAGTGCCCGTATCAGCGCCGTGTCCGGGGCTACGTACACCAGCCAGGCCTACGCTCTGTCCGTGCAGGCCGCGCTGGACCAGGCGCACTTCCGGTGAGGATCGGCCGGCGCGCCACCGCGCCTCCTGGCCCGCCTCCTGGCCCCAGCCCCCCTCCGGGCGGCCCGGCCCGGCCGGACGCCCGGTGACCCACGCGGAGCACGTGATGGGCACGGTGGTGTCGTTCGCGGTACTACCCGCTCCCGGTCACCCGGATCCGGGGGCCGCGATCCGGGCGGCCTGCGCGCTACTGCACCAGGCGGACGCGGTATTCAGCACCTGGGACCCGAATACCCCACTGAGCCGCCTTCGCCGTGGCGAGACGTCCGAACGAGACGGGCCGCCCAGCCTGGCTGAGGTGCGGGCGGCCTGCCAGGCCGCCCGGGAGGCGTCGGGCGGCTGGTTCGACCCGTGGGCCATGCCCGGTGGGTACGACCCGACCGGGCTGGTCAAGGGCTGGGCCGTGGACCGGGCGCTGGACGCCCTGCGCCAGGCGGGCCTGGCCGCCGCGCTGGTCAACGGCGGCGGTGACCTCGCGGCGTTCGGCGCCCCTGCGCCGGGGGAACCCTGGCGGGCCGGCATCCGTCACCCGTGGCGGCCGGACGCGCTGGCTGCGGTGCTGGAGGTGCACGGCGCCGTCGCGACGTCCGGGAGCTATGAGCGCGGTGCGCACCTGGTGGATCCGCACACCGGCCGCCCCGCCTGCCGCGCCGCGTCGGCCACGGTCACCGGGCCGAGCCTGGCCCTGGCGGACGCGTTGGCCACGGCGCTGGCCGTCGGCGGCGACGCCGCCCTGACGGCGGTCGCCGGGCAGCCGGGTTACGCTGGGTACCTGATCCGCCCGGACGGTACCGAGACCTGGACCAGCGGCATCCAGTTCGCCGCCCCGTGATCCGCCCCGGATCCGGCCCCAGGCCGGGAGCCCGGGCGGGCCCGGCGCAGGGTCGCGCGAAACTCCGGGCCGGCCCACCACGCCCGGAATGACCTGGGAGCGCATATGGTTGGAGCCAGGAGATAAGGCAGCGCCGCGGACGCGGCGGCAGTCCAACGCGGGAGCTAACACATATGACGGTCCAGAATGAGGCGACAACCACCGGTGTCATCCTGACCGACACCGCGGCAGCGAAGGTGGGCGCTCTCCTGGAGCAGGAAGGCCGCGATGACCTGCGGCTGCGCATCGCCGTCCAGCCGGGCGGCTGTTCCGGGCTGCGCTACCAGCTCTACTTCGACGAGCGTGAGATGGACGGGGACGTTGACGCCGAGTTCTCGGGTGTGCACGTGGTCACCGACAAGATGAGCGCGCCGTACCTGATGGGCGCGACCATCGACTTCGTGGACACCATCGAGAAGCAGGGCTTCACGATCGACAACCCGAACGCCACCGGGTCCTGCGCCTGCGGCGACTCGTTCCATTAATTTCCGGGGGGGGGGCGACCCCCTGGACTCTGCTGGCCCGGGGGGACGACCCCCCGAAGCCCCCCGCTCGCCGCTCCGCGCCGAACGCCGGCTCGGCGAGCACCCGCCTGCGGCGGGCCCCGCCTCCCCGGCGCGTGACGGTGGTACAGGTCAACGCACCGGGTTAAGCGGTGGTACAGGTCCAGCACACGTCCACAGAACATGCTCAGCGACGGCCGGGAGGGTGACCTCCCGGCCGTCTGGCTTTCCGCAGCACCTCAGATCGCCTAGAGTGCGGCAGTGCGCATAGCCATCACCGGGTCCATCGCGACCGATCACCTCATGACCTTCCCCGGCCGTTTTGTCGAGCAGTTCATCCCCGAGAAGATGGACCGCGTCTCGCTGTCCTTTCTCGTGGACAGGCTCGAGATCCGGCGCGGTGGGGTCGCCGCCAACATCGCCTTCGGGCTGGGCGTCCTCGGGCTCAAGCCGCTGCTGATCGGGGCGGTGGGCGCCGACTTCGCCCCGTACCGCACCTGGCTGACCCAGCACGGGGTGGATTGCAGCGGGGTCCGTGAGTCCACCACCCAGCACACCGCGCGGTTCGTCTGCACCACCGACGCCGACGGTAACCAGATCGCCTCGTTCTATCCGGGGGCGATGAGCGAGGACTCCGACATCGAACTGGCCCCGCTCGCCGAGCAGGCCGGCGGCCTGGACCTGGTCCTCATCGGCGCCAGCGACCCCGGGGCCATGCTGTCGCACACCCGGGAGTGCAAGGACCTGGGCATCCCGTTCGCGGCCGACCTGTCCCAGCAACTGCCCCGGCTGGCCTCCGGCGAGGTGTGCGCGCTGGTCAACGGTGCCTCCTACCTGTTCTGCAACGAGTACGAGGAAGCCCTCATCGAGCACAAGAGCTCGTGGTCGGGTGCGGAGATCCTGGACCGGGTCGGCGTCCGGATCACCACCCTCGGGCCCGCCGGAGCCAAGATCGAGCAGGCCGGCGCCGATCCGGTTTTCGTTGCGGCGGTTCCCGAGGTACGCAAAGCAGACCCGACCGGGACCGGGGACGCGTTCCGCTCGGGGTTCCTGGCCGCGGTGGCCTGGGGGCTGCCCCTGGACCGGGCGGTCCAGCTCGGCAACATCCTCGCGGTGCACGTGCTGGAGACGATCGGGACGCAGGAGTACGAGCTGAAGCCCGGCGACCTGGCCGAGCGGCTGGGCAGCGCCTACGGCGAGGCCGCGGCCGCGGAGATCGCCGCGCACTACAGCTGAGCCGGCCGGGCGCGCGCCCGGCGCCTGCCGCCGCGATCTTCCGCAACGAAAACCAGTGCGGCCCACCGCCCCTGGACATGCCGGAGGGGACGGCCCTGGTCCGGGCCGTCCCCCCGTGATGTTCCCGCTAGCTACGGCAGCTGGGGCGCATCCTGAATGTAATTCTTGGGCGAGCCGACGCCGGTCGCGTCGTCGTAGCCCGTAACGGCGCGGAGCTTGTCGGCGCCCTCACCGTTGAGGCCGAGGGTCCGCAGGTAGGTCAGCAGCGGGCCCTGCTTGGTGGCCGGGTTGGTGTAGTTGTTACGCACCTCGGCCAGGTACCCCGGGCCGAGCGGGTGGTCGGTCACGTCGTTGTACGCCGCGTTGGACGACCCGTAGGTGAAGTGCGTGTCCAGGTAGTAGATCGCCGGGTTGGCGAACCCGATCGCGCCCCCGGCCGCCTGCTGCGCGTCCGCCTCGATGCCGGCGAACACGGGGCAGGCCACACTGGTGCCGCCGATCCTGCTGAGCGCGAAGCCGTACTTCCCGTTCGCCAGCAGAACCGTCTCGCCGAACAGCATCCCGGTGCTCGGGTCGGCGAGCGCCGACACGTCCGGGACCACCCGCATGGGCGTGCTGCTGGTCGAGCCGTCCGGCAGCTTGGTGGCCAGGCTGGCCGGGACCACGCCCGCCTGGTAGGAGGGCTGGGTGAACTGGGTGCTCACGCCACCGCCACCCGAACCGTCATACCAGTCCGGGTACTTGCCGGGCGGCGTGTACTGCCACTTCTTGCCGCCGTTCTTGAGGTGGATCAGCGGGTCGAGGATGGTGCCCCAGGAGGTCTCCCACTGGTAGCTGTTCGTCTTGCTGATGGCCAGGCTGGTGCCGCCCACCGAGGTGACGTAGGGGCTGGAGGTCGGGTAGTCGACCTGGTCGGTGGTGGAGGCGGGGTCCTCACCCGGGCCCTCGTAGCCGTTGTCGCCGGAGGAGTACATGAAGCCGATGCCCTCCAGCGCGCCGACCTGGAAGATCAGTTCGTAGGTCGCGGCGATGGTTTCGTCTAGTGAGAGCCCGCCCCACGAGTTGCTGACGATGCTGGCCAGGTCGCCGTCCACGATCAGCGCGTCCGCGTTAGCCATGTCGGGGTCATTGCAGGTGCCCGCGGCCACGTACCGGACGTTGGCGTCGGGGGCCTGGCCGTGCACGGACTCCACGTCGAGGGTCTCCTCGCCGTACCAGCCCGCCGCGTCACACTGGTTCGGTCCGGCCAGCGTGTACGGGCCCGCCTGGTACTGCTTGAACTGCCCTGCCGCGAACGGCTGGTCGCCGACCTCGGTCGCGAACTGGTTGGCGTCCGCCTTGATCGTCGGAGACGCGTAAGCGTCCACAATCGCGACGGTCTGGCCCTTGCCGGTCATCCCGGACGCGGCCACCCCGTAGGCGCCGCGGACCTGGCTCGGCGTGTAGCCGCAGTTGGTCCAGGGCTGGTGCTTGCCGTACGCCTTGGGCTTGTTGGTCGCGATCTTCTGGCCGTAGTAGGTCGAGCACGGCTTGGGCACGTAGTAGTTCGCCGGTGGCGGCGGCAGGGCCGGCTTGATCGTGCTCTTCGCGGTGTCCAGGCCGGAGACCGCGATGATTGAGCTGGCGACGGAGGAAGGTGCCGTGGCCGCCTGCTGCGGTGCCCGGGCGCTCTGGCCACCGGGGCCGCGGTAGGTGCCGAACGTCACGCCGAACGCCTTGCTGGCGGCGGCCACGGACCCGCGCACGCCGACGTAGGCACCCGCCGGGTACTTCACGTCGGTCTTGGTCACGCTCAGCCCCGCCGACGAGAGCCAGGACTTCACCGATGCGACCTCTGCGGCGGACGGCGCGAACTCCTTGCGCACCGCGGCAGTCGTCCAGAAGTGGCGGTAGCTCTTGCTGGCCGGGCTGGAGACCGCGGCGACGTCGCCGGCCAGCTCAGCCTGATGGTTGGGGGCCAGGTACACCCGGGCGTTGACGGTGCCGCTCGTAACGGCCTTGCTGGACAGACGCTTCGCGGCGACAGCCCACGCGGGGTGGGAGTCGGCGATGGCCCTTCGGGGGTTGGCCGCCTGCGCGGCGGTGGCCGAGACGAGAGTGCCGAGCGTCAGTGCTCCTGCGGCAATCGCGGCGGCGGCCACACGCAGACGTGTGACTTGCGGCATGCACGTTCCTTCCTGAACGGATGATCATGGCGCCTGATCGCTGTGCGCTGGGGTATCAGGCACAACCGGAATAGACTCGTCCCCCCCAGGCATCCCGCGCAAGAGAAATCACACATCACATAGGTACCGTTATGTACTAGTGACTGCGCTTAGCCGGGTTCGCCGCTGGTGGTGGCGCTGAGCGGGTTCGGCCGGCTGCGGGGAGCCATGACGGGGGGACCGGTGCCCGGGCGATAGCGTGACGGGGTGGCGACGCTTCTGCTCGCGGGCGCTCCCGGGCCCGCCTACGTGGGACCGCCCGAGCTCACGGTGGCCCGGGTGTTCAGCTCGTGGACCCTGGATGTGCCCGTCCTCGTGGTGGTCCTGCTGGCCGGTGGCCTGTACCTGGCCGGAGTGCGCCGGGTCCGCCGGGCGGGCGGGGAATGGCCGGCCCTCCGCATGGTCGCCTTCTACCTGGGCGGGCTCACCGTCCTGGTGATCGCCACCATGTCGTTTCTCGGCGTCTACCAGGGCGTGCTGTTCTACATCCGCTCGGTGCAGACCATCTTGCTGCTGCTGGTGGTGCCGCTGTTCACGGCCCTGGGTCGGCCGCTCACGCTGATCACCGCGGCGCTCCCGGGGTTCGGCAGGCGCCTGGACCGGGTGATCCACAGCGCCGCGGCGCGGATCCTCACGTTCCCGGCCATCCCCACGCTGGTCATCGTGCTGGTGCCGTTCGTGCTGTACTTCTCGCCCTGGTACGCGGCCAGCATGACCAGCGGCACGGTCCGCGAGCTGACCTACCTGGCCCTGCTGGCCCCGGGCTTCGTGTTCTTCTGGATGTTCCTGCGGGTCGACCCGGTGCCGAGGGCCTACCCGTACCTGGTGGGCCTGTGGGTCAGCGCGGGCGAGGTGGTCGGGGACGCCGTCCTCGGCCTGGCCATCATCGCCTACCAGGGTCTCATCGCCGGGGCCTACTACCACGCGCTGGGCCGCCCCTGGGGCCCCAGCCTGCGCAGCGACCAGGTCATCGGGGGCGGGGTGCTGTGGGTGCTCGGCGACCTCGTCGGCCTGCCGTTCCTGGCCGCCCAGTTCATCCAGATGATCCGGGAAGACGAGACCGAGGCGGCGGGCGTGGACGCCGAGCTGGATGCCGTGGAGGCCGCGGAGGCCGCGGCGGCGGCGGGAGTGCCGGAGGTTGCGGGGACACCCGCCGGGGGCGGTGCGGGCCCGGAGGAACCGGCCGGGCAGCAGCCCTGGTGGGAGCGGGACCCGCGGTTCTCCGGCCGCTTCCGGTCCGCGGGGGGCCGGTCCGCGGGGGGCCGGTCCGCGGGGGGCCAGTCCGCGGGGGGCCGGTCCGCGGGCGGCTCTTAGCGGGCGCCGGTGCGTCAGGCGGCTCTTGGCGGGCGGCCGGCCGAGGCGTCAGTAGGTGCGCTTGACCAGGAACGCCCAGCCGCGCGGCAGCGCCGTCTCCACCACGAACTCCTGCGACTTCATCATGCACCAGGCGGGAATGTCGGTCTGGGCAGCGGGGTCATCAGCCAGCACGGCGACGGTCGCCCCGATCGGGACCTCCCGGATCCGCTCGGCGAGCATGATGATCGGGATGGGGCACTTCCGGCCGAGCGCGTCGATCGTCAGCATGGGTGCTGGGCGCGTCGGGGGGGTCATCCGCATGCCTCTTTCTCCCGGTCGCCGGGACGTGCCGGTGCTGCCGCCGGTTTTGGGCCGGCGGTGGGCCGTCAATACCGCCAGTCACCATCTCCCACTGGAAAGGTGACAATACTCCGTGACGCTGCCGCGAAGTTGGGGACCTTCGCATGCATGCTGCCACGGGAGACCGATACCCGCACGTCCGCGTACATAAGCGCATCCGGCCGGGACACGCGGCGACACAATTGGGGTCCCCCGCGAGGACGGCCAGGGCGCACGATACTGTTTGCACGACAGCCTGTAGGACGAGCCATGACCTGCCCGTGCAGCCGGGAGTCATTCCGCTGGGAAGGCAACCTGTGAGTCCCACCCCCAGCGCCCCACGCCGAAGGGGCGCGCATGATCCGGGCCATGCGCCCGGCCAGGAAGACGCCGCCGTGACCGGCAGCTCGCCAGGCGCCCCGGATGCTGGGCTGCCGGGCCAGCGCCAGCCTGGCCGGCGCCTGCGCCGCTGGATACCGCGCTCCGTGCTGCTGGCCGCGGTGCTGATGGCGACGGCCGGCTGCCAGTCCACCACGTTCACCCGGCTCGGCCTGCCGGTCCCGGTCACCAGGCAGGGCGAAGTCGTGGTGACCCTGTGGCGGGGCAGCTGGATCGCCGCGCTCTGCGTCGGCGCCGTGGTGTGGGGCGCGATCCTGTGGGCGGTGATCTTCCACCGGAAGCGCACCGACGCCGTGCCGCGGCAGGTCCGCTACAACCTGCCGATCGAGATCATGTACACGGTCATCCCGTTCATCATGGTCGGCGTCTTCTTCTTCTTCACCGCCCGGGACGAGAACTACATCGACAAGCTCCCGCCGCATCCGGACGTCACCGTGACCGTGTACGGCTACCAGTGGAGCTGGGAGTTCCAGTACCCGGGGTACAAGGTGCCGGGCTCGGCGAGCGGGGTGGTCTCCGAGACCGGGGCGCCCTGGCCGGGCCGGCTGCCGCTGCTGGAGATCCCCACGAACCGGACCGTCCGCTTCAACCTCGTCTCCCTGGACGTGGTTCACTCGTTCTGGATCGTCCCGTTCGAGTTCAAGCGCGACGTGATCCCTGGCCACCCCAACCACTTCGAGGTGACCCCGATCAAGACGGGCACGTTCATCGGCCGCTGCACCGAGCTGTGCGGCGTCTACCACAGCCGGATGCTGTTCAAGGTGAAGATCGTCACCCCAGCGCAGTTCCAGACCTGGATCAGCGCCCAGCAGCATTTGCAGCAGAAGTCAGCAGGGGGTGCGTAGCCTGTGGCCACTATCGAGCAACCGGTCGAGCAGCAGGCCTTGGAGCAGTACGGCCGCAAGGGATCGATCCTGGCCAGCTGGCTCTCCTCGACCGACCACAAGGTCATCGGTCACCTATACCTGATCACCTCGTTCGCGTTCTTCCTGATCGCGGGCCTGATGGCCATGATCATGCGGATCCAGCTGTTCGGGCCGAACAACCACGCGGTCACCGACCAGCAGTACAACGAGCTGTTCACCATGCACGGCACGATCATGCTGTTGCTGTTCGCCACCCCGCTGTTCGTCGGGTTCGCGAACGAGATCATGCCGCTGCAGATCGGTGCGCCAGATGTGGCGTTCCCCCGGCTGAACCTGCTCAGCTACTACTTCTTCCTGTTCGGCGGCCTCATCCTGCTGGTCAGCTTCCTCACCCCCGGCGGGGCGGCCGCCTTCGGCTGGTACGCGTACTCGCCACTGACCAGCGCGGTCTACTCACCCGGTCTCGGCGGCGACATGTGGATCATGGGCCTGACCCTGTCCGGGCTGGGCACAATCCTCGGCGGCGTCAACTTCGTGACCACCATCATCTGCATGCGCGCCCCGGGCATGACCATGTTCCGGATGCCGATCTTCACCTGGAACATCCTGCTCACCAGCTTGCTGGTGCTGCTCGCGTTCCCGGTGCTGGCGGCCGCGCTGCTGGTCCTCGAGATCGACCGCAAGCTCGGCGCCCAGGTGTTCACCCCCGCCAACGGCGGCGCGGTCTTGTGGCAGAACCTGTTCTGGTTCTTCGGCCATCCGGAGGTCTATATCGTCGCGTTGCCCTTCTTCGGCATCGCGACCGAGGTGCTGCCGGTGTTCAGCCGCAAGCCGTGCTTCGGGTATAAGGGCCTGGTCGGCGCGACCATTGCCATCGCCGGGCTGTCCATGACCGTGTGGGCGCATCACATGTTCACCACCGGCGCTGTGCTGCTGCCGTTCTTCTCGTTCATGACGTTCCTGATCGCGGTGCCCACCGGGGTGAAGTTCTTCAACTGGGTCGGCACGATGTGGCGCGGCCAATTGACGTTCGAGCCGGCCATGCTGTTCGCCATCGGGTTCCTGGTCTCGTTCCTGTTCGGCGGGCTGACCGGGGTCATCCTGGCCTCGCCGCCGCTGGACTTCCACGTCAGTGACTCCTACTTCGTGGTCGCCCACTTCCATTACGTGCTCTTCGGCACCGTGGTGTTCTGCATGTTCAGCGGGTTCTACTTCTGGTGGCCCAAGTTCACCGGGAAGATGCTGGACAACACGCTCGGCAAGTGGCATTTCTGGACGCTGTTCATCGGGTTCAACATGACGTTCCTGGTGCAGCACTGGATCGGTGTCCAGGGGATGCCGCGCCGGGTGGCGAACTACCCGTTCCTGCCCGCGGATGTCACCACGCTGAACCAGATCTCCAGCATCGGGTCGTGGATCCTGGGCGCATCGACCTTCTTCTTCCTCTACAACGTCTACAAGACCTGGAAGTACGGCGAGCAGGTCACCGTGGATGACCCGTGGGGGTTCGGAAACTCGCTGGAGTGGGCCACCTCCTGCCCGCCGCCCCGGCACAACTTCACCCGCATCCCGCGGATCCGGTCCGAGCGGCCCGCGTTCGACCTGCACTACCCGCAGATTCAGTCCGGCCGCACGCATGAGCAGCGGGCCCTCGAGGCGGAGGGCAGGAAATGAGCCGTCGGATCAGCGGCCCAGGGGAGGTGCGGGATGAAGTTTGAGGGAGGCCTGTTCATCGGCTGCGCGATCTTCTTCGGCGTCGTCGACATCATCTACTGGTACTTCTCCAAGGACCCGACCGGCACCGCGGCGCTCGCGCTGTCCGTTGGCCTGGCCTTCCTGACCGGGTTCTACCTGCTGTTCACCGGGCGGCGACTGCCGGAGCGGCCCGAGGACAACCCCCAGGGCGAGATCGAGCAGGGCACCGGCGAACTGGGCTTCTTCAGCCCGCATAGCTGGTGGCCGCTGTACGTGGGCCTGGCTGCGGCCCTTGCGGCCTTCGGGGTGGCCATCGGCTGGTGGCTGTTCCTGATCGGACTGCTGGCGATCTTCCTTACCGTGATCGGCTTCGTCTTCGAGTACTACCGCGGCGTCTGGGCCCATTAGCCTGGCGTCTGGACCGCTAGCCCCGTTGTCCCCGGGCCGGGGCCCTATCCCGGGCGGTCAACCGCCGTGGGGTTTCGTTTGTGATCATGAATTGAGCGCTGCGCTGGGACGGCACTCAAGTCATGATCACGTGACTTTGCCGCCGACACTTCCGCTGTGAGTTCATCCGCCCTTTCCCCCGGGCGTATGCTCTTGCCTGCGTTGATCACATAAAGTAACGAAGCCATTACGAGATGTGCCCGGCGGGGCCCGGGTGAAGTGTGGCGTCCCCAAGGCGCCAGAAGGGTCGGATCGTGGTGGGGGATATGCCGGGAGGTTTCCGCGTGCGCGCGCGCCACGGATGGAGCCGGACGGGCGGCCTGATCGGGGCCGGGGCGGCCGGGCTGCTGGTCATCGCGGGATGCGCAGGGACAGGCCCGGGCGCGCTGGGACCGTCCGCGAAGGTCACCATCGTCAGCGGCAACCTGACGTTCAGCTCCGCCGGCGGGGCGGGCCACACCGCCACCCCGGCACGCCGGTCCCTTGATCACCGGGCCGGGGACGCCATCGTCGGAGGCCTGAGCGGTCCTGGAAGCCACGACGCGGCGTCGGGAGACATGAGCCAGGCCAGCGCCGTGCGGGCGGCCAGCGGCCGTTCCAGGGCCTCAGGGGGGGCAGCTGCACCCGTGGACCTCCGGCCGGACCTGGGCGTCCGGGTCGCGGTCCGGGACGGCAGGCTGACCGGGGTGAGCGTCCGTCCGGTGGCCGGGAACACCGTGGCCGGGAACACCGTGGCCGGGTCGTACGCCCCCGGGTCGCGGAGCTGGCGCACCCGCTGGGCCTTGGCGCCGTCCCGGACCTACCGGGTCACTGCGACGGCCGTGGATTCCGCCGGCCAGCGCACCGTCATGGCCAGCGACTTCCGCACGCTGCGCCCGCGCCGCAGCTTCTCGGCGGGCACGATCCTCGGCGCCGGGGAGATCGTGGGCGTGGGTATGCCCATCATGATCAATTTCAGCCGCCCCATCGCCGACCAGGCGGCGGTGGAGCGGGCGCTGCAGATCTGGTCGAGCAAGCCGGTCACCGGGGCCTGGTACTGGGTGAACAGCAAGAGCGTCTGGTTCCGGCCCCGGCACTACTGGCCCGCGCATACCCGGGTGAGCTTCACCGCGCACCTGGCCGGGCTGCAGGGGGCGCCAGGGGTCTACGGGAAATCTGACCTGACCCAGCACTTCCGGATCGGTGACTCGCTCATCGCCGTGGCCAGCGCCGCTACCCATCAGATGAGGGTCTGGCGGAACGGCAGGCTCGCCGGGGACTGGCCGGTCAGCACCGGCCGGCCGGGGATGGACACCCCGGACGGCCGGTACCTGTCCTTCGCCAAGGGCAGCCCGGTGGACATGAACTCGGCCAGCTACGGCGTGGGACCGGGGATGCCCGGCTACTACAACGAACTGGTCTACGACGCGGTGCAGTTCACCTTCAGCGGGGACTACGTGCACAGCGCACCGTGGTCCGTGGGGGAGCAGGGGTTCAGCAACGTGAGCCATGGCTGCGTCAACCTGGCTCCTGGCTATGCGGCCTGGTTCTACGGCCGTTCGCTGCTGGGGGATCCGATCAGCGTGGTGGGCAGCCCGGTCGCCGGGACCTGGGGTGACGGCTGGACCATCTACTTCCTCGGCTGGCGCAAGCTGCTCGCCGGCAGCGCCACCGGGGACACCGTGCTGGCCGGCAGGAGCGGCAGCCGGCTCTCGCCGCCCCGGTATCTGCGGCGCGCTGACTCTGGGGTTCGCTGACTCTCAGCTTGGCTGCATCTGGACTTGCTGGCCGTGGGGCTTGCTGGCCGTGGGGCTTGCTGGCCGTGGGGCTTGCTGGCCGTGGAGCTTTTCTGGCCCCCGCTCGCGGCCGGAAGACTGGCCCTGGGGCGAAGAAATGTCCCTGGGGCACGAGAGCGTGCCCCAGGGACATTCGGTGATCGAGTTCTCAGTGACCGCCAGGGTCTTCCGGGTTGTCCTGGCCGAGGAGGGTCTTGCCACCCTCCCCGGAGGTGATGGCGGCCTGTTCCGGCTCGCCAGGGCCGGTGACAGCGTGGCCGTTCCCATGGCCATTGCCGTGCCCGTTGCCGTGGCCATTGGCATGCCCGTTGCCCACGGGCAGCGGGACGCTCTCGGTCACAACCCGCCGCAGCCCCAGCCGCAGCTTGCCGACGGCGCCCCGGGTGGATGGGTCGGGGACCTCGCTGTCGTCGTCGGCACCCGCTTCCAGGGCCAGTTCATCGGCCCGCGGGGCCTCGAGCACGGCACGCGTCTCTTCCGGCACCGGCGCGTGCACCTCGATGTACTCGCCGCTCGGCCGCTGGTAGATGATGCCGGTCTCGTAACCGTGCAGCAGCATCTCCGCGTCCTTGCGCTGCAGGCCGAGGCAGATCCGCTTGGTCACGATGTAGGCGATCACCGGGCCGATGAACACCGCGTACCGTGCGATCTCGGTGGTGGTGTACAGCGAGATGTTGAAGTGCTGGGCGATCACATCGTTGGCGCCTTCCAGCCACATGACCCCGTACCAGGTGATGACCGCGATGCCGATAGCGGTGCGGGTGGCCGCGTTACGCGGCCGGTCGTTGACGTGATGCTCCCGCTGATCGCCGGTGATCCAGCGTTCCAGGAACGGCCACAACGCCGCGCCAGTGAATAGGAGGCCTAGCGGCACAAGCGCCGGGATCAGTACGTTCCAGGAAATCGTGTGGCCCGCGATGTTCCACGCCCAGTTGGGGAAGATGCGCAGCGCGCCTTCGAGCATGCCCATATAGAAGTCCGGCTGCGAGTCCGAGGACATGGCCACCGGGTTGTACGGGCCGTACAGCCAGACCGGGTTGATCTGGGCGAGACAGCCCAACAGGGCCAGCAGGCCGAAGACGAAGAAGAAGAACGCCCCCGTCTTGGCCATGAAGTACGGGTACAGCGGCTGTCCCACGACGTTCTTGTCGGTTCGCCCCTTGCCCGGCATCTGGGTGTGCTTCTGGTGGAACATCAGGAACAGATGCGCGGTGACCAGCGCGAGTATCAGCGCGGGAACGAGCAGCACGTGGATGACGTACAGCCGCGGGATGATGTCGTTGCCAGGGAACTGCCCGCCGAACAGGAAGAACGACAGGTAGGTACCGACGATCGGGATCCCCAGCAGCACGCCTTCGAGGATGCGCAGGCCGGCGCCGGACAGCAGGTCGTCGGGCAGCGAGTAGCCGAACAGGCCTTCCAGCATGCCCAGCGTGAACAGGACGATCCCGATGAGCCAGTTCAGCTCGCGGGGCTTCCGGTAGGCCCCGGTGAAGAAGATCCTGATCATGTGGACGAAGATCGCCGCCATGAACAGGTCCGCCGCCCAGTGGTGGATCTGCCGCATCAGCAGCCCGCCGCGCACGTCGAAGCTGATGTTCAGGGTCGAGGCGTAGGCCTCGCTCATCCGCACCCCATCGAGCCTGGTGTAGGTGCCGTGATAGATCACGGAATTCATGCCGGGCTTGAAGAAGAACGTCAGGAACGTGCCGGTGAGCAGCAGGATGATGAACGAGTAGAGCGCGATCTCCCCGAGCAGGAACGTCCAGTGGTCCGGGAAGACCTTCTTCAGCAGGGTGCGCGTCCCCTTGGCGGCGCGCAGCCGGTCATCGAGGAACGTTCCCGTGCCCTCGAGTAGCTTTTCTACCGGGCCGTCGCCGGCGGTGCCGACTGGGGCCTCGTTGGTACTACTCATCCCCGCTCCCAGAAAGCTGGCCCGACCGGAACTTTGAAGTCGCTCAGCGCGACCAGGTACCCCTCGGAGTTCACGCCCATCGGCAACTGCGGCAGCGGCCGGTTCGCCGGGCCGAAGAGCACGGTAGCGCCCTTGGTGGCGTCGAACGTGGACTGATGGCAGGGGCACAGGATGTGGTGCGTGGTCTGCTCGTAGAGCGCCACCGGGCAGCCGACGTGCGTGCAGATCTTCGAGTAGGCGACGATGTTCTCCACGGTCCAGTTCAGGTTCGTGGGGTACTTGAGCTCGCCGGGCTCGAACTTGATGATGATCACTGTCGCCTTGACCAGCGCATCGTCGTTGTCCTGGAAGCCCTCGGGGATCACGGTGATCATCCCGCCCGGCGAGTCGAAGTCAGCCGGCTTGATGGGCCGCCCGGTGTCGCTGATGACCAGCCGCAGCCCCTTGCGCCACACCGTGTACCGCAGCTTGGTGCCGGGCAGCGGGCCCAGGTCGCGCAGCAGCACGATCGGCGCCACCAGCAGGGGCAGGGTGGCGGCGATCAGGGTCCGGCGCAGCAGGGGCCGCTTGACGAACTGACTGGCCTCGGCGCCTTCGCGGAACGTGTCCGCGAACGCCTTCCGGTCCGGCTCGGGCGAGGCCAGCGGCTTGCGGGCCTCGGTGAGTTCCACATCCGGCATCAGCCGCCGGACCCAGATGACCGCGCCCGTCCCCAGGGCGAGGAAGGCCACGGCCATGGAGATGCCCAGGGCCAGGTTGGACCGCAGCACCGCGTCCAAGGAGACGCCGACCGGCAGCCCGATGTAGGCCGCGATGAACCCGATCCCGGCCAGCATGGACAGGATGAACAGGACGGCCACGATGCGCTCGGCCCGCTTGGCCCCGCCCAGGTCATCAGGGTCGGCCGGCAGTTCCCGGACCGGGGCAGGCGGCGCGTCCGTCTGGACCGTGCCCAGCAGCGTCCTCTCCTCCGCCGGGGGCGGGGTACCAATCACCCGGTGCGGAGCCCGCGACGACGCGGCCTCGTCCTCCGGCCCGCCCGTGTATCCCTCTGTGTCGCTCATTCGTGCACCCGCCGCTTGGCCGTGATCCAGATTGCGAGCAGCACCAGCGCCCCGATCCCGCCGATCCAGCCGACCAGCCCCTCGGTTACCGGCCCGATGCGGCCGAGGCTGAAGCCGCCGGGGTTGGGCGAGGATCGCGTCTCGGTCACATACGCGATGATGTCGCGCTTCTCACTCGGAGTGATCGTGGTGTCGTTGAACACGGGCATGGCCTCCGGGCCGGTGAGCATGGCCTCGTAGATCTGGGTCGGCGTGGACTGGGTGAGCGCGGGAGCGTACTTCCCCTGGGTGAGCGCCCCGCCCGCGCCGACGAAGTTGTGGCACTGCGCACAGTTCGTGCTGAACAGTTCCTGGCCGAGGCCCACGTCCGCGCCCACGGTGCTCACCTGCTCGGCACTGGGGATGGCCGGGCCCCCGCCGAGCGACGCGATGTAGGCCGCGATCTCATGAGTCTGCCCGGGAGTAAGCACCGGCGGCTTGCGCGGCGCCTCGGCGTCAATCTCCTTCAGTGGCATCCGGCCGGTGCTGACCTGGAAGTCCACCGCGGCCGCGCCCACCCCGATCAGGCTCGGGCCGGTCACGGTGCCCTGGGCCATGTACCCGTGGCAACTGGAGCAGTTCTGCACGAACAACTGCCGGCCCAGGCTGGTGTCGGTCTGGGAGGCAGCGGGGGCGGACGCGGAGGCCGGGCTGCCCTGGGTGGTGAACGCCGCGTACCCGACGCCCACCGCGATGAGCCCAAGCAGCACCACGGCATATCCGGCGGCCGGACGCCGGCGCCGCGCGATGATCCAGCTCAATGGAGAGCCCTCGTCTTCTGGTCTGTGCTCTTGTTGTTGGGAGGTGGACCGCTGCTCTACTAAGGTATTCGCGGCAGCGGCCCTCAGTGGATGAGGTAGATCGTGGTGAACAGGCCGATCCACACGACATCCACGAAGTGCCAGTAGTAGGAGACAACGATGGCGCTGACCTGCTGCTCGTGCGTGAAGGTCTTCGCCACGTAGGTGCGGCCCAGCACGAAGAGAAACGCGATGAGGCCGCCGGTCACGTGCAGGCCGTGGAATCCGGTGGGGATGAAGAACACGGAGCCGTAGGCGCTGTGGAGGTTCAGCCCGTCATGGATCAGGCCCAGGTACTCGTAACCCTGGCCGCAGACGAAGTACAGGCCCATCAGGAACGACAGGACGTACCACTCGCGCAGTCCCCAGCGGGAGACCTGCCAGACCCGGCCGGTCCGCCTGACCTGCCCGCGCTCGACCGCGAACACTCCGAGCTGGCAGGTCACGCTGGACAGCAGCAGGACCGTGGTGTTGATCGACCCCAGGGTGAGATCCAGGTGGGCGCCGGGCCAGGGGAGGCCGTTGCCCTTGTCCACGGAGCGGATCGTGAAGTAGATCGCGAACAGCGCCGCGAAGAACATGAGTTCCGAGGAAAGCCACACGATGGTGCCCACGCTGACCAGGTTCGGCCGCGCGGTGGGCGGGCGGGGAATCGGTGCCTTCTCGGTGACGGATGCGGTGGCCACGAGGTCATTATTACGACAACCCGTAGGCGAGCGTCGGCCGACCCCCCGTGTCGGTACCATCCACTTCATGAAGGTCGTTGTCTACAGCCATGATGCGGACACCCGCGCCCGCATGCAGCTTGCCATCGGGCGCCGCCCCGCCCCCGACGTACCCGAGGCGGAGATCATTCCGGTCGCCACCGAGCCGGCCCTTATCCGCCTGCTCGATGCGGGTGGCGCGGACGTCATGGTCCTGGACGGCGAGGCCCAGCCGGCTGGCGGCATGGGGGTCTGCCGCCAGGCCAAGGACGAGATCCACGACTGCCCGCCGGTGCTGCTCGTCGTCGGCCGGGTGGACGATGGCTGGCTCGCCACCTGGTCCGGTGCGGACGCCGTGACCAGCCATCCGATCGACCCCGTCCCGTTCGCGGCCGCCCTGGCGGGCCTGATGCGCCAGCGGGCCGAGCACCTGGCCGCCCAGGCCGGCGGCTGACCAGCCGGGCGAAGGAGCCACTGTGCATCCGAAAGCGCCGGATCCGACCGCGCCGCCCGGGCTGAGCTGGCGTGTGCTGATCGGCGCGCTGATCCGCGGCGAGACCCTCAGCCAGGACGAGGCCGCCTGGGCGATGAACGAGATCATGGAGGGCGCCGCGACCCCGGTCCAGGTGGCCGGGTTCGCAGTGGCCCTGCGGATGAAGGGTGAGACTCCCGGCGAGGTGGCTGGGCTCTCTGAGGTCATGCTGCGCCGGGCCACCCCGATCAGCGTGCCCGGCGACCTCGTTGACCTGGTCGGGACGGGCGGGGACGGCGCACACACGGTGAACATCTCCACCATGGGCGCGATCGTCGCCGCGGCCGCCGGCGTGCGGGTGGTCAAGCACGGCAACCGCGCCGCCTCGTCCGCCTGCGGTGCCGCGGATGTGCTCGAGGCGCTGGGCGTGGTGATCAACCTCCCCCCGGCGGCCAGCGCGCGGCTGGCCGAGGAGACGGGGATCGCGTTCCTGTTCGCCCCGCTCTACCATCCGGCTTTCCGGCATGCCTCCGTCGCCCGGGGCGAGCTCGGCGTGCCGACGGTGTTCAACTCCCTCGGCCCGGTGTCCAACCCGGCCCGGCCGGGGGCCCAGGCGGTGGGCGTCTCGGACCCGCGGATGGGCGGCGTCATCGCCGGGGTCCTGGCCGGCCGCGGCTCGTCGGCGCTGGTCTTCCACGGCGCTGACGGGCTGGACGAGCTGACCCCGACGACCACCTCCACCGTCTGGGTCGTGCACGAGGGCACGGTGACCCAGACGGTCTTCGATCCCGCGGTGCTAGGGCTGGACCGGGCCCGGCCGGAAGATCTGCGCGGCGGTGACCGCGAGCACAACGCCGCCGTGGCCCGCGCGGTGCTCGGCGGTGAGCGGGGCCCGGTGCGGGATACCGTCGCCCTTAACGGGGCTGCGGCGCTCGCGGCCGCTGCCGGGGTCCCGGGCGCCGACGCGCTGGACAAGGCCCTGACCGAGGCGTTCGCGCGGGCCACTGAGGCCCTTGATTCGGGCGCCGCGGCGGGGTTGCTGGACCGCTGGGTGGCGGTCAGCCAGCAGCTCGCCCAGTCGTCTTAGTTCGCCGGAGAGGGGAGGCGCCGGAGGCGTGTCCCCTGCCGGGCCGGCGAGTAGCCCGGCGCCCGCGGCTTAGGCCTCCTCATAGCCCAGCGCGAACGCGGCCTCGAGATCATGGCGCGAATAGGTGCGGAAGGCGATGTGGGTCTCCGTGTGGGTGACACCGTCGACCCGGTTGATCGTGCCCGGGATGACATCGGCCAGCTCCTCGTGCGCGCGCACCCGGACCAGGGCCACCAGATCGAATTCCCCGGTCACCGAGTAGACCTCGGTGACCTGCGGGATCTGGGCGACTATCTCCGCTGTCTCGGGGATCCTCGCCACATCGGCCTTCAACAGCACGATCGCGGTGATCACCTGCCGCCTCCTCATGGCCAGCTGCCGGGGAACCTTCCGGCGTAGCGTACCGCTGCTCAGCGGCCCGGCTGCGGACCCTGCACCGCGGTGGCGGAGAGATGGGCGGCCGGCCGGCGTGCGGCGGCCCGCTCCGCCGCGCTGAGCTGGGCGAGGGTCTGGACCCCCGTCGCGGCCAGCCGGTCCAGCAGGGCCGCCAGCACCGCCGCGGTGGCCCGGGCGTCGGCCAGGGCGCGATGGCGGGGTGTGGAGGGCGCCCCGAAGAAATCCGCCAGGGTCGCGAGCTTGCAGTTCGGTACCTCGTCCTCGGTCAGCAGCAGCCGGGCCAGCGTGACCGTGTCCAGCACCGGCGGGGCCGGCCAGCGCCGCCCGGTCCCGGCGCACGCCGCGCTGAGGAAGCCGACGTCGAAGGGAGCGTTGTGCGCGGTGAGCACGCTGCCGCCGGCGAAGTCGAGAAAGCGGGGCAGGACCGCGCCGACCGGGGGCGCGACGGTGACCATGGCATCGGTGATGCCGGTCAGGGTGACGATGTCGGGCGGGATCAGCCGACCCGGGTTGACCAGCGTGGCGAACTCACCGCGGACCTGGCCGCCGCTCAGCCGGACCGCGCCGATCTCGGTGATGCCGTCCGCGTCGGGTGACCATCCCGTGGTCTCCACGTCCACCACGACGAAGTCAAGCGTCCCGAGCGGCCGCCGCCGGATTCCGGGGGTCCACGGGTGGCGCAGGCGCAGCCTGGCGGCCGCCGCCAGCTCCCTTACGAGCCCGTCGAGCATGATCACGCTGTCACGGTAGGCGGGGGTACCGACACTCGGGGCCAAGGCTCGCCGGCTCTGGGGGCTAAGACCCGCCGGCGGCACTGGGGCTTAGGTCGTCCCGCGTACCGCAGGCCACCGCCCGCCGCCCGCACTCCCGGCCCAGGCTCAGCTCACCTCAGCCCGGTAGCACTCCGTCACGTAGGGCAGCACCAGCTCGCCCGCCCCGGCCGGGCCGAGACGGCGGTCGGCGAGGCGTGCCACCTCGGCCAGCACCGCGGCGCGCTCCTGATCCGGCATCGTGATCACATAGCTGCGCGAGGCCGCCAGGTCGATGAGCTCGTCCCGGCTGAGCCGGTGCGCCCACTCCACATCACGGTGTTCGACCGGCCCGAAGGGCGGCCCGATGATCCCTCGGTCCGGGCGGTGGTGCTCGCCTGGGTCGTGCAGGATCCGGCCAAGCTCGGCTACCCAGTCCTCCCGCTCGTCCCGGATATTCCACACCAGGCTGAGCCGCCCGCCCGGGACGAGCACGCGGGCTACCTCCGGCACCGCTCGGCTGCGGTCCACCCAGTGCCACGCCTGGGCGACCAGCACCGCGTTGACGGAGTGGTCGGGCAGGGGGATCTCCTCAGCCGTTCCGGCGTGCACCGGCACGCCCGGGACGGCGTGGGCTAGTTGCTCCCGCATGCCCTCGGAGGGCTCCACCGCGATCACGTCCAGTCCGCGGTCGCGGAGCTGGCGGGTCAGCTTTCCGGTGCCCGCGCCGAGATCGAGTACCCGCGGCGTGCCCTCCGGCAGCAGCCAGCCCACCGCCTCAGGCGGATACGGCGGACGGCCCCGCTCGTAGGCCGCCGCAGCGGCGCCGAAGGATGAGGCCTGCCGCCTGCGCTGGGCTGTGTCGTCGGTGTCACCGGGCATGGAGGAATCCTCCCAGGGTGGCCAGCGCACATCCGGGGCAGGGCCGCACAGGGCCGCCCGGGGCCCGGCCGTGGTGGCCTGCCGGGCGTGCGCCGGGTGACGGGCCAGGCCTGGAGTGTCAGTACCCCCACCTAGCGTGAGCCCCGATGCACCCCGCCGCGGGCGCAACCACGACCCTCCCGGCCCGGGGGCCCGGCCGGGGGCCTAACCAGAAGATGACGACCGACCCGGGCGAGAGCCCAACCAGAAGATGACGACCGACCCGGGCGGGAGCCCAACCAGAGGAGGAGAGATGCTGATCGAATGTGACCGCTGTGAAATGCGCGACATCGCCTGCCCAGAGTGCGTGGTGACCCACCTGCTCGCCGACGGGGAGCCGGTCGCCGACCTCGATCCCGCGGAGCGGCGGGCGCTCCGGGTCCTCGCGGACGCGCGGCTGGTCTCACCGCTACTGCTGCGTCCCTCAGCCAAAGCGTCCTGACCAGGACCTGCCTTGACCAGGCATGCCGCCTCCACGCCGGGAAATGCGGCCTCAGGGCTGGGACACGCCGGCCTTCAGGCCACGACACGCCGGCGATCGGCTCACGGCCAGGCTGGCCGGAACCCCTGCCCTAGGGGCAATCTGCGGGAACAGAAATGCCTGGCCATGGTCAAGCAGGTCACCGGAGTTCGCGAAGCGGTTGAATTTGCCTTGTGAGCTTCACTAGTGTCAGCCCCGGTCGGTTCGCTCCCCAGCCACCACTATGGTGACGGCGGCCGGCCACCGCTGAGTCTTCGAGCTGGCCTACGACGGCCAGCCGCAGAGCCGGGGACCCATCGGAGGACTGTCCCGGGATAAGCCCGGAACGAGAGTCCTTCAGGGGTGAATCGGCCAGGTCGCGTCAATGGTTCGCTGCATCGCGGTCGCCGCGGTGGAGTCTGCCGTACCGTGATCCGGCCGTAGGGCATCTTCCACAGCCCGAACCCGTCAGCTCACCCGGTAGGCGGAGTGGAAGAAGGAGCGTGATCACGTACGTGAGTACGCGTCCAGCTGACGAGTCTGCCCGCTCGCCGCACACGTCAACCCCGGGCATCTCGGTACGGGGCAAGACAGCATGGCATAGGACGGCCCTGCACAAGACGGCCCGGAACAAGGCAGCACTGCATAAGACAGCACTGCGCCGCGGGCTGGCCATCGGAGCCAGCGTGATGGCGGCCGGGGCTCTGGCCACCTTTGCCGGTTCCGCCGGAGCCGCCCCCAAGCCGACCGTCAGCCAGGTCCAGAAGGCGGTGAACCGGCTCACCTCCCAGCAGGACGCCGCCGCCCAGCTGTATGACCAGTCCGAGCAGCAGCTCAGCAGCGCCAAGCAGCGCCTGGCCCTGGTCAACCGTGAGGTCAAGACGGACCAGGCCAAGTTCGAGTCGATGCGCGCCCAGATCGCCGCGATCGCCTCGACTGCCTATGAGAACGGCACCATGACTTCCATGGGTGCCCTGCTGACCTCGAACAATCCTCAGGCCGTGCTGGGCCAGGCCTCGGTGCTCCTGCAACTGTCCAGCGACCGGGCCGCTCAGGTGAACGAGTTCGTCCAGGCGGCGCGTCAGCTCGAGGGCGCCCAGGTCACCGCGAAGCGGACCGAGAAGGCGGTAGCGACGCTGGACGCGCAGCGCCTGGCCCGCAAGAAGTCGCTGGGCAAGTCGCTGACCAAGGAGAAGACGCTGCTGGCCACGCTCACGGCGCAGCAGAAGCAGACCGTGACTCCCACCTCAACGATCGGGGTCGGCGGCAGCACGACGGCGAGCGACCCGGTCCCGAGCAGCAGCCAGGCCGGGAAGGCCGTGGCTTACGCCTACTCCAAGCTGGGTGACCCCTACGTGTACGGGGCGACCGGGCCGAGCACGTTCGACTGCTCGGGGCTCGTCCAGGCGGCGTGGGCCTATGCCGGGGTTTCCATCCCGCGTACCACCTACGAGCAGGTGGCCGCGCTGCCCGCGGTTTCCACCAGCGCCCTGCAGCCCGGCGATCTCCTGTTCTTCGACGGAGACGGCCACGTCGGGATATACGTGGGCGGCAACGAACTGATCGACGCCCCGCAGACCGGCCAGGACGTGGAAAAGGTCCCGCTGTCAGGCTGGTACGCAGCCAACCTGGACAGCGCAGCGAGGCCCTGAGCCGTCGGCCTCACCTGACGCGGCATAGCGGCGTCCCCGGGATCGTTCCGGGGGCGCCGCTATGATCTTCCCCAGATGGCAAAAATCCTGATCGTCACCAACGATTTCCCGCCGCGGGCCGGTGGGATCCAGTCGTTCGTGCATGCCCTGGCCTTGCGGCTGCCTCCTGGCCAGGTTGTCGTGTACGCCCCCGCCTGGGACGGCGCGGCCGGATTCGACCAGCAGCAGGCGTTCCCGGTGCTGCGCCACCCCACCTCGCTGATGCTGCCGGTTCCGTCGGTACGCCGGCGTGCGGTCCAGGCCCTGGCCGAGCACGGCTGCGACACGGTGCTGTTCGGCGCGGCCGCGCCGCTGGGACTGCTGGCTCCGGCGCTCCGCAGCGCCGGGGCCCGGCGGATCGTGGCCCTGACTCATGGCCACGAGGCCGGCTGGGCCGCGCTGCCGGTCGCCCGCAGCCTGCTGCGCCGGATCGGTGACTCCGTCAACGTCGTCACCTATCTCGGTGAGTACTTCCGGGTGCGGCTGGCCCGGGCCCTGTCACCCGAGGCCGCGGCCCGGATGGCCCGGCTGGCCCCGGGCGTGGACAACGCAGCCTTCCACCCCGGCGCGGGCGGGGCCGCGATCCGCGACCGGCTCGGCCTGGCCGGCCGTCCCGTGGTGGTGTGCGTGTCGCGACTGGTCAAGCGCAAGGGCCAGGACACCCTCATCCGGGCCTGGCCGCTGGTCCGGGCGCCCGGTGATCCGGTTCTCCTGCTGGTCGGCGGCGGCCCGGACGACGGGCGGCTGCGCAAGCTGGCCCGCGAGCTCGGCGTCGCCCACTCAGTCGTGTTCGCCGGGCAGGTCCCGGACGGGGACCTGCCCGCCTATTACGACGCGGGCGACATCTTCGCCATGCCCTGCCGGACCCGGCGTCGCGGTCTGGACGTCGAGGGCCTGGGCATCGTCTACCTGGAGGCCTCTGCGACCGGGCTGCCGGTCATCGCGGGCGACTCTGGCGGTGCGCCGGACGCCGTGCTCAACGGCGAGACCGGATACGTGGTCCCGGGACGGGACGTGACCGCTCTCGCGGCCCGGCTCACCGAGCTGCTTGCCGACCCGGCCGGGGCCCGGGCCATGGGGGAGAAGGGCCTGGCCTGGGTAGACCGGGAATGGCGCTGGGACCTGGTGGCGCGCCGGCTCGACCAGATCGTGGCCGGCTGAGCTGCCGGACGGTCAATCGGGCGGACCCGGCCGGGCTGAGCTAGTCAGGCCGGGCCAGCCGGGCCGGACCAGCCGGCCCCGTCATTCGTAGAGGGCGTCGACATCCGCGGCGAAGTCCTTTGCCACCACACCCCGGCGGACCTTGAGGGACGGCGTCAGGTAGCCGTCCTGCTCGGTGAAATCGACCGGGAGTATCCGGAACCGGCGGATCGACTCGGCCCGGGAAACCGCCTTGTTGGCCTCGTCCACCGCGCTCTGGATCTCGGCGATCACTTCGGGGTTGTTCGCCAGCTCCGCCAGGCTGGCCGAGGCGAGGTCCGGGTGCCGACCCTTCCAGAGCCCCAGGGCCTCCTCATCGAGCGTCACCAGGCAGGCGACGTAGGGCCGGCCGTCCCCCACGACCATGCACTGGCTGATCAGCGGATGTGCGCGCAGCCGGTCCTCCAGCACCGCCGGGGCGACGTTCTTGCCCCCCGCGGTGACGATGATGTCCTTCTTCCGGCCGGTCACCCGCAGGTGGCCGTCGTCATCGAGCTCACCCAGGTCGCCGGTGTGCAGCCAACCGTCGGTATCGACCATCTCGGCGGTCGCGGCCTGGTTATGCCAGTAACCCAGGAAGATGTTCGGCCCGGATACGAGGATCTCGCCGTCGTCCGCAATCCGGATCGTCACCCCGGGCACCGGCCGTCCGACGGTGCCGATCTTGTTGTGGCTGGGCTGGTTGGCGGAGATCACCGGGCTGGTCTCGGTGAGGCCGTAACCCTCCAGGACGGTGAGGCCCACGCCGCGGAAGAAGTGCCCGAGCCGCTCGCCCAGCGGGGCGCCGCCGGACACGGCGTACTGGACTCGCCCGCCGGTGGCCGCGCGCAGTTTGCTGTAGACGAGCCGGTCGTAGAGGGCATGCGCGGCCCGCAGTCCCAGGCCCTGGCGGCCCGGGATGGCCCGTCCCTCGACGCCCAGGCTCTTACTCCACTCAATCGCCGTGCGCGCGGCCGCCGCGAAGATGCGGGCCTTCAGCGGGCTGGCCGAGGCCTGCTGTTCCGCGCCGCTGTACACCTTCTCGAAGACCCTCGGAACGGCCAGGATGAAGGTCGGCTGGAAACTCCCCAGGTCGGCCACGAGATTCGCCGCATCCGGGGTGTGCCCTAGGACGGTGCCCGACTCGAGGCAGCCGACCTGGATGATCCGCGCGAAGGAATGCGCCAAGGGCAGGAACAGCAAGGCCGAGCGTCCGGACACGGTGAAGATCTCCGGCAGGGCGCCGATCGCGTTGCGCACGTCGGCGAGCATGTTCGCGTGAGTGAGCTGGCATCCCTTGGGGCGGCCCGTGGTCCCGGAGGTGTAGATGATGGTGGCCAGGTCGGCGGCGGTGCGTTCGGAGCGCCGCTCGGCCAGAGCGTCGTCACTGACGGTGGCACCGTCCGTGGCCAGGCTGTCGAGCGGCCTGGACCCATCCGCGGCACCGCTGGCCCCGCCTTCGATCAGCCAGCTCCGCTCCACAGCCGGCAGCCGGCCCAGTACCTCGGCGATGGCCTCGATGTGCGCCGGGGTCTCGGCGATCAGGGCCCGGGCACCTGAGTCGCTCAGGATCCACTCCACCTGCTCGGCGGAGGACGTCTCGTAGATGGGCACCGTAACCGCGCCGGCCGCGAGGATCGCATAGTCGGCGAGCGTCCACTCGTACCTGGTCCGGGACAGCAGGGCCACCCGGTCGCCTGCTCCGATGCCGGCCGCGATGAGCCCCTTGGCCAGCGCCGTGACCTCCCTGCGGAACTGCTCGGCAGTTATCTCGCGCCAGGGCGGGCCGCCGCCGGCCGCCTGACGGCGCATAACCACGGCGCCGGGCTCGCGATCCGCGCGCTCGAAGACCACGTCCGCGAGGCTGGCCGACGGCGCGATCTCCACCACAGCGGGGACGCTGTACTCCTGCATGACAGCTCCTGCCGGTCATCGTGTGTTCTCAGGCTGAACGACTGCACCGTACCCCGGCCCGGCCCCCCAGGAAGCTACCAGCAGGTAGCCCACCCCAGATTACTGGGACCAGCCTGCCATCGCCGGGCCGCCGGTTGTGGCAATCTGACGTGATGCCCACGCCCTGGGAGTATGGCTCCCTGATGATCATTGCCCTCGCTCCCGCTGAGCAGCAGCCGCCAGAGCACTCGGTCGGCATCCTGGTCACGGCCTTGCAGGCCCGGGTGGTATCCGTAGTAGAACTCGGTGACCTGACCCCCGGGGAGAGGTACGTCGCCATGAACGCGGTGGGCGGGGAGGGCTGGATCATCACCGGCCCCGGCGTCCGGTCCGACTTCAGCCGGGGGACTCCGGTCCGGATCAGTAGCAACTCGCGGCTTGCCCCCTGGCTGGCCGGGACGCTGGCCAACCATCCGGTGGGCTCGTGGTCTCGCGGATACTTTGAGTACCCGCTGCGCCGCCCGCACGACTGAGGTGCGCCTGGCCCCCTCTCGGGCAGGCCGGCGGAAGGCCGGCTTGTACGGTTGCCTCATGCGGGTGCACGTGGTCAGCGACGTTCATGGCCGCGCGGAGGCACTCGCGGCCGCCGGCGGTGCGGACGGCTTCATCTGCCTGGGCGATCTGCTGCTGTTCATCGATTACGCCGACCACCGGCAGGGCATCTTCCCCGAACTGTTCGGTACCGAGGCGACGCAGACGTTCGTCGCACTGCGCCTGGCCAAGCGGTTTGATGAAGCCCGGGAGTTCTCCAGGCGGCTCTGGGGCCAACTGGACGGCGACCCGTCCGGGTATGTGCAGCAGGCGGCCTCCAGTCAGTACGCCCAGCTGTTTGCGGCCATGCCCGAGCCCGCCTATATGACCTACGGCAACGTGGACATCCCGCCACTGTGGCAGCAGCACCTGAAGCCCGGGCACGAGGTCCTCGACGGGCAGCGGGCCACCCTCGGCGGATGGACTTTCGGGTTCGTCGGCGGCGGGCTGCCTTCCGCCTACCGGACCCCCTACGAGATCGACGAGGACGCCTACGCGGCCAAGGTGACCGCTACCGGGGAGGTTGACGTGCTGTGTACGCACATCCCCCCGGCCATCCCGCAACTGCTCTACGACACCGTGGCACGCCGCCTCGAACGGGGCAGTACGGCCATTCTTGACCACATCCGCCGTACCCAGCCCCGGTACGCCCTGTTCGGCCACGTGCACCAGCCACTGGCCCGCCGGGTCCGGATCGGCCGCACCGAGTGCATAAACGTCGGGCACTTCCGCGCCACCGGGGTCCCGTACGTCCTGGAATGGGAGTAGCCGCCGCAGCTCGCGCGGCCCGGTGCGGCGTTCCCGGCGCGGGCATGGCGGTACGCTCCGAGCATGGCCGACAGGACGACGTCGAGCATCTCCATCGCCGCTACGGGGCCAGATGTGATGGCCGTGATAGCCGATTTCGCCGCTTACCCGCAGTGGGCCAGTGCCGTGCGCTCCGCTGAGGTGATCAGGCACGGTGCGGACGGCCGCCCCAGCCTGGTCCGGTTTAGCCTCGATGCCGGGATGATTAAGGACAGCTACGGCCTTAGCTATGAGTGGGACGACTCCGGGGTTCACTGGGATCTCGCCGAGCCAGGCTCGGTCATCAGCGCGATGGCCGGGGGCTACTCACTGACTGGCGTGGCCCGCGGCACCGAGGTCACCTACGAGCTCAGCGTGGACCTCCGGGTGCCGCTGCTCGGCATGCTCAAGCGCAAGGCAGAGAAGGTCATCATCGACACCGCGCTGAAGGGGCTCAAAGCCCGCGTCGAGGGCCTGCGCGCGCAGGCTACGGCTGCGGAGGGCACACAGTTGGATAAGGACAGGGAAGAAGGCGCGACGTGACGGAGCGGCAGCCAGGCAGTGATCCGATCGGCGAGCTTCAGCGATGGCTGGTCCGCTCGGGAGCCCGCAGCGTGACCCGGGAACTGGGTGATCAGGTTCGCACCGTGCTCGGCGGGAGCACGCACGGGGATGTGTGGGAGGACGCGACCGCCGACCACGAGGCCCCGGAATGCCAGTGGTGCCCGATCTGCCGGGCCCGGCGCAAGCTCCGGGATTCCGGCCCGGGGCTGTCCTCGGCCGTGTCGGCCGCAGGCGACGCGGTCTCCGTGGTGCTGCAGGACGCGGCGGCCGCGTTCGAGGCGGCCGTGGCCGCCGCGGGACGGCAGGCCCGGCCCCGGGACGACGCACCGGCCACGGGGGCGGTGTGGGACGAGGCGACCGAGGAGCCACCCCGGCCGCGGCCGCGAGTCCTGCCGGACCCGCCCACCCGGCCGGACGAACCGGGAGAGCCAGCCGGCCTGGCTGACCCGTGGGCTCAGGCGGCGGACCAGACTGAACGGCCAGCTCAGGCGGGAGGCACGGCCGACCCGAATCCGGATCTGGGCCCGCCCACGCCGCCAAGCCGGGGGGAGTAAAACCCACGTAACGTTGACTGCGCCTTGGCGTGAGCGCAGCAGATCGCGTGGCATCGTGAAGTGTGGCCTCACATAGTGCGGTGATGCACGCAGCCCGGGCTGCCGGCGGGCACGCTGCCGTCGGTGTGCACGCCGGCCTGGGTGGTGTTGCGCTCGGTGGCGGGGGCGGCCTGGCTCACCTGATCATCCGGCTGATCATCTGGCGGGTGGGCTTTATGCTCTGGCGGATCCACCCGTTCGGGCCGTACATCGTCCTGCTGATCGTCGCGGTCCTGGTGACGCTGGCCGTCCTCAGGATCCGGCGTGGCCGCGGCTGGCCGGGGCCACGCTTCCCGGGGCCCCGCTTCCCAGGCCGCCGGGGCAGCACCGATCGCTTCGGCAACCGCACCGATGACCAGGCTGGCCCGCGCGACTGGTGACCCAGGCCCACCGGCGCCGTAGGAGACCGGCGATCAGACGACCAGCCGTCAGACCACCGCGCCGTCGTCCGGGCCTGAGTCCCGGGGTGGCTTGTCGCCCATCCTGATCACCAGCGTCGCGAAGCCACCGACGAACGCGGCCACAGCCAGGAACGCGGCCCAGCCCGGGATCGCCCAGCCCACCATGGTGGCCAGCAACAGGTAGCCGGGACCGCCGAACAACGCGGCCCAGGCTCCCTTGGCCACCGGGTCGAGCGAGGGCAGCGGTGGCGGCACCGGCGGCACAAATTCCCCGTCATCCGCCGCGGCCGGCGGGACGGGACTGGCCGGGCGGACGATCCGCGGCCGGCCTTGTGGGGAGGGACTGGCGGGGGCTGGGTCCTCGTTGCGGCCGGTGGGAGGGGGTCCATGCGCGGCGGGACCGTTGCCCGCCGAGCCGGTAGCGGTGGAAGCCGGAGGGCCGTCCGCGTCCGGGTCATCGCGGTGACCCGGGATCGGGCGGGTGGCCGGGCCGTCGGCCGGCCTGAATCCGGAGCTGCCGCCGGGGTCGGGGCCGAGGTCCAGCGCCGGATCCGTGTCGTCGCTCAGGTCGAGGGTCAGCGACGGATCGGTGTCCGGGCCAGCGTCCGGCAGCGTCCCGGCCAACTGCGAGCCGGGCAGGTTCTCCCGCTCCGGCCACGGCACCGGCCCGCCGTCCGCCCCGGGCTCGGCCTCGTAGTTCGCGATCAGGTCACGCCAGGCGGCTTCCTCGCCGCCCGATGCGCCCCGCTCGCTGCCCTTCACTCCGTCTCCGCATGACTATGCGCACGGACGAACTCCAGGCTCCCCGCGAAGATCGTTGGCGCGTCGTTATCAAGGGTGGCCACATGATAGCTGTCCGGGCAGTCACGAACGGTCAGCTGGCCGGCTGGCAGCCCCGCCCGCAGCACCCGCAGGCTGGCCGGGCCGACGACGTGATCGACGTTGCTGCGGTAGACCAGCACCGGCTGGGTCACTTTGTCCAGCTGCGACTGAGTCAGCCGCCAGAACGCGGGCAGCGAGGCCGCTGCGCGCACCGGGACCCGGGTGTAGGCGAGTTCGGTGACCCCCTCCTTCTTGATGTCACTGGCGATCCCGGGCAGCGATGGAAGGACCAGCTTGAGCGCCGGTGCCAGCATGAACAGCCTCGTGTCGGCGGCCAGCGACGGGTTGACCAGGACCAGCCCGCTGACGCCGGTCCCGCGCTGCTCGGCCATCCGCAGCGCTAGGCAGCCGCCCATGGACAGGCCCATCACGAAGATCTCGTTGCTCTGCCCGCGCAGCTCCTCGTACCCGCGGTCCGCCTCCGCGTACCAGTCTTCCCACCGGGTTCGGGACATCTCTTGCCAGGTGGTGCCGTGACCAGGCAGCCGGGGCACGGACACCGTCAGGCCCGCCTCGGCCAGGTACTGCGCCCATGGCCGCAGCGACCCCGGGGAGCCGGTGAACCCATGGCAAAGCAGGACGCCGGTACTGCTGCTGCCCGCGTGGAAGTAAGGTTCCGCGCCTGGGATAACTGGCATGGGTTCATCGTCCTCTACGCCGGGGCCGGGAGTGCGCGTCCCGTCTCCCCCACCGGTGTCCGGGGACCTGGCCACGCACCACACGCTCTGGCATCGTCGCATGGCACGCGCCTCGCCGCACGCTACCCGGCCGCGTAATCGCTGGCGACGGACGGCCGCTTTCCCCGGTATCTCGTGCGACGATGGGGGCGTGTTCTACTGGGTGGTCAAGGCGATTCTGGGGCCCTTCCTGGCTCTTATCTTCCGGCCGTGGTCGGAGGGCATCGAGAACGTGCCCCGCGAAGGGTCGGCCATCATCGCCAGCAACCACCTCTCTTTCGCCGATCATTTCTTCGGCCCGCTGCCGCTGCCGCGCAAGGTGACCTTCCTGGCCAAGTCGGAGTACTTCACCGGCCGCGGGCTGAAGGGCCTGCTCAAGAAGGCTTTCTTCAGTGGGGTAGGGGGGATCCCGCTGGACCGGGCCGGCGGCCAGGCCAGCGAGCGGGCCATCAACACCGGCCTGCGCGTGCTGGCCCAGGGCAAGCTGCTCGGCATCTACCCCGAGGGCACCCGGACCCCGGACGGGCGGCTCTACCGCGGCAAGACCGGGGTAGCCCGGCTAGCCCTGGAATCGGGGGCGCCGGTGATCCCCTGCGCCATGCTCGGCACGTTCCAGCTGATGCCGTCCGGCAAGCTGATCCCGCGGCTGCGCTACCGGCCCGGCGTTCGCTTCGGCAAGCCGCTGGACTTCTCCCGCTACGCCGGGCTTGAGTCAGACCGGCTGGTGCTGCGGGCCGTGACCGACGAGATCATGTACGCGATCATGGCCCTGGCCAGCCAGGAGTATGTGGACGAGGACGCGCAGCGGGCCAAGGAACGGCTGAAGGCGGAGCATAAGGCCGAGCGGCTGGTTCATGCGTCCACCGAGGGCCGCTCCCGCAGGTAGCCCGGCTGGCCGCCCCGTCCGGGGCCGCCCCGCCGCCACACGGACCGGAGCCGACGGCCCGCCGCCCGCCCCGCGCGCTGGACGAGAAGTGCCAGGGCCAGCAGCAGCGCCGCGGCGATGCCGTCCAGCCAGAAGTGGTTGGCGGTGACGACGACCGCGAGCAGGGTGAGCACGGGGTAGCCCAGGGCCAGCCAGCGCCAGCGGCTCGTGGATACCTGCACCACGACCAGGGCCACCAGCAGCGCCCACCCCACGTGCACCGAGGGCATCGCCGAGAGCTGATCGGCATTGAATCCCGCCACCGAGCCGTAGACCGACTGGCCGTAGCGTGCTGCGGTATCCACCATGCCGTCGCCCGGGAGCATGCGCGGCGGCGCGACCGGCAGAAACTGGATCAGCAGCGCGCCGGCCGTGAACAGCACCAGCGTGATCCGGACCTGCGGGTAGGCCCGTCGATGGCGGGCGTACACCCAGACCAGGCAGCTGATCAGCACCACGAAGTGCAGCGACGCGTAGTACAGGTTGAGCGCCTGGACGAGCAGTGGATGGCCGAGGAACGCGTGCTGGATCGCCGTCTCGGAGGGCAGGTGGACGACCCGTTCGATGTGCCAGATCCACTGGGCCCGGGCCAGCGCGCCCTCCGGGCCGATCAGGCTGAAACTCCCCGCCACCTGCCACAGGGCGAACAGGGCCAGCAGGATGGCGGCTTCCTGGGCGATCCCGGCCATCAAAGCCAGCCGACGCGGCCAGGGGCGGGCGGTGTCGCCGCCATTGGCCTGATCGCGGCTGGCCTGATCGCTGCTGGCCTGGTTCCCGCTGGCGGGGTTCCCGGCGCGGCGGGTGATGGTGGCCTGGTTCCCACTGGTGGCCTGCTGCCGAGGAGGCCGGACCGCACGGCGGACGGCCACCGAGGCGCCGACCAGGCACGCCGCAGTGATCGCCGCCGCCCGCCAGGACAGCTCCAAGTCGATCATGTGGCGCGCCTCCATCCCCCGCCGCCGGGTCGTGCCTGGCTTCCCTGATCAACCAAGCGTCCCCCGCGTCCAGCAAACGCTAAGGTTACGGCCCTTGATTAAAGGAGCGGATTAATGACTGAAATACCGATGGAGCCCCCGGGGATTCCCGGAGCGCCCGGAAGTGGCCCGGGACTCTGAGCGGTCCACCCGCCGGCGGCGGTGGGCCGGGCGCCCCGGACGAGATCCTGGTGGCGTTCGCGGAGCCGGCCGAGCAGCGCCGGCTTACCGTCCTGGTGCGGATCATCCTGGCGATACCTCACCTGATCGTGCTCTACGTGCTCAGCATCGCCTCCGAGGTAGTGGCGCTGATCTGCTGGTTCGCCGCGCTGTTCACCGGCGCCTGCCCGCCGGGCTGGCCGGCGAGCACCGGGCTGGAGTCCCTGCTCGGCCACTTCGACAACGACTACCGCACCCTGGGCGAGACTCTCGGCGCCCAGTAATTCCTCTCGTCGCCGGCCCGTACCGCCAGGCGAGTGCGTGGTGGCCGCATCGGCGTGCGGAGCCTGCGGAGTGACTGGGGCCTGTCTGGGCCTGCGAGGCAGCGGAGGCGGTCCGCGCCAATCAGGCCGACGTGGCCAGCATCTAATCTCCCCATCCCCAACTCCAGCCACGGCAGCCCCGCGTGTGACTCGCTGTTCTACGTGATCAACTGATTGGTGTCGCTGGAGCGACACCAATCAGTTGATCACGAGCGCCAGAGCGCGGCCGGAGGTGGTGGGTGTGGCCGGTGGGGCTTGTGTGACTTAAGTGCCTGGAGGGGTTGGCATCCGGGGTGCGGTGGCGGGCTGGGGCGGCCTGGTGGGCTGGGGCGGTTCGGCAGGCTGAGTCGGCGGGCGGGTTGGCAGGAGCACGGTCTAGCCCTGGGACTCGAGGTCTGCGGGGCACGGTGCTCACCTGCTGGTGGCTCAGCCGGCCATCCACGCCCACTAAGCACAGCGAGGTGATCGATCCCGGTTAGGGGGCGGACCAGCCTTTGGCGCGGGAGACGGCGCGGCGCCAGCGGGCATAGCCCGCCTCGTCCCGGGGGCCGGGATCGAACCGGCGGTCCAGCCGCCAGGTCGCGGCGAGTTCGTCAGTCGAGGACCAGGTCCCGGTGGCCAGGCCGGCCAGGAACGCGGCCCCCAGCGCGGTGGTCTCACCGACCACCGGGCGTTCCACCGGGACTTGCAACTGGTCGGCCTGGATCTGCATGAGCAGGTCGTTGGCGCTGGCACCGCCGTCGGCGCGGAGCGCGCGGCCTCCCTCCATTATGAGGTCGGCCACATCGCGCACCTCGAAGGCGATCGCCTCCAGCGTGGCCCGGACCACATGCGCCCGGGTCGTGCCGCGGGTGATGCCGAACAGCGCCCCCCGGGCGTCCGGATCCCAGTCAGGCGCGCCCAGGCCGGTCAGGGCGGGCACGAACACCACGCCGCCCGAGTCGGGCACGCTCCGCGCGAGCGCCTCGCTCTGCGCCGCGTCATCCAGCAGGCCGAGCCCGTCCCGCAGCCACTGGACCGCGGCGCCGGTCACGAACACTGAGCCTTCCAGCGCGTAGGTGAGCTGGCCCGAGCCGTCCATCCAGGCCACCGTGGACAGCAGCCCGGCCGCCGAACGCACGATCTCCGGCCCGGTGTTGGCCAGCACGAAGGACCCGGTCCCGTACGTGCACTTCGTGTCGCCCGGGCTGAAGCAGGCCTGGCCGAACAGCGCCGCCTGCTGGTCACCGGCGATGCCGGCCAGTGGGACGTCCAGGCCGAGGAACGAGGCCGGGTCGCTGCGGGCGGCCACCCCCGTGGACGGCACGACCTCGGGCAGCGCGCGCTGAGGGACCCGTAGCAGGTCGCACAGTTCCGCCGACCACCCGCCGGCGGCGATATCGAACAGGAGCGTGCGCGAGGCGTTGGATGCGTCGGTCACGTGCCGCGCGCCCGCGGTCATCCGGGCGATCAGGTAGGAGTCCACTGTGCCGCAGGCCAGCGAGCCGTCGGCCAGGCCGCGCCAGGTCCGGGGGTCGTGCTCGGCCATCCAGGTGAGCTTGGTCCCGGTGAAGTACGGGTCGAGGCGCAGCCCGGTCAGCGCGGTCACCCGGGGCTCGTGCCCGGCCTCGCGCAGCGCCTCGCAGATCCGGGCCGTCCGCCGGTCCTGCCACACGATCGCGCGCCGCGGGGCAGCCAGCGTACGCCGGTCCCAGACCACCGCGGTCTCCCGCTGGTTGGTGATCCCGAGGCTGCTGACCGGAGGGTCACCCGCCTGGGCGAGGGCCTGGCGGGCCGCGGTCAGTGTCGCCTGCCAAATGTCTTCAGGCAGGTGCTCCACCCAGCCCGGCTCCGGGAAGTACTGCCGGAATTCCTGATATCCGCGCCCGGACACCAGGCCGTCCTCGGTCACGATCAATGCAGTGACACCGGTTGTTCCAGCGTCCACGGCCAGCACGCTCATGGGACTAGTGTTGCCCTATGCGAGTTGGAGTGCTGACGGGTGGCGGAGACTGCCCAGGCTTGAATGCGGTTATCCGGGCGCTGGTCCGCCGGGGCACGGCGGAGTTCGGCCACGAGTTCGTGGGCTTCCGTGACGGGTGGCGCGGGCCGCTCGAAGGCGACACCGTGCCCCTTGATGTGCAGGCGGTACGGGGGATCCTGCCGCGGGGCGGGACGATCCTCGGCTCGTCGCGCACCAACCCGATCGCCGACGCTGCGGCCCAGGGGGGCCGCTCCGGGGTGGAGCGGATCAAGGACAACATCTCCGGTCTCGGCGTGGATGCCCTGGTGGTAATCGGCGGGGAGGACACCCTCGGCGTGGCCACCCGGCTGTACGGGGAAGGTGTCCCGGTGGTCGGGGTGCCGAAGACCATCGACAACGACCTGGGCGCCACGGACTACACGTTCGGCTTCGACACAGCGGTGAACATCGCGATGGAGGCCATCGACCGGCTGCACACCACGGCGGAAAGCCACCACCGCGCGCTGATCTGTGAGGTGATGGGGCGGCACGCGGGCTGGATCGCGCTGCACGCCGGGCTGGCCGGAGGGGCCAACGTCATCCTTATCCCGGAGAAGCCCTTCAGCATCGAGAAGGTCTGCTCCTACGTGGAGCACCGGTTCCAGACCAGGTACGCGCCGATCGTGGTGGTGGCCGAGGGCGCCACGCCCCAGGAAGAGGACGTCCAGATCACCGACCAGCGACTGGACGCGTTCGGCCACGTGCGGCTGGGCGGTATCGGCATGATGCTGGCCGACGAGATCGAGAAGCGGACCGGCAAGGAAGCGCGCTGCACCGTACTGGGCCACGTCCAGCGGGGCGGGACCCCGACCGCATACGACCGGGTGCTCGCCACCCGCTTCGGGATCCACGCGATCGGTGCAGTGCACGACGGCGACTTCGGCAGCATGGTGGCGCTGCGCGGCACGGACATCATCCGGGTGCCGCTGACCGAGGCCACCCGCGAGCTTAAGACGGTGCCGCCGGAGCGCTACGCCGAGGCCGAGGTCTTCTTCGGCTGAGCTGCCTGGCCTGGGCTGCCCGGCCAAGCCAGGCCGGCCAAGCCAGTCCAGCCAGGCTAATCCAGCCCCACGGTCCGCTGGGTCAGCCGCTCAGCGGACCTGGACGGCGACCAGGCAGGCGTCGTCGCTGGTGTCAGAGCGCGAGCTGCTCATCAGGTGATCAGCGAACCGCGCCACATCATCGACCGGGACGCTGGCCAGGCACAGCAGCGCGTTCATCGAATCATCGATCGCCTCGTCGTGCCGCTCGATAAGGCCGTCGGTGAACATGGCGAGCGCGTCGCCCGGCTGCAGCGTGGTGGTCAGCTCCTCATACGTGGCGTCGGGGTCCGCGCCGACCAGCACCCCACCCGGCAGGGTCAGTTCCCGTGCCACCCCGTCCCGCACCAGCAGCGGCGGCAGGTGCCCGGCCCGGGAACAGTGCAGTGTGCGGCGGGCCGGGTCATAGATCCCGCATACCACGGTGCCGATGATGCCGTCGGTGAGATGGCATGCCACGCCGTTCAGCCAGCCCAGCAGGCGGGCAGGCCCGGCGCCGGTGATCGCGAGACCGCGCAGGCAGTTCCGCAGCGCCACCATGCCAGTCACCGCGTCAATGCCGTGGCCAGCGATATCCCCCACCACGAGCAGCACTTCCTGGCTGGGCAGCAAGACGGTGTCGTACCAGTCCCCGCTGACCAGGTTCCCGGGCCCGGCCGGGCGGTAGCGGGCCGCGATATCCAGGCCGGCGATCTCCACCGGTTCCGCGGCCCGCGGGGTGATGGCCTGCTGCAACCGCAGCGCCAGCCGGTGTTCCTCCTCCGCCCGCTCCTCGGTGTCGGCCAGCCGGTCCCGGGTCGCCGCGAAGGCCACCTGGGTGTGATAGTCCGCGGACACGTCCTGGTAGGCACCGCGCACGGCGACCAGCGTGCCGGCCTGGTCGGTGACCGGCTCGGCGAAGGCGCGCATCTGCCGCACGCTCTCGTCGTCGGCCCGGATAATCCGGAACGCGGCGGCGGCCTCTCGCTTGTCCTCCAGCAGGGTGGCCCGGAAGTTGTCCACCACCGGCAGGTCATCCGCAGGGACATGGGCACGCAGCTTGGCCACCGGGACCGGATCGCCCGGCGGCCGTCCGAACAGCGCGAACGTGGGGTCGGTCCAGAGCACCTCCCCGGTCAGCAGGTTCTCCTCCCAGCCGCCGATCCGGCCGAGGCGCTGGGCCTGGTGCAGCAGTGCGCTGAGGCGCTCGACCTCGCCAGCGGGGCGCCAGGAGATCACCACGCCGTCATAGAGGCGGGCGATGCGGACCTCCAGGACCGGGGTGGCCAGGCCACCGGCCACGGGCGCGGCGATGATCTCTCCCGAGGTGTAGTGCGCCTGGCCGGTGGCCAGCACCTCGACGGCCCGGTCGTACAGCCCGCCGGACAGGGCCGCGGCCGGGTAGACCTCCAGCAGCGGGCGCCCGGTCAGGGTGGCGGCCTCCCGGCCTGCGGGGTCAGCGAAGCCCTTGCTGAGGTAGCTGATCCTGAAGTCGCTGATCACGCCGGAGCCATCGCGGAGCGCCGTCGCGAACAGGGCGGAGCTGACCAGGCTGTCCAGCAGGCTGAAGGCCCACGATGCCCGGTGATCCGCGGCCAGGTCCCCGCTGGGCAGGCGGGTTCCGAGAGCCTGGGCGCAGACGTCCGTGAGCGCGGTGATGTGCCGCCGGAGCGAGTCCGGGAAGTCCTCCAATGGCCCGGGCCAGCAGATCTCCATGGCGCCGAGCGCGGTTCCCGGGCCGGGCAGCGGTAGCACCGCCCGGGCGCCCTGCGGCCAGTCGCCCATCAGCGGGGCGAGCGCGGCGTCCGCGCGGCCAGCCGGCCACCAGTACTCGGCCCCCTCGTCCGCGGCCCGCTGAGCCGGCGTGTCCATGTCCGGGTGGATGCGCCGCCAGCGGCTGGCATCGCGGGCCGAGAAGCCGGCTTGACCGGCCAGTTCCAGGCCGCCGTCGGGCTCGGCCAGCCACAGGGCCAGGGCGATCGCGCCCGTCGGGGCCAGCGCCTCCTCGAGGATGGCCACCGCGATGCCGCTGCCGTCCTGCGCCGCCTCCGCTGCCGCCCCGGCCAGGGCGACCCGGTGCGCGCTGGGCATGCTGGCCCCGGGCGCGTCCGGGGCGTCCTGCTCGCCGGGCTCACCGAGGGTCCCCGGCTGCCCTGTGAGATGCCCCGTGAGCTGTCCCGTGAGCTGTCCCGTGATCTGGGCGGCGAGCTCGGCCAGGCTCATGCCCGATTCCTCGGAGAGGTGCGCCAGCTGGGCTTGCGCCTCCGCAGGTGAGCAGCGGAGTCGCTCCATCAGCATGCCGCGGGCCAGGTCTACCACAGCCCGGGCGGCCGCCCCGGACTGCATCCGGTCCAGCTCACGCCGCTGCCGGGCAATTAGGTCGCTTAGCCGTGCGAATTCCTCGCCGCTCGGTACTGTCACGGTAGGACGCCTTCCCGGGAGATTCAGCGGCTTGACTGCCACGTTACCGGGCTCAGGCTGTCCTTAACGCCTGTTTTTGAGCACGTCAACGGCAGTGGCAGTATCGGTCTGTCACAAACGCACAGAGGCTGGCCGCGTCGGCGTCGCGGCCACCGGCAGGAGGAGTCGTCATGGCGGAACCAATGCTGGCCAGCAGCCAGCCCGCCGACCCGCGGCTGCAGCGGCTGCTCGACGGCCTGACCGCAGTCCGTGGCGGGGACTTCAGCACCCGCCTGCCTCATACCGGTGACCCGCTGATGGACGAGATCGCCGCCGTCTTCAACAGCATGACCGACCAGCTGGCCCTGTTCACCTCCGAGGTGACCCGGGTGGCCCGGGAAGTGGGTACCGACGGCAAGCTCGGCGGGCAGGCCCAGGTTCCGGGGGTCGCCGGGACGTGGAAGGACCTGACCGAGTCGGTCAACGCCATGGCCGACAACCTGACCGGGCAGGTGCGCGACATCGCCCAGGTGGCGACTGCGGTGGCCCGGGGGGATCTCACCCAGAAGATCACCGTGGACGTCAAGGGCGAGATGCTGGCCCTCAAGGACACCCTGAACACCATGGTGGACCAGCTGTCCGCGTTCGCTGACGAGGTGACCCGGGTGGCGCGTGAGGTGGGGACCGAGGGCAGCCTGGGCGGCCAGGCCCAGGTCCCCGGGGTCGGCGGGACGTGGCGGGACCTCACCGACTCGGTGAACTTCATGGCAGGCAACCTGACCAGCCAGGTCCGCAACATCGCGCTGGTCACCACCGCGGTCGCCCAGGGTGACTTGTCGAAGAAGATCGACGTGGACGCGCGTGGTGAGATCCTCGAGCTCAAGACGACTATCAACACCATGGTCGACCAGCTGTCCTCGTTCGCGGCCGAGGTCACCCGGGTGGCCCGCGAGGTGGGCAGCAAGGGGCGGCTGGGCGGGCAGGCCGAGGTTGAAGGGCTGTCGGGGACCTGGAAGCGGCTCACCGAGAACGTCAACGAGCTGGCCGGGAACCTCACCCGCCAGGTCCGGGCCATCTCCCAGGTGACCAGCGCGGTGGCGACGGGGGACCTGACCCGGTCCATCTCCGTGGAGGCCGAGGGTGAGGTCGCCGAGCTCAAGGACAACATCAACGCGATGGTGCAGTCCCTCCGCGAGACGACCAAGGCCAACCAGGAGCAGTACTGGCTCAAGACCAACCTGGCCCGGATGTCCGGCCTGATGCAGGGGCACCGGGATATCGCCACGGTCGCCGAGCTGATCATGGACGAGCTGATCCCGCTGGTCGGAGCGCAGCACGGTACGTTCTTCATCGCCGGCGACTCCAGCGAGGGCACGATCCTGCGCCTCATCGCCGGGTACGGCCTGCGGGCCGACATCGCGGCGCCCAGCCATTTCCGGCTGGGCCAGTCGCTGATCGGTCAGGTCGCCAAGACCCGCAAGCCCATCCTCGTCAGCGACGCGCCGCCCGACTACGTGCGGATCTCCTCGGGACTGGGCGACGGCGCCCCGGTCAACCTCATCGTCTTGCCGGTCGTGTTCGAGGGGCAGGTCCTCGGCGTGATCGAGGCCGGCTCGTTCAGCCGGTTTACCCAGGTGCACCAGGACTTCCTGGAGCAGCTGATGGAGACCATCGGCGTCAACGTGAACACGATCATCGTGAACTCCCGCACTGATCACCTGCTGCAGGAGTCCCAGCGGCTGGCGTCGGAGCTGCAGTCGCGCACCGGCGAGCTGCAGGCCCGGCAGGAGGAGCTGCAGAGCTCCAACGCCGAGCTGGAGGACAAGGCGGTGCAGCTGGCCCGGCAGAAGCGCGACATCGAGATCAAGAACGCCGAGATCGAGCACGCCCGGCAGGAGATCGAGGAGCGCGCCAGGCAGCTGGACCTGGCCTCCCGGTACAAGTCGCAGTTCCTCGCGAACGTGTCGCACGAGCTGCGCACCCCGCTGAACAGCCTGCTGATCCTGGCCCGGTTGCTGGCCGAGAACCCGGCCGAGAACCTGAGCGCCAAGCAGGTCGAGTACGCCAACGTCATCCACTCGTCCGGGTCGGACCTGCTGTTGCTGATCAACGACATCCTGGACCTGTCCCGGGTGGAGGCCGGCAAGCTGGATGTGCACCCCGAGCCGTTCGCGCTCGGCTCCCTGGCCGAGGACCTGCGCACCGTGTTCGAGCCGCTCGCGGCCGAGAAGCGGCTGGAGTTCGCGGTCGCGTCCGCCCCGGACGTGCCCGCCGAGGTCGTTACCGACCGGCAGCGGCTCCGCCAGGTGCTGCACAACCTGCTGTCCAATGCGGTCAAGTTCACCCAGCAGGGCCGGGTGGAGCTGCGGATCCGCCGGGAGACCCCGCAGATCCCGGGGGCCGAGGCGGGCCTGGCCTTCTCCGTGTCTGACACCGGGATCGGCATCTCCGACGACAGCCTCAAGACGATCTTCGAGGCCTTCCAGCAGGGCGACGGCACCACCAGCCGCCGTTACGGTGGTACCGGCCTCGGGCTGGCGATCAGCCGCGAGGTCGCCGCCGTGCTCGGCGGCCGGATCACCGCGCAGAGCGTCCCTGGCCGCGGCAGCACCTTCACCCTGTACCTGCCGGCCAGCTATCAGGGCAGTGGCGACGCGATGGTCAACCCCGCCCCCGAGGAGCCCGGGCTGGCCCCGCCGGCCGGGATGTCCGCCGCGAACCTGGCGCCAGCCGTGCCGCCGACGGACGGGGACCGCCCGCCGGGGCTCAACGGGACGTCCGCCGCGAACGACACCTCGACGAACGGCACCTCGACGAACGGCACCGCGACGAACGGCGTGGGCACGGATGGCACCGCCGGGATCGGCACCGGTGCCGCCCCGGCCGGGCCCAACGGCGCCACGGCCCAGCCGGGCGGGAGCAGCGCCGTCAACGGGGCGGCCGCGGTGACCCTCCCGCCCGCCCAGCCCGCCCCGCAGGCCGGTCCGCACGCCGCGCTAAGCGGCCGCAGAGTCCTGGTCGTGGACGACGATCTGCGGAACGTCTTCGCGATCACCAGCGTCCTCGAGCTCTACGGGCTTACCGTCGTCCACGCGCCCAGCGGGCAGCAGGGGATCGACACGCTGCGCGCCGACGCCGGTATCGATCTGGTCCTGATGGACGTGATGATGCCGGAGATGGACGGCTACACCACCACCGCCGCCATCCGCGAGATGCCGGAGTTCGCCGACCTGCCGGTGATCGCGGTGACCGCGCGGGCCATGCAGGGGGACCGGGACAAGAGCCTGGCCGCCGGGGCTACCGACTACGTGACCAAGCCGGTGGACACCGAGGAACTGCTCGGCTGCATCAAGCGCTGGCTGCCCGCCGCCCCGGCCGCCGGCTGAGCCCGCGGCCGGCTGAGCCTGCGGCCGGCTGAACCGGCCGCAGGCCGGGTGGCTGGCACCGGAGGCAGCAGCAGGCAGCTGTCGCCGAACTCATGCCACAGGTAGCCGGCCGCCTCGGCCTCGCGGTACGAGGCCTCAACTAGCGTCCGGCCTGCCACGGCCTCCAGCAGCGCCAGGTGCGAGGCGCCGGCCTCGTGCCAGCCGGTGATCAAGCCGGTCACCACGCGGGCCGGGTGCTCCCGGCCGAGCACCAGGCTCGTCCAGCCACTGCGGGCGGCGATGGTGCCCTCCGCCGGGTCGTCAGCGCGGCCATTTCCCGGGTCATCGACCGCGCCCGCCTGGCTGGCGCCCCCGGCCACGGCGCTCTCCAGGGCCCGGGTGCAGGTGGTGCCGGCCGCGATCACCCGGCGGCCCGCAGCTCGGGTGAGGTTGACCAGGTCCGCAGTGGGTTGCGGGACCTCGAACCACTCGGGCAGCGGCGTCTCGCCCGCCTCGAGCGAGGCCACCCCGGTGTGCAGGGTGATTGGGGCTATCACCACTCCGGCCGCGATCAGCCTGGTGACCAGGTCCGCGGTGAACGGCCGGGCCGCACTCGGCATCTCCGCGCTGCCGGGGGAGTGGGCGAACACCGTCTGGTAGGCGGTCAGCGGCCACCGGCCGGGGACGTAGGAGTAGCGGATCGGCTGGCCGTGCCGGGCCAGGTAGCCGTGCACCGGTCCGTCGCCCGTCGTCACCGCCGCCTCCCAGATCCGGGTGGCCGCCGGGTCCGGGTAAGGCTGAAGCAGCGTGACCGACCCGCCCCCGGGCAGCGTGATCACCTCACCCGGGACCCCGTCACTGAGCCGTCGTGACGTGGCCTGACCCTGCCTGAGTTCGACCAGCCAGGTTCCGTTATCTAGCTGGTTGGAGAGATGGACGGTCACCGCGCGGCCGCCGGCGCGCTGCGCGGGGAGCGCGGCGGCCAGGGTGGCGGAGGTGTTGACGACCAGCAGGTCGCCCGGCGCCAGGAAGCGCGGCAGGTCGCGGAAGCGGGCGTGGACCAGGCCGTCCGGGGTGGCGGCCAGCAGCCGGACCCCGTCCCGGGTCAGCCCGCGCGCCTCGGGGGGCTGGCTGGCGGCGCGGATCACCGGGCCACCGCCGGGCTGCGCTGCGGGCCGGCTGCCGGGTAGTCGCTGGCCCGGTAGCGGCCGCTGGGTGGGCGCTCGCCGAGCAGCCGCAGCAGCGACGCCGCGGCCACTTCCGGCTCGGGCCGGTCGGAGATGTCCTCGCCGGGGAAGGCCTGCTGGTGCAGGGCGGTGCGCATGTCGCCCGGGTCGAACGCGTAGCAGCGCAGCGCGGGCTCCTCGGCGGCGAGGACCGCGGTGAGCTGGTCGAGCGCGGCCTTGGCTGAGCCGTAGCCGCCCCAGCCCGGGTAGGCGTCGGCAGCCGCGTCCGAGCTGACGTTGACCACCGTGCCGCCTGCCGCGGCGAGCGGGCCGGCCAGCAGCTGGATCAGGGCCAGCGGTGCCAGCACGTTGGTCTGGTAGACCTGGCCGAGCTCGGCCAGCGGGTAGCGGCGCAGCACTGGCTGCGGGCTGGGGCCGAGGCGGCTGGCGTTGTTGATGAGCAGGTCGAGCCGCCCCGCCGGGGTGATCGCCGCGGCGATCTCGGCCTGGTGGCCGGGGTCGGTCACGTCTCCGGGGATGGCGGTCACGGCGGCGAGTCCGCGGACGGCGGCGGCGAGTTCGTCTGCGTGGCGGGCGTCCACGATCAGGGACCAGCCGCGCTCCGCCAGGGCGCGGGCGGTAGCCCGGCCCAGGCCCTGGGATGCTCCGGTGATCACTGCAGTAGGCATGGCTCCTCCGAGGTTTCCGGGTGCATGCCCATACTGATAGTTGAAGCCAACTTTAAGTCAAGAGCCCGCGGGGATGACCTCGCCCGCGACGCCTCCCGGCGGCGCACGCCGCCCCGGCGGCGCACGCCTGCCCCGGCGGCGCACGACTGCCGGCGGCGCACGACTGCCGGCGGCGCACGCCTGCCCCGGCCGCGCACACCCACGACACCATGGACCTGCCCGGTTCGAGGCCACGCGGGAAAGCTAAATCCCAGAGCAGCCAGGCCCGTTGCTTCGGTACACTCCGGGCACTTCGGTTTCAGAACGTGGCGGCGGGGGCGTGCCAGGACGCTGTCGTCCGCGCTGCTGTTCTCCTGGCGGGTGCCTGATGCTCCTGGACCTCCTCCGCGCGCTCTGTGCCGCGATCGCCGCCGTCGTGCTGCCCGGTTACTTCTGGGCCACCCTGCTGCGGCCAGCCGGAGGCCTGGCTGAGCGGCTCGGCTATTCCAGCGCACTGTCACTGGCCACTGTCCCCGTCGTGGCGCTGGTCCTGGCCCGCCTGGCCGGGTCAGGGATCAGCCTGTGGGTCGCGCTCGCGTCCGTGGTCCTCGTCTTCGGTTCCGGGGCCCTGGCCCTGCTCTGGAGGGGCGCCGCCTCCGGGACGGCCGAGCCCATCCTGCGGGCCCCCCGCGCGATCCGGGACCCGCGCGCGCTGGCCTTGCTGGCCGTGGCCTTCGTGGCCGCCCTGGTCTCGGTACTGCACTCGAGTCAGGCGCCCGGCTGGCTGAACGTGCTGATCCTCCTGCTGCTGGTGCTGGCGGCCGTCTTCGGACGCTCCCGCCGGGTGCCGGATGAGGCAACAGCCCAGGCCCAGGCTCCGGCCCAGGTCCCGGACCAGGCTCCGGCCCAGGTCCCGGACCAGAGCCCGGACGACGTCCCCGACCAGGAGGCGCCGCGCGGGCGCACCCGGGAGCCCCGGCCGGCGGCGACCGCCCTGCGCGGGCCGGTCCTGGCGATCGTGCTCGCCGCCACCGCGGTCCGCGCCTACGAGCCCGTGATCCGCTATGACTGGCCCTCCATCCGCGGGCTCGACCACTTCTCGCACGTCCTGATGGCCCAGCAGATGCTCAGCCACGGATCGTACCGGTCCTACCTGATCTACCCGCCCGGCTTCCCGGCCCTGAGCGCCGTGCTCTCCCGGCTGTCCGGCCTGCCTCCGCTGGTGCTGTACCCCGTGATCGCCCCCGCTCTCCTGGTGCTCACGGCCCTGGCCGCGTACGTGCTGGCCACCCGGCTGTGGGGCTGGGGGTACGGGATCGCCGCGGCGGCCCTCTCGGGGCTGGTGCTGCACGGTGCCTACGGCAGCCTCGCCGACGGCCGTTACCCCGATCTGACCAGCGCCTACTTCCTGATTACCATGGGTGTCGCCGCCCTGCTCACCCTGTACGCGTCGCCGTCGCGGCGGTCCGCTGCGCTGGCGGCGGTGCTGGGCGCGTCCCCGATCCTCTACCACTCGGTGGCCACCCTGTACGAGGCGCTGATCCTGGCCCTGGCCGCGGTCACCTCCGTGCCGTACCTGCTCTACCTGCGGCGTCGCACCGAGGCCCGCATGGTGCTGGCCGGGCTGGCGGCGCTGGCGGTACTCGCCATCGGCTACGGCTGGTATACCTACGGCGTCGGCTGGCCGGTGGCCGGGCATTCCGCCTCGTCGGCGGCGGTGTCCCAGGTGCTCGGCAGCCAGTCGGCCCCGGTGCCGCTGCACCTGTTCTCCGCCCTGGCCGCGCCCATCATCTGGCTCGGCGTGTTCGGGCTGGCCCTGCTCGTGCTGACCCTGAGGTATGAGCGCAGGCCAGTGCCGGTCCTCGCCACAGTCACGGTAATTGCCTGGTGCCTGGTGATGTACGCGGGAAGCCGGACCGCCGCGGACGGCTTCCCGCAACGGTTCGAGCGCGACCTCGGCGCGGCGCTCTCGGTGGTCGCCGCCCTGGGTCTTGGGGTGCTGCTGAAAACGGCTTGGCTGGCCTGGCAGACGTCGCGGCAGGGCAAGGTGGTCCCGGTCGCGGTGCTCTCGGTGGCCCTGGCGGTCCCGGTCGTGCTGGCCATCGCAGTGCCCTCGGTCAGGGAAGCCCGGACCGAGTCGAGCCCCGCCCGTCTGCTGAGCGCGCCGGTGGTAGCGGCCGGCGCCTGGCTCCGGGATCACAATTCGGGGGGCACGATCGTCTCTACCCCCATGAATCACGGGATCACCGAGCGCGCCGTACTCGCTCTTGGTGACTACACAGGCCTCATGTACTACTCCCCGGGCGTGTCGTTTACGAAGGCGCGATCCCTGCCTCCCGCCGGGGTCAGGCCGCTGATCGACTCGCAGGAGGTCCTGGAGCACCCGGCCAGTTGCGCTGCGGAGCAGGCCATCGCCCGTGAGGACGTCCGGTTCGTGGTGATCTACCGCAAGACTGGCCACGACTCCCAGGCCGACCTGGCGGGCTTCCAGGCCGACCCGGCCCGGTACCGCCCGGTGTTCGAGAACCGGTCCGTGATCATCTATGCCCCCCAGGCCGGCCACTGCGCCGGTTAGGCCTGGCTCCCGCGTCGCGCGGGCATACTTGTAGTTATAGCCAGCTTTATGTCTGGGAGGGCCTGGTGCGCACCACGGACTTGCTCACGGTCGGCGAGATAGCCCGGCGCAGCGGCTTCGCCGAGTCGGCCATCCGCTACTACGAGGGCCTAGGCCTGCTGGCCGCGGACCGGACCGCGGGTAACCAGCGCCGCTTCGAGCGCAGCACACTGCGCCGGCTGGCCTTTATCCGGGCGGCCCGCAACGTCGGGCTCACCCTGAACGAGGTGGCGGAAGCGCTATCGTCGCTGCCTGCGGGGCGCACCCCCACCCGGGCGGACTGGTCCCGGCTGTCCCGGGGCTGGCGGCACCGGCTGGACGAGCAGATCGAGGCGCTCACCGCGCTGCGCGATGGCCTGGACTCCTGCATCGGCTGCGGCTGCCTGTCGCTGCAGCGCTGCGCGATCTCCAACCCCGCCGACACCGCCCGGGGCGGCGGCCCCGGCGCCGCCTACCTGCCCCCCGGCCTGCGCCGCGACGACTCCCGCCTGGCCAGCGCGCGCTGACTTCCTGGTCTCCCGGGACATTTGATGAGGAAGGCTGCAGACCCCTAGCCGCCGTGGGCTCGCGGATGGTAGTAGGCCCCGAGCCGGATGAGCCAGACGTGCAGGACCAAGGGGCCGGCGCGCAGCTCCCCGGCGCGCATCAAGGCGGGCCGGAAGGCGGACAGATGGTGCAGGGCCGTGGGGAACGACGCCGCCGACTTGCCGACCAGCAGCAGCTCGGCCGGCCGCCTGCTCGTGAGCTTCTGGCGGTCGGACTGGGTGAGGTCCGGCGAGGAACTCTGCAGTTTGTTGTACCCGTCGTGGTACATACCTACGGCGTACGAGAGGTATTCAGAGGCGCCCGGTGTCAGCCGCCAGGTGAGGAGCTGCTCGCCGCGGTAGGCGGCCGGGCCGACAAATGCCGGCAGCGCCGTGGCGATCCGGTAGCCATCAATGTAGATCGTCCCGCTCCCGCCCAGCGCGGTGGAGTAGGCCGGGGCCGGGTCGGACCCGGGATGGGTACCGGGCAGCCGCGGGTAAGCCGGGATGGGTGCGACGGTGAGCACCAGGGCGGCGCCGGCGAATGCCGCCAGCGCCAGCCCGATCGCCGTGGCGGCAGCCAGCGGGTGACGGAGCCTGGCCGCGGCGGACGCTGCCACCGCCGCGACGATCACGCCCGCCGCCAGGATGACCCCGGATGGCAGCCAGCCGAATGACCGCACGTGCGGATAGGCCTCGTAGCCGAGCGGGACAACCAGCAGCACCGCGACGGGCAGCCACCGGGCGAACGGGCGGCCGGACAGCGGCCGGGCCAGCTCGGCGATGGTGATCGCTGAGGCCAGGCAGACCCCCGCCCACAGCGTGGAAGACAGATAGTGCTGTTCCAGGGTCTGCACGGTACCGACGAACTGGAGCAGGAAGTACACGAGCATCTGCACGGCCAGCACCACCCCGACCAGCAGCACCGGGGTCGGCACCCCGCGACCGCGCCGGGCGACCGCGACCGCGAAAGCGCCCAGCACCGCGGGAGGGACGAGCAGGTAGGCCACGTACGGCGCCCACCGCCAGTTCGCCGAGTGCCACTGGGCGGTCTGCGAGGGCTGTGACAGGTAGCGGAGGGCCTGCCAGGTGAGGCCGATGAAGTTGGCGTGGCCAAGCAGCACCGCAGCGGCCACCACCAGCAGGCCGGTGACCGCCACCGCGACTGCGGCCAGCAGGGCCAAGTCACCGGCCAGCCTGGCCCGGTCCCGCACCAACCGCACGGCCAGGTACCCGGCCAGCGTGGCTCCCGCCAGCAGCACCGCGACTCCGTGCGACCACACCGCCAGCACCAGCAGCACCCCGGCGGCGGCCAGCCAGGCGCGGCGCCACCGGGAGGCGCACGGCATCGCCAGGCACGCTATGGCTCCGGCTACGTAAGAAACAACTGCGCAATCGGGGTAGTCGGTACCCCACGCGGTCACGATCACCGGCGAGGAAAGCACCACCAGGATGCCGACCACCCCGGCGGGAGGACCATAGAGGCGGCGCAGCAGCAGGTAGACGGGGCCCACCGCGATCAGCGCGAACAGGTACCGGGTGACGAAGAAACCGGGCACGGGCCCGAAGGCCAGGTAGTCCAGCCGGGCCGGCACCAGGAAACCCACCCGGGCACCCTCGCGCAGCCGGGCCGTGGGGCCCAGGGCGGCGGCGTAGCGGGTGAACACGTCCTGCGGGTGAATGATGTACATGGTGTGAAGGGCCGGGTCGGGCAGGACGCTCGGCGCCATCAGCCGGAGCCGTAGCACCAGCGCCGCGGCGGCCGGGGACAGCAGTACCGCGAGCGCCTCCAGCCAGGCCACCCACCTAGATCGCGAACGCGCCGGCTGGCCTGCCGGGCCGGGCTGGTCGGGGCCGGCGCCGGTGTGCCCGGCCCGAGCGAACACGGCCCTCACGACCCCTCCCCTCGCTCCGCGCCAGGCGGCCCTCGCGGAATCCGGATGCGACACTATGCGACATTTTTCGGCACTATAGTGCCGCTGTGCTCAATAATCGCCGGATCGCCGTAGTCCTGCCCGCTTACAACGCGGAGACCACTTTGGCGCGGACGGTCGCCGAGCTCGACCGCCACATCGTCGATGAGGTAGTGCTCGTAGACGACGCCAGCACGGACCAGACCACCGCGCTGGCGCACCGGCTCGGTCTGGAGCCGATCCGCCATGAGCGCAACCTGGGCTATGGGGGGAACCAGAAGACCTGCTACCAGCGCGCGCTCGAACTCGAAGCCGACATCGTCGTCATGGTGCACCCGGACTACCAGTACACCCCGCTTCTGGTGCCGGCCATGGCCTCGATGATCGCCTACGGCGTGTATGACCTCGTGCTCGGCTCGCGCATCCTCGCCCAGGACGCCGTAGCCGAAGGCATGCCCCGCCACAAGTTCATCGCTAACCGGGCTCTCACCCTGGCCGAGAACATCGTGCTCGCCCAGAAGCTGTCGGAGTACCACACCGGCCTGCGCGCCTTCAGCCGCCCGCTGCTCGCCGCCCTCCCGTTCGAGCGCAACTCCGACGACTTCATCTTCGACAACCAGATCATTGTCCAGGCCGTCGCCGCGGGCGCCCGCATCGGTGAGCTGTCCTGCCCGACGCGCTACGCGGCCGACTCTTCGTCGATCGACCTGATCAACAGCATCCGTTACGGCCTCGGTGTACTGCGCACGACTGCCCAGTACCGGCTCAACCGGTGGGGGCTCCGCCGCTACGCCTACCTCAACCTCGACCCCAGCCGCGCCCTGGTGCCGTGGCCGGCGGCGAAGCCAGCGAAGCCAGCGAGCCTTCACAGGCCGCCGGGTAGCGCGGTGCCTGACTCCACGGCGTGGTCGCTCGCCCCGGCACCCCCGGCGACCCAGTGCGTGTGGTGCGGTCGCCAGTTCGGCGATGCTGATAAGCGTGCCACCGGGAGGGTCTGGTGTGGCCGGTGCGGCGTGGCGACGACGTCGCCGTGGCCGAGCGAGACGCAACTGGACGAGGCGTACGGCGACTGGTACCGGCCCGCCGACGGCCGGTTCGCGAGCCTGGGAGACGCCGTGCTCCGCCGGACCCGCGCGTCGCTTGCCCACCGCCTCCACCGGACATTGCCACCAGGCCCCGTGCTCGATGTGGGAGCTGGTGATGGCACCCTCGTCGAGGCCTTCGCGCGCCACGGCCGCGAAGCCGTCGGCCTGGAGCCACACGCCTCCGGGCCGCATCTTCGCAACGCCGAGATCGAGGAGATGACGGGGGCCTGGGCCGCGGTCATCTTCTGGCATTCGCTCGAACACCTCCGCCGGCCTTCCAGGGCGTTGAGCCATGCCGCAAGCCTGCTCGTGCCAGGCGGGTTGCTGGTGGTCGCCGTACCCAATGCCGCCAGCCTTCAGGCCCGGGCCTTCGGGGACCGCTGGTTCGCTCTCGACCTGCCACGTCACCTTGTCCACCTGAGCCCGCCGCCGTTGCTGTCCAAGGTCGAGGCTCTGGGCTTGCGGGTCGAGCGGGTGAGCTACCTGCGCGGCGGGCAGGTTGTCTTCGGATGGGTGCACGGCCTGGTCGGCCAGCTCCCCGGACAGCCCGATCTCTACGACACCATCCGGCGCGGCGAGGCGCGCAGCACGGCCCAGACACCGGCCCGGCGCCTCTACACCCTCGCCGCTGCCGCCGCCGCGGCTCCACTGGCCCTGGCCGCAACGGCCGCGGAAGTGGCGGCCCGCTCGGGGGGCACCATATACGTGCAAGCCCGGCGGGTGCCCGGGCCGGAACCGGCCCCGGGAACCTGACCGGCGAGGGCTGGCCGGCGCTGGCTGCTACGGCCGGGCCAGCACGACGACGATCAGCCCGGACACGACCAGCAGCGTCCCGGCCCAGGTCCACACGTTCGCCCGCTCGTGCAGGACGACGATACTCGCGGTCAGGATGCCCAGATAGCCGAGCGCGTTGAAGGGGTAGGCCACACTCAGCGGCACCCGGGACAGCACCGCCAGCCAGGCCACCGCCGAGATGCCGAAGACGGCGAGCCCGATCAGCACCCACGGCGACGTGGCGGCCGCGACGGCCAGCGACCCGTGGCCAGCTGCCGACCGGGCGGATGCGCTGCGCATGCCGTTCTTGAGCAGGACTTGCCCGGTGGCCGCGGCGGCCACGGCAAACAGCAGCAACACCACGCTTTCTACGGTCAACCAGTGCCTCCCTGAAGGTTCGTCACGGCTGGGGCTCCCCGTGCGGCGAGGTCCCGATGGCGGCGCGGACCGTCCCGCCGACCGAATGGGCAGCCGCATTCCCCGCCCGGGCGGCCCGTCGGCATCAAATGACTTCGGCATTCGCCGCTTCCTCCCACGATGTCGGATCCGCCAGGACAACGGCCGGTCCGGGCCGTCCGCCCGGTCCGGCGCCCGGCGAGCCGTGGCTGCCTCTGGTCCAGAATGCTCCAGTGTCCGCCGCTGGCATACATCGTCCACGACATCACGTGTCTGATGGCTGTCCGCCCGGCGCAGCACGGTCGCCAGCACGGGCCCGGGCACGATCGTCGCGAGCAGGCTGTTCATCCCGCGGATCCATCATGGAGCACCGGTGGGAGGCGCGCGATACACCAATTGGCAGTGATCGTGAGCGGACGCAGGCCGGCCAGTCGGTGCGATCGTCCCGGCCGGGGAAGAACGGGCCTGCGGTTAGGGCCGGGGGTCCGCCGGCCGGAGCTGGCTGAGGGTCCAGCCGCCGCCGGCCGGGGCGAGCGGCCGGGTGACCTCAGTGAATACCTCGGCGGCGCGCCGGTAGGACAGCCGGGCCTGCCCGGTGAGCGGGCATACGTCCGTTGCGGGAGCCCCCGCCGGAGCCCTTCGGCTGGTCAGGAAGACCGGTCCCTCCGGGCGGCCCGCGGTCAGCCAGCGCAGTAGTTCGGTGCTGGCCACACCCCACTCGATCCACTGGTCCGGCCCGGACGGGGCGCGGCGGCCGCGATGGCGGATCAGGTCCAGGGAGCCGACATTCAGGCGCAGCACCTGATCGGCGGGAACGGCGCTGTCGTGCAGCACCCGCCACAGCGCGTGCTCACGCAGGGTCGGTGCGACCTGGAACAGCCGGGTCAGCTCGGCTCCGGTGAGCACCGGCTGCGGCGGCCGCGGACCGGCCATATGGCGCAGGCCCGCGGTCGGGTCGCGGGTGATCCACCGCTGGTCCTGCCACCAGGCCACGGCGCTGCGGAGCGTGGAGAGCTCGCGGTTCACCGTGCGCACGTCCGTTCCGGCCGCCCGCTCGCGCAGCGCGGCGGCCAGGGCCGGCCCGGTCCCCGGGTCGTCGAGCCGGGCCAGCGGGACGAACGGCGGCGCCGCGCCGCGACGGTCCGGACCCCGGGGTGCCGCCCGGCCGATCAGCGGCCAGGACCAGGAAGCCAGCGAGATGCGGTACACCCGGCGGGACGCGGGCCCCAGGGCGGCCTGGCCGAGGAACCGCTCCACCGCGGCCGCATACTCCACCGGCGCCAGACTGGACATGGTTAATAATAACACTCGCGGCCGACCACATTTACTGCGGCAACTTCCCGCTGCCCCTGCATAAAAGCCAATTCAATATCGCTCCATAACGCCAACCGTCCTGGCCTTAATAATTGGAATATGGCAAGGTAGGGAGGGTGCGAAGGCGATCTCTCGTGGCATTCAGCAACCGCAGTAAATCACCGGGCGCGGGACATTCAATTGTCGCAGTAAATGCAGTCGGGCGGGGGGGTGGGGCCCGGATCCGGAGGGCCCGGCCGGGCCGGGACGGCGCCCGGGCGCCCGGGCCGCGCCCGGGCGGCGGCTGCGCGTGCTCCGTGACCGCGACTTCGCTCATTTCTTCGCCGGGTACGCCACCTCGCTCCTGGGTACCTCGATGTCCGCGCTGGCGGTGTCCTTCGCCGTGCTGGACGGCGGCGGCACGGCCACCGATCTCGGCGTGGTCCTTGCGGCCGGGATCGTCCCGCAGGTGCTGTTCATGCTGGGCGGCGGGGTCCTCGCCGACCGGGTCGGGCGGCGGCCGGTCATGCTCGGCGCGGACGCCGCCCGCTGCGCCGCGCAGGCCGCGCTGGCCGGGGCCGTGCTGGCCGGGCACCCGGCGTTGTGGGTGTTCATCCTGCTCGCGATGGTCCGGGGGACCGGCGACGCGGTCTTCACCCCGGCGCTCGCCGGGCTCACGGTCGAACTGGCTCCCCGCAGCGATCTGGTCAACGCGAACGCGCTGCTCAGCGCGGCCCGGTCCACGGCGGTAGTGGCCGGCCCCAGCCTGGCCGGCATCCTGGTCGCGCTGGCCGGGCCCGCCACCGTCATCGCGCTCGACGCGGGCTCCTACGCGGTCAGCGTGCTGGCCCTGGCCTCACTCCGGCTGCCTGCCACCCGGACCCGCTCCGCGCATTCCTACCTCGGGGACCTGCGAGACGGCTGGGCCGAGTTCCGCGGGCGGCCGTGGCTGGTGATCACGACGGTCCAGTTCACCCTGTTCAACCTGCTGACCTGGGGACCGTACCTGCTGCTCGGCCCGGTGCTGAGCCGGGACTACCTCGGCGGGGCGGGGGCGTGGGGCGCGATCATGGCCTGTTACGGCGGCGGGTCGGTGCTGGGCGCGCTGGCGGCGCTGGGCCGCCACCCGCGTCGCCCCATGATCGCCGCCACGGCGGCGACGTTCGGCTACGGGGTGCCCTGCGCGCTGCTCGCGCTCGATGCCCCGGTCGTGGCGGTCGCCGCCGGGGCGCTGGTCGCCGGGGCCGGATCCGCCCTGGGCGGCACGTTCGCGGCGGCCGCGGAACAGCAGCAGCTGCCCCCGGGCGTGCTGGCCCGGGTGAGCGCCTTCCAGACCGTCACCGCGTTCGCGTTCGGCCCGCTCGCGTTCGCCGCCGCCGGGCCGGTCGCCGCCGCAGTCGGGGCCCGGGCCCTGCTCGGGTTCGGGGCCGCCTGGTCCACGCTGAGCTCCGCGGTCGTCCTGGCCCTGCCCGCGGTGCGCGCTGTCACGGCGTCATCCCCGGCTCGTGCTGGCGGCCGGGGCGATGAGGGGCCGCGGCAGGGTTAGCCGACCGTGGCCTGCCGGGCCCGGAAGGCCGCCGCCTTCACCCGGTTCTGGCAGGTCGTGGAGCAGAACCGGCGGGTCCCGTTGCGGGAGGTGTCCACGTAGACCCGGTCGCAGCGCGGCGCGGTACAGACCCCGATCCGGCCGTGCAGTTCGCTGCCCAGCACCACGGCCAGGCCGGTCGCGCAGCCGGCCGCCCAGCCGATCGCCAGGTCATCCACGGTCCCCTGGAAATGCAGGTGCCACGGTTCACCGTCGTGGCGGTCCAGCCGGGGATGGGCACCGGTGGCCGCGAGCAGCTCGTTGACCTGCCGGGCCGCGGCGTCCACGTCGCCCGAGGCCACGGCGCTGAACACCACCCGGAACGCCACGGCGAAGCGGCGCAGTTCGGTGGCCTCGGCCAGGGTGACGTCCCGGGTCCCCGGGCTGCCCGCGCGCAGCGCCGCGGTGGCGGCCGCCGGCAGCGCGGCCTGGTCCAGCGGCGGGTACGGATGGCCGCGTTCCTCGCCCGGCGTGAGCGTGTTGACCAGGCTGACCGCCACCGTCACCACGATGTCCATGTGACTGTTGAAATTCACTTGACCAGTTACACCCCGCGTCCTACGTTGTGACTGGCGAAAGCATAGTCGTCAGTGACGAGGAGGCGGGCGTGCCCGACCAGAACCAGGACGTACTGGACCGCGAGACCGCGCAGCGCTGGATCGCCCGGTGGGAGATCCAGCAGCAGGGGTACCTGCCCGACCGGGAGGACCGCTTCACCGCCCTGATCGACGCGGTCGAGGAGGCCGCCGGCCGCCGCGACCCGCTCGTCCTCGACCTGGGCTGCGGGCCCGGGTCGCTGTCGGTCCGGCTGCTGGACCGGATGCCTGCGGCCCGCGTCGTCGCCATCGACACCGACCCGGTGCTGCTGGCGCTGGGCCGCGCCGCGTACGGGGACCGGGACGGGCTGCGGTTCGCCGACGTGGACCTGCGCTCGGACGGCTGGACCGGGGCGCTCGGCCTGGACCGGCCCGCTGACGCGGCGGTCAGCACCACGGCGCTGCACTGGCTGCGGCCCGACGCCCTGCACGTCATGTACGCGCGGCTGGCCACCGCGCTACGGCCCGGTGGCCTGCTCCTCGACGGGGATCACCTGAAGGACGACGCGGCGGCGGTCCCCACCCTGGCCCGGCTGGGGCAGGCGCTGATCGAGCGGGAGGAGCAGCGCCGCTTCCCGGACGGCCTGCCGGAAAGCTGGACGGGCTGGTGGGAGGCGATCAAGGAGGATCCGGCGCTGGCTGCCCCGGTGACCGAGCGCGAGCAGCGCAGGCTGAGCGAAGACCACCACGGGTCGGAGTCCGTGCAACTGGCCACGCACGTGGACGGCCTGCGCGCCGCGGGATTCGCGGAGATCGGCACCCTCTGGCAGCGTGGTGAGAACCGCATCCTGGCCGGCGTTCTCGCCTCCTGACCGCCCCGGGCGGGTCCCCGACCATGATCAGGGTGCGTTATGCGCCGCAGGCGGCGCATAACGCACCCCGGTGACGGGAAAGGGGCCTTTACGCGGACCCGTCCTCGTGGAAACTGCGATCTCCGGCTAACGTTCGTGTTGACGCTGCGCGGGCGCAGACCCGCTTCACTGTGGAGGCGCGCCATGGAAACCCCACTCAGCCCGCTCGAGTTCGCCCGCCGCACCCGCCGGCTGCACGGGCACCGTGAGGGTGTCGTGGACGGGGATCTGCGGCTGACCTATGAGCAGTTCTTCGACCGCTGCGACCGGTGGTCCTCCGCGCTGCAGCAGCTCGGCGTGGCCCCCGGGGACCGGGTGGCGACGATCGCGCCGAATACCCACGCCCAGCTGGAGGCGTTCTACGCGGTGCCGCAGATCGGCGCCGTGCTGGTGCCGATCAACTACCGGCTGACCCCCGGGGACTTCGTCTACATCATCAACCACTCCGGCGCCAGCGTGGTCTGCGTCGACGCGGACTACCTGGACGCCGTGGATTCGGTCCGGGACCGGCTCCCCGGGGTCCGGCACTTCGTCGCGTTCGAGGGCGCCCGGGACGGCTGGCTCGACTACGAGGCGGCCATCGCCGCCGCGAGCCCCGACTTCACCCGCGCGGACGTGGACGAGCGGGACCTCCTCACGATCAACTACACCAGCGGGACCACGGCGCGGCCCAAAGGCGTGATGATCACCCACCGCAACGCGACGATGAACTCGATCGGGACCCTGCTGCACCTGCCGCTGCCGGTCGGCGAGCGGTACCTGTGGACGCTGCCGATGTTCCACGCGAACGGCTGGACCTATACCTGGACCGTCACCGCCGCCGCGGCGACGCATATCTGCCTGCGCAAGGTCGAGCCGGGCGCGGTGTTCCAGCTCATCCGCCAGGAGCGGGTCGGCAGCCTGTGCGCGGCCCCGACCGTGCTGATCTCGCTGGCGAACGCCTCGGCTGAGGTGCGCGGTGCGGTACCGCCCGGTGTCCAGGTGGTGACGGCTGGCGCGCCGCCGGCCGCGGCGACCATCGAGCGGCTGGAGGAACAGTTCGGCTGGGAGGTCACCCAGGTCTACGGCCTCACCGAGACGGCCCCGTTCATCACGATCTGCGCCCCGCTGCCCGAGCATGAGAAGCTCTCCCCGGCTGACCGGGCTGTGCAGAAGGCGCGGACCGGGGTCGAGCTGCTCACCTCGGGTGAGCTGCGGGTGCAGGGTGATGACGGCCGGGAGGTCCCGGCGGACGGGCAGACCCTGGGCGAGATCGTGGTCCGCGGGAACGTCGTCATGTCCGGGTACTACCACGACCCGGAGGCCACCGAGCGGGCCATGGGCGACGGCTGGTTCCACACCGGCGACGCGGCCGTGGTGCACCCGGACGGCTACGTCGAGATCCGCGACCGGATCAAGGACGTGATCATCAGCGGCGGCGAGAACATCTCGTCCGTCGAGGTGGAGGGGACGCTGCTGCGCCACCCGGCGGTCCAGGAAGCCGCGATCGTGGGGCTGCCGGACGAGCGGTGGGGGGAGACCCCGCAGGCCTTCGTCGTGCTGCGGGATGGCCAGACCGCGACCGAAGACGAGATCATCACGTTCGCCCGGGAGCGGCTGGCTCACTTCAAGGCCCCGCGCGGGGTGACGTTCGTCACCGAACTGCCGAAGACCGCGACCGGGAAGATCCAGAAGTTCGTCCTGCGTACCGGCGCACCCAACCTGGCCCGCCAGTAGCCAGGCCCGCCTGGTTCGGGCCGGTCGCCCTCAGGCAGCGTGCTCGCTCAGGCAGCGAACTCCCGCAGGCCCGCCGCGATGTCCGGGGTCGTCAGCCTGCCCCTGACCAGGTCGTACATGAACTGGAACGCCGCTTCCTGATCCAGCGGCTCGGCCAGCGGGTGGCCGTTCACGCCGAGAAAGAACCATGTCGCATTCCAGGTGAGCCGCTTGTTCCCGTCCACCAGCGCGTAACTGTGGCCCAGCGATTCCATCAGCGCGGCCGCCTTGTCCCAGATGCCCGGGTACAGCTCCCGGCCGTCCCTGGTCTGCTGCGGGCGGGCCAGCGCCGCGCGCAGGTCGGCGAAGTCACGGACCCGGGCCGGCTCGCCCGTGACCAGGAGGGCCACCTCCAGCGCGTCGTCGACGGTGAGGAACTCGGTGACAGGATCGGACACGGAACCAGTCATGGGGCTCGTCACAAAGCCAGGCGCTGGTTCAGGGCCCCGCTGATCCGGACCACCCGGGCCAGCACGTCGCGGCGCACCTGGTCCTCAGCCGGTACCGCCCCGGCCGGGGCGTCGCGGGAGTGTTCCCGGCCGCCGCTGCTCCCGTTCCCGGCCGCCCCCTGGAGCTGCCCGAGCTCGTGGTCCGGCGGTGATTCGTGGAGCATCTTCTTATCCACACAGAGCATCATGGCATCAGTCGGGCCATCCCGGCAGGTCGGCGGGAGTCGACTGAATCACCCGGAAAAGTCGGGATTCGCCGGGTCAGGCGCCTCCGGGGTTGGGCACCGCCCGCCGCGGGTCGAGCAGACCCGGGTCGGACGCCATGAACACGTCGGAATCCTCGTGGCGCCACCCGGCCGCGAACAGCGGGCGCACCGCGGGATGCGGCCCGGGCAGGCAGACCCGGGCCTGGCCGTGCGGGGCCTTCAGGCTGGCCAGTACGGCCAGTACCGCGTCCCCGGCCGGGACGTCCGGTGCGATCGCGAGGTGGACCAGGCCATACTCCGCCCCGTGCCCGCCGGCCGTGCCCGCCGCGGCCAGCTCACCGCGGTAGCAGGCCCGCACCGGCTGCCCGTGCGGCCGGGCCGCCCAGGCCCGGTGGTCGGCGCGGCGGTCCACCCCGGTCCAGCGCTGCTCGGCCGCGGCCACCTCGGCCACCTCCGCCTCCGCCGCCGCCTCGGCCACCTCCGCCGCCACCTCGCCGGTCACGGGGACCGGTGTCACCGTCCAGCCGTCTGGAGCCCGCACCGTGGCCACCTCCCCGGTCAGGTACAACAGCGGCCACCACGCGTCCAGGCCGAACCGGGTGTAGAGCGGCAGCGCGTGCGCATGCTGGCTGCTGAACGTCATCCGGCGCGGCAGCGCCCCATCTGGCCACAACTGGCGCAGGATCGCCCGGCCGCATCCCCGCCCGTGCGTTCCCGGGTGGACGAACAGGTCACACAGCATGCTGACCGCGGCCGGGCCGTCGCCGATCAGCCGGGTGGCGCCGAAGCCCGTGATGGCGCCGTCCCGCCCGGCGACCAGCAGCGTGCCGTGCTCCAGCAGGTACGCCAGGTAGGCCGGGTCCGCTCCGGCCCACTCCTCGTCCTGGCCGGTGGCCACGGCCACCTTCGCGATGGCCGGGAAATCAGCCGGGGTGGCGGGCCGGACCGTGATGGTGCTCATGCCTCGGTCTCCGTGATGACGTGGACAGTGGTTGTCGTTGCGGATTCTGTCAAAGGCCTCAGCCTGCCAGCTCGCGGATGCGGCGGCCGATGAAGTCGCGTTCGGGCGCCGCGGGGGCCAGTTCCAGCGCCGCCTGGTATGCCTGGGCGGCCTCAGCGCGGCGGCCCAGGCGGCCGAGCAGCTCGGCGCGGGCGATGTGCAGCTGCGGCCACCGGGCCAGCCGCCGGTCCGCGGCTGCCTCGTCGAGCAGGTCCAGCCCGGCCGCCGGGCCCTGCGCCATGGCCACCGCGGCCGCCCGGTTCGCGGCCACCACCGGCGTCGGCTCGTGGCGGAGCAGTTCGCCGTACAGCGCGGCGATCTGCGGCCAGTCGGTGTCCGCGGCGGAGCGGGCACCGCTATGGCACCCGGCGATCGCGGCCTGCAGCTGGTAGGGCCCGGGCCGGCGGGCGCGCAGGGCCTGGGTCAGCAGGGCCTCGCCCTCGGCGATCTTCGCCCGGTCCCAGCGGGAGCGATCCTGATCGGCCAGCAGCACCAGGTCTCCGGCCGGGCTGACCCGTGCCCCGCGGCGCGCGTCCGTCAGGAGCAGCAACGACAGGAGGCCGGTCACCTCGGCCTCGCCGGGGACCAGCGCGGCCAGCGCCCGGGCCAGCCTGATCGCCTGGTCACACAGGTCGTCCCGGACCAGGGCGTCACCCGCCGAGGGTTTGTGGCCCGCGGTGAACACCAGGTAAACCACACGGAGCACGCCGCCGAGCCGCCCGGCCCGCTCCGCGGCCGGAGGGAGGGCCAGCGAGATGCCTGCCTGGCGGATCTTGCGTTTCGCCCGGACCAGCCGCTGGGCCATGGTCGGCTCCGGGACCAGGAACGCGGCGGCGATCTCCGCGGTGGGCAGCCCGCACACCGAGCGCAGGGTCAGCGGCACCCGGACCGCGGGGTCCAGGGCCGGGTGGCAGCAGGCCAGGATGAGGCCCAGCTCGTCGTCCGCGGTAGACGCCAGCTCGTCCGCGAGTGGCCGAGCAACCCCAGCTCGTCCGGGACCGCGGCGTCCCGCATGGCCGCCGCTTCTTTCTCCGCGCGGCGGCTTTCCCGGCGCAGCCGGTCAGTGGCCTTGTGCCGGGCCACGCCGATGAGCCAGGCCCGCGGATGCTCCGGGACGCCGCCCGCGCGCCACTGGGTGAGGGCCGCGGCGCAGGCCTCCTGGACTGCGTCCTCCGCGATTTCGAGGTCACCCACCAGGCGGGCAACGGTCGCGACCGCCGCCCACCAGTGGGCCCGGAACAACTCCTCCTGCGTCTGGCTCAGCCCGGCACCTCCCGGGCCGGGATCTGCACTACCGGCCGCACCTCGACCGACCCGTTGAACGCGGTCGGCACGGTCGCCGCCCAGCGCAGGGCCTCGTCCAGGCCTGAGCACTCGATCAGCGTGTAGCCGCCGAACTGCTCCTTGATCTCGGCGGCCGGCCCGTCGGTGAGCAGCGTGTCGCCGTCACGTACCCGGACGGTGGTGGCGGCGGCCGGCGGCTGCAGCGGGCCGCAGTCGATCAGCACCCCGGCCCTGGCCATCGCCTCGGTAGCGGTCCGCCACTCGCTGATCATCTTCTGCCCCTCGGGCGTCTCCGGGCCGGGCAGCGGCTCATCCGGCCCGTACAGCAGGAATAGGTAGCGCATGACGTCCTCCTGGTTCGCAGCGTCACTGGATCTCACCATTAGGTCGAACGGCGCCGCCCCGGATCGACAGCCGGGGGCCAGGAATCGTGCGGCGGAACGCGCGCCGGGAACGCGGCCCCTGTCCCGTCAGTCGTCCAGCAGCTGGACGAACATCCGCGACCCGGTCGGCGCGATCTTCTGGAAGTCCGCTGCGGTGGCCTGGCCTTCGGGGGAGCCAAGCGCGGCGTTCATCGCCCCCTGGTCGGCGAAGTACAGCTCGGTGAGCCGGTAGAAGGTCTGGCCGCCGCCGTCGAGGGCCGCGGTGAGCTGGCCGGCCTCGGCCCGCTGCAAGCCAGGCAGGGCGGCCACCAGCGGCATGTGCACGCCGAGATAATGCTCCTCGAACGCGGCCGGCTCATCGGGCTGGGTGTAGAGGACTACGAGTTTGACCGTCATCCCCGCACGGTACCTCCCGCAACCAGCCACGTCAGATGTCAGCCCAGCGGTCAGAGGGGCGGAGTCACCATTTAAGGGTCGAGGGCGGACGGGGCTACCCGGAGGCCGGCTGACCGGGCTCCCCGGTGCAGGCGGCGATCCCAGACCGCCATGACCAGGTCGTAGTCGCCGATGGCGAGAGCGCTGGTGAGGTGAACGGCATCTGCGCCGCGCAAGGCGTGTGACCGGGTCAGCCGGCCCGCATGCTGCTCGACAGCCCTGGTGAGCCCGACCGGCCGGATGGCTGCCCAGTATTCACCCCAGATCTGCTCGGCGTATCGAACTGTACGTCTGCTGGCGTCAGATAAGCGGCTAGCGCGAATTATCGCCGGAAACGGCGGACCGCCGGTGGGCCAGTAGCTGGCAGACTGGGGGAATGGCTGCCACCCCCCTGGCTGGTCATGCAGCTGCGGCCGCCGCCGGCGCTCCGGCCTCCCATGAGCCAGCCACCACGCCTCCGCCTCACCACCCCCACCCCACTCAGACACCGGGTGAGCCGTGCGTGGTGCTCAAGGTGGGGGAGATCGTGCTCAAGGGCGGCAACCGGCATCACTTTGAGCGCCTCCTGCAGGGGAACGTCCGCCGGGCCGTCGGTGAACTTGACCTCGGCGTACGCCTCTGGCACCGCAACGGGGTCATGGTGCTCCGGCTCCCGGGCCCGCCCGGGGCGGCCGCGGAGGCGGCCATGGACCGGGTGGCCGAGCGGGTCAGCTCGGTGATGGGCATCGCCCGGGTCTGCCGGGCCGTCCGGGTGGCCAAGGACCCCGCCGCGGCCATCGACGCCGCGGTGGCGATGGCGGCCGGCCGGACCGGGTCGTTCGCGGTCCGGACCCGCCGCCGCGACAAGCGCTTCCCGCTGACCTCGGCCGGCCTGAACCGGGAGATCGGCGCCCGGGTCCAGCGGGCCTACGGCTACCCGGTCAACCTGTCCCATCCCGACCTGACCATCGTCGTCGAGGTGGACCAGCGTGAGGTGTTCGTCTACACCAACGGCGCGCCAGGCCAGGGCGGGCTGCCGGTCGGGATGAGCGGCCGCGCGCTGGTGCTCATGTCCGGCGGAATCGACTCCCCGGTCGCCGCGTACCGGATGATGCGCCGCGGGCTGCACTGCGACTTCCTGCACTTCTCCGGGATGCCGCTGACCGGCCCCGAATCGGTGTACAAGGCGTACGGGCTGATGTACCAGCTGGATCGGTTCCAGGGCGATTCGCGGCTGTACGTAGTCGCGTTCGGCCGGGCCCAGCGGCGGCTGGCGTCCTCGGGTGCGAGCCGGCTCCAGATCGTGGCGCAGCGACGGCTGATGCTCAAGACCGGGGAGGTGCTGGCCCGCCGCCTCGGCGCCACCGCGCTGGTCACCGGTGACTCGCTCGGCCAGGTCAGCAGCCAGACCCTGGCCAATCTCACCGCACTCGACGACGCCGTGTCGCTGCCGGTCCTGCGGCCGCTGATCGGCCACGACAAGATCGAGATCATCGACGAGGCGCGCCGGATCGCTACCCTGGCCCTGTCCGAACTGCCCGATCAGGACTGCTGCACGCTGCTGACCCCGCGCCAGGTCGAAACGCAGGCCCGTATCGGGGACCTGCGCCGGATCGAGGCCCGGCTGGACGCGGGTGACCTCGCTGAGGAACTGGCCACGATCGCGCAGGAGTACCGGCCCGATCACACCTGACTTCGTCAGGATCCGCAACGACGACGACGACGACCGACGACGAAAGACAGGCGCGGGGCCAGTGCCCTGCGCCGGTTAACGACGGTTCCTAGCCGGCCGGGGCGGGTTCGGTAAAGCGGCCAGCGGCCGGGCTGGCGTCCCGCGGCGGGGTCAGCGTCCGGCCCATCAGCGGCGGCAGGTGCGCGGCCACGCTGGCCAGCTCGCGGAGGTCGGCGTCGAGCAGAGCCTGGTCGCCGTCGCACATCGCCAGCTTCGGCTCCGGGTGCACGTCCACGATGATGCCGTCCGCACCGACCGCGATGGCCGCCCGGGTCAGCGGCAGCACCAGGTCACGGCGCCCGCCGGAATGCGACGGGTCCACGATGACCGGAAGGTGGCTCAGCCGCTGGGCCACCGGGACGGCGCTGATGTCCAGCGTGTTCCGGGTCGCGGTCTCGAACGTGCGGATGCCCCGCTCGCACAGCACGATGTCGAGGTTGCCGCGCTGGGCGATGTATTCCGCCGCCATCAGCCACTCCTCGATGGTGGCGCTGAAGCCGCGCTTGAGCAGGACCGGCTTGCGAGCCTCGCCGACCGCCTGGAGCAACGCGAAATTGTGCATGTTCCTGGTGCCGACCTGCAGCATGTCGGCGTAGGAAGAGACCAGGTCCACGCTGCGGGGGTCGATGACCTCGGTGACGACCGGCAGGCCGGTCTCCTCGCGCACGTCGGCGAGGATCTTCAGGCCTTCCTCGCCCAGTCCCTGGTACGCGTACGGGGAGGTCCGCGGCTTGAACGCGCCACCGCGCAGCAGCGAGGCGCCCGCGGCCTTGGCCATCTGGGCGGCGGTCAGGGTCTGCTCCGGGGTCTCCACCGCGCACGGGCCCGCGATCACGGTCATCGTGTCCGGGCCGATCGGTACGCCGCCGACCTCGACGACCGAGCGGTGCGGGTGGTTCTCCCGGCTGACCAGCTTGTAAGGCACCGAGATCCGGATAACGTCGAGGACGCCCGGCCTGCTTCTCAGGTTGAGCGAGCCGAACTGATCCACGTCACCGACCAGGCCGACAATGGTGCGGGAGACGCCCCGGGTCACGAAGGCCTCACCGCCCGCATCGCGCACCACATCGACGATCCCGTCCACGTCCGCCTGCGTAGCCTCCGGGGCCATGACCACAACCATTGGGTCCTCTTCTCTCGGTGTTGCTGCTGGGTGGTGCCGGTGCCGGGGCCGGGGCGTCTTCACGCAAAAAACCCCGGGCCTACTGGGCCCGGGGCTTTCTGGAAATCGCTCGCGTCAGCGCAGAGTCTGGCGGGCGACCGTCCGATTGCCGGGCCGGTAGCCATACCAGAACCAAAACTGCTGACGCATGGATGGCAGCTTAGCGCATCCATGGTGGCGGGGGCGGCGGGGGCCGGGATACACCCGCGTGCGATGGTAGAAGCCGCGGATCAGCCAGGAGGGCAAGCATGGGTCAGGCGGCCAGCGGCCGCGTCCAGATCGAACGTGAGCTGCCGCCGGGTCAGGTGGTACGGCCGGACTGGCCCGCCCAGCACTACGGCCCGGTACCCAGGTTCCGGCCGGACACCTGGAACTTCACGGTGATGGGCGCCACCGAATCCGGCCTGCAGCATCGCTGGGACTGGGCCGGGATCACCCGGCTGCCACGCTGCGCGGTCACCGCCGACCTGCACTGCGTGACCAAGTGCACCGTCCCGCGGATCGCCTGGGAGGGCATCGCAGCGGCCGGGGTGCTGTCCGCGGCGCCCCCGGCGGACGCGGTCACCCACGTGATGGTGTGGGCTGAGTACGGGTACAGCGCCAACATTGGCATTGGCGATTTCGCGGCGGACACCACGCTGTTCGCCATCGCGGTGGCGGGGGTCCCGCTCACCCCGGAACACGGCCACCCGATCCGGCTGGTCGTGCCGCACCTGTACGGCTGGAAGAGCGTGAAGTGGGTCCGCGCCGTCGAGTACCTTACCGAGAACCGGCGCGGTTTCTGGGAGGAGCGCGGCTATCACAACTCCGCGGACCCGTGGCATGAGGAGCGCTTCTCCCACCAGGAGTAGCCCGGCTAGAAGCCGCCGCGCAGGCGCTGGAGCGTGGCCACGTCGGCGGCGTGGGCCGCCTTCGGCCCCGGGGTCTCGATCACGAACGGCACACCGGCGGAGGCCGGGTGGCGGAGCAAGGCCGCGAAGGGCCGCTCGCCGATCTGACCTGCGCCGATGTTCTCGTGCCGGTCCCGGCGTGACCCGCACGGATCCTTGGAGTCGTTGGCGTGCACCAGCCGCAGCCGTCCAGCTCCGCCCAGGACCGCGGCCAGCTCGTCCATGGCCGCGGCAGCGCCGCCCGGGGCAGTGAGGTTGGCCCCGGCCGAGAACGCATGACAGGTGTCCAGGCACACCCCCGCCCGCGGATGCCAATCGAGCATCTCCAGGTACGATCCCAGGTCCGCCGGGCAGGTGCAGAGCAACTGGCCCTGCCCGGCCATCGGTTCGAGCAGCAGGTCCGGGCCCTCGGCCGGGATCGAGTCCAGCACCGGCAGCAGGCAGTCCCGCGCGTGGAGCATGGCCTTCTCCCGATCGCCACCGGCCGCCGAGCCGGTATGCACCACGACGCTGCGAGCCCCGATCGCCGCGCCGCGGTGCAGCGAGTGGCGGATCGAGGCCACCGACCGGTCCCGGATCACCGGATCTGGCGATCCCACGTTGATCAGGTACGGCGTATGCACGAACACCGGCAGGGCCGCCTCGGCCAGCCGGTCGCGGATCGCGTCCGCCTCCCGGGCCTGCTGCGCCAGGTCAGCGGCGGGCAGGGCCCAGGAGCGCGGGTTGGACACGAACACCTGGATGGCCTCGGCGCCGACATCCGCGGCGTAGCGGAGCCCGGCCGCCAAGCCGCCGCCCACGGGGACGTGCGCCCCCACCCTCGGCAGCCCGGGCCCCAGGCCGGGCTGCTGGGGGAGGAGTTCAGGCACGGGTCGTCCGGGCGTACAGGGCGTCGCTCTTGCCGTCCTTGTACACCCGGGTGAAGTGGTTCCAGAAGTAGGAGTGGAGGGCCGGTGTCCAGGCAATGCGCCGCGTGTTGAACCGCAGGGACAGCCACACGTACTGCGCGTGCCGGAACGCGTTCTGCCAGGTGCTGTTGACCGCCGGGAAGCGGGCCGCCCCGGTGGCGGCATCCCGGCCGTGGCCCAGCGCGTAGTCCGTGCCGATCGCGTTGACCATGTCCGTGCAGCCAGGCACGCTGGAGTAGAAACGGTCCGCGGCGATGAGGAAGGACGCCTGGTCGCTGAGGACACACGCGCCGTGAGGCACGATGCGCTGCACGGCCCGCAGCGCGGCCGGGCTGACCCGCGGCGTGACGTTCAGGTCCGACTGACCCTGCTGCACGGCCAGGATCACGACGCCGACGGCGGCCAGGCCCACCACGGCCCACTGCACCCAGGAACCCGGGCTCCGCTGGCTCGCGGGTGCCTCGATGTCGCCGGCTTGCAGAGCGCCGGCCAGCCGCCCGGCGGCCAGGCCGATGGACAGGCCCAGGAACGGCGCCAGGAACGCGGGGAAGTGCAGAAAGAACTGGGCGTACCAGAAGAACGCCACAATCACCAGCGTGCAGGTCGCGACCGCGAACCAGTCCAGGCTGGTCAGCGGCTGGCCGCTGAGCCGCCAGGCCGCGATGAACGCCGCCACCACGAAGACCACGATGATCAGCGCGGCGATGAGCGTCCCGGTGTCGCCCAGGTGCAGCAGCTGGCCGATCCCGCTCATCAGCCGCAGCCGCTTGTTCACCGGGGTCCGGGTGGGCACGACCCGGAACACCTGGGCCGCGAAGAAGCTGTTGTAGAACCGGCGCGGGGCGGCCGCGGCGAACGGGATGACGGGGACGCAGAAGCCAATCGCCACCCCGGCCACGAAGAGCGCGGCCCGGCGGATCTCCCGGGCCAGCAACACCGCGACCACGACGACCGGGATAATGGCCCATACCTCAACCGCACCTGCGAAACCGAACGCCACCCCGCCCCACAGCAGCCGGCGGCCGCTGCGGGCCAGCTGGTCACGGTCCAGCACGGTCACGGCGCCGACCAGGCAGAACAGGGTCAGCCAGGGCTCGAGCAGCACTGTGTGCGCCGCGACCAGGCTGCCCGGGAAAATGGCCAGCACACCGCAGGCCAGGGCCGCGGCGAGCGGGCCGCGATGCCGGACCAGCAGGCCGACCAGCACGATCCCCGCGGAACTCGCCGCCACGGTCAGGATGCGTCCGGCCGCCATGCCCCAGGCCGTGCTGGTGACCTGAGCCAGCAGCGCGGCCGGGCTCATCAGCAGGGTGATGCCCGGCGGCTGCACGATGATGAAGTCGCGGTACGGCAGCGCGCCGTGGACCAGGCGCAGGGCGCTTCCGAAGTACGGCCCATCGTCATACTGCGTGACGCCGAGCAGGTATCCGGGGCGGCTCAGCAGGAAGAGGCGCAACCCCAGCCCGATCACGGTGAAGCCCGTGATGACCAGGGCGACGGAGGAGGGCCAGCCGCGGCGGACGGCTGGCCCGGGAGGCCCGGCGGGGTCGCGGCTCGACGACCCGTCCGCGGCCGGCGTCACCTTGGTTCCGTCCACTGCTGGCCACTTCCTGCACGAGTGATGAACAGGCGGCCACAGTATCGCAACGCACCACGAGCCGGTCCAGATCGGCGGACACTGCCCCCGCACGGCCGCGGCCATCGCTCGGCGGATTCTCAGCAGAGCCTTCTTCGGTCAGGCCCCTTCACTCAGAAGCGGGCGCAATCGCGGGGGGGCGCGGTCATATTAGTGTATTGACGACATTTGCCCGGAGCGAAGCAGCGCTAATTAGGCTCATACCCACCACGGTCAGGTTTCTGACCATGAAAAACAATAAAAAGATCAACCCAGGGCAATGGTGACGCAAAACTGGGTTGAGTGGGGGCGGAGTGCGCAGCCGGGCGGCCCCGGTGGGCCGCAGTGCGCTGTGATCAGGTGGCCCGGCGCCACCGTGGCTCAGCGGTACGCCGGGGGGCCAGGCGCCACCGGCTCAGAGACACGCCGGGTGGCCCGGCGCCACCGGCTCAGAGGTGCGGCAGACCTACGTAGACAGTGATCGTGCTGCCCTGCGGGGCCTGGCCGCTGGGGCTGTAGTTGAACACCGTGTTCAGCGGCCCGACCTGGTCCACCTTGACCTGGAATCCCGCCTGGGCCAGAGCCTGGGTGGCCTGGGAGACCTGCTGGCCGTCCACGTTGGGCACATTGACCATCTGCGGCCCATCGGAATAGTCAATGGTGATGACTTCATGGGCGGTGAAGGAACTGCCCGGCGGGACCGACTGCTGGGTGATCGTCCCTGCGGGCTGATCACTCTTCGCGTCCGCGACCTCGTTCAGGTTGACGCCGTTGGCCTGCGCCCACTGCTCGGCCACCGCCTTCTGCTGGCCCACGAAGTTGGGCACGGGCTGGCCACTGCTGACCACCAGCGAGACGGGCCGGTTCTCTGGCCACGACACGCCTGACGCTGGCGTGGTGCTGATCACGATCCCGCTCTGGATGGTGGTGGACGTCTCGTCGACCACCTTGCCGGGGATCAGGCCCGCGTGGCGCAGGGCGGCCTGCGCCGTGGCCAGCGTGCTCCCGGTCACCTGGGGGACCGAGAGCATGTGCGGTCCCGCGGAAGCGATGAGCAGCACGGTGCCGCCCTTGCTCACCCGGGAGCCGATCGCGGGCTCGGTAGCGACGATCTTGCCCTTGGCCACCCGGGCACTGAACTGGGGCTTAGCCATCTTCGCGGTCAGGCCCTGGTTGCGGACTTCCAGCCGGGCGGTGCTCGCGGCCAGGCCACCCACCGAGGGCACCGTGGTGTACCTGCCCGCCGCCTGCCACCAGATGAGCAGGCCGATCAGGAGGATCGCGACCAGGCCGCCCAGCACGTAGTAGAGCCGGCGGCTGAACAGCCAGCGCTGCAGGCCGGGCTCGCGGGGGCCGCCATGCCCGCCCCGGCCCCGGCCGTGGTCCGTGGCGATGCCCGGCGCCACCACCAGAGTGTGGTTCGCGGCGCCGAAGGCGTCCGCGTCGGCCCGGCGGGTCAGGCTAGGGTTCCCGTCGCCCGGCGGCCTAGCGAATCCGGTGGCGGAGAACGCGGCAGTGGACGCGCCCGCGCCCGATGAGCTGGAGGTCGGGAAGGCCGCACCCACTCCGGTCGGGGCGGTGGCAGCCGGGCCGCCGATCGCGACTGCGGGATCCGCGGGGGCACGCAGGCCGGAACTCAGGTCGTCTGCGTATTGCGACGGCGGGGGCTGCGCCGGCCAGCCATCTGGCTGGTAGCCGGCCGGCTGGTAACTGGCCGGCTGGTAACTGGCCGGCTGGTAACTGGCGGGGGCGCCGGGGGTCCCGTAGGCAGCCGGCCCATAACCGGCGGCATCGTAGACGGGGTCTTGGTAGCCCTGGCTCCGGTGAGCGGGCGGGAGGCTCAGGCGAACCTCGTTGAGGCTGCGCATGAACTGCCCGCCGTCCCCGGGGCGGAGGTCAGGGTTCCGGCTGGTAGCCCGGAGGACCAGGTCATCCAGGGCGGGCGGGATGCCGTTCACCAGCTGCGAGGGCACTGGCACAGCCTCGTTGACGTGCTTGTAGGCCACCGCCAGCGGCGTATCCGCGGTGTGCGGCTGCTGGCCGGTGAGCATCTCGAACAGCATGATGCCCGCGGCGTAGATATCCGTCCGTGCGTCCGCAACACCCTGGGATACCTGCTCCGGCGCCAGGTAGGCGGCCGTGCCGATCAGCATGCCGGTCTTGGTATGGCTGGTGCCCGCGAGCATCCGGGCCAGGCCGAAGTCCGCGACCTTGACGTCGTGTCCCGCGGTCAGCAGGACGTTCTCCGGTTTGACATCCCGGTGGGCCAGCCCGGCGGCGTGCGCAGCGCCGAGGCCGCCCAGCACGCCCTCCATGATGTCCAGGGCCTCGCGGGGGCTGAGGCTGCCCCGCTCGTTCAGCAGGTCGCGCAGCGTGCGGCCGGGTACATACTCCATGGCCAGGTAGAGCGTGCGCCCGTCGGCGCCCTGGTCGTACACGCCAACCACGTTGGGATGAGAAAGCCGGGCCACCGAGCGGGCCTCGCCGACGAAGCGGCGGACGAAATCCTCGTCGTTGGCCAGTTCCGCATGCATGATCTTGAGCGCCACGGTGCGGTCCAGCCGGGTATCGGTGCCCAGATAGACCGTGGCCATCCCGCCCGTGGCAATAAGGGACTCAACCCGGTACCGGCCATCCAGGAGCCGGCCGACGGGTGGGCGCGCGAGCGTCGTGTCCATCGGCTCGATTGTATGGCCGCCTATCCCTGCGGGCGCTGGGAACACCTGTACGGTGTCGCGCGGTGACCGGGAGTAACAAGGTTAACGTGGGTATCCCGCTTAGCTGCGGGTTCCTCCGGCCAGGCTGTGATCACTACTTGGCCCGGGATGGCAGTGACCCTGATACGGCCCGGGCGGAAACCGGCTCGCACCAGTCCGAAACCTGGGCTCCGGGGCCGCCCGGTCACCCCTTCTGGGACAGATCGGGGCCGCGCACCTCTAGCCTAGGTGCTCGTGCAGATCGACCGGGTAGTGATCGTCGGCGGCGGGCTGGCCGGCTCGCGCGCCGCAGCTGAGCTCCGGGCCCGGGAGTACGCCGGGCAGATCACCATGCTGGGCGCGGAGCCCCATCCACCCTACGACCGGCCGCCGCTGTCCAAGAAGCTGATGATGGGCGAGCTTGACTCGACCTCGCTGGACACCGACGCGGCCGCCCTCCAGCTCGACCTGCGACTGGATGAGGCCGCCACCGGCCTGACCGGGCAGGCCGTCCGCACCGAGCGCAGCGAATACCGCTTCGACCGCCTGATCGTGGCGACGGGGGCCGCGCCGGTGCGGCTGCCCGGTCCCGGCCGCCAGCGTGTCCTGCGCACCCTGGACGATGCCCTGGACATCCGGGCCCGGCTGCAGCGGGGAACCCGGCTGGCCATCGTGGGGGCCGGCTGGATCGGGGCCGAACTCGCCACCGCCGCCGTGGCCCACGGATGCGACGTCACCGTCCTGGAGGCGGCCGCGACCCCCACGGCCGTGGCCCTGGGCGAGGTAGCGGGGGCGACGATGGTGCCCTGGTACGCGGAGGCCGGCGTGGACCTGCGGCTCGGCCAGCCGGTGGAATCGGTCCAGGAAGGCGGCCTGGCCCTGCCCGGCGGCGGGTGGCTGGACGCTGACCTGATCGTGACCGCGGTGGGGGTCCGCCCCTGCACGGGATGGCTGGACGGATCCGGGGTGGACCTGGGCAACGGGATCGTCGTCGACAGCCGCCTGCAGGCCTCCCTGCCCGGGGTGTACGCGGCCGGTGACTGCGCTGCGTTCTGGTCCGGCCGCTACGGCCGGCGGCTGCGGGTGGAGCACTGGGATACCGCGTTGCACTCACCGACGGTGGCCGCGGCCAATGCGCTCGGCGCCGAGCAGGACTACGACCCGGTGCCCTACTTCTGGTCGGAGCAATTCGGCCGGATGGTCCAGTACGTGGGCCACCATGAGCGCGAGGACCAGATGGTCTGGCGCGGTGATCCGGCTGAGGAGCGCTGGGCGGCGTGCTGGGTGGCCGGGCCGGCGGGTCCTGGGCAGGCGGGCGCTGGCCGGCTGGTCGCCGTCCTCACGGTGGGCCGGCCCCGGGATATCCTGCAGGGACGCAGGCTCATGGCCGCGGGCCAGGCCGTGGATACCACCCGGCTGGCCGACCCCGATGTACCGCTGCGGGATACCGCTATGACGTGATCACCGGCGTCCCCAATCCTGGAAGAGAACGACGAGACTGGCGTGTCCGGGTTTGACCCGGGCCGCAGCGTGGGAAATTCGGAAACGTGGCACAGATTGACCCCCCGGCCGACGCGCTCGTCGGCGACTGGCTCACACTCCCTGAAGCCGCTGACCGGCTTGGCATCCCACCGGGCCGGCTCAAGCAGCTGTTCCGTGACCGCAAGCTGCTGGCTGTCCAGCGGCCGGACGGCACGACCGCGGTCCCCGCCGCCTTCTTCGATGGCGGCACCATCATCAAGGGACTGCACGGCACGCTCACCGTGCTGTACGACTGCGGGTTCGAGGACCCGGAGGCGCTGCGCTGGCTGTTCACGGCCGACGACTCGCTGCCCGGGACGCCGATCCAGGCGATGATCGAGAATCGCCGCACCGAGGTGAACCGGCGGGCCCAGGCTCTCGCGTTCTGAGGGCCGGGGACCGGGCGGCCGGCGGGCCCCGTGGGGCCACCGCCGGTCGCGCCGCGACGGGCCGGCCCCCGGCCGACTAGCCTGGGCCCATGCCATACGGGGTCCTGCATCGTGCGCCAGCCATCCGTGACCTGCTGGCCGCGGGCGGTGAGTCGTACTCGTTCGAGTTCATGCCGCCCAAGACCGAGGACGCCGAGCGGCGGCTGTGGCGGGCGATCCGGGAACTGGAGCCGCTGCGTCCCACGTTTGTCTCGGTCACCTACGGGGCGGGCGGTTCGACCAGGGACCGGACCGTCCGGGTGACCGGGCGGATCGCCGCGGAAACGACGCTCATCCCGGTGGGGCACTTCACGGCGGTCGACCACTCCGTGGCCGAACTGCGCCGCGTGATCGGCTCGTACGCGGCGGTCGGCGTGCGCAACGTGCTGGTGCTGCGCGGGGACCCCGCGGGCGACCCCAACGCCGAGTGGGTCAGGCACCCGCAGGGCGTGGAGTACGCGGAGGACCTGGTCCGGCTGGTCCGGGCCTCGGGTGATTTCTGCGTCGGCGTGGGTGCGTTCCCCGAAGGGCACCCACGCTCTCCCGACCTCGGCTCCGACACCGACTACTTCGTGCGCAAGTGCCGGGCGGGCGCCGATTTCGCGATCACCCAGATGTTTTTCTACGTGGAGGATTACCTGCGGCTGCGGGACCGGGTAGCGGCGGCCGGCTGCGAGGTGCCGATCATTCCCGGGATCATGCCGATCACCAGCGTGCGCACGCTGGAGCGGATCGTCGTGCTGTCCGGCGCCCGGTTCCCGGGCGTGCTAGGGGACCAGGTACGGGCGGCCGACGGCGACGCCGGCGCGATGCGGGAGATCGGCGTCCAGTACGCCGCGGTCATGTGCGAGCGCTTGCTGGCCGAGGGCACCCCCGGGCTGCACTTTTACACGCTCAACGGCTCCCGCGCGACCGTGGAGATCTACGAGCGCCTCGGGCTGGCCGGGCGCGCGGCCGGCGGCAGTGCGCATCCGGCCCAGGTCCGGCTGGCCGCGGAAGGCTGACCTGGCGATCCCCGGGGTGAGCAGCCGGCGGTCCCGGGATCAGCGGCCGGCGGGCGGCCCCCGACGTCAGCCATCCGGCGCGGCCGGCCGGCTCACCTGCAGCGGCAGCATCGCGCCCATCAGCGCGTACGGCGGGTCGGTTCCGGGGAACCGGTATCCGGTCACCAGGTCCTTGAAGCCCAGTCCCCGGTAAAGACGACGGGCCCGGCTGTTGGTGTCCTGGGTGGACAGCAGCGCCGTGCGTTCCAGCCGGGAATGGACCAGCGCCGGCACCATGGTCCGGCCGACCCCCCGCCCCTGGTAGGCGGGATGAACGTGCACCTCAGCCACTTCGAACGAGTCGGCCAGCCAGGCCTGAGCGAGGTCACGGCCGCCCGCCGAGGCCAGCGCGCTGCGTACCAGGTCGTGCCACCACTGGCCGTTGGTGCCGTGGAAGCCGTAGGCGAATCCGGCGATCGTGAGCCGGCCGCGGCCCGACTGGGTCTGCAGTCCGGCGGGCGTGTTCCCGGGATCATCCGGAAGGGTCATCACCACGCACCGGAACGAGGGGAATCCCGCGTGCCGTTCCATGATCGCCTGGCGCCCTGGCAACTGCTGCTGCGGGGGCCGCATGGCGGCCGCATAGACGTTGGTCAGGACGCCAAGTTCGGCAAGAAAGCGTGCTTTGCCAAATTCCAGCAGCTCTGGGCCAGCCCGCACCCGGGCAAGCGTACGCGAGCGCGGCGCCCCGGCCGTGCGCCGCACCCGGCCGGACGCCGCCCGGCAGGGCGTTTTGTCGGACCCGCTCGCTACCTTCGAACTCAGATACAACCAGCTGGACAACGAAGCGAACCTATGTTCGAATAACTAGCGGGACCGCCGGGACGTCCCCCCTCATCCTGGGCGGCCGGGCCGGGGTCGGGCGGCGTGCGGCCAAGCACCCGCCTGATCCTGGCTCCGCGACGGAAGGAAGGCCATGAGTACGGTCATGTCAGTACGACCAGGCCAGCCACGCTGCCGTATAGCGCCTGCGGCGCTGAATCTCATTGAATCGGCCCGCCGTGGACTGGCTGATGCCTCGGGCGAAGCCAGCCCGGGCACTCGGTACGTGGGAGCACACCTCGCCGCGCTGCGGGCCGCGGCCGCGATCGTGGCGGTGAAGATGGGCCCGGGGCAGAGCCCCCGGCGAAAAGCCCCGCACAGCGTCTGGGAGTTGCTGCCCCGGGTGGAGCCCGCGCTGTCGGAGTGGGCGGCATTCTTTGCCGCGGGAGCGGGCAAGCGGGCCGCTGCGGAAGCGGGTCTGCTCCGGGCGGTGTCCGCCCGGGAAGCAGATGATCTGCTCAGGGACGCTGAAACGTTCCTGAACCTGGCCGAGGAAGCGCTGGGGCTGCCGGGCCAGCCGGCCCTGCCCCTCCGCCCGGCTGGCTAGACACCGTCTGGTTCTCGCCAGCGTCCCGCCAGGCCGCGGGGTGTACGCGAGCCGGAGGACGCCAGCGGCCTGCCAGCCAATGGCCGGCAGGCCGCCCAAGGGGGCCAACCTGGGTCAGAAGGCCTCGACTGCGCCTCGTGCCTCGGAGTCCAGGACGCCCCAGCCGATCAGCTCTTCGGTGAGGTCAATCGGTGATTTGTCGTAGATGACCGCGAGTGACCGCAGGTCCTCCTGCCGGATGGACAGCACCCGTCCGTTGTAGTCGCCGCGCTGGCTCTGGATTGTGGCCACGTAGCGCGCGAGGGGGCCAGCCTTGTCTTTGGGAAGCTGGGCCATCCGCTCCAGGTCGATCACAAGCTTTGGCGACGGCGCCAGCGGCGCGGGCGCCGAATCGCCGGGCAGCAGCTCAGACACGGGCACGCCATAGAACTCGGCCAGCTCGGCGAGCTTCTGGACGGTCACCGAGCGGTCGCCGCGCTCGTACGAGCCCACGACTACGGCTTTCCACCGGCCGCGTGACTTTTCCTCCACTCCATGCAGGGACAGTCCCTGCTGAGTACGGATGGCACGCAAGCGTGCGCCGAGAGTCTTGGCGTATTCAGATGGCATGTCGTCGGCCCCCCGGCCAGATCGTCGCTTTCAGTAACGGTTACGGACAGTGACGGTAGGCCGCAAGCGCGACCAGGTCAAGCCGAATAGCAAAAAGCGGGTCAACTTACGCGTCTCGCCGCCTGCGCCCAGGCCGGTGCCGATCACCCAGATGTCCTGACTCAAATCCTGGAAAGCCCGCAGGGACAGGCGTTCTGGCTGGTCCGGCGGCCGCGCCCAGGCTGGCTTTCGCGAGTATCGATGATCCGTCTTCTCTCAGTGTGACACGAATCACTCATCGTCACCCAATCCACGTCGTAAACGGGGTCTCACTTTCCGGGCCGGTGCCGGCGCCGGGCGTCAGCCTGGGGGCTGCCCGTCCTGGGCCAGCGGCTGTTCCGGGGGCGTGGGTTCCCGCCGGCGCCTGTTCCGGGGCGTGGGTTCCCGGCTGGCGCCTGTTCCCGGGGGCGCGGGTTCCCGGCCAGCGCCTGTTCCCGGCCAGCGCCTGTTCCCGGCCGCCACGCGGTGGCCTCCCACGTCACAGCCCTTCCTCCTGGTACCGTAGTGAAGACAGATCATCCTTTAAGACCCGTCCCGTGAGGCGGGAAAGGAGGTCCGTGGCATGCATGCATTGCATCCTGCCCGGAATCAGGCTGCAGGGGTGGACGGCGCGGCGGGCGGCGGCCCAGCCAGGCGCGACCCCCCCGATCCCAAGGCGGCGGCCCCGAAGACGGTCCTGGAGCCCGCCGAGATCGGCCGGGCGCTCACCCGCATCGCGCACGAGATCCTCGAACGGACCGACGGCGCAACCGACGTGCTGTTGCTGGGCATCCCCACCCGCGGCGTTCCGCTCTCCCGGCGCCTGGCCGAGCGCATCGAGCAAGTCGAGGGACGTCCGGTGCCCCAGGGGTCACTGGACATCACCATGTACCGGGACGATCTCCGGCTGCGGCCGGCCCGGGCACTCGGGCGCACGGAGGTGCCTCCCGAGGGCATCGACGGGGCCATCGTGGTGATCGTCGATGACGTGCTCTACTCCGGCCGGACCGTGCGGGCGGCCCTCGACGCGCTCAACGACCTCGGCCGGCCCCGGGCGGTCCAGCTGGCCGTCCTGATCGACCGCGGGCACCGCGAGCTGCCGGTGCGGCCGGACTACGTCGGCAAGAACCTGCCCACCTCCACCCAGGAGGTCGTGCGAGTGCTCCTGACCGAGGTGGACGGCCAGGATGCCGTGATCATCGGGCAGGCCGGGGGCGGCGCGTGAACCGCCACCTGATCTCCGCGGCCGACCTGAGCCGGGACGATGCGCTGCTCATTCTGGACACCGCCGACGAGCTGGCCAGGATGGCCGACCGGCCCATCAAGAAGCTCCCCACGCTGCGCGGGCGCACGGTGGTCAATCTTTTCTTCGAGGACTCCACCCGGACCAGGATCTCGTTCGAGGCCGCGGCCAAGCGGCTGTCCGCAGACGTGATCAACTTCTCGGTCAAAGGGTCCAGCGTGGCCAAGGGCGAGAGCCTCAAGGACACGGCGCTGACCCTGGAGGCCATGGGCGCGGACGCCGTCGTGATCAGGCACAGCGCCTCGGGGGCGCCGCACCGGCTCGCGGGCTGGGTGCGCGGGACCGTGGTCAACGCCGGCGATGGCGCGCACGAGCATCCCACCCAGGCCCTGCTGGATGCGTTCACCATCCGGCGCAAGTTCGGCCGCCCTGGCGGTGAGGCCCTCGACGGGCTGCGGGTCACCATCGTCGGCGACATCCTGCACAGCCGGGTGGCCCGGTCCAACGTGCTGCTGCTGAGCACCCTGGGAGCCGAGGTCACCCTGGTGGCGCCCCCCACGTTGCTCCCGGTGGCCGTCGGCGCCTGGCCGTGCTCCGTCGGCTACGACCTCGACGCCGCGATCCCCAAGAGTGATGTGGTCATGATGCTGCGGGTGCAGCAGGAGCGGATGAACGCCGCGTACTTCCCGAGCGTGCGGGAGTACAGCCGGCGCTACGGGCTCGACGGCTCCAGGATGGCGCAGCTGCCTGACCAGGCCATCGTGATGCACCCGGGCCCGATGAACCGCGGAGTCGAGATCGCCGCCGACGTGGCGGACTCGGCCCGGTCCACCATCGTGGAGCAGGTGGCCAACGGGGTCAGCGTCCGGATGGCCGTGCTGTACCTGCTGCTCGGCGGGGCCGAGGCGCAGTCATGACCCGGTCCGCGGGCAGGCCGGAAGCAGAGCGCAGGCAGGCACGAAGGAGAGCGGCATGAGCACGAGCCAGGCGGTCTGGCTGATCAGGGGCGCGCGGCCGCTGGGCAGCGGCCCGGCCGACATCGTGATCCGCGACGGCGTGATCGACAGCATCGGTGACGGCCCCGCGCCGCCCGGGGCCCAGGTGCTGGACGCGGCGGGCCTCATCGCCCTGCCGGGCCTGGTGGATCTGCATACCCACCTGCGCGAGCCAGGCCGCGAGGACGCCGAGACCGTGGAGTCCGGTACCCGGGCGGCCGCGCTGGGCGGGTTCACCGCCGTACACGCGATGGCCAACACCGACCCGGTGGCCGACACGGCGGGCGTGGTGGAGCAGATCTGGCGGCTCGGGCGGCAGGCGGGGCACTGCGACGTCCATCCGGTCGGCGCGGTCACCGTGGGCCTGGCCGGAACGCGCCTGGCCGAGCTGGGCGCGATGGCCGATTCCGCGGCGCGGGTCCGGGTGTTCTCCGACGACGGGCGGTGCGTGTCCGACGCCGTGCTGATGCGCCGCGCCCTGGAGTACGTGAAGGCGTTCGACGGGGTGATCGCGCAGCACGCGCAGGAACCCCGGCTGACCGAGGGTGCGCAGCTGAACGAGGGGGAGATGTCTGGTCGGCTCGGGCTGACCGGCTGGCCCGCGGTAGCCGAGGAGGCCGTCATCGCCCGCGACTGCCTGCTCACCGCGCACGTCGGCTCGGCCCTGCACGCCTGCCACGTGTCCACGGCCGGATCGGTGGAGATCATCCGCTGGGCGAAGAGCAAGGGCTGGCGGGTCACTGCCGAGGTGACCCCGCACCACCTGCTGCTGACCGATTCCCTGGCGGCCGGCTATGACCCCGTCTACAAGGTCAACCCGCCGCTGCGCACCCCGGCGGACGTGGCGGCGCTGCGCGAGGGCCTGGCCGACGGCACCATCGACTGCGTGGCCACCGACCACGCGCCGCATCCGGTGGAGGACAAGGAAACCGAGTGGGACACGGCTGCGTTCGGGATGACCGGCCTGGAAACGGCGCTGCGCGTGGTGCAGGAGGCCATGGTTGACACCGGCCTGCTCGACTGGGCCGGGGTGGCTGACCGGATGGCCCGGCGGCCGGCCCGCATCGGCCGGCTGCCCGGCCCGGAGCGTGCGCTGGCCGTGGGTCTGCCCGCCAGCCTGACGCTCTACGATCCGTCGGCGCGCGACACGGTGGACCCCCACGCGCATGCCTCCCGGAGCCGGAACAACCCGTTCGCGGGGATGGAACTGCCGGGCCGGGTGGCCGCCACATTCCTGCGCGGGACGCCCACCGTCCTCGACGGGAAGCTGGCCTGATGGCCGGGTTGAGTGCGGGGTCCGGCGGGGCGGGTGCCCCCGCGATCCTGGTCCTGGAGGACGGCACCACGTTCCGCGGGACGGCGTTCGGCGCAGACGGCGAGACCTTCGGCGAGATGGTGTTCAACACCGGCATGACTGGCTACCAGGAGACGCTGACCGACCCGTCTTACGCCCGCCAGATCGTGGCGATGACCGCGCCGCACATCGGCAACACCGGGATAAACGACGAGGACCCAGAGTCGCGGCGGATCTGGGTCAGCGGGTACGTGGTCCGCGAGCCGGCCCGGCTCGCCTCGAACTGGCGGTCACAGCGGAGCCTGGATACCGAACTGCGCGCCCAGGGCATCACGGGGATCGCGATCACCGGCACCCGGGCGCTGACCCGGCACCTGCGCGAGCGCGGGGCGATGCGGGCCGGGATCGCCACCGGCTCCGCGGACCCGGACGCGCTCCGCGAGCGGGTCCTGGCCAGCCCTGAGATGGTCGGCGCCGACCTGGCCCGGGAGGTGTCCACGGAAGCCGCCTACACGGTTTCCCCGCCGGACGGGGTGCCGGTCCGGTATCAGGTGGCGGCCGTGGACCTGGGCATCAAGACCGCGACGCCGCAGGCCATGGCCCGGCGGGGCTGCCAGGTCACGGTGCTCCCCGCGGCCAGTACCACCGGGGACATCCTGGCGCTCGAGCCGGATGGCGTGTTCTTCTCCAACGGGCCCGGTGACCCGGCCGCGGCCGGTTACGCGGTGGACGCGGTCCGCGGCGTGCTCGCCCAGGGCGTCCCGGTCTTCGGCATCTGCCTGGGCAGCCAGGTCCTGGGCCGGGCGCTCGGCCTTGGCACCTACAAACTCCGCTTCGGGCACCGCGGGGTGAATCAGCCGGTCAAGGACCTGGCCTCCGGGCAGGTGCACATCACCAGCCACAACCACGGCTTCGCGGTGGCCATGCCTGCCGCCGAAGGCCGGCCCGGCGGGCCCAGCGCCGAAGGCGGGCCCGGCGGGCCCGCCACCGGAGGCCGGCCCGGCGGGCCGGGTGCCGCGTACGGCGGCACCGGGCCGGGCGCGATGTTCGCCACCGATTTCGGCCGGGCCCAGATCACCCACGTCAACCTCAACGACGGCGTGGTCGAGGGCCTGAGGCTGCTGGACCGGCCGGCGTTCAGCGTGCAGTACCACCCCGAGGCCGCCCCGGGCCCGCACGACGCGTCCGGGTTGTTCGATGAGTTCTGCGCGCTGATGGACGGGCCCAGGGGAGGTGCGCATGCCCAGGCGTGAGGACCTGCGCTCGGTACTGGTCATCGGATCCGGGCCGATCGTGATCGGTCAGGCCTGCGAGTTCGACTACTCAGGCACCCAGGCGTGCCGGGTGCTGAGCCAGGAGGGCATCCGGGTCAGCCTGGTCAACTCCAACCCGGCCACGATCATGACCGACCCGGAGTTTGCCGACGCCACCTACGTCGAGCCGATCACCCAGGACGTGCTGGAGAAGGTCATCGCCAAGGAGCGGCCCGACGCCGTGCTGCCCACGCTGGGCGGCCAGACCGCGCTGAACGCGGCCGTCGAACTGCACGAGGCGGGCATCCTGGCCAAGTACGGCGTCGAGCTGATCGGGGCTGGCATCGAGACCATCAAGGCCGGTGAGGACCGGAAGCGGTTCAAGGATCTCGTCACCGGGCTCGGCGGCGAGGTGCCGCGCAGCCACATCTGCCACACCATGGACGAGTGCCTGTCGGCCACGGCCGATCTGGGTTATCCGGTGGTCATCCGGCCGTCCTTCACCCTGGGCGGGTCGGGCTCGGGTATCGCGCGCTCCGAGGGCGACCTGCGCCGCCTCGCCTGGGCCGGGCTGGACGCCAGCCCGGTGACCGAGGTGCTGCTGGAGGAGTCCATCCTCGGCTGGAAGGAGTTCGAGCTCGAGCTGATGCGCGACCGCCACGACAACGTGGTGGTGGTCTGCTCGATCGAGAACATCGACCCCATGGGCGTGCACACCGGGGACTCGGTGACCGTGGCCCCGGCGATGACCCTGACCGACCGCGAGTACCAGCACATGCGCGACGTGGCCATCGCGGTGGTCCGCGCGGTAGGGGTGGACACCGGGGGCTGCAACATCCAGTTTGCCGTGCACCCGCGGACCGGCCGGATGGTCGTGATCGAGATGAACCCGAGGGTGTCCCGGTCCTCGGCGCTGGCCTCCAAGGCGACCGGCTTCCCGATTGCCAAGATCGCCGCCCGGCTGGCCATCGGCTACACGCTGGACGAGATCCGCAACGACATCACCGGGGAGACGCCGGCCAGCTTCGAGCCCGCGCTGGATTACGTGGTGGTCAAGGTGCCGCGGTTCGCGTTCGAGAAGTTCCCCGGCGCGGACCCCGAGCTGACCACCCACATGAAGTCGGTCGGTGAGGCCATGGCCATCGGGCGAAATTTCCCCGAGGCGCTGCAGAAGGCGCTCCGCTCGCTGGAGAACCGGGCCGCGCCGTTCAGCTGGGCCGAGCCACCGGGGGACCAGGCTGAGCTGCTCGCGCGATGCGCGATGCCGCACGACGGCCGGATGTCCACCGTGCACCAGGCGCTGCGGGCCGGGGCCACCGTCGCCGATGTCGCCGGGGTGACCGGGATCGACCCCTGGTTCGTGGACCAGATCCAGGGAATCCAGGAGATCGCCGGGCGGCTCGCGGGAGCCGCCCGCGGGCCCGCGGCCACGGCGCCCCGCCCGGAACTGGACACCGGCGCGCTGTGGTCGGCGAAGCGGGCCGGGTTCTCCGATGCCCAGATCGGCCAGCTCCAGGGCCTGCCCGAAGACCAGGTACGGCTGCTGCGGCACGCATTCGGCATCCGCCCCGTGTATCACACGGTCGATACCTGCGCCGCGGAGTTCGCCGCCCGCACGCCCTACCTGTACTCCACGTATGACGAGCAGACCGAGGTCCCTCCCGGCGGGGCGCCGAAGGTGATCATCCTGGGCAGCGGGCCGAACCGGATCGGCCAGGGCATCGAGTTCGACTATGCCTGCGTGCACGCGTCGTTCGCACTGACCGCGGCGGGCTACGAGACCGTGATGGTCAACTGCAACCCCGAAACGGTGTCCACCGACTACGACACGTCCGGGCGGCTGTACTTCGAGCCGCTGACGCTGGAGGACGTGCTCGAAGTGGTCCACGCGGAGCAGCAGAGCGGGCCGGTGGCCGGGGTCATCGTGCAGCTCGGCGGCCAGACCCCGCTGGGACTGGCCCGCGCGCTGGCCGTCGAGGGCGTGCCGGTCGTCGGGACCAGCCCGGACGCGATCCACCTGGCCGAGGACCGTGGCGAGTTCGGGGCGGTGCTGGAGGCGGCCGGGCTGCCCGCGCCCCGCTACGGCACCGCGCTGTCCTACGACGAGGCTAAGGTGGTCGCCGATGAGATCGGCTACCCCGTGCTGGTCCGGCCCTCCTACGTGCTCGGCGGCCGGGGCATGGAGATTGTCTATGACGACGCGACCCTGGAGGACTACGTCGGCCGGGCTGCCGCGGCCAGCCCCGGGCACCCCGTCCTCATCGACCGCTTCCTCGACGACGCGATCGAGATCGACGTGGATGCCCTCTACGACGGGGAGGAGCTGTTCCTCGGCGGGGTGATGGAGCACATCGAGGAGGCCGGCATCCATTCCGGCGACTCGGCCTGCGCCCTTCCGCCGATCACGCTGGGCCGCTCGGATATCGCCCGGATCCGCGAATCGACCGAGGCCATCGCGCGGGGCGTGGGGGTGCGCGGCCTGCTCAACGTGCAGTACGCGATGGCGGCCGGGGTGCTGCACGTGCTGGAGGCCAACCCCCGGGCCTCACGGACCGTGCCGTTCGTGTCCAAGGCCACGGCCACGCCGCTGGCCAAGGCAGCGGCCCGGATCATGCTGGGCGCGAGGGTGAAGGACCTGCGCGCCGAGGGCATCCTGCCCGCGTCAGGCGACGGCGGCACGCTTCCCCTGGACGCGCCGATCGCGGTCAAGGAGGCGGTTTTGCCGTTCGGCCGGTTCCGTGACGCCCGGGGGCAGGGCGTGGATACCGTGCTCAGCCCTGAGATGCGCTCCACGGGCGAGGTGATGGGGATCGACGAGGCGTTCGGCACTGCCTACGCCAAGTCCCAGGCGGCCGTCTACGGGCCGCTGCCGGTCAAGGGCCGGGTGTTCGTATCGGTGGCCAACCGGGACAAGCGGTCCATGGTGTTCCCCGTCAAGCGCCTGGCCGACCTGGGCTTTGAGATCTGGGCGACCGAGGGAACCGCCGAGGTCCTGCGGCGCAACGGTGTTCGTGCCACGATCGTCCGGAAGCACAGCGATGGCCCCGGACCGGACGGCGAGCCCGATATCGTGGCCAGGATCCTCGCCGGACAGGTGGACCTCATCGTGAACACGCCGTTCGGCAGCCCGGGACACTCGGGTCCGCGGCTGGACGGCTATGAGATCCGGACCGCCGCGGTGCGGCGCGGCGTGCCCTGTGTCACCACGGTGCAGGGGCTTGGCGCCGCGGTGCAGGGCATCGAGGCCATTCAACGCGGCGAGGTGGGGGTGCGGTCCTTGCAGGAGTACGCTCTGCTCGCCCGGGGAGCCCTGCCCACCCGGGGGGACGACCCCCCGGGCCCCCCGGGAGCGCCAGCTCCGGGAGAACACGCTCTGCCTTCCCGGGGGGACGACCCCCCGGGCCCCCCGGGAGCGCCAGCTCCGGGAGAACACGCCTCCGGCGCGCCTCCCGTCGCTGACGCTGGCGCTGCGCCATGACCGCCGCGGAAGGCGAGCAGGACGCCGTCCAGGTCCAGGTGCGCGGCACCGTGCTCACGGTCCGGAAGGTTGACGCCTACTACGCGATGACCGTGGTCGCCCCGGGCATCGCCGCCCGGTTCCGGCCCGGCCAGTTCGTCGCGGTCGCGGTGGGCGGGCCGGACACATCCATGCTGCTGCGCCGCGCGTTCTCTATCCATGACGTACGACCAGACCACGGCGGGACCGTGGAGTTCGTGTTCGCCGCAGTCGGGCCGGGGACCCGGTGGCTGGCTGAGCGCCGCACCCGTGATGTCCTCGACCTGACCGGGCCGCTCGGCCGGCCGTTCCCGGTGCCCCGGGACCCGGTGAGCTGCCTGCTGGTTGGCGGCGGCTACGGGAGCGCACCGCTGTTCCCGCTGGCTGACCGGCTGCGTAGCCGGGACTGCCAGGTGGACTTCCTGCTCGGCGCGGCCAGCGCGGACCGGGTGTTCGGCGCGCTCACCGCGCGCCGGACCGGCCGGACCGCGGCGGTCACTACCGAGGACGGCTCGATGGGGGTGCGCGGGCTGGTCACCGACCGGCTCACCCAGATCATCCACGAGGCGCGCACCGACGTCATCTACGCGTGCGGCCCGATGGGAATGCTCCGCCAGGTGACGGCGCTGGCCGGCCGCTACGACATCCCGGTGCTGACCCTGGTCGAGGAGTCGATGGCCTGCGGCATCGGGGTGTGCATGACCTGCGTGCTACCCGTCGTCGGGGACGACGGCGTAACCCGGATGGTCCGGTCCTGCGTGGCGGGCCCGGTGTTCCGGGGCGAGACGGTGCGCTGGGACGACATCGGCACTATCCCGTTCGACGCCCTCGGCGCCCCAGGCTGGAACCCGCGGCAGCACGCGGGAACCGGCGGCGCGGCGTCCCGGCCCGCCGGAGTGTCCCCGGCTCCCGGCTCGGCCCGGGGCGGCTCGGCACGGGGCGGCTCGGCACGGGGCGGCGCGCCGCGGGCCGGAACACCGCCCGCCAGCGCGAGCGGGCCGCCTGAGACGCCCCCGCCGGCCGGAGCGGCCCGCGCCGCCGGCCCGGGCCCGGCGCGGAAGGAGCAGCATGGCGGTTGACCTGCGCACCAGGCTCGGCCACGTCGAACTGCCGAACCCGATCCTGACCGCGTCGGGCTGCGCCGGGGCAGGCCGGGAACTCGCCCAGTTCTTTGATGTCGCCAAGATCGGTGCGGTCGTCACCAAGTCCGTGATGGTCGCGCCCCGGGCGGGCCTGCCGACGCCCCGGATGGCGGAGACGCCCAGCGGGATGCTGAATTCCATCGGCCTGCAGGGGCCCGGGATCGACGCTTTCCTCCAGCGCGACCTGCCGTGGCTGCTCTCGCGGGGGGCCCGGGCCGTGGTATCCATCGCGGGCGGCAGTGTTGACGAGTACGCGGAACTCGCCGCACGGCTGACCGACGCGGCAGGAATCACTGCCATAGAGGTAAATATTTCCTGTCCGAATGTCGAGGACAGGGGACAGGTGTTCGCCTGCGATCCGGGCGCCTCCGCCGCAGTCATCGAGGCGGTCCGGGCCCGGGTCCGGTATGACATCCCGGTGTTCGCGAAGCTGTCACCAGACGTCACGGACATCGTCACGATCGCGCGGGCCTGTGTTGGCGCGGGCGCCGACGGCCTCTCGATGATCAACACCCTGCTCGGGATGGTGATCGACACCGACACCATGCGGCCCGTGCTGGCCGGCGTCACCGGGGGCCTGTCCGGCCCTGCCATCCGGCCGGTGGCGGTGCGCTGCATCTGGCAGGTTCGCAAGGCGCTGCCCGATGTCCCGATCATCGGCATGGGCGGCGTCCGGACCGGCCGGGACGCGCTGGAACTCATCCTGGCTGGAGCGTCCATGGTGAGCGTCGGCACGACAATCTTCCATGATCCGTCGGCCTGCGTCCGCATCCTGCGCGAACTCGACGAGGAACTCGGCCAGCGCGGTATCGAGCGGCTGGGTGACGTGATCGGGCTCGCGCATGAGCCGAGGGGCGCCCCGCTGCGCCGGCTGTCCGGGACCGCCCACTAGCGGGCGCCTCACGCGTCCGTCATCACCTGTACCCGAGGAGGAGAGTTGAGCCAGCCAGCGCCGATCGCCGTGGCGCTTGACGCACCCGACCTGGAGACCGCGGCTCGCTGGGCCGGCCTGGTAACGCCGCACGTCAGCACCGTGAAAATCGGGCTCGAGCTGTATCTGCGGTACGGCCCGGGCGTGGTCGCCTCGATCAGGGGCGCCAGCGGCGTGCGGGTCTTCCTCGACCTCAAGCTGCACGACATCCCGGCGACCGTGGCGGGCGCGGCCCGGGCCGTGGCCCGGCTGCGGCCGGACATCGTCACAGTGCACGCCTCAGCGGGCCCTGAGGTCATCAGGGCGGCCGTTCAGGCCGCACCGGACACCGTGATAGCCGGGGTCACCGTGCTCACGTCCCTGAGCCTTGCGGACCTGGAGTCGATCGGCCTGCGCGGCCCGGTGCCGGACGCCGTGCGCCGCCTCGCCGTCCTCGCGGTCGGCGCCGGCGCCCGGGCGCTCGTCTGCTCCCCGCGCGAGGTGGCCGCGGTCCGCGCCGAAGTCGGCCCGGGTATCAAGCTGATCACTCCGGGAGTGCGGCCGGCCGGTGCGGACCGCAACGACCAGGCGCGGGTCGCCACGCCCGAGGAGGCGCTGCGGGAGGGGGCAGATCTTCTGGTCATCGGGCGGCCCATTACCGGCGCGCCGGATCCGGGTGCGGCCGCATCGGCCATCGCGGCCCCGCTGCGCCGGCTCGCGCCGGCCGACTGAGCGGGTGGCGGGCCCGCCCCGGAGCACCGTCCGGCCCATGTGGATGATCATGAAATACACTGGCTGATCACGCCGTCTGGTCGCAGGTGGGGGCGGCTGGCATGTTTCGAGCAGTCGGCCGCGGGCTGGATGATAGAGGCATAGGGATAGCCCGTTTGGCTACGTTAAGTATTCGGTCTCATCCGGAGAGTAATATCAGCCAATTTATGACGTAACAAACGGGTGTTTGCGTTGCCCTGGCGGGCTGAACTCGCTACTTTCCCTTCCCGTCCGCAGTTTTCGATTCTGAAACCCGAGGTGACCCGGAGTGGCTCTTCCTCCCCTCACTCCCGATCAGCGCGCCGCTGCCCTAGAGAAGGCGGCCCGCGCGCGCAAGGAACGGGCCGAGGTCAAGGCCCGGCTGAAGAAGGCCGAGCTGACACTGTCCCAAGTTCTCAAGGACGGCCAGACAGATGACATCCTTGGAAAGATGAAAGTCTCAGCTCTGCTCGAGGCTGTGCCGGGGATCGGCAAGGTTCGTGCCCGGCAGATCATGGAGCGGCTCGGCATCGCCGAATCGCGCCGGGTCCGCGGCCTGGGTGCGAACCAGCGCGCCGCCCTGGAAAATGAGTTCGGTGGTGTTATCTGAGGCAGTCTGATCACCCCAGGGGCGGGCGCGGGGGACCCAGGCCAACGGCCATGACGTCCGCTGATCGCTCATGCGGTACCGCGCTTGTCCGGGGGGGCGGGGTGCCAGCCCGGCTAATCGTTCTTTCCGGCCCTTCCGGGGTCGGCAAGAGCACCGTGGTGGCCGGGCTGCGGAAGGAAAGCCCGGAAATCTGGCTCTCGGTATCGGTGACCACACGGGCACCGAGACCCGGTGAAGTCGGCGGCCGCGAGTATCACTTTGTCAGTGATGCCGAGTTCGACCGGATGCTGGCCCGCGGGGATCTGCTCGAATGGGCGACATTCGCTGGCCACCGGTATGGAACGCCGCGTGGCCCGCTGGCTGAGAAACTGGCGGCCGGAGTTCCCGTGCTTCTGGAAATTGATCTTGCGGGTGCTCGGCAGGTACGTAGCGCGGTCCCGGACGCCCTGCTGATATTTCTCGCCCCGCCCAGCTGGGAAGAACTGGTGCGCAGGCTCATCGGCCGTGGCACGGAGCCCTCGGAGGTGATCCAGCGCAGGCTGGAGGCGGCCCGGGTCGAGCTCGCCGCGGAGGATGAGTTCGATCTGACGCTGATCAATACGTCCGTCGGGGATGTCTGCCGCCAGCTGGTAGCCTTGACCGTGGGCCGAGACGCCCCATGATTTTCTTCTTCTCCCAAACGGAAGGCACATAGTGGCAGGGAATCCCGCCGCGGAGGGCATCACCAACCCGCCCATTGATGATCTGCTCCAAGTCGTAGACAGCAAGTACCGCCTGGTCATCATGGCGGCGAAGCGGGCACGGCAGATCAACGCCTACTACGCCCAGCTCGGCGAGGGCCTGCTGGAGTATGTAGGCCCGCTGGTCGAGACCCGGGTCCAGGAGAAGCCGCTGTCCATCGCGCTGCGTGAGATCCGCCAGGGGCTGCTCTCCGCCCAGGAGACGGCGGAACCCACCTCCTGACGTCCCAACCAACGGCCGGGAACGGGGACGGTGAGGACGTGCCGTCGAGCATCGTTCTCGGTGTTGGGGGCGGCATCGCCGCCTACAAGGCCTGTGAGCTGCTGAGGCGGTTCACTGAGGGTGGCCACCAGGTCCGGGTCGTCCCTACCAGCAGCGCGCTGCGCTTCGTGGGCGAGGCCACCTGGGCCGCCCTGTCCGGGCATCCCGTCACCACCAGCGTCTGGGAAGGCGTGCAGGAGGTCCCGCACGTCCGGCTCGGCCAGCGTGCCGACCTGGTCTTCGTCGCCCCGGCCACGGCTGACTTGCTGGCCCGCGCGGCCAGCGGCCGGGCGGATGACCTGCTGACTGCGACGCTGCTGACCGCGCGCTGCCCAGTGGTGTTCTCGCCCGCAATGCACACCGAGATGTGGGAGCACCCGGCCACCCAGGCCAACGTGGCGACCCTGCGCACCCGCGGCTGTCTCGTCCTGGAGCCCGCCGCCGGGCGCCTCACGGGCGCCGACAGCGGACCGGGACGGCTGCCCGAACCAGCCGAGCTCTACGAGACGGCCATGCGGGTGCTGGCCCGCGGCACCGCGGGGCTGGGTCCCGACCTGGCCGGCCGGCATGTCCTGGTCTCCGCGGGGGGCACCCGGGAAGAACTCGATCCCGTCCGGTTCCTGGGTAACTGGTCCTCGGGGCGGCAGGGCTACGCGCTGGCCCGGACCGCGGCCGCCCGCGGCGCCCAGGTCACCCTGATAGCCGCCAACGTAGAGCTTCCCGACCCGGCGGGCGTGCGGGTCATCCGGGTCATCTCGGCCCGCGAGCTGGAGGCCGCGACCAGGTCCGCCGCCGCGGACGCGGACGCCGTCGTCATGGCGGCGGCGGTGGCTGATTTCCGGCCCGAGACCCGGACTGACTCGAAGATCAAGAAGGCCGGGCTGGCCCCCGGGCCGTTGCGCCTGGTGGAAAACCCTGACGTCCTGCGCGGGCTGTCCGCCCACCGGGCCCGGGCCGGTCAGGTCATCGTCGGCTTCGCCGCCGAGACCGGGGACCTGCTGCGCAACGGCCAGGCCAAGCTGGCCGCGAAGGGATGCGATCTGCTGGTCGTGAACCAGGTCGGGGCCGGGCTCGCGTTTGGCACCACCGACAACGAGGCGATCGTGCTGGCCTCTGACGGGACCGTGGCCCAGGTGCCGCGCGGGCCCAAGGAAGTGCTCGCCGACGTGGTGTGGGATCTCGCCGCCGCCCGGTTCCCTGGTTAGCCAGGCTTGGTCATGGGTCAGGCCGATTTATCTGCCTCCAGCGGCCCGTCTAATCCCGTCAACCGGACGGGCGGGCACCGTTTCTGGTCCCGCAGGCCAGGGAGCCCGGCTAGACTTCGGCGAGGTTTCAGCCGCTTACGAGGTTTCAGCCGCTTACTAGGACGGGGATTCAGGTGGCCCGACGTCTTTTCACTTCCGAGTCAGTGACGGAGGGTCATCCAGACAAGATGGCGGATCAGGTCAGTGACGCCATCCTCGACTCGATGATCAAGGATGACCCCCACAGTCACGTGGCTGTGGAGACGCTGATCACGACCGGCCAGGTACACGTGGCGGGGGAGGTCACCACCGAGACTTACGTGGACATCCCCGGGATCATCCGGGAGAAGATCCTCGAGATCGGCTACGACTCCTCCCTCAAGGGATACGACGGCGCGTCGTGCGGTGTGTCCGTGTCGATCGGGGCCCAGTCCCCGGACATCGCCCAGGGCGTGCTGCGGGCGTTCGAACACCGCGAGGGCGAGGGTTCCTCCGACCTCGACCGGCAGGGGGCCGGTGACCAGGGCCTCATGTTCGGCTACGCGTGCCGGGAGACGCCAGAGCTCATGCCGCTGCCAATCATGCTGGCGCACCGGCTGTCCCGGAGGCTGTCTGAGGTGCGCCGCAGCGGTGACGTCCCCTATCTGCGCCCGGACGGCAAGACGCAGGTCACGATCGAATACGACGGGGACAAGGCGGTCCGCCTGGACACCGTGGTCGTGTCCGCGCAGCACGCGCCGGACATCGACCTGAGGGAACTGCTCGCCCCCGACGTGCGCGACCTCGTGGTCGCCCCGGTGCTCGACGGCCTGGACATCGACACCACCGCGTACCGGCTCCTGGTCAACCCCACCGGGCGGTTCGAGATCGGCGGTCCCATGGGCGATGCCGGGCTGACCGGCCGGAAGATCATCATCGACACCTACGGCGGGATGGCCCGGCACGGAGGCGGCGCGTTCTCCGGCAAGGACCCGTCCAAGGTCGACCGCAGCGCGGCGTACGCCATGCGCTGGGTGGCCAAGAACGTGGTCGCGTCCGGCCTGGCGGATCGCTGCGAGACCCAGGTCGCCTACGCGATCGGCAAGGCCAAGCCGGTGGGCCTGTTCGTGGAGTGCTTCGGTACCGAGCGGCTGCCCGTCGAGCAGATCCAGGACGCGGTGCTGCAGGTCTTCGACCTCCGCCCGGCCGCGATCATCAGGGATCTCGACCTGCTCCGCCCGATCTACTCACAAACCGCCACCTACGGGCATTTCGGCCGGGAGGAGCCGGACTTCTCCTGGGAGCGGGTCGACCGGGCCGACAGCCTGCGGTCGGCCGCGGGCCTGTAACCCCCCGCTCCCCGGCTCCCTGTCCCGGCCCTGGACATCATCTCGGCCCGGAATCTACGCTCTATCCCCTCGGTGTTCCGTTCAGGGTGTTTGAGCCCGCGCGTGTGAGCCGGTGAGCCAGTGCCATCATCCGCAGACCGGGCCGAGTTCCCCGGGACGCCCGGTCCGGGCGCCCCTGCGGAACGGCCGCCTGGATCGGCCCAGGACACACCGCCGGCCATGAGCCAGGCGCCCCCCGGGCGGATAGTCCCCGCACCGGACGACGCCAACTGGCCCGCCACGGCCGCGCTGGCCTGCGCGATCCTGGGCGGGGCGCTCGTCACCATCCCGGCCGCCCTGCTGCTGGCCACTCTCGGCTTCCGCCGCGCCCGCCAGGGGAGCCGGGGCCGGGTCCGCTGCTGGACTGCGGTGATCCTCAGCCTGGCCTGGGCGGGGGCGGCGGGCTACCTGGTGCCCCATCTGATCCGGGCCGCCGACCCAGGCTGTGTGGCGTACAAGAACACCGCGCTCACGGCCTACAACCGGGTGGCCGCAGACGTCAGCAACGGAGTCAACCGCGCTCGGCTGGACCAGGACCTGACGGCCGCCATCGCCACGGTCGGCGAGGCCCGATCGGACACCCGGAGCGCGGCGGCCAGCCGGCCGCTGGCCGCGCTGTCTGGTGAACTGCGGACCATGGGCGCCGATGTCCGGGCCGGCCGCGTTGTCCCCCGCCAGCTGCTGCTGTCCCTGAACCGGGAGACCAGGGCTGCCGATGCCGCCTGCGGCACTGTACGTCTGTAGCCACCCGGCATTTGTGAGCGCAGGGCATCCGTCACCGGGGCATCCTCACCGTGGGGGCATCCGTGCCCACTGGGCTCGGTGATCTGCTGATCCGCGGCGCGGGCCCGGGGTGTCCGTGGGCTCTGGTAGGACAGGAGCGTGGCCGGGGCAGCGAGTCAGCAGGCGGCCGCCCGGCCGGCGGCGCGGGCGGGGCGCCGGGCCACGCGCGAGCCGGGGCCAGTCGCCACGGTCCTGCCCGTGGCCCGGGTGACCGTCGATATCGCCCTGGCCCACCTGGACCGGCCGTTCGACTACCTGATCCCTGAGCGGCTGTCGGATCAGGCCGTACCTGGCTGCCGGATACGGGTCCGTTTCGCGGGCCAGCTCGTCGACGGCTACCTGCTGGAGCGGGCGGCGGTGAGCGAGCACCAGGGGCGGCTGGCCCGCCTGGAGCGGGTGGTGTCACCCGAGCCCGTGCTGAGCCCGGAGATCATGGCCCTGGCCCGTGAGGTCGCCGACCGTTACGCGGGCACCATGGCCGACGTGCTGCGGCTAGCCATCCCGCCCCGGCATGCCCGCACCGAAGCGGCCGCCCCGGTACCGGATCCCGCCGGGGCCGGGCCGCTGGCCGGGCGGCCTGATCCCGGACCCTGGGCCCGTTACCCGGCCGGCCCGGCCTTCCTTGACGCCCTGGCCACCCGGCGGGGACCGCGGGCCGTGTGGTCAGCCCTGCCCGGCCCGCACTGGCCGGAGGAGATCGCCCGGGCCGTGGCCACCGTCGCGGCCACCGGGCGCGGCGCCCTGGTCGTGGTACCCGACGCGCGCGACCTCAGCCTCCTGGACGGGGCGCTCGGCGCGCAGCTCGGGCCGGGTGGGCACGTCACGTTGTCCGCGGACCTCGGACCCGCCGAACGCTACCGGCGCTGGCTTGCCATCCGGCGGGGGGAGCAGCGGGTGGTGGCGGGTACCCGGGCCGCGATGTTCGCGCCGGTCAGCGACCTGGGGCTGGTGGTTCTCTGGGATGATGGCGATGACCTGCACGCCGAGCCGCGGGCTCCCTACCCGCACGCCCGTGAGGTGCTGGCGCTGCGCGCGCATCGCACCGGGGCAGCCCTCCTCATCGGAGGTTTCGCCCGGACCGCCGAGTCCACCAGCCTGGTGGCCAGCGGCTGGGCGCGGCCGGTTGTCGCGGACCGTGCCGTGCTCCGTGACCACGCACCCGCGGTCCGCGCCGCGGGCGGTGATGCCGAACTCGCCCGGGACGAGGCGGCCCAGACCGCGCGGCTGCCCAGCCTGGTGCTGCGCACCGCCCGCGAGGCCCTGGGCACCGGCCCCGTCCTGGTCCAGGTGCCACGCCGTGGCTACGTGGCGGCTCTCGGCTGTGCCCGTTGCCGCGAGAGAGCCAGGTGCGCAGCCTGCGGAGGCCCGCTCGCCCTGGCCAGCGTCGGCGCGGCGCCTCGTTGCGGATGGTGCGGAGCCGCAGACGAGCGGTGGCGTTGCGCACGCTGCGGGCATGGCACCGTCCGTGCCCTGGTTACTGGGGCCGGGCGCACCGCAGAGGAGCTCGGCCGGGCCTTCCCGGGGGTTCCCCTGCTGACCTCGGGTGGCGCCGCGATGATCCCCGTCGTGCCCGGGTCGCCCGCGCTGGTGGTCGCCACGCCCGGGGCCGAGCCGCGGGCCGACGGAGGGTACGCAGCCGGGCTGCTGCTCGATGGCTGGATGCTGCTCGGCCGGCCCGGCCTGCGCGCGGCCGAGGAAACGCTGCGCCGCTGGATGAACGCTGCGGCGCTGGTCCGGCCCGGCCCAGCTGGTGGCCGGGTGGTAGTGGTAGCCGACTCCGGCATCCCCGCGGTCCAGGCGCTGATCCGCTGGGACCCGGTCACGCACTCCGAACGGGAACTGGACGAGCGGGCAGAGCTCCGTTTCCCGCCCGCGATGCGGATCGCGTCCCTCAGCGGGGCCCAGGATGCGGTGGATGCGCTGCTGGCCGCCGCGGACCTGCCGGCCGGTTCCGAACTGCTCGGCCCGGTGGAGGAATCTCCGGACAGCGTCCGGATGCTGGTGCGTGTGCCCAGGTCAGAGGGCGTGCTGCTGGCCACGGCGCTGCACGGGGCGCAAGCCGGGCGGAGTGCGCGCAAAGCCCCGGGAGCCATCCGGGTGCAGCTCGACCCGGCCGAGCTGATCTGAGTTCCCCCGGGGAGGCCATAGGGTGCTGGGGTGGCCACCTCACGACGGAGTACGCCGTCGCGGACCACGCTGGGTCCGCGCGGGAACGTAAACGGGAACGCGCAGGGCGGGACGGATACCGGCGGTCCGCCCCGCCTTCCCACGGTGCGCCTGGCGCCCCGCGAGGAGCTGGCCGCGGCGGCCCGGGTCGCCCCGCTGCTCCGGGCGGCCCGGGATCTGGCCAGGTGGATCGGGGCGGGCCGGTCGCTGACCAAGGCCGGGCGGCTGCGCCGCAGCGACGCCCTGGCGGCCGCTACGCACCTGGAGCTGGTCCCCGCCGAGTTCGACGCGGCCTGGCGGGTCGCGGTCGCCACCGGCATGCTGGTGCTCAATTCCGGCCAGCCCGGGTCCGGCCAGCCCGGGTCCGGCCAGCCCGGGTCCGGCCAGCCCGGGTCGGGCCAGAACGGGGACATGCGCGCGGACCCGGGAGACCGTCTGGACGTGCTCGCGTCGGGGACCGCCGATGACGTGCTGGCCGTCTGGGACGCGGCGCTCACGGCCATGCTGGAGTCCGAGGACCTGGACGGGATGGCGACCGCCCTCTACACCGTGGGTGGCCCGGTGCGGATGGACGCCCTGTTCGACGCGTACCTGGCTGCGGCGGACACCCGGCGCCGGGGAGCGCCCGGCGCTGAGCCCCGGCCAGAAGGTGAGCTGCCCACGGACCGCGGCGTGCTGCAGGACGAGAGCGCGGCCCTGTCCGTCGCCCTGGAGATGCTGGCTGATCTGGGCGTGGTCGAGCTGGGGGCGGATGAACCCGGCGCGGACGAGGACGGCGGCGCCCTGACCGTCACCCTGTCCCCGCTCGGCGTGTGGGGCGTGCACCGGCGGCTGCGAGCCCAGGGCTGGCATGTGCCGGTCGTCGGCGGCGGTGCGCGAGGCGACGCTACCGCCCTGCTCGCCACGCTGGCCAACTGCGATGTGGAGGACGGGGAAGCGGAGATCGCCAGCTGGCTCGGCGGACGGACCCCACGGCAGGCCGCGGCCGAGCTGATCAGCGCGGCCAGCCAGGGTTCCCCGGGCCTGCGCGGCGCAGGCTTCGCGGTACTCGACCGGATCGGCGCGGATGCGGTGGTCGCAGTCCGGGAAGCCCTGGCTGATCCCGTACTGCGCGCCCACTCGGCGGTCTGGCTGCACGAGCACGGCGAGGACGTCGAGCTGGACCGGGAGGACCGGGCCTGGCTGCTGGTCGACCTGGGCGCCGGGCTGCTGGAGGAGGCAGACCCGCAGGACGTGGTGGCCGAGCTGCTGCCTGACGTGCCCCCGGACGCGCAGGCGGAGCTGGTGGCCGGGTTGTGGCGGGTACGGCATCCTGGGGTGACCGACCTGCTGACCGCGCTGAGTGATCACCACCCCGATCCCGGCGTGTCGCGGGCGGCGCGGAAGGCCGCGTTCAAGGCTCGGTCGGTCTCGGCCGGTTCGGGCTCCGGCAGTTCGTAGACTTGGTGAGTTAACGCTCCCGGTGACGGGCCCCGGTGCGCGTCCAGAACGGAAGGATGGTGCGCCATCAGCGTCAAGCCGATCCGCATCTTCGGCGACCCGGTACTGCGCACCCCGGCCGAGCCGGTCCGCGACTTCGACGCCGAGCTGCGCAAGCTGGTCAAGGACCTCACCGACACGATGCTGGAGGCACCCGGTCTCGGCCTGGCCGCACCCCAGATCGGGGTGGGCCTGCGGGTCTTTACCTACTTCGTGGACGACGAGCTCGGGCACCTGATCAACCCCTCGCTGGACCTGTCGGCCGACACGGAGACCGACGACGAGGGCTGTCTGTCATTTCCCGGCCTGGCCTTCCCGACCGAGCGGGCCTTCGGGGCGGTCGGGAAGGGCTTCAACATGTATGGCGAGCCGGTCACCGTCGAGGGCACTGGCCAGCTGGCCCGGTGCGTGCAGCACGAGACCGACCATCTGGATGGGGTGCTGTTCATCGACCGGCTCGACCCGCAGCAGCGCAAGCTGGCCATGCGGGCCATCCGCGAGGCGGAATGGTGGGGTGAGCCCGTGCCGGAGATCCGGGCTTCGCCGCATCCGACCGGCGGACAGGCTCGCTAGGTTCCCTCATGCGATTGGTGTTCGCTGGGACCCCGGAGACCGCGGTACCCGCGCTCGATGCGCTGCTGAAGTCCCGGCACGAGGTAGCCGCGGTGATCACCCGGCCTGATGCGCCTGCGGGCCGCGGACTGCATCACGTGGCGAGCCCGGTGGCAGAGCGCGCCGCCGAAGCCGGTGTCGAGGTGCTCAAGCCCGTCCGGCCCCGGGAGCCGGAGTTCATTGACCGGCTACGGCACATCGCCCCGGACTGCGCCCCGGTCACGGCCTATGGGGCGCTCATCCCGCAGTCTGTGCTCGACATCCCCGCCCAGGGCTGGGTCAACCTGCATTTCTCGCTGCTGCCCGCCTGGCGGGGTGCGGCCCCGGTGCAGCACGCCATCCTGCATGGGGACGACATCACCGGAGCGACCACCTTCCGGCTGGTCAAGGAGCTGGACGCGGGCCCGGTGTTCGGCGTCGTGACCGAGCTGATCCGGCCCGATGACACTGCGGGGGACCTGCTCGGGAGACTGGCCGTATCGGGCGCCGAACTGCTCGTGGCCACCCTCGACGGGATCGAGTCCGGCCAGCTGGAGGCCCGGCCCCAGCCCGCTGAGGGGGTGAGTCTCGCCCCTAAGATCACCGCCGAGGATGCCCGGGTGCGCTGGGACCAGCCGGCCAGCGCGGTGGATCGCCAGATCCGCGCCTGCACTCCCAGCCCGGGGGCCTGGACCATGCTGGGAGAGACGCGACTGAAGCTGTGGCCCGTCGACCCGGCGCCGGATGTAACGGACTCCGCTGGGCCGCTTGCCCCTGGTGAGGTGCGGATCCTGCGATCGGGGGTCCTGGCCGGCACCGCGACCACGCCGGTCGGGCTGGGGGACATCCAGCCGCCTGGCAAACGGCGGATGGGCGCCGCCGACTGGGCCCGCGGGCTCCGCAGCGACACGACGACGCTGGGCTGAGGCACGGTGCTGAAATGACCGTTCCCATCCGCGGGTCCCGGACGGCTCCCGGCGGCGACACCCGCGCTCGCGGCCCTCGCGGAAGTGCCCCTGGTAGCAGCGCACCTCGTGTGGGGGCCTCCCGCGGTGGCGGCCGGGGGCGACGCGCCGACCCGGTTCGCAGGCTCGCCTATGACGTGCTCATCGCCGTCGAGCAGCGGGATGCCTACGCCAACCTGCTGCTGCCGTCGATGCTCGCCGAGCGCGGGCTGACGGGCCGTGACGCCGCGCTGGCCACCGAGCTCACCTATGGGACGCTCCGCGGCCGGGGCAGCTACGACGCCATCCTCGCCATGTGCAGCGACCGGGGGCTCAACCGGGTGGACCCGCCGCTGCGCGAGGTACTCCGGCTCGGTGCCCACCAGCTGCTGGCCACCCGGGTCCGCCCGCACGCGGCCGTGGCGACGTCGGTGGACCTCGCCCGTGATCTGGCCGGGCAGCGCTCGGCCGGGTTCGTCAACGCCGTACTTCGCCGGGTGGCCACCCGGGATCTCGAAACCTGGATCGGGGTCGCGGCCCCCCGCCGCGACACTGATCCGCTCGGGCATCTGGCGGTCCGCTACAGCCACCCCCGGTGGATGGTCCAGGTTCTGGCCGAGGCGCTCGGGGAGGACACCAGCGGGGTCCTGGCCGAGACCGAGGCGGCCCTGGCGGCCGACGGAACCCGGCCCCGGGTCACCCTGTGCGTGGTGCCCGGGCTGGCTGATCCCGGAGAGCTCCTGGCGTCCGGCGGCGAACCCGCCGCGTGGTCGCCCTTTGGCACATACCTGGCCGGCGGGGACCCCGGCGCGATCGAGGCGGTCAGGGCCCGCCGCGCCGCCGTCCAGGACGAGGCGAGTCAGCTCGCCGCGATCGCGGTCGCCCGGGTGGAGCTGGCTGGCCCGGAAGAGCTGGCCGGCCGGGACCGCCGTTGGCTGGACATGTGCGCGGGCCCGGGCGGTAAGGCCCGGCTGCTGGCCGGCCTGGCGGCGCAGCGCGAGGCGCGCGTCCTGGCTACGGACGCCCGGCCGCACCGGGCCCGGCTGGTCCGCGACGCGGTGGCGGTCACCGGTGCGGCGTCCGCCGCCGCGGTCGACGCGACCGCGCCTGCCTGGCGCGCGGGAGCGTTCGACCGGGTGCTGGCCGACGTCCCGTGCTCCGGGATCGGGGCCCTGCGGCGGCGGCCGGAGGCTCGCTGGCGCCGGTCGCCGGAGGATGTCACGGGCCTGGGCGGGCTGCAGCGCAATCTGCTCCGCAGCGCGCTGGATGCGGTCCGGCCGGGAGGTGTGGTCGGCTATGTCACCTGCTCCCCGCACCGGGCTGAGACCCGGAACGTCCTGGAAGATGTGCTCCGCGGACGGGACGACATCGAAGTGCTCGACGCGCCCGCGGTCCTGGCTGAGGTGCCAGGCCTGCGCTGCCCGGAACCTGATGGCCGGTACGCCCAGTTCTGGCCGCACCGGCACGGGACGGACGCGATCTTCCTAGCTCTGCTGCGCCGCCGCACCGACGCCCGGCCCAGCTAGCCGGCGGGGCTGGCTGAGGGGTTCGCTGGCCGTGGGCTCACTGGCCGGCAGGCGGGACCGGATTAGCTGGCACTGGTGAGAGAGCGCCCGGATCTCCTGCGCAGCCTGCCCGCGCCGATGTCGGCCCGCTGGCCTTCCGTGTACCCGGCCCCGTAGCCCGAGCCGGAGTAGGTCATCTGCGTCTTGCGCGTGACCGGGTAGGCGTGCTCGATGTTCCGCATGATGACCTGCCTCCGGTCGGCCAGGACCAGCGTCATCCGCTCGCCTTCCGCGGCGGCTGGGGATGTGGCCCTAGTGGTGGCATCCTGCTCGGCGGCCCGGACCCGGGAGACCACGGCCGAGATGAAGCCGAGCAGCCAGCTGCGCCGCCACGCGCGCGGGCTGCGGCTCCAGCCGGGGATCTGGGCGGTGCCCAGGCCCTGCCACATCTGCAGCAGCAGCGACGTGTAGAGCACGTCCGTGCGCTCGATGTCGGAAGCGAACCCGAAGATGTGGATGCGCGTCCCCGGGTCGGGCCGGGGGAGCAGCACGCACTGGCACCGCATCGCGGCCGCCACCCCGCAGAGCAAGTGGGCCTGCACCCGGGCCCACGGGTTGTCGATGTTGACCTTCCGGTCGGCGGGGTGATCGGTCTCCGGCCGCCGGGCGGCGAGCAGCGCCCGGTCGATGCCGTACTTGGCCATCAGCTCGGCCGCCTTGGCCGTCAGGGCCTGGGCCTCGGCGGCGGTCACGCCATCGGCTTCGGCTTTGGTCAGCAGCTTGCGCACGCGATCCAGGAGGGCGGCGGCGGCCTCAGACCCGGTGGCCGGGCGCCCGCCTGGGCCGGGGCCTGCCGGGCCCGGGTCGGCTGCGTCGGGGTCTGCCGGGCCCGGGCCGGGATCCGCTGGGCCGGGGCCTGCCGGGCCCGAGCCTGCTGCGCCGGTGCTTGCTCCCTGAGGATTCACGAAAGTAGCCTCCTGTCCGGAACGCGGTATCGAACATACAATCGAACCGTATCCGGACGCTGCGACAGTTTGCTGGGGGTGCTGTCCCTCGCCGCACCCTACTACCGCCGGGCCTGCTACCGCCGGGCCTGCTACCGCCGGGCCTGCTACCGCCGGGCCTGCTACCGCCGGGCCTGCTACCGCCGGGCCTGCTACCGCCGGGCTCCGCTATCCCGGGCCTGCTGCCGCGCGGCCCGAATCACCAGACTCCCGGCGGGGGTGGCGGTCTCACCTCGGAGCCCACCCCCGCGGATGCGGCATCTGGTCCTACACTCGGCCCATGGCCGTCCAGATGGCACCCAGCATCCTGTCCGCTGACTTCGCCCGGCTCGCGGACGAAGCGGCTGCCGTCACTGGCGTCGCCGAGTGGCTGCACGTCGACGTCATGGACAACCACTTCGTGCCCAACCTCACCCTCGGGCTGCCCGTGGTCGAATCGCTGCTCAAGCACGCTGGCCTGCCGCTCGACTGTCATCTGATGATCGAGGAACCTGAGCGCTGGGCACCCGCCTACGCGGAGGCCGGCGCGCGGAACGTCACCATCCACGCCGAGGCGGCCACCTCGCCGGTGCGCACCCTCCGGATGATCAGATCCGCCGGGTCCCGGGCCGGCCTGGCGGTCAACCCGGCCACCCCGGTCGAGCCGTACGCCGACCTGCTGCCCGAGATCGACATGATGCTGCTGATGACCGTCGAGCCCGGATTCGGCGGCCAGCCCTTCCTCGACCTGGTGCTGCCCAAGTTGCGGCGGGCCCGTGACCTGGTGACCCGGCACGGCGGGGCCGTGTGGCTTCAGGTGGACGGCGGGGTGAGCGAGAAAACCATCGAGCGCTGCGCGGAAGCGGGTGCGGACGTCTTCGTGGCCGGCTCCGCGGTGTACAACGCCGACGACCCGGCGGCCGCGGTCCAGGCCCTGCGCGCCCAGGCCGAGCGGGCCACTGCGCGGGCCCCCTGGTCCTGCTGAGTCACCGGGCCAGGTGCCGGCCTGGCACCGGCCTGGCACCGGCCTGGCACCGGCCGGCCGGACGCCGGCCGTGACTGCTGACCGTTGACCGGCCGTCACCCATAATCAACAGAAGAACTCGCGCGCAGGCTGTCGATATCGCGGGGGTCGTTCGTCGGACTGATGACGGACGAATCGAGAACCTGAGGGAGATGCTGTCATGGCTGAGTACCTGATCCTTATCAACGAAGACGAGAGCGCCTACGCCACCGCGTCACCGGAGGTCCTGCAGCAGGTGATGGACGCGCACAACCGTTTCGCCAAGCAGGTCGAGGAGACCGGCGGTTCGATTGTCTCGGGCCGGGCCCTGCAGCCCACCATGACCGCCACCTCTATCCGGGGTGACGTGGTGACCGATGGCCCGTTCGCTGAGACCAAGGAAGCCCTGGGCGGCTACTACCTGGTCGAGGCGCGTGACCTAGACCACGCGCTCGAGATCGGCAAGCTCTGCCCGGCGCGCTTCGGCGGCGTCGAGGTCCGGCCGATCATGGTCTTCGACGGCATGTGACCGGATCTACCAGGGGCGGCCGTCCCGCTTCCCCCCGGCCGGGCGCAGGGCCGGGCGCGGAGCCGGGCGCCGGGCCGGAGGCCGGGACGGCCTGCCCGGCCGGATCCGGAGCCCAGGCCACGCCAGGGGCCGTGGCCGGGGCTGTGGCGGACGCGCACCGTCGCGAGTGGGCCTTTGTGCTGGCCGCGACGGCGCGCGTCGCCGGTGATCTCGACCTGGCCGAGGAGTGCGTGCAGGACGCCTACGTCTCCGCGCTCGAAGCCTGGTCGCGGCAGGGTGTCCCGCGCAATCCGGGGGCCTGGCTCACCACCGCGGCGCGGCGCCGCGCCATCGATGTGCTGCGCCGGGACACGACCCTGCGCCGGAAGCTGCCACTTCTGGTCGAGCCGGATGGGCCAGCGCCGCACGCGCCGGGTGCACCGGCGGGTGCGGGGGAGGGCGGCGGCATGATCCCCGACGACCGGCTGCGGCTGATCTTCACCTGCTGCCACCCGGCGCTGGCTCGGGAGGCGCAGGTCGCGCTCACGCTCCGGCTGGTGTGCGGGCTGTCTACGGCGGAGATCGCGCAGGCCTTCCTGGTGCCCGAGCCGACCATGGCGGCCCGGGTCACCCGGGCCAAGAAAAAGATCTCCGCCGCCCGCATCGCCTACCGGGTGCCGGGAGCGGCAGAACTGCCGGACCGGCTGGACGCCGTGCTGACCGTGGTCCACCTGCTGTACACCACCGGCCACACCGCGCCCGGCGGCGGCCGCCTGGTCCGGGACGACCTGGTGGAGCGGGCGATCGACCTGGCCCGGATGCTGCGCCTGCTGATGCCGGACGAGCCCGAGGCCCGGGGGTTGCTGGCGCTGCTCCTGCTGACTGACGCCCGGCGGGCGACCCGGTGCGCGCCGGACGGCCGGCTGCTGCTGCTGGAGGAACAGGACCGCTCGCAGTGGGACCGGCCCGCTATCGAGGAGGGGACCGCCCTGGTTCGTGAGGCGCTGCGGGGCGGCCGCCCGGGACGGTTCGCACTGCAGGCCGCCATCGCGGCCCTGCACGCGCAGGCCCCGACCTACGACGAGACCGACTGGCGGCAGATTCTGCGTATTTATGACCTGCTCGCGCAGGCGTGGACCTCACCGGTGGTCGCGCTCAACCGGGCGGTCGCGCTGGCCATGGCGGAGGGGCCCGGGGCAGGCCTGGCGGCGATCGCGGAACTGGAACATGACGGCCGCCTGGCTGGCTACCGCTATCTGCCCGCCGCCAAAGCCGACCTGCTGCGCCGCCTCGGCCGGGCGGAGGAGGCGGCCCAGGCTTACCAGGCGGCCCTGGAGCTCACGGCGAACGACGCTGAACGTTCGTTCCTGGCCCGCCGTCTGACCGAGGTCACCGGGAGCCAGCCGGCCGTACCCTGACCGCCGGCCGCTCCCTGAACCGCCGGCCGCTCCCTGACCGCCGGCTGGGCTGCGGAATACCTCCCATGGCACACTGGTTCCAGTAGTGAAGCGTGCTCCGGGGTCGGTGAAATTCCGAGCCGGCGGTGACAGTCCGCGACCCGGCCAAGGCGCCCAGCGCCAGCGGCCGGCTGATCCGGTGAAATTCCGGGACCGACGGTTAAAGTCCGGATGGGAGGCAGCACGCGCGCGACGGCAGCGGTAGCTGCCTGATCGTGCTTGCGCGTCCGCGCAACCCCCGGAGCCGGCTGGCCTAACGGCTCCGAGGAGAGGAACCGCGGATGTTCACCGGCATAGTGGAAGAACTCGGCGAGGTCGTCGCCGTGGAGCGGCTGCCTGACGCGGCCCGGCTGACCGTGCGCGGCCCGCTGGTCACCGCAGAGGCCTCGCATGGCGACTCCATCGCAGTCAACGGCGTCTGCCTGACCGTGACCGACTCCTCGGATAAGACCTTCACCGCCGACGTCATGGCCGAGACGCTGCGCCGGACCGGGCTCGGCGGGCTCAGTCCCGGGTCCCCGGTCAACCTGGAGCGCCCAGTCGAACTGGGCGGGCGGCTGGGCGGCCACCTGGTCCAGGGGCACGCCGACGGCACCGGGGAGATCTTGTCCCGCACCCCGGGTGAGCACTGGGACGTGGTGCGCATCGCGACCCCGCCCGGCCTGTCCCGCTACATCGTGCTGAAGGGCTCGATCACCGTGGACGGGGTCAGCCTGACCGTCTCGGCCCTCGGCGGCCCGGACGGTGCTGGCCCGGACGGTGCTGGCCCGGAGCGGCCCGGCGGCGCGCACGGGCCGGGTCCCTGGTTCGAGGTCAGCCTGATCCCCACCACGCTGGAGATGACCACGCTCGGCCGGCTCCAGCCGGGTAGCCGGGTGAATCTGGAGGTCGACGTGATCGCCAAATACGTGGAGAGCCTGCTGGCGGCCTGCCAGCCGGCCCCGCCGGGAACGAGGGAGTCAGCTCATGACCGAGGAAAACACGCCTGGCGGGCCCGTGCTTGATGGGCCGGTGCTTGATGGGCCGGTGCTTGATGGGCCCGTACTTGATAGGCCGGTGCCTGGCGAGCCCGTGCTCGATGAGGTCGAGCGGGCGATCCGGGACATCGCGGACGGCCGCCCGGTGATCGTGGTGGACGGCGCCGACCGGGAGAACGAGGGCGACATCATCGTCGCGGCCAGCAAGATGACACCGGCCCTGATGGCGTTCATGATCCGGCACACCAGCGGCGTCATCTGCGTCCCGCTGCCCGGGGCGCACCTGGACCGGCTTCAGCTGCCGCTGATGACCCCGCACAACTCCGAGCGGATGCGCACCGCGTTCACCATCAGCGTGGACGCCCGGGATGGCGTCACGACCGGGATCTCCGCCGAGGACCGGGCCCGGACCGTACGGACCCTGGTCGATTCGGCCACCGAGCCTAACGAGATCGTCCGGCCCGGGCACATCTTCCCGCTCCGCTCCGCCGAGGGCGGCGTGCTGCGCCGGCCCGGGCACACCGAGGCCGCGGTGGACCTGGCCCGGCTGGCTGGGCTGGACCCCGCCGGGGTGCTCGCCGAGGTGGTCAACGACGACGGCACGATGGCCCGGCTCCCGCAGCTGCGGGCCTTCGCGGACGAGCACGGGCTGGCGCTTATCTCCATCGCCCAGCTCATCGAGTACGTGCGGCACAGCGAGCGGCAGATCCGCCGCGTGGTCGAGACCAGGCTCCCCAACGCCTACGGCCAGTGGCGCGCCCTCGGTTACCAGAACTCAGTGGACCAGACCGAGCACATGGTTCTCGTCCTGGGCGACCTGGGCGACGGCCGGGACGTTCTGGTCCGCGCGCACTCGGAGTGCCTGACCGGCGACGTGTTCGGGTCCCGCCGGTGTGACTGCGGGGACCAGCTGGAGGCGTCGATGGCCGCGATCGCCGCCGAGGGACGCGGCGTCGTGCTGTACCTGCGCGGCCATGAGGGCCGGGGCATCGGCCTGCTCAGCAAGCTCCGGGCCTACCAGCTCCAGGACGCCGGCGCCGACACCGTGGACGCCAACCTGGAACTCGGCCTGCCCACCGACGCGCGGGAGTACTCGACCGGCGCCCAGATCCTCGCCGACCTCGGGGTGCGCTCAGTGCGCCTGCTCACGAACAACCCGGACAAGCTCAGCGGGCTGTCCGGGTTCGGCATCGAGGTGGCCGGGCGGGTGGCGCTGCCCGTCACCCCCACCCCGGAAAACCTCCGCTACCTGACCGTCAAGCGGGACCGGCTCGGTCACCTGATCGACGGCCTGCCCGCCGCGCTCAAGGGCAGCGCAGCCGGAAGCGGTACCGCCAACGGCAGTGGCACCGCCCTGGCCGGCGCCCGGTGAGCGGTGCCGGCCGGCCCGCCGCGGACACGGTCGACGCCAGCGGGCTCACCCTGGCCATCGCGGTCACCCGCTGGCACGCCGAGATCACCGACGCACTGACCGACCGGGCCCTGGCCGCCGCGAAGGCGTGTTCCGCTGACGACCCGCTCGTGGTCCGGGTGCCCGGGGCCATCGAACTGCCCGTGGTCGCCGCCGAGCTGGCCCGTAGCCACGACGCGGTGGCGTGCCTCGGCGCGGTGATCCGGGGCGGCACGCCGCACTTCGAGTACGTGTGCGACGCGGTCACCTACGGGATCGCCCGGGTCGCCCTCGACGCGGGCAAACCGGTTGGCAACGGGGTGCTGACCTGTGACACCCTGGAACAGGCCCGCGACCGCTGCGGGCTGGACAGCAGCCGTGAGGACAAGGGATGGGAGGCGGTCGTGGCCGCGCTGGAGACCGCGCTGGTCCTGCGCTCCCTCCGCGGGACCAGCGGCGTCGGCGGGAGCCACCAGCGACATTGACCGGGGTGCGTGAGCTGCCCCGGCCGGTTTTCGTTGCGGAAAGGTATTTCCTGTGCTCTCCCTGGTCCTGCCGAAGGGCTCGCTTGAGCGGGCCACCCTCGACCTGTTCGACGCCGCGGATCTGACCGTCCGCCGCTCCTCCGACCGTGACTACCACGCCTCCATCGATGATCCGCGGATCGAGAGGGTGCGTTTCCTGCGCCCGCAGGAAATCCCGTCCTACATTGAGCGGGGCCTGTTCGATCTCGGTATCACCGGCCGGGACTGGATCACCGAGACCGGCGCCGAGGTCGCGTCGCTGGGGGAGCTGCACTACTCCAAGGCCACCTCGCAGCCGATCCGGGTGGTGCTCGCGGTCCCGCAGAACTCCCCGTGGCAGTCCGTGTCCGACCTGCCCGAGGGGGTCCGGATCTCGACCGAGCTGCCCGCGACCACCGGCCGGTACCTGGAGGCCAACGGGGTCAAGGCGATGGTCATCCCGTCGCACGGGGCCACCGAGGCCAAGGTGCCGGACATCGTGGACGCCATCGTCGACCTGACCGAGACTGGCTCCTCGCTGCGCCGCAACGGCCTGCGCATCCTCGACACGCTGCTCACCAGTTACACGGAGCTGGTCGCCAACACCGAGGCGTATGCGGATGCGGAGAAGCGTGGCGCGATGGATGACATCGCACTGCTGCTCCGCGGGGCCATCCAGGCCCGCGGCCACGTCCTGCTCAAGCTCAACGTCGCCGCGGCCCAGCTGGAGGCGGTGACGGCCATGCTCCCCGCGCTCTCCTCCCCGACCGTCACCATGCTGGCCCGGGGCGGGATGAACGCGGTGGAGACCGTGGTGCCCAAGCGCGGGGTCAACACGCTGATCCCGGCGCTGAAGGCCGCGGGGGCGCGGGACATCCTGGAGATCCCGATCTCCAAGATCGTCGAGTAAAGCCAGCTCGAACAGGCCGGGTTAGTCGCGCTGCGGCCAGGCGATCACCGGGCCGTGCGCGCGCAGGGTGACCCGGGAGCCGGGGGACAGCGCCTGGCCGCCCAGCGTCCGCACGGTCAGCGGCGGCCCCTGCGGATCCCGCTCGGGCTGCACGGTCACCACCGCGTCATGCCCGTGGTAGCCGTAGCCGGTAATCCACCCGGTCAGCCCGTCCGGGGCCATGCTGGCCTGATCAGCATCGGCGGCCGGCCCGGGCTCCGGGGTGCCGGGGATCAGCTCGACCTGCTCGGGCCGGATCAGCACCATGGCCGGGCGATGCCCCGCCCCGTCGTGCCCGTTACGGCCCGCTTCCGCCCCGTTCCCGGCGGCTGGGTCAGCGCTGGTCACGGCGAGGCGTCCGAGCAGCGTCTGCACGGACGCGCCGTTCAGGGTGCCCGGGATCAGGTTGGCCTCGCCGATGAAGCGGGCCATGTCCGCGTCCACCGGGCAGGAGTACAGCTCCTGCGGGGCGGCGCACTGCGCGATGCCGCCGTCGCGCAGCACCGCCACCCGGTCCGCGGTGGACAGCGCCTCGTCCTGGTCGTGGGTGACCAGGACGGTGGTGGTCCCCGACTCCTTCAGCAGCTGCTGCACGTCGGCCCGGACGCTGGCCCGCAGGTTCGCGTCCAGGGACGCGAACGGCTCGTCGAGCAGGACGACCTCCGGTGCGATGGCCAGCGCCCGGGCCAGCGCGACGCGCTGCTGCTGCCCGCCGGAGAGCTGGTGCGGGTAGCGCCGGTCCAGGCCGCCGAGCCCGACCGACTCCAGCAGGTCCGCGCAGCGCTTGCTGCGCCGCTCCCGGCCCCAGGTGCGGCGGTTCAGCCCAAACGCGACGTTGGCGGCCACGGTGAGGTGCGGGAACAGGCTGCCTTCCTGCGGCACGTAGCCGATCTTCCGCCGTTCCGGGGGCAGGAACACGCCCGGCCCGTCGGCGATCGCGGACCCGATCCGCACCGTGCCCGCGTCCGCGTGCTCGAACCCGGCCAGGATCCGCAGCAGGGTGGTCTTGCCGCTGCCAGAAGGGCCGAGGATCGCGGTCAGCGAGCCCGCGGGCACCTCGAGATCGAGTCCGCTCAGGACCTGGTGAGCGCCGAACCTCTTGTCGAGCCCGGCGATCGCCAGCTGGGTCATGTCATCATCCTCGGGTCCCGTGCGCCGCGATCGAAGAACCGGCCCAGCACCCAGCTCGGGATGGCCGCCACGGCGATCATCACCAGGGCGAACGGGGCGGCCTGCCCGTAGGACAGGTTCGTCTCGTACACCCAGAACTGTGAGGCCAGAGTCTGCACGCCGGTCGGAATCAGGATAAGGGTGGCGGTCAGCTCGGTGATAACCGACAAGAACACCAGGCAGAACGCGGCGACCAGGCCTGGCCCGGTCAGCCGCAGCGTGACCCGGAAGAGCACCGCGAGGCGCGGCTGGCCCAGCGACCGGGCCACTTCGTCCAGGCTGACCGGAGCCCGGACCAGCGAAGCCTTGACCCCGACCAGGGCGAGCGGGAAGAACATGATCGCGTAAGCGAGGATCAGCAGCGGCGCGGTCTGGTAGCCGAAACCGCCCAGATAACGCTCGGTGAAATAGGACAGGGCCAGCGCGATGACCACGCCCGGGACGGCCAGCACCAGGTACGTGCTGCGTTCCAGGAACCGGCGGGCCCGGCCGGGATGGCGGACCGCGAGCAGGGCCACCGGCAGCGCCATCAGGGTGGCCAGCCCCCCGGACAGCAACCCGTACAGGGCGGTGGTGAGCGCGGCGCTCGGCATCGACACCCCGGTCAGCGAGGGGTGGCCGGCCGTGGCGATCCAGTAGAGGGAGGACCCGACCGGGACGCCGAGCGACAGCCCGGTCAGGGCGACGAGCCCGGCCAGGGCCGGGATCCTGGCCTGGCCCAGCCGCCGCGGCGCGGACACCCGCTGGGCCAGGGCGCCGGACCGGCTGACCCGGCCGCGGCCGCGGGCCCGGCCCTCGGCCGCGAGCACGATCAGGCTGAGCAGCACCAGGACCAGGGCCAGCGCGCAGGCCGCGGGCAGGCTGAACGCCACGTTGATCTCGGTGAAGATCTCGGTGGTGAAGGTCTGGTAGCCCACGATCTCGAAGGCGCCGTACTCGGCCAGCATCACCATGGCCACGAGCAGGCAGCCGCCCAGGATGGCCCCCCGGGCCTGGCCGAGGGTGATCCGGATGAAGGTGCGCACCCGCCCGGAGCCCAGGCTGCGCGCCACCTCCTCCTGCCCGGGGTCGGTGCCTCGCAGGCTGGCCGCGACGGGCAGGTAGACCAGCGGGTACACGGCCAGGGTCATGACGATGACCGCGCCGCGGAAGCCGTGGATCCACGACCACAGCGACGCCCAGCCGAAACTGACCACGAAATCGGGGATGGCCAGCGGGACGACCACCAGCACGGCCCAGATCCTGCGGCCGGGGATGTCGGTCCGCTCGATACACCACGCCGCCGCGGTGCCGATCACCGCGCACAGGGCGGTGACCACCACGGTGAGCCGGACCGTGTTCCACAGCAGTTCCCCGGTCAGCGGCCGGAAGATCAGCCGCGCGTCCGCCGCCGCGCCGCTCGCGCTCGCCTCGATCAGCAGGAAGACGAGCGGCAGGGCCAGGACCGCCGCGATCAGCATGGCTGAGGCGATCAGCGCGCGCGGGCGCCGCGTCCGCCGCCGCCTTTTTTCCGCAACGAAACCCGGCTGGCCCGCCGCAGGCTCCCCGGGTCCCGGGTCGCTGCGGTCCAGGACGGGGGATGACGTCATCGGTATCCCCCAGGCCAGGACCGTCGGGGTGTCACAGCAGGCCCGCCTGGCGGAGCAGGGTGACGGCCGCTGATCCGGTGCCGAGCTCGCCGATCGTGATGGGGTTCGGCTGGAGCTGCCTGAACGGGGTTTCCGGGGCGGCGGTGGTCACACCCGAGGCTATCGGGTACTCGTAGCTGAGCGAATGGCCACCGATGATCTCCTGGGCCTGCTTGCTGACCAGGAAGGCCAGGAAACGCTGCGCGGCAGCCTGGTGCTGGCTGGATTTCAGCGCCGCGGCGCCAGAGACGTCCACGACGTAGCCAGGGTCATGCGGTGCGAAATGGGTGATGTCCGAGTGGATGGCCCCGGCGCCGATCTCGGCCCGCAGCCGGTACCAGTAGTACTGGTTGATGATGCCGAAGGTCGCGCTGCCCTTATTGACGTCGCTGGTCACAGTCTCGTTGTCCGGGTAGAGGTGCCCGGCGGCGTTGGCTTTCAGGGCCTTGAGCCACTTCTGGGTGGCAGCGGCGCCGTGCGCGCGCAGGACCGAGGTGACGATCGGCTGGAAGTCGGTCTCGCCCGCGGCCAGGGCGAGCTTGCCCTGGTACTTCGGGTCGGCGAGCTGCATGACCGAGGTGGGCAGCTGGCTCCTGCTGATCAGGCTGGGGTTGTAGATGAGCACGCTGACCCGGGCGGACACGCCTACCCAGTCGCCCTGAGGGGAGTTGAACTTCGACGGGGTCGCCGCCAGCGTGCTGCTGTGCACAGCCGACAACAAGCCCTTGCCCTTCAGGAACTCCAGCGGCGGGGAGTTCTCGGTGTAGAACACGTCGGCCGGGGAGTTCTTGCCCTCCGTCACGATCTGGGCGGCCAGCACGTCCTCGTCGTCGCTGCGCACGCTGACCGTGATCCCGGTCTTCTTCTCGAACGCGGCGACCAGTTCCTGGGTGGTCTGCGGATGCTGCCCGCTGTAGAGGGTGAGGGATTGCGCGTCGCTGCTGCTCGACGCGGAGCCGGACAGCGCTGAGCAGCCTGTCATCGCGGCGGCCGCCAGCGCCGCCACGGCCAGGGCGGTCACCCGCCGGGTCGCCCCGCGCTGAGGTGCCCCGTGCTCGGGTGCCCCGTGCTCGGGTGCCCCGTGCTCGGGTGCCGTGGTCTCCCCGGAGACCCGGCCCCATCGCCTTCCCATCACCAGTCGCCTTTCCTTGTCGCTGCCGGCGGTCCTGCTATCCGGAGCAGGAATCGCCGCTGGACCGGGAACCGACGATAGCTTAGGCTAACCTAACTTGCCAGTCCGGGGTTCGCTGGAAGCCGTTGGTGCCGGTGGCTGCTGGTCCGCCGGGCGGCCACCTGGGATGGTGTCCTGGTCCGCGGGGTGGCCGTGCGCCGGCCGCCGGGCCGCCGGGGCCGCCGGGCCGCAGCGCCACGGGGCCGCCGGGCCGCGGCGCCACGGTGCCGCCATCGGCATGGTCTCCAGGTCTGCTGGGCGGCTGCTGGCCTCCGGCTCGGGCGGCCTGGCCCCTGGTGGGGCGTGCGTGACTCATGTGGCTCGTGGGCCCGACACCGAGTTCGTGATCATGACTGTGGTGTCGTCCCAGAGACAGCTAGGTCATGATCACGAACTCATCGACCCGGGGCCTGGGCTGGCCTGGGGCGGCTTGACCCGGGCTGGCCTGGGGCGGCTTGACCCGCGCCAGCCCGGGTGGCTGGATCCGGGCCGGCCTGGATGGCTGGATCCGGGCTGGCCTGTTTCGCAGGCACCCGGGTTGGTGTCTGCCGTACCGCCCCCAGGTCCGGGCGTGGCGCGAACCGGTTACGTGAACGTACTCTGAGGTCATGCCCCGGCAATGCCGGCGCGGTGGCCCCGTGCCCGCCAGCGTGAAATGGCGGTAGGCGCCGGGGTCGTAACGACCGAACGTGCCGAGGTGAAGCTGGTTGCGAGACATCCTGGACCCGATCACGAAGTGGTGGGATACGGGCGAGGTGTTCGGCCTGGCCACGGTGGTGCGTACCTTTCGCAGCGCGCCCCGCGAACCCGGGGCGGCCATGGCGGTATCCGCCGAGGGTGAGGTCACTGGGAGCGTGTCCGGCGGCTGCGTCGAGGGGGCCGTCTACGAACTGGCCCGTGAGGTCTGCGAGACCGGGAAGCCGGTCCTGGCCAACTACGGGGTCAGCGACGATGACGCGTTCGCGGTCGGCCTGACCTGTGGTGGCATCCTTCACCTGCTAGTCGAGCCGGTCAGCCGCGAAGTCTTCCCTGAGCTGGCGGAGGTATCGGCGGCCATCGCGGCGGGCGAGCCGGTCGCCGTGGCTAGCGTGATCGAGGGCCCTGGCCAGGTGGGTGCGCGCCGGGTGATCTGGGCCGAGGAGCAGGCCAGCGGCACCCTCGGCAACGGGGAGCGGCTCGACGCGGCCGTGGACGACGACGCGCGGGGCATGCTGGCCCAGGGCCTGACCGGCGTCCGGCGCTACGGGGAGCACGGGGAGCGGCTCGGGGACGAACTCGCCGTGTTCGTGCACTCGTTCGCGCCCCCGCCGCGAATGCTGGTCTTCGGCGCCATCGACTTCGCCGCCGCCGTGGCCCGGGCCGGGAAGTTCCTCGGTTACCGGGTGACAGTGTGCGACGCCCGGGGCATCTTCGCGACGCCAGCCCGCTTTCCCGAGGCCGACGAGGTCGTGGTCGAGTGGCCGCACCGCTTCCTGGCCCGGACGCCGGTGGACTCGCGCACGGTGATCTGCGTGCTTACCCACGATCCCAAGTTCGACGTGCCGGTGCTGGAGGTGGCGCTGCGCACCCCCGCGGGGTACATCGGCGCCATGGGCAGCCGCCGGACCCACGAGGACCGGCTCGCCCGGCTCCGCGAGGCCGGCCTGGATGAGGAGGAACTGGCCCGGCTCCGTTCCCCGATCGGACTGGACCTCGGGGCGAGAACGCCCGAGGAGACCGCGGTATCGGTCGCCGCGGAGCTGATCCAGCTCCGCTGGGGTGGTTCGGGTAAGCCGCTGACCACGACCTCGGGGCGGATCCATCACTGACCCTGCGGCTGGCCCGTCCCCGGCTGGCCCGTCCCCGGCTGGCCTGTCCCCGGCTGGCCTGTCCCCGGCTGGCCTGTCCCCGGCTGGCCCTGTCGCCGGGGTGCTGCTGGCGGCCGGAGCGGGGTCCAGGCTCGGCCGCCCCAAAGCGCTGGTCGAGGTGGACGGGGTCCGGCTGGTGGACCGGGGGATCTGGCTGCTGCAGTCGGGTGGCGCGGCCCCGCTGGTGGTCGTCACCGGCGCCGCACGGGTCACCGTGCCTCCGGGGGTGATCAGCGTGGTCAATCCAGACTGGGCCAGCGGCATGGGCTCTTCGCTGGCCACGGGCTTGCGGGCGCTCCCTCAGGATTGCGTGGCCGCGGTGCTGGCCCTGGTGGACCAGCCGCTGGTCGGGCCCGCTGCGGTGGCCCGCCTCATTTCCGCGTACGGCACCGGCGCCCAGGTGGCCGTGGCCGCCTATGACGGCCAGCCCCGGAACCCGGTGCTGATCGCCCGGGAGTACTGGCCGGAGGTCATCGACCTGGCCGTGGGCGACGTGGGGGCCCGGCCGTTCCTGCGTGCGCACCAGGATCTGGTCACGCTAGTCGAGTGTGCGGACACCGGCCGCCCGGATGACGTGGATACTCCCGACGACCTGGCCCGCCTCACCCGCGGTCCCAGCTAGCCCCGTCAGTCCAGCTAGCCCCGCCGGTGCGGACAAGCCCCGTCAGTACCGCCCGCCTCAGGCCCACGAGTCACACGGGCCCCTCTCGTCCACTTTTCCCGCGCAGCGTGCGCCATAACCGGACGAATCACTCGCCAGGACGCACGCCACACGGGAAAAGTTGCGCTGGCCATGATCAACGCGACCCATGATGCCGGTGGCCAGAGGGTTGGAAGGCCGACCGGGCGGGGTCAGATGGGGGTGACTTCGATGCCCCACGTATGGGTCACGCTGTCGCCGGGTTCGAGCATCAGCAGGTCTACACCGGAGACGAAGGCGTTCGGCGGGCAGGTCATCGGCTCGATGGCCACGGCCTTCCGGCGGTGCGACGGGTCGAGTGTGTCGCCGGTGAACACTTGCAGCCACTCGTAGCCCGGCCCGGCCCAGAGCGTCACCTGGGTCCGCGCATCGGTGAGCCGGGCCCGGACCCGGCCGTCGGCCCCCCGGGTCAGGCCGGTCAGCGCGCTGTCCAGCTGGGTGATGCCGATCCGCTTACCCGCGCGGAAGTCAAACTCGGTGCCGGTCACGTCCTCGGGGATGTCAAACGGGATGCCCCGCTCACCGATCGGCTGCCATAGCGCGGCCGGTAGCTCCAGTTCGCACTCGTCTACCGTGGCCGCTCCGGTGGTCAGGTAAGGATGTGACCCGGTGCCGTACGGGGCTGGCGCTGAGCCGATGTTCCGGGCGCTGATGCTGACCTCCAGGCCGCGGTCGGCGTCCAGCCGGTAGGAGGCCTCAAGTTCCAGGCAGAACGGGTATCCCTGGTGCCCGAGCAGGACGTGCCGGAGGGTGATCTCATCCTCGGCTGCGGAGCCCGCTGCAGGCGCCCAGGAGGACCATCGGGTCAGCCCGTGGATGGCGTTGTCGTTAGGCGGTTCGCTGAGATCCAGCTGGTGGTGCGCGCCGTCGAAGGTGTAATGGCCGCCGTCTACCCGGTTCGGCCAGGGGCAGAGCAGCTGCCCGGCGGCGCCCGGGGGCAGCATGTCCGGTTCGTACCCGACGATGACGGGCTGGCCCCGGTGCTCCAGCCGCCTGAGACCGGCGCCGAGCTCGGTAACGGTGGCCCTGAAGTCACCCGCGGAGAGGTCATATTGCGCGCCGGTCAGAGGGACCTGGGCGCTGGTGAGCGGAACCATGATCAGCTTCCCTGCGTGTCCGCGGGCCCGTGGTGTCCGGGTCGCTGGGGCATCGGCGGGCGGGTTGCGGTCGAGTGCCGGCGGGGCTGCTTGGGGAGCGGGGGACCGTCAGCCCCGCCGGCACTTGAACCATAGCGGCCTGGGCCGCGCATGCGGGCGAAGTTCATCAACCCCGGTTGTAGTGCGCTCACATGTACCTTCTCGTATTGATTGGTAATCACTCGGAAACTCTGAGCGGCGATTACCAGGTAGGCGGCTTGAGGCTATCCCACCCGGTCGCGGGTTCGCTGGCGCCCCCGAGGTCGCCAATGTGGCCGGTCCGGAGCCGGCGGTAATAGGGCCGTAAGGAATTGCCGGGAACATTGCGGTCAATGTGGTTGGTGATCGTTGGTCGATTTATCCGGGATTCCTCGCTTTCGTTCGGTAAGTGGCCGCTTTCCCGGCTCGTGCCGCGGGTGGCCGTGAGGGCGTCCCGCCCGGCGGTGAGGGCTTGGCGGTCAGGCCTGGCGGTGCCTGCTAGGCGGGCAGGGCCTGGCGGTGCCTGCCCGACGGCAGTCCCGTAGGGCGGGTAGTCCCGTACGGCGGGCAGTCCCGTCCGGCGGGCAGTGCCTGTCGGACGGTGGTGCCTGGCTGGCGGTCGTGTCTGGAGGCGGGTCCCGCCCGGATGGAGGGTTGGCCACACAGGCTGGCTGGCCCGCCACCTGGAAGGCGTGGCGGCATCAGCCTCTTTGCGGCGTGGTTGCCCGGCCCCGGGCGGGCCTGGCGTGGCATGCAACCGCGCGGGCCCGCCCGGCCGAATCTTCCGGTAATGGCATTTCCCGCAGCCTCGCAGAAAGGATCGCCGGATCGTGACTGTGCAGGTCGGTGAGATTCCCGCCGCAGCGACGGACGTGACCTGGCCGGGCCAGCTCATCGAGGCCGAGCTCGCCGCGATGCTCGGCCGGCGGCTGGCTGAGCTTGATTTCCTTGGCGCCGACGCCGCCGCCTTCGATGACGTGCTGGGCGGCCTGGTCCGTGGTCCGGGCAAGCGGCTCCGGCCGGCCTTCGTCTACTGGGGGTACCGGGCCGCCGGAGGCGAGCCAACTGGACCCGACGCCGATGCCGCCCTGCGGGTGGGCTGCGCGGTCGAGTTCTTGCACGCCTGCGCGCTGATCTGTGATGACCTGATGGACGGCTCGGCCGTCCGGCGCTGGGCGCCAGCCGCACACATCCGGCTGGCTGGCCCGGATGGCCGGCACGGATGGCCAGGACCACGTGCCGAGTTCGGCCGCGCGGCTGCGCTCGTCCTCGGTCTCCAGGCCTTCGCCTGGGCCGACGCCGCTCTGTGTGACGCGGGACTGCGTCCGGAACGGCTGGCCACGGTGCTTCGCCTGTTCACCACGCTGCGGACCGAGGTGATCGCCGGGCAGTACCTCGACCTGGTCTACGCCCAGCGTGGCCTGGCCCGGTCCGCGACCAGGCCGGCCAGTGCGGTTCTCCCGGTCGCGGAGCAGATTGGGAGCGCTGAGCGGATCATCCGCTACAAATCAGCCAAGTACACAGTGGAACGCCCTCTGCAGCTGGGCGCCGCGGTCACGGGGGCGGCCGGAGAGGGGAGCTTCCTGTCCGGGTACGCCCTACCGCTCGGGGAGGCGTTCCAGCTGCGCGACGATGTGCTGGGCGTCTTCGGCGACCCCGAGGCGACCGGAAAGCCCGCGGGGGAGGACATCCGGGAGGGGAAGCAGACCCTGCTGCTGGTGCTGGCCAAGCAGATGGCCGGCCCGGCCGAGCAGCGGGTCATCGGGACGGTCCCCGGCAACCCGGCGGCCACTGACGCGGACATCGCCGACGTGCGCGCGGCGCTGACCGGCTGCGGGGCCCTGGACGCGGTCGAGCGGCGGATCACCGGCCTGACCCGGCAGGCCCGGTCCGCACTGGAGGCCCAGCCCGGCGTCCCGGCCGACGCCCGGGCCGCCCTGCTCCAGTTGGCCGCCCAGGCCACCCGCCGGGGCTGCTGAGATGACGGGGCGGCCGAGATGACGGGGCGGCTGAGATGACCGGGCCGGTGATCGTGATCGGGGCTGGGCTCGGTGGTCTGGCGGCTGCCATTCACCTGGCCGCAGCGGGCCGCGACGTGACCGTGGTGGAAGCCGATGACGGACCGGGAGGATGTTGCGGTACGGCCAGCGTCGGGCCCTACCGTTTCGACACCGGCCCATCGGTTCTCACGATGCCCGGGGTCATCGAGGAGACGATTGGCGCGGCCGGGGAGGATCTGGCCAGCTGGCTGCCGCTGACCGAGCTCGATCCCTACTACCGGCTCGCCTTCCACGACGGATCACACCTGGACGTGCTGGCCGGCGCAGAGCGGATGGCGGCCGAGGTGAGCCGCCTGTCCGGGGCCCGCGAAGCCGCGCGTTACCTTCGCTTCCGCCGCCAGCTGGAGCTGCTACTGGATGCGGAGTGGGCGCCGTTCGTGGCCCGTGATTTCCGCCATCTGAGCGACCTCTTCCAGATCCGCGCGATGATCCGGCTGGCCCGGCTGGGTGCGCTCCGCCGGATGAACGGGCTGGCGGCGCATTACCTGACCGACTGGAGGCTGATCCGCGCGCACACCTTCCAGGCCCTCTACGTCGGCCTCGACCCCGCCCGCGCGCCAGGAATCTACTCGATCGTCTCCACCATGGACACCGTGGGCGGTGTGCACATCCCGGCCCGGGGCGGGATGCACGCCGTGCCGCTCGCGCTCGCGGACGTGGCCGCCAAGGCGGGCGCCGGGCTGCGGTACGGCACCAGGGCCGAACGGGTGCTGGCCGGGACGTCCGGCGTGACCGGCGTGCGGCTGGCCGGCGGCGAAGTGCTCCCCGCGTCGAGTGTGATCGTGGCCGGTGACCTGCCCGCCGCGCAGCGTGGCCTGCTGCCGCCGGGTGCCGCGGACTGGCGGCTGCGCCGTCCGCACTTCGCGCCCTCTTGCCTGGTCGCCCACTTTGGCCTGGATCATCAGTTGCCCGGGCAGGCCCACCACACCCTGCATCTGGGCCCGGACTGGGCGGGCACCTTCGAGGCGCTGACCCGCCGTGGCGACGTCCAGCCGGGCCCGGATCCCAGCCTGCTGGTCACCGCGCCCAGCCAGGACCCGGAGGCGGCCCCGGCGGGCCACGCCACGCTGAGCGTGCTCGAGCCGACCGCGAACCTGCTCGGCGGGCACGGCTGGGCGGCGACCACGCCGCGCCTCCGCGCCCGGCTGCTAGACCGGCTGAGCCGGCTCGGCTACGGCGATCTGGACCTCGCCCCCGCCGAGCTGATCGTGGACCCGCCTGGCTGGGCGGCGCGCGGGCACACCGCCGGCACCCCATTCGGCCTGGACCACCGCCTTTCGCAGACCGCGTGGCTGCGCCCACGCCGCTCGGCCCGGCGGGTCCCGGGGCTGCACTTCGCAGGGGCGGGCACCGCCCCCGGCATCGGCGTGCCCATGGTGCTGATCTCCGGCCGCCTGGCCGCCCGCGCCGTGCTGGACGGCCAGCGATGACCGAGCTCAGCGAGGCGCCTCGCGAACAGCGGCCAGCGGTCCAGGTACCCGGGCCCGGGCCGGCTCCGCCCGGCTCTCCGTCTGGTGCCGCCGCGCCTGGCCCCGCCACCCTGACCGCCGCCTACGAGCGCTGCCGCCAGCTGAACCGCAGGCACGGCACCTCCTACTACCTGGCGACCAGGCTGCTCCCGGACTGGAAGCGGCCGCACGTGCATGCGCTGTACGGCTTTGCCCGGTACGCCGACGAGATCGTGGATGACCTGGACAACGGCCTGAGCCCGGCTGAGCGCGCCATGGCCCTGACGGACTGGGGCGAGCGCTTCTTCGGGTATCTGCGAGGGGGCCGCTGCGACGACCCCGTGCTGGCCGCGGTGGTACACACCGTCCGCTCTTTCGGTATCGACCAGGCTGACTTCCGCGCCTTCCTCACCTCGATGGCCATGGACCTCACCGTGACGTCCTACGCCAGTTACGACGACCTGCTCGAGTACATGGACGGGTCCGCCGCGGTAATCGGCACCATGATGCTGCCCGTGCTGGAGTCCGCGGACCCCGCCCGGGCCCGCGAGCCCGCCCGCCAGCTCGGCCTGGCCTTCCAGCTCACCAACTTCATCAGGGACGTGGGCGAGGACCTGCGCCGCGGCCGGATCTACCTGCCCACCGCAGACCTGGACCGGTTCGGGGTGGGCGCGGCCGACCTGGCCCGGCCGGAACCCAGCCACGCGGTCCGCGAGCTGCTTGCCTTCGAGTGTGCCCGGGCCCGCGCCCATTACCAGGCTGCGCTGCCCGGCGTGGAGCTGCTCGCGCCGTCCTCGCAGCCCTGCATCCGGGCGGCCCTGGAGCTGTACGGAGGCATCCTGGACGAGCTCGAGCGCCGCGACTACCAGGTGCTCCGCGGCCGGGTCCGGCTGTCCCGCCGCCGCCGGGCCGCCATCTTCGCGCGTCACCTCACCGCCGCCGCCCGCGCGGCCCGCCGTGAGCGGCAGGTTGACGTCAGGCTGCCCGGATCGTGAGCTCTGATGCGGCCTCGCCGCCCGAGCCGGTGTTCACGGTCAGTGGCGCCGCCCGGCGACTCAGCATTCCCGCCGCAACCCTGCGGACCTGGGAACGCCGGCACGGGATCGGCCCGTCCGGCCGCTCCGCGGGTGGGCACCGCCGGTACACCTCGGCTGACCTGATCCGGTTGCGGGCCATGCGGACCCTGGTGGCGACCGGCGTGCCCCCGCCCCAGGCCGCCGGGCTGGCCGCGCTCGCGGCCGGGGACTCAGTGCCTCAGGCCGCTGCGGACTCCATGATCTCGCCCGAGCTCCTGATCCGTGCCGCCGTCGGCCTGGACGCGCCGCTGCTGTGCTCCGTGCTCGGCGACGCCTTTGCCCGGCATGGCGTCATCGCGGCGTGGGAAGACCTGGCGGTCCCCGCGCTCCGGGAACTTGGCCGCCATGATCCCGCCGTCGCCGGACACGGCTCGGTCGAGCACATGCTGTCCGGCTCGCTGCTCACCACCCTGCACGCGATCATCACCCTCGCGCCGCCGGCCCGCACGGTCCGGCCGGTCATCCTGGCCTGCGCGGAAGAAGAGCAGCACGTTCTCCCGGTGTACGCGCTGCACGCGGAACTGGCCCGCCAGGGCGTGGACGTGCGCCAACTGGGCGGCCGGGTGCCCCGGCAGGCCCTGGCCCACGCGGTCAGCACGGTCAGTCCGGCCGCGGTGTTCGTGTGGTCCCAGGTACCGGCGACCGCGCCGCCCGGCCTCCTGGAGAGCCTGCCCGCCGGGCCGCACGTCGTGGTCGGCGGCCCGGGCTGGCAGGACCGGCGGCCGGGGACCGCGGCGTCCCTGGCCCGCTCACTCGGGGAGGCCGCCACCGAACTGGCCGCTCACGCCTTCGCCCCGCCGGGGTGAGCCACCTACCACCCACACCCCGCGAGGAGGGGCCCATGCCGGGATCGGACGCGCCGATCGTGCTGGACGCGATGGGTGGCGACCACGCGCCCCGCGACCAGGTCGCGGGCGCGGTCGCGGCGGTGCGTGAACATGGCGTCCGGGTGATCCTGGCCGGGGACGCCGCGACGTTGCGGCCGCTGCTGGACGAGCACGGCGCGGTGCCGGACATCGACGTGGCCCACGCCGCCGAGGTGATCGCGATGGGGGACAGCGGGGTGCGGATGCGGGGGCTGGCCGGCACCAGCGCGGCGGTCGCCTGCGGGCTGGTCGCCAGCGGGCAGGCCGGCGCCCTGGTGTCCGCGGGCTCGACCGGCGGTACCGTGGCCACCGCGGTTGCCACGCTAGGCTGCGCGCCGGGCGTGCTGCGCCCGGCCATTGCGGTGCTGCTGCCGACGCCCGGGCGGGGCACCGTGCTGCTGGACGCCGGGGCCACCGCCGACCCGACCCCGGAGATGCTGGCCCAGTTCGGGGTGCTCGGAGCGGGCTACGCCCGCGCCATGCTGGGAGTCGGGTCACCCGCCGTGGGCCTGCTCACGATCGGCTCGGAGCCAGGCAAGGGCAATCGGCTGGCCCGCCGGGCCCAGCCCCTGCTCCGCGCCGCGCCGGTCAGGTTCACCGGCAACGTGGAGGGGCGCGACGCCCTGGCGGGCGCCGTTGACGTCGTGGTCACCGACGGCTTCACCGGCAACGTGGCGCTGAAGACGATCGAGGGCAGCCTGCGCCTCGCGGTCACCGAGACGCGGGCCGCACTCACCGCCGGGCCGCTCGGCGCGGCGGCCCAGTTCGCCAACCGGGGCCGGCTGCGCCGCATGGCCGAGCGGTTCGACGCTGACGCGCACGGCGGGGCGGTGCTGCTCGGCCTGGGCGGGACCGTGGTCATCGCGCACGGCTCGGCCCGGGCCCGGGCCATCACCCGGGCCTGCCTGCTGGCCCGCCACCTGGTCCGGGCCGGGGTCACCGGGCAGGTCGGGCAGGCCGTCGCCGGCTCACCAGCCAGCGCCCTCTCATGACCGGCATGGTGCGGACCGGCCCGGCGGGGACCCACCGCCCGAACCGTTCAGGCGCCGTCCAGTGGGTCGGCGCCGTCCCAGGAACCGGCCGACGCGTACGGGATGAACCGGGCGAAGCATTCCTCGGTGAACCAGTCCTCCTGCCGGGTCCGCGTGATGACCGCCGCGTGCGCGGCCCCCGTGTACGCGAAGCCGCGTACCGCGCCGGTGTCCTGCCACAGGCTGAACGTCGCCTGGCGGGCCACCGGCCATTCACCGATGCCGACCGCGCGCAGGCAGCCATCGGCCCGGGCGAGCGCCTGGTCCACCGCGGGCACCGCGCGGTAGAAGCGGACCAGCCGCCGCGGCCGGATCGCGGCCCGGGTCAGCACCGCCACTGGCTGGCCAGGGGGCACGGCCAGGATGGGCATGCCGTCGAAGGGGTCGCGGCCACCCCACTGGCCATGCCCGCCCGCGTAGCCGAGCCGGACCGACCAGGTCTCCTGGCCGGCCGTCCGCCATTCGGCCGCGACGCGCGACTGGTCCAGGAAGCGGTCCAGGGCCGCGTCGTCCTGCCACACGGCGAACATCGCCCAGCGGCGCAGGTCGGCGCTGAGGCTCATCGCGTTCCCCCGGGCGGTGCCGAGCATCCGCCAGAACCGCAGCCCGTCGGTCCGGGCCAGCGCCGGCCGGTCGAAGGCCATCCGGCTGAGCGCCCGCTGGGCGTGCTCCCGCGGGTACCGGGTGAGGTGAAAAGAGGCGATCATGGTTGACTCCTGGGTGGCTGCCGTGGCCGGCGGCTACCTCCTGGGCTCGATTCCGGTCGCGGTCCTGGTCGGCCGCGCGCGAGGGGTTGACCCGCGCCAGGCCGGGGACCAGAATCCGGGCTTCTGGAACATGAAGGACCAGCTGGGCTGGGCCGGCGCCCTCCCGGTGCTGGCCGGGGACACGCTGAAGGGCACCGCGGCCGGCCTCCTCGGCCTGATGCTGGCGCACGGAGTCCTGGTGCCTGGGGTGCTGGGGCACGGGATCCTGGGTGGCCGGGCGCCCGGTGGGGTGGCCCTGGTGTACGCGGCCGTCGCGGCGGCCATGATCGGGCACGCCTGGCCCGTCTTCTCCCGGCTGCGCGGCGGCCGGAGCGTGCTGACATTCGCCGGCGGATTCGCAGTCATCTGCCCGCCCGCCTTCGTCCTGGGCGTCGCACTCTGCGCCGGGGTAGCCCTCCTGACCCGGTCCTTCGCAATCGGCGCGCGGGCCGGCGTGTTCGCGGTTCCGTTCCTGCAATTGATCTTCACCCCGGCCCTGGAGGTCGCGGCCACGGGCGCGCTGATGTCCCTCATCGGCGTGCGGTTCGCGATGGCTGCGGTCGCCGCACGGCGCAGGAAGAGCCGTCTGCGGCCGGAGGCGCGCCCGCACCGGACAACGGCACCTGACCCGCGGACGGAGCCCGGGGCACCGGATAACGGCGCCCCCGCCAGGACCGCACCGGCCGAATGGTCCCGGCCGCCATCCGGATGAGCGCGGCCACGTCCGCCAGCGGCGACAGGTACAGACCCGGCCCGGGCGACGCATAGCAGCCGCGCAGCGGGCCGACCAGGCCCACCCGCAGCGCGAGCAGGCCCAGGTCCAGCGGGGTGGGGCGCCCGGCGGCCAGCCGGGCCAGCGGCAGCGCCGTGGTGAGCGCGAGCACCGCCAGGTCGGCGGCCTGGCCGGCGGGGCTGGTCACGTCCGTCATGGGCAGTGACCGGCCCCATTCCCGCCACACTTCGGCCACGGATGCGTGCATATCCACGTCCAGCAGGTCACGACCGTTGAGGAAGCCGATCCGCCAGCCCCGCCGGGCCAGGTCCCGGGCCAGCGCGATGTCGTCGGTGAGGTGCCCGCGGACCGGCGCGAAGCCGTCCGCGGCCGCCAGCCCGGCCCGGCGGGCCAGCAGGCACTGGCCGTTGACGACCACGCGGTGCGGGCGTGGCTGGCGGTTCGGCCCGATCGGGCCGAACCGGTAGACCAGGGTGGCCAGCATCGCCGCGTGCAGTCCCTGTTCGGCGACGCTGTCGCAGACGAACCGGGGTCCCGCGCTGACCAGGTCGAAGGGGCCCCGGGTTGCCGCCGTGACCAGCGCCGCCGCCAGGCCGGGGTGCGGCCGTGTGTCGGCGTCCAGGGTGAGCACGTACTCGCCCGAGGCCACCTCCAGGCCCTGCTGCAGCGCCCATTGCTTGCCGACCCAGCCCGAGGGCAGGGGGAGACCGGGGATGACCCGGGCCCCGGCCCGGGCGGCCACCGCGGCGGTACCGTCCGTGGACTCGTCGTCCACCACGATCACCTCGCTGACCCCCGGGTCGGCGCGGGCTGCGATCACGCAGGGACCGATCCGCCCGGCCTCGTCCCGGGCCGGGATGATGACCGACACCGTGCTTCCGGGGGGCAGCGGCACCCCGGTCCGCAACGGCGGCCGCATCCGGCGGCCCCGGGCCAGCCGGGTCGCCACTACGACCGCGGCGGCCGCCTGAGCCGCCGTGACCAGCTTCATGGTCAGATCCTCCCGGTGGCGAGATCCTCGGTGACCAGATCCGCCACGATGCGCGATCCGATGACCACCAGCGGCAGCCCGCCACCTGGATGTACCGACCCGCCGACCAGGTACAGCCCGGTCAGCGGGCCCCGGTTCCCCGGTCGGCGGAACGGCGCCAGCCGGCCGTTGTGCGAGGTCCCGTAGATCGACCCCAGCCAGCCGTCGTAGCGGCGCTCGAAGTCGGCCGGGGTGAGCGTCTCGGTGAACAGGACCCGGTCGCGCACGCCGAGGCCCGCGGCGTCCAGCTTGCCCAGCAGCAGTTCCCCGTACTCTTCGGCGGACCGGCCCCAGTTCCTGGGGCTCCCGGCCGGGACGTTGACCAGCAGGGTCAGGCTCTCCTGCCCGGGCGGGGCGCTCCCCAGGTCCTGGGCTGCCGGGCACCCCACGTAGATCGTCGGGTCGGCTGGCGGGCGGTGACGGCCGAAGATGTCCGCGAACTCCGCGCGGTAGTCCGAAGAGAAGATGACGTTGTGGTGGGCGAGCCCGGCGGTGCGCCCGCGCAGCGCGGCCAGCATCAGGAATCCCGACGAGGACGGGCCGATCCGGGCGATCCGGCGGCGCATCGCCCGGGACGGGTAGAGATCTCGGTACAACCGGGCCGAGTCCGCGCCACAGACCACGATGTCGGCGGGGACCCGCTCGCCGGCCACCAGCACCCCGCCGGCCCGGCCGCGGGCCCCCCAGCCCTGGAGCAGCTGGCCCGAGCCCGGCGAGCCCGAGCCTGACTGGCCCGCATCCGGCCCCGCGGCGGGCTGCCCGTCGGCCGTCAGGACCTGGGACACCGTGGCCCCGGTGTGCACCACCACGCCCAGGTCGGCCAGCAGCCGGGCCAGCGCGTCCCGCAACCGGGCCAGCCCGCCGTCCACGTACCAGGCCCCGCGGGCGTGCTCCAGGTACGGGATGCACCCCACGGCCGCGGGGGCCTGGTAGGGATCCGAACCCGAGTAGGTCGCGTACCGGCACACGTACTGGACCAGGCGGGGGTCGGTGAAGAAGCGGCGGGCCAGCCCGGCCAGCGTCTGCCCGGGGGCGCTGGCGAACAGGTCGGACAGGCTGGCCTGACGGCGGGCGAGCCCGGGCAGGTCCAGCGGGCCGGACAGGAACGCCCGCTCACTCGCCGCCCAGCACCGTTCCCCCCACTCGAAGTAGCGCTGCCAGGCCTGGCCCTGCCCCGGCGCGAAGCGCTCCACCTCGGCGGCCATCGCCCCGGGATCACTGCGCGCGTCGAGGACGCTGCCGTCGGGAAAGTGATACCGGCACACCGGATCGACCTCGGTCAGGGTCACCAGCTCGTCCAGCTTGCGGCCCGCCTCCGCGGCCAGCCCGCCGAACAGTTCCGGGAGGGTCAGCAGGGACGGACCGAGCCCGAAGACGAAACCGTCCCGGCGCCGCTCGGTCAGCTTGCCGCCTAGCTCATGACGGCGCTCGAACAGCTGGACCTGGTGTCCCCGGGCGGCCAGCCGGATCGCGGTGGCCATGCTGCCCACCCCGCCGCCGATCACCACGACATCACTCATGGGCGCTGCGTTCCCCCGGTTGGCTGCGGATGCGGCGGGTCCAGGCCAGCGCGGCCGGGATGCCCATGCCCAGGGCCCCGGCCAGCGCGATCGCCCGGCCATGGTGGAAGATCAGGGCGAACCCGACCGTCTCCATCACGGCCATCACCGTGTATATGGTGAGCAGCCCGGGATGGTGGGGCGTTAGCGGCCGAGATTTTGATCTGAGCAGGCCGTCGAACACCGCCATCAGCGCGGCGGACACCAGCAGCCAGCCGGCGAAGTTGCTCAGCGGCACGCCCTGGTAGGGGCCCGGGTGGGCCCATCGCCAGAAGCCGTTACGGATCATCTGCGGATCCAGGAACAGGTCCCACGCGGTCAGCGCGACGGCGCCGACGGCGATCCGGCCCGCGCGGGTGCGGGCCACGGTGGCCCCGACCGCGTAACCGGGCAGCCCCATCGCGGCCCAGGCCAGCGGGACCACGAGCGGCACGGTCCCCGCGGCCGGGCGCAGCACCCCGGTGTAGCGGTACGCCCCGAAGGGGAGCCCGGTCCTCGTCCCCGTCCACTCCGCGGCCAGGCCCAGCACGAACGCGGCGGCGGCCGCGCAGAGCGCCCGCGGCCAGCCCCATCCCACGGCGGTGAACGACACGCTCGCCACGGCCAGCGCCGCGACGATCAGAGAGACGAAGATGTCTAGATGACCAGCCCGCGACGAGGCGACCTGGATCACGGCCATGGCCGCCAGCGCCACCCAGCCGGCCCCCGCGGCCAGCCGATGTGGATTGCCCCGCCTGGACCTGGTTTGTCGGACGTCCCGGGGCCGGGGTTGAATAGCGGTTCTGGCGCCCGGGCCAGGTCCGGGGTTACCGGCGGCGGTCGGTGGCATAAGTCACATCAGGAAATGTCATGACGGATTCAGTCGGTTTCAGTGTGGGAACGGTGGCCCGCCGCCTCGGGGTGGCCCCGTCGACCCTGCGCACCTGGAACCGGCGGTACGGGATCGGCGCCCGGGAACTCAGCCCCGGGAAGCACCGGCGTTACACGGCGGAGGACATCACCCGCCTCGAGCACATGCAGAAACTCATCCTGCGCGGCGCGGCCCCGGCGGACGCGGCCCGGGCCGCCCTGGCCGCCCCGATGGCCCTGGTCCCGGCCCAGGCGGAGTCGGACAGTACCGGGATGGCCGCCCGTACCGCAGGTGGGGAGGCCGGCGGGCGGGCGGCAGAGCTGGTGCCCGGGGGAGCGGCGGCCGGACCTGGGGCCAGCGGACGTGAACCAAACGGGTCCGCCGATGGCGGACTCCCGGCCAGCCGGCCCGGACCGGGACATGGCTCCGGGGGCCAGCGCCTGGCGCTGCCCGGTGCGTCGCCCGAGGCCCGCGGGCTGGCCCGGGCCGCGCTGGCCCTGGACGAGAAACGGATCAGCGAAACCATCCGGGCCACGCTGGCCCATGATGGCAGCGTCCGCACGTGGGAGGACCTGATGGTCCCGGTACTGTCCGGGCTGGGCGCCCGGTCCGAGCACTCGGCCACGTGCATCGCGGCCGAGCATCTGCTGTCGCTGGCGGCCATCGCCGAGTTCTCCCGGTACACGGCTGACCTGCCCGGCCAGGCGCGGCACCGGGCGGTCCTGCTGACCTCGGCCGAGGGTGAGAAGCACAGCCTGCCGCTCCACGCCCTGGCTGCGGGCCTGGCCGAGCGGGGCATCGACAGCCGTATACTCGGCCCTGACCTGCCCTATCACGCGCTGACGGCCGCCGTTCAGCGCATCGGCCCAGCGGTGGTCTTCCTCTGGTCCCAGAGGCCGGCCACCGGTGATCCGGCCATGCTGCCTGACCTGTTCCCGCGTCGCCCGGGCGCGCGGCTGATCCTCGGCGGCCCGGGCTGGAACCGGGACCGGATTCCGGCCCCGGCCCGGGCCGTGGACACCCTGCCCGACGCCCTGTCCGAAGTCGCGGCGGCCCTGGGGTACTGAGTTCCCCCTGGCCAGCTGGCCGGGGACTGGCCAGCGGCCTGCTCGCCCGTTCAATCGGCGGATAGCGGCCTGTCCTGGCTGCCTCGCTGAATCCCGCCGCACCGCTCACTCCTTCGTGCGCTACCGGCCCGGGCTCCCTGTTTTCCGGCTCACCTGTTTTCGGTGACCGTGACGCCTCCGGTTGCGCGCAGACTCCATCTAGGCTATGAATAACTTTTGAAGCGATTTTGAACAGGATGACTGGGTACCTGTGGGACAGGAGCCCAGCTGCGAGAGATGGGGGCACGGGTGGGCGCAGACAGGATCAGGGAACTCGGGGTTTGCCTGGCCGGGGCCCGCGAGGACGCGTTCGGCGACTACTACGCCGAACTCGGGCCGATCCTGCGCCGCTATCTGCGCGGCAGGGTCCCGGACGCGGACATCGACGATGTGGTCCAGGTGGTCTTCGTGGAGGTGTGGCGGTTCCGCAGCCGGTTCGACCCGTCGCGGAGCCTGGAGGCGTGGGTTCTCACCATCGCGCGCCGACGTGCGATCGACCACCTGCGTTCCCGGCGCCGCGACACCGTGCCGCTCGAGGACGCGGTGTCGATGGCTGGGCCGGATGGCCGCGACATCGCCAGCCAGGTCGAGCGGTCACGGGACATGCAGGTGGCCCTGGCCCGGCTGCCCGATCTGCAGCGTGAGGCTATCGAGATGGCCTACTACGCCGACCTGACCCAGCGGGAGATCGCCGAGCGGCTGGACGTGCCGCTCGGCACGATCAAGGCCCGGACGGCGCGGGGCCTGCGGCGGCTGGGTGCGCTGATCGCCTCGCCCGCGATGATCTTATGGATCCAGCCGGCCGGGCGGCCGTGGCCCGTGAGCGGGGCGGCTAGCGAGGCGGGGTCAGCGAGCCGTTGCGCACGGCTTCCGCGGCCAGGACACCGAACAGGTAGAAGTACGCGGCTTCCTCGTCGTCGAAAGAGCGCACCTCGTGCCGGGCGCCATCGGCCGCACTGAAGACCTCGAACCCTTCCTCGGTCCGCAGCAGGCACATGGCGCCGTCGGACTCCTGCTCCAGTGCGTAAGCCGCCCTCGGGATCGCGGCCAGGTCAGCCAGTTCCGAGAAGATGGCCCGGGTGGGAATCCGCTGTTTGCGGGCGGATCGCCGGCCGGCTGACGCCTGCCGCCTGCGGCCAGGCACCGGCGGGGCCGGGACGCCGAGCATCCCGTCCGGGCCGGTCATGCCGTTCCAGCTGGCCATGCCGTGCCCGTTCGCTCCCGCCGCCGTTGCGGGTACCCCGCTGGGACTCCAGCCCCCGGTGTCGGCCGGTGATCCGTGGCGGTTCCAGCCGCTGGGGCTGGCCGGGGTGCCGGTGCGGTTCCAGCCGCCGGTGTCGGCGGGGGAGCCGTGGGCATTCCAGCCGGGCGCCCCGGCGGGGCTGGTCCCGTTGCCGTTCCAGCTCCCGGCCCCAGCCGGGGGATCGTTGCCGTTCCAGGCCCCGGCCGGGACCATGGCCGGCTCGCTGACGTAGCCCGGGCCACCATCTCGCGTACGCGGGTCCGGCGGGCCGCCGGAGGCAGGCGCGGGCGGCCACTGAGGCGAGTCGTAGGGATAGGACGGCAGCGGCTGGGCCCCGTTCACGGGCCCCCGGCGGGGAAGGTTCTTTTCTACCTTCTCCTCATTGAGCCCGGTCACTTCCTCGCGGGGGGTCAGCAGCTCGTACACGCCCCGGTTGACCTGCCAGAAACCGAGTTCCCGGGCCCGGCGGCCGTCCTTGCCGAGGTAGGCGATGTGCAGCCGGTCACCCAGATCATCGAGCACCAGGCAGGGATCCCCGTGGAAGCTGCCCACCGGCCGGGACTCCCAGAGCGTGTTGACCTCCGCCCAGATGACCCGCTTGCGCCAGTGGCCGGGAGCGGGCTCGAAACCCAGTTCCTCCGGGGGCGGGCAAGCCGCGAACAAGACCACGTCGGAACTGGACGGACCGAGTCCTACTTCATACGGCACCCCGCGATAGGTCGCCATCAGCCTGAAGCGCATGACTCACAGCCCCCTGGACGGGCGCAGCCAGGACTGCCCGTCGTAGCGGGCGATGAACTCCTCCCCGCCCAGCACGATCCGGTGGATCTCCGCTCCCACCGGGACCGGTATGGGCAGCGTGTAGAACTCAGGGACGGAGCTGCGGGTCAGGCCGTTCTGGCTGTCTGCCGGGGGAGACGCGAGGGAGGAATCCATGTCCAGGGCCAGCCAGCGCATGACGTAGATCTCCGCGAGTTCGGCGGTGAAGTCAGAGCCCTCATAGCCAAGGTTCAGCGAATCATAGAAGTTGGCGGGACCGTGGAAGGCGCAGTCCCTGGCCCGGTACACATACCCAGCTATCAGCGAGCGGCGCCCGGTGAGATAGGGCTCGACCAGGCGGGGCGGGATGACCTTCTGCATCGGGGTTCCCGGTTCGATGATCCTGACCATGTGCTCAGCCTCTGTCACACGCTCCCCTCCGGTCGGCCTTCAGTGCAGTTCAAAAGACTCTCATACGGCGATTTCACCCTCAACTGCTTCGCCTGCAGTGGGCCTCCGGGCTCGGTACTGGCCGGAAGCCACGCGCCTGCTGAGCTGTCCAGGGCACCGTCGCGGGTGACGCTGGCGGCTGGCCCGGGACACCGGGGTGTGCATCCGGGCCCGGCGCGACTGCGCCACGGCGAGGGCCGTCAGCGCTAGAGCTTACGGGGCATCACGTCAGCCGTCTGGGTGTCGCGGCAGATGCCCTAGGGTTGGGGCGTGCGAGGGCTGACCGTGGCAGAGCCGAAATTCCCGGGAGACGACGGCACCGCCGATCCGGCGGTACGGGCCGCGCTGGCCGCTTATGCGGCTGGTCAGGGAAGCGAGCACGCCGCGCTGACCGCCCTGGCCCGGTCCCGCCTGCTGGTGCCCGTGGTCGCCGTGCTGGGCGAGGCGGGCGAGGACGGCTCCGAGAAGTCCACGGAGATGGCGCTGCCCACCCTGGTCGGCCGGGACGGCCGCCGCGCCGTCCTCGCCTTCACCTGCCTCGATGCACTTAAACAGTGGCGCAGCGACGCACGTCCGGTGCCGGTGCCCGCGGCCAGCGCCTGGCTGGCCGGGACCCAGGACGACGCCAGTGCGGTGCTTATCGACGTGGCCGGCCCGGTCACGCTCGCCGTGGACGGTGCCCGGCTCGCGGCCCTCGCGGCGGGGCGGCCGGTCCCGCTGCCGCACCAGGATCCCGAGGTGCTGGCCGCGCTGCAGGCGGCGCTGGTGCGCGAGCCGCTGATCGTGGCGGCCGCGCTGACTTCCCCTGACCAGCGCGTTACGGCTACCGGCGGCGCGGATAGCGACCATGCGGGCCTGGATCTGCCCGGCTCTGGCCAGCAGCCGGACGGCTTGGCCCAGCAGCCAGACGGCTCGGCCCAGCAGCCGGATGGGACGGCGGCCGAGAACGGCACCTCGCCCGGGGCGGACCTCGCGCTGCAGGTGACGCTCGCGCCAGGGTGCGACCCGGGCGCCGCCGGGGCCGCGGTCCGCCGGGCGGCGGACGCCCTGCTGGCCGCTACCGGTGACCGGCTGAGACGTGGCGTCGAAGTATCGGTGACCCAGGGCGGCCGGACGGCTGGGTCGCCGTGACCAGCCCGCCCAGGATCAGCCCGCCCAGGATCAGCCCGTCCACGACTCGCCCGCCGAAGACCAGTCCGCCGAGGACCGGACCGCCCGGGACCGGCTGTCCCGAAGCGGCCCGTGGGAGGATCGGGACATGTTTCGCTGGCTGACCGCGGGGGAGTCGCACGGGCGTGCCCTGGTGGCCATCTGCGAGGGGGTGCCCGCAGGCGTCGAGATCAGCACGGCGGACATTGCTGCCGCGCTGGCCCGCCGCCGGGCCGGGTACGGCCGCGGGGCCCGGATGAAGTTCGAGCAGGATGAGGTGGAGATCACCGGAGGGATCCGGCACGGGCGCACGCTCGGCGGGCCCGTGGCGATCCGGGTCGCCAACACCGAGTGGCCGAAATGGGAGACGGTGATGTCACCGGACGCGGTCCCGGCCGAGGACCTCGAGAACCTGGCCCGCAACGCACCGCTGACCCGGCCCCGGCCCGGGCACGCCGACCTGGCCGGGATGCAAAAGTACGGTCACGATGACGCCCGGCCCGTGCTGGAACGGGCCAGCGCTCGCGAAACCGCCGCGCGGGTGGCACTGGGCGAGGTCGCCAGGCAGTACCTGAGCCAGGCGTACGGCATCGAGGTGCTCAGCCACGTGGTCGCGATCGGGCCAGCGGAGGTGCCCGACGGCACCCTGCCGGAGCCTGCCGACCGGGCCCGGATCGACCAGGACCCGGTGCGCTGCCTGGATCCGGCAGCCAGCGCGGCGATGGTCGCGGAAATCGATGCGGCCCGCAAGGACGGCGATACCCTCGGTGGGGTCGTCGAGGTGGTCGGCTACGGCCTGCCCCCCGGGCTCGGGAGTCACGTGCACTGGGACCGGCGGCTCGACGGGCGTCTCGCCGCGGCCCTGATGAGCATCCAGGCCATCAAGGGCGTTGAGGTGGGGGACGGGTTCACCACCGCCCGGCGCCGAGGGTCACAGGCCCACGACGAGATCGAGCTGGATGAGGGCGGGATCCGGCGGCGGACCAACCGCGCAGGCGGGATCGAGGGAGGCATGAGCACCGGTGAGGTGCTGCGGGTCCGGGCGGCGATGAAGCCCATCTCGACCGTGCCGCGCGCGCTGGACACGGTTGACGTGCGCTCCGGTGAGCCCGCCAAGGCCATCAACCAGCGCAGCGACGTGACCGCGGTGCCGGCCGCCGGCGTGGTGGCCGAGGCCATGGTCGCGCTGGTGCTGGCCGGGACAGCGGCGGAGAAGTTCGGCGGCGACTCCGTCGCCGAAGCGCACCGCAACTGGTCCGGCTACGTGAACTCGCTGGTGATGAAGTGACTGCCGCCGGGACCGGCCGCGCCGGTCACAGTCGGCCGGCCGCCATCCTGATCGGCCCGCCGGGCGCGGGCAAGACCACCGTGGGCGCCCTGGTTGCCGCGCTGCTCGGGCTGGACTTCCTGGATGCCGACGCGGTCATCGAGGAGGCCGCGGGCAAGCCGGTCGGCGACATCTTCGTCCAGGACGGTGAGGAGGCGTTCCGGGCCCTCGAACGCGCCGCCGCGGCCCGGCTGATCGGCGGTCATTCCGGCGTGCTCGCGCTCGGCGGCGGGGCCATCCTCGACCCGGGTACCCGCGACCTCCTGGCCGGGCAGCGGGTGGTCTACCTGGAGACCGGGTTCACCTCGGCGGTACGCCGGACCGGGCTCGACGCCCCGCGCCCGCTGCTCCTCGGCAACCCGCGGGCCCAGATGAAGACGCTCCTGGAGGAACGGCTCCCGGTGTACGCGTCGCTGGCGTGGATCACCGTGCCCACCGACGACCGTGAGCCGAAGGACATCGCCGAGGAGATCGCCGCGCGGCTCGCGCCCGGCACCAGGAACGGCAACGGTCACGGCCCGCCGGCCGCGCAGCCGTGAGCGTGACCCGGATCCCGGTTGGCGGCGAGCACCCCTACGAGGTCGTCGTGGGTACCGGGGTGCTCGGCGAACTGCCGGCCCTGGTCGGGAAGCACGCCACGTCGGTCATGGTCATCGCGCCCGAAGGCCTGGAGGAGATCTCGCGGCCGGTCTGCCGCGCGCTGGGCGACGCTGGATACGAAGTGCATACCGCCCAGGTGCCCGCGGGTGAAGCGGCCAAGGACATCAGCGTCGCAGCCGCCCTGTGGTCGAAGCTGGCCGCCAGCCGGGTTACCCGCAGCGACGCCATCGTCGGCGTGGGCGGCGGGGCCGCTACTGACCTGGCCGGCTTCGTGGCGGCGAGCTGGCTGCGCGGCGTGCGATTGGTCCTGGTACCGACCACGCTGCTCGCGATGACCGACGCCGCGGTCGGCGGCAAGACCGCAGTGGACATCCCGGAGGGCAAGAACCTCGTCGGGGCGTTCCATCCGCCGGCCGGGGTCCTCGCGGACCTGACCGTGCTCGAATCGCTGCCGCGTGCCGAGTACGTGAGCGGGCTGGCCGAGGTGATCAAGGCCGGGTTCATCGCCGACCCGGCGATCCTCGAGCTGATCGAGGCGGACCCGGCGGAAGCCGTCATCCCGCACGGGCGGCCGGCCCGGGAGCTGGTCGAGCGGGCCGTCCGGATGAAGGCGGACGTCGTCTCCGGGGACCTGCGCGAGGCGGGGCGGCGGGAGATCCTCAACTATGGTCACACGCTCGGCCACGCCATCGAGCGCGTGGAGGGCTACCAGATCCGGCATGGTGAGGCGGTCGCCATCGGCATGGTGTTCGCGGCCGAGGTCGCCCGGCTGGATGGCCGGCTCGATGCGGGGACCACCGCGCGGCACCGGAGGGTGCTCAAGGCGGTCGGGCTGCCCACCGTCTACCGCGCAGACGTATGGCCCGACCTGCGCGAGGCCATGTCAGTGGACAAGAAGGCCCGCGGCGCCCGGCTCAGGCTGGTCGTGCTGGACGGGCTCGCCCGGCCCGGCACGCTGGATTCGCCATCCGAGAACCTGCTGCGCCGGGCCTACCGGGAGGTAAGCGAACGATGAAGCAGGTACTCGTGCTTAACGGGCCCAATCTCGCCCAGCTGGGATCGCGGGAGCCGGACGTGTACGGCACGCAGACGTTCGACGACCTGGTGGAGACCTGCCGGCTGACCGGGCGCACGCTGGACCTGCACGTGGAGGTCCGGCAGACCGACGACGAGGCCGAGATGATCGCCTGGGTGCAGGAGGCGGCCGCAGCCCGGATGCCGCTCGTCCTCAACCCCGCCGCGTTCACGCACTACTCCTACGCGCTGCGTGACGCGCTCGCCATGCGTACCGCGCCGCTGGTGGAGGTGCACATGACCAACCCGGCCCGGCGTGAGGAGTTCCGGCACACGTCGGTGGTGGCGGGGGTGGCGGACGGGACGGTGGCCGGCTTCGGCCTGATGTCCTACCAGCTCGCGCTGCAGGCCATCGCGGAACTGGCCGCGGTCCAGGCGGCCGCCGGGGAGGGCACGGTGTCCGAGAGCGCGGTCCCGGGCGCCGGCTGATATTTGATCCCGCGCGGGTGCCCGCTACTCTCAACATCACCTGAGCCGAACGGCATTCGGCTGTCACGCCCGCGAAAGGCCGGAGCATGCGCATCGGGATGCACCTCAACTACGCCGGCGGTTTCGCCGAGACGGTGACCGAGCTCGCCGACTATGAGAAGGCGGGGCTGGACATCGTCTTCGTGCCTGAGGCCTACAGCTTCGACGCGGTCAGCCAGCTGGGGTTCATCGCGGCCAAGACCGAGCGGCTGGCGATCGGCTCCGGCATCTTCCAGCTCTACTCCCGGACCCCCGCGCTCATCGCGATGACCGCGGCCGGGCTGGACTACGTGTCCGGCGGGCGGTTCACCCTCGGTCTCGGAGCCTCCGGTCCGCAGGTGATCGAGGGCTGGCACGGCGTACCGTACGACGCGCCGATCGGCCGCACCCGGGAAATCATCGAGATCTGCCGCCAGGTGTGGCGGCGCGAGCGGCTGGTGCACAACGGGAAGCACTACACGATCCCGCTGCCGCCCGAGCAGGGGACCGGGCTCGGCAAGCCACTCAAGCTCATCAACCACCCGGTCCGGGAACGTATCCCGATCATGATCGCGGCCCTGGGGCCGAAGAACGTCGCGCTGGCGGCCGAACTCGCCGAAGGCTGGCAGCCGATCTTCTATTACCCGGAGAAGGCAGCCATCGCCTGGGCGGAACCGCTGGCCTCGGGCCGGGCGCTTCGGGACCCCTCGCTTGGCCCGCTGGACGTGGTGGCGTCCGCGCCGCTGGCTATCGGCCCGGATGTCTCCGGGTACCTGGACCTGGCCCGGCCGATGTTCGCGCTGTACATCGGCGGGATGGGGCCGCACCGGGACAAGGGGCACAACTTCTACTACGAGCTCGCGGTGCGGTTCGGGTTCGAGGAGCCGGCGGCGCGGATCCAGGACGAGTACCTGGCCGGCCGCAAGGACGAGGCGGCCGCGCTGGTGCCCGCCGACCTGCTCGCGGGCACGTCGCTGATCGGGCCGGAAGGCCTGGTCGCGGAGCGGGTCGCGGCCATGAAGGAGGCGGGGGTTACCACGCTCAACGTCACGCCGCTCGCCGGCAGCCACGCGGAGCGGGTCCGCCTCATCGAGCAGGTACGCGACCTGGCCGGCTAGCCTGCTCAGCCGCGCCGTGCCCTCCGGGGTCCCAGCCGGCCGCGCCGTGCCCTCCGGGGGCGCCAGCCGGCCGCGCCGTGCCCTCCGGGCACCTGACTCCCGGATCGCCCTTCTCCAGGGCCGGCCCTCCCGCCCGTCTTGTGATCAACCGATTGGTGCGCTGATAGCGACACCAATCGGTTGATCATTAATTCCGTGTGGGACCTGTGGGACCTGTGGGACCTGTGGAGACGAGGGGCGGCGGGGGCCCGGCAACCGGGACCCACGTAGCTGCCGGCCACCGCGCTGGCCGGCTGTCGCGGGGGGGGGGGGCTAGCTGCGCGCGGCTGGTTTGGCCAGGCCGAGGAAGCGGCGCACGTCCTCCGCGTCGGCCTCCAGGGCCCTCCGGTGTGCCGCGCTCACTTCTTCCAGCAGGGTCAGCGAGACCTGACCGCCGGATAGGCCCCAGGTACCGACCGCGCGGCCGCCGACCAAGGCGAAAGAGCCGAACATGCCGCCCCGGACGATCTCCGGTTCGTGCGGGCCCAGCACCGTCGCACGCGACTGCCAGCCGTGCAGGAGCGGGTCGAACACGCCCAGCAGCCGGGGCGGCGGGAGCGCAGGTTCCGGCCCCCTGGCCGGGCCAGCCCCGTCCGGCTGGCGGACCAGCCGGACCAGGCCGTCCTCGCCCTCGTCCAGTTCGGGCGCGATGGCCCGCAACCCGCGGCGGGCGTCGCGCAGCGGCAGGCCGGCCCATTTCGCCAGGTCACGCTCGGTGGCGGGGGCATGGCCGGCCAGGTATCGGCGGGCCAGCCAGGCCAGCGCGGTGTCGCGGTCAGGCGCAGCAGGCGGCTCGCCTAGCCAGTCCCGGGCCAGTACGTGGGCGTGCTGCTTGCCGATCATGGGCCCGCGCACGGAGATGCCCCGCAACGACGTCAGGAACATGAGAAACACCAGCGCCTGGCCCTGGGTCCGGACCCTGGCCGATTCCAGCCGCTCGGCCAGCTGCGCGCGGGTCAGGGGCCCATCCCGCTCCAGGAATCGCTCGATCAGCCCGGCCGCCCGGTCCGCCGCCGCGGGCGGGATCCCCTCCTGGGCGAGCCGGCGGCCACAGGCCGTCTGCAGCTGGGGGGTGGTGAGCCGGTGCAGCGGCCAGTAGTCCGTGCTGCGCACCAGGTGCAGGGTGCCGCGGTTCAGCCAGCTGATCACCAGCGAGCGGTCCACCGTCAGCGCATGATCGACGTCGGCGGCGGACAGTCCCTGGCTGCGGATCCGGATCGCCAGCCGGGCCCCGCGCTGATCCTGGCCCTGGATGGCCAGCAGCCGCTCGGCGACCTGCTCGGCGCGGACCGCAGGCGGTCCGGAAAGTAGCTGAGCGAGGGACCGCTCCGCGGTCACGCGGGCCTGGGCGGCCGTCAGGTTCGCGTGCCCCGCACCGACGCTCGCCGGAGCGGCTGGGTTCGTCACCTACCCGATCTTGCCATCCGGTACTGACCAACCCGGCTGCCGCTGGCCCGGCACTGACGAACCCGGCCGCCGCTGGCCCGGCATTCGGACCCCGGCCTCGGCGCGAAAATCCAACGGCGGGTGCGAAAAGATGACCGCATGACCGCATCAGGCAGCCCGGTCCAGATCCGGGTGGCACGAGCCTCCGACGAGGCGCAACTGGCCCGGCTGGACCGGATCTCATGGTCACCGCAGAGCGGGTTCCCGTCGGTGATCCAGCAGGCGGGCACGGTGTTCTTCCTGACCGACAGCCCGCCGCAAGCCTTCCTGGTCGGTGAGATCGACGGCGCGCTAGTGGGCTACGTCCGCCTGGGATCCCCGCTGCCGCTTCCGGAGAATGCCCACGTGCTGGCCGTGCTGGGCCTCGCCGTGTCGCCGGACGCCCGGGGCCGGGGAGTAGGCACGGCGCTGCTGGCCGCCGCCGAGCAGTCCGCCCGCGCCCGCGGCGCCCGCAAGCTGAGCCTGCGGACCTTCAGCACGAACCAGCAGGCGATCCGCCTGTACACCAAATTCGGGTTCGAACAGGAGGGGCTGCTGCGGGCCGAGTTCCTGATCGGGGGTCAGTACGTGGACGACATCCTGCTGGCCAAGGACCTGACTGGCCCGCCCGCGGACTCGGCCTGACTGACCCATCCGGGAACTAGGAAGGCCTCATCACCTCAGAGGGCGAAAACACCGCCGGTCGGCCCGTCCTCGCCCAGCGCGGCGAGCCTGAGGGCAATGACCGCGCCCTGCTCCGGTGTCCGGGTGCCGCGGAACCCGTTGAAATCGGTAGCCACGTGCCCCGGTGCCGCGCCGTTGACCCTGACCGCAGTGCCCGCTAGTTCCCGTGCGTAGTGCGCGGTGACGGCGTTGAGCGCGGTCTTGGAGCTGGAATGGCCCATCGACGGCTGGCCAGCCCACGCGCCTTTCTCGCCGATCGAGCCGCGCTAGCTGGTGATGTTGACGATGCGGGCAGCGGGCGCGCTGGGCAGCCAGGGCAGGAAGGCGTTGGTGACCGAGACGACCGCGAAGACGTTCGTCTCGTAGACGGACCGCAGGTCGTCGGCAGTCTCCTCGGACGGCTTGTGGTACCCGGTCGCGACGCCCGCGTTGTTGACCAGCACGTCGAGACGGCCGAACTCCCGGCCGATCATCTCGGCCGCGGCCTGGACCGAGTCCGCGTCGGTCACGTCCAGATTCACCAGCCGGATATCCCCGGCCCCGGCCAGGTCCGTGACGGCCCGGAGCCCGCGGGCCTGGTCGCGCGACCAGCAGCACGCCATCCTCCGCCTCCCCGCCGACGAGTAACCGCCCGCACCGTCTGCCGGGTCGCCCCGTGCCCCCAGTCACACTGGCCCCTTCCGTCCACTCTTCCTACGGAACGTGCCTCATAAGCGGATAAAACCCCCGAAAAAGCGCACGTTCCGTAGGAAGAGTCGGCTGGGGTCCGCTAGGCGGGACCCCGCTGGGCGGGACCCGCTGGGCGGGACCCGCTGGGCGGGACCCGCTGGGCGGGACCCGCTGGGGAAAGGCGGTACCGAATGACGTCCGATTGTTATTCGAATATGCTTCCGAAAAATTTGTTTACGTGGTATTGTTGGGTGACTGGTCGGCTATTGTCCGCGACGTGGAAACCTCTGAGACGTCACAGCACACTGCGAGGTCAGAGCACACTGTGAGGTCAGCGGATCTGCCCAGCCAGACCGCCCTGACCGCGGCCGCTGCCCGGGCCGCGCACCTGATCGTCGATCACCAGCCGGTCATCTTCGCCGATGAGCTGGCTGCCGCGCTGCTCGGCGAGCGGGCGGATGAATTCATCAGCTATCACCGGGCGCACGGGACCCACCTGGTGCTGTCCTGCGCCCGGGCGCAGGTGCTCTGCCGGAGCCGGTTCACCGAGGACCACCTGGCCGCCAGCGTCCGCACCGGCCTTACCCAGTACGTGATCCTCGGCGCCGGCCTCGACTCGTTCGCCTACCGGGCAAAGTCGGCGGTCCGGGTCTTCGAGGTCGATCACCCCGCCACCCAGCAGTGGAAGCGTGCGCAACTCGCGGCGGCCGCCATTCCCGTGCCGGACAGCGTGAGCTACGTGGCCATGGACTTCGAGCGCGACCAGCTGGCGGGCCGGCTCCGCCAGGCGGGGTTCGACCCATCCTGGCCGGCCCTGGTCAGCTGGCTCGGCGTGACCATGTACCTGACCCGGGCCGCGATCATCCAGACCCTGGAGGAGATCAGCGGGTTCGCGCCGGGCACGCAGCTCATCACCGACTACGTGCTGCCCGCCGCGTTGCGCGACGAGACCGGCCGCAGCTACGCCGACCAGGTCGCGCCCGCGGCCGCGGAGCACGGCGAGCCCTGGCTCACCTTCCTGGCCCCCGATGACATGTCGGCCTTGCTGGGCCGGCACGGGTTCGGCCCGGTCGAGCACGTCCGGCAGCGTGACTGCGTCCCGGCCGCGCTGTGGAACCGGACCGACTCCCTGCACCCGGCCGGCCTGTCCCTGCTGGCCCGCGCCACCCTGGGGAGCGGTCCCTGCCCCGGCTAGAGTCGGGGTATGCCTGTCGCCCAGTTGCGCCGCCGGGAGCGGCTGCGCCCAGCCATCGCCGCGCTCGGTGCGGACGCCGCCCTGATCACCAGCCCGGCCAACGTCCGCTACCTGAGCGGCCTGGCCAGCTCCAACGCGGCACTGCTGGTGCCCGCCGCGTCTCCCCCCGACCCTCCGGGCGCCACGGTCCTGGCCACCGATTCGCGCTACGCGGGCCCGGCCAGGGAGGACTGCCCCGACCTGGAGATCCTCATCGAGCGGTTCATCGAGCCCGCCCTGGCCCGCGTGGCGGCCACGCTCGGCGTGCGCAGGCTCGCGTTCGAGGCGCACGAGATGACCGTAGAACGTTACGAGGCGTTCGCCGCGGCGGTCCCCGGGACCGAGCTGGTGGCGCTGGGCCGCGCCGTTGAGGAAATACGGATGGCCAAGGACGAGCGGGAGATCGCGCTGATCGCCCGGGCCTGCGAGATCACCTCGCGCGCGTTCGAGGAGATCGTGCCGCTGATCCGGCCCGGCGTGACCGAGCGGGAGCTGGCCATCTCCCTGGAACGGGCCCTGACCGACCTGGGCGGCGACGGCCTGGCCTTCGACACCATCGTGGCCAGCGGGCCGAACGGCGCGATCCCGCATCACGTGCCGTCCGCCCGCGCGTTCGAGGCCGGTGACATGATCACGGTCGACTGCGGCGCCCGGTACCAGGGATATCACGCGGACATGACCCGCACCGTCGTCCTCGGCCAGCCCGCGCCCTGGCAGCAGGACATCTACGATCTCGTCGCCGCGGCGCAGGCGGCCGGGATCGAGGCGGCCGTGCCCGGCGCTGACGTGCAGGCCGTGGACGCGGCGGCCCGCGACCTGATCGAGGGCGCCGGGCATGGCGCGCATTTCCAGCACGGGCTCGGCCACGGCGTGGGCCTGGAAGTACACGAGGCACCGATCATGGGGTACGGCCGGACGGGTACACTCGGGGACCGGGTCCCCATCACCGTCGAACCCGGGATCTATCTCCCCGGGCAGGGCGGCGTCAGGATCGAGGACACCCTGGTGGTGCGCGCTGGCACGGGGACGGCGGCACCGCAGGAGCTACTCACCACTACCACCCGGGAATTGCTCGTCCTGTAGCCGGTCACCGGCGCCACGGGGCGGGCTCACCCGCACGCAGGAGACACGCAGACGTGGCCACCACGAACGACCTGAAGAACGGCATGACGCTGAACATCGACGGCCAGCTTTGGAACATCGTCGACTTCCAGCACGTCAAGCCAGGCAAAGGCGGCGCCTTCGTGCGCACCCGGCTGAAGAACATCATGTCCGGTAAGGTCGTCGACCGGACCTTCAACGCCGGCGTCAAAGTCGATGTCGCCAACGTTGACAAGCGCGAGATGCAGTACCTCTACCGCGAGGGCGACGATTTCGTCTTCATGGACACCCAGGACTACGACCAGCCGCGCATTCCCCGGCAGACGGTCGGCGGCGCCGCGGACTACCTGCTCGAGGAGCAGACCGCGACGGTGGCGTTCAACGACGGCAACCCGCTCTACGTGGAGCTGCCCGCCTCGGTCGAGCTGACCGTAAGCCAGACGGACCCGGGGGTGCAGGGAGACCGGTCCACCGGCGGCACCAAGCCCGCCACGCTGGAGACCGGCGCCCAGATCAGCGTGCCGCTATTCATCACCACGGGTGAAAAGGTGAAGGTGGACACCCGCACGGGCGACTACCTCGGCCGCGCGTGACCCGGCCGCCCGGATCTTCCGTGCCCGGTTATCGAGTGAGCCGGTTCCGTGGCCGCCCGGAGTAAAGCCCGCAAGCGGGCCCTGGACATCCTGTTCGAGGCCGAGGTCCGTGGCGAGCCCGTGCTGGACCTGCTGGAGCAGCGGATCATCTCGGCCAGCCCCCCGGTCGGGGAGTACGCGGCGGAATTGGTCCGCGGCGTCCAGGCGCACCGCGAGCGGATCGACCAGCTGCTGGGAGAGTACGCCGAGGGCTGGACGCTGGACCGGATGCCGATCGTGGACCGGAACGTCCTGCGCATCGGCCTCTACGAGCTGCTCTGGGCGGACGACGTCCCGGATGGGGTAGCGATCAGCGAGGCCGTGCTGCTGGCCCGCGACCTGTCCACCGACGCGTCTCCCGCGTTCGTGAACGGCCTGCTGGCCCATCTGCTGGAACTGAAGCCGACGCTGACCGCCTGAACATCACAATCAAATTCAAATTCGCCGCAACGAAAACCTCTAGGCCGGGGTGAACTGCACCCGCAGACCGTGCTTGCGGAGAACGGACCAGAACCACAGCACCGAGGCGCCGATGCCCGCCGCGGTCCCGGCGATGGTGGCGACGGTGGACAGCCACAGGAACGTGTTGGCCGGCTCGGTCCACATCATCACGCCCAGCCCCGCGGTGAGGATCAGGAAGATGCCGGACCAGAGCCAGGTCGCGCCCTGGAAGAAGCGCTGCAGCCCGGGATGGTGCGCCGGGTGGCGCAACGCCACCACCTCGGCGGCGAGCTTGGCCACGATCGGGTTGGGGCCACGGGCGGTGCGCGCGAACAGGATGAACATGGCCGCGTAGCCGAGCGGGAACTGGAGCAGGAAGATCCAGAACACCCCGGTGGCCAGCACCACGGCGGTCTGCAGGGTGAGCACGATGGCCGAGATCGTGAGCAGGCTGGGCACCGAGCCGCAGGCGATCTTGCGGATCACCGCGGTGAGCCAGATCGCCACCACACCAGCGATGAGCCCGTCGTTCCGCCCGCCCAGCCAGGCGCCCAGGAAGTAGGCGGCGAGCGGCAGACCAAGGGATTCGCTCAAGCTCAACCCGGTGCAGCGAATGAGCCGCAGCGGCCGGGGAAGCTCCAAGTGCTCGACCATGGGGGAGAGCCTAGGCGGTGAGTCTCGCGAGTGAGACCCGTTTGGATATGGATGACCATTCGCTTAGCTTCTGCAGAGCAAAGCTGCAAGTAAAAGCATTGTTGCCGTAACCGGAGGCTGGCTCAGTTATCACTCGTACCCCCATGGATCGTCATGTCGGTGCTGACCTCCAGCCCGCGCAGCCCCCAGCTCCACGCGGAGCCAGTTCGCCCGGCGCCCCGGCGCAAACAGCGCGGACGCGCCGCCTAACCAGGGCAATCGGCCGGGCGGAGCGGCCCGGCGGATCTACCGCTGCGCACCCACCCGCCCGCCCACCTGCTCTCACCCCGGTGGAGGCGCACCCGCACCGCTTCACGGCCCCGGGCGCTGACTATCTATTGCCCAGGGAAGAGGGCGGTAATCGCGGAATCGGCATAGCCAGGCGGGTGAATTTCGGGCCGCCAGAACGCTCGTGGCCTGCCGCGGGAACGAGGGACCCGCAGACAGCATGGGGCACGGTAACAAACTCATAGCATTCATAAAGCGTTCTCTCAGGTTCTGCTCAGCGGCGGCGGCCGGGATCGCTGCTCATCTCCCCGCGTCCGTGGCTCATCTCCCCGCGTTCGTGGCGAAGGCCGGGGCCTGTCGTGATCGCGCACTAGATTGGGACCGACTTGAGCGAGGAGGGGCCGTGGCCAGCGAGCGTCGTGGCGGAGGGCTGGGCATGCCGGCCAGGACGGGCGCGCCACCCGGGACGGGCACGGCGCCGCGGTGGAACCGCTACGACGACGCGCGCACCGCGGTCCTCCGGGAGGTGCTGCGGGCCGTCGTGACCGGGCTCGTGGCGCAGACCGGCCGGTCGCGGCTGGACATCGTGGACGCCGGCGGCGGGACCGGGGGAGCCGCGGTGCCCCTGGCTAGCCAGGGACACACGGTGACCGTGATCGACCCCAGCCCGGATTCGCTGGCCGCCGCCCAGCGCCGGGCCGCGGAGATGAGTGTGCAGTTGCGGGCCGTCCAGGGTGACGTCGGCGACCTGGCCGCCGTGATCGGGGACCAGGGCGCCGACCTGGTGCTGTGCCACAGTGTCCTGGAGTACGTGGACTCGCCGGCGGCCGCCATGAGCACGGTGGCCGGCGTGCTGCGGCCGGGGGGCGCGGTGAGCGTGCTGGCGGCCAGCGCGGTCGCCGCGGTCATCCACCGGGCCCTGGCCGGGCGCTTCGACGAGGCCCGGCGGCTGCTGGCCGCGGCCGGTGGGCCGGCTCCCGGCCCGGCCGGGGGAGTGGCTGCCGGTCCCGGGGATGGGACCGATGGCCAGCCCGAGGCGAGGCCGCGCCGGTTCACCCTGGCTGAGGTGACCGGCCTGATCGAAGGGGCCGGGCTGCGCCCGGGCGAAGCGCACGGCATCCGGGTGTTCACCGACCTGGTGCCGGGTTCCTTCGCGGACGTGGACCCGGGCGCCGCCGACGCGCTGCTGGCCCTGGAGCGGGCCGCCTCCACCCATCCGGCCTTCCACGACTTCGCGGCCCAGTTCCACGTGCTCGGGTACCGATGAGCCCCGGGCCTGCGAGTTCCGGGCCTGCGGGCCCGGAGCCGGGCCACGAGCCGGCCGACACCGGCTGCCACATCCTGCACGTGGACATGGACGCCTTCTACGCCAGCGTCGAGATCCGGGACCGGCCCGAACTGGCCGGGCGGCCGGTGATCGTGGGCGCGACCGCCAGCCGCGGCGTGGTGCTGTCCGCGACCTACGAGGCGCGGGCGTTCGGGGTGGCTTCAGCCATGCCGGTGACGCGGGCCCGGCGGCTGTGCCCTCAGGCGGTCTTCATCCCGCCCCGGCATCATGAATACGCGGCGGTGTCCCGGGAGGTCATGGAGGTCTTCCGGTCGGTCACCCCCGAGGTGGAGCCGCTCGCCCTCGACGAGGCCTTCCTCGACGTGTCCGGGGCCATCCGGCGGCTCGGGCCACCCGCCGGGATCGGCGCGATGATCCGGGCCACGATCGCCGAGCAGCAGGGCATCACCTGCTCCGTCGGCGTGGCCCCCTCCAAGTTCGTCGCCAAGCTCGCGTCCACCCGGTCCAAGCCGGACGGGCTGCTCATCGTGCCCGCCGACGGCGTCCTGGAGTTCCTGCACCCGCTGCCGGTGGCCGCCCTGTGGGGCGTGGGGGAGCAGACCGGGCAGGTGCTGGCCCGGCTCGGGCTGCGCACGGTGCGGGATATCGCGGAGATCCCGGTCGGCACCCTCCAGCGTGAACTGGGCGCCTCGCTGGGCGCCCACCTGGCCGCGCTGGCCTGGGGGCGGGATGAGCGGCCGGTGGTGAGCAGCACCCCGGAGAAGAGCATCGGCGCCGAGGAGACGTTCGCCAGCGACATCGACGACCCGGAGATCATCCGCCGTGAGCTGCTCCGGCTGTCCGGGCGGACCGCGCGGGGCCTCCGCTCGGCTAATGCCCTGGCCCGGACCGTGGTCATCAAGCTCCGGCTGGCCAACTTCACCACGATCACCCGGTCCCGGACGCTTCCCGAGCCCACCGATGTGGCACGCACCATCTACTCCACCGCCTGCGCCCTGTACGGCGCCGCCGGGCTGGACTCCCGGGCCCGGCTCCGCCTGGTCGGCGTGCGCACCAGCGGCCTGGTGCCCGCGTCCCGGGCCGCTACGCAGCTCGCCTTCGGCGAACGGCCGGCTGGCTGGCGTGACGCCGAGCGGGCCCTGGACCAGATCAGCGGGCGCTTCGGGGCCGACACGGTCCGGCCCGCCACCCTGGTGACCGGGCAGGAGGATCAGGCCTCCCGCGGGCCAGCCGCGCCCGTCCGGAGGCCGCCCCCCGGATCAGATTCCCGCGGATCTGCCGGGCCTGCCCCGCGCCCGACCGCCGGGCCGGATCCCCGCGGGGGTGCCGCACCAGCCCGGCAGCCACCTGCGGAAGGCTGATATGCTCGCGCTTAAGCGGATCTAATTCGAAATTGCGTTTGGCTGAAGTCCGGCCCGCCGGGCAGGTAGCGGCGGCACGCGCCAGGGGAGGTCCGGGGTGCAGGCAGGAGCGCGGAAATCCTTTACCCTCCCACTACCCTTCCAACCAGAGCGGCCGGACTCGTATTCTGGAGGAAGAACCCTGGACCGTGAGATGAACTCATCGCACCCGTCCCCGCGCGCGAGGTTTCATGGGAGGCGCCGTGCCGCTGTCTGAGCACGAGCAGCGTCAGCTCGATCAGATCGAGCGTGCGCTCTATGCCGAGGATCCAAAGTTCGCGCAGGCGGTGCGCGCGAAGGACCCGCGGGTGCACTACAAGCGCCGGGTGGTTGAGGCGGCGATCGGCTTTCTGCTCGGCGTGGGCCTCCTGCTGGCCGGCGTCATTTCCAAGCTGACCCTCATCGGCGTGGCCGGCTTCGTGGTCATGCTCGCCTGCTCGATGTGGGCTCTGTCGAGCTGGCGGCACATGTCCGGCGGCTCGACCGGGCGGCCTGGCGTGGCACGTGACCGCCGGATGCGGCCTCAGGCAAGTTCCTCGGGCCGCTCCCGGTTCATGGAGCGGCTCGAGGAGCGCTGGCGCCGCCGTCAGGAGCGGGACCGGTAGGTCGCCGTCAAGAGCGGGACCGGTAGGTCCTGCCTCACCAGGAGGTCCCGGCCCCTCCCGGCTTAGCCGGCCTCCCCGGGCTGGTGGTGCGAGCCGCGGCGGGACCACGATCCCGTCCGGTGCGCGGCCAGGTCCATCCAGCTGAATACGTCCAGCGAGTGCTGCACCGCGGCGCGCACCGGCCGCATCGACGAGGGCGGCACCAGCCGGGCCCGTCCGCGCGCGGCCCGGCCCGAGTTCGCGGATATGGCCCGGCGGACCAGGTCGGTGTCGGCCCGCAGTGTGGCCGAGTCGGCGGGATCCTTGGCGTACCGGGCCCGCTCGGTGGCCTGCACGATCCGGGCCAGCGCGGCCGCCGCCTCCGGGCTGAGCCGCAACGTCCGGGCCAGCCTGCTCCCCAGGGTGCGCGGCGACTCACTCGCCAACCAGGCGACCTTGTAGTCGGTCAGGTCGTCCAGCAGTTCCAGCCAGGCCGCCTGGGCTCGCGGCCCGTCACCCACCGCGCCGGACCAGCGGCGGCGCCGGATCAGCGACCTGACCAGGCAGGGCGCGATGAGCAGGATGACGACCACCGCCACGACGATCAGCCAGATCGGTCCCGAATGACCGGCGCTGCCGCCCCCGCCGGTTCCCCGGGCGCTGAGGTGGCCGAGCTTGGCCAGCGCCCCGGAGTCTCCCTGCTTGACGCCGGGCGCGGTGGCCGTAGGCGACGGGGCTGGCTGGTTCTGCGCCCCGCCCGGCACGGGGGTCAGCGCCGGCAGCGTGTAGGCGGGCTGGACCGCGGTGGCCTGGCCGTCGGTCCCGGAGGGGGTGGGCTCGAAGCGCAGCCAGCCCGCTCCCTGGAAGTACAGTTCCGGCCACGCGTGGGCGTCGCTGGTCCGCACATCCCAGCGGTCATGCCCGATCGGCGAGCCTTCGGTGTACCCCACGGCGACCCGGGAAGGGATATCGAGCAACCGGGCCAGCACGGCCATGGCGAAGGCGAATTGCTGGCAGTAGCCCTGCCGGTCCTTGGTCAGGAAGTCGATCAGCGCATTGGCGGTGTCCGGCTGGCTCACGCGCAGGCTGTAGGTGAACTTGCCGCTCTCGGTGAACCAGCGCTGCAAGGCCACCGCCTCGCCGTAGAACGTGGACTGCCCACGGGCGATCCGCATGGCGAGCTTGCTCAGCCGCAGGAAAGGCTTGGGGACGCTGAGGTAGCTGGTCGCGATGGCGTTGGGGATCTCGCCGGACTGCTGGAGTTGCCGCTCGGTGGGGGAGACCTCGCGGCTGGTCGCCGTGTAGCTGAGGCCCGAGAGGCTCTGGGCCGAGAACATGGTGAGCGTGCGGGGATCGCTGCGCCAGTCCCCATCGACGCTGACGCTGCGGGCCGGGTAAGGGATGGGCAGGAAGCTGGCCTGGCGCGGTCCGGTGGTCAGTCCCTTGCCCAGGGTGATCTTGGTGGTCTGGGTGGAGGTGTGGGTGGTCCGGCTCAGTCCCGGCGTCGCGGGCAGTTTCCCATCCTTCACCGGCACGCCTGCGGCGGGGGCCAGCGTCCAGGTGTTGGTGGTGAGGTTGCTCAGGACGTACACCTGCAGGTATTGCGGGCTCGGGTCGGTCGTCTGGTAGGTGAGCACGTGCACGGGGACCTTCTGGCGCAGTTGGCTGTTCATCTGCACCAGCGGGTTGGGCAGCGTGACCAGCTCGCGGCTGTTGCCGCCCCCGCCCGAGAAGAGCTTGTGGTCGCGCAGGCCCGGCACCATCAGCGGGACGAAGAGGGCGATCACCACGGCCGCCACCCCGATCCGGCGGCCGGCTGCGGCGAGTTCCTTGGTGTTGGGGCCACCCCGCTGGGCTACTGCGGAGTTCTGGCCCCGGTGCCACACGGTGACCAGCCGTCCCCACAGCCGGAGACGTTCCCGCGCGTCCACGGCGAGCATGCCCAGGTAGCCGGCCATACCCAGAATGAACACGGTCATTTCCCCGAACACGCTCTGGTGCACGCTGGCGGTGAGCGGCACGCAGAACAGCACCAGCAACGGCAGCCCGGCCACCGCGGGCCGGTGCAGCCGCACCGCGAGCAGGTCGGTGGCCACGGCCACCACACCGATGCCGGCCGCGGACAGCAGCAGGATGCCCGGGGCGGCCGGGGCGGGCGGCGCGAACCGGGCGGTCCCGTCCAGCCCGGACTGGGCGAGCCGCCACAGGTGATGCAGGGAGGCGGCGGTCGGGAGGAGCCGGCCTGCCGAGTGGGCACTGGACAGCAGCAGGTTCAGGTACAGCACCTGGGCCGCCAGGCCGATAACGGCGCAAAGCACCCAGGGCAGGACCCGCAGTCTGGTGAGCGCGCCGGCCAGCGCGGCCACGGCGATCGCCCCGGCTCCCTCCCAGAACCAGAGCCAGCCCGACACCAGCGGGTAGAGGGACAGGGAGGCCGCGAGGGTGGCCACGGCCGTGGCGATCGTAAGGCGCTGGTTCACTAGCTGGCCCCAGCCCGGAAGCGGCCCTGCTCGTGCCCGGGCGCGCCGAGCAGGCCGGCGGTGGCGCGCAGCCGGTCCCAGGCCGTGGTGAGCGGGGTGTTCGCGGTGATCGTGGCCACCCGCCAGCCCGCTGAGCGCAGGACCCCGGCCGGGCCGTCGGTCTCCTCCGCCGGGTCCTGGGCTGCCCGGCCACCCTCCCAGGTGGATACCGCGAGCAGCAGCGCCATCGCCGGGCCGGCGTCCCGGCGTCCCGCGGCGAGCCTCCTGGCTTCGTCCGCGGTCAGCCGCCCGGCCACCACCACGAACAGCCCGCCCGTCCCGCCGTGCGCGAGGTCCATGCCGCGGGCCAGCCCCGATCCGTCGGACTGCTTGATGACCGCCAGCGAGTCGAGCAGCGAGTCCTCGAAGGAGCCGGGCGCGGTGGCGGGCCCGGCGTCGGTGACGAGCTGCCCGTCGATTCCGCTGCGGGCCAGGTGCACGCCGATGGACGCCATGGCGCTCGCCGCGTACTCAAACGATGAGCCCGCCCCGGCGCCGCTGTGCGCCCGGGCGCGGGTGTCGAGCAACAGCACCGCGCGGTTGCGCCAGCGTTGCTCCTCGCGGCGGACCATGAGCTCGCCGTGCCGGGCGGTGGACCGCCAGTGCACCCGGCGCAGTTCGTCGCCGTCCCGGTACGGGCGGGGGATGACGTCGTCCTCACCGGCTGTGTCCGCGGTCCTGGTGTGGCCGCCGCCCTCCCCGCGCCAGTTCCCGGCCAGCGGCAGGCTCGGCAGCGGGATGATCGCCGGCGTCACCACCAGGGTGTTCCGTGCGGCGAATGAGCGGGTGAGCTCCACCAGGCCGAATGCGTCGGCCACCCGCACCTGCAGCGGGCCGATCGTGTACTTGCCCCGCGCGCCGGACTGGATGGGGTACGTCAGCTCCCGCCAGCCACCCTGCTCGATCCGTTCCAGCACGAAGCGCGGCCGGGTACCGAGCGAGTAGGGGAGAGTGTCCTCGGCCAGGAGCAACCCGGTGGGCAGCCGGGAGATGTTTTCCAGCCGCAGTGACACGGCCGCGGTCTGGCCCGCGGACACCCGCGGCGGGCTGATCCGCCGGGTGCAGCGGATCCGGTAGCGAGCCCGGCTGGTCGCGAGCGCGGCGAGCAACGGCAGTGCCACGAGGACGATCCCGATGCTCAGCAGGGCCCGCTCGCCGAGGCCAAGCCCGAATGCCCCCGCGGCCAGGCCCGCCGCGAGGAATGACTTGCCACGTGTGGTCAACCCGGCGAACAGCGCCCGCATCCTGGACCTTTCCTTCGCCCCGTTGTCCTAACTTACGTCAGGAACAGCCCACCGGTTCGGACGGCGGCGCTGCCGGGGTTCAGCGCATCCGCGGCAGCGGCGTCTTCTCGACGATGCCGGCCACCACCCGGTCCGGCAACTGGCGCTCCACCATGGCCTCGGCGGTCGGCAGCAGGCGGTGCGCGAGGACCGGGCCGGCCAGGGCCTGCACGTCATCGGGGATCACGAAGTCGCGGCCGTCCAGTGCCGCCCGGGCCCGGCTGGCCCGGAGCAGGTGCAGCGTGGCCCGCGGGGAGGCCCCGAGCCGCAGTTCGGGAGCCGAGCGGGTGGCGCTGACCAGGCTGATGACGTACTGCTTCAGGCTCTCGGCCACGTGCACGCGGCGCACCGCGGCGATCAGGTCCCGCACGTCCCTGGCCGAGGCCACCGGCTCGAGGGAGTCCAGGGGCGAGCTCGAACCGTGCAGGTCCAGCATGGCCAGTTCGGCCTCGGTGCTGGGGTAGCCCATGAAGATGCGCGCGGTAAAGCGGTCCCGCTGTGCTTCCGGCAGCGGGTAGGTCCCCTCCATCTCGATCGGATTCTGGGTCGCGATGACCATGAACGGCCGTTCCAGCGAGTAGCTGGTGCCGTCCACCGTGACCTGCCGCTCCTCCATGCATTCCAGGAGCGCGGACTGGGTTTTCGGGGACGCGCGGTTGATCTCGTCGCCGACCACGATATTGGCGAAGACCGGGCCCGGCTTGAACTCGAACTCGCGGTGTTCCTGGTTGAACGCGCTCACCCCGGTGATGTCGCTGGGCAGCAGGTCCGGGGTGAACTGGATCCGCTGCACCGCGCACTGGGTTGACCGGCCCAGCGCCTTGGCCAGCATGGTCTTCCCCACGCCGGGCACATCCTCGATCAGCACATGCCCTTCGGCCAGCAGGACCGTCAGAGCCAGCCGGACCGCGTCCGGCTTTCCCTCGATGACCGACTCGATCGCGGCGCCGATGCGATGAGCGACCTGTACCAGGTCGTCGAGCGTCCGCTCGGCGCCGGCCCCCATATCCAAGACCACCTGTCCTCCTTGGTCAGCTGGGCCCGTGGCGACAGCCGCGTTGGCCGGCGGGCTCTGGGCTGCCCGCAGCCGACGTGTAGGTGCGTACGACAGTACGTCCTGGACGGACCAGCGCGCGATGCGGGGAAGCGGACCCGCCTCCCCGCTGTGGGCCACCGCTCTCCCGGCTCAGGGCCGTCGCCCTCCTGGCTGAGGGCTGCCGTCCGTTCCCCCACTTTGCTCCCTGCCTCTGACCTGCGGGTACTGCGGGATTATCCGATATCTGGGCGCTCGGCCACGTTGACGGTGGAGGAATGTGGAGTACAGTGGAGCCCGATGGGGCACGCTACTCCGGGGGGCGGGAGGTGAGGGCCTGTGTTCCTGGGCACTCATACGCCACGCCTTGACGAGAAGGGCCGGTTGTTCCTGCCGGCCAAGTACCGCGAGGAGCTCGCTGGAGGGCTAGTGATCACCAAGGGCCAGGAGCGCTGTCTGTACGTTTTCCCGGTCGCCGAGTTCGGCCGGATCACGGACGCCCTGCGCAGCGCGCCGGTCACCGCGAAGGCGGTTCGGGATTACAGCCGGGTGTTCTTCGCCAGTGCCTCGGACGAGACCCCCGATAAGCAGGGCAGGATCACCATCCCGCCCGGGCTGCGTGACTACGCGGCGCTGACCCGTGACTGCGCGGTCATCGGGGCCAATACGCGCCTCGAGATCTGGGACTCGGCCGCGTGGGAGTCCTACCTGGCGGAGCAGGAAGACGCCTTCTCCGCAGCGTCAGAGGAGGTATTGCCAGGGGTGCTGTAAGCGGTGCCGGTTCTTCCGGCGCCGCGTGCTCGGCGAGGTCCCCACCCGCGCCTGGGCGATCACGTCGGCTGGCGCCACTTCCCCGGCGCCAGGAGACGTCCAGGCCCGCGCGTTTGCGCGGATGGGGACCTGGCCGGGCAGCACGGCCCTGGCCGAGAGAGGGCTAGCCCGAACCGGGCCGGCTAGCCCGGGCCGGCCACACCGGCTGGCCAGACGGGCCTGGCCAGACGGGCCTGGCCACCGGGCTGGGCACGCGGAACTGGGAACACAGGCAGCACACCGCCCGCCGCATCCCGGGAGGGTGCGGCGGGGCGAGAGGGGGTCCGATGGGCGAGTCGGCGGCCGGGCATCTGCCCGTGATGGTCGATGAAGTCCTCGGCCTTTTCGCGCCGGCGCTGCAGCCGAGCGGGGCGATCCTCGTGGACGCCACCCTGGGCCGGGCCGGGCACGCCCGCGCGCTGCTGGAAGCCCATCCGGGACTCGCACTGATCGGGGTGGATACCGACACCCAGGCGCTGGAGGAATCCCGGCGCCTGCTGGCCCCGTACGCCGACCGGGTGACTCTGGTGCACGCGGTCTACGACGAGATTCCTGAGCTGCTGTCCCGCCGCGGTGACCTGCGCGTCCAGGGGATCCTGTTCGACCTGGGCGTCTCCTCCCCGCAACTGGATGACCCGGCCCGGGGCTTCGCCTATTCCTATGACGCCCCGCTCGACATGCGGATGGATCAGACCAGGCCGCTGACCGCGGCCGAAGTACTCAACACCTACCCGGCCGGGCAGCTGGCCCGGATCCTGCGGGACTACGGCGAGGAACGCTTCGCCCGGCGGATCGCCGACACGATAGTGCGGGAACGCGCCCGTGCTCCACTTTCCTCCACCGCTCAGCTGGCCGAGATCGTCCGTGAGTCCATCCCGGCCCCGGCCCGGCGCACCGGCGGCCATCCGGCCAAGCGGACCTTCCAGGCGCTGCGCATCGAGGTCAACGGGGAACTGGAGGCGCTGCAGGCGGCGCTGCCTGGCGCGCTGGACCGGCTGGCCGTGGGCGGCCGGATCGTGGTGCTGGCCTATCACTCGCTCGAGGACCGGGCGGTCAAGACGGCGCTGGCCCAGGCGTCCGCGGACACCACGCCGCCGGGGCTGCCGGTGCCGCTGGAGTCCGCGCGGCCCAGGTTCAGGCTGCTCACCCGGGGGGCGCAGCGGCCGTCCGCGGCGGAACTGGACCGCAACCCGCGCGCCGCGCCGGCCCGGCTGCGCGCGGCCGAGCGGATCAGGGATGCCGCATGACCGGCGTGCAGCAAGAACCAGGGCATCGAAGCACAGAGCACTACGGGGCGGGGCCCAGTTATCCGGCCGCAAGGGGGACGCGGGAGTGAGTGTGCGCATTGACGTGAAGACGGGGGCCCGGCCGCGGCCGGGCACCGCTGGGGGCCAGGGTCCACGGGAGCCCGGTGCACGGGAGCCCGGTGCACGGGAGCCCGGTGCACGGGAGCCCGGTGCTGGGAAGCCCCGCGTCCGGGAGCCGGGCGTGCGGGGACCCAGCGTCCGGGGTAAGACGGCCCGCAGGTCAGGGGAAGAGACACCAGATGGCCCGGAGGCGAGGGTGCCGGCCGGGTCGGCGTCCGTGCTGCCGGGCCGGCCGAGGCCGGCCCGCCGCCGGGCCGCCGGGCCTATCCCGGGCCTTCCGGCCGGGCCGGGCCGGGGGCGCCGGGCCGTCCCCATCCCCGGACGGGCCGCCGGGCAGCCCCACCCTTCCGGCCCCGGCGACCAGGCCGCAGCGAGCGAAGATACGCCCTCTGCGGCTATCGCGCGGACCCCGTTCATCGTCTTCGTGACCGCGCTGCTCGGCGGAGGGCTGATCTGCCTGCTCGTGATCAATACGATCCTCGCCACCGGCTCGTATCAGATCACCAGCCTGCAGCAGGCCCAGACCGTCCAGGCTCAGCAGCTGCAGGCGCTCAAGCAGCAGGTCGCCGAGGAGTCCGCTCCCTCAGTGATCGCGAAGCGGGCGCGCCAGCTCGGTATGGTCGAACCACCGCTGACCAGGTTCCTCAACCTCAAGACCGGCCAGATCATCCGCCAGCCCACCAGTGAGCGGGGCGTTTTCGCCGTCCCGGGATACACCCCGTGAGGGATGGCCAGGGCGACGGCCGTCCTGGCGCGCGTGGCCGGCGTCCACCGGCCGCGACCGGGCCACGCAGGCCTGCTGCGGGCCGTCGGACCCGCGACGGCGGCCCGGGCGGCCGTGGTGAGGCCGGCCACGGCCGGGCGCCGCGTTCCGCGCCGGACGGGAGACCAGCCCGGCCCGGCCCACGGACCGGGCCGCCCGCCGGGCCGTCCGCCGATCCGGCCGCCGCCCGGCGCGCCGCCCAGACTGGCCCGGCCCGCGGCAGCCCGGCCCGAAGTGGTTCCCGCCGGGATGATGCGCCCCGGGGCTTGGCGGCCTGGGGGGGTGCCCTGGGTGGTGCGGCCCGGGACCGGGCCTCGCGGGGCCGGGGCGGACCAGGAAGCCAGGGCCGCGGCCGCAACGCGCCGCGCCGCAACGCGCCGCGGCGCGCCGCGCTGACCCGCGCCAGCCCCCCTCGCCGCCTGCGCATCACCTTGCTCTGCATCGGCTTTGTGCTCTCCCTGATCGCCGGGCGGCTGGTCCAGCTCCAGGCCATGGAGGGCTCCGTCTACCGGGCCAAGGCTGATAGCTGGCGGCTGACCACGGTTCCCGTGCCCGCCGTCCGCGGCTCCATCACCAGCGCGGATGGCACAACGCTCGCGATGACCGTGCAGACCGACCTGGTCCATGCGGATCCGCCGCTGATCATCAAGGCCAGGAAGTCGCTGAGCGCGGTGGCCAGCGCGCTGGCCGCGCCGCTCGGGATGAGCCCGGCGGCTATCCTGGCCAAGCTGGAGATCCCCACGTCGAAGGACTACGTGGTCCTCAAGAAGGCCGTGCCCGCGACCACGGCCGCCGCCATCACCGCGCTCAACGAGCCGGGCATCGCGATGACGCCGTCGTACACGCGGGAGTACCCGAACGGGGACCTGGCCGCCAACCTCATCGGCTTTACCAACACCAGCGCCGCGGGGGTGCTGGCCGGCGAGGCCGGCGTCGAGCAGGCGGACAACTCGCTGCTGGCGGGCCGGACCGGCCAGCAGGAAGTCCAGCTGGGCACCAACGACCAGCCCATCCCGGTCGCCGGGCAGACGACCCGGCAGATGGTGCCGGGCGACAACCTCCGGCTCACCATCCTGGCCAGCCTGCAGTGGGAGGCCGAACAGGCCTGCGCGCAGGAAGTGAAGGAGACCGACGCCAGCAACTGCACCGTGGTCATCATGCAGCCCAGCACGGGGAAGATCCTGGCCATGGCGCAGTCGCCATCGTTCAACCCGGCCCATCCGGCCAGCGTGGCTGACACCACGGACATGCCCGTAGCCAACGTGTTCGACCCGGGCAGCACGGCCAAGGTGATCACCGCGGCGGCGGCCATGGAGCACGGTGGCCAGACGCCGATGAGTGCCTACACCGTGCCCGAGTCGATCAATGTCGACGGTTTCCCCTTCCATGACGCGGAGTACCACCCCACGGAACGATGGACGATCGCCGGGATCATCGCCCACTCCAGCAACGTGGGCATGGTCCAGGTGGCCCAGCATGTCAGCCCGAAGACGCAGTACCAGTACTTCAGGAACTTCGGTATCGGCCAGCCGAGCGTGCCCGGCCTGCCCGCGCAGAGCAACGGCATCCTGTACCCGGTGTCCAAGTGGTGGGGTGACGAGCGGTACACCCTGGCGTTCGGCCAGGGCGTGGCCGTGACCGCGGTCCAGATGGCCAGCGTCTACGCCACCATCGCCAACGGCGGGGTCCGGGTGACCCCCTCGGTCGTGGCCGGCACTACCGGCGCCAGCGGCCGGTTCGTGCCCGCCCCCCGGCCCGTCACCCACCGCGTCATCCAGGCCAAGACGGCCCATGAGCTGATGGGCATCCTGCAGCAGGTGCCGTGGGTCGACGCCCAGGTGGGGGAGCCCTGGGCGGAGATACCGGGGTACTCGACCGCGGCCAAGACCGGGACCGCGCAGATCGCTGACCCGAAGAAGGGTGGCTGCCTGTGCCTCTACGGGTCGAGCCTTATCGGGATCGCGCCGGCCGGGAACCCGAAGCTGGTGGTGGCGGTAAACGTGCAGAACCCCCGCAAGGGGAGCTATTTCGGCATCCAGGTGGCGGGCCCGGTCTTCTATAAAGTCATGAACTTCGCATTGCGGACGATGAAGATCCCGCCCGATCATGGCCAGCGTCCCAACGTCCGGCTCACGGCACCGTGATCAGAGGTAACCTCGGCCCGTGCCTGCGGCTCTCCTTCCACGCGATGTCCCGCCGCGTCCGCTGTCCGAACTGGCCATGCTGCTCGGGCTGAGCACCGGACGGGCTGGCCCCGATCCGCTGGCCGGGCCGGGCGGCCCGGTCACGGTCTCCGGCGTGACCCACGACTCGCGCCGGGTGCGCCCCGGTGACCTGTACGCGGCCCTGCCGGGCAGCCAGCATCACGGGGCACGCTTCTGTGACGACGCAGCCGCCGCCGGGGCGGTGGCCGTGCTCACCGACCCGGACGGCAAGAGCCTGGCCCGGGACTGCGGGCTGCCGGTGTTCGTGGTTTCCGATCCGCGGGCCCGGCTGGGTGAGATCGCATCCTGGATCTATGCGAACCCGTCCAGCCGGCTGACGCTCATCGGCGTGACCGGCACCAGCGGCAAGACCAGCACCACCTACCTGCTGGAGTCCGGCCTGCGCCGGGCTGGCCATGTGACCGGGCTGCTGGGCGGGGTGGAAACCCGGGTGGCCGGGACCGTCGCGCCGAGCCAGCTCACCACGCCCGAGGCCACCGACCTGCAGGCGCTGCTGGCCGAGATGGTGCGGCGCGGGGTGACCGCGGCCGCGATGGAGGTCTCGAGCCATGCGCTGGCCCTGGGCCGGGTCACGGGCACCACCTACGACGTCGTGGTATTCACCAACCTGTCCCAGGATCACCTGGACTTCCACGCCAGCATGGACGAGTACTTCGCGGTCAAGGCGAGCCTGTTCACCCCCGGCTTCGCCCGCATCGGCGTGGTCAACACCGACGACGAATGGGGCCGCAAGCTGGCCCACCGGGCCCAGATCCCGGTGACCACCATCTCCGCCGCCGGAGACCAGGCCGCCGACTGGCGTGCGGCTGACGTGCGCGGCGGCGCGGACGGGAGCACGTTCCGGGTCGTCGGCCCGGGCGGGGTGGAGGCCGACGCGTCGGTCACGCTGCCCGGCCCGTTCAATGTCTCCAACGCACTGGGCGCGATCGTCGCCCTCGTCGAGTCGGGGGTCAGCCTGGCGGACGCGGTCGCCGGGGTCGCGTCCGCGCCGGGCGTGCCGGGCCGGCTGGAGCGGGTGGAGTGCGGCCAGGACTTCACCCTGCTGGTGGACTACTCACACAAACCCGGTGCGGTCGAGGCAGTACTCCGTGCCCTGCGGCCAGTCACCCAGGGGCGGCTGTGCATCGTGCTGGGCTGTGGCGGTGACCGGGACCGGGCCAAACGGCCGCTGATGGGTGCGGCCGCCGTGAGCCTCGCCGACCTGGCCATTCTGACCAGCGACAACCCCCGTTCGGAAGACCCGCTGGCCATCTTGGCCGAGATGCTGCAGGGGGTCCTGACCGTGCCGCTGGGGCGCCGTGGACGGATGATCATCGAGCCGGACCGGGCCGGCGCGATCGGCCTGGCCGTTGCGGCCGCGGGCAAAGGGGACATCGTGCTGGTAGCGGGCAAGGGCCACGAACGCGGGCAGTACGCCGCCGGTCAGGTCACCCCGTTCGATGACCGGGAAGTCGCTGCGGACGCTATCGCCGAGGTCCTGGCCGCCCGTGGTGACCAGGCCCGTGGTGACCAGGCCCGTGGTGACCAGGCCCGTGGTGACCAGGCCCGTGGTGACCAGGCCCGTGGTGACCAGGCCCGTGGTGACCAGGCCCGCGGCGGCCGGGATGAGGCCCGGGTCCGGCTGGGGGAGGACGCATGATCCCGCTCTCCCTCGCGATCATCGCCGAGCTCACCGGGGCCCGGCTCGTGGGGGCTGCCCCGGGCCAGGAGGCCGATCCGGCCACGATGGTCACCGGCCCAGTGATCATCGACTCCCGGGCCGCCGCCCCAGGTGCCCTGTTCGCGGCGCTGCCCGGGACCCAGGTTGACGGGCATCAGTTCGCCGCGCAGGCCGCCGCCGCCGGGGCGGCCGCGGTGCTGGCTACCCGGCCGTGCGGGGCGCCCGCGCTGATCGTGCCCGACGTCACGCACGCCCTGGGCCGGCTGGCCCGGGCCGTGGTGGACGCCCTGCCGAGCCTGCAGATCGCCGGGATCACCGGCTCGGCCGGCAAGACCACCACCAAGGACCTGGCCGCCCAGCTCATCGAGCCTCTTGGCCCCACCGTGGCGCCGCGGGCGTCCTGGAACAACGAGATCGGGCACCCTCTGACCGTGCTGCGGGCCACCGCCGACACCCGTTACCTGGTGCTCGAGCTGTCCGCCCGGGGACCCGGGCATATCGCCCACCTGTGCCAGATCGCCCCGCCCCGGCTCGGCGTGGTGCTCTGCGTGGGACACGCGCACGAGGGCGAGTTCGGTGGCATCGAGGAAGTCGCCCGGGCCAAGGCCGAGTTGCCCGCCGCGCTGCCTGAGGGCGGGGGAGACGGGGGAGGGGTCGCGCTGCTGAACGCGGACGATCCCCGGGTCATGGCCATGGCCGCGCGGACCGCCGCGCGGGTGGTGACATTTGGCCGCGGGCCCGCCGACGTGCGCGCCGAGGATGTCCGGCTCGATGACCGCGGACGGCCAGGGTTCCGGCTGGTCGGCCCGGCCGGATCCGGCCCGGTCCAGCTGCGCCTGTACGGCGGGCACAACGTCTCCAACGCGCTCGCCGCGGCCGCGCTGGCCGGTGAGCTGGGCATGCCCGGGCCGGAGATCGCGGAGCGGTTGTCGGCGGCCGAGCCTCGCAGCCGCTGGCGGATGGAGGTCACCGAGCGCCCGGACGGCGTCATCGTGCTCAACGACGCCTACAACGCCAACCCCGAGGCCGTCCAGTCGGCCCTGGACACGCTGGCCGTGCTGGCCCGCGAGCGCCGCTCGTTCGCGGTGCTCGGACCGATGAGTGAGCTGGGCAGCCGCTCCCGGGCCCGGCACGAGGAGATCGGCGGGTACGCGGCCCGGGCGGGCCTGACCGGCCTTATCGTGGTCGGCGAGGCGGCGGGCCCCATCCTGACCGGGGCCAAGGCCGAGTCGTCCTGGGGCGGAGAGCTGATCTATGCCCCGGACGTGAGCGCCGCCCTGGATGAGCTCGGGCACCGGCTGGTGCCCGGGGACGTTGTGCTGGTGAAGGCGTCACGCTCGGCCGGCCTGGAGCGGGTCGCGCTCGCCCTGACCGGGGAAAGCCCCGTGGTCTCCGGACAGACGGCGGCACCAGAGGAGACGGCACCTTGAGGACGATCCTGCTGTCGGCGGGGATCTCGCTGCTGCTCTCGCTGTTCGGCACGCCGCTGGCCATCAGGATCTTCTCCCGGCGCGGCTACGGCCAGCTGATCCGGGAGGAGGGTCCGGCCGGCCACGCGACCAAGCGCGGCACCCCCACCATGGGCGGAACCGTCATCGTCATCGCGGCGGTGGTTGGCTATTTCGTCGGCAACATCTTCACCGGCCAGGAACCGTCTGTTTCCGGCGTGCTGGTCATGTTCTTGATGGTGGGCCTGGGCGTGGTCGGCTTCCTCGACGACTTCATCAAGATCTACAAGCAGCGCAGTCTGGGCCTGCGCAGCGGCGCCAAGCTGGCCGGACAGGCCGTGGTGGGGGCGGTGTTCGCGCTGCTCGTCGTGCAGCAGCACTTCGCCGACGGGTACGACCTGACGCCCGCCGATGCGCATCTGTCCTTCCTGCGTGACTTCGGCCCGTCGATCGGGGTCACCGCGTTCATGCTGTGGATCGTCTTCCTGATCGCCGGCACGTCCAACGCGGTGAACCTGACCGACGGCCTGGACGGCCTGGCCACCGGCTGCGCCTGCCTCGCGCTCGCCGCGTACGTGCTGATCGGCAACTGGCAGCTGCGTAACGACTGCACCGCCTTCCTCGCCCCGCACTGCTACGACGTGCGCGACCCGCTCGATCTCGCGGTGGTGGCGGCGTCGGTGCTCGGCGCCTGCTTCGGCTTCCTGTGGTGGAACGCGCCGCCCGCCCGGATCTTCATGGGCGACACCGGGTCGCTGGCCCTGGGCGGGGTGCTGGCCGGACTGGCCGTGTGTACCAAGACCCAGTTGCTGCTGGCCATCCTGGGCGGCATCTTCGTGGTCATCGCCCTGTCGGTGATCATCCAGGTCGGCTCGTTCAAGATGACCGGCCGCCGGGTGTTCCGGATGGCGCCGCTGCAGCACCATTTCGAGCTGAAGGGCTGGGCGGAAACTACCATCGTGATCAGGTTCTGGCTGATCTCCGCCATGTTTGTCGCGCTCGGCCTCGGCGTTTTCTACGTGGAGTGGATGCCTAAATAGGCGCGACACGCGGCGGATGTCCCCGGCCTGGCGGGCCGCGGGACCGAGACTTGGATAATGGTCTCTGACGTGTCGGCGGATACGCCCTACCAGGCCGCGGACGGCGCGGGATCGTGGAGCGAGACGGCACGGGACCGGGTATCGGCCCGGTTCGCCTTCCTGGACCGGCCGCTGACCTCCTTCTACCTGGTCCTCGGGATCACCACGCTGCTCCTGGCCCTCGGCCTGGTCATGGTCTTGTCCACCTCGTCGGCGACCGGCCTGATGGATGGCATCTCACCGTGGTCTGGTTTCCAGCACCAGCTGTTCGGCGTGCTGGTCGGGCTGCCCTGCATGTGGGTGGCGGCCAAGTGCTCCCCGTCCCGGTTCCGGGCCGCCGCCTACCCGCTGATGTTCATCGCGATACTCGGGCTGGTGCTGGTCCCGTTCATCGGCATCACCACCGGCGGCGCGGCCCGCTGGCTGCAGATCGGCCCGGTCCAGTTCCAGCCATCCGAGCTGGCCAAGCTGGCCTTCCTGCTGTGGGGTGCGGATCTGCTGGCCCGCAAGGAGAAACTCGGCCAGCTCGAGGACTGGCGTCAGCTGCTTATCCCGCTGCTCCCCGGGGTGGCCATCATGGCCCTGCTGGTGATGATGGGCGACGACCTGGGAACCACGTTCATGCTGCTCATCATCTTCCTGGCGCTGCTGTGGATCATCGGCACGCCTGGACGGCTGATGCTGGGCATGCTGGGGGTCATTGGCCTGGTGCTGCTGATCATGATCGTGGTCGAGCCGTGGCGGCTGAAACGGCTGACCGGCTACCTCGGTCCCGCGGGCAGCCCCGTCGGGCCGAACCAGCAGAGCATCCAGGGCAAGTGGGCGGTCGGCTCGGGCGGCTGGTTCGGCGTGGGCCTGGGCGCCAGCCGGGAGAAATGGGGCTGGGTTCCCGAATCGACGACGGACTTCATCTTCGCCATCCTGGGCGAGGAACTGGGCCTGGTCGGCACGCTGTGCGTGACGTTCCTCTACGGCGGGCTGGCGTACGCCGGGCTGCGGATCGCCCGCCGGGTGCAGGACACCTTCATGCGGCTGGCCGCCGGGGCGGCCACCGCCTGGATCGTGGTCCAGGCCCTGGTGAACATGGGTGCGGTGCTCGGCCTGCTGCCGATCACCGGAGTACCCCTGCCGCTGGTCTCCGAGGGCCTGTCCTCCCTGCTCGTGACCATGGTGGCGCTCGGCATGCTGATGTCGTTCGCCAAGCGTGAGCCCGGTGCGAGCCAGGCCCTTGCCGAGGCTGGCCCCGGCGTGCCGCTGCGCGTCCTAAGCTGGCTGGGCCTGGCCGGCCTGCGGGAGAAGCCAGCCGCGCCCGGGCGCCGTCGGTGAGAGAGGGAGTGCCGGGCGATGAGCGTCGTACTCGCAGGCGGGGGGACTGCGGGCCATATCGAGCCCGCACTGGCCCTCGCCGATGCGCTGCGCCGGGCTGACCCCCAGCTCAGCATCGTGTGCCTGGGGACCGAGCGCGGCCTGGAGACCAGGCTGGTTCCCCTGCGCGGTTATGAGCTGGCCCTGATCCCGCCCGTCCCGCTACCCCGGCAGCTCACGCCGCAGCTGCTCAGCGTGCCCGGCCGCCTGGGCGCCTCGGTGAGCGCCGCGGCGCGGGTCCTGGCGCAGGCGCGCGCGGACGTGCTCGTGGGCTTCGGCGGTTACGTGGCCACGCCGGGGTACCTGGCCGCGCGGCGCCACCACGTGCCGATCGTGGTCCACGAGGCCAACGCCCGGCCCGGGCTGGCCAACCGGCTCGGCGCCCGGTTCACCACTCACGTGTTCACCGGCCAGCCCGACACCAAGCTCCCGCACGCCCGCTACATCGGGATCCCGCTGCGCCACGAGATCGCCAGCCTGGACCGGCTGGCCCTGGCGGACAAGGCCCGGGCGCACTTCGGGCTCCGGCCTGACCTGCCGGTGCTGCTGGTCACCGGCGGCTCGCAGGGCGCCCGCTCGCTGAACTACGCGGTGCTCGACGCCGCTGACTCGATCCGCGCGGCCGGCCTTCAGGTGCTGCACATCATGGGGCCGCGCAGCGATATCGACGTCCGGCTGCCCGCCGCCGGCCCGCCGTACATCACCCTGCCCTACGTGGACCGGATGGACCTGGCCTACGCGGCGGCTGACTTCGCCATCTGCCGGAGCGGCGCGATGACCTGCGCGGAACTCACCGCGGTAGGCCTGCCCGCGGCGTATGTCCCGCTGCCGCACGGCAACGGTGAGCAGCGGCTCAACGCGGTGCCGATCGAGGCGGCCGGCGGCGGGCTCATCGTCAACGACACGGACCTGACCCCGGAGTGGATCCGTTCGGACCTGCTGCCCATCCTGGTCGACGCGCAGCTCGTGGCGGCCATGTCGCAGGCGGCGGCGGCGATGGGCCATCGCGACACCGACGCCCGGCTGGCGGCCGAGGTGCTGGGCATCGTCGCGGCCCGGGCCCAGGACCGGCCCCACGGCCGGGGCGACGCCGGCTACCCCGAGGGCGGTCATGCCGGCGGAGGGCACGCAGGTGGCGGTCATGCCGGCGGCGGGCACGCCGGCGGGAGCCGGGGCAGTGCCAGCCGGGGCAGTGCGGGCCGGGGGAGGCGCAGGGCATGAATCACCAGCAGCCGAGGATGCCGCGATGAGCCTGGTAACCCCGGTGGATCCGATCCCGGTCGACCAGCTTGGCCGGGTGCACTTCACCGGCATCGGCGGGGCGGGGATGTCCGGCATCGCCCGGATCATGCTGGCCCGGGGGGTCCGCGTATCCGGCAGCGACGCCGCCAGTTCGGCGCTGCTCGACGACCTGGCCCTACTGGGCGCGGACATCCGGGTCGGCCACGACGCCGCGCAGGTGGCCGGGGCCGACACGCTCGTGGTATCGACCGCGATCCGCCCGGACAATCCCGAGCTGGTGGCCGCGCGCGAGGGCGGGCTGCGGGTGCTGCACCGGGCGGCGGCGCTGGCGTCGGTGATGCTCGGCCGCAGGTCGGTGGCGGTGGCCGGCACGCACGGCAAGACCACCACCACGTCCATGCTCACCACCGTGCTGCGGGATTGCGGCGCGGACCCGTCCTACGTGATCGGCGGCATCCTGACCGAGACCGCCCTGGGTGCGGATGAGGGCCACGGGGAGCTGTTCGTGGCCGAGGCCGATGAGAGCGACGGCTCGTTCCTCATGCTCTCGCCCGAGGCGGCCATCGTGACCTGCGTGGAAGCCGATCATCTGGACAACTACGCGGGCCTGGCCGAGATCGAGGCCGCGTTCGCCGGATTCGCCCTGCGCATCGCCCGGGGTGGGCTGCTGGTCGCGTGCGCCGACGATCCGGGCGCCCGGGCCCTGGCCGAGGCGGCCCGGGAGCTCCCGCTGCGGGTCCGGACCTACGGGCAGGCCGCAGACGCGGATTACCGGGTGGGCGCCGTGGTCCCGCGCGGCATGACCGTCGGCTTCGAGGTCAGTGCCGGGCCCGCGGCGCCGGCGGCGGGGCTCACCGCGCACGTACAACTCCGCGTTCCGGGCCGCCATAACGCCCTCAACGCCACCGCGGTGCTCGCCACCTGCCTGGAGCTCGGTTTCGGCGTGGACGGGGTGGTCCGCGGGCTGGCTGCCTACCGTGGCGCCCGGCGCCGCCTGGAGCTCAAGGGCGAGGCCGACGGGGTGCGCGTCCTGGACAGCTACGCGCATCACCCCACCGAGCTGGCCGCCGACCTCGCCGCGGCCCGGGACATCGCCGAGGGCGGCCGGGTCATCGCCATCTTCCAGCCGCACCTGTTCAGCCGGACCCGGATCTTCGCGGCGGAGTTCGGCGCAGCCCTCGGCCGTGCCGACGAGGCCTTCGTGCTGGATGTCTATCCCGCCCGCGAAGACCCGGAGCCCGGCGTCACCGGGGAGCTGGTCGTGGTGGCCGTGCCCGGGGGCCGGGCCCACTTCGTGCCGGACCGCGCGGCCGTGCCCGCCGCGGTGGCGGCCACCGCGAAGCCCGGTGACCTGGTGCTGACCATGGGTGCCGGTGATGTCACCACGCTGGGCCAGCCGGTCCTCGACGCGCTCCGCGCCCGCGGCGGCCCGGCGGGATGAGCAGCCAGGCCGGGGACGTCACCGAGGGCCGCGACCAGGGGGCCGCGGCCCCCGGCGGGGCGGCCGCGGACACCGCCCGCCGCCCCGCGAACTCCGGCGCGACCGCCCGGGGTTCGCGGCCGGGCGGGCACCAGCCCTGGCGGGCGGCCTTCTTCGTCCTGGCCGCCGTGGCCATCGTGGGCGGGGTGAGCTGGGCCCTGCTCGATTCACGGTTCTTCGTGGTCCGCTCGGTCACAGTGACCGGCACGCACCTGGTCACCAGGGCCGAGGTCCGGTCGGCGGCAGCCATCCCGCCGGGGGTGCCGCTGATCAGGGTGAACGGTACCGCGATCGCCCACCGGATCGAGCAGATCCGCCAGGTCCAGACCGCGCAGGTCAGCCGGGACTGGCCGGACGGGGTCACCATCACCGTCATCGAGCGCACCCCCGTCCTGGCCGTGCCGGACGGCCAGGGGTACCAGCTGATCGACAAGTACGGCGTCGCCGTCGAGTCGTCATCGCGGCGCCCGCCCGCGCTGCCCATCCTCGAGCTGTCGGCGGTGCCTGGCACGGGTCCGGTGTCCGTGCCTGAGCTGCGCGGCAGCCCGGCGGTGTACGCCGCGGCGGTGGTCCTGCACGAGCTGCCGCGCTACCTGGCCCGGTCGGTGGTCAGCATGCAGGCACCGAGCGCGACCGAGGTGAGCCTCAGCCTCACCCGGGGGATCACGATCGTGTGGGGTGGCACGGACCGGGCGGCCGAGAAGAGACGGGAACTGGCTGTGCTGATACGGAGGCACGCGCGTACCTACAACGTGAGCGCGCCCGGGACCGCGGTGACCGGCGGTTGAATGGCAGCCGGGAATGCCAGGGCCAGCGACGACACGCCGGCCCGCTTCGCGCGTGGCTAGTTGACCCTGCCCCCGCCGGTCCCTACTGTCCGTATCAATCGCCAGGATGACATAACTGTAAATCTCAACTTGAGAGTGAGGGTTAACTCACTGGAAATCACGGAACGTGGCCGGCCGGATCAATTGGGGGCGATTTCCGGCGGGCGGCGAGTCGGCGAATGCTGAGCCAGTACTGCTGAAACAGTGTTGCTGAAACAGTGATTTCGGCGGTGGTTTCCAGGAAAGGGCGCTCTCTCCGGCCAAAAAGGCCGGGTGCAGAAACGCGACAGAGGCAAACGAGCGGAAAGGTCCCTCCTCGTGGCAGCACCGCAGAACTATTTGGCGGTCATCAAGGTCGTCGGTATCGGTGGGGGCGGCGTCAACGCCGTGAACCGGATGATCGAAGAGGGACTCAAAGGCGTTGAGTTCATCGCGATCAACACCGACGCGCAAGCGCTCTTGATGAGCGACGCGGATGTCAAGCTGGACGTCGGCCGGGAACTCACCCGGGGTCTCGGGGCGGGAGCCAACCCCGAAGTCGGGGCCCACGCCGCCGAGGATCACCGGGAGGAGATCGAGGAGGTCCTCAAGGGGGCCGACATGGTCTTCGTCACCGCGGGGGAGGGCGGTGGCACGGGCACCGGCGGTGCACCGATCGTCGCCAACGTGGCCCGTTCGCTGGGCGCGCTGACCATTGGCGTCGTTACCAGGCCGTTCGGGTTCGAAGGCAAGCGCCGGGCGGCCCAGGCCGAACTGGGCATTGAGCGGCTGCGCAACGAGGTAGACACGCTGATCGTCATCCCAAACGACCGGCTGCTGTCTATCTCGGACCGGCACGTCAGCGTGCTGGACGCATTCAAGGCGGCTGACCAGGTTCTCCTCTCCGGTGTCCAGGGAATTACCGACCTGATCACCACGCCCGGACTGATCAACCTCGACTTCGCCGACGTGAAATCCGTCATGTCCGGGGCCGGCTCCGCGCTCATGGGAATCGGATCGTCGCGCGGCGATGACCGCAGCGTCGCGGCCGCCGAGATGGCTATCTCCAGCCCCCTGCTCGAGGCGAGCATCGACGGGGCGCATGGGGTGCTGCTGTCCATCCAGGGCGGCTCCGACCTGGGCCTGTTCGAAATCAACGAGGCGGCCCAGTTGGTCTCCAACTCGGCGGCGCCGGACGCCAACATCATTTTCGGCGCGGTCATCGACGACGCACTCGGTGACGAGGTCCGGGTCACGGTCATCGCGGCCGGGTTCGACGAGGGCGGCAACCGCCGGGCCCGGCCGGCCCGGGCGGCGTCCAGCTTCGCGGCGGATCCTGCGCCAGTCGCGGACACTTACCGGGCGCCGGCCCCCCCGGTGCCCGCGGATGTGTGGGCCGCACCGTCCGAGCCGGTCAGTGAGCCGGAGCCAGCGTCCGTATCCTTCGGGACCGCCGAGAACGGCGGCCTGAGCACGGCGGACTCCTCGTGGTCAGATGACAGAGGGTCAGGGGACAGAGGGTCAGAGGACAGAGCGTCAGTCGGCGGAACGTCAGACCGCGCGGCAGCCGGCAGCGGAGCAGCAGAGAGCAGGGCGTCAGCAGGCACCAGGTCAGGGGGCTCGGCGGAGGAGAACGGGATCGACGCCGTGCCTGCTCCCCGCCCGGCCGACACCAGCCCGGCCGGCTCCGGCCCGGTCACGCCGGCGTCCCGGCCGGATACCGCGGCCGCGGCCCGGGTCTTCGACGCGGCCACCACCCGGCGCCGCTCCGTGGTGTTCGAAGAGGATGACGAACTCGACGTCCCCGACTTCCTCAAGTAGTGACCGGCCGGACCTGGTGACAGGCCCGCCAGGCCAGCCGGAGCAGCCGAGCCCCGGCGGTGGCCGTGCTGCTGAGGTGGCCGCCTCGCTGGCCCGGGTCCAGGCCCGGATCGGTGCAGCCTGCCGGGCCGTCGGCCGGCCGCCCGCCGAGGTCACCCTGATCGCCATCACCAAGACCTTCCCGGCCAGCGACGTCCGGGTGCTCAGCTCGTTGGGCGTGCGGGACGTGGGGGAGAACCGTGACCAGGAGGCGGCGCCTAAGGCCGCCGCCTGCGCGGACCTGAGCGACCGCCTCACCTGGCATTTTGTGGGGCAGTTGCAGACCAACAAGGTGGCCAGTGTGGTGCGCTACGCCGGCGTGGTCCATTCGGTGGACCGGCCCCGGCTGGTCACCGCCCTGGGAGCGGCGGCCCGCAAAGCCGGGCGCTCGCTAACCTGCCTGGTCCAGGTCAGCCTGGACGGTGACCCGGGCCGTGGGGGCGTTAGGGAAGAAGAAGTACCGCTTATCGCGGCGGGGCTGGCCGGGGAGGCGGGCCTGGAACTGGGGGGTGTCATGGCGGTGGCGCCACAGGGGACGGACCCGGCGGCGGCGTTCCGGCGGCTGGCGGAGATCGCGGCCCAGGTCCGCGTGGCGCATCCCGGGGCCACGATGATCTCTGCCGGGATGAGCGGTGACCTGGAGGCCGCCATCAGCGCCGGCGCGACACACGTGAGGGTCGGTACGGCGTTGCTCGGCGGTCGGCCGGGCTTCGTCAGGTAATGTCCGACGCACCGGGGCTGCATGACAGTGATGACGGAGGTCTGACCGATGGCCGGCACGATGCACAAGATGGCGGTCTACCTTGGCCTCGTCGAGGACGATCCGCGGTATGACGAGGGCTATGACTCCTATGAGGAGTATGAGGAGGAGTACGTCGAGCAGGCCGAGCCGGCTGAGCCGGACGCTGACCGCCCGATACCCCGGGCCCGAAGTGAGTTCGTCATGGACCCGGCCCCGCCTGCGGCCCCGCGGACCAGCACGCACGTGCCAGGACCCATCCATGCCACCGATCTCGCCCGCATCACCACCTTGCACCCGCGCACGTACAATGAAGCTCGTACTATCGGAGAGCACTTTCGTGAGGGCACTCCGGTGATCATGAATCTGACGGAGATGGTCGACAGCGACGCCAAGCGGCTCGTCGACTTCGCCGCAGGCCTCATCTTCGGCCTGCACGGAAGCATCGACCGGGTGACGAACAGGGTGTTCCTGTTGTGCCCGGCCAACGTCGAGGTAACGGCGGAGGACAAGGCGCGGATAGCTGAACGAGGTTTCTTCAACCAGAGCTAGACGCTCGTCGCCGGCACCTGCGGTGACGAGCGCGCGGCAGCAGCACGCGCGGCAGTGGCACCGGCGGTAGTTCCCGGCGCCCACCAAGGCAGCGCCGGTGAAGGCAGGGCAGGGTTGTGGGGATTGTAAAGATCGTTCTGTTCTACGTGCTCACGATCTATTTCGTGCTTCTCATCGGGAGGCTGATCCTCAGCTGGATCCAGGCGTTCTCCCGGGGGCCGGACCGGTGGGAGCCCAGGGGCATCCTGCTCATCCTGGCCGAACTGGTCTTTACTGCGACCGACCCTCCGCTGAGATTGCTAAGACGCGTCATACCCACGGTCAGGATCGGTAGTCTGGCCTTGGACCTCAGCTTCATGGTGCTGTTTTTCGTGGTCATTTTCGCGATGCAGGCCGTGCAGCTGCTCTGATGCAGGTAGCGTCCGACAGGAACACCGTTCAAGGCGTGCCGAGGAGACGAGATGCCGCTGACGCCCGCGGATGTGCGGAACAAGCAGTTCAGTACCACCAGGCTCCGGCCCGGCTACGACGAGGAAGAGGTTGACGCCTTCCTCGACGAGGTCGAGGTCGAGCTCGACCGGCTGATCCAGGAGAACGAAGAGCTCCGGGCGAAGCTGGCGGAGAGCCTGCGGGGGGGCAAGGTACCGATGTCCGCGCTCAGCTCGCCGCTGGCCGACCCGGCTCCTGAGATGATGGCGCCGGAACCGGTGCGCCAAGAGCCTGAGCGCAGGCCAGAGCCGCCGATGATGATGCCCCCGGCCGAGGACAACATGGACACGGCCGCGCGCGTGCTGGCGCTCGCGCAGCAGACCGCCGACCAGGCGATCGCCGATGCGCGACGCGAGGCCGACGAGACGCTCGGCCGGGCTCGCCGTGAGGCCGATGACATCCTGGGCAAGGCCCGCCGCCAGGCGGAGCAGATCACCAGCGATGCCAGGGCCCGCGCGGAAAGCCTTGAGCGCGATGCCCAGGAGCGGCACCGCCAGGCCATGGGCTCCCTGGTCCAGCAGCGTGAAGAGCTGGAGCGGCGGGTTGATGACCTGCGTGCCTTCGAGCGGGAGTACCGCAGCAGGCTGAAGGCATACCTGGAAGGGCAGATGCGCGACCTGGAAGCAGGCGCGACTGACAGCGGTGCCTTCCCGGCTATGGGCAGCGGACCTGACTCGTCCGTTTCCTCAGGTATGTCCCGGATGGAGGCCCGGAATGGTCAGGCGTCCATCGCCAGTGCCTATGCCGGCGCCCCGGAGCCTGTGTCCCACGGCGGGTTCCACCCGTCGGATGGGCCGCACGACCACCGGTAGCCGGTTAGCTAGTCCTGTAGTCGTTCCGTCGCTTAACCGGGTTTGCTTCCCGGTTGGCAGCATGACCCGCACAGCCCGTGGAGAGCGCACGTGATCAAAGCCAGCGCTCTCCTGGTTGCCCTGGCGATCGGCCTGCTCGTGGCCGGTGTCGTCGCCAGTAGCTTGCTGATGGTGTACGTGTCCATCGCGGTGTGTGCGGTAGCCGCGTTGCTCCTGGCGGTCGGGGTCTTCTTGCATTGGTCGGAGATATTCGGCCGGCGGGAGGCCCCGTTGGCCACGCAGGGGGGCTGGTCAGAGCCGCAGGTGAATGTCACTGCGCCAGTACTGGCCAGCATCCAGGCGGTCGCTGCGGCCCGGGGGAGTGGCCGCCCCGGGCGCGAGGAAGCCGTCGTCCGGCCGGACGCCGCGCGCTCGGGTGCCGGACAGGCAGCGGGCGGGCGGCCCTCTGACGGACGGCCGGACGGCGTCCGGCCGGACGCTGGACGGCCGGACGGCGGGCGAACGCCCGAAGGCCCGGCCGAGGTCGTCCCCTCCCTGGCGGAACCCGCGGGGCGGGACGACGAGTTCCCCGCCCCACGGCGCAGTGACGATCTGTGGCAACGGGTCGAAGAGGAGCTCGGATCCGCGGCCAAGCGGGATACGGGCGCCCTGAGCTGGCCCGCTACCGTGTTCCCGCCCGTACCGCCCGACGTGCCGGAGGCTGCTGAATCGGCGGCTTCCGCCCCGGGGGCCGGGCCGCAGCCGCGCGCCGGGACCAGTGCCTGGCTCTGGGACTCCGGAGCGGGCTGGCAGCCACCCGAGACTGCGGAGCCGGAGGACGCTGGTCGCGAGCCGGGCGGTCCGGCGGATGGCGGTCGGGGGGATAAGGCGGCTGGCCCTCCGGTTCCGGACGAGCCGGCTGCCGGGCCGGCTGCCGACGCTGACGTTGCTGCCGACGCTGACGTTGACGCCGACGCTGACGTTGACGCCGATGACGCCGACGCTGCCGAGCACGCCGGGGCGGTCCCGGGCGAGCCGGTCCCGGACGAGGCGGCAGCCCCCGAGCATGCGGCAGCCCCGGACGTTCAAGACCGGGACGCCGAGGACCATGAGGCGCCGGACCACGAGGCGGCCGGGCCTGCCGAGGAGAGTGCGCCCCTGGACCGCGCGACCGAGGAGAGCGCGACCGGGGAGAGCGCGACCGGGGAACCGGCTGAGGAGCCCGCAGCCGAGCCTCCGGACGCTGAGGCCCAGGCTGCCGAGGACGTGGGCACGGATGCCCCGGATCCTGCTGACGCAGATACTGACGACGCGGGCACTGATGACGCGGGCACTGATGACGCGGGCACTGCTGACGCGGGCACCGATGACCACCTGGCCGCCGCGGAGGCTGCAGTTGAGGAGCCGGGCGCTCAGGAGCCCGTGGTTGAAGAGCCGGCTCCTGGCACTCCAGAACCCGCCGCGGAGGAATCATCCCGCGACGGCGACGGCGACGGCGACGGCGCGGCGGCCAGGCCAGCGCCTGGCCAGGTCGAGGTGACCGTGGTCCCCGGAGTCGCCCGCTATCACCGCCGCGAATGCATCCTGATCAGGTTCCTCGGCGCCGGGGACCTGGAGTTCATGACCAAGCAGGAAGCCATGGACGCCAAGTTCATCGCCTGCCGCGCCTGCCAGCCCGACGAGCTCGAGGATTAGCTGTCGGTCAGGCCCGCGCCAGCCAGAAGGTCAGGCCCAGATCCGGCTCGGCGTGCTGGTGTGCGCCCCCGGCCGGGTCGGTGTCCGCGGGCGTGGCCGGGCCGAACTCGTCGGCCAGCACCTCGCCCGCGATCAGCTGCCCATGCTCGGTCAGGGCAGCGGCCAATTCCGGGTCGGCCGCTTCCCAGGCCACCGTGATCCGGTCGCTCACGTGCAGTCCATCGGACTTGCGGGCGTCCTGGATCAGCCTGATGACCTCGCGGGCCAGCCCCTCGCGGCGTAGCTCCGGGGTGATGTCCACCTCGATGCCGACGGTCTCGCCGCCCTCCGTCGCGACCGTCCAGCCGGTCCGGGGCGTCTGGGTCACGATCACGTTGTCGGCCCCGAGGGCCACCGGGGCCCCGTCCATCTCGACCGAGACCTTGCCCGCCGACCTCAGGTCGGCGGCAAGCACCGCCGGGTCGGCCGCGGTGATCGCCGCCGCAACCGCCTGGGTCCCCTTCCCGAACCGGCGGCCCAGGGTCCGGAAGTTCGGCTTTACCACGTAGTTGACCAGGTCTTCCCCGACCGCGGCCATCGGCTCCAGCGCCCGGACGTTCAGCTCGTGGCTGACCTGGGCGCGCAGCTCGGGGGCCAGCTCCGCGAACCCGGCCGCGCTCACCACGGCGCGGGGCAGTGGCTGGCGGACCGGGACGGAGGCGGCCGCGCGGGCCGACCGGCCCAGCTCGACCAGGCGCCTGGTCAGCGCCATCTGCGTGGAAAGCCCGGAGTCGATGAGCGTCTCGTCCGCAGCTGGCCAGCTGGCCAGATGCACGGAATCCGGGTCGGCGGGGCCGCGCAGCACCGACCATACGTGGTCGGCCAGGAACGGGGTGATCGGCGCCATCAGCCGGGTCAGCACGTTCAGGCACTCATACAGGGTGGCAAACGCCGCCGACCCGTCCCGGGTACCCGGCCCCTCCCAGAACCGCCGCCGCGACCGGCGCACGTACCAGTTCGACAGGTCATCGATGAACGCGGCCAGGCGCCGTCCCGCGGCCGCGGTGTCGAAGCCCTCCATGCTCGAGGTGACTTCCCGCGTGGTGGCGTGCAGTTCGCTGAGCAGCCAGCGGTCCAGCAGCGGACGGTCGTGGGCGGGCGGCGCGCCGGCGGCCTGCGCTGGTCCCCACGCCTGGCCCTGGGCGGCGGCCGCGTTGGCGTACAGCACGAGGAACGAGACCGTGTTCCAGTAGGTGAGCAGCACCTTGCGGACGATCTCGTCGAGCGTGCCGGCCCCGATCCGCCGGGTCGACCAGGGGGAGCCAGAGGCGGCGAAGAACCAGCGGATCGCGTCCGCCCCATGCGCCTCCATCAGCGGCATCGGCTCCAGCACGTTGCCCAGATGTTTGCTCATCTTCCGGCCCTGGTCGTCCACCACCAGACCGAGGCAGACCACATTCTCGTAGGAAGACCGGCCGAACAGCAGGGTGCCGACCGCCATCAGCGAGTAGAACCAGCCCCGGGTCTGGTCGATCGCCTCGCAGATGAACTGGGCCGGGTATGTCTGGCGGAACTCCTCGGCGTTCTGCCACGGAGCGCCGAGCCGGGCGAACGGCATCGACCCGGAGTCATACCAGGCGTCGATCACTTCCGGCACCCGCCGCGCCTCCCCGCCGCATTCGGGGCAGGCCAGCGTCACCCCGTCCACGTAGGGGCGGTGCGGGTCCAGCTCAGCCAGGTCCCGCCCGGCCAGCTCGCTGAGCTCGGCGAGCGACCCGGCACAGGTCAGGTGTTCCTCGCCGCACTCCCAGATGGGCAGCGGGGTGCCCCAGTACCGGGTCCGGGAAAGCGCCCAGTCCACGTTGTTGCGCAGCCACTCGCCGTACCGGCCGTGCTTGATGGTCGGCGGCTGCCAGTTGGTCCGCTCGTTTTCGGCGAGCATCTGGTCCTTGATCTGGGTGGTGCGGATGTACCAGGACGGCAGCGCGTAGTACAGCAGCGGCGTGTGGCAGCGCCAGCAGTGCGGGTAGCTGTGCTCGTACGGCTCGACGCGGAACAGCAGGCCGCGCTCGGCCAGGTCCCGGACCAGCGGCTCGTCCGCGTCCTTGAAGAACATCCCGCCGATCAGCGGGATCCATTCCTCGAACCGGCCGTCCGGGCGGACGGGGTTCACCACCGGCAGGCCGTGGGCCCGGCTGGTTTCCATGTCATCGGCGCCGAAGGCCGGGGCCAGGTGGACCAGGCCGGTGCCGTCCTCGGTGGTGACGAAGCCGCCGGGCACGACCCGGTGCGCGCCCACCACCTCGACCAGGGTAAAAGGCGGCCGGTACGTGGCCCCGACCAGGGATGCGCCCGGCACCGTGGCCACGACGTGCCAGCCTTCCTCGAGCACCTTGGAGACCAGCTTCTCAGCCACCACCACGGTGTCGCCGTCGCCCGGCTTGCGGGCGATCGCGTAGCTCTCGTCCGGATGAACCGCTACCGCCGTGTTGGAGACCAGCGTCCAGGGCGTGGTGGTCCACACCAGCAGGTCGGCCCCGTTCAGCAGCGGGTTCGCCCCATCCGGCAGGGTGAGCAGCGGGAACCGCACGGTGACCCCCGGGTCGGACACCAGCCGGTACACGTCCGGCTGGCCCATCTCGTGATCCGATAGCGGGGTCTCGCAGCGCGGGCAGTATGGGCTGATCCGGAAGTCCTTGACCAGCAGGCCCTTGGTGAAGATCTCCTTGAGCGACCACCACACCGACTCGATGTAGCTGGTGTCCATGGTCCGGTACGCGTGCTTCAGGTCCACCCAGTAACCCAGCCGGACGGTCAGTTCCTCGAACGCGTCCACGTGCCGCTGGGCCGACTCCCGGCACCGGGCGTTGAATTCCGCGATCCCGTAGCTCTCGATCGCCTTCTTGCCGGACAGCCCGAGTTCCCGTTCCACGGCCACCTCGACCGGGAGCCCGTGGCAGTCCCAGCCGGCCTGGCGCGGGACATGAAATCCCTGCATGGTCTTGAAGCGCGGGAAGACGTCCTTGAACACCCGCGCCTCGATGTGATGCACCCCGGGCATGCCATTGGTGGTCGGCGGCCCCTCGTAGAAGGTCCAGAGCGGCCGTCCCGCGGTGTCGTCCAGCGAACGCTCGAAGAACTTGCCGTCCTGCCAGCGGGCCAGCACGTCATGTTCCATGGCGGGCAGGTCGATTGTCGCGGGCAGATCGGGAAAACAATGCGGACTGTCGGGCGCATGTGGCATGTGCTGGTCCTCCGGCTAGGCTTCCGCGCGGGATGGAGTTCACTCCCTGCGCGAACGGCTGCACTGGGTAGGTAGGCGCTATGTGCCCGAGTGCGTGGCTCGCAGGCTGCACCATTCCCAGCCCGCTCTTGGCAGCGGCAGGCGGCGGTGGTGCCCCCATCGGCTGTTCGACTCAATGCTGCGACGGCGCCATGATAGCGGGTGGGGACGGCCCAGGCTAAGTCAGGTTCCCACGTCGGCGGCAGGCCTCACAAGCCGCCTAACCCTTGGGCGACGCAGTCGGCGAGAAGGCGCGGCTTCAGGCCTCTCAATGACCCTAGTCTTTAGTCCGATCGCGGCGGCATGATCATCGCTTTCCTGCGTAGCGCGTGCCTGCGGAGTTACCCCTGGCGACCACGCTAGGCCTGTTTTCAGCGGCGCGGCTCGCAACTGGCGGACCGCGGGTGTTCCGGTCCTGGGCCCGTTGCGCGGCTAGGTAGCGAACTCGTCTGTGAGCATGTGCTCGCCGTGGCAGCCCGGGGTAACGGTGTCTGACCGGGCACCAGCAGGCCAGTGACTGGACGTCACACTGCTATCGCCGCCTCGTCCGGGCCGCCCCGCTCCAGCGCCTGGTCCGCGGTCATAATTCGTTGACGGGAAGCCATAAGATCAAATAGTGGCGGGCGACCCACTCTCGGACTCTTATAGTCGTATGCACTAATGAGAGCAGGTATAGTAAGCTGAACCTTTTCGTCCTAAGCCTAAAGGGACGGATGGGTCAACGAAAAGCCTTTCGCAGGCCACCTAAATGCCATGATCTTGTGGCCGAGACACAGCGACCATAAGGCGAGCCGCCGTCGTAACGCAAGAGGTACTTGTTGCGCGATAAAGAGACTCTTGCTCTCCTGCATCTCCTGTGAGACACTATGGCCAGCGGTGACCCGCGTGCCGGAGAAGGCTTACTCGGTAATATTCTTCGCCGCGCTTATCGGAGTAGGGGGGCCCAGAGTCATGACTATGGCACGAGGCTTCGGGGCCAACAGATGGTAGCTGCATTCCTTGGACTGAATATCTTGCATGATACGTCAGCAGCGATAGTCGTCAACGGGGAACTGATTGCGGCCGTCGAAGAGGAGCGCTTTAACCGGGATAGGCATACGGCCGCATTTCCGGTATCGGCCATCGAGTACTGCCTAGAGCAAGCTGGCATCCAGCGCGAAGATCTTCTTGGCGTAGCCGTCACATTTGATTATAGAGAGTTCCTGCACAATTCGGAGCCCTTCGAGCAGAACATCGTGGCGCACGACGATCTCAGCGAGAGTGGATGTGAGAAGATCGTCGCACAGAATGTTGCGACCTGGCGAAATGCAGAACGTCAGCTAGCCGAGCACGGGCTGCGCCATGCACGCTACTTCCGGCATCACTTGACGCATGCCGCATGCGGCTACTACCTGAGCGGACTTGACCAGGCAAGCGTCCTTGTGATTGATGGCCGCGGTGAGCGGGAATCTACCACGCTCTGGCATGCGCAGGGGCCAGATATTAAAGCCCTAGAATCATATAGTGTAGCTAGTTCCCTGGGCCATGTGTACACGTACGTAACAAGTCTTTGCGGCCTTTACGGGAAAATCGGGAACGAGGGAAAGACGATGGGACTTGCCGGTTATGGTACCGGTAAGCTGAACCTGGACCAGGTGATAACTTCCGACTCGGAGCGCTATTATGTGCATCGGGAAAAGTTGCGGGAGCTAGATGCCTACAAAGTCCCCCTTGGCCAGCCAGACGAGAACTCTCGTGAGCTCGCATATGCAGCACAGATAAAGCTGGAGGAAGCCTACCAGTTTCTGGCGGTACGTCTGGAAAAGCTTACCGGATGCCGGAATATCGTGATCGCTGGCGGGGTGGCTCTCAATTGTAATGCCAATGGCGCTTTGGCGTCATCGTCCAGAGTCGATCGACTCTTCGTTCCACCGGCCGCCAACGACGCGGGAACTTCGATCGGAGCTGCTTACCTCCAGTGGGTGGAGCATTCGGGCGAGCTGCCAATAGTTCCTTCTGACATGGTGTATCTTGGCCCCGCATTTGATGATGTTTCGATCGTGAGTGCCGTCGAGGACAGCGGCGTCGCTCAGGTGGAGCAGGTAATGGACCCAGCCGCCGTTGCCGCGACGGCGATAGCAAACGGCCTGGTCGTAGGCTGGTGCCAGGGGCGTATGGAGTTCGGGCCACGTGCGCTAGGAAACCGTTCTATTCTCGCAGATCCGCGAGATCCAGGAATGCCGGATAAGCTGAACGCTAAGGTGAAATTTAGAGAAGCGTGGCGCCCATTTGCGCCGTCAGTTCTGGCGCAGGCGTCCGCCTCGTGGTTCGATCCTCCCCTGGAATCGCCGCACATGCTGCTCGCCCTCAGTGTCCGTCCAGAGAAAAGGAACCTTGTTCCAGCGATCACGCACGTTGATGGCAGTTCACGTATCCAGACCGTAACAGCGGCGGCCAACCCAGCCTACTACCGGCTGATCGATTACTTTAACAGTATTACCGCCGTGCCCATGGTCTTGAACACCTCGCTGAACATCCGGGGAGAGCCGATCGCCCGTACTCCGTCAGACGCAGTCCGGTGCTTCACGGACTCCGGCCTGGACGTACTTGTCATCGGCGACTTTGTGATGTGGAAAGAAGACGTAAGCAGAGAGCTTGTTACGCCAGGCGCTTAGCTACCGGCGGGCTGGCTCACTGCGCATTCCCGGAAGGTATGCCGATATCAGAAACTGCGGGAAGATACTCTCAGCGTGCGTAGTGTTATATGAGGTGCCGCGGGTAAAATCGCACCGCGAGGGGGGCAATCAGATGCTTAATTCTGGGGGTCGGTTCTCGAAGCTTGATAGGGGTGCCGACGGAAGCCCGTCAGACAGAGTAATAGGCTCCACGGCAACCCCGGTGAGCGTGCAGCGGCTCCGGGAAACCGTCGGCCAGATTACCCTTGAAGAATTCCGCTGGCAAGAGTCCCATTACGATCATGACTCCCGGCAAGGCCGTGAACTGCTATTCCTCATGGCGAACAGCGAATGGATCCGCGCATCATCTGAAATCATCGAAGTCAATCGCTCAGATGCTGTAGAGACCCTGATCAAGATCGATGTCGATCTTGATCAGATAACTCATGAGGCGTTCCGTAAGCGGACCTGCCGGTTCTGGCTACCTGGATCGTCCTGCCACCGCCTCATGTCTCGGTAGATGAGAAAGCGAGAGATTAGGGAAGTGAGTTGGGCCGGCATCCGGAGCCGGACCTGTTCGCAACCGTCACCAACGCAGAAGGCAGCATGCTGGCTATCATGCCTGGTACCGATATCCGCCACCAGATCTCGGCGGCGATGGCTGAGATTGTCGTCAACATGGCGATAGCGCGTTGGCCTGGCCCATATGAACTGCGGCCGATAGCCACTCGCGACCAGCGCCTGCTGCTGGCGGCGGCCATGTTCCGACTATTGCGGCACGAGCAGCCCAGGACGCTGGCTGCCGACCCGGATATTGAAGGACAGCTCTTTCTTCAGGCGTCTCGGATCGGGAGTGCGAAGGAAGAGCTGACCAGGCTGCTCAGCACCTACATAAATCTGGTCGGCGAGCAGTCACGCATCATTCCTGGCCCATCGACGTCGCAGCAGCCCCCGGAGCCCGGCGGAGAAGACCCCGTAGCGGCCGAGTTGGCCAACCGCGTGCTTTTGGTCCTCGAAGCGCTGGCCCAGTCCGTAGTGGTCGTGCCCGTAGATCGCGAGTCCACGCCAGCGGTACTGACCGTCCGGGTACCGCCCCGGGAGATGACTGAGCGCGGCGGATGGGTGCTGGCGAAACCCTCGACCTGGATCCTGCGGCCACTGGGGCACCTGCAGATCGACTTACTCCTGCCGTCAGCAGACGCTGACCGGCAAGTCCAGATGAACTTGCCTGAGGGCCTGTTCTTCGAGGAAGAAGGCAGTGCCCGTGCCAGCCTGGACATCGAGGTCGCGCTCCCACGGGCTCTGAAGCATCTAGCCGTGCTGATGACCCAGTTGCTCGACACCCAGTCGAGAGCGCTGCAGCAGTGTATTGCCGATCTGGCTAAGGCCAAGGCGGACATTGCGCGCGAGACCTTGCGTCAGCATCATGTTGGTTCTGTCGTTGCCCCGGAAACCCAAGCCGGTATCAGCGGCCAGACCGCCACGGATAATGCTGGCGCCCAGCTGGATCAGTTGTGTGCAGGGCTGGATCAGATCTCGCTGGGCCTCCGCGAGGAGCCCGTCCGGGACTGGGCGGCTCCCGCGCACGTGCATGACCTCGACCCGGATTGGCTGGCCCCTCTGGAGCACATCACCAGCACACTGGACGTCTTCGTGGGGGTGCCCCTCGACTGCGGGCTGCTCACGCTCCTACGCCACCCGCGGAACGACGTCCTAGGCACCGCCAGCCGGCCCGGATTGCTCGTCCTGGAGATTCAGCTTCCCGTGCCCGCCGCGGTGGCCGTCGAAGTCGGCTGTGCCTGGGCGCGCGTGCGGATAGCTGTTCGCGATGTGGACATTAGGCATATAGGGCCCTTCCTGGGCGCCATCGACCGGCTCACCTCAAAGGCGGACGGAAAACGGCGGCCGCTCAGCCTAGCTGTGCGGGCGGGACCGACCGGCGGGCCGCGCATCATCAGCAGATCTGCGGCATCAGCCGGGGCCAGCCGGCTGATTCTGGCCAGTGACCTGGACGTAATCGCCCTCGCGGCGAACGACCGGGTGAGCGTGAAGGATGCCTGCTGGCAGGTCCTGACGATCTGCGCGGACGCCCGCAGCGGTATCGAGAACGACATCTTGGGGAGATTGAGCGAGCAGCGGCCGGGACTGCACGTAGCCGGACTGACCTACGCGCTGCTGCACGGGACGGCGGCGGCCATGCTTCTCGGCCACGAGCCGGGGAGGCGAACGGGAGGGGATCGCGACCTGCAGCACGACCTCGGCAGCGGGCGGGCACTGACGAAGCTCCAGGTAGTGGTAAATGAGTGGCGCAGCCGTGAGCAACTCGGCTACGTAGAGCGGCGCCCGCTCCTCCGCGTTCACTTCCGGGCCCAGGACCGGCCGGGGACCCTGCTGGATGTGCTGGACGCACTGAGCATGGCACTGCAGGAGGAGCTGCCCTCATTTTCGGCGCGCAAGCTGCACACCTGGTATGCCCACACGCAGGTTATCGGCGGCGCTGACCCGGCGTCGCTGACTGTACGTCTGGATACGGAAGCCGAGAAAGTAGAAAGTTGGAACGCAAGCACATGTCATGACATAGAACGGAAAATTTGGAATCTGGCGGCACATCAGATGGAAATGCTCCAGACCGCCAGCAATATCTTCAGTGAGAAATGGGACGCAATAGGGGGACCTGGTGATCAGCCTCAGCCTGATCACGCTGCCTGCCCAGCCGAGACTCAGCACGTGATGGACCTCCCGCTGAGATAGGGGATCGCTTGCCCGCAGCTTCACAGAAAGGGACATGATGAACAGGGACGAACGGCCTGCGGTGCTGGAATCGGCGGATAGCAGCAGCGCATCGCTTATTGAAGTACACAGCATCGATCCCATCCCCGCCAGTGAGCGGCATGGGCACCTTATCGATCAGTGGACGTTATGGTTCTCTGGTAACTTCAATCCAGTCACCGTCACAATTGGCTTTATCGGTCCGTCAGTAGGGCTCTCTGTTACCTGGACTGTGGTGGCCAGCGTTGCGGGTATTTGCGCGGGGACTCTCTTCATGGCACTGCACGCGCAGCAGGGTCCCCGTTTGGGTGTGCCCCAGATGATTCAATCCAGGGCGCAGTACGGATTGCTGGGCAGTCTCCTGACGTTACTGGTTGGTCTCCTTACCTACCTGCTGTTCTCTGTGGTAAACATCCTGTTCATCCGGAACGGCCTGAATGGCCTCTACGGATGGAACTCGGTAGCCGTTGGTCTTCTCGTCTGCGTTGCCGTGGCCGTGATCGCAATATTCGGCTACGACTGGATCCACCGGACGATGAGAGTAATCTTCTGGCTCTCGCTGCCACTCTGGATCGTCGTGACCGTGGGCATCGCGAGTGGCGCGGTTAAAGCACACGCGAGCACAGGCGGCTTCACCTTGGTGGGGCTCGCCATTATCTTCAGCGTGACCGCAGGCTACAATATCGTGTATGCGCCGATGGTTTCTGACTATTCACGGTATCTGCCCAGGGACACGTCGGGGCTGAAAATTATGGCGGTTATTTTCGCGACTGCCGCGGTTTCCGCCGTCTGGCTCATATGGATTGGCGCATGGCTGGCTGCGAAAGTTGGCGCGAGCGACGCTTTGGTCTCCCTTAGGGCAACGGGAAATGGGATCATCCCCGGGTTCGGGAGCTTTTTCGCGGTTTTCGGTGCCGTAACGGTGCTTGGCGGTTCGGTAATCTGCGCGTATTCTAGCCAGCTGATTACCGTTACTGGCCTCGACACCTTCAGGCGAGTCCGGTCGTCCCGTTCGATCCGGATCTGGGCCATCGTCGGGCTCTCTGTGGCAGCCGGCGTCCTAGGCGTCTTCGTCTTTCAGTCGGCGACCAGCACAGTTGAGAACTCGCTCCTTGTCCTGACCTACCTGCTGACTCCGTGGACAACGATCAACCTCATCGATTATTATGTGCTCCGGAAGGGACGGTATTCGATTCCTGATCTGTACGATCACCGTGGAAGGTATGGCATCTGGAATTGGCGGGGACTAGTGGCTTACCTCGTCGCTGTGGGTTTGTCCGTGCCATTCTGGAACCTGACGTCCTACGAGGGTCCCTTCGCAAAAGACCTAGACGGCGTTGACATTTCATTTGCCGTCTGCCTAGTCATATCCGGCTGTCTCTATTATACGTTCTCCCGCCTCATGCCATCTAACCGGGGACGCGAAGACCTAGTGGTTCCTGACTGACTTCGAGTGGGAGCGCAAAGGTTTAGTGAATCAACGCTGAGGGGTCAGCGTGGCCGACTCCCAGATTTGCAGGACATCGGTAAGAGCGGCCCGGTACCCGAGATATGCCAATGAACCTACTGCGGTACGAGCCCTCCCAAAAATCTCTGTCAGCTCCTGGCCGTCCCGCCCTGAGGCGACAGCGGCGGCGAGTTGGGCGAAAACCCCGGCGGCGGACGTCATCGATTCTATGACCGGCAGACCTTCGAGAGAAGCGACGAAATCCTCGGTCCTTGACGTAAGTTCCGCAACGTGAGACCTGACGTGCACCCGGGTGAACGCGTCCAGCGCCCCCCAGAATCTGGCGTGCCCTTCAGCCAGGAATCGGGGACCGAGTATCTCCTGCAGGCTCTCATACGCTTCTGTGATAAGGCGGTAGACGGTAATCCCACCACGCTCGCGCAGGTACTCGAACCTGTGGGCTACGGTCAGGGTGAGCAGGTCCACATAGTCAACTTCCAGTTGCGGCCGGAGCGCGGGCGATGCGAGCTTGGTTGAACCTCGCTCAAAGGTGGTGCAATAGAACGGCAACGAATACCAGCTGCTGTAACCCTGCAGGTGGGCGCCAATTCCCGAGTAACTGTCGCGTCCCTGAGTGGGAGCAATGAGCAGGCCGTCAACATTCGGCAGCGACAACTCTATCCGTGAGTACTCGTCCAGCCGCTCCGGCTTCAGGCGGTAATATGGAACAAGCCCGGGCGCATGGCCATGAAAGGCCAGCGACACTCCGAGTGACGAATAATAACGAACAGCGCTGTCTTCGTCGGAAAGTGCAAGCTCACAGTCATCAAATAGGGAAAGATCACCAGAACGGAAGTAGACTAGCCCCATGGCCAGGCCTGTGTTCCACCGCACGTGCGGCTCAGGATGCTGCAGTGATCGACGCAGCAGGCTCATCGCATGCTCGTTGCGCGTACCAAGCGCCACCATGCCGATACTGAACGCCGCTTCCGCGACCAGATAATAGTTCGACCAATCCTGGACATAGGGTGTCAAGGCTTCAAGTGCGGCAGTGTCATCACTTCCTTGATAGGCGACGCCTAGCCCCTCGATAGCACCACGGCGTACCTCTGTGCGCAGGTCCGGTGAATCGGTGCCGAGCGTCGTGTCCCAGACGCCCTGCTCCAGGATGGCCGTCCAGGGCTTTCCTCTTTCCGCTCCCATAGTCCTGGCCAGGTAGCCAGCAGCTCTGTACGATGCCTGCCTGACAGCTGGCGATGGATCAGCCGTTTGGGCACGCCCGATGGCGTCCAGCAGGCTGGCGCTGGGTGCCATGGTACTTCCGAGCGCGGCTGCCTCGACATAGCCCGCGCGGAGATGCTCGTCAGCCTCTGAGACGGCAAGCTCCACAATCCGCGCTATGTCCGAACTCGAGTTAGCCGCCGCTCCGAGCGATAGGGCTGCATAGTGGCGAGCCGAGTCGATGTCCTCAGATTCGAGGTCGGCTGGCGGGACAAACTCATCTAGGCCGGCTCTGCGGTACAGGAGTCCTATGGCTAGTGGAACCATCTGTCTTATCCACCGGTCCTCCACGCCAGCCAGGAGGTCGAAGATCACGCGGAGGGCGGCCCGGGTGGGAGCGGCGGCCACATCCGGCTGGACGCGTGAGAGTTCTTCCATTAACAGTCACACCGTCCGCGCGAGCCGGAAGCCGCGCTGCGGGACACGGCTGGCGGGCCGCCGCGGGAAGGAGTGTGCCGAGCGCATAGCGTTCAGATCCCGACTATCGTAAGCCGCTCCGCATACGACGTACGACGGTTCGGTCTGCCCGGGCGTAGCGTCGCCCGTTTCACTCCAGGAGGTCAACGTCCATTCGAAGACGTTGCCGCCGAGATCCAGCAGGCTATGAGGGCTCCCACCGCGAGGGAAGATTCCCACCGCGCAGGGATGCAGCATCCCAGTGGCAGCGGTATTGTTCGCGCGCTCGTCAAACTGATCCCCGTAGGGGTAGTTGAGCATATCCGGCCCCCCGGCCGCGGCCTGCCACTCGGCCAGGGTTGGGAGTCTGATTTCAGTCGTAAGGTTCGCGCTGAGCCACATGGTGAAGGCGCGAGCGTCGTACCACGACACGTCGGCGCACGGATAGTTCAGGGACCACTTTTCCCCGCTGGTATCTGGCGGACCTCCGAGCCGGAGGTTCCAGGTCAAGCCCGGCTCCGTCCACCACTGGCTGTTCAGGTAGCCGTCCGGGGCAGCCAGGAAGGCCCGGAACTGCAGGTTCGTAACCGCGTAGGTCGAGATCTCAACGGTCGAGGGGTCGTTGGAGACTCCACGCCCGCCGGCCACCGGGATGGGCTCTGACCAGGTGATATCCGGGAGCCCCGCAGCGGTGAGCCCGACACCGGGGCGGGTGTCTCCGAGTTCGGATAGAAGACGGCCCAGAAAGGCCCTCTCCTCGGCGCCAAGCGCGTCGGTGCCCAGCACCTCGATGATGTTTCCGCGCAGCGCTGCGCACAGTGCCGCGTCCGGTGCCGTCGTCTCGGAGTAAAGGTAACGCCGGAAAACGGCCGACGCCACTAGCACGCAAAGCCAGTGAGGATCCTCCGGTGTTTCGCCCGGTGTGCTCTCAAGCAGACCGAGTACCAGTGCGGCGAGGTCGCGGTAACGACCCCGAAACTGGCACTCTGCCGCCACCAGGTCAGTTACATCTCGCCATCGCTGCGGCGCCGCTTGCATAAGTTGCTGCACTCCGCCCGGGAACAGCTCCGGCCTGGTTAGCCAGCAGGCCGCCAGGTGTTCCTGGAAACTGAAATGTGAAAATGCCAGACGGTTCGGGGCGAGCTCAATAAGAACACCAGAGCGCTGGCTCAGGAATTCGGCAAGCTCAAATGTGTTGACTCGTGCTGTGGGATCGACGGCCAGCACTGAGTCGAGCAGATCCCCATAAGTAAATTGTGCGGCAAGCGCTTCTGTGTCGTCAACCCTATTATGACAGGAGAGCGCCAAGCGTTCGAGAGAGCCTCTGAGATCCTCCGCAGAAATACGTAGCAGATCCGTGAGCGACTCAGATTCTCTCCGATGCTTCGCGGTCCATCGTTCGATGAGGAGATCGACCGCTTCACGATAAAGACCGCCCCGGGTGGTCGGAAGGCTACCTCCGATACTGTCTCGCGAGCGGCGAAGCCAGAGAGCGCACATGAGGCTCAGGAGCAGCGGCGATGACCAGAGCGATGGGTCCGCATGGAGTTCCTCGCGTACGCGTCCTAGGGCGGCAACAAAGTCGAAGGTCTGGTCATAAGCGTCCTCATCCGCCGAATATACAAGAACAAATATATTCGAAGCGATCTGCTCCGCCTGGTCTATGGACAACGGCGCAAGTTCCTCGTGAGCAAAGCCTGGCAGCACCCAGTCCCCCGCGTAGGCATGGGGCCTGCTCGTCACCAGTATCCTGGTTTTCGGATACGCCACAGCGATCAGCTCTACTAGCGAAACTATCTGTGCGCGCCGATCGGGGGAGTGTGCCTCAGGAATCTCATCAAGGCCGTCCAGGATCAGCAGCACCCGTCCTTCTGCGAAGTCCTCCAAGAGGATTTCATCGAGTGCTCCAAGTGACAATCCGGACCGCGCCAGGTGGCCCTTAAGATATTGTATGAAGTCGTCGATGGACACTGGCTTTGGTATCGGTGGAAAATTCCGGGACACCAGGTCATGCAGCCTCAGGAACACAGGTGTTAAGGGAGGGAGGGACCAGTACGGGTTTTCTTCGCGCTCGTCCGCCTCGTCGCCCAGGCCGGCCTCCGCCAGGCACACGGCGAGATGACGGGCCAGAGTTGTCTTCCCAGTTCCTGGCGCCCCCGTCAGTACTAGCCGGTCCCAGAGGGCAACAACGTCGGCGGTCGATAGATTGTACGGGTAGTCGCCGTCGGGAAAGCCCTCCCCGCCACGAGCACGTGCGCGGATCGCTGAGCGTAGCCGGTCCAGCAATGGCGTCAGCTTTTCTCGGGGGAGGCGAAGATTTGGCGCGTAGGCGCTGGAAGTCCCGGTTCCCGCGTTAGTCACCCGCCAGTCCTGGAGTTCGTGCTGGTGAATAGCTAGTGACAGCCTGCTATGGGTGGAAAGAGGCGAGTACACGCGCCGCACATCTACGGCATTCTGTGCAAAATCCTTCTCGATGATGGAGAGATCCAGATGTCGTGTCTGCGCACGCACCCAGCGAAGGTACATTCGTCGGAGCGACTCCGGGCTGTCGGACGATCCGGCAGTCGTTGGCCGGGAGGGGCCGGCCACCGAATTGCGTGACCGCATGACCGCGAAGTCGCCCTCCTGATACCCAGCGCGGCTCGGGATCTGTACGGGCTCGTCAGCCTCGATGGCGTCAACCAGGTACGAGAACAACTCGCCCACAGAGATGTGCCCATCTCTGTTGCGGTCTGCTTCCCCGGTCTCCAGTGCGCGCACCAGGTGATGTGTGAAAACGGATAGCTGCGGCTCTGGCCCCGCAGCTCGCTGAAACGCTTCCTGCCTGTTGTTAGCAGAGGTCATGATGATGAACCCATTGCCGCCGACCTCGCCGAAGTGCTCGTACGCTGAGATACGACTGGGTGGCGAGAGGGCTGACGATGCTGCGCCGCTGAAACACGTGTCAACGAGAAGCAAGCGACTACGGGACCGGCAGTCTTGAAGTCGCTGGCTAACCCACGCGGCGGACAGAGCGGTCGATTGGGGCGACGTCGGGTCGGTATCAGTAAGCGGGAAGACTAGTCTTCCCTCCGGGTCCAGCTGGCCATGCCCGGATATGTACAGGACTGTTACATCCCGGGGCCCGCGGTCCTGGCAAAAGGATTCAATGTTCCGCATGACCGACTGGAGTGTCGGATCCAGCAGAGTCTGGACCCGGTATCTTCCTGTGTCCGGATCGCCCAGAACCTTCGCCAGGGCGGCCGCATCGTTGTGTGGCGCAACCAGATCGGTAAACTTCGCGTATGAATTGGTCGCGACCAGCAGCGCGTAGTGATCAGGTGTTGTTGCCATCGGGGTCTACTGGTCCCGGATGACGTTCTAGGAACGCCGTCACCAGTTGCTGCTGTTCTTGGCGCGAAGCGGCAGTTAGCTCAAGCCGGTCCTCGCCGATCTGAATCGTGACCGCCCGCGCTCGAGCATGGGTGAGAAATGCCTGAACCGCACCGATCAGCGTGGTAAGGACGCCGCCAGCAGGGCTGAGCGTGACGAGAAGGGTGCCCCACGTTAACGCGCCCCCCTTCGCGTCAGGAGACGATGGCGCTCCAGACCCCGCGTGGTCAACCTCCTCGACAGCCGTGGTCCGCAGGAGCTCACGTCGAAGCTGACGTGCGGCCTCCATCGCATCGATTTCGTCGGCATCATCTGGAAACTGCACCACGAGCTGCAGCGACACTGCTTCATCCGGCACTGGTTTCCCCCCTTCGGCAATACCAGCAAGGCTATTCGGATGCTCGGTGGATCCCGATCCTTAGCTGCTGTCCATCGATCACGCCGGAGAACTGCTCGGCGGCACGCTGCTCAGGATCACCCTCCTCAAGGGTAATGCTCAAGGTCTCCGACTTGATGTATTCGGCATATATGCGGATGGCATCCGACATGAGTCCTTGCGCGGACCATGTCGTGTCAATGCGGTCGTCAACCCGCAGTCCGGCGCTCTTGCGAAGCGTTTGCACTCGGCGCACGAACTCTCGCGACAGGCCTTCGAGCTGCAGCTCTGGCGTGATCACCGTATCGATTGCGACGCGGAGGGTTCCCTCCAGGGCAGAGACAACGTAGCCAGGCCGTGGCTGACTCGTGACAGTGGAATTCTCTGGTGTGAGCGTCACCTCGGTTCCATCGTCCAGGGTCAGCGCGACGTCGCGGCCCTCAAGGAGGCTGGCGGCGGCCGTGCTGATGTCTCCCTCCTCCAGTGCGATGTGGAGCTCCGGCAGCCGATCCTTGAGACGCTTGCCCCAGTAAGCCCTGTCTGGCGCTATCCGGTGTGTGAGAACGCGCCCAGGATCATCGCTGAAGACAATCTCTTTAACGTTCAGCTCGTCCGCCAATAGTGCTAGCAGGGCAGGAGGAAAGCCGCGATCATAGCCAAACACTTCTGCTCGGGCCAAGGGCTGCCTAACCTTTATCTTTGCCTGGTCGCGTGCGTTATGCCCAAGCCTCGCCAGCGCCCGGATCGAGGCCATATCCTCGATGAGGCCGCGGTCAGCACCCTCGAGTGGCACTGCGGGCCATGAGCAGTGATGGACGCTTTCGAGTGCTGTCTCGTCGGTTGACCTCACGAGGTTCTGATACATCTCTTCGGTCACGAACGGCATGATCGGCGCAAGCAGCTGGGCCAACGTTACGAGGACATAGTGAAGCGTGCCCATTGCGGAGGCCTTGTCAGCGGAGTCTTCCGACTGCCAGAAGCGCCTGCGAGACCTGCGGACGTACCAGTTAGAGAGATCGTCGATGAACCCGGCGAGAGTGAGCGTTGCCTGGTTGGCGGACAGTTCCTCCATGTCGGCGGAAACAGCGCCAATTGTTTCATATAGCCGACTGAGGATCCACATATCGAGTGGCGTGCCCGGGGCTAGCGAATAGTGGGGGTCGGGAACCCATTCATCAATATGTGCATAGCCGCAGAAGAATGCGTAAACATTCCACAGAGTGTTGAGGACGCTGCGGCGGGTTTGATCAGCCAGTGAGTAGCCGAATGGCAGGTTTCGCTCCGGTGGATGCGCACAGAACATCCATCTCGTGACGTCCGCGCCTATCGTATCGATGGCCTCGTCGAAGCTGATGGCATTTCCCCAGCTCTTGTGCATCGGCCGTCCGTCTTCGCCGACCAGGAGAGCATAGCCGAGCACTGACAGGTAAGGCGTCCGTTCCTCCAGCACGGCGCTCATCGCCAGGACAGCGTAGAACCAATTTCGGAACTGGCCGGGGAAGCTTTCGGTGATGAAGTCCGCAGGGAACCAGCGATCGAAGTAGTCGCGGTCAGTTCGGTAGCGGGTCGTTGAAAACGGCACGATACCAGCGTCCAGCCATGGGTTCCCTACCTCTGGGATCCGGCTCATCAGCTCGCCGCAGGCGGGACATGCGATCTTCACTTGGTCCACGAATGGTCTATGCGGAGAATGGCCTTCGAACTGCGCCCAGCCCTCAACGGCTTTGGCCTTGAGTTCGTCTTTGCTTCCGATCACTTCGAAGTGCGCGCAGGCCGAGCACCGCCATATCGGCAGCGCGAGGCCCCAGTAGCGCTTTTTGGAGATCATCCAGTCGCTCATCTGGTGGAGCCATTCAAGCTCTCGTGCACCACCGAAGGACGGAACCCAGAAAATGGGCTCAGCAATGTCCATGATCTGATAGCGGAGGCTGGCGCTCTTTTCTTCGTCAGTCAGCTCGGACCGAGGCTTCTCGTAGCGGGGTCCCATCGAGATATACCACTCGTCTACCAGGCGGAATACCAACTCTGACCGGCAGCGCCAGCACACTGGGTACCTATGCGTGATCGGCTCGGTCCGATAAAGGAAGCCTTTCGACTGCAAGTCTTCAAAAATGCTCGGGGCGATGCCTTGCACAGACCTGTCTGTGAGCCATCCGAACCCCGCAATGTATTCTCCATCCTCGGTGAGCGGAGCCAGAATCGGCAGGCCTCGTTCTTTTCCGAGCACGAAGTCCTCTGCACCTGAGCCAGGGGAGATGTGGACGATTCCGGTGCCTTCGTCTTCGGCTACCTCACTCCACGCCAGCACAGAGTGAGCTGTTGGGATACCGTACTTCTGGACAATGGGCAGGTCGTCGAAAGGCCCGTTGTATCTCAGGCCGACCAATTGCTCGCCTTTGAGGTGCCGTACGACCGTGTACGGCTTGATCAGCACCCGTTCCACGGCATGCGCGGCCAGGTAGTAAGTCTTTTCTCCTTGCCGCACTTCGGCGTAGTCCGCCGCAGGATTCACTGCGGCAACGACATTCGCCGGAAGAGTCCAGGGCGTCGTGGTCCAGACCAGGAGGGCCGAGTCTGGGTGATCCTGGAGGGGCAGAGCGATATAGACGGACTCGTGGGTAAGGTCTTCGTAACCATCAGTCGCGATCTCATGCTGAGAGAGCCCAGTTCCACAGCGTGTGCACCACGGCATCACGTCCGTTCCGCTGTAGATCAGGCCTTTCTCCCAGCAGCGCTTCAAGAACGCCCAGATCGAATAATTGTTTTCATCGGAAAAGGTGAAGAAAGAACCCCCCGTGTCCGGTTCGCCCAGGTGTCCTACCAGGTACTCCACGCTGCCGGTAACGGGTCCCTCTGGCCCGGAGATAGAAGTCTGAGCGAGGGGGTCAGACTCGAGTCCGTCGCGAAGCGCCAGAAGTTCATCTGGATCGTTCCAGTCCATCCACATGCCCAGGCGAGCTGACTGCGTTGTCAATTGCGCTGAATACGTCAGGACTCTTTGCTTGCACTTCAAGATGAAATTTGCAATACCCATCTTTTCGATGTCGTGCTTGTTGTGCAGGCCCAAGTCTTTCTCAACGTTGACTTCCACCCAGAGACCCTGGCAATCAAACCCATTCTGCCAGCGAAGCTCGTGTCCGCGCATTGCCTTATACCGCTGCCATACATCCTTGTAGGTACGGCCCCAGGCATGGTGAATTCCCATCGGGTTATTAGCCGTTATCGGGCCATCAAGGAAGTGCCATTTCGGGCTTCCGGCGCGCAGAGCCCTGAGTTTGTTAAAGGCGTCGGTGTCCTGCCAGAAAGCAAGGATTCGGCGTTCGAGGGCCACGAAGTCCACGGTGGACGGAACGCTGCGGATGGTCACGAGGGTGTATCCCAGTCTTAGAGTATCGGACCTTAGCTGGAGCAGACTGTACATGGTAGTTGGTCCGGGCCCGTGCTCGTGGCGTTACTCGTCGGCGTCGAGGCGACGTCGCGCCGAGTTCGCTCTCCGGTCCCGCGCACCCGCCCGGTACCCCTACGGCGCGAGTCTACGTGTCACCTGAGCAGGCCCGGGTACTGGCCTCGATGGTTAGTGATCCTGATGTCGTCCGTTGACGCTGCGGCCGTTGCTGTTTCGGCCTCCGGCCATGCCTGGCGGCCAGGCTGCCGCACCGGGGGGTGGGGTTCCGCCGGCCGGATGATGTCCTATTAACTGGTGGCCGGTCCACCGTCCGGCAGACTCGATGCCTGGTGGCCGCCGGCAGGTGAGCACTCTTTCCGCCGGGCTTTCAGCCCTTAGGAAGGCTTGTGTCGCTTTCCTGGTTGGAGGCGGGGACGTGGGACTGTGGGATGTCTGGGGACTCAGGGGCGCCTACTAACCGGGTCAGGGAGCGCAGTGGGCAGCGCCGGAGCCGGGCGGAGCCAGGTCCAGGGCGGGATTGCGGTCGAAAAAGCCTGCCGGGCGCAGGGTGAACCCGGTGTATTCCACCGGCATCACCGGGAAGTCCTCCGGCCGGCAGAAATGGGTCACCCCGACCGTGTGCCACAGCGCGATGCTGGTGTCGGTGACCGGGCGGTCCGCGGCGGTCCAGGCGGGCAGCCCGGCGCCGCCCGGATGCTGATTCGGGAATTCCCCGGCTGCGCGCAGTTCGTCGTCGCGGGCGGGGGTGACCCATAGGTGCCGGGTGGCGAACGCGGCGCGGGACGTGATCGCCGCGCTCGGCTGGGCCAGGAGCGGCGCGCTGGCGTGCGTGGGCACCAGGGTGTACCCGACCGGCTCACCGCAGGCGTTCCGGGCCTCGTGGTTGACGATCTTCCAGCACCGGCTGCGTTCCGGCGCGGCCATCCGCTGGGCGCCGGCTTCAGTCTCCAGCAGGGTCTCCTGGACGGTGAACGCGTTCCCGTGCGGGTTGGCCGGGCCAGCCGGGACCGGGACCGCGTCCACCTCGTAGACGGAGTTGGCCGCGCCGTCCAGGCACATGTCCAGGCGGAAGCTGAACAGGTGCTGGTGGTGAGGGCCGGCCAGTTCCGGGGTCACCGGGTTGGCGTAGCTGACCCGGGTCCCGGGCCGGACCGCCTGGGTCTGGATGATCCCGGTGAGCTTCACCTCAGCCTGGATCGTGCCGTCCAGGTAGAAGTACCAGAAGAAGCCGTACTCGTAGTTGCCCACCGTGGCGATCGACGACACCACCATCCGCCGGGAGCGGCGCGTTTCCGCGGCCTGGTTCGCGGCGTCCCGGTGCATCCAGAGCACCCCATAATCCTCTTCGTGCAGGCAGATCGCCTGGGGCAGATCGCGGGCCGTGCCGTCCTCGTTGACAGCCGCGGCGTCCAGGTAGACGATCTCGCCCAGGCACTCGCAGCCGAGTTCGAGCGGGTTGGCCATCTTGCCCAGGCCCACGTCACCGGCGTCGAAGGCGTTCTTCCACCAGTGATTCATCGCGGTGGACCCGTACGGCACGATCATCTCCGACAGGCTGGCCCGGTAGATGATGGGCCGCAGCCGCCCATGGTCGAGATAGCCGATCTGGTGCAGGACGAGCCCCTCGATCGGGTGCAGCGAGACCCGCATCTGCCAGGGTCCCCAGGCCAGGAACCCGTCGTCCATGGTGAAACCCGGCCCGTCAGGCTGCGCGATATGCAGCGCGGCCAGCGGACGGAGTTCACCCACGCTGGCCGCGTCGTACCGGCCAGTGTCCCCGGGGATGGGGACGACCTCGCCGTCCTCGATCTCCAGCACCTCCCCGGTGTCGCGGTCCAGCAAGGCCACCAGGTTCTCGACGGGCTGGGCGTACGGGTTGCTGCCCGGGCCGTCGAGCAGGTACGCCACCCCGCGCGCGAGGCGCCGTCCGGAGGCGTCGATTTCCAGCCCGAAGTTGCTGGCCGGCCAGGGGTCCACCTGGATCATCGACATATCGGTGATGCCGCGCCGGGCCAGCGCGGCCCGGAAACCCGGATCGGCCTTGATCTGCTCGGTGTTCGCCATCCATTCCTCCGCCATGAGCGGCGGCTGGACCCCGGGGACTTCGACCTTCCTGATCACCGCGGCATCGTCCAGCGAGACGGTGACAAGCCAGGTCTGCCTGCGTGGCCGCTGATACAGAACGCAGCGCGCCTCCCGGGGCAGAGGACGCCCATCCCATTCCATAACGGTTTTCTTGGCGGGCTCAGCCAGCGCGCAGTAGACGAGCCGGGCGCCAGGGACCGGCGGCCTCGAGTGCGAGCCGGCTGGCCAGGCCAGCCTCACCGGGTGTGAGCGGGGCGAGCGGGTGGCGGACCGAGGTGCGCGGTGAGCCGGTTGTGGCCTGGGTCATCGGTGGTCTCCATCCGGGCGGCGGGGTTTCCGTTCCCTAGTATCAGGGGACATTCCTGGCGCGGCCATGCTGGCTGCCGCGGCCAGGATCACGGTCGCGCCGTCCCGGGCCGGGCCGGTCGCGTCGGGGAGCAGGCCGGCCGTCCCGGGGACGGGCTGGGCCGCCGCCAGCGCGGCCCGGACGGGCAGCTGACACATCCCATTGGGGCTGTGGATTATCGCCGGGCCCAGATGTGTTTGCAGTGCCGGGCGGGCCGATCTATCCTCCGGTGACTGCCCCCACAGTTCAAGATCGATTGGTGGCAGCTGGCATAGTGGACAAGTTGTGCAGAAGGGGGCCGAGATGACCGCGACCGCACGTTCGGGTGCCGCGGCTCTACCCGTCCGGCCTGGCGAGAAGCACTGGACCCGGCAAGAGCTGGCGGAGGTTCGCCAGGAGCTCGAAGCCGAGGCGAACGGGCTGCGCGAGGACATCTCCAGCGCGGAATCGCAGATCGCGGCCCGGCTCGGTGACGCGGTCGGTGACGCGGGGGACGACTCCGCCGATGCCGGGGCCAAGACCTTCCAGCGTGAGCACGAGCTCGCCCTGACTGAGAACGCGCGCGAGCTGCTGGCCCAGACCGAGCGGGTGCTGGCCAAGATTGAGGGCGGCACCTACGGCGTCTGCGAGTCCTGTGGCGATCCGATCGGGAAGGCCCGCCTGCAGGCGTTCCCCCGCGCCACCCTCTGCGTGGCTTGCAAGCAACGCGAGGAACGGCGCTGAACGGGGCCGGAACCGCTGGCGACCCGGATCACGGGGCTCAGGTCAGCCCCGGTCCGGCGCCCCGGCCACGCCGGGTCCGGCTTCTGTTCATCATCGCCGCGGCGGTTTTCGTTGCGGATCTGATTTCCAAGACCATCGTGGTCGCGACCCTGTCGGACCGGGCGCCCGTCCGGCTCCTCGGTGGCCTGCTGACCCTGCGCGAGCTGCGTAACAGCGGCGCGGCGTTCAGCATCGGCACCTCGGTCACCGTCGTGTTCACCCTGATCGCCCTGGGTGTCATCGTGGCCATCCTGCGCTCTGCCCGGCGGCTGCGCAGCATTCCCTGGGCGATCACGCTCGGGCTGCTGCTCGGGGGAGCGACCGGGAACCTCGGGGACCGGCTCTTCCGGTCGCCAGGCTTCCTGCGCGGCGACGTGGTGGACTGGATCCAGCTGCCGCACTGGCCGGTGTTCAACGTGGCCGACTCGTCCATCGTGTGCGGTGGCGTGCTGGCCGTGCTGCTCGCCGCCCGGGGAATCTCCCTGGACGGCAGCCGGCACCAGGCCGGCCGGACGGACAGGGCTGACCCGGCTGGCGAGACTGGCGGCCACGGCCGCGGAACCGGAGCCACGGTCGGCGAGGCGCCCCCCGGCCCGCGGAGCTCGGCCCAGGACGGCACCACGTCCGGGCCGGACCGTCCAGCCCTGCCCCGCCCATCCGGCGACGGCCCGCCGTGACCGGGCCGGGCCAGCGCCGGGTGCCGGTGCCCGACGGGCTGGATGGTGAGCGGGTTGACGCCGCGCTGGCCCGGATGTTCGGGCTGTCCCGGACGAGTGCCGCGGCACTGATCTCCGACGGCCAGGTCCTGATCGGTGGCCGCACCGCGGCTAAGTCCGACCGGGTGCCCGCGGGGGAGTGGCTGGACGTCACGCTGCCCGCCCCGGTGTCCACCGCGCCGGTACCACGCACCGTGCCCGGCCTGGACGTGGTGTATGAGGACTCCGACATCGTGGTGGTGGACAAGCCGCCCGGGGTGGCCGCTCACCCCACCCCGGGCTGGACTGGGCCGACCGTGCTCGAGGGACTGCTGGGGGCGGGGCAGATCCTCGCCACCAGCGGCGCGGCCGAGCGCCAGGGGATCGTGCACCGCCTGGACGCGAACACCTCCGGGCTCATGGTGGTAGCCAAGAGCGAGCGCGCCTACAGCGTGCTCAAGCAGGCGTTCCGCGACCGCGAGGTGGACAAGCGCTACCACGCACTGGTGCAGGGCCATCCAGACCCGCTGCGTGGCACCATCGACGCGCCGCTCGGGCGGCACCCGGCCGGGGACGGCCGGTTCGCGGTGGTGGCGGGCGGCCGCCCGAGCGTGACCCACTATGACACGGTGGAAGCCTTCCGGGCGGCCAGCCTGGAAGAGATCATCCTGGAGACCGGGCGGACCCATCAGATCCGGGTGCACATGGCGGCGTTGCGGCATCCGTGCGCCGGGGACCGGCTGTACGGGGCCGACCCGGTGCTCGCTGCCCACCTGGGGCTGACCCGGCAGTGGCTGCACGCAGTCCGGCTCGGCTTCGCGCACCCGGCGGACGGCCGCCGGGTCGAGTTCACCAGTGAGTACTCGCCGGACCTCGCGCACGCGCTGGCCATCCTCCGCGACGAGAGCTAGCCGGCTTCCGCGAAGGAGAGCTGCCGGGCTGCTGCGGAGAGCTGCCGGGCCTCCGCGAGGAGAGCTGCCGGGCTGCTCCAGCGTGATCTGACCCTTGACCCAACGTCAGAATCCCGGCCTGCTTGTCATCTTTAAGTACTCATGTTTGACTAGTCACATGAATCCAACCCGGCTGTTCGTGCTCGGCGCGCTGGCCGGCCGCGGGCCCATGTACGGGCACCAGATCCGGCGCGGCGCCCGGGTGGATCGGGCCGAGCTGTGGTCGGACGTGCGTCCCGGCTCGCTGTACGGGGCCCTGCACCGGATGGCGGCCGAAGGGCTGATCGAGGCGGTGCGCACCGAGCAGGTGGGCAACCTGCCGGCCAGGACCGTCTACGCCATCACCGGCGAGGGGCGCCGCGAACTGCTGGCCCTGCGCGCCGAGGCCTTCCGCCAGGTTGGCCTGCGCCCGGACCCGGTGGACCTGGCCGTGGCGATGAGCGGCGACCTTTCCGAGGAGGAACTGCGCGGGATGGTCGAGGACCGGCACCGGGCACTGAGTGCCCAGCTCCAGTTCTTCCGGCACGAGCGGGAGCGGACGTGGGCCGAGCAGACGGTGGCGGACAGCCTGATCCTGCAGCACGCCATCGACCGCCTGGACGCGGAGATCCGCTGGCATGACCAGGTGCTGGACGCCATCCCCAAGCTCACCGCGCCGACGGCGGCCGGATGACTGTCCGGGACATCCGCCTGTTCGGCGACCCTGTGCTACGCGAAGTATGCCGCGACGTGACCGATTTCGGCCCCGGGCTCGCACGGCTGGTCCAAGACCTGATCGACACCTGCCGCCTGCCCGGCCGGGCCGGGCTCGCCGCCCCCCAGATCGGCGTGGACCTGCGCGTATTTTCCTACCACGTCGACGGCGAGGAGGGCTACCTGATCAACCCCCGGCTGGCGGCCTGCGATGGTCACCAGGACGACCTGGAGGGCTGCCTGTCGATCCCCGGCCTCTACCTGCCCACCCCGCGGGCCCGGCACACGGTCTCCACCGGGGTCGACCTGGACGGCCAGCCGGTCACGGTCGAGGGGACCGGGGTGCTGGCCCGGTGCCTGCAGCACGAAGTTGATCATCTCGACGGGCGCCTGTTCCTCGACCGGCTGCCGGACGGTGAGCGGCGCCAGGCGTTGCGGGCCCTCCGTGGCCAGCTGGGCCCGCCCGGGCCCGGCGGAGCGGCCCGTCTCGGTGGAAGCGGCGGAGCCGGGCGCGGCGGCACCGGCGGAGCCGGGCGCGGCGGATCTACTGGAGTTCTCTGAACAGGGCGCGCAGCCGCTCGAAGGCCGGCTTGGGGGAGTAGTCGTCGCGCAGCACGCCAAACTGGTGGAACAGCCCGTCATTGGAGCTGTCCGCGTCGCGCAGGGTGAACAGCTCCCAGTGCGTGACGTTCAGCTCCTCCCGCCGTGCGTGCACGGCCCGCACAATGGTCTCGAGCATGTCCGCCTGCTGCTCCGGGCTGCGGCCAGGCCCGGTGGGCCAGCCGTTCTCGCAGATCCGGATGGGAATCCCGGGACCGAGACCGGCGATCGGCAGGACCTCTTCCCGGAAACTGCGCAGCAGCCACTCGACCGCCCCGTCGATCTGATCCAGGGTGAAGCGGGGCCCGAACACGTCGGGGTACATGTTCAGCCCGGCGTAGTCCACCGCGGCCGCGAAATCCGGCCCGCCCAGCCGGGCCACGGCTGGCCAGAACACGCTCCCGGACGGGTTCGGCTCGGGGCTCACCGCGAACCCGATGGCCGCCGTGGCGGCCGACTCCCGCTTGGCGGCCGCGGCGGCCAGCACCCCGCGGACCAGGGCCTCGTCCGCGCGGGGAAAGGCGCCGTCGGCGGCATCCGGGATGCCGGTCAGGTTGGCCTCCCCCGTCACCTGGATCGCGGCCAGCTGCTGCCCGAACCCCCGGACCACGTCCGCCGCGAACCCGGCCCAGCTGGCCACATCGCCCGCAGGATCGCGGTAGCACAGCACCAGGTCCCACGAGATCGGGGCGGCCGTCAGCTGCTGGACCTGGGCCAGCACGCTAGCCGTGGACGGCCCGCCGCTCCAGATTACGTACATCCGGGGCAGCAGCGGCGGGCCGTCACCGGCCATGTACGCCACCGCCCGGCTGATCTGGTCGAAGTCGTCGGGCGGCCCGGAGGCGACGCCATCCGGACCGCCGGCCAGGCCGAGCGGGAACAACCCGAAGGTCAGTGACTGCGGCATGAGTCAGAACGGTACGCCCCGGCCAGGGCGGGAGCCAGGGGCAGCGCCTGGCCGTCTGCGGGGCGGCCGGCAGGGCTCAGCGCCCGGCGGCCTGCCGGGCGATGGGAGCCCCGGAGAGAGGATCGATGTGCCTGGCGGCCAGGATGTACCACGCGGTGGTCCCGGTATGCAGTGAGGCGTACACGTCGTCGCCCTCGCAGTCACTGAGCGCGTCGTAGGATGCGGCCATGATCCCAAGGCCGTCCGCGTTGGGCCCGTTGGCTTGGGCACGGGCGAGATCTGACATGTAGTTCCGGGCCTCGGCCTGGTCGGCTTGGTTGCTGAATTCCAGCGCGTCCGCCAGGTGGGCGGTTCCCTCGAACCACACGCCGGTCCGGTTGCCGGTGCAGATACTCACGCCGCTGTAGCCCTGCCGGGTCACGGTCAGGTGGCGCTGCTCCCAGTCCAGCGACTGCTCGTACGCGGGGTCCCGGAGAGCCAGGAACGACCAGCTGTTGACGTCCTCGACCCCGGGAGAGGTAGCCGGGGTAACGCCATCATCGTTGGTGCCCACGTAGAACCGGCCATCCCTGGTGTCCCACATGGCCACGATGAACCGTCGCGCCCACGCTGACCTGGACGACCAGACGGGATTCCCGGTGTCCTCGGCCAGCAGCCGGAAAAAGGCGTACACGCCGATATTGTGCTCGGTTGACTTCCATTCGATCTTGCTTCCCGGTCCTGTGTAGCCACCGGTGTAGCCGCCCGGCCCGCGAGCGTCCCGGCAGTGGGTGTAGATCCAGTTCCCAGCGGCCAGGGCGCCGTCGAGGTAGGACCTCCGTCCCGTGGCGGAATACAGCTGCGCGAGGGCGTCCCCCGCCCAGGCCATGTCGCCGGTGTTGCTGGCCGCAGAGGTTACCTGGATGTCGCTCGGGTGCTTCAGGGCGGTCGGCTGATACTGGTCCATGATGCGCCCGTCGCGGGCGTGATCGTGGGCTTGCAGGTAGAGCAGTCCATTACCGATGACCTCGGCCCGGGCGTCCCCATCGTGACCGTCCTCAGCCAGGTAGGCGTCGATGACCAGCGCATCATCGTAAATATCGGAGGAGGTGTCTCCGTCCAGGCCCAGCAGCCCGCCCAGGTAGCTCTGGACCAGGCGCGGAGTGGTGCCGTCCGTGTGGCGGTGCATCATCAGGTTGAGGAACTGGTACGCCCGGGCCACGCTCACCGCCCGTTGCCCGGTTTCCGTCATCCGCTCGGTCACGAAGGGGTCATCATCGTCCCGGCCGCGGTGGGAGCAGGCCACCACGGCGCCGATCAGCATGGCCAGGCCAACGCTGGTCGCGATCGCCTGGCCGAGACGCGACGTGGTCCGCATGCCTGATCCTCTTTATTCTCTCTTAGTAATATTCGAATTACTCTAAGTTATCAAAGAGAAGAGTTGTCCCTATTGCCCTGATCCAGGGGGACAGGGCTCAGCGGCGGGCCGTCTGCCGGGCGATGGGAGTCCCGGACAGCGGGTTGATGCCTTCGGCGGCCAGGATGTACCAGGCGGTTGTCCCGGTGTGCAGCGAGGCGTATAGGTCTCCGCCCTGGCAATCGGACAGCATGTCGTGGGAGGCGGCCATGATGCCCAGGTTGTCCGCGTTGGGCCCGTGCGCCTGGGCGTAGCCGAGGTCCGCCAGGTCCGACCTGGCCTGGGCGGAGTCCCCCGGCTCATCCCGCAGCTGAAGGGCGTCCGCGACCTGTGCGGTGCCCTCGAACCAGACGCCCGTGCGGTCACCGGTGCAATAACTCAGCCCGCGGTACCCGGCCGCCGGCACACTCAGGTTGGCCACGTCCCAGCCCACCGACGCCGCATACGCGGGATCCTGCAGGGCCAGGTAGGACCAGCTATTCACGTCCTCGACCTGCGCGGTGTCGTTCCGGGTCACGCCGTTGTCCGTGGTGCCGAGGTAAAAGCGGCCCTGGGCCGGGTTCCACATGGACACGACGAACCGCCGGGCCCAGGCCGCGCGCTGCGACCACACCACGTTGCCGGTCTCCCGGGCCAGCAACCGGAAGAACGCGTACACGTCGATGTTGTGCTCGGTCGACTTCCACTCGATCGTCGCCCCGGCCGCGGTCTCGCCGCCTGCGTACCCCCCCGCCCCGCGCCCATCCCGGCACTGGAGCTGGACCCAGTCGCCCAGCGCGACCGCGCCCCGCAGGTAGGCCCGGACCCGGGTGGCCGCATAAAGCTGGGTCAGAGCCTGCCCGGCCCAGGCCAGGGTGCCGGTGCTGCTGGCCGGGTCCGTGGCCTGGATGTCGCTCGCGCGCTCCAGGGGGGCCGGCGCGTACGCGTTGCGCAGCCGCCCGTCGTGGGCGCGATCGTGGGCCTGCAGGTAGACCAGTGCGTCGCCGATGGTCTCGGCCCGGGCCACCCCGCCCGCGCTGCCCTGGGCCAGGTATGCGTCGATGAGCAGCGCGTTGTCGTAGCTGCTCGCGCTGGTGTCGCCGCGCTGGCCCAGCAGCCCGCCGGTGTAGCTCTGCACGAGCCGCGGGACCGGGCCAATGGCCCGCAGGTCCATCATCTGGTCCAGGAACTGGTAGGCCCGGGCCACGCTGTCGCGCAGCGGCGGGGTCACGGGCTGGGCGGGGGCGGTCGCGGGGCGGGTGGCCGCGGTTGCGGCCCGGACGGTCGGGGCAGAGGTCGCGGGCCGGGCGGGCGCGGCGGCGGACTGGTCTGCGCCATCGAGGTGTACCGGTCCCGGCCGCCGGCACACCTCCCCTCCCGGAGACCGGGGATGCAGGATGATGACGAGGAGAACCGCGATGCCGATGACCGTGGCCACTGCGAGCGCTCCTGCTCGTTTCACGCGGACCGCTACTGCGCGGAGATGGGGCTGGTCGCGGACAGGGGGTTGATGCCGCGGGCGGCCGGGATGGGTGCAGCCTCGACCGGCGAGGCCCGGACGGCCGCGGTCCGGCCGGGTGCGCCCTGGACCGGTGCGGCCTGGCCGGCCACGCGGTACCCGCCGCCGCCGGCGGGCGCCCGGCCGGCGCCCAGCAGCAGGCTGACCCCGGCTGCGACGGTGAGCAGCACCGCCCCTGCCCGCCTGATGCTGTTCGCGTGCATGCGCTTCGTCCCTCTCCCGATGGCCGGCCCGACCCACTGATAACTCCAGGTAGCTACGACACTACTTAGCGTTAGAGACCTGGGTGGTCGCCCCCGGTCGCAAAAGGGGATAACCGGCCATCCGGTGTGGCGGGTCGCCCCGCCTCCGCGGCCTCTGTAGGCTCGAGTCCGCCGGGCCGGTGCGCCACTGCCGCGGCGTCCTCCGGCCGGGGAATTCCCCGGCCGCGCAGGCTCTTGACCTGAGGCACCGGCCACTTCCCCCGGCCCTGGCTGGTCAGCGCCCGCGAGGGTTTTCGTTGCATGCCTTTAAAGGAGGCGTTAGTTCGTGACGGCAGCCGTAGCGGACCGCACCGGCGGGTTCGTGCATCTCCACGTGCACACCGAGTACTCGATGCTGGACGGGGCCGCGCGGCTGAAGGACATGTTCGCCCAGTGCGAGCGGGTGGGCATGTCCGCCGTGGCCATGACCGACCACGGCAACCTGTACGGGGCCTACGATTTCTGGTCTAAGGGCACCAAGGCCGGGATCAAGCCGATCATCGGCATCGAGGCCTACGTCGCGCCTGAGCACCGCCGGCACCGCCAGCCGGTCCGGTGGGGCACCCCGGCGCAGAAGGACGACGACGTGTCCGGCGCCGGTGCCTACACGCACATGACGCTGCTCGCGGAGACTACCGAGGGCATGCACAACCTGTTCCGGCTCTCGTCCCGGGCCTCGCTGGAAGGCCACTTCCGCAAGCCGCGGATGGACCGTGAGCTGATCGCCGAGCACGCCAAGGGCATCATCGCCACCACCGGCTGCCCCGGCGGTGAAGTGCAGACCCGGCTGCGGCTCGGCCAGTACCCGCAGGCGCTCCAGGCGGCCGCCGACTACCGCGACATCTTCGGCGCGGGCAACTTCTTCGTCGAGATCATGGACCACGGGCTGAGCATCGAGCAGCGGGTCCGGGACGGCCTGCGCCGCATTGCGAAAGAGCTGGACCTGCCGTTCGTCGTCACCAACGACTCGCACTATTCGGTCGAGGCGGACGCGAAGGCGCACGAGGTGCTGCTGTGCGTGCAGACCCAGGCGACGATGGCCGATACGGGCCGGTTCAAGTTCGACGGATCCGGCTACTACCTGAAGAGCCCGCAGGAGATGCGGGCCGCGTTCTCCGACGAGGAATGGCAGTCCGGCTGCGATTCCACGCTCCTGATCGCCGAGCGGGCAGACGTGGCCTTCGAGCCGAAGAACCTGATGCCGCTGTTCGACGTCCCCGCGGGGGAGACCGAGGAGAGCTGGCTGCGCCAGGAGGTCCGGCGGGGCATGGACCGCCGCTACCCGGACGGGTACGACGAGCGCCGCCGCCAGCAGGTCGAGTACGAGATGGGCATCATCACCCAGATGGGCTTCTGCTCATACTTCCTGGTCGTGGCGGACTTCATCATGTGGGCCAAGCGGAACGGGATCTGGGTCGGCCCGGGCCGCGGCTCCGCCGCGGGCTGCCTGGTGGCGTACGCCCTGGGCATCACCGATCTGGACCCGCTCAAGCACGGGCTGATCTTCGAACGGTTCCTCAACCCCGAGCGCGTGTCCATGCCCGACATCGACATCGACTTCGACGAACGCCGGCGGGGTGACGTGATCCGCTACGTCACCGAGAAGTGGGGCGACGACCGGGTCGCGCAGATCATCACCTACGGCACCATCAAGGCCAAGGCGGCGGTCAAGGACTCGGCCCGGGTGCTCGGCTTCCCGTACGCGCTCGGCGACCGGATCACCAAGGCGTTCCCGCCCGCCGTGATGGGCAAGGACATCCCGCTGTCGGGGATCTTCGACGATGCCCACCCCCGGTACGGCGAAGCCGGCGAGATCCGCGCCCTGTACGAGGCCGAGGCCGAGGTGCGGCAGGTCATCGACACCGCGCGCGGCCTGGAGGGGCTGATCCGCCAGGCCGGCGTGCACGCGGCCGGCGTGATCATGAGCAGTGAGCCGATCATCGACCACGTCCCGGTGTGGAAGCGGGAGGCTGACGGCGCGATCATCACCCAGTTTGACTACCCGGCGTGCGAATCGCTGGGGCTGCTCAAGATGGACTTCCTCGGGCTGCGCAACCTCACCGTGCTGGACGACGCGGTCCGCGGCGTGAAGGCCAACCGGGGTATCGACATCGACCTGGAAACCCTGCCACTCGACGACAAGCCCACCTACGACCTGCTGGCCCGCGGCGACACGCTGGGCATCTTCCAGTTCGACGGTGGCCCGATGCGGGCCCTGCTGCGCAGCATGCGGCCGGACAACTTCGAGGACATTTCGGCGGTCGGCGCGCTGTACCGGCCTGGCCCGATGGGCGCCAACGCGCACAACGACTACGCAGACCGGAAGAACCACCGCAAGCCGGTCGTGCCGATCCACCCCGAGCTGGCCGAGCCGCTGGCCGAAATCCTGGGCGACACCTACGGGCTGATCGTCTACCAGGAGCAGGTCATGGCCATCGCGCAGAAGGTGGCCGGGTACAGCCTGGGCAGTGCGGACCTGCTCCGCCGGGCCATGGGCAAGAAGAAGAAGGAGATCCTGGACAAGGAGTTCGCGCCGTTCGAGGCCGGCATGAAGGCCAACGGCTACTCCGCGTCGGCGATCAAGACCTTGTGGGACATCCTCGTCCCGTTCTCCGACTACGCGTTCAACAAAGCACACAGTGCCGCGTACGGGCTGGTCTCCTACTGGACCGCGTACCTGAAGGCGAACTACCCGGCCGAGTACATGGCCGGGCTTCTCACGTCGGTGTCCGGTGACAAGGACAAGAGCGCTCTGTACCTGAACGAATGCCGCCGGATGGGAATCACCGTCCTGCCCCCGGACGTCAATGCGTCGGCGGCCACCTTCACGCCGGTGGGGGGTGATATCAGGTTCGGGCTGGCCGCGGTCCGGAACGTCGGCACCAACGTGGTGGACGCGATCGTCGAGGCCCGCACGGCCAAGGACGTCTTCACCAGCTTCGCCGACTTCCTGCGCAAGGTCCCGGTCAACGTGTGCAACAAGCGGGTCATCGAGTCGCTGATCAAGGCCGGGGCGTTCGACTCGCTCGGGCATGCGCGCAAGGGCCTGGCCATCATCCACGAGCAGGCCATCGACACCGTGATCGACGTGAAGCGTAACGAGGCCATCGGGCAGGACTCGCTGTTCGGCGGGGACGCCGAGACCGAGGCCACCTTCGAGGTCCCGGTGCCGGACGGGGAGTGGGACAAGACCACCCTGCTCGCGTTTGAGCGCGAGATGCTCGGCCTGTACGTGTCCGACCACCCGTTGCTGGGCGTGGAGCACATCGTGGCCGCGAATACCGACTGCTCGGTGGCCGAGCTGCTCAGCTCCGCGGGTGAGGAACCCGCCGAGCGCGCCGCCCGGGGCGGCCGTCCCGACGGGCAGATGGTCACGCTAGGCGGGATCTTGTCCGGAGTGCAGCGCAAGGTCACCCGGCAGGGCAACCCGTGGGCCACCGCCACGCTGGAAGACCTGGAGGGCGCCATCGAGGTGCTCTGCTTCCCGGCCGCCTACCAGCAATGCTCGCTGCTGCTGGCCGAGGACGCGATCGTGATCGTGAAGGGCCGCCTGGACCGGCGGGATGAGACGCCCAAGCTCATCGCGCAGGAGGTGAGCGCACCGGACCTGACGGTGGACCAGGCCGGCCCTTTCGTGGTCTCGATGCCGGTCCAGCGGTGCGTCGCGCCCGTGGTCGACCGGCTGCGGGAAGTGCTGTGCACCCACCCGGGGCTGTCCGAGGTGCACCTGAAACTCTGCAATGGCCCCCGGGCGACGATCGTCCGGCTGGATGACAAACTCCGGGTCAAGCCGTCACCCGCCCTCCTAGCCGACCTCAAGCAACTCCTAGGCCCCGCCTGCGTCGGCTAGTTAAGGGCTCGCCGGCGAGGGGAGGCGCGCCGCAGGCGTGTTCTCCCCAAGTCGGCGACTAACCCGGCTTCTGCCGCAGTCGAACAGCGTGCAGAGGCGGGCCGTTGGGGGTTCCGGGGGCTCGGGCCCCCGGGCGAAATGGGGAGGCGCGCCGCAGGCGTGTTCTCCCCAAGTCGGCGACTAACCCGGCGGCTGCCGCAGAGGACGTGCCGACGGAAGCGGGCACGTTGGGGGTTCCAGGGGGCTCGGGCCCGCTGGGCTAGTTATGCGTCGCGGGTCTTGAGCAGGTAACCAGCGATGACCAGCAGGACGGCGGTCCACAGGCAGAACACGCCGAAGCCTTCCCAGGGTGAGAGCACCTGATCGGCCTGCTGGTGCGCCTGGCCGATCAGCTGGCCCGCCTCGGTGGGCAGGTACGCGTGCACGTACTTGCCGATTTTCCCGGGAATCAGCTGGGTCAGCGGGGCCAGCACCAGCACGAAGGCGATCACTCCGGTGATGGCGCCGGCGGTGTGCCGGATGATCCCGCCTATCCCCATCGCGAACAGGCCGAGCACGGCTAGGTACAGGCCCGCGCCAAACACCGCCCGGGCCACGCCGGGATCGCTGAGTGACACGGGCGCATGGCTGTGCAAGATGGCCGCGCCGAGGAAGAACGACGGGAACGTGACTATCTCGCCGACGATCAGGACCAGCACGGCGAAGACAAGCCCTTTCGCCGCCAGCATCGGGGTTCGCCGTGGCACCGCGAGCAGCGACGCCCGGATGACCCCGGTGGAGTATTCACTCGTGATGACCAGCACGCCCAGGACGCAAACGGTCAGCTGGCCGAACTCAAGCCCTGATCCGAGGATCGTGCTCACCGGGTCGGCCATGATCGACGCGCGCGAGGCGGCATCGCTCTTGTCCCACTGGAGGATGGTCAGCCAGGTGAACAGGCCGGTGAAGCCGAAGGTCAGCACGACCAGCAGGACCAGCGACCAGACGGTCGAGCGCACCGACCGGATCTTCGTCCACTCCGAGAGCAGCAGGCGACCGAATCCTGCGACGCCGGACACGGGCGCGGTACCGGAACTGCCGGGCCGGGTGGCCTGGACTGGCGGGCTGGCGGAGGTCACTGGGTCCTCCCCTGGGTCGTGGCCGGCGCCGGCGCCGGCTCGTGGCTCGCTGGCTCGCCGGCTGGGGCCGGTTTCCCGGCGCCTGGCAGCCCATATTCGAGGCTGTCGGCGGTCAGCTCCATGTACGCCTCCTCCAGCGAGGCGAGCCGCGGGGTGAGTTCGTGCAGCACGATGTTGTCGGCGGCGGCGATCTGGCCGATTCGCGGCGCGTCCAGGTTGCTGACCCGGAGGGCAGGCGCCTGGCCGCCGGTCGCGTTCTCCGGCTCCGTCTTGCCGCCCGCCGCGGCGATCAGACTGGCCAGGGCGTCCGCGTCGGGCGAGCGCACCAGCACGTATTTCTCCGAGCTCCGCTCGATGAAGTCCTGCGTGCTCGTTTCCGCGAGCAGCTTGCCACGGCCGATCACGATCAGGTGGTCAGCAGTGACGGCCATCTCGTTCATCAGGTGGCTGGACACGAAGACCGTGCGCCCCTCGCTGGCCAGCTGCTTCATCAGGTTCCTGATCCACAGGATGCCTTCGGGGTCGAGTCCGTTGACTGGTTCGTCCAGGATCAGGATCTGCGGATCGCCCAGCAGGGCCACGGCGATGCCGACCCGCTGGCTCATTCCGAGCGAGAAACCGCCGGTGCGCTTGCGCGCTACCTCGGTGAGCCCGACGAGCCCGAGGACCTGGTCGACCCGGGACCGCGGGATCCCCTGGGTCTGGGCCAGGAAGAGCAGGTGGTTGTACGCGCTGCGGCCGGTGTGCATGGCCCGGGCCTCGAGCAGGGCGCCCACAGTGCGCAGCGGCTGGGCGAGATCGGCGTAACGCCTGCCGTTGATCGTCGCGGTGCCAGAGTGCGGGCGATCCAAGCCGAGGATCAGCCGCATGGTCGTGGATTTGCCTGCACCATTCGGCCCGAGGAACCCGGTCACCCGGCCTGGTTCCACGGTAAAGGACAAATGGTCAACGGCGAGTTTATCCCCGTAACGCTTGGTGAGGTCGCGTACCTCAATCATTCATTTCCCCTTGAGACGGCCTGGCCGGCTTGGTCGCGCCGTGTCCCCCCAACCTGCCGTGCCCCCACAACCTAAGGTATCAAGGAATAACGCGCCGCCGATTTTTCCGGGCTGCCTCCGGGACGGCCCTGCGGCACGCCGCATCGGCCAGTGCCACGCCGGCCAGTGCCACGCCGGCCAGTGCCACGCCGGCCCGTGCCACGCCGGCCAGTGCCACGCCGGCCCGTGCCACGCCGGCCCGTGCCACGCCGGCCAGTGCCAGCCCGCGGAGGTCACGTACCCTGCTGCGGAGTATGACCGAGCCAATGCCAGCCCTCTCCCAGCCACCGGCGGCCGCGCGCGCCACTGCGGGGATCCGCCGCGGCGTCGTGGCCTGCCTGGTCGTGGCGGGCGGGACCGCGCTGCTCGGGGTGGTGGCCGGATTCCTCTGGGCCGCGGCGGCCCCGCGCCCACTGCTGGTGATGACCGGCCGCGGCACGGCCGCCGTGATCAACGCCGAGACCAGTGCGTTCATTGCCGGGGACGGCTGGTACTTCTTCATCTGCCTGGCCGGGGGCCTGATCAGCGGGCTGGCGGGCTATCTGCTCGCGGTCCGCCGCCACGGCCCGGTAGCCATGATCATGGTTCTGGTCAGTGCCCTGGCCGCGGCGCTGATCACCGTCTGGATCGGTGAGCATGTGGGGCTGGCCAGCTACCATCATCTGCTCGCGACCCTGTCCGCCGGCGCCCGGCTGCGGGCCGCCCTGTCCCTAGGGGCCCGGAGCGCCATCGCGATCTGGCCGCTGGGAGCCGGGCTGATGGCGGGCGGGATGCAACTGGCCGCGGTGCTGCGTGACCGCCAGGTGTCTGAGTCCAGGCCGGCGCTGGTCCAGGAATGACCGGCCGGGGCCGGATCTCCGGGTGCGCCCGGAAGCGATGGGGAATTGTCCACGATGCGGACGGGCCGGCGGGTGCGCCAGCCCCGCTCCGTACACTGGGCGGGTGCTTTCCAGGATTGATCTGCGCGGATCGTCGGCCGCCCAGCTGACCAGGGAAAAGCTTGCCCCGGTACTGCCCAGGGCGGAGCTGGATGTCGAAGCCGCGATCGAGAAGGTCCGGCCGATCTGCGACGATGTGCGCCATCGTGGCGCCGCCGCAGTCCGCGAGTACACGCTGCGTTTCGACGGTGTGGACCTGGCCACCACCCGGGTCCCGGCGGCCGCGCTGGCCGGGGCGCTGGCTGCGCTGGCCCCGGACCTGCGCGCGGCACTGGAGGAGACCATCCGGCGGCTCCGCCTGGTGTGCCGGGCCCAGCGGCCGGCTGACGTGGTGACCAGCATCGGCGCCGGGGCCACCGTGACCGAGCGCTACGTCGCCGTGGGCCGGGCGGGCGTGTACGTGCCGGGGGGACTGGTCACCTATCCATCGTCGGTGCTGATGAACGTGGTGCCCGCCCACGTGGCCGGGGTGCCCCAGATCGCGGTGGCCTCGCCGCCGCAGGAGGACGGCCTGCCCAGCCCGGCGGTGCTCGCCGCGTGCGCGCTGCTCGGGATCGACGAGGTTCACGCCGTCGGCGGGGCACAGGCCATCGCCATGCTCGGGTACGGCACGGCCGACTGTGCCGCCGCAGATACCATCACCGGCCCGGGGAACATCTACGTGGCGGCAGCCAAGCGGCTGCTGCTCGGCACGATCAGCACGGACGCCGAGGCTGGCCCGACCGAGATCGCGATCATCGCCGACGACACCGCGGATCCGGAGTTCGTCGCCGCCGATCTGATCGCCCAGGCTGAGCACGACCCGCTGGCCGCGTGCCTGCTGATCACCACGGATCCGGGTCTCGCCGACCGGGTGGACAAAGCCCTGGTCCCACAGATCGCCGCGGCGCGGCACCGGCAACGGGTGCAGGCGGCCCTGGCCGGCCAGTCAGCGTGCGTACTGGTGGACGACGTGGATGCGGCGCTGGCTGCCTCAGATGCCTGGGCGCCGGAGCACCTGGAGATCCAGGCCCAGGACGCGGGGGCGCTGGCCCGCCGGGTCCGCAACGCGGGGGCCATCTTCGTGGGCCCCTACGCGCCGGTCTCGCTCGGCGATTACCTCGCGGGCTCCAACCACGTGCTGCCGACCGGCGGCACCGCGCGGCACACCGCGGGCCTGTCCGTGCTGACCTTCCTGCGCGCCATTCACCTGGTCGAATACGACCGGGACGCGCTGGCGGAGGTCGCGCCGCACATCGACGCGCTCGGCGGGGCCGAGGATCTGGCCGCGCACGTCGCCGCGGTGCGGGTGCGCATCCCCAGGACCACGCCGTGACCCGTTATCCCGCAGCGGGCGGGGCGGGTGCTCCGGCAGGTTCTCCTGCCGGGTCCGCATCCTTTCCCGCGTGGCTGCCGCTCCGGGATGACCTGGCCGGGCACACCGCCTACGGCGCCCCGCAGATCGACGTCCCGGTCCGGCTGAACACCAACGAGAACCCCTACCCGCCGTCGCCCGCGCTGGCCCAGGCGATCACGCAGGCCGTCGCGGAGGTGGCCGGGACGCTGAACCGCTATCCCGATCGTGATGCGGTGGCGTTGCGCGCCGATCTGGCTGCGTATCTCGGCCATGGGCTGACTGCGGACCGGGTGTGGGCGGCCAACGGGTCAAACGAGGTCATCCAGCAGCTGTTCCAGGCGTTCGGCGGCCCGGGACGGACCGCGATGGGCTTCGAGCCCTCGTACTCGATGCACCCGCTGATCGCGCTGGCCACCGGCACCCGCTGGGTCAGCGGGGCCCGGGACGCCGACTTCGGCCTCGAGCCCGAGTACGCGACGGCCGCCATCGCCGCGGACCAGCCCGACCTGGTCTTCCTCACTTCACCGAACAATCCGACCGGCGCCGCGCTGCCCCCCGGGGTGATCGAGGCGGTCTGTGCGGCGGCCCCGGGCCTGGTCATCGTGGACGAGGCGTACGCCGAATTCGCCCGGGACCCCGGGGCGACCGCGCTGGCCTTGCTGCCCCGCTGCCGGCGGCTCGTGGTGACCCGCACCATGTCCAAGGCCTTCGCGCTGGCCGGGGCGCGGGTCGGGTACCTGGCCGCGGACCCGGCGGTGCTGCGGGCGCTGCTCCTGGTCCGGCTGCCCTACCACCTGTCCGCGGTGACCCAGGCGGTGGCCCGGGCCGCGCTGGCGCTGGCCCATGAGCCGCTGGCCACCGTGGCGGCGCTCCGCGAGCAGCGGGATGAGCTCGTCGCCTGGCTGCGCGGGCGGGGCCTGCGGGTGGCGGACTCAGACGCCAACTTCGTGCTGTTCGGCGAGTTCAGCGACCGGCACGTGATCTGGCAGGCCCTGCTGGACCGGGGCGTGCTGATCCGCGAGACCGGGCCGCCCGGCTGGCTACGGGTCACTGCGGGTACCCCCGCCGAGATGTCCGCCTTCCGCGGCGCACTGGACGAGGTGCTCGCGCTCGCCGGGAAGAGCGGCCTCCCGGACCCCCCGATCGCCGCTGCGCGCCGGGTGGCGGCCGGCCGCCCCGGCACAACCTCGGAGGCGTCACGATGAACGACACACCGAACCAGGCCACGCGCCGGACCGGGCGGGTCGAGCGGGTCACCAAGGAGACCAGCGTGCTGGTCGAACTGGATCTCGACGGCAGCGGTACGGCCGACGTCAGCACCGGGGTGCCGTTCTTCGACCACATGCTCAGCCAGCTGGCCAGGCACGGGCTGCTCGACCTGGGCGTGCGGACCACCGGCGACATCGAGGTGGACGCGCACCACACCGTGGAAGACACCGCGCTCGCCCTCGGCCAGGCGCTGCGCGAGGCGCTCGGCGACAAGTCGGGCATCTGCCGTTTCGGTGACGCCGCCGTGCCGCTGGACGAGACGCTGGCCCGGGCCGCGATCGACCTGTCCGGGCGGCCCTACCTGGTGCACGCCGAGCCGGCGGCGATGGCCCCGCTGATCGGCAGCTACGACACCACCCTGACCCGGCACTTCTTCGAGTCTGTGACCTCGACGGCGGCGATCTGCCTGCACCTGGAGGTGACCGGGCGCAACCCGCATCACCTGGTGGAGGCGCAGTTCAAGGCGGTGGCCCGGGCGCTGCGTGCGGCCGCGGCCCCCGACCCCCGGGCGCCCGGGATCCCCAGCACCAAGGGCGTGCTGTGACCACACCCCGGGTCGTGGTCCTGGACTATGGATCGGGAAACATCCGCTCCGCCCAGCGGGCCCTGGAGCGGGCCGGCGCGGACACCGAGATCACGGCCGACTGGGATGCCGCGCTCAATGCGGATGGCCTGGTGGTACCGGGCGTGGGCGCGTTCGCGGCGTGCATGGCCGGGCTGCGTGAGGTGCGCGGTGACCAGATCATCGACCGGCGGCTGGCCGGTTCCCGCCCGGTACTGGGCATCTGCGTCGGTATGCAGGTGATGTTCTCCGAAGGCGTCGAGCACGGCCTGCACACCGAGGGTTGCGGTCAGTGGCCGGGCGTCGTGCAGCGGCTCAAGGCGCAGGTGCTGCCGCACATGGGCTGGAACACCGTCGACGCCCCTGGCGGGTCACGGCTGCTGGCCGGCCTCGATCCGGGGACCCGCTTCTACTTCGTCCACTCCTACGCGGCGCTGGCCCTGCCCCTGCCGCCATCGGACTGGATGACCGCCCCGCTGATCAGCTGGGCGGAACACGGGGAGCCGTTCATCGCGGCGGTGGAGAACGGCCCGCTGTGCGCGACCCAGTTTCACCCCGAGAAATCCGGCGACGCGGGTGCCGCGTTGCTGGCCAACTGGCTGGAGATGGTGCGATGACGACGCCCGGTGTCTCGGCGAAGAGCCCGTCGGGGCCCAGTGCTTCGGGACCGAGCGCCCCGACGGGCGGGCGGCTGACGTTGCTGCCCGCGGTGGACGTGGCCGGAGGCCAGGCGGTCCGGCTGGTCCAGGGCGCCGCCGGGACCGAGACCGACTACGGGGCGCCGCTGCAGGCCGCCCTGGCCTGGCAGGCCGCGGGCGCGCAGTGGCTGCACCTGGTCGACCTGGACGCCGCGTTCGGCCGCGGGTCCAACGCGGAACTGCTCGCGTCCGTGGTGGGACTGCTGGACATCGCGGTGGAGCTGTCCGGGGGGATCCGTGACGACGCCTCGCTGGCGGCCGCGCTGGCCACCGGGTGTGCCCGGGTCAACATCGGCACCGCGGCACTGGAGAATCCGGACTGGGTCCGGTCCGCTATCGCCGAGCACGGGGACAAGGTCGCCGTGGGCCTGGACGTGCGCGGTACCCAGCTCGCCGCGCGGGGCTGGACCCGGGAGGGCGGCCAGCTGGATGAGGCGCTGGACCGGCTGGACGCCGACGGCTGCGCCCGCTACGTGGTCACCGATATCAATAAGGACGGCATGCTGGCCGGGCCGAACCTCGACCTGCTCCGGCACGTCTGCGCCCGGACCGACCGGCCCGTGATCGCCAGCGGCGGCGTGTCCAGCCTGGCCGACCTGAAGGCCCTGGCCGGCCTGGTGCCGGACGGGGTGGAGGGGGCGATCGTGGGCAAGGCCCTTTACGCCGGGGCCTTCACCCTGGAGGAGGCGCTCAAGGCGGTGGCGGTATGACGCGCCGGGTCTTCACCGGCACCGAGTGGGAACCGGTGGTGGGGTACAGCCGCGCGGTCGCGGCCGGGGACTACGTGTTCGTGGCCGGGTGCACCTCGGTCGAGGGCGCGGAGTTCGTGCACGAGAGTGACGCGTATGCGCAGACCGCGCAGGCGCTGCGCAACGTCGCGGCCGCCCTGGGCCAGCTCGGCCTGGGCCTGGCCGACGTGGTGAGTACCCGCATCCTGGTCACCGACATTTCCCGCTGGCAGGAGTACGGCCGGGCGCACCATGACGCGTTCGGGGACACCATGCCCGCCGCGACCATGATCGAGATCGCCGGGCTGGTGGATCCCCGGATGCTGGTCGAGGTGGAGACGGTCGCGTACCGCCCCGGGATCGGCGCCTGATGCCCCCGCGACTGGCACCGGCCCCCCTTTCCGCACCGCCCGCCTTCCCATGGCCCGACCGCCCGTCCCTCCTCATCGTGATCAACCGATTGGTGCGGCTCTGGCGTCACCAATCAGTTGATCACGAACCGGATCCAGTGGCGGGTGGGGGTTGCGGGGCTTATGGGGCCCACGGGGCCTATGGGGCTCATGGGGCCGGGCCTAGGTGGCTCGCGGCAGCGGGGACGCCATGACGGTGGCGGTGCGGGTGATCCCCTGCCTCGATGTGGACGCCGGGCGGGTGGTGAAGGGCGTCAACTTCCGCGACCTGCGCGACGCCGGCGATCCGGTGGAACTGGCGGCCGCCTACGACGCCGAAGGCGCCGATGAGCTGGTGTTCCTGGACATCACGGCGTCCAGCGGCGATCGGGAGACCATGATCGACGTGGTCGGCCGGACCGCCGACCAGGTGTTCATCCCGCTCACCGTGGGCGGCGGGGTACGCAGCGTCGCGGACGTGGACCGGCTGCTGCGGGCCGGCGCGGACAAGGTGGCGCTGAACACCGCGGCCATCGCCCGCCCGGAGCTGCTCGGGGAGGCGGCCCAGCGGTTCGGCTCGCAGTGCGTGGTGCTGTCCGTGGACGCCCGCCGGGTTAGCCCGGAGGGGCGGCCCCCCGGCTCATCAGCGGCGAGGTTCGAGGTCACCACGCACGGGGGTCGGCGGGGCACCGGGATCGACGCGGTGGAGTGGGCGGCCCGTGGTGCGGAGCTGGGAGTCGGCGAGATCCTGCTCAACTCCATGGACGCGGACGGCACCAAAGCCGGCTTCGACACCGAACTCATCGGTGCGGTGCGCGGGGTCGCGGATGTGCCCCTCATCGCCAGCGGCGGCGCGGGCGAGCTGGCCCACTTCGCCCCGGCGGTCGGGGCGGGCGCCGACGCGGTGCTGGCGGCCAGCGTGTTCCACTTCGGCCAGCTGCGGATCAGCGAGGTCAAGGACGCGCTGCGCGCCGCCGGGCTGCCGGTCAGGTAAGCCCGCCGCGCGGGGCGGGGCAGCCCGTGAACCGCCTGTCCTCCCGCGCGCCAGGCCGCCCAGCGCCACCGCTTACGAAACCCCCGGCCGGCCACTCCTCAACGCGCGGGCGAGTCCAGGTCGGCCCACAGGGTGGCGCCCACGATGCCGGCGTCGTTCTGCATGGCGGCGGGCACCACCGTGGCCCGCAACGAGCTCAGCAAGGGCAGGAACTTGTCCGCCTTGCGGCTGATCCCCCCGCCGATGATGATCAGGTCCGGCGCGGTCAGCGCCTCCACGTGACGCAGGTACTCATCGACCCGCCCGGCCCACTTGCCCCAGCTGAGGTCGTGCAACTCCTTGGCCCGCTCGGAGGCCCGCTTCTCGGCGTCCCGGCCGCGGATCTCGATGTGGCCGAACTCGCTGTTCGGCACGAGAATGCCGTCCCGGAACAGGGCACTGCCAATGCCGGTCCCGAACGTCAGCATCAGCACCGTGCCCTGGTGCCCGACCCCCGCGCCGAACCTCATCTCGGCCAGCCCGGCCGCATCGGCGTCGTTGACCAGCGACGTGGACGCGTCGGCCGCCTTGTCGAACAGCGCCCGGGTGTCCAGCCCGACCCAGGCGGGGTCCAGGTTGGCGGCCGTCATCGTCACCCCGTTGACCACCACGCCGGGAAAGGCGATGCCCACCGGCCCGGTCCACTTGAAGTTCTTCACGTGCCGGGCCACTACGGCCGCCACCGGCTCGGGGCGGGCCGGGCGGGGCGTCTCCACCTTGATCCGCTCGGTGAGCAGCGTGCCCTTGGTCGTGTCCACCGGCGCGGCCTTGATGCCCGTGCCCCCAATGTCGATGCCGAGTATCTGCACTGCACACCCCTCCGTCCACCTGCGAATCCCCCCGGCACGGCGGGGCCGCTGCCGAAGACCCACTCCATCGTCGGCCATCGGCTGCCCGGGTAGTACCCGTGCAGCCTGGATTATGGCCTGTCGGGGCGATGTTTTCCGTCGTTGGGTGACGCGGTACCGGATGTTCAGCCCCGCGTCATGGGGCACCGCTTGACTGGTGCCCTGGTCAGGAGGGCCGAGCCGATGTCGGTGGTAGTAGTGGGCGGGGGCGTGCTGGGCTTCATGCACGCCCTGGAGGCACGTCAGCGCGGCCATCCGGTGACCCACCTGGAACGTGAGCCCGGCTCCCGGGGCGCCAGCGTCCGCAATTTCGGCCTGATCTGGGTCAGTGGCCGCGCGGGCGGCCCCGAGCTGGACCTGGCCCGCCGGGCCCGGGTCCGCTGGGCCGAGATCGCCGCGGAGGTGCCGGGCACCGGGTTCCGCCCGAACGGCTCGCTCACCCTGGCCCGCGACGACGCGGAACTGGGTCTGCTCAAGGAGGCCGCGGCCCGGCCCGACGCGGGCCTGCGCGGCTACGAGGTGCTTGACCCGGCGGCGGTCCGGGCGGTGAACCCGGCGCTGCGCGGTGAGTTCGCGGGGGGCCTGTTCTGCCGGGCGGACGCCGCGGTAGAGCCGCGGCTGGTCCCCGCGGCGCTGCGCGCCGCCCTGCTTGACGGCACGTCGGCCCAGCCGCCCTACCAGTGGCTGCCGGGCCGGGAAGCCGTCGAACTGGCCCCCCACGCGGTGCGCGACCATACCGGCGCCTGGCACCGCGCCGACCTGGTCGTGCTCTGCCCCGGCGCGGCGCACACCGGGATCGCGGGGCCGCATCTGGCTGCGTTCGCGCAGCCGCCGGTCCGCCGGGTCCGGCTGCAGATGATGCAGACTGCCCCCCTGGACGCCGAACTGACCACCTCGGTCGCGGACGGCGACTCGCTGCGCTACTACCCCGCCTACGACCTGCCCGGCCGCCGGCGGCTGGCCCCGCAGGATGGCGAGGCGGCCCGGGTCAGCGCCCAGTTGCTGCTGGTGCAGCGGCTGGATGGCAGCCTCACGATCGGGGACACCCACGAGTACGCCGAGCCGTTCGCGTTCGATGTCGGGGAGGATGCCTATGAGCACCTGCTCGCCGTGGCCACGCGGCTGCTGGGTGCCCCGCTGCCGCCGGTCCTGCGCCGCTGGGCCGGTGTGTACAGCCAGCTCGCCGGCACCGGGCTGTACTACCGCTCCGAGGTGGCACCGGGCGTGGTCCTGGTCACCGGGCCAGGCGGCCGCGGCATGACCTGCGCCCCGGCCATTGCCGAGCAGACATTCGGCTGACCAGCAGGCGTCCGGCTGACCGCAGGCCGCCAGATCCCCGGGAGGGTCCGATGAGCAGTATCACGATCACGTGCCTGGACATGGCGGGCACCACGGTGGCCGACGACGGCAGCGTGATGGCCGCGTTTACCGCGGCCCTGGACCGCTTCGGCCCCGCCCCGGGCAGCGCGGCGCACGACGAGGCGATGCGGATCGTGCACGACACCATGGGCCAGTCCAAGATCGAGGTCTTCCGCGAGATCCTGGGTGACGAGGCCACCGCCCAGCACGCCAACGATGCCTTCGAGGACACTTACGCCGCGGAGGTCGCCGCCGGTCGGGTCGCCGCGCTGCCCGGGGCCGCCGGGGCGATCACCGCGCTGTGCGACGCCGGCATCCAGGTGTGCCTGCTCACCGGGTTCTCCCCAGCGACCCGGGACGCGATCATCGACCGGCTCGGCTGGCAGCCCCTGATCGACCTCGCCCTATCCCCGGCGGACGCGGGGCGCGGCCGCCCCTGGCCTGACCTGCCGCTCACCGCGCTTCTCCGGCTGGGCGGCGGTGCGGTGAGCGAGCTCGCCGTGGTCGGCGACACGCCGAGCGACATCGAGAGCGGCCGCCGCGCCGGAGCGGGGCTGGTGGCCGGCGTGCTCACCGGCCGGGCGACCCGCGACGAGCTCGAGGCGGCCAAGGCCCCGCACGTGCTGGACACGATCGCCGACCTGCTCCCGCTGGTCGGCGTCAGCGCCGTCAGCGAGTAGCGGCGCCCCGCGGGCCGGTGCCCGGGTCCTACCGATCCTCGGCCACCATGACCGGGGCCCCGGCCAGCGTGACGTCCACCGAATCCCCCGGGGCGATCCCGGCCGCCTCGGCGCTCTGCTGGTCCACCTGAACGACCACGTCCCCGGACAGCCGGACGCTGACCCGGGTCAGCTGGCCGAGGAAGGTCCGGCCCACCACGATCCCGTTCCCGGTCGGGCTGGCCGCGATGCGCAGTCCCTCGGGCCGGACCAGGACGTCCACGGCGCTGCCCGGCCGCTCCCGGTGGGGGGTCAGATCCGCTGCGAGCCCGGGCGCGCCGAGCAGCTCCAGCAGGCTGGCCGGGATCCGGTTCATGATCCCCACGAATTCCGCCACGAACGGCGTCGCAGGCCGGTCGTACAGCTCGTCGGGGGTAGCGATCTGCTCGAGCTTGCCATCGCTCATCACCCCCACCCGGTCCGCCATGGACAGGGCTTCCTCCTGGTCGTGCGTGACGAACAGGGTGGTGGTGCCGAGCCGCTGCTGGAGGGAGCGGATCTGCTCGCGCAGCTGCAGCCGCACCTTGGCGTCCAGCGCGGACAACGGCTCGTCGAGGAGCAGGACCCGGGGCTCGATAGCCAGCGCCCGGGCCAGGGCCACCCGCTGCTGCTGGCCGCCGGACAGCTGATGCGGGTACTGCTTGGCCTGGGGGGCCAGGCCGACCATGTCGAGCAGGTCGGCGGCCCGGCGCTGCCGCTCGGCTGAGCCCAGCCGTCGCATCCGGAGCCCGAAGCTGACGTTGTCCAGCGCGGACATGTTGGGGAACAGGCTGTAGCTCTGGAACACCATGCCCATGTCCCGCTTGGCCGCCGGCACCGGGGACACATCCTGGCCATCCACCTCGACCGTGCCTGAGTCGGCCGTCTCGAAGCCGGCCACGATGCGCAGCGCGGTCGTCTTCCCGCACCCGGAGGGGCCGAGCAGCGCCACCAGCTCCCCGGGGTCCAGCCGCAGGGTCAGCCCGTCCAGCGCGCGTGTCGTGCCGAACGCCCGGGAGAGGTTCCGCAGTTCGACGGTCGCTCCAGGGCCTCTGCCCGAGGTCCCATCCGCCTGGTTGCCGGTCGCCTGGCCCGCGTTCGTGGTCATCAGGATCCCCCCGGGTTGGTGTTCTGGCGGCTGACTGAGAAGAGCGAGACCTCGGCGCCGCCCTTCCTGCGTGATCCGCGGCCGCCGATCATCGTGATCGCCAGTAGGAAGATCCAGGTCACGAACAGCGCCAGCAGCGAGGCCGCAACCGAGATCGGCCCGCTGGTCTGGTCGAACGCGACGATCCACACCGGGAACGTCTGATAGAGGTCCAGGCTGGCCATGGTGAATTCGCCGAGCACCAGGGCCACGGTGAGGACGGTGGCCGAGAGCATCGCGGTGCGCAGGTTGGGCAGCATGACCCGCCACAGCGTCGACCGCCAGCCTGCGCCCAGCGACTGGGCCGCCTCGACCAGCGTGCCCAGGTCGAGCGCACGCAGTCCCGCGTCGAACGCCCGGTACGCGAACGGCATCGCGAGCACCACGTAGATCAGCCCGAGCAGGTACGGCGTGCTCTTCAGGAACCCGGGCGCCACCTCCAGCACGCCCACGATCAGGACCACGGGCGGGATCACGATGGGCAGGATCGTGACCCCTTCCATGAGCCGGCGCAGCCGGGGCAGCCGCAGGTGCACGTACACCGTCGTGGGCAGCATCAGCGCGATAGTCAGCACCGTGGTGATGACGGCCAGCTTGACCGACAACTCGAAGGCCGCGGAGAACCCTTCCTGGTGGATGACCTGCGGGAAGGTGGAGATGCCGGTGAACCGCAGCGCGGCGATCAGCGGGATGACGAAGTAGGAGCCGACCAGGACGAGGATCGCCCAGCGCCACACTGGGAACTGCCGTATCTCCCGCCGGGGCCGGCGGGCCGGGGGGGTAGCGCCCTCCACGAGGGTGGTGCCGGTTACCGCAGCCATTGCGCTGACCTCCGCTGCAGGACGGCGTAGGCGGTCATCACGATCGCGATGATGATGATCATGCCGAGCCCGAGGGCCTTACCGACGTTCTGCTGTCCGGCCAGCACGTTGCCGTTCAGGAACGAGCCGATCTGGATCGCAGTCAGCGGAACGCTTCCGCTGGTCAGCGCCTCGGCCGTGGCGTAGGCGGAGAACGCGCTGCCGAACAGCAGCAGCACGCAGCCCAGGAACGCCGGGAACAGCACGGGGCCGCCCACGTAGCGCCAGTACTGCCAGGTGCCCGCGCCCAGGTTGTTCGCCGCCTCCCGCCAGGCGGGGCGGAGCCCCTCCAGAGCGGGCAGGATGACCAGCACCATGAGCGGGATCTGGAAGTACATGTAGACCACCACGATCCCGCTGAACGTGTACAGGTTGAACCCGTTCGTGTATGGGTTCAGGCCGATGTCGGTCAGCCACTGGGTCACCATGCCGGTCGAGCCGAGCGTCGCGATGAACAGGAACGCCAGCGGAACCCCGCCGAAGTTGGCGAACACGCCCGAGGCGGTGATCACGCAGCGGCGCAGCACGGCGCCGCGCTTGGCGGTGAAGATGGCGTAGGCCACCAGGAAGCCGACGATGCCCGGCACGATCGAGGTGATCACCGCGACCCCGAGCGTGGTCCCGAAGCCGTGCAGGTAGATGCCGGACGCGGCGGTCTTGATGTTGGACAGCGTGAAGTCGCCGGTGGTCGAGTCCTGGAAGGCGCCCACCGCGATTGCTATCGCGGGCAGGACGAGACCCAGGAACACATAGACGGTGAAGGGCAGGATGCCGAGCAGTGCCCGGGCGCTGCGCAGCCGGGCCCCCAGGGGCCGGCGCAGCCGGGCCCCGGACCCGCCAGCGGCGTCCGGGGCCACGACCGTGTCAGTCTGCTGGGCCATCAGCTAGCCGGCCACAGTGGACCATTGCTGTGCGACCTTGGCCTCAGCCGCGGACTCCTGCGCCTGAGTCGGGAAGTTCAGCCCGCCCGACGGGGCCGCCGGGAGCGCCGCGTCGGCCGCCTTGTCGACGGTGCCCGCGCTGACGAGCGACGACAGCTCGATCGGCCGCGCCTTGCCCTGCAGCCAGAGGTTCTGGCCGGTGGTGGAGTACAGGTACTCCTCCCAGAGCCTGGCGCAGGCCGGGTTGGGAGCGGTCTTGCTGATCGCCTGGCTGTAGTAGGCGGCGTAGTGCGCGTCGGTCGGGATCACGATCTTGAACGTGGGAACCGCGCTCGAGATCTCGGAGGCGAGCAGGTAGTCCCACCAGATCACGATGGGGGTCTGCCCGCTCTGCACGGTGGTCGGCCCCGCGGTGACGGGCACGAAGTTGCCGACCTGGTGCAGCTTCTTGAAGTACTGGATGCCCGGCTCGATGTTGGACAGCGAGCCTCCGTTGGCCAGCGCCGACGCATACACGGCAGAGAAGGCGGCACTGGCCTGGGTCGGGTTGCCGTTGATGGCGACCTGGTTCTTGTAGATGGGCTTCAGCAGATCCTTGAACGACGTCGGGGGGACCTTCACCTTGGCCGAGTCGTAGCCGATGGCGACGTAGCCGCCGTAGTCGTCGTACCAGGTGGAGTCGGAGGCCTTGGTGTTGGCCGGGATGGCCGTCCAGGTGGCCACCTTGTACGGGGCGAGCAGGCCCCCCTGGTCCGCCTTGATCGCGAACGAGGTGCCCATGTCCAGCACGTCGGGGGCACGGCTCTGCCCCTTCAGTTGCTGCATCGCGTTGATCTCGTCCTGGCTGGAACCGTCCGGGTTGGCGTCGTTGATCTTGATGCCGTATTTGGCGGTGAAGTCCTTCATGATGTTGCCGTAGTTGGCCCAGTTCGCCGGGAGGGTGATGACGTTCAGCGTCCCCTCCTTCTTGCAGGCGGCCACCAGGCTATTCAGTCCGCCAAACGCGGCGGCGGACGTGGCGGTGGCGGCATTGACCGCCGAGCCGGAACTGGAGGAACTGGCGGAACCACCGCTATTTGAGCTACTGCTGCATCCCGCAGCCAACATCAGGCCGCTGACCGCGAGGGCCGCAGCCGCGACTGTCTTACTCCTGGCTTTGCTCCTGGGCACTTAGTCCCCCTCCGAGCCGCGAGCGTGGTGGCCCGCATCCGCACCCCGATGGCACGGACGGGGGAATCGTCGCGGGGGGAATTGACCGGGAGGTGGCCGGTTCCTGGCTGAGTGTGGCTTTTCCCGTGAAGGGTGCCGATACGCGAGGCGAACACTTGGTGTCAGGCCCTCACGCTTATGTAGCCGTGGTCATGCCGTGATCTGGGCGCCGCCGGGACGTAACCTGCGCGCGACCGCGGCATAGTGAGCTGGTGGAACTGAATCCGCCGGGGCAGTACGCCGACGACCGCCACCTGCACGCCCGGCAACGACTGTGGCAGGGCGAGGTCCCCTTCTTCGACATCGCCGCGTGGGTACTGGATCTGGCCCGGCCGCTGCCCGGGGCAGCGGTCCTCGATGTGGGCTGCGGTAACGGCATCTACTTGCGCGCGCTCCGTGAGCGGCGGATAAACGCGGTCGGATGTGACCTTTCATTAGGCATGCTTGCCTCGACCGCTCACCCGGCGCTAATCAATGCCGACGTGACGGCGTTGCCGGTCCGTGAGCTAAGCCGGGTCCTGGTGCCCGGGGGACCCTGTGTGGCGGTGACTACCGGCCCGCAGCACCTGCGGTCCCTGCGTGACCTGATCGAGCGGGCCGTCCGGCCAGGAACGCCTGACTGGTCAATGGGCGCGCCGACCGGCTCTGCGTTCACCCTCGGCAACGCCGTGGCCCAGCTCGGCGTGGCCTTCCCGGAGGTGGCCTGCGCCCGTCCTCCCAGAGCCGGGCCGGTGATCATCACCGAGGCGGCGATGGCCGCCGACTACGTGAGCAGCCTGGCGCCTACAGCCCCCAGCGAACCCCCGTCAGCGTGCGGACCGCCGCCTCGGTACCGTCCAGGCGCACCTGAGCGGCGCTCCGGCGGCCCGACGTCCACAGGGTGAGTTCCCCGGGCGCGCCGGTGACGGTAACCACCGGGGTACGCGCCTTCGCCGTGATCCGGACCCGGCCCTGGCCCGGGTCGGTGGTGATGTCGTCGCGGACCAGTTCCACGCCGACCGGGGCCTTGCGCAGGATGATCTTGGCCATGCCGAGCCGCCCCCACAGGGCCTCCGACAGTGCCGGGGTGACCTTCCGCTCCGCCCAGTCGGGGGCGCCGCGCCGGATGTCCTCGTGGTGCACGAAGAACTCGACGAGGTTGGCGCGCTCGTCCACCCCCGGCAGCCCGAAGACCGACATGCGCGGCGGCCCGCAGCGGATGGCGCTGATCAGGCCGTCGAAGGATTCCCGCTTGGTCAGGCCCTGCTGCACCCGCCTGGTGTACCCGGCGAGCGGGCCGATCATGATGCCGGCTCCCGCATCCGGGCGGCGTTCCCGCAGCACCAGGTGGGCGGCCAGATCAAGGGTGGTCCAGCCGTCGCATAGCGTGGGCGCGGCTGGACCAGCCTGCTCCAGCGACGCGCACAGCGCCAGGCGCTCATCCCGGGCGAGAGTCATCCCGCGATGGTAGCCAGCCCGGCCCCCCAGCGGAATGGGCCGGACCTGAGAGGATCGGGCTATGAACACCCAAGCGAGCGCGGTGACCGGTCCCCGGTGTCCCTCCGCGCTGGACCCCGAGATCGCCGCGCGGCTTAAACGCGACGCGGCGGGCCTGGTCCCGGCCGTGGCCCAGCAGTACGACACCGGCGAGGTGCTGATGGTCGGCTGGATGGACGACGAGGCGCTGCATCTCACCCTGACCACCGGGCGGTGCACCTACTGGTCCCGCAGCCGTCAGGAGTACTGGGTGAAGGGCGGCACATCGGGCCATGTGCAGCAGGTCAAAGCCGTCGCGCTCGACTGCGACGGGGACACCGTGCTGGTGAAAGTGGACCAGACCGGCGGGGCCTGCCACACCGGCGACCGCACCTGCTTTGACGCGGACCCGCTGCCGGCCACGGTGGTGGAGTGAACGGTCGTGGAGTGAACGTTGGTGGAGTGAGTGGTAGCGCAGTGAACGGCAGTGGGGCGAGCGGCGGTGGAGTGAACGGCGGCGGGATGACTGCCCCGGAGCCGGCCGCCGGGCCGCTCGGTACCCGCCGCCCGGCCGCGGGTGCCCGGCGGGAGTACCTCCTGACGCTGCTCGCCGGTGCGGTGGGCGCGGCGGTGGTGCTGCTCGCGGCCCGTCAGGACTGGGCCCGGGTGGTGACCATCGAGCCGCCCCCCCTGCCCGCTTCCCGGGCCGGGGTGAGCGGCCAGGATCTGGTGCCCGCGGCCGGCGCGCTGGGCCTGGCCGCACTGGCCGGCCTGGCCGCGGTGCTGGCCACCCGCGGCCTCGTCCGGCGGATCGTCGGCGTCCTGCTCGCCGTGTTCGGGGTGGCCATCATCGCGTCCGTGAGCCTGCCGGTGACCGCCGCGCAGGTGCGGGGGGCCGCCGTGGGCGCCACCGCGCAGGCCGGCGGCGCCGGGCGGGAGCACGGTCGGCAGCGGCACCACGCCGGGCAGCGGTGGCTCCGGGGTGGCCGGCCTCAGCCTGGCCAGCCATGTGGAGATGGCCGCGTTCCCGTGGCGCTGGGCCGTGCTGGTCGGCGGGCTCCTCATCCTCGGGACCGGGATGCTGGTCGCCTGGCGTGGCACTCGCTGGCCGGTCATGTCCAGCCGCTACGAGCGGCCAGCCAGCCAGAAGCCGTCCGCTGCGGCGGACCCGGCCACTCTCTGGGAATCGCTGAGCCAGGGGCTCGACCCCACTGACCTCGCCGACCCGGCCGGGCCCGGTACCCCGGTCACCGGTTCCGGGGCCCCATCACCCGGTTCGGGGATTGCCCCATCTAGTTCGGGAACCGCACCCTCGAGTTCCGGGCCGGCATCCGCCGCCCCCGGGAGCGGCCCCGGCGGCACGGGTTAGGCTGAATAGAAGGCCAGTCGCTGGCCAGGGAGGTGAGGGAGTTGGGGCAGGCGCTTCCCCCTGACCTTCCCGCGCAGAGCCGCGGTGCCCCGGTCTGGGCTGCCGCCAGAGAGACGGGTCAAGCCTGACTCCGCGGCGAGCCAGAGCGGGGCCCGGTCACCGTGGGCGAGCGGCCGGCCGGCGCTCCGGTGCCCCGCATCCGGGCGCCTGGCCTGCCCTGCGCGCGAGCGTGGCCCGGAGGGGGCCCGCATCCGGAGAGAAGCGGCCTCGCTACGATCGGGGCGCAAGGAATCCAACCCGAGGGGACTGCGAAACCGCGTGAGCGTGCTCAACGAGATCCTGGATGGGGTTCGTGCCGACCTCGCTGCCCGGCAGCAGGAAGTCACCCTCGACCAGCTCAAGGACATGGCCGGGCGGGCGCCATCGCCGAAGGATGCGATGGCGGTGCTCAAAGGCGAGGACGTGGCGGTCATCGCCGAGGTGAAGCGGGCCAGCCCGTCCAAGGGAGCGATGGCGGCGATCGCCGACCCCGCGGCGCTGGCCGCGGACTACGAGGCCGGCGGCGCGAGCGTGATCAGCGTGCTGACCGAGCAGCGGCGGTTCGCGGGCAGCATCGCCGACCTGGCGGCGGTGCGCGCGGCGGTCCAGGTGCCCGTGCTGCGCAAGGACTTCGTGGTCAGCTCCTACCAGCTCTGGGAGGCCCGGGCGCACGGCGCGGACATGATCCTGCTCATCGCGGCCGCTCTGGAGCAGAACGCGCTGATCTCGCTGGTGGAGCGGGCCGTCTCTATCGGGCTCATCCCGCTGGTCGAGGTGCATGCGGACTCCGAACTCGACCGCGCGCTGGAGGCCGGCGCGAAGATCATCGGAGTCAACGCGCGCGACCTGACCACCCTCGAGGTGGACCGCACCGTGTTCGCCCGGCTCGCGCCCCGGATCCCGGACGGCGTGCTGAAGATCGCCGAGTCGGGTATCCGCGGGCCCCATGACCTCCTGGCCTACGCCGCGTCCGGGGCGGACGCGGTGCTGGTGGGGGAGAGCCTGGTCACCGGCAAGGACCCCCGGTCGGCCGTGGCTGACCTGGTCACCGCCGGCTCGCATCCGGCACTGCGCGGTGACCGCGGATGACCGTGACCGCTGGCCCGGGAGCGAACCGGGAGGTCGGCCACTTCGGGCCGTACGGCGGCCGGTTCGCCCCCGAAGCCCTCATGTCCGCGCTGGAAGATCTGGCCGCCGAGTATGCGTCGGCCCAGGCCGATCCGGCCTTCGAGGCCGAGCTCGCCGCCCTGCTCCGCGGCTACGCGGGGCGGCCGACCCTGGTGACCGAGGTACCGCAGTTCGCGGCCCGGGCCGGGGACTGCCGGATCCTGCTCAAGCGCGAGGACATGGCGCACACCGGCTCGCACAAGATCAACAACGTGCTCGGCCAGGCCCTGCTGACCAAGCGGATGGGCAAGAAGCGGGTCATCGCCGAGACCGGGGCCGGCCAGCACGGGGTGGCCACCGCGACCGCCTGCGCGCTGCTGGGCCTGGACTGCGTGGTCTACATGGGGGAGGAAGACACCGAGCGGCAGGCGCTGAACGTGGCCCGGATGCGGATGCTCGGAGCCGAGGTCGTGCCGGTGGCCACCGGCAGCCGTACTCTCAAGGACGCCATCAATGAGGCGTTCCGCGACTGGGTGACCACAGTCGAGACGAGCCACTACTGCATCGGCTCGGTGATGGGCCCGGACCCGTTCCCGACCATGGTGCGCGACTTCCAGCGCATCATCGGGGTCGAGGCGCGGGAGCAGGTGCTGGCCATGACCGGCCGGCTGCCTGACGCGGTCATCGCCTGCGTGGGCGGCGGCTCCAACGCCATCGGGGCTTTTCACGCGTTCATCCCGGACGAATCCGTGCGGCTGATCGGCTGTGAGGCTGGCGGGGAAGGCCCGGACAGCGGTCGTAACGCCGCCACCCTGGTAGCCGGTTCCGCCGGGGTGATCCACGGCATGCGCACCTACCTGCTCCAGGACGCCGACGGGCAGACCCTGCCCACCCATTCGGTCTCGGCCGGCCTGGACTACCCGGGCGTCGGGCCGGAGCATTCCTGGCTGCACGACACCGGCCGGGCCAGCTACCGGGCCATCTCGGATTCCCAGGCCATGGACGCGTTCTCGCTGCTGTGCCGGACTGAGGGCATCATCCCGGCCATCGAGTCGGCACACGCCCTGGCTGGCGCGCTTCAGGTGGGTGGTGAGCTCGACCCGGGGGCCTTGCTGCTGGTCAACCTGTCCGGACGGGGCGACAAGGACGTAGACATCGCCGCCCGCTGGTTCGGCCACCTCGAAGACGGCCATGCCGCACACGGGGAGAACGCCGGGTGAGCACAGTCAGCGTCGCGTTTGAGAAAGCGGCTGTGGAAGGCCGCGCCGCCCTGGTGGGCTACCTGCCCGCCGGTTTCCCGTCGGTGGCCGGCGCGGCTGAGGCGGCGGTGGCGATCGCGCAGGCGGGCGCGGACGTGATCGAGATCGGCCTGCCGTACTCTGACCCGCTGATGGATGGCCCGGTCATCCAGGAGGCCACGCAGCGGGCGCTGGCCGCCGGCACCCACGTGACCGATGTGCTGCGCACCGTCGAAACCGTCGCGGCCGCGGGCGTGCCCACGCTGGTCATGACGTACTGGAATCCCGTGGACCACTACGGTGTGGCGGCCTTCGCCCGCGACCTCGCCGCGGCGGGCGGGGCGGGGCTGATCACCCCCGACCTGCCGCCCGAGGAGGCCGGGGACTGGCTCGACGCCGCGGACGCCTCCGGCCTGGACCGGGTGTTCCTGGTCGCCCCGAGTTCGTCGGACGCGCGGATCGCGCGGATCACCGCCGACTGCCGCGGGTTCGTGTACGCGGCGTCGCTGATGGGCACCACCGGGGCCCGGGCCAGCGTCGGCGCGGCCGCCGCGGTGCTGGTCAGCCGGGTCCGCGACGTCACCAGCCTGCCGGTCGCCGTCGGCCTCGGCGTGCGCGACGGTGCCCAGGCCGCCGAAGTGGCCGGGTTCGCAGACGGGGTGATCGTCGGATCGGCGTTCGTGCAGCGGCTGCTGGCCGCCCCGGATGCCCAGGCCGGCCTGGACTCCGTGCGCGACCTGGCCGCCGAGCTGGCCGCGGGGGTCCGTGGCACGGTAGTTAGCCCGGGCCGCTAACCCAGTAACCGGCTAACCGCAGGCTGTGCCCGGCCGCCCTGCTAGCCTCGTGACGCGTGGCATCCCCCGGCACGACCCTCGCGTTCCTGCCCAGCCCCGGTCCCGGGACCTGGCATCTGGGGTTGCTGCCGGTGCGCGGTTACGCACTGTGCATCGTGCTCGGCATTATCGTCGCCGTCCGGCTGGCCAGCCGCCGCTACCAGCGGCTCGGCGGCGACCGGGGAGTAATCCTTGACGTGGCTACCTGGGCCGTCCCGGCTGGCCTGATCGGAGCCCGGCTGTACAGCGTGGTCACCGACTACGAGCTGTACTTCAGGCCGGGCCGGGACTGGATCGACATCTTCCGGGTCTGGGACGGCGGGATAGGCATGCCCGGCGCGGTGCTGGGAGGAGTCCTCGGGGCCTGGGCCGGCTGCCGGTGGGCCGGGGTGAGGTTCGGGCCCGTCGCCGGGGCCGCGGCCCCGGCCGTGGCGATCGGGCAGGCTATCGGCCGCTGGGGGAACTGGTTCAACCAGGAACTCTACGGCCGCCCGTCGAGCCTGCCCTGGGCGCTGGAGATCGACCCGGCTCACCGGGTAATCCCGTACGAGAACTACGCCACGTTCCAGCCTGCGTTCCTCTACGAGTCCCTGTGGGACCTGGCCCTGGGCCTCGCCCTGATCTGGGCGGCCAGCCGGTTCCGGCTCACCGGCGACCGCGTCCTCGCGCTGTACGCGGCGGGGTACGCGACCGGCAGCTTCGCGGTCCAGTCGCTGCGCATCGACTTCGCGCACCACCTGCTGGGCCTGCGGACAGACCAGTGGGCGATGATCGCCGTCTGGATCGCCGCGGTGGGCTACCTGATCATGACGAGGGGGAAGCGGGGCCCGGACGTGCTCATCCGGCGGTCCCGTGCGTCGTCCCTGCGGCGGCCGGAGTTTGCTGCCGGACGGGCCGGGGCACATCCTGGGGACAATCCACGCGAAGCGGATGTTCCCAGCGAGTCAGGTGTTTCGCGAACAACACTAAGCGGGGATGATTGCTCTGGTGGCGTAATCTCCGTGTAACCTACGAGCGCTAGCTCAGAGGGTGCCAGCGATACCCCTTCGCGGGTTCATGGCAGGGCCAATGTCGTCCCGACCGCATGCGAGAACGCATATTCGGACGAGACGACAGGAGTGCGGATGGCACCTGCCGCTTCCGTGGAGGCCGGGGGGCTCTACGACGCCAGCTTCGAGCATGATGCATGCGGTGTCGGCTTCGTGGCCGACCTGTCCGGGCAGCCCTGCCATGACACGGTAGCCAAGGCCCTGACCGTGCTGCGCAACCTGGAGCACCGAGGCGCCCAGGGCAGCGACCCGGACACGGGTGACGGCGCCGGCATCCTGACTCAGGTCCCCGACGCGTTCTTTCGCGCGGTCTGCCGGTTCGAGCTTCCCGCCCCAGGCAGCTATGCGGCCGGGATGGTGTTCCTGCCTGCTGACGATCAGGCGGCCCATGACGCCGCCATGGTGGTGGAACAGCTCGCCGCTGAGGAGGGCCTGACCACTCTGGGCTGGCGGGATGTCCCGCATGACCCCAGGCACTGCGGACGTGGGGCCCGGGAGGTGCTGCCTGCTCTGCGGCAGGTTTTCGTTGCGGCAAATGGTGAAAGCGGCCTGGCCCTGGATCGCCGGGCGTACTGCCTGCGCAAGAGGGTGGAACACGAGACCGACTGCTACGTGGTCACGCTGTCTTCGCGGACCATCGGCTACAAGGGCATGCTGACCGCGCCCCAGCTGGAGCCGTTTTACCCGGATCTCGCCGACCCCCGCTACGCCTCGGCCCTGGCCCTGGTTCACTCGCGGTTTTCCACCAACACCTTCCCGTCCTGGCCACTGGCCCACCCGTACCGCTACATCGCGCACAACGGGGAGATCAACACGGTCCGGGGGAACCGGAACTGGATGCGGGCCCGCGAGGCCATGCTGGCCAGCGACCTGTTCCCACGCTCCGCGGACGGGCGCGGCATGGAGCGGCTGCTGCCGATCCTGGACGAGACCGGCAGCGACTCGGCCAGCTTCGATGAGTGCCTGGAACTGCTGCACCTCGGCGGCCGGTCGCTGCCGCACGCCATGCTGATGATGATCCCCGAGCCGTGGGAGAACCACGACGAGATGGATCCGGCCCGGCGCGCCTTCTACCGCTTCCACTCCACCCTGATGGAGCCGTGGGACGGCCCCGCCTGCGTGGCGTTCACCGACGGCACCGTGATCGGGGCGGTGCTCGACCGCAACGGACTGCGCCCGGGCCGGTACTGGGTGACCCGCGACGGTCTCGTGGTGCTGGCCAGCGAGGTCGGCGTGCTGGACATTGACCCGGCGGACGTGGTCCGCAAGGGCCGGCTCCAGCCCGGCCGCGTGTTCCTGGCCGACACCGGCCGGCGGCGGATCGCCGAAGACGAGGAAGTCAAGTCCGCCCTGGCCCGCGAGCACCCGTATGAAGACTGGCTGCACGCGGGCCTGCTGCACCTGGACGACCTGCCGGACCGGGTCAGGGCGCTGCCCCCAGCCGGGGAGCTCACCACCCAGCAGCAGATGTTCGGGTACACCGAGGAAGAGCTGCGGGTTCTGCTGACCCCGATGGCGAGGACCGGGTCCGAGCCGATCGGGTCGATGGGCACCGACACGCCGGTGGCCGTGCTGTCGGACCGCCCCCGGCTGCTCTTCGACTACTTCTCCCAGCTGTTCGCGCAGGTCACCAACCCACCGCTGGACGCGATCCGGGAGGAGCTGGTGACCTCGCTGGAGTCTTCCACCGGCCCGGAGGGCAACCTCTTCGTGCCCGGACCGGCCTCGTGCCGCCAGGTCGTGCTGCCCTACCCGGTGATCAGCGCCAACGAGCTAAGCAAGATCATTCACATTAACGACGATGGCGACCTGCCCGGCTTCGCATCGCATGTGGTGGATGGCCGGTATGACGTGACGGGCGGCGGTGCCGCGCTACGCGACCGGCTCGACGAGATCTGCGCCGAGGTGTCCATTGCCATCGCCGAGGGCGCGCACATCATCGTGCTGTCGGACCGGGCGTTCGGCGGCGAGCCAGACTCGCGGCTGGCGCCGATCCCGTCGCTGCTGCTGACCGGGACCGTGCACCATCACCTGATCCGGGAGCGGACCCGGACCGGGCCGGCCTGATCGTGGAATCGGGCGACGCCCGCGAATGCCACCACATCGCGCTGCTGATCGGCTACGGCGCGGCCGCGGTGAACCCGTACCTGGCCGTGGAGTCCGTGCAGGACCTGGTCCGCCGCGGCCTGCTGGACGGCATTACCGCTAAGAAGGCCGCGGAGAACCTGGTCAAGGCCCTGGGCAAGGGCCTGCTGAAGATCATGTCGAAGATGGGGGTCTCCACGGTCGCCTCCTACACCGGGGCGCAGATCTTCGAGGCCATCGGGCTGGGTGAGGAGATCATCAGCACCTGCTTCACCGGGACCACCTCCCGGCTGGGCGGCGTCGGCTTCGAGGTGCTGGCCGCTGAGGCCGGGGCCCGGCACGCGCGGGCCTTCCCGCCCCGGGGGGCCGCCCCGGACCACCGGCGGCTGGAGACCGGCGGCGACTACCAGTGGCGTCGTGAGGGCGAGCCGCATCTGTTCAACCCGGAGACCGTGTTCAAGCTGCAGCACGCGACCCGGAGCCGCCGCTACGAGGTCTTCAAGGAGTACACCCGCCTGGTGGACGACCAGTCCGCCCGGCTCATGACGCTGCGCGGCCTGCTGCGCATCCGCGGCGTCGATGACCCCACTGACCCGCGTGGGCTGGGCGCAGCGTCGCTCCCGGCCCGCGCGCCCCGCGACGAGAACCAGGCCGGGCTGCACCCGACCGGGCCCCATCCGGTCGGCGGCCGGATGCCTGTGCCGCCACCGGCCGGGGCTGCCTCGCCCTGGAGTGCCCCGGCCGGGGCTGCCTCGCCCGGTAGTGCCGCGCCCGTGGCCGGCCCGTCGCGCCCGGCCCCGCGCGGCCCGATCCCCCTCGACGAGGTCGAGCCTGTGTCAGCCATCGTGCGCCGGTTCTCTACCGGCGCGATGTCCTACGGTTCCATCTCGGCCGAGGCGCACCAGACCCTGGCCATCGCCATGAACCGGCTGGGCGGCCGGTCAAACACCGGCGAGGGCGGCGAGGATCCGGAACGTTTCGTCCCGGACGCGAACGGGGACCTGCGCCGGTCCGCGGTCAAGCAGGTCGCCAGCGGCCGGTTCGGGGTAACCAGTGAGTACCTGGTCAATGCCGACGACCTGCAGATCAAGATGGCCCAGGGGGCCAAGCCGGGGGAGGGCGGCCAGCTCCCCGGGCACAAGGTGTACCCCTGGATCGCCAAGACCCGGTACTCCACCCCCGGGGTCGGGCTCATCTCGCCCCCGCCGCACCACGACATCTACTCCATCGAGGACCTGGCCCAGCTCATCCACGACCTCAAGAACGCCAACCCGCAGGCCCGGGTGCACGTCAAGCTGGTCGCCGAGGTGGGGGTCGGCACCGTCGCAGCCGGGGTGTCCAAGGCTCACGCCGACGTGGTGCTGATCTCCGGGCACGACGGCGGCACCGGGGCCGCCCCGCTGACCAGCCTCAAGCACGCGGGTGCTCCCTGGGAGCTGGGCCTGGCCGAAACCCAGCAGACCCTGCTCCGGGCCCGGCTGCGGGACCGGATCGTGGTCCAGGCCGACGGCCAGCTGAAGACCGGCCGGGACGTGATCATCGCCGCGCTGCTCGGCGCCGAGGAGTTCGGCTTCGCGAGCGCACCACTGGTCGTGTCGGGCTGCATCATGATGCGGGTGTGCCACCTGGACACGTGCCCGGTCGGGGTGGCCACCCAGAACCCTGAGCTGCGCAAGCGGTTCAACGGCCAGCCGGAGTTCGTGGTCAACTTCTTCGAGTTCATCGCCGAGGAAGTGCGCGAGTACCTGGCCGCCCTGGGACTGCGCAGCCTGGACGAGGCGGTCGGCCGGACCGACCTGCTGGACAGCGAGCGGGCGGTGGGGCACTGGAAGGCGGCCGGGCTGGATCTCGCGCCGATCCTGCACATGCCCGCCCTGGCCGAGGGTGCGGCCACGCGCAACACCACCACCCAGGATCACGGCATCGAGCGGGCCCTGGACAACACGCTGATCCAGCTGGCCGAAGGGGCCCTGCAGGACGCGAAGCCGGTCACCCTGGACCTTCCGGTCCGCAACGTCAACCGGACCGTCGGCACCATGCTGGGCTACGAGGTGACCCGGCGGTGGGGCGGCAAGGGGCTGCCCGACGACACGATTCTGGTCCGGTTCCGGGGCTCGGCCGGGCAGTCTTTCGGTGCCTTCCTGCCCCGCGGGATCACCCTGCGGCTGGCAGGCGACGCCAACGACTACCTGGGCAAGGGCCTGTCTGGCGGCCGGATCATCGTGGCCCCGGACCCGGAGGCCAACTTCATCGCCGAAGACCAGATCATCGCGGGCAACGTAATCGGTTACGGCGCCACCGGGGGCGAGATGTTCCTTCGTGGCGTGGTCGGCGAGCGGTTCTGCGTGCGGAACTCCGGCGCCACCGCGGTGGCCGAGGGCACTGGCGACCACGGCTGCGAGTACATGACCGGCGGTGTCGTGGCCGTGCTCGGCCCGGTCGGCCGTAACTTCGCGGCCGGCATGTCCGGTGGCCTGGCCTACCTGCTCGACCCGGATCCGGTCCGGGTCAACACGGACATGGCCGACCTGGACGGCCTCGACGACGACGATTCGACCCGGCTTCGTGAGCTGATCGCGCAGCACCTCAGCGAGACCGGGTCGCAGGTCGCGGCGCGGTTGCTGTCCGACTGGGATGTGGCGCTGACCCGGTTCGGCAAGGTCATGCCCAAGGACTACAAGCGGGTGCTCGACGCGGCCCGGATGGCCGAGCGTGAGGGCCGCGACGTCAACCAGGCCGTGATGGCCGCGGCCCACGGCTGAGGAGGCTTCTGCGATGGCTGACCCCAAGGGCTTCCTGACCACGCCGCGCGAGACGCCCGCCCGGCGGCCGGTGGATGTGCGGATCCGGGACTGGCGGGAGGTGTACACGGACTTCCCGCCCGTGGCGCTGGAGGCACAGGCCGGGCGGTGCATGGACTGCGGCATCCCGTTCTGCCACCAGGGCTGCCCGCTGGGCAACCTGATCCCGGAGTGGAACGACCTGGTCTGGCGGCACGAGTGGCGTGAGGCCGCGGAGCGGCTGCACGCGACCAACAACTTCCCGGAGTTCACCGGCCGGCTCTGCCCGGCGCCGTGCGAGAGCGCCTGCGTGCTCGGCATCAACGCCGACCCGGTGACGATCAAGCAGGTCGAGGTGGAGATCATCGACCGGGCCTGGGCCGAGGGCTGGGTACGGCCGCTGCCGCCCAGCGCCGAGGCGGTGGCGGCGGGCCGTCGCGTGGCGGTGATCGGGTCCGGCCCGTCCGGGCTGGCCGCGGCCCAGCAGCTCACCCGGGCCGGGCACGCGGTCACCGTGTTCGAGCGGGCCGACGCGCCCGGCGGATTGCTGCGTTACGGGATCCCCGAGTTCAAGATGGAAAAGCGGCACCTGGACCGCCGGCTGTGGCAGATGCAGGCTGAGGGGACCAGGTTCCGGTGCGGGGTCCTGGCGGGCCGGGACGTCACAGCCGCGCAACTGCGGGCCGACTTCGACGCGATCGTGCTGGCTGGCGGGGCCACCGTGGCCCGCGGGCTGCCCGTCCCCGGCGCGGGCCTGGCTGGGGTGCACCAGGCCATGGACTTCCTCCCGCTGGCCAACCGCGCAGTAGTCGCGTCGCGGGCCCGGACGGACGGCGGCCCAGTACCCGAGACGCCCATCAGCGCGCGGGGCAAGAATGTGATCATCATCGGTGGCGGCGACACCGGAGCCGACTGCCTCGGCACCGCGCACCGCCAGGGGGCCGCGTCCGTCACCCAGCTGGAGATCCTGCCCCGGCCCACCCAGAGCCGTCCCGACAACCAGCCGTGGCCCACCTATCCGATGATCTACCGGGTGTCCAGCGCGCACGAAGAGGGCGGGGAGCGGGTCTACGCCGTGTCCACGCAGGAGTTCGTGGGCGACGAGGCCGGCCGGGTCACGGGACTCCGGCTGGTCGAGGTGGAGCTGGCCGACGGGAAGTTCGCTCCGGTCTCCGGGACCGAGCGGGAACTACCGTGCGAGCTGGTCCTGCTGGCCATGGGCTTCACCGGGGCGGAACGGCCGGGCCTGCTGGCCGACCTCGGCGTCGAATTCGACGCGCGCGGGAACGTGGCCCGCGACGGTCAGTACGCCACCTCGGTGCCCGGGGTGTTCGTCGCCGGGGACATGGGCCGCGGCCAGTCGCTGATCGTATGGGCCATCGCCGAAGGACGCTCGGCCGCGGCGGCCGTGGATACGTACCTGGAGGGGAACAGCATGCTGCCCGCTCCCATCCCGCCCATGGCCCGCTCCCTAGCCTGACCCCGGCCCCGCCGACTCGGGCAGAAGGCCGTCGCTCCCTGGGGTTGCGGCCCGCCGGGGAGTTCGGTTCGTCACGTTGGGTCCGCGAGGTTGGGGCCGCCGGGGCCGGGTCTCCAAGGTTGGGCCCGCCCGGGCCGGGTTTCCAAGGTTGGGCCCGCCCGGGCCGGGTCTGCGAGGCCCGGCCGCCCAGCCCCTTTCCCATCGGCCCCACTGGTCCCATGGCCATCTGCAGTCCCTGGGCCCTCAGCCTCTGGCCCGCGACCGGCATCGAACGTGTGCGCAAACCGCCGTCCCCGGCCGGCGCGGCGAGCACGTAGGCGAACGTGTGCCGAAACCGTCGCCCTGGCCACCCTTTCCGCACACCTTCGCCCGATCCCTGCGGGACGCGGGCGTGGCTGCCACGAAGGTGTGCTGAAACCGCTATGGGACCAGCGTTTTCAGCACACCTTCGGCCGTAAAGATCGTTAGTGGAAGGAGAGTGCGGGGGGTGAGGGGCGGATTGTCGTGGTGGGGGGTGACATTTTGGCGGGGATATCCACCGCGGGCCGTCTGTTATCCCAGCTGTCCACAGCCGCGTAACAGAGACTTCTCCCGCGGCCAGCGGGAGCCCAGCATCGGGGTACGAGCACCGCACGCCCAGTCCCCGGATCCACCGGCGACGGCCGCCCGCCCGCCGTGCTGACCATCGCCTCGGCCATCGCCATGATCGGGGAACCGGCGGTTCGCTGGCGGCTGCACAGCGGACGGTGGCAGCGTCCGTGCCGGGGTGTGCTGGTCACCCACTCTGGGGGGATCAGCGACGCGGAGTGGCTCTGGAGCGCCGTGCTGGCCGCGGGTCCGCAGGCGGTGCTCGGGGGCCTGACCGCGGCCCGGCTGGATGGTCTCACCGGATTCGAGGATCGCACGACTCACCTCGTGATCCCGGCCAGCCGCCAGGTCAGGACGGCAGTTCCCGGGGTGGCGGTGCACCGGTCGCGGGTTCTCGGCCCGGATGACGTGCACCCGGCCCGGTTACCGCCATGGACCAGGCTCGCGCGGTCGCTGCTCGACGCCGCGGCGTGGTCCAGGTCGGGCGACAGGGCTCGGGCGGTACTGGCGGCAGGGGTGCAACAACGCCTGGTCCGCCCGGATCAGCTGGAGGCGGCGCTGGGCCGGCGGCCCAGACTGCGGCGGCATGCGCTCGTCGCGGTCACGCTGGCGGACATCGCGGGCGGAGCACAAGCGCTATCCGAACTCGACTTCGCCCGGCTCACCTGGCGCTACGGACTGCCGGCTCCGGACCGCCAGGCGATACGGCTGGACCGGGACGGGCGGCGCCGCTGGCTGGACGCGTTCTGGGAGGAGGCGCACCTCGCGGTGGAAGTGGACGGGTTGTGGCATATGGAAGCCACGGCGTGGTGGGCGGATATGCGGCGGGGCAACGATCTGATCATCAGCGGCCTGCGGGTGCTGCGGTTCCCGGCTTTTGTGGTCCGGGATGAGCCAGACGTGGTCGCAGCCCAGATCCGCGACGCGCTCGGCCGCGACCGTGTGGCCGCCCCGTGACATCGGATGACCGTTCGGTGAATGTTCCGTGGCGGGTCTCGGCAGGCCGGAAGGCCACCCCTTAGAGTGGTATAGACCAATTCGGGTGCCTCGTCCGGAAGCCGGGCGCCTCGTCTGGAAGGCCATGAGCATGAGCCGCCGAGCAAAGATCGTCGCCACCCTGGGGCCCGCGTCCTCCAGCCCCGAGCGGCTCGCGGAACTCGTCGCGGCCGGGATCGACGTGGCCCGGCTGAATATGAGCCACGGCACCCAGGCTGGCCACCTCGCCGCCTACAGTTGCGTCCGGGCCGCGTCCGATGCGGCCGGGCACAGCGTCGGGGTGCTCATCGACCTGCAGGGCCCGAAGATCCGGCTGGGCACGTTCGCGGCCGGGCCGGTCCGGCTGCTGGCTGGCCAGGATTTCACCATCACCACCCGCGAGGTGCCGGGGGACGAGCACGAGGCGGGCACGACCTACGCCGGCCTCGCCGACGACGTGCGGTCCGGTGACCGGGTACTGGTGGACGACGGCCGGGTCGTCCTCGAGGTGCTGGCCGTGGCGGGCGGCCGGGTCCGCACCCGGGTCGTCGTGGGCGGCGTCGTCTCCGACCACAAGGGCCTCAACCTGCCCGGCGTCAAGGTCAGCGTGCCCGCCGTGACCGCTAAGGACGAGGCGGATCTGCGCTGGGCGCTCAGCCTGCAAGCGGACATGATCGCGCTGTCTTTCGTCCAGGGGTCTGAGGATGCCGTCCCGGCGCGGCGGATCATGGACGAGGCAGGGGTCCGGCTCCCGCTGATCGCGAAAATCGAGAATCCCCAGGCCATCGAGGCCCTGCCGGAGGTCATCGAGGCCTTTGACGGGATCATGGTCGCCCGCGGCGATCTCGGCGTCGAGCTCCCGCTGGAGCAGGTGCCAATGGCCCAGAAACGGATCGTCGAGCAGGCCAGGGCCCAGGCCAAGCCGGTCATCGTGGCGACCCAGATGCTGGAGTCGATGATTTCCGCGCCGCGGCCAACCCGGGCAGAGGCGTCTGACGTGGCCAACGCCGTGCTGGACGGCGCGGACGCGCTCATGCTGTCTGCGGAGACCAGCGTCGGCGAGTACCCGGTCCAGGCCGTCGCGACGATGAGCCGCATCATCAGCGAGGCCGAGCGGGAACCCATGTCTGCGGCATCCGTGCTGGCCGGGGACCCGGGCAGCACCGGGGGGGCCATCGCCCGCGCCGCCGCCGAGGTCGGCGCGGCGGTCGGGGCCAAGGCGCTCGTCGCCTTCACGATGACGGGCGAGACGGCCCGGCGGCTGGCCCGGTACCGGACGCCCATTCCGCTGCTGGCCTTCACGGCCCAGCCGAGCACGCGCAGCCAGCTGGCGCTGAGCTGGGGGGTGGAGACCTTCATCGTGCCACCCGCCCGGCACACCGACGCGATGGTCCGTCAGGTGGAGGAGGCGCTGCTGGAGATCGGGCGGTGTGACAAAGGCGACATGGTGGTGATCGTGGCGGGCAGTCCGCCGGGCACGCCCGGGCGGACCAACGCCCTGCGCGTGCACCGGATCGGTGACGCCGCGGCCCTGGGGGCAGGTCTCGGATGAGGGAGACAAGGTGGCTGACCTGGGGTGCCCCGGGTGGGATTCGAACCCACACTGCATGGTTTTTGAGACCATGGACTCTGCCTGTTGGTCTACCGGGGCGCTGTGGCCAGGCGATGCGTAGCTGGCTCGGCCGAACGTCAATCTACCTGGTACCGGTACGATCATGGGCGTGAGTCAGACCCCATGGCGTGTTTTGATCGCCGAAGACGAGGCCCTCATCCGGCTTGATCTCAAGGAGATGCTTGAGGAGGAGGGCTACTCGGTGGTTGGCGAGGCTGCCGACGGTCAGCAGGCCATCGACCTTGCCGTCAGCCTCCGGCCGGACCTGGTGATCCTCGATGTGAAGATGCCGGTCCTGGACGGGATATCGGCCGCTGAGCGGGTGGCCGCCGAGATGATCGCGCCCGTGGTCATCCTGACCGCCTTCTCCCAGCGGGAGCTGGTCGAGCGGGCCCGCGATGCGGGTGCCATGGCGTATCTGGTGAAGCCGTTCACGAAGGCGGATCTGGTCCCCGCGATCGAGATCGCGGTCAGCCGCTTCCAGGAGGTGGCGGCGCTGGCCGGCGAGGTTGGCACGCTCAAGGAGCGGCTGGAGGTGCGCAAGCTCCTCGACCGGGCCAAAGGCAAGCTCCAGACCGAGCAGGGAATGTCCGAGCCGGACGCGTTCCGGTGGATCCAGAAGACTTCCATGGACCAGCGCCTGGCCATGCGGGCGGTCGCGGAGCGGGTGCTCGCGGGCAGCATGGCGCCGGGCGGCGCGGCAGGCGGTAGCGATGCGACGGCCGGGGCGGTCGGCACCACGCCGGATTCAGGGGCCTGAGCGGTCGGCACCGGATTCAGGCGCCTGGGCAAGCCTGGGATTCACGAGCCTGAGCAGGCTCTTTAGCGCGCTCTGACGGGCCGGGTTGCTCCCCGGCAGGCGCCAGATTGCTCCCCGGGATCGAGCCCGGGGAACTTTTGGTGCCGTGTCGGCCTTCCCCGGGCCGACATGTTCTCTACTCAGCTCCCCGGGCTCTCCCCCCACGGTAGCGAGGAGCCCCCGCGCCGCGCAAAGGGGCAGCCATTCCCTGGCCGGTTTGTGATAAACGGGCGGTCACGTGGGGTTTCCCTGCCTCCACGGTGACTGACCTGGTCATCCCGCCCGCTCGCCGCCTGGCGCGGCGGTGTCGCCGGGATTGGTGATGTCGCCAGGATTGTGGCCACCGGGCGGGACCTGATCGCGGAGCAGGCAGGTCAGCCTGGCCGAGCAGACCCGGCGGCCCCGGCCATCGCTGATCGCGATCTCGTAGGTGGCGGTGGTGCGCCCGCCGTGCACGCGGGTGGCGATGCCGGTCACGACGCCGCCGGTTACCGCGCGGTGATGCGTGGCGCTGATCTCGATCCCCACCGCGAACCGCCCGGGCCCGGCCTGCAGCGCCGCGCCCAGCGAGCCCAGGGTCTCGGCCAGCACGCAGGAGGCACCACCGTGCAGGAGGCCGTAGGGCTGGATGTTGCCGTCCACCGGCATGGAGCCAATGACCTGCTCCGCGCGGGCAGCACTGACGGTGATGCCCATCCGGCCGGGCAAGGTGCCCTCACTAAGCCGGGCGAAGCCCTCGACGATCTGCGCGCCGGCGTCCCGGTCATCCTGGGCCGCCGCGCCCTGGCCATCCTGCGCGCCGCCGTCCCGGCCGGCCGGAGCCGCTGCGCCCTGGCCGGCCGGCGCCGCGCCGTCCTGATCAGACCGCGTCTCGCCGTCTCGGCCCACTCGCGCCCCCGGAAATAGCGACCGGCGCCCGGCGCGCCGCAAGGCCAGCCTAGGCCGACGGCGCCGGCCCGGCTCGCATCGGGACCAACCTTCCCGGTGGCTGCTGAGGCCGGAGAGAACAGAGCGACCAAAGTGACCAGAGTCGTCTATACGTGCTTTGGGCGGCGATACCGGAGTTGCCCGACCCGCCATGTCACCATCGCATCACATAGTCGGAAAAGATCGGAGGATCTGTCCCGAAACACTGGCTTTATGGGCAGGTGAGCGTTAACAATGCCCCGGGGGCTGTCTGTGCCAGCCTCGGGAACCCAACGAAGGGAATCTCCATGCGTCCAGTGTTAAGAGAGAAGATCAGCGCCAAGGGTCTGCGGATCGGCGCGGTGGCTGGCCTCGCAGTCGCGACCGTAGCGTCGCTGGCGGCCATGCGGTCCGCGCCGGTGACGCCCGCGGGCGGCGGCTGCTCGCCGACCGTGTCCAAGCAGTTCTTCGGCAAGACCATTGAGCCCTACACCGGCAAGAACACCGCGGTGTACCGCTACACGCTGACCAACTGCCGCGGCATGCAGGTCAGGATCCTGACCTACGGCGCCATCACCCAGTCGATTGACGTCCCGTCTGCCCGCGGCCGCGAGGCCGACGTGGTGCTGGGCTTCAAGACGCTGAAGGACTACGTCAATTTCGACAGCCCGCCGGTCACCGCCAACGGCGGCCCCTACTTCGGCGAGACGGTCGGCCGCTACGCCAACCGCATCGCCAAGGGGACGTTCAAGCTGAACGGCAAGACCTACACGCTGCCGATCAACAACGGCGTCAATGCCCTGCACGGCGGGCTGGTCGGTTTCGGCAACCACATCTGGGCGTCCAAGGCGGTGCGCGCGCATCGCTCGGCTGGCGTTCAGCTGACGCTGGTCAGTCCCAATGGTGACGCCAGCGGGGCCCCAGGGTCTCCCGGCTGCCCATCTGGCTGCACCGGGTACCCGGCCCAGCTGACCGTGGTGGTGACCTACACGCTGAACAACCGGGGTCAGCTCGGCATCCACTACAAGGCCACCAACAACGACAAGAAGCTGTCGACGGTGCTCAACCTGACCAACCACAGCTACTTCAACCTCGCGGGCGAGGCTTCCGCGGCAGGCTCGGCCTACCGGCAGTTCGTCCAGATGAACGCGAACCGCTACTCGCCGACCGACGCGACGCAGATCCCGCTGCCACTGCCGCACGGGGTCCCGGTCGCGGGCACGCCGTTCGACTTCCGCGCGCCGCACACGATCGGCTCCCGGATCAGCGATGTCAGCGCGCCTGACAACACCCCGCCGCAGTTCGCGTCGGCCACGGGCGGCAAGAGCCAGCTGCTCATCGCGCAGGGCTACGACCACAACTGGATCCTGAACAAGCAGACCGCGGCCACCACCGGTCCGGACGGCCTCAACCTGGCCGCCCGGGCCTTCGACCCGTCGAGCGGCCGGCTGCTGACCGTCTGGACCGACCAGCCCGGTGTGCAGTTCTACAGCGGCAACTTCCTCAACGGCACGCTGGTAGGCATCAGCGGCCACACGTACCGGCAGGGTGCGGGGTACACGTTTGAGACCCAGCACTTCCCGGACTCGCCCAACCAGCCGGCCTTCCCGTCCACCACTCTCGCCCCTGGGAAGACCTTCAACTCCACCACCATTTTCGCCTTCAACTCCTGATGCCCCGCCGGCTGTAGGTGCCGCGTGAGCGCCGCCTGCAGCCGGCCCGGCCGTCGCGGCCCGGTGGCCGCCGCCTTCCCGGCGGCCGCCGGGCCGTGGCATATCGGCGGGTGGGCTGGTCCGCCCGCCAGCGTCGGTGCCTGCTACTAGACTTCCTGCGTGGCGACGAAGGCGACCCAGGCACCCGCATCCGCACCCGAGCCAGCGGAGCGGCGGGAGCGGTTGCTCCTGCTCGACGGGCACTCCCTGGCCTACCGCGCGTTCTTCGCGCTCCCGGCCGAGAATTTCTCCACGACGACCGGGCAGCCCACCAACGCGGTCTACGGCTTCACCGCGATGCTCATCAACGTGCTCCGCGACGAGCAGCCGACCCACGTGGCGGTGGCCTTCGACCGCAGTGAGCCGACCTTCCGGCACGAGCAGTACGTGGAGTACAAGGCGAACCGGCGGGAGACCCCGGCGGACTTCCGCAGCCAGCTCAGCCTGATCTTCGAGGTGCTCGACGCGCTCGGCATCCCCCGGCTGTCGGTGCCCGGTTACGAGGCTGACGACATCATCGCCACGCTGACCGTGGCGGCCACCGAGGCGGGCATGGACGTGCTCATCGTCAGCGGTGACCGGGACAACCTGCAGCTGGTCAACGACCACGTCACGGTGCTGATGACCCGGCGCGGCATCAGCGACATGACCCGGTTCACCCCGGAGGAGGTCGTGGCCAAGTACGGCCTGACCCCCGCCCAGTACCCGGACTTCGCCGCGCTGCGCGGAGACCCCAGCGACAACCTGCCGAACATCCCGGGGGTGGGGGAGAAGACCGCGGCCCGGTGGGTCGCCGACTTCGGCTCGCTCAGCCAGCTCGTGGACCGGGTCGACGAAGTCAAGGGCAAGGCCGGGGACAAGCTCCGCGAGCACCTCGGCTCGGTGCTGCGCAACCGGCAGCTGACCGAGCTGGCCAAGGACGTCCCGCTCGAGTCGGGCCCCGGTGACCTGCGGCCGGTGCCGTGGAACCGGGACCAGATCCACCAGCTCTTCGACACCCTCCAGTTCCGGGTCCTGCGTGACCGGCTGTACAGCACCCTCCCTAACGGCATCGTGAGCCCGGCCGGCACGCCCGGCAGCGACGAGTCCGGGCCGGAGCACGGCTTCGAAGTCGAGGTGTCGGTGCCAGGCCCCGATGAGCTGGCTGCCTGGCTGGACGAGCACGCCACCGGGACCGGCCGGGTCGGACTGGCGGTGCACGGCACCTGGGGCCGCGGCACCGGGACCATGGACGGGCTGGCGCTGGCCGCCGCGGACGGGAACGGGGCGTTCGTCGACCCGGTCACGCTGACCGAGGACGACGAGCGGGCCCTGGCCGCCTGGCTCGCCGATCCGGACCAGCCCAAAGCCCTGCACGACGCCAAGGGGCCGATGCACGCCGTGGCGGCCCAGGGCCTGGAGCTGGGCGGGCTGACCAACGACACGGCGCTGGCGGCCTACCTGGCGCTGCCCGGGCAGCGCTCGTTCGATCTGGCCGACCTGGTCCTGCGCTATCTGGGCAAGGAACTGCGCGACGAGGGGACCGCCACCGGCCAGCTCACCCTCGACCTGGACGCCACCGGCGACGACGGGGCCGACGATGGAGAGGCGGAGGCCGCAGTCGCACTGGTGGTGCGCGCCCGGGCCACCGCGGAGCTGGCCGACGCCCTGGACGCGGACCTGCAGCAGCGCGGGGCCGCCCAGTTGCTCGCCGACGTCGAGCTGCCCCTGGTCGGGGTGCTGGCCCGGATGGAACGAGCCGGGATCGCGGCGGACACCCATCACTTCGCCGACATGTCCGCCAGCCTGGGCGGCGAGGTGAAAGCGGCCGAGCAGGCCGCGTTCACGATCATCGGGCACGAATTCAACCTCGGCTCGCCCAAGCAGCTCCAGGAGGTGCTGTTCACCGAGCTGGGACTGCCCAAGACCAAGCGGATCAAGACCGGATACACCACGGACTCCGAGGCCCTGACCAGCCTGCTGGCGCAGACCGGCCACCCCGTGCTGGAGCATCTGCTCCGGCACCGGGACGTGGCCAGGCTGAAGAGCATCGTGGACTCGCTCATCCCGATGGCGGATGAGGACGGCCGGATCCACACCACGTACAACCAGATGATCGCGGCCACCGGGCGGCTCTCATCCACGGATCCCAACCTGCAGAACATTCCCATCCGCACCGAGGAGGGCCGCCGGATCCGGCAGGGCTTCGTGGTCGGCGACGGGTATGAGACGCTGCTCACCGCCGACTACAGCCAGATCGAGCTGCGCATCATGGCCGACCTGTCCGGCGACAGCGCGCTGGAGGATGCGTTCACCTCCGGTCATGACTTCCATGCCGAGACGGCGTCGCGGGTCTTCGGCGTGCCGCCTGAGGAAGTCACCGTCGAGATGCGCAGCCGGATCAAGGCGATGAACTACGGGCTGGCTTACGGCCTGTCCGCCTACGGGCTGTCCCAGCAGCTGCGCATCACCCCGGACGAGGCCCGGGCCCTGATGGACGAGTACTTCCAGCAGTTCGGCGGGATCCGCGACTACCTGTACGCCGTCGTGGACGAGGCCCGCAAGGACGGGTACACGCAGACCGTGCTCGGCCGCCGGCGCTACCTGCCCGACCTCACCTCAGACAACCGGCAGCGCCGGGAGATGGCCGAGCGGATGGCGCTCAACGCCCCGATCCAGGGCTCGGCCGCCGACATCATCAAGGTGGCCATGCTCCGGGTGGACGAGGCGCTTCGTAGCGAGGGCCTGCGCTCCCGGATGCTGCTCCAGGTGCACGACGAGCTGGTCTTCGAGGTCGCGCCCGGTGAGCTCGACACGCTGCGCGAGCTGGTGCCGCGGATCATGAGCGGCGCCTTCAGCCTGCGGGTGCCGCTGGAGGTCTCGCTCGGCACCGGCCGCACCTGGGCTGAAGCGGGGCACTGAGGCTGCTGGGGGGCGGGGACGGCGGTACGGCCGCCCGAGCTTGCTCCTTCGTCGCTCTTACGCTTCGGGCGGCCGCAACGCCGCCCCCGCAAGGGCAGTCAGTGCTGACGGCTGTTTGATCACGAAACCTTGCGGTGCAGCTCCCTCGCCAGCTCGGCGGGGAGGGGAGGCGCGGCGCAGCCGTGTCCTCGCCGAGCCGCCGGCTAACCCGGCACTTACCGCAGACGACCTGCCTACCGGAGCGGGCAAGCAGGGGGATCCGGGGGCCTCGGGCCCCCGGCCTAGCAGAGCTGGTCCGGGGGGTCGCCTCCCGGGTCAGCACAGAGATCCGGGAGTAAAAGGCAGCGAAATCGCGTTGAAAGAGCCAGCGTGCAGGACTGATGTGGCGATAACGATCATGCGGCGATCGGGTGCTCCGATTGACCGACTGGCTGAGCTCTCATATCCTGAGCGCTGCGCCGTGTTCTGGTGCAGTCCGCCGTGGCCAGGCAAAGTTACGGGCGGCCGAGAGGCCCCTCCGTGGCTCGCCGGGTCGGCCAGCCAAATCCAGTGCACCCTGTAGGCCCACCTGACGGGCCCTCGGTATGGCGCGTCCAAACTACTTTCTGTCCGCCGGAGCCAACCAACACATGACGAGCAGCACAGAGGCCAGCCCGACCCCCAAGGTGGCGGTCAACGACATCGGGTCGCAGGAAGCCTTCCTCGCCGCGATCGACGAGACCATCAAGTACTTCAACGACGGTGACATTGTCGAAGGCACTGTCGTCAAGGTCGACCGAGACGAGGTCTTGCTCGACATCGGCTACAAAACGGAGGGGGTCATCCCCTCCCGCGAGCTGTCGATCAAGCATGACGTGGACCCGCACGATGTGGTCAAGGTCAGCGACCACATCGAGGCCCTGGTTCTCCAGAAGGAGGACAAGGAAGGCCGCCTCATCCTGTCCAAGAAGCGCGCCCAGTACGAGCGCGCCTGGGGCACGATCGAGAAGATCAAGGATGACGACGGCGTGGTCACCGGCACCGTCATCGAGGTGGTCAAGGGCGGCCTGATCCTGGACATCGGCCTGCGCGGCTTCCTGCCCGCATCGCTGGTGGAGATGCGCCGGGTCCGCGACCTGCAGCCCTACGTGGGCCGGGAGATCGAAGCCAAGATCATCGAGCTGGACAAGAACCGCAACAACGTGGTCCTGTCCCGCCGGGCGTGGCTGGAGCAGACCCAGTCCGAGGTGCGCCAGAACTTCCTGAACACGCTGCAGCGGGGCCAGATCCGCAAGGGTGTGGTGTCGTCCATCGTCAACTTCGGTGCCTTCGTGGACCTGGGCGGCGTGGACGGCCTGGTCCACGTGTCCGAGCTGTCCTGGAAGCACATCGACCACCCGGGTGAGGTGGTCGAGGTCGGCCAGGAGGTCACGGTCGAGGTGCTGGACGTGGACATGGACCGGGAGCGGGTCTCCCTGTCGCTGAAGTCCACCCAGGAGGACCCGTGGCAGCAGTTCGCCCGGACCCACCAGATCGGCCAGGTCGTCCCGGGACGGGTCACCAAGCTGGTGCCGTTCGGCGCGTTCGTGCGGGTCGAGGAGGGCATCGAGGGCTTGGTGCACATCTCCGAGCTGGCGGACCGCCACGTGGAGATTCCCGAGCAGGTCGTGCAGGTCGGCGATGAGATCTTCGTGAAGATCATCGACATCGATCTGGACCGGCGGCGGATCAGCCTGTCGCTCAAGCAGGCCAATGAGGGGACGATCGGCGAGGCCGTCGGGGACGACTTTGACCCGACCCTCTACGGCATGCCCGCCACCTACGACGAGCAGGGCAACTACGTCTACCCCGATGGCTTCGACTCTGAGTCGGGCGAGTGGCTCGAGGGCTACGACACCCAGCGCGAGGAGTGGGAGCGGCAGTACGCACAGGCCCGGTCCCGGTTCGAGGCGCACCGCCGTCAGGTCACCGAGGCCCGCAGCAAGGCCGAAAGCGACACCGGCGAAGACGCCGTTGACACGGCCAGCAGCACGCACACGTCGGGTACCCCGGACCGGGCTGATTCCGGCGGTGGCGCGCTCGCCTCGGACGAGGCGCTGGCCGCGCTGCGTGACAAGCTCTCCGGGGGCCAGAGCTAACGCACTCATCCCGGCACCGATCCATGATCGCCCCTGTTCTCCTGAGGCCGCGTTATCTCAGGGCACGTTCCGCGAGGCCGCGACCCCGCACCGGGCGATCATGGATCGGTGAGTAGCATGTTTAAGGTAGGCCTGACTGGCGGTATCGGCTCAGGCAAGAGCGAGGTCTCCCGCCGGCTGGCCAGCTACGGCGCCCTCATCATCGATGCGGACCAGGTGGCCCGCGAGGTCGTCGAGCCGCACACTCCCGGCCTGGCCCAGGTGATCGGCGTGTTCGGCGTGGAGGTCCTGGCCGAAGACGGCACCCTGGACCGGCAGAAGCTGGGCGAGATCGTCTTCTACGACCCCGAGCTGCGGGCGAAGCTGAACGCGATCGTCCATCCGCTGGTCGGTGAGCGCATTCGCCAGCTGGAACAGGGCGCCGACCAGTGCGCGATCCTGGTCGAGGCCATCCCGCTGATCGCCGAGAACCAGCTGGCCGGACTCTTCGACCTCGTCATCGTGATCGACGTCCCACCGCGGATCCAGGAAGACCGGCTGGTCCGTGAGCGGGGGATGACCCGCGAGCAGGTCGCGGCGCGGGTGGCCGCCCAGGCCAGCCGGGAGGACCGGCTGGCCATCGCCGACATCGTGCTCGACAACTCCGGGTCCTTGGACGAGCTCGACCGCGAAGTCGGCGACCTCTGGACCGAGCTCTGCCGGCGCGCGAACGCCTAGCCGGATCAGGCACGGTACCGGGGCGCTGTTCTGTCAGACCCGGGAAATACAGTGGATGGCGAGGCCGTTTAGTCACCGGGAGGAGGCGGTATCGTGCGACCAGTTAGTGACCTGCAGCGCCGGGTGGCGCCGTTCGAGGTGGTCACGGACATGGTCCCGTCCGGCGACCAGCCCAGGGCTATCGCCGAGATGGAGCGCCGGGTGACCAGCGGCGACCGGGACACCGTCCTGCTCGGCGCGACCGGAACCGGCAAGACCGCCACCGTGGCCTGGCTGGCCGAGCGGGTGCAGCGGCCGGTCCTGGTCATGCTGCCGAACAAGACGCTGGCGGCGCAGTTCGCGAACGAGCTGCGTGAAATGCTGCCGCACAACGCAGTCGAGTACTTCGTCTCCTACTACGACTACTACCAGCCCGAGGCGTACATCCCGCAGACCGACACCTACATCGAGAAAGACTCCTCGATCAACGACGAGGTAGAGCGGCTGCGGCACTCGGCGACCAACTCTTTGCTGACCCGCCGGGACACGATCGTGGTGGCCTCGGTCTCCTGCATCTACGGGCTGGGCACACCCCAGGAGTACGTGGACCGGATGGTCCCGCTTCACGTTGGTGACACCATCGAGCGGGACACCCTGCTCCGGCGGCTGGTCGGCATGCAATACGCCCGCAACGACCTGTCCTTCACCCGGGGCACCTTCCGGGTCCGCGGCGACACCATCGAGATCATCCCGGTTTACGAAGAGCTCGCCGTCCGGATAGAGATGTTCGGCGACGAGATCGAGCGGCTCATGACGCTGCACCCGCTGACCGGCGAGGTGATCAGCGAAGACGAAGAGCTCTACATCTTCCCGGCGTCACACTACGTGGCCGGTCCCCAGCGGATGGAGCGCGCCATCGCCGGGATCGAAGCCGAGCTGGAAGAGCGGCTGGCCGAGCTGGAGAAGGCCGGCAAGCTGCTGGAGGCCCAGCGGCTGCGAATGCGGACCACGTACGACATCGAGATGCTCCGCCAGGTCGGCAGCTGCTCGGGCATCGAGAACTACTCACGGCACATCGACGGCCGCGAGGCCGGCAGCCCGCCGAACACCCTGCTCGACTACTTTCCTGAGGACTTCCTCCTGGTCATCGACGAGTCGCACAACACCGTCCCGCAGATCGGGGCGATGTACGAGGGTGACGTGTCACGCAAGCGGGCCCTGGTCGAGCACGGGTTCCGGCTGCCCAGCGCCATCGACAACCGGCCGCTCACCTGGGACGAATTCTGCGAGCGGATCGGGCAGACGGTGTACTTGTCCGCCACCCCTGGCCCCTACGAGCTGCAGCGGGTGGCCGGCGACGTGGTCGAGCAGGTGATCCGGCCCACCGGGCTGATCGACCCCGAGGTAATCGTCAAGCCAACGAAGGGGCAGATCGACGACCTGGTCGATGAGATCAGGACCCGTGCGGAACGCTCAGAACGGGTGCTGGTCACCACGCTGACCAAGAAGATGGCCGAGGACCTCACCGACTACCTGCTGGAACTCGGCATCCGGGCACGCTACCTGCACAGCGAGGTGGACACGCTGCGCCGGGTGGAGCTCCTCCGCGAACTGCGGGTCGGTGAGTACGACGTGCTGGTCGGGATCAACCTGCTCCGTGAGGGACTGGACCTGCCGGAGGTGTCGCTGGTGTCCATTCTGGACGCCGACAAGGAGGGCTTCCTGCGGTCGGGCACCTCACTGATCCAGACCATCGGCCGGGCTGCGCGGAACGTCTCCGGGCAGGTGCACATGTACGCCGACTCGGTCACCCCGTCCATGCAGCGGGCGATCGACGAGACCGACCGGCGGCGGGCCAAGCAGGTCGCCTACAACACCGAGCACGGCATCGACCCGACCCCGCTGCGCAAGCGGATCGCGGACATCCTCGACCAGCTGGTCCGGGAGGACGCGGACACCGAGAAGCTGATCGGCGGGAGCGGGCGGCAGCAGAGCCGGGGCAAGACCCCGGTGCCGGGACTGTCCTCGCGGGTGCGGGCCTCGGCCAGTGGCGCGGGCGAAGGCGAAGGCGGCGGGGCCGCACGCGGCGATCTGATCGCCCTCATCTCCCAGCTGACCGACCAGATGCACACCGCCGCAGCGGAGCTGCAGTTCGAGGTCGCGGCCCGGATCCGGGACGAGATCAGGGAACTGAAGCACGAACTGCGGGGGATGCAGGCCGCTGGCGTCTGATCCGCCCGGTTGTGCTGGTCACAGTGAGCCGGCTGGCTCTGTGGCGCCACCGATCGTGGCGGGTTTTAACTGAGCGGAACCGCTGGCGCCTCTCACACGTCGAAGTCTGTGTAGTCCAGGGCACTGAACGGTCCAGGCCGCCGCTCAGTGCCCTGGGCACACTGCTTTCCGGCCTGCTCCCTGGCGACATGAACAGGAACGGAGACCACGATGAGCGTGCCCGTTACCCTTTCCCGCCATCTCACCCGCGCCGGGTTGCTCATTACGGCGGCCGCCGGTGCCGCGACCCTGGCCGCCGGTTGCGGGAGCCAGGTGGCCACCACGACCGGCGCGACCCAGTCGCCCCGCCCCGCCACCGCGAGCCCGGGCGTCATCATCCCGGGGGGTCCTGCATCCCCGGGCAGCACGGCCCTGTGCTCGACGCAGGTGGGGGTGACCCGGCTGGTGGTCAACCGGGTCACCAGCCTGCCCCGCAATCACCTCCGCTTCGCCTTCCCGGCCGGGATCACCGTGTCCAGCCCGGCGCGGGCCCGGGCGGTGGCTGCGGCGGTCTGCGGGCTGCCCCTGATGCCCCGCGGCCCCATGAGCTGCCCTGTCGACCTGGGCCTTGGTTACCGGCTCAGCTTCGCCGCTGGATCCAGGAGCTTCCCCGTGGTCACCGTCACCCCCGGCGGCTGCGGGGGTGTGGCCGGGGCCGGCCCGGAGCGCTGGACGGCCCGCTCGCCGGGGTTCTGGACCGTCCTGGCCCACGGCATGGGTCTGGCCCACGGCACGGCGCTGCGGGGTACCAGCCCGGCCAGGCCCAGCGCCACCCCGGTCAGGCCGCACACCAGCCCGCTCAAGCACTCCACTCCGGCCGGCTGACGCATCGTCCAGCTGAGGTACCAGTCAGTCACAGCCCCGGCCCGGCGGCAGCGACCGGCTGCGCTGGTAGGTTCGCAGAGCCTGCTACCAGCTGGAAGGGTGAGCATGACCTGGGTGCTATTCGACTACGGCGGCGTGATCTGTGAACACCAGTCCGAGGCCGACCGGGCCCGGCTGGCCAGCGCCTCTGGTGGCCCGGCTGAGGACTTCGACGCGGCCTACTGGCGGTACCGGCTGGACTATGACCGGGCCGCACTGGACGCCACCGCTTACTGGCAGCAGGTCGCGGCCGATCTGGGCCGCTCTTACAGCGACTCGGAGGTCGCCGAGCTGAGCAGGCTCGACGCGGCGTCCTGGCTGACCCTGCAGCCCGGCACTGTGGAGCTCATCACCGGGCTGGCCGCGGCGGGCCAGCGGCTCGCCGTGCTGTCGAACGCGCCCGTCGACGTGGCCGAGGCCGTGCAGGCCCTGCCGGTGGCCGGATACTTCGAGCATCTGGTGTTCAGTTGCGCGCTCAAGTCGGCCAAGCCGGATCCGGAGTGCTTCCAGGCCACCCTCGCGGTGCTGGGCGCGGAGCCCGCGGGCGTCATCTTCCTGGATGACCGGCCCGCCAACGTGGCCGCGGCCGCCGCGCTGGGGATGGTCAGCTTCCACTTCACCGATGCCGCCGCCGCCCGCGCGGACCTGGCCCGGCGCGGCATCGCACCCAGCGGGCTCCCCGCGTAGTGTCGTAGTCGTGTTGGTCAGCCTGGTGGCCGGGGTCGTGGCGGCCCTGTGCTACGGGATCGCCTCGGTCATGCAGGCCGTAGCGGTACGCGCGGCGAGCCGCCGGGAGCCCGGCGGCGGGGTGCCTGGCACGGCGCTCGGCAGCGTGGATCCCGGGCTGATCGTCCGGATGCTGCGCCAGTGGCGGTTCGTGGCCAGCCTCGGCCTGGACCTGATCGGCTTCCTGGCCCAGCTGGTGGCGCTGCGGCGGCTGCCGGTGTTCGCCGTGCAGGCCATGGTGGCCGGCAGCCTGGCCGTGACCGCGGTGCTGGCGGCCTGGCTGATCAACGTGCAACTCGCCTGGCGGGAATGGCTGGCCGTCGCCGGCGTCGTGGTGGGGATAGGCCTGCTGGGCACGTCGGCCGGAGCGGAGGGTGCCCGCGCGGTCAGCGAGCCGTTCCAGCTGGCGCTGCTGCTGGCCGTGGTGGGCGTGGCCGGCGCGGGGCTGCTGGCCTCCCGGCTCGCCGTCCCGGCCCGCACCCCCGCGCTGGGCGCCATCGCGGGGCTGGGCTACGGCGTGGTCGCCGTGGCCGCGCGGGTGCTGCCCGGGTACTCCCTGGCGGAGCTGCTCCGCGACCCGGCCACGTACGCACTCGTGGCCGCGGGCGTGGTGTCGTTCATGCTCTACGCCACCGCGCTGGACGGCGGCAGCGTCACGGTGGCCACGGCCGCGGTCGTCCTGGCCGAGACCGCGCCACCGGCCCTCGTCGGGATCCTGTTCCTCGGCGACCACACCCGGCCGGGGCTGACCTCTCTCGCCGTGGTGGCGTTCGCGCTGGCCGTGACCTCCGCGGTTCTCCTGGCCCGGTTCGGCGAGGCGGGAGAGGATGGTGACACCGGCCAGCGTGCTGGCCTGCCGCAGCGCAAGGACGGCGAGCCGAGTACCTCGGCAGCCAGCTGAGCGGACATCCCTCCTCTACGGTGGAATTTGCACACCTCGAAGCCTCTACGGTTGGGCTTGACTACCTTGGAGTTGGGCACGGCCGCGGGGTCCTTGCGTGTCTGGCCGTCAGGCGGGACACCAGGGCTGATATTCTGATGGTCCGTGGACCGGCGGGATTCCCGCTTACACCGACCACGGGGAGCCTTCTGTTGGCTGCGGCACCGCATGCACGGCAATCTTTGACCCGCCACCTCTTTGTCACCGGGGGAGTTGCCTCGAGCCTGGGTAAGGGCCTGACCGCCTCCAGCCTGGGACGGCTGCTCAAGCTTCGGGGCCTGAATGTCACGATGCAGAAGCTCGACCCCTATCTGAACGTCGATCCCGGCACCATGAACCCCTTCCAGCACGGTGAGGTGTTCGTCACCGACGACGGGACCGAGACTGACCTGGACGTTGGGCACTACGAGCGGTTCCTCGACACGCGGCTGCGTGGCTCGGCCAACGTCACCACGGGGCAGATCTACTCCAGCGTGATCGCCAAGGAGCGGCGCGGCGACTACCTGGGCGACACCGTTCAGGTCATCCCGCACATCACCAACGAGATCAAGGCCCGCATCGTTGATATGGGCGGCCCGGGCATCGACGTGGTCATCACCGAGGTGGGTGGCACCGTCGGTGACATCGAGTCGCAGCCGTTCCTGGAAGCCATCCGGCAGATCAGGCACGAGATCGGCCGCGACCGCTGCTTCTTCCTGCACGTGTCGTTGCTGCCCTACATCGGCCCGTCCGGTGAGCTGAAAACCAAGCCCACCCAGCACTCCGTGGCCGCGCTGCGCAGCATCGGCATCCAGCCCGACGCGATCGTGTGCCGCAGTGACCGGCCCATCAGCGACGGGCTCAAGCGCAAGATCAGTCTCATGTGTGACGTGGACGAGGAGGCCGTGGTCTCCGCGGTCGACGCCCCGTCCATCTACGACATCCCGAAGGTCCTGCACACCGAGGGGCTCGACGCCTACGTGGTGCGCCGGCTCGGCCTGCCGTTCCGCGATGTGGACTGGAGCGACTGGGACGACCTGCTGCGCCGGGTGCACCGGCCGGCCCACAGCGTCACGATCGCCCTGGTCGGTAAGTACGTTGACCTGCCGGACGCCTACCTGTCACCCGCCGAGGCGCTGCGGGCCGGGGGCTTCGCCAACGACGCCCGGGTGAACATCCGGTGGGTGACCAGCGACGACTGCCAGACACCTGAGGGAGCGGCCCGCCAGCTCGCCGATGTGGACGGGGTCCTCGTCCCGGGCGGCTTCGGGGTGCGGGGAATCGAGGGGAAGCTCGGGGCCATCCGCTACGCCCGCGAGAACGGCATCCCGCTTCTGGGCCTGTGCCTCGGATTGCAGTGCGCCGCCATCGAGGTGGCCCGGGACGTGGCCGGGCTGCCGGACGCGAACAGCTCCGAGTTCGACCCGGACACCCCGGACCCGGTCATCGCGACCATGGCGGACCAGCAGGATGTGGTCGCGGGCGAGCGTGACATGGGGGGCACCATGCGGTTGGGGCTGTTCCCCGCCGTGCTTGCCCAGGGTTCCCTGGTGCGGGAGCTATACGGGACCGACATGGTGGAAGAGCGGCACCGGCACCGCTACGAGGTCAACAACACCTACCGCCCGGTCCTGGAACAGGCCGGGCTAATCTGCTCCGGCTTGTCGCCCGATGCGCGTCTGGTCGAGTTCGTCGAGCTGGCCCGGGAGATTCACCCGTTCTTTGTGGCCACCCAGGCGCATCCCGAGTTCCTGTCCCGGCCCACCCGGGCGCATCCCCTGTTCGCCGGGCTGGTCGCCGCGGCGCGGGAGCGGGCCAAGTCGCTCAGCCGCGGTGGCGCCGCGCTCGGCCATCCGGCCGCGGCCAGCGCATGACCTGCGAAGAAGCGTCGCGGCCCCGCCCGGGGTCGGAGAAACTGGCTCCGCTGCGTGACATACCGGAAAGCTGGCCGGTGCTCTCCTCGGTGGTGCAGGCCCGCGGCCCGATCGTGACGCTGCGCAGCGATCAGGTGCAGATGCCCGATCACGAGGTGGCGGACCGTCAGGTGGTGGAGCATCCGGGCGCGGTGGTGATCGTCGCCCTGGACGAGGCGGGCCAGGTGCTCATGATCCGCCAGTACCGGCATCCGGTGGCCCACGTACTCTGGGAACTACCCGCGGGCCTGCGGGACGTCCGCGGGGAGCCGCTGCGGGCCACGGCCGAGCGGGAACTGCTGGAGGAGACGGGATACCGGGCCCGCGACTGGCGGATCCTGGTGGACTTCTACTCCTCTCCGGGTATCAGTACTGAGTGGATCCGCGTCTTCCTGGCCCGTGACCTGGTAGAGGTTCCGGCGGCGCAGCGAGACTTCGTGCCCCGGCACGAGGAGACCCAGCTGCAGATCCGCTGGGCTGGCCTGGACGAGGCGCTGGCCGCGTTCATCGCGGGTGACCTGCACAATGGGTCTACCGCGGTGGGTATCTTGTCCGCGTATGCCGCTCGGAGCAGCGGTTTCACCAGCCTGCGGCCCGCGGACGCGGGTGACGGCTGATCGGTGGCGAGTCTTTCAGGGCCCTGGGCCTGCCGGGACCCTGGAATCGCCAGCCGCTCAGTCCGTCAGGCTCGCCGCACCCGGCAATGGGGCCGGATGCGGAGTTACGAAGAGAGGGCTTGCAGCCATGAAGGTAGGCGTTCCCAAAGAGGTCAAGAACCATGAGTACCGGGTGGCCATCACCCCAGCCGGCGTTCATGAGCTGACCCGCGGCGGCCACGAGGTATTCATCGAGCGTGACGCGGGGACCGGGTCCTCCATCCCGGATGAGGACTTCGTCACCGCGGGCGCGGTCATCCTGCCCACCGCGGACGATGTCTGGCAGACCGGGGACCTGATCCTCAAGGTCAAGGAGCCGGTGGCCGAGGAGTACCACCGGATGCGCAAGGACCAGGTGCTGTTCACCTATCTGCACCTCGCGGCCTCGCGGCCCTGCACCGACGCGCTGCTCGACTCGGGTATCACCGCGATCGCCTACGAGACCGTCCAGCTGCCGGACAAGTCGCTGCCGCTGCTGGCCCCCATGTCCGAGGTGGCGGGCCGGATGGCCCCCCAGGTCGGCGCGCATCACCTGCAGCGTGACGGCGGAGGCCGGGGCGTGCTTATGGGCGGGGTGTCCGGCGTCTACGCGGCCAAGGTCGTGGTCCTCGGCGCGGGTGTCTCCGGCATGAACGCAGCCGCCATCGCGCTGGGCATGCAGGCCGAGGTGCTGCTGGTGGACAAGAACGTGGGCCGGCTGCGCTCGGCCGACGCGATTTACCAGGGGCACTGCCAGACCGTCGCGTCCAACGCTTACGAGATCGAGCGGGCGGTCATCGACGCCGACCTGGTCATCGGTGCGGTGCTGGTGCCGGGCGCGAAGGCTCCCGAGCTGATCTCCGACGAGCTGGTGTCCCGGATGAAGCCCGGCTCGGTGCTGGTGGACATCGCCATCGACCAGGGTGGCTGTTTCGCGGGCTCACGACCGACCACGCACGCCGACCCCACCTACCGGGTCCATGACTCGCTGTACTACTGCGTGGCCAACATGCCCGGGGCCGTGCCGCACACTTCGACCTACGCGCTGACCAACGTCACCCTGCCCTACGTGGTGGAGCTGGCCAACCGGGGCTGGCGCGAAGCGCTGCGCGCCGATCCCGCGCTGGCGCTCGGACTGCACACCCACGAGGGCAGTCTGACCTGCCAGCCGGTCGCGGACGCGCACGGCCTGCCGTCCCTGCCGCTCACCGAGGTCCTCAGCTGACCACGACCGGGTCGGTCACCGTCACGGGCGCGGTCCGCCGCTATCTCGATCACCTCACGGTGGAGCGCGGCCTGGCCAGGCACACTCTGGCGGCGTACCGGCGTGACCTGCTCCGTTATGAGGCGACGCTGGCCGCGCGCGGCCGGACGGCGATCGGCGAGGTCACCACGGATGATGTGGCGGCGTTCCTGGCCGGGCTGCGCGAAGGCGACGACGGCCATGCGCCGCTCGCGGCCAGCTCGGCAGGCCGGGCCGTGGTGGCGGTCCGCGGGCTGCATGCGTTCGCGGCCACCGAAGGGCTGGCCGGCTCCGACCCGGCCAGCCCGGTGCACCCGCCCGCCAGCCCGCGGAAGCTGCCCCGGGCGATCGGGGTGCCGGAGGTGGAGCGGCTGATCGCCGCCGCGGGCGGCCCTGAGGACGGCGACGCGCTGCGCTCGCTGCGTGACCGGGCCCTGCTCGAGCTCTTGTACGGGACGGGGGCCAGGATTTCCGAGGCGGTCGGGCTCGACGTTGACGATCTCGGCTTCCTCGCCGTGGAGGCTACTGCTGCCCGGGCCCATGCTGCCGGGGCCGGTGCTGCCGGAGCCCATGCTGCCGGGGCCGGTGCCGCCCAGGCGGGGGCGGGCCCGGCCGGCCCGTCGCTGACTGGGCCGCAGGCGCCGCCCGCCACCGTCCGGCTGGCCGGTAAGGGGGGCAAGGACCGGGTCGTGCCCGTCGGCCGGTACGCCCGTGAGGCGCTGGAGGCCTACCTCGTCCGGGCCCGGCCGACGCTAGCCGCCGCGGCCCGCCGGGCGTCCGCCAGCCCCGCCGTGTTCCTGAACGCCCGGGGCGGCCGGCTCACCCGGCAAGGCGCCTGGGGGGTGCTCAAAGCGGCCGCAGACCGGGCCGGGCTGGGCGGGGTTTCCCCGCACACGCTGCGGCACTCCTATGCCACGCACCTGCTCGATGGCGGGGCGGACGTGCGCGTGGTCCAGGAACTGCTCGGGCACGCTTCGGTGACCACCACGCAGATCTACACCATGGTGACCGTGGACAAGCTCCGCGAGGTGTACTCGGCCGCCCACCCCCGCGCCCTCGGCTAGCCCGGATCCGAAGGGCCTCGATTACCTGCGCTTACGGTGCTGGCCTCAGGACTCTCGTTTAGTCAATGAACCCCGAACCGCCCGCCCGCGCAGGCCCTGCGGGCCTACGCTCGTTAGGTGGTATTGACCAACGCTCCGGTGAGTCGGCTTGCCGGCGGGCAGAGCAGGGCCTAGAGTCCCGATTCCAGCGGAGGTTTTAACCCGTCCGCCGGGGAGGTGCAGCAGATGGTAGCAGGGGCGCACTTGGTGGCGGCTCAGCCAGGTTCTATCGGGCCCACAGGCCGGCCTCGCCCGCCTTCCCGGATCCAGAACCTCTGCTCAGCCACGGTCCTGCGCGCATCGTCGCGGTCTGCAACCAGAAGGGCGGGGTGGGTAAGACCACCACCACCATCAACCTGGGCGCCGCGCTCGCCGAGAACGGGCGCCGCGTGCTGCTCGTGGACTTCGACCCGCAGGGTGCGCTGTCGGTCGGCCTGGGCATCCAGCCGCATGAGCTTGAGTACACGATCTACAACCTGCTGATGGAGCGCAGGCTGCCAGCGGCCGACGTGGTGTTCAAGACCAGCATGCACGGCATGGACCTGCTGCCCAGCAACATCGACCTGTCCGGGGCCGAAGTTCAGCTGGTGCACGAGGTCGGCCGCGAGTTCGTGCTCGGCGGGGTGCTGGAGCCGCTGCTGCCCGAGTACGACGTCGTTCTCATCGACTGCCAGCCCTCGCTGGGCCTGCTCACCGTGAACGCGCTGGCCTGCGCGGCCGGGGTGCTGGTCCCGCTGGAGTGCGAGTACTTCGCCATGCGCGGCGTGGCCCTGCTGCTGGAAACCATCGACAAGGTCTCGAGCAGGCTCAACCCGCGGCTCGGCATCGACGGCCTGCTGGCCACCATGTATGACTCCCGGACGCTGCATTCCCGCGAGGTCCTGGCCGAGGTGGTCAAGGGATTCGGGGACAAGGTGTTCCACACGGTGATCAACCGCACCGTGCGGTTCCCCGACGCGACGGTGGCCGGCGAGCCGATCACCAGCTTCGACCCCTCGTCCAACGGGGCGAATTCCTACCGGGAACTGGCCCGGGAGGTGCTGGAGCGGTGGCACCAGTCCCAGCAAGCCCAGTCACGGCAAGCCCAGTGAAGCAAGCCCAGTGAAGCAAGCACCAGTGAAGCAAGCACCAGTAGAGCGGGCATCAGTAAAGCGGGTCCTGTGAATCGGGAACGGGGAGGCGGGTGGGGCGCGGGTCCCGTCCGCGACGGGTAAGCCTGCCGGGCGTCGCCGAGCTGCTCCGGCCGGCCACGCCGGGTCCGTCCGCACATGGCCCGTCCACCGGGGATGGCCGTCAGGCCAGCGGGCGTGAGTCCCACCCCCAGAAGATCACGGTCTACCTGTCCGCTGGTGAACTTCTTGATCTCGAACGGGCCCGGCTGGCCCTTCGCGCTTACGGGATCACCGTTGATCGTGGCAGGCTGGTCCGGGAAGCCATCGCAGTGATACTGGCTGACCTGGACGCCGAGGGCGAGACGAGCCTGCTAGCCGGGCGATTGAGAGATACAACGTGAGGTGGCGGACTGCCGGTGATGCGTACGGTGACGGCTGAACCCGGTGGTAGTGAGCCCAGTGGCAAAGAGCACGGTCGTCATGAGCACGGTCGTAATGAGCACAGTGGCGAGGCTGCGCCGGGCACTGAGCCGGGCGGGTTCGAGGTCCACCTCGACGTCTTCGAGGGGCCTTTCGACCTGCTGCTCGGACTGATCTCCAAGCACAAGCTCGACATCACCGAGGTCGCCCTGTCGCAGGTGACGGATGAGTTCATCGCCTACATCCGGGCCCTGGCCGACGGCTGGGATCTGGATCAGGCCAGCTATTTCCTGCTCGTGGCCGCGACCCTGCTCGACCTGAAGGCCGCGCGGCTGCTGCCCAGTGGCGAGGTCGAGGACGAGGAGGACCTCGCCCTGCTGGAGGCCAGGGATCTGCTGTTCGCCCGGCTCCTGCAGTACCGCGCCTACAAGGAGGTCGCGGCGGTGTTCGCGGGCCGGATGACGGTCCAGGGCCGCCGGTTCGCCCGGCGGGTGCCGATGGAACCACAGTTCGCTGAACTGCTCCCTGAAGTCCTGCTGGGGCTGGGAGCGGCGGAATTCGCCGCGATAGCGGCGCTGGCGCTGGCGCCTCGCCCGGTACCCGAGGTATCCACCGAGCACCTGCACTCGCCGGCGACCACCGTCCGCGAGCAGGCCGAAATCATGGCCGCCCGGCTGCGCCGCCTCGGCCGGGCCACGTTCCGCCGCCTGTCCTCGGACTGCTCGGGGACCTACGAGGTCGTGGCCCGCTTCCTGGCGCTGCTCGAGCTGTACCGGGAAGGCAGTGTCTCGTTCGATCAGGTGGCCCCGCTCGGTGAGCTGTATGTGACCTGGGTAGCTGAGCCCGGCCCGGACGAAGAGACCGGGCCGGCCCCGCAGGCCGCGGCCGCCGATGCCGAGGAGGAATACGGGTGAGCATGGAGGGCGAGGTAGGTCCGGTGGGTGACGCTGGCGACGGGGCCGGACTTCCGGACGAGAGCGGCCGCCTGGACCGCGGCGACGCCGGACCTGGATCCGACGCCGGATCCGGACCCGGGGCCGAAGCCGGCCCCGGAGGCGGATCCGGACCCGAGGGCGACCCTGGCCTCGAGGGCGGACCCGACCAGGCGGACGGTGAGGCCGACCTTGTCGATGGGCCTGGCGGCCCCGGGTTGCGGGCCAGCCTGGAGGCGATCCTGCTGGTCGTGGATGAGCCGGTGGCAGAGGTCGTCATCGCGCAGGTCCTGGAACGCCCGCGTGGCGAGATAGCGGCAGCCCTGCGCGATCTGGCCGCGTCCTACGACGCCGAGCAGCGCGGCTTCGACCTACGCGAGGTCGCAGGCGGCTGGCGCTTCTACACCCGGGCCGAGTGTGCGCCTGTGGTTGAGCGATTCGTCCGGGACGGGCAGGAGGTGCGGCTGACCCAGGCTGCCCTGGAGACGCTGGCCGTAGTGGCTTACCGGCAGCCGGTGAACCGGGCGCGGGTGTCTGCGGTCCGCGGCGTCAACTGCGACAGCGTGCTGCGCACGCTCACGCTCCGGGGACTGGTGGAAGAGGCCGGCACCGAGAGTGAGACAGGGGCTATTCTCTACCGGACAACCGGGTATTTCCTGGAGCGGCTCGGCCTGGCCAGCCTGGAGGAACTGCCAGATCTCGCCCCCTTCCTGCCGGAGCATGTCGAAGACGTTGAGGATGCGGTTGATGAGCACCAGGGGGCCTGAAGGTGCTGGTCCGGGGGGACGACCCCCCGCTCCGTCGTCCCGGGGGACTACCCCCGGAGCCCGCGGCCCCCGCGAGCCGGGGCCGGGCCGGGACCCCGACGATTTCGATCTAGACGACGAGCGGGACAGCCTGATCGACGTGCCAGGCGGCGTGCGGCTGCAGAAGGTGCTCGCCGCGGCGGGCGTGGGCAGCCGCCGGCACTGCGAGGAGCTGATCGGTGAGGGGCGGGTCGAGGTCGACGGGGAGATCGTCCGCCGGTACGGCGCCCGGGTTGACCCGCAGCATCAGGTCATCCGGGTGGACGGGATGCGCATCCCATCCCGCCAGGACCTGGTCTATCTCGCGCTGAACAAGCCCGCGGGCGTCCTCACCACCATGTCCGATGACCGGGGGCGCCCGACAATCGCCGACTTCCTGGGCGAGTACCCGGAGCGGCTGTACCACGTGGGCCGGCTCGACTATGACACCGAGGGCCTGATGCTGCTCATGAACGACGGCGAGCTGGCCCACCGGCTGGCCCACCCCAGCTACGGGGTGCTCAAGACCTACCTGGCCGACGTGCCCGGCCCGCTGCCTCGCGACGTGGGCCGGCGGCTGCTGTCCGGCGTCGAACTTGAGGACGGGGTGGCGAGCGCGGACAAGTTCCGGGTCGTCGAGCAGGCCGGGTCCCGGGCTCTGGTGGAGCTCACCCTGCACGAGGGACGCAAGCACATCGTGCGGCGGATGCTGGCCGAGGCCGGCCATCCAGTCAGCCGGCTGGTCCGCACCCACGTCGGGCCCATCGCGCTCGGGTCACAGCGCCCCGGAACGACCCGCCCGCTCACCACCCGTGAGATAGGCGAGCTGTACGCGGCCGTCGGTCTGTAACCTGGCAGGTAGCAGCGGGGCAGGAGGAAGTCCTCGGACCTGACGTCGTGAAGGAGCAGGCTGGTGGCGGTCAGGGCGATCCGCGGCGCGGTCCAGGTGGACGCGAACGAGCGGGAGGCGATCCTCGAGGCCGCAACCGAGCTCGTGGCTGAGGTCATGGCCCGGAACGGCCTGGACACGGACGACGTGATCAGCGTGGTGTTCACGGCCACCCCCGATCTGACCGCCGAGTTCCCGGCCCTGGCGGCCCGCAAGATCGGCTTCCAGGACGTGCCCCTGCTGTGCGGCACTGAGATCGCGGTCCCGCACGCACTTCCGCGCGTGGTGCGGCTGCTCATGCACATCGAGACGAGCAAGCCGCGCTCGGCCATGCAGCACGTGTACCTGCGCGGTGCCGCGGCGCTGAGGCTGGACATCGCCCAGTGAGATCAGCACAGTGAGATCAGCGCAGTGACCTCATCAGCCACGACCTCACCAGCCAGGGTCATCGTCGTCGGGACCGGGCTGATCGGGACCTCAGTAGCCCTGGCGCTGCAGCGCCAGGGCGTGACCGTATGGCTCGCTGACTCCGATCCGGCATCGGCCCGGCTGGCCGCCGACATCGGGGCGGGCACGGTCCTTCCCGGCGACGTGCCCGGAGGGCCGCCGCCCGGGGGGCCCGCTGACGTGGCGGTGCTGGCCGTGCCGCCACAGGCGGTGGCGCCGACCCTGGCCCGCGCCCAGGCGGCCGGGCTGGCCCGCTGGTACACCGACGTGGCCAGCGTAAAGTCGCTGCCGGTCAGTCAGGCCCGGGCGGCGGGCTGCGACATGACCTCGTTCGTGCCCGGGCACCCGCTGTCCGGGCGCGAACGTTCCGGGCCGGCCGCGGCCCGCGCGGACCTGTTCCTCGGCCGTCCCTGGGTGATCTGCCCCGATCCGCCGGCCCCGTCCGCGGGCCTGGCGGCGATCGAGGCCCTGGCCCGGATCTGCGGCGCTGAGCCAGTCCAAGTCAGCGCGGCCGAGCACGACCGGTGGGTGGCCCTGGTGTCGCACGCGCCGCACGTGCTGTCCGCGGCCATGGCGGCCCGGCTGGCCGACGCCAGCGACGGTGCGCTGTCCCTCGCGGGTCAGGGCCTGCGCGACGTAACCCGGATCGCGGCCGGAGACACCGCGCTGTGGGCCCAGATCCTGGCGGCCAACGCCGCCCCGGTCGCGGACGTCCTCGCCGCGGTGGCGGCCGACCTGGCGGCCGTGGCCGAGGCCCTGGCGGACAGCGCCCAGGCCGCTGGCCCCGGCGGCCCCGGCGGGCCGGACCTGAAGGTTCTGGCCGCCCTGCTGGAGCAGGGCGGCGCCGGGGTGGCGCGGATCCCGGGTAAGCGGGGCGCCCCCGCCCGGGCCGAGGCGGCCGTCCAGGTCGTGATCCCCGACCGGCCCGGCGAACTGGCCCGGCTGTTCCAGGCGGCGGGTGCGGCCGGGGTCAACATCGAGGACATCGGCATCGAGCATTCCCCCGGTCTGCCGGTAGGCGTGGCCGAACTGACGGTCCACCCGGAGGCCGTCGGGCGGCTGACCGAGGCACTCGCGGCTAATGGATGGCCGGTACGCCGGTAGCATCACCCTCGTGACCGACTGCCTCATCATTGCCGTGGACGGCCCTGCGGGATCCGGCAAATCCAGTGCCGCCCGCGGCGTCGCACGTGGCCTGGGCCTGCGCTACCTGGACACCGGGGCCATGTACCGCGCCCTGACCTGGTGGATGCTGCACCATGGCGTGCCGGTGGGCAGCGCCGAGGCGGTGGCGGCCCAGGCCGGGGAGCCGGTCATCGAGGTGAGCACCGAGCCTGGCAGCCCCGCGATCACCGTGGACGGCACCGACGTGACCGGGAAGATCCGGACCCGGCAGGTGTCCAACGCGGTCAGCGCGGTGGCCTCGGTCCCCGAAGTGCGCACCCGGCTGGTGGCTATGCAGCAGGACATCATCGCCCGGACCTGCGCCGCTGGCGCAGGGATCGTGGCTGAGGGCCGGGACATCGGCACGGTTGTCGCCCCCGACGCCCCGGTCAAGGTGTACCTGACGGCGAGTGAGAGCATCCGCGCCGCGCGGCGCAGCGCGGACCTGGCCGCGGACCCCTCGGTCACCGTGGCCCTGACCCAGGCCGAGCAGCAGCGGCGGGACCACGCCGACGCGGCCCAGATGGCCAAGGCCCGGGACGCCGTGCTGATCGATTCCACCGCCCTGAACCTGGAGCAGGTCATCGGCGTGATCGTGGGCCTGGCCCGCCAGCGGGCCGATGCGGCGTGGTCGCGATGACCGGGCCCAGCCTGGATGGTGAGGGCGACTACTGGGATGAGGCCGGCGACCCAGGGCCGGCCGGTGACGGCGCGGCTGACGTCCGGGTCCCGGTGCTCGCGGTGGTCGGACGGCCCAACGTCGGCAAGTCCACCCTGGTCAACCGCATCCTTGGCAGCAGGCAGGCGGTGGTCCAGGATGTTCCCGGGGTCACCCGGGACCGGGTTAGCTACGACGCCACCTGGCGGGGCCGCGCGTTCACGGTGGTGGACACCGGCGGCTGGGAGCCGTTCCCGGGGGCCGAGGAAGGCCAGAACCGCCGGGAACTAGCCGAGCAGGTCACGGCGCAGGCCCGGGTGGCCGTGCAGGCCGCCGACGCGGTGCTGTTCGTGCTGGACGCGGTGGTCGGCGTCACTGACGCCGACGATGCCGTCGCCGCGGTACTGAGGCGGGCAGGCAAACCGGTTGTCGTTGCGGCAAACAAGGTGGACGACGCCATTGCGGAACCTGCCGCTACGGCGCTGTGGTCGCTCGGCCTGGGCGAGCCTCAGCCGGTAAGCGCGCTGCACGGGCGGGGGAGTGGTGACCTGCTGGACGCGATCCTCGAAGCCCTGCCGGAAACCCCGAGTGAGAAGTTCGGCGAGTCCGGCGGGCCGCGCCGGGTGGCGCTCATTGGCCGGCCGAACGTGGGCAAGTCCAGTCTGCTGAACAAGCTCGCGGGGCAGACCCGGGTGCTGGTGGACGAGGTGGCGGGCACCACCCGCGACCCGGTGGACGAGCTGATCGAGCTGGGCGGCATCACCTGGCGGTTCGTGGACACCGCGGGGATCCGGCGCCGGGCCAGCCAGAGCCAGGGTGCGGACTTCTACGCGGCACTGCGCACCGCGGGGGCGCTGGAGCGGGCCGAGGTCGCCGTGGTCCTGGTGGACGCGAGCGAGCCCCTCACGGAGCAGGACCTGCGGATCATCTCGATGGTGATCGACGCCGGGCGGGCCCTGGTCATCGCCTACAACAAGTGGGACCTGGTGGACGAGGACCGGCGGGAGCAGCTGGACCGGGAAATCGACCGGCAGTTGCACACGGCGCGGTGGGCGCCGCGGGTCAATATCTCCGCGGTCACCGGGCGGCACGTGGACCGGCTGGTCCCCGCGATCGAGCTGGCCCTGGACAGCTGGGAGTTGCGGGTGCCCACCGGGCGGCTGAACGCCTGGGTGAACGAGGTGACGGCCGCCACGCCGCCGCCATCCCGGGGTGGCAGGCAGCCACGGATCATGTTCGCGACGCAGGCGGGTATCCGGCCGCCACACTTTGTGCTGTTCACCACGGGATTCCTGGAGTCGGGCTACCGCCGCTTTCTCGAGCGCCGGCTGCGCGAGGAGTTCGGCTTCGAGGGCAGCCCGATCCGCCTGTCACTGCGGCTGCGCGAACGGCGTGCGGGCGCGGGCCGAGGTGGCGGATCGCGCCGCGGCGGCCGTGCGGATCGCAGCGCAGGCTAGCAGCACGTGAACCCGCGCCTTTGCCGGACGTGACCGGCCGCCCTCCCCCCGGGGGCCGCGCGTGGAGCGCTCGTTGGGGAGGGCGGCCGGTGGCTCACGGGTCTGGTCCTGTCCGGGTCAGCAGGTCAGCCGGAACCAGACCGTGGTGCCGACCGTGTCGCGGGTGTAGCCCCAGTTGTCGGCGAGCTGCTCAACCAGGAACAGGCCATGCCCGTCAGGTTCGAACACCTCGGCCTTGACCACCGGGGTGTTGCGCACGGAGCCGTTGTCAACGACCTCCACCCGGACCGCGTCGGGGAAGGCGAGCACGACCACGGTGACCGTCCCGCCGGGCTGGCCCGACTCGCTGTGCAGTACCGCGTTGGTGACGAGCTCGGAGCACAGTAAAACGGCCTCATCAGCGCATGGATGCCTGCCGCCGAGGGTCCGGCCCACGAACGAACGCGCTTCGGCGACATTCTTGGTCCGGCCCGCGATAGTCAGGCTGCCCACGATGACCGGCACGGAGGCGGTCGGTTTCGTGGCTTGCGGCCTGTCGGTAGCAGCCGTCCGCCGGTCGCCGGTGCGTATGCCCCCGGCGGCGGTGGAGGTGGTGGCTCCCATCTCTGGTGCGCTCCTTACCCGGGCCGCGCGTTCCCCCCTGACGCAGCCGGCGGGCCGCCAGAACCCGGCGCCCCGCCGTCCCTGGGTCCGCGATGGTAGCCGGTCAGATACGGCGTGTTAGATCCATGATGGAGTGGGCCTGCATCTCACGCAAGTGCGTAGCACAAATATGGGAGACGAAATTTCAGATGACATCTCATCCCTTTCGCAAGTCCGGTATCGTTACTTGATGTACCGGGAGAGCTCAGTCCATCCTGCCCTTAACCCGGGATGGGATGGTGTCGGTCCTGCCTTGGAGGAGGCGAGATGCCCGTGGCGATCGGTCCCACCGTGCGGCGACGGCGGCTCGGCTCCGAGTTAAGGCGTCTGCGCGAGGCGCACTCGTTCAAGCTCGAAGAGGCCGCGGATCAGCTGGGCCTGGCTGCGTCGACGCTCTCCCGCATCGAGACGGGCAAAGCGCCTACCCGGGCCGTCTACCTAACGACGATGTTCGAGATGTACGGCGTCGTCGACGAGAGCCAGCGGCAGGTCCTTATCGAGATGGCCCGGGAAGGCCACCGCAAGGGATGGTGGGCCGTCTACGACGACGTGCTCCCGACCGGGTTCGACGTCTACGTCGGCCTCGAGGCCGAGGCGGCGGCGCTGCGGGTGTTCGAGGACCAGGTGGTCCACGGCCTGCTGCAGACAGAGAGCTATGCCCGCACCGTCATGAACTCGGTCCGCCGGTGGCAGGACCCCAGGCAGATCGACCGGGCCGTGGAATTGCGGATGGCCCGGCAGCGGGTGCTGGCCGGACCAGATCCGCTGCGACTGTGGTGCATCCTCGACGAGCCGGTCATCTCCAGGGCGATCGGTGGCCCGGAAGTCATGCGTGAGCAGTTGTCCCGGCTCCTCGAGGCGAGTCAGCAACCGAATGTGACGCTGCAGGTGCTGCCGCTGACCAGCGGCGTGCACCCGGCCCTGAACGGGCCGTTCTGCATACTTGAATTTCCCGAGCGCGGTGATCAGGACGTGGTCTACGCGGAAGGCGTCGCGGGCCACGCTTACCTGGAAAGAGATGCGGAGGTGCGCTTCTGCGCGGAGGTCTTCGACCTGCTCCGCGCAGCAGCGTTGTCGCCAGCCGATACAGCGAAATTCATCGAGAGAAAGACCGGCGACGTCACCTGAGGATGAATCTCCTACCTGCGAAGAAAGGACAGACGGGATGACCCCCGAATTCAGTAATGCCAGCTGGTTCAAGTCCAGCGCCTCCAGCGTCACGGGCTGTGTGGAAGTCGCGCACCTGCCTAATGGCCTGGTGGCGCTGCGCGATTCCAAGGACGTGAGCAAGGCCCCGCACGTCTTCAACCGCCGCGAGTGGTCGGCCTTCCTGATCGGCGTGCGCAACGGCGAGTTCGACCTGCCGGCCCACTAGCCGGCCAGCCTCTCGAGGCTTTCATACCCGGGGGGGATGGTAACGGAGTGGCCCTTCTCCTGGCCGAAATAACGCCGGGAGAAGGGCCACATCCGCTCCCGCTCATGACGCCTGCTCCAGGATGCTGCAGATGAGCTGGGCTGAGTCGGACGGGGGAGCGCTGACGATGCTGAGCCGCTCCATGGCGAGCAGGTAGCGCTCCACCTCAGCCCGCTTGTCGATGTACGTGGCGCTGGTCAGTTGCTCCGCGTACACCATGTCCGGCATGCCGGGGTCGGCAAAGCGCAGAATGCTGAACGACCCCGGTGCCGCGTAGCTGACCACGGGAAACGGGGTCACCTGCAGGGTGAGTGACGGCTGGCGGCACGCGTCGCGGAGGTATTCCAGCTGGCCGCGGTGGACCCCGGGGCCGCCCAGGGGGCGGCGCAGCGCCACCTCGTCGATGATCGCCCAGAGGCGGATGCCACCCGCCGCGAACCGGCGCTGGCGCTCCTTGAGCAGGACGACCAGGCGTTCCGCCTCGTCGAGCGGGTAGTCATCCAGGGCCAGGACCGCGGCCGCGTAATCCTCGGTCCGCAGCAGGCCGGGCACGAACTGCGCGTCATAACTGCGAATGGAATGAGCCGACTCCTCCAGCCCGATGTAGGCCTGGAACCACGCGGGCAGGACGTCGTGATACCGGTGCCACCAGCCGGGCTGGTTCGCCCGGCTGGCCAGCAAGAGCATTTGCTCCCGCTCGGTCTTGTCGGTTATCCCATACAGCGTCAGCAGGTCGGCTATGTCGATCTCGCGGACCGCATTCCGCCCGAGTTCTATGCGGCTGATCTTAGATTCCGAGCCGCGGATGGCCCGCGCAGCTTCCTGGGCGCTGATTCCCCGGGATTCGCGCAGGCGGCGCAGCTGGGCGCCGAGCAGCAGGCGCAAGACAGTCGGGCCACCCACCGCATCTGCCATCAACCCACTTCCTCTCCAGGAGCGGTGGCCGGGCAGCGCACCCCGGGTCACGCGAGCCGCCCGGGTGGGCTTCGGCATTACCGCAGCGTGCCTCGCTTCTTTGCGGGGGAGAATGCGCGGGGTGTCGCCTTTTTGCTGACCCGGCCACTGTATCGCGTGAGCCATTGCGTGGCACCCCCTCGGGCCGCACCGGGCCGGCCGCCGAAACCGCAACGGCCGGTAACCTGAGCACCGGCCAGAATGTGTTGACGCTCTGAAGGCAGGGTCATGCGATTTAGGTCCTTGGGTGACAGCGGGCTGCTGGTCTCGGTGGCCGGCCTTGGCTGCAACAACTTCGGCAGCCGGCTGGACGTGCACCAGACCCGGGCCGTGGTGGACGCGGCGATCGACGCGGGCATCACGCTGTTTGACACCGCCGACATCTACGGCGGCGGCGGCTCCGAGGAGATGCTCGGGGCGGTACTCGGCGCGCGTCGCGACCAGATCGTGCTGGCCACGAAGTTCGGCAACGGACTGGTGGACATGGGCTACGGGCCCGCGGCCGGGGCCAAGGGCAGCCGGGCCTACATCCGCCGGGCCGTGGAGCAGTCGCTGCGCCGGCTCCGCACCGACTATCTCGACCTGTACCAGCTGCACACCCCCGACCCCGTCACGCCCGTCAGCGAGACCCTGCACGCGCTGAGCGAGCTGGTCGCCGAGGGCAAGGTCCGCTACCTCGGGCACTCCAACTTCTCCGGCTGGCAGATCGCCGACGCCGCGCACCTGGCGCGGGAGACCGGCACGGAGGCGTTCATCTCGGCCCAGAATCACTGGTCGCTGCTCGAACGCCAGGCTGAGGCCGAGGTGGTCCCCGCCGCCCGGGCGTTCGGCCTGGGGGTGCTGCCGTACTACCCGCTCGCCAACGGGCTGCTCACCGGGAAGGTCCGGCGTGGCCAGGCCCCGCCACCGGGCAGCAGGCTGGCCAGCCGGGAGGCCTACATCACCGAGGCCAGGCTGGACGGGGTGGAGGCACTCGCCCGGTGGGCCGACGAGCACGGAGTGAGCCTGCTGGACGTGGCCATCGGCGGCCTGGCGGCCCAGCCGGGCTGCGCGTCGGTCATCGCCGGGGCGACCTCACCGGATCAGGTGAAGGCGAACGCGGCCGCGGCGGACTGGATCCCGCCGCAGGACGCGCTGGCCGAGCTGGACCAGATCGTGCCGCCACCCGGTCCTGAGTCCTGAGCCGACCTTCAGTTCCTGCGCACGGCAGTCAGTTCCTGCGCACGGCGGTGTTGTAAAGGGCCCGCACGGCCGGGCCGAACCGGGCGGAGTAGGAAACGGATGGGGTGTTCCCGCCCTGCTCGTAGCCGCCGATCACGCCGATCACCGCGCCGCGGCCGGTGGCCGGATGCACGGTGGCGAGGAACGGACCGCCGCTGGTGCCGTCGGTGTACCCGCCGCAGTCAAACTCCATCTGCCGCGGGCCGAAACGCCGGGTCCGCGCGGTGCAGCTGATCGGCCGCTGCCGGCCGTCCGGGTAGCCGACGACCTGGACGAGTTGCGCGGCTTTCCAGCCGGTGGCCAGGTTCTCGCCGCCGGTCAGTTCCTGGACCGGCGTGGAATTCCCCGGCTGGCTGACGACGAGGAAAGCCACGTCATCGTTGGGGCTGGCGGAGGAGGCCCAGGCGGCGTCCACGAACACCTGGGTGACGGTCCAGGCGCCGTAGGGTTCGCGGTGCCGGTGATACTCCGGGACGAAGGCCACTTGACCCGGCTGCTTGCCGTGCAGGCAGTGCGCCGCCGTGATTACCAGATCCTGGACCGCACTGTTCACGACGCTCGCGGTACAGAAGTGCGAGCCGAGCTGGCCCCCGCTGATCGTGAACAGGGCCCCCACTGCGGGGGTGCCGCTATAGAAACGGCCGTGCCGCAGGGCGGGAGGGACGATCCGGGCCCCGCGGGGCAGTGTCTTGACCGCTGCGGCGAGCCGGACCGCGAGCCGCTCCGCGCCGTGTGCGCTCGGTGAGGTCGCCACGATCCCCACGGCTACCGCGGCCGCCAGCGTCCCGCCCCAGACCACCAGCCTGGTCCGCAAGACCAGCCGGGAGGGCCGGGCTTGTCCGGCAAATCGCCGTATCCGTCCCCTCACCTCGCCTCCCACCTGGGCACAGGCGTCACTTTGAGCAACCAGGCCCCTTCACTCATTGTGGGGGTGACGGGCCTGCAGAGCCATAGGGGGTACCCGGGAAGATGCCGGCAAATTGTTGCATGACTACACATAGTGACCGCAGAGAATGCCCCCGGGGGCGCGGGTGTACCGGGTGACGGGCGATAGCCTCATCGCCGAGGCGGGCGGCGGCGTAGGATCGCGTCAGCGAAATTCCGCCGCCGCAGGCGGTGTGTCACCCCTCTGGGATCAGGAGTGGCAGGCGAGGCCAACAGGGGTGCCTAAAGGAGTTACGTGCCATGTCCGGGATGGGCTCGACCCTCCAGCTGAACAACCCCACGGTGGTGGCGGCGTTCCGCTCCGCGCTCATCCACCAGGGGATCGTCGCCCTCCTCATCTTCTTCCTCCTGGCCATGCTCTGGGTCAGTGTCCGCGAATGGGTCCCCGGTTCCCGGACCCCGTCCGGGTCCCCAGCCGGGGAACGGCCGGCCGAGCCGCGGGGCCGCCAGTTCATCCGGATCGGGTTCGGCGTGCTGTGGATCCTGGACGGCCTGCTCCAGGCGCAGCCCGCCATGCCGCTGGGCCTGGCCACCAACGTGACCGAGCCGTCGGCGGACGGCTCGCCAGGCTGGGTCCGCGGCCTGGTGGACTTCGCCGCCCGGGGATGGACGTATCACCCGGTCAACGCGGCCGCCGCGGCGGTCTGGATCCAGATCGGGATCGGTATCTGGCTGGTCACCGCCGCCCGCGGTCCCTGGTCCAGGCTCGGCGGCCTGGCCAGCGTGGGCTGGGGCCTGGTGGTGTGGATCTTCGGCGAGGCATTCGGCGGCATCTTCGCTCCGGGCCTGAGCTGGCTGTTCGGCGCCCCGGGCGCGGCGCTCCTGTACGCCGTGGCCGGGGGGCTCGTCGCGCTGCCCGACCGGGCCTGGGCCGGGTCGCGGCTCGGCCGGGTGGTGCTGGGCGGCACCGGCCTGTTCCTGGCCGGGATGGCGCTGCTGCAGGCGTGGCCGGGTAACGGGTTCTGGTCGGGCACGGTGGGCGGAAAGCCCGGCCACCTGGCCAGCATGGTCCAGAGCATGGCGCAGGCCTCCCAGCCCCACTTCCTGTCGTCGCTGGTGAACGCGTTTGGGACCTTCGCCGCCGGGCACGGTTTCGCGGTCAACCTGGTCCTGGTGGTGGCGATGGCCGCCACCGGCCTGGCCCTGGCCAGCGGGCGGCGTGTGGTACTGCGGCCTGCGATCGGCCTGCTGCTGATCCTCTGCGCCGCGGTCTGGGTTCTGGTTCAGGACCTGGGGGTGTTCGGCGGGCTCGGCACGGACCCCAACAGCATGATCCCGTTCGCGGTGGTGGCCGTAGGCGGTTATCTGGCCCTGGCTAAAGCGCCGGCCCTGGCCGAGGCGCCGGCTCTAGCTGAGGCGCCAGCCCCCGCAGGAGGGCCCGCCGCAGCCCCAGCCCCAGCGCCAGCCCCAGCGCCAGCCAGGCCAGCCCCAGCGCCAGCGCCAGCCCCAGCCCCAGCCTCAGCGGCCGATGCGGCCGTGCTTGGGGGTTCCGACGTGGCCACCCCGGCGGCAGCCGGTGCGCCCGGGCCGATCACCCCGGCCGGGCCGGAGCGGGACTGGCGGGACCGGCTGCGCCCGCGGCGCCTGGCCGCTCTCATCAGCAACGCCAGTCCGCGAACCCTGGGGGCCATCGGCGCACTCGGCATGGCCATCATCGGCGTCATCCCGCTGGCGGCGGCGTCGGCCAGCGCCAGTGCCTCGCCGATCCTCGCCCAGGCAATCGACGGGTCGAGCGCACCGCTGGACTTCAAGGCCCCCGCGTTCACGCTGATCAACCAGCACGGGCAGACGGTCAGCCTGGCCAGCCTGCACGGGAAGGTGGTCCTGCTGACCTTCCTCGACCCGGTGTGCACGTCGGACTGTCCCCTGATCGCGCAGGAGTTCCGGCAGGCGGATCAGTTGCTGGGCGGGCGGTCCCGGCAGGTGGAACTGGTCGCCGTGGTCACCAACCCCGTCTACACCCAGCCCGAGTACACCGCGGCCTTCGACCGGCAGGAGCACATGAGCACCCTGCCCAACTGGCAGTACCTCACCGGCAGCGTCGTCCAGCTCACGAAGGTATGGCGGCAGTACGGAATCGCGGCCCAGATCCTTCCCGCGGGAGGGATGATCGGGCACAGCGACATCGCCTACGTCATCGACCGGTCAGGCCGCGCCCGCACCGAGCTCAATTTTGCTCCCGGGCCAGGTACGTCGAGTACCCAGGCGTCCTTCGCGAGTGAGCTCTCCGCCGCGGCCCAGCAGACCCTGGGCTCCTCGTGATCGCCTGGCCCCGGCGCGGTGCAGGCGCGGCTGTCCTGGCCGCCGTCACGGCGGCCGGGCTGGCCAGTTGCGGCAGTACGCACGCCGGCCAGGCGACTCCGTCCGCCCCGCTCGTCCGCCTGTCCCTGGCCACCTCCGCCGGCTACCCAGACGGCAGCTGGGCTGTGCTCGTCATGGGCGGGTCCGCCACCCAGCACAACAACTTCTGGCAGGTGTTCGTCCGCCCCGGCCAGGCCAGGGCCTGGAAACTGGCGACGCCGCTGGGCGCGGCCAGCAACGGCGGGATCACGGTGGCGGCTGAAGGCGGTCCCGCCCTGGCCGCTGCGATCCGGCCCAGCCAGGACCTGTCCTTCTCCCCGGTGGCCAGCAGTAGCGACAACGGCGCGAAGTGGGCCCAGGCCGGCCTCCTGGACGCCCCGCTCGCGGGATACGCGGATGCGCTGGCCGCCGCGCCGGACGGCAGGCTGATCGCGCTGACCCGGGCCGGCGACGTGGAGCTCAGGGCGCACGCAGGGGCCGCCTGGACCACGCTGGCCAGCGAGCACGCTGTGGCCGCGGCGGCAGGCCGCGGCTGCCACCCAGGCCGGTTCACCTCCGTCGCCTACAGCCCGTCGGGTGCGCCGCTGGTAGCGGGAACGTGCGCCCGGGAAGGGCAGGCGGGAATCTTCCGGCTGGCCGGCGGCCGCTGGTCCCGGACCGGTCCGGTGCTGCCCGCCGCGCTCGCCCGGCGGGACGTCGAGGTCCTCCAGATGGCCCAGGCGGGCCGTACCGTGGCCGCGCTGCTGGCCGTGGGCCGCGGAGCGGCCGCACGCCTGCTCGGCGCCTGGTCCAACCAGGACGGCACCTCATGGAGCCTGTCCGAGCCCTATCAGGCCGGCCCGGCGAGGCCGCTCTCAGCGGCCTTCGGTAACAGCACGCCCGGGACCGGCTCGCCGGGTGGTGGCTCACTGGGTATCCTGCTGTCCGGCGGCCGGGCCGTGTTCGTCAGCGGGCCCGGCGCGGCCTGGCGGTCCCTGCCCGCCCTGCCGGCCGGGGCGTCGTCCGTCCCGGATGGCGGGGCCACCCTGGCCGCGGCCCCGCGAGGCTTCGAGGCCCTGACCGCCCGGGGCCGCCAGCTGTCCGTCTGGACCCTGTCTTCCGGAGGTTCCCTCTGGGACCGCTCGCAGGTCATCAACGTGGCCATTCCCTACGGCTCGTCCTCGTGAGGTGATGCCGTGAGCTACCTCGTCGATCACTGGTCTTTCGACCCGTTCCTCATCGTGGTGCTGATCCTGGTCGCCTGGCACGAGACCGGGCTGGCCCGGCTGGCCCGGCGGTCCCGGCCAGAGCGGACCCGCCAGCGCAGACTGCGTTCGCTCTGGTTCTACGCCGGTCTCGCCGTCCTGCTCATCGCGGTCGAATCACCCGTCGATTACTGGGCCGACGACTACTTCTTCGTGCACATGCTCCAGCACCTGCTGCTCATGTTCGCCGCGCCCACGCTGGTCGTGGCGGGGGCCCCCTGGCAGCCGCTGCTCGATGGGCTGCCTGGCCGGACGGGCCGGACCGCGACCGCGGCGGTGCTGCGGGACCGCTGGTCGCGCCCGCTCCGCGCCATCGCGGGTTTCCTCCTGAGACCCTGGGTCTCGGTGATCCTCTTCTCCGCCGTGATGCTGGCCTGGCACCTTCCCGTGTTGTTCGATCTCGCGCAGCGGAATCAGGTCGTGCACATCTGGGTCATGCACGCGAGTTTTTTCCTGGCCGGGGTGCTGTTCTGGCTGCAGTTCATCCCGTCACCACCATTCCAGCGCCGGATGCCGCTGGTCTCCCAGGCGATCGCCCTGATCGGGACCAACCTGGTCATGTGGATGCTGGCCATGGCGATGAGCATCTTCTCCCAGGCCTCCTGGTACTCGGTGTACGACCACGTGCGCGGGGTCACCCTGCCGCCGTACGCCGACCAGGAGATCGGGGCGGCGATCCTGTGGGTCTGTGGTGACTTCTGGGCCATCCCCGCGCTCATCTATGTGGTCCGCCGGCTGGTGAACGAGGACGGCAGCGTCGAGGGCGCGCTCAATCAGATCCTGCACCGCGGCGCGGCGGGAAGTGGCTGGGCGTCGGCCAGCCGCCAGATCCCGCCTGGTTCTACTGGCGCACCGCTGCCCCCGCCGACGGGCGGCCCCCCGGCCTGACTTCGTGGCTCAACCGCCGTGCTTCTCCAGGTAGTCCAGGTACAGCGGGCGCAGTGCGTCCGCCACGTCGGGGTTCTCGTGGCCGAAGGCATCGTCGATCACCGCGGACAGCTGGGTGGCGTCGGCCGCGGTCTGGTCCAGGTGCCCGGCGACCGCCTCGCCCTCCGGGATTTCCCGCAGCAGCTGCCACAGGAATCCGACATCCAGATGCCGCACCGCCCGGTGCACGGCGCGGTCGTGAAGTTCCTGGGAGGTGAGGGCTTCGAGGGCATCCCGGTCAGTCATGGGAGGAACCCTACCGGGCGCCGCGGGGCACCTGGGGCACGGTCACCGGCCACGAGGCCAGCCGCCGTGCCGCCCGGACCAGCCGCCGGCCGACCAGCCGGCACCGGGCCAGCCGGTACCCGACCAGCCGGTACCCGACCAGCCGGTACCGGGCCAGCCCCCGCTGAGCCCACGCAGCCAGCTGCCCTGCCAGTCACCGTGGCCACCCGGTCCGGATCCCGGCTGGCCACCTGCGCGGCTGGTGTTCTCTCTGGCGGCCCCGGAGCCAAGGTGACTTGACCGGTCCCGGCTGTGCTGGTGGGAGGCGGAATCAGTGAACCTGCACCGGACCGGGCTGAGGGTGTCCCCGGCCAGGAAGGCGATCACTGTCGTACAGGAGAAACGGGGGTCCGGCATGAAGACCCGTCCGGCGGAGACGGGCTGATCCGGCGGGGCCGCCGCTTGCGGTGCAGCGGCCGCCGGGGCCGCCACCGAGGGAGTGGCCCGTGGGGTAGCCGCCGCGGGAGCCGTGGCCTCTGGGGCAGAAGCCTCTGGGGCAGAAGCCCCCGGAGCCGTCGCCGACGGGGCGGGAGACGTGGGGGAGTGCGCCGGCCCGGGCGGGGTTGAGGCGCGCTGGGCGGCCGTGGCGGATGCGCTGGCTGACTCATTCCCGCGGGACTGCACCGACGCGGGCAGCGCCGCGGCACAGGGCACCAGACCGCACTCCTTCGGCGGTGCCGCAGCGCTGTCGTGCAGGGCCAGGACCAAACCGCCCCCGGCGACCACCGCGATGGTGGCGGTCATGCCCGCGGCGGCGGCCCAGCGGTGCCGCGCCAGGGTCCCCGCCAGCCGGGGCGGGCCAGCGGGCGGCTGGTCAGGTCCGCTAGCCACGGCAGCTCACGAACGGATTCCGGGCATGCCCAGGAAAGACAGGCTTACGCGTGACATGGCGGTGTCCCCAATCCTCGTGCGTCCCCCGAGCGAACCCAGGCCGCCGGGGCCAATTTAGCAACGTGACTGGGTCTTTGATGACAAACACACCGGAATGGCAACGTGGCACCACCAGCGGTCGAGGCTGGCCGGAGAAGATCTCTCCCTGATCGTCGACAGCAGCGGCGGCGGCCAGGATGGCGTCGATCGCAGCCGCGGCCGTCTCCGTCCGCGCCGTGTTCGCGCCGAGCGTGATCGGACGCTGACTCGCGACGATTAGCCACCGGTCCGCCTCAGGCAGGTCCTGCGCGAAGGATTCGTGCAGCATCCTGACCCGCAGCACGATGTGCCAGACGGGGATTGGCGCCGCCCCTCGGGGCGCCAACCCCCGCCGTCATGCGACGGCCAGTTGCGCTGGCCAGGTGTCTGGCTCAGTGTGCTGGCTCAGTGTGCTGGTTCAGGACTACCGCGCGGGCATGGCCGCGTTCGGGGCAACCAGCTTGAAGTGGACGCCCGTCGGATCGGCCGCCTCGGCCAGCCGGCCGTAGGGAGTGTCCTCCGCGGGCCTGACAACCGAGCCCCCCAGGCTGGTGATCAGGGCCAGGCTGGCGTCAGCGTCCTCGGTGCCGAAGTAGACCGCCCAGTGGGCCGGCACGCCCTCGGGCAGGAACCCGGACGCGTCCATGATCCCCGCCAGCTGCTCCTCGCCATGCCGCATGATCGTGTACCGGAACTCGGGCGTGTCGCCCATGGTCTCCGTTTCCCAGCCGAACACGTCCTGGTAGAAGGCGATGGTGGCCGGGTAGTCCCGGGTGTAGACCTCGAACCAGGCGGGGGTGCCTGTCTCGCCGAAGACTCCGAAGCCCTTGTGCTGGCCCGGCTGCCACACGCCGATCGCGGCCCCGCCCGCGTCGGAGACCATCGCCATCGTGCCGAGGTCGGCCACCGCCATGCCGGGCAGCAGGATCTGGCCGCCGTGCGCAGTTGCGGCCTCGAGCGTCTTCTGGGCGTCCTCGGTGGCCAGGTAGACCGTCCACCTTTCCGGCGCCTCCATGCCCGGCTGCTTGGGCACGCCGCCCGCGACCAGGACGCCATCCTTGGAAAAGTTGAAGTAGCCGCCGAACTGCTCCTGGGGTTCGGTGGAGGTCCAGCCGAACACCTGGCCGTAGAAGTCCCGGCTGCGTTCGGCGTCGGAGGTCAGCAGGTTGACCCAGCAGGGCGCGCCGGCCGGGGCGGTGTCTCGGGTTGGCATGGTCGCTCCTTTGTTGTGTGCGCGCGGTCTCATTACCTTGGACGCCGCAGCCCCGGCGGACTCACCGGTCGGGCGGCTCACCGATCCGGCGGCTCACCGATCCGGCGGCTCACTGGTCCGGCGGCCCGCTGGTCCGGCGGGCTGACCGGGCTGGTCCGGCTGGCTGCTCGCTGCGTACTCTCATAGGCGTGTATCTCCCTGCTCACTTCACTGCGCCCGAAACCGCCGACATCGCTGCGTTCGTGGCGGCCGTTGCCGCGGCCGACCTGGTCACGTTCGATGGGGTCAAGCCAGTGGCCAGTCTCATCCCCATCATCTGGGATCGCGAGACGGGCGAGCACGGCCGCCTGCTCGGCCATCTGGCCCTGGCCAACCCGCAGTGGGAGTCGGTGGTCCCGGAGTCCAGTGCGCTGGCGATCGTGCACGGCCCGCAGGCTTACATCTCCCCGGCCTGGTACCCGAGTACGGCCCGGCACGTGCGCACGGTGCCCACCTGGAATTACGTCACTGTTCACTTCACCGGGCCGCTGACCGTGCACCGTGACCCGGAGTGGCTGCGCGACGTGGTGACCCGCCTCACCCAGCGGCATGAAGCGCACCGGGCTGCGCCCTGGGCCGTGACCGATGCGCCGCCGGACTACATCAACGGCCAGCTCCGGGGGATCGTGGGGATAGAGCTGGCCATCGCCACGGTGGAGGCCAAGCACAAGCTGAACCAGAACCGCAGCGATGAGGACCGGGCTGCGGTGGTCGAGGCACTGGCCGACGAGCCCGGCCCGGGCCCGGCCGCGATCGCCGCCCTCATGACCCAGCCCGACTGACTAACCCGGACAGCTTCGATAGTCCCGCCCCCCGGAGCGAGCACATTTACCAGCGGTCGGCGACCTGGGCCCGGATGCGCCGGTCGTACAGGTCGGCGATCGCCGCGAGGTCATCGTCACTGAACGGCGGCAGCGCGGCCGCGGCCGCATTCTGCTCCGCCTGCACGGCGTTGCGCGCGCCTGGGATCACGGTCGAGACCCCCGGCTGCTGGATGACCCAGCGCAGGGCGGCCTGGGCCGGGGTGGCGCCGGCCGGGGCCAGGGCAGCGAACTCCCGGGCGGCATCCACGCCGGTGTCGAAGTCCACGCCGGAGAACGTCTCCCCGGCGTCGAAGGCCTCGCCGTGCCGGTTGAAGGTGCGGTGGTCCTCGGCGGCGAAGGACGTCTCATGGGTATAGCGGCCGGACAGTAGTCCCGAGGCGAGCGGGACGCGGGCGATGATGCCCACCCCGGCGGCGCGGGCCGCGGGCAGCACCTCGTCCAGGGGCTTGCGCCGGAACACATTGAGGATGATCTGCACGGTGGCGGTGCCTGGCCGGGCGATCGCGGCCAGCGCTTGCGCGGAGGTCTCGACGCTTACCCCGTACGCGGCGATGCGCTGCTCGGCGACCAGGGTGTCGAGGGCGTCGTAGACCGCGGCGGACGAGAAGACCGGCGTCGGCGGACAGTGCAGCTGCACCAGGTCGAGCCGGTCCGTGCCCAGGTTGGCGCGGGACCGGTCGGTCCACGCGCGGAAGTTGTCCAGGGTGTAGAACTGGGGATCCTGCGCGACCCGGCGGCCCATCTTGGTGGCCACGGTGAACTCCGCCCCCGGATTGCTCGCCAGGAACTGGCCGATGATCTGCTCGCTGCGCCCGTCTCCGTACACGTCGGCGGTGTCCAGGAACGTGGTCCCGGTCGCCGCGGCCGCCTCGAGCACGGCCAGCGCATCCTTCTCGGCTACATCACCCCAGTCGGCTCCCAGCTGCCAGGTGCCCAGTCCGACCACCGAAACGGCCCTGCCTGTCCTGCCCAGAATGCGCTTCTCCATAGAGGCCGAGTGTAGTGAGGGCGCCCGCAGATCACGCGGCGGGACAGCCCTCCGAGTCCGTCGGGGTACTGGCCGCCTGGGCCAGGATCGCGGTGCTGATCTCGTCCAGCTGCCGGAGCTGCTCCGCGGTGAGCGCGTCGAACAGGACCTTGCGGACCTGCTCGACATGGCCGGGCGCGGCCGTGCTGAGCGCGGCAAAACCCTGCTCGGTGAGCGTGGCAACCTGCCCGCGGCGGTCGGTCGGGCAATCCGCCCGGCGGACCCAGCCGCGCTCCTCCAGCCGGGCCACGGCGTGCGACAGGCGGCTCTTGCTCGATGAGGATGCCTCGGCGAGCTGGGTCATGCGCAGTGAGTGGTCTGGCGCCTCGGACAGCCGTACCAGGATCTCGTAATATGCGAGCGGCATCCCGGAATCCCGCTGGAGCTGGGCGTCGACCGCAGCCAGCAGCCACTGCCAGGCCTGGATGGTGTCCCGCCAGGTTTGCTGCTCGCGGGCGCTCAGCCAGCGCGTTCCAGGATCGTTCATGACACCAGCATACCCGGAATAGTTGAACGCTTGACAACGCTAGACTCAACGTGATACTCGTTGAGTATTCAAATATGAATCAGGCCACTATGAACGACAGGAGTATCCCCATGACGGCTAACACCGAAGCCGGCACCATCCCGGGTTACGTCGCCGGTACGTGGGAGATCGACCCGGTCCACTCCGAGGTCGGCTTCACCGCGCGGCACATGATGGTCAGCAAGGTCCGCGGCCGGTTCACGGTCTTCTCCGGCGAGCTCGTCACGGGCGAGAAGCTGCTGGACTCGTCGGTGACCGCCACCATCGACCTGACCTCGATCAACACCGGCAATGAGCAGCGTGACCAGCACATCCGGTCCGCCGACTTCTTCGAGGTCGACAAGTACACCACGATGACCTACCGCTCCACCGGCCTGCGGGCCGAGGGTGACCACTACATCCTGGACGGGGAGCTGACCCTCAAGGACAACACCAAGGAGGTCCCGCTGACCCTGGAGCTCAACGGCTTCGGGCCGGACCCCTTCGGCGGCACGCGGGCCGGCTTCACCGCCACCGCGGAGATCAACCGCCGCGACTTCGGCGTGAACTTCAGCGCACCGATGGAGACCGGCGGCGTGGTCGTGAGCGACAAGATCGGCATCCAGCTCGAGATCGAGGCTGTCCTCAAGGCCTGAGCACAGCAACACATGGCGGCACCGGCCGGGCCGGGCTCGCCGTGACGGAACTACCCCGCGGGCGGGGACGCGATCGCGTCCCCGCCCGCGGGGCGTTTGGGGCGCGGCAGGGATGGTAAGGCGATTACCGTATGACCGGCGCCCGAGCGGGCCCCAGGAGTGAGGGGTACACGGTGAGAGCGGCTGTCTATGACCGCACCGGCCCAGCGGCCGAGGTGCTCCGGGTGGTGGATATCGAGCGGCCGGAACCGGGTCCGGGCGAGGTCCGGGTCCGGGTGAACGTCTCGGGGATCAACCCCACCGACGTCAAGAGCCGCGCCGGGCTGACCCCGCGGCCCATCGACGGCTTCCAGATCCCGCATCAGGACGGCTCCGGGGTGATCGACGCGGTCGGCCCGGGCGGGCCGGCGGACCGGATCGGCCAGCGGGTCTGGATGTATCTCGCCGCCGCCGGGCGCCGCTGGGGCACCGCTGCCGAGTGGACCGTGGTCCCGGAGAATCACGCGGTGCCACTGCCGGACGGCGTGTCCCTGGAACTCGGAGCCAGCCTGGGCGTGCCAGCCCTGACCGCCCACCACCTGGTCTTCGCCGACGGGCCGGTCAAGGACGCCACCGTGCTGGTGGCCGGCGGGGCCGGCGCGGTCGGGCATTTCTCCCTCGAGTTGGCCGCCTGGGGCGGAGCCGCCCGCCTGGCGTCAACGGTCAGCGGCCCGGCCAAAGCCGAGCTGGCCCGGCTGGCCGGGGCCGCTCATGTGGTGAACTACCGGGACCCCGACGCTGCCAGCCAGATCACCGCCGCGGTCGGGCCGGTCAACCGGATCGTCGAGGTGGCGCTCGGCGCGAACCTGCCGCTGGACCTGGCCATCTCCCGGCCAGGCACGGTGGTGGCCTGCTACGCCGCTGAGCCTCAGGACCCGGTTCTGCCCGTCCGGGCCTGCATGAACGCTAATGTCGTGCTCCGGTTCATGCTGCTCTATACGATGCCTCAGCCCGCCAGGGATCAGGGGATCGCCGATATCGGCACCGCGCTGCGGGCAGGCGCGCTGACCGAGCTGCCGGAGCATAGGTTTCCCCTGGACGAGATCGTCGCGGCGCACGAGGCCGTGGAGCAGGGGTCCGGCGGCAAGGTCCTGGTCATCCCCTGACGACCCCGGCCGCACAGCACCCGCGCAGGCGTAGGCCGGCCCGGCACCCATGCTGGCGTGCCGGGCCGGACTGGCCGGGTTACCGCCCCATTCTGGGGCTCACCCCTCGATTCCCGGGGCTCACCCCTCGATCGACCGCAGGCCGGCGATGAACGCCTGCCCGGCCGGGGTGCCGACCCCGCTCATGTTGTCGTAACCAGGCAGCGTCACCTGCCCGGAGTAGCCGAACATCTTGGAGCTCTGGTCATCAAAGGTGGTCAGCGCCCAGATGCCGCAGTCGTGCGGCGAGCACGCCACCCCGCGGTAGGCCGCCGGGCTGCTGCTGGTCACCGGGAGCGTGTCGTTCAGCGCGCCGCTGCCGGCCAGCTGGTAAAGCGCTGGGTTGACGAAGCCGAACGAGGCGGCCTGGCCCTGCTGGGCCGCGGTCACCATCCCGGCCACCAGCGGCGAGGACACGCTCGTGCCGCCGACCGAGAACTGGCTGTAGGTCGGTGGCTTGTGGTGCTTCTTGTGGAAGGTGAGGTAGCCCACCGCGAACCCGGTGAACGGATCAGCGTCGGCGCTGATATCCGGCACTGAACGGACGACGCCACCCCGGTTACCGGGGGGGACAGTGAGGGCGGCAGGCACCACGCTGTCCTGGTAGGCCGGCTCCGTCCAGATCAGGCTGGGACCGCCGCCTGCGGCGCCATATTCGCCCAGGAAGACCCAGTGCTTGCGGTTCAGCAGGGATATCCCGTCTGACCAGCCGGTCTCGAACAGCCGGCTGCCGCCCTTGCCGATGCCCAGCGTGGTCCCGCCGACCGCGATGGCGTTCGGGTCGCTGGCCGGCTCGTATACGCCGGATCCATCGCCGGACGAGAAGTACATGCCGACGCCCTCGGCCGCGGCCTGCACCAGGACTGCGTCCTCGATGTTCGTGATCGCGGCCGGCTGCGATTCATCCCCGCTGCCCCACGAGTTGGACGCGACCGTGGCCAGCGGATGGCTGCCGGTTCCGAGCACCGCCAGGTCCGCGTTGAACAGGCCCTGCAGCCCGAAGTCACCCTGGTTGCAACTGTCGCCGCCGACCACCAGTTGGCTCGCCGCCGGGGCCATGTCGTAGGACGCCTCCACGTCGAGCTGTTCCTCAATGTCGAACGGGTCCCCGCAGGCACTGCCCCGGCCGAGGGACAGCTCCGTGTACCGGCCGGCGGACGGGGCGGGCACGCCGTTCTTCCTGGCGTAGTCCTTCAGGGTGCGGAACATGTCCGGGGTCAGGCCCAATTCCACCAGGGCGGTCGTCTGGCCGGTGCCGATGTCCGTGGTCGAGGCCCCGTACGCCTTCCGGAACTGGGTGCCGCTATAGCCGCAGTTGTCCGTCGGGAACGACGTGGTGCCGAACTGCTTGGGCAGGCCAGTGACGACGTGCTCGCCGTAGTAGTACGAGCAGGGCACCGACTTGACCTTGCTCGCGGCCAGCGGAGGAGTCTTCTTGCCGAGGGCCGTATCGCTCTGCCGCTGCAGGGGCAGGATGGGCGCGGCGTTGTCCAGGCCGGTCACCCCCAGCACCTTCCCGGACAGCGAGCCCGGGACGGAGACCGGGGTGCTGTTGGCGCGCAACGGAAACCGCCCGGCGTTGACCGCCGCCGTCGCGTGATACAGCCGGAGCGTCGTGTGGAAAGCCGCGTTGATCGCCGAAGCAGCACCAGTCGCGCGGACGTAGGAGCGCAGCGGGCTGGCCTTCACGCCGGTAAAACCCGCAGAGCGCAGCCACGACTCAACGGTGGCCGCTTCCGCCGCCGGGGCACCGAACCGGGCCGCGTACGCCTTCGGGCTCAGGTACTGATGAAACGACGCGCTGCCCGGCGTGCTCACCGCGGCGGCGAAGCGCTGCGCCGCCGCCACCTGCGGCCGGAGCCAGACCTGGACCGACAGCTTCTGGCTGGCGGCCACGGTGCCGGCGGCCCGGAGCTGGCTGGTGAACGGGACGGCGCTGCCCGGGATCCGGGCCACCCCCGGGGTGGGCGCTGCGCTGGCTAATCCGCTGGCGCCCACGATCGACGTGCAGCTCATCGCGGTCACCGCCGCACCCGCGGCGGTGACCGCGATGAACGTCCTGGTTCTGGACATGGCTCCCCTGTCTGTGCTGTCGTTGAGGCCCCGTCGGGAGGCCAGATCTGGCCAATCCCAGGGATATCTATACCCTCAGGAAACCTTCAGGAGAGGGGCACGTACCAAACTGTGACCATTTTCGGGAAATAGCAGGGTTCCTGGCCGGCGGCCAGCCCAGCCGGCCCGGATCCCGGGCCGGTGTCCGACCCAGCCGGCCTCAGGCGATGACATGAGTGAGGCGATGATGCGGAACGGGGGACGGTGGCCGTGACCAGGGATGAACTGCTGGCGCGCTGCCTGGAGAAGCCCGGGGCCCGGGAAGACGAACCCTGGGAGGGCGACACCGTCGCCAAGGTGGGCGGCAAGATTTTCGCCTTCCTCGGCGCCGGGACGCCACCCGGGCAGCCGGCCACAATCGGGCTCAAATGCGGTGCGACAAGAGAGGCGGCCGATGAATGGCTGCTGCGTTATCCGGACGACGCGTCGGTCATGCCCTATATTGGCCGATTCGGCTGGAACCGCCTGCGGATCGGCAGGGTGATCCCGGACAGCGAACTCCTGGAGGCGCTGGACGCCTCCTATCAGGCGGTGGTCAGCAAGCTGCCCAGGAAGGACCGCCCGGCTGATCCCGCCGCGCCCTAGCCCGGCGCACCCTGAGCCCGGCGCGCCGCACACATAAAGCTTCACCGGAGCCCGATGGTCTGGGCTAGCTCCCGGTAACCGTCGGCCGGGCCGGCTCCCGGCGCGGTCAGCAACTGGATGCTCACGTGATCGGCCCCGGCGTCGAGGTGCTCGGTCAGGCGCGCTACCACCTGGGCCGCGCTGCCGTGCGCGACCAGTGCATCGATCAGGGCGTCGCTGCCGCCGCCGCTCAGGTCCGCATCCGTCCAGCCCAGGCGGCGCAGGTTGGCGGTGTAATTGGCCAGCCCCAGATACGGCTTTTCCACCCGCGGACGGCCTATCGCGCGCGCCTGACCGGGGTCGGTGCTGAGGACCACCTTCTGCTCTGGGGCCAGCAGCGGCCCCGGGCCGAGGATCTTCCTGGCCTGTCCGGTGTAGTCGGGAGGTACCAGGTAGGGGTGGGCGCCGGCGGTACGCTCGGCGGCCAACCGCAGCACCTTCGGGCCGAGTGCGGCCAGGACCAGGCTGCCCGCCGGGACGCCGTTACCCAGCAGGGAGTTGACGTAGCGGGCGAGTGTGTCGTAAGGCCTGGCGTACTGCTGGACCATCTCGGGGTGGCCGGCGCCCACGCCCAGCAGGAACCGTCCCGGAAAGCGCTCTTCGACCCGCTGGAACGCCGCCGCGACCTCGCGGGCCTGGTACTGCCACATGTTGACGATGCCGGTGGCCACGACCAGGGTGGTCGTCGCGGCCAGGAACTCCTCGGCTGCGGCCAGGTCCCCGCTGGCGGAGCCCAGCCATAGCGCACCGAACCCGAGATCCTCGATCGTCGCAGCCAGGTCCGGCGTGACCTGGCGCTCGCCCCGCCAGATCCCGAACCGTCCGAGGTGGTCACGCGCCTGCTGAGACATTCCGCGCACTCCCTTGCGTGTCTGGCTGCCCGTGTCTGGCTGCCCGTGTCTGGCTGCCCGTGTCCGGCTGCCCGTGTCCGGCTGCCCGTGTCCGGCCGCCCGTGTCCGGCTGCCCGTGTCCGGCCGCCCGTGTCTGGCCGCCCGTGTCCGGCCGCCCGTGTCTGCGCGCCGGGCCGGGATTCCCTGTAACCGGCCAACCGCCGGGTGCTGGCCACTGTTCCCGGCCCCACGGACCTGGCCGATACGCCTGACCAGGTCTGGCTGGGGATGGCCGCGCTGGGTATGATGTGCGTAGAGTAATCAAATGATTACTCTAAGGAGGGGAGCGCTCGCATATGGGGGTGTCCCGAGCGACCTCGCGGGCTGCGGTGGCGTCTGGCGGCCACGTCTCACCGTTTGATCTCCTCGAGTTCGCGGTCAGTCAGGCAGTGAGCCAGGAGGGCGTAGCGCCTGACCAGGGCCTGCCCGAACTGCTCCGGCGCTGCCTGGCCGGATTCGGCGGCCGGGTCGCTCTCGCGCTCCGGCTGCTGGCGCCGGGGGAGCCTGCGGTCATCGCCGCTCACCCGCAGGCTGCGGTTGATCCTGCCCTGATGGTGCAGATCGTCGCGCTGCTGGACGGCCACGCCGAGGTCGTCTCCGCCGGGGGATGTTTCCAGGGCCGGGTGACCCGGCCTGGGCCCGGCGCCGCCGGGCACCAGGACGGGGCGCTGATCGGCATCGCCCGGCTGCCCGGTGACTCCTGTCCGTGTGCTCTCATCCTGGTGGCGGAGCGGTCCGGGTGGCCTGCCGAGTGGCAGTCCACCGCCCGCGCGCTGGCCACGATCATCGCGTCCCGGATCCGCCGGGTCGAGGACACCAGGGAGATGGCGGAACGCAGGGCCGTCACTGACGCGGTGATCGGCGCGGCGCCGGACGCCGTGGTCATGGCCGACGCGGCTCGGAAGATCGTGGCCTTCAACCCGGCCGCGGAACGGCTGTACGGGCGGCGGCGCGCCGACGTGATCGGCCAGGGCATGGGGGACCTGCTCATCCCCGAACGCAACCGGCCGGAGTTCCTGGAGTCGACCGGGGAGTTCCTCCGCAGTCGGGACCCAGGGAAGTACACCGGCCGGATTCACCTGCCCATCCTGCGCGGCGACGGCACCGAACGGACGGTGGAGCTGACCCCACTGCCCCTCGTGGTGGGCGGCCAGACGTACTTCTGCAGCTTCGCGCGCGACGTGACCGAGCTGGAGCGGGCCAACGCGGCGCTGGCGGCGAGCGAAGCCCGGGTGCGGATGCTGTCCGAGCTGGCCCCGGTGGGCATCGCGCGCACCGACGAGACGGGAACGTGCGCATACGTCAACGAGCGCTGGTGCGCGCAGAACGGCCAGCTGGCGGGGGCCATGCTCGGCACGCCCTGGCTGGAATCGGTGCACCCTGCGGACGTCCCGCGGGTCCGGCGGGAGTGGATGCGCGCCCGGGCGGCAGGCTCGGAGCTGCGCACCGACTTCCGGCTGCGGCGTCCTGCCGGCGAGCCGCTGTGGGTGCACGCCGCGGTCACTTCCGTGCCGGATCAGGCGGACCTGCCCCGCGGATTCATGGTCGCGCTCACCAACGTGACCGCCCGCAAGCGGGCCGAGCAGGAGCGGGACCGGTTGCTGGCGTCCGAGCGGGCCGCGGTGCATGACCTGACGGACCAGACCGAGCGGCTGAACAGCCTGATCGCGGCGGCCATTCCCGGCGTGCTGGTGCTCGATGAGAACAACATCATCGTCCAGGCCAACCAGAGCCTGTGCGACCTGCTCGGCATCGGGGACGCGCCGGCCAGGCTCACCGGGGCTCCCGCGGAGCAGCTGCGGGGCGCGATCGCGCGCACGTTCGCGGATCCGGGGGAGGCGGAGGACCAGATGGCGGGCCCCCACACGGCCCGGCAGCGGGCCGAGGGCCTGCGGTTCGCCTGCACGGACGGCCGCACGATGGAATGCGACTACTGGCCGGTCTTCGCCGAGGCAGAGTACCGGGGCAGCCTGGTGCTGCTCTGGGACATGACCGAGCGCGCCGCCCAGGAGCAGGAGCACGATCGCCGGCTGGGAGCCGAGCTTGCCTCGCGGCGCGCGGCCGAGGACGCGCGGCGCGAGCTCGCCGAGCAAAACGAGGAGCTGCGGGAGCTCGACGATCTCAAGACCCGGTTCCTGGCCACCGTGTCGCACGAGCTGCGCTCGCCGCTGACCTCGATCGTGTCCTACGCCGAGCTGATCCGGGACGAGGAGGAGCTCTCCCCGACCGCGGCCCGCTTCCTGGACGTCATCGCGCGTAATGCCGAGCGGATCACCAAGCTGGTCGGGGATCTGCTGCTGCTGAGCCAGATCGAGGCCGGCATGATCCCGCTGGAGCTGGCGCAGGTCCCCGTCGCGGAGCTCGTGTCCGAGGCGGTGCAGGCCTCGGCACCGATGGCGGCCCAGCGGGGCATCGCGGTGGACGGCTCGGCCGCGAACGGGCCGCCGGTGCTGGCCGACCGGGCCCGGCTGGTCCAGGTGATCGACAATCTGATCGCCAACGCGGTCAAGTTCACCAGCGAGCGCGGGCAGGTGCACGTGATCGCGACGCCGGCTGGCGGGGAGTGGCGGATCGACGTCCGGGACTCCGGGATCGGCATACCTGCCGACGAGATCGGTCGGCTGTTCGAGCGCTTTTTCCGAGCCTCTAACGCCACCACGGCGGGACGCCCCGGCTCGGGCCTGGGCTTGTCCATCGTCAAGGAGGTGGCCGAACTGCACGGCGGCCGGGTGGAAGTCTCCAGCACCCTGGGGGCCGGCACGACGGTGAGCCTCTTCCTGCCGGCCCTGGCCTCTGCGGCGCCAGCGGAGAACGGGACGGAGGTGACGGCTGATGTGTAACTACGTATAGTGATCTAATCATTACTAACAGAAATCGGGGGGTCGATGGACCTGAACGCGCAGGCACCGGGAACGACCCGGTGAGCAGCGTCAGCCAGCCGGAGTCGCCGGGCCGGATCCTCGTGGTCGAGGACGACCCCGAAGCCGCGGCTTACGTCCTGCACGTGCTCCGCAACCGCGGCGGCTTCGAGGTCACGCACATCGCGGCGCCGGCGGCCGCCCTGGACCGGGCCCGCGCGGAACGCTGGGATCTGGTGCTGACCGACGTGGAGATGCCCGGCATGACCGGGATCGAGCTGCTGGAGGCGATCCGGGAGATCTCCCCGCAGCTGCCCGTGGCGGTCTACACCGCGCACGCGTCGGTGGACTACGCGGTCCGGGCGCTGCGCAATAAGGCCGACGAGTTCCTGGAGAAGCCGGTCCCGCCGGACAAGCTGGTCGAGACCCTGGCCGCCCTGGTCGCCAAGGGCCGGGCGGCCCGGGAAGCTGCCCGTCAAAGCGTGCTGGCCATCGGCGCGCATCCCGACGACGTCGAGATCGGCGCGGCGGGCACGCTGGCCATGCACCGGCGGATGGGTCACGAGGTGTCGATCCTGACCCTGAGCCGCGGCGCCCGCGGCGGCCTGGAGGACACCCGGGCCAGCGAATCGCTGAAGGCGGCGGAGATCATCGGCGCCACCTTGTACCACGAGGACCTGCAGGACACCAGCATCCGTGAGGGGGACCCGACGATCGGCGTGATCAGCGGCATTGTCGAGACCGTGCGGCCGACCGTGATCTACACGCACTCCCTGCACGACGTGCACCAGGACCACCGGAACACGCACCTGGCGGCGCTGGTCGCGGTGCGCCAGGTGGGCCGCGTGTACTGCTTCCAGTCGCCGTCGGCCACGGTGGACTTCCGGCCTACCCGGTTCGTGAACATCGATGACCAGCTCGAGCGCAAGCTGGAGGCCATCGACGCCTTCGCCTCGCAGGTGGAGATCCGGGCCTACATGGAGCCCGACCTGATCGAGGGGACCGCGCGCTACTGGTCCCGCTACTGCAAGGGGCGCTACGCCGAGCCGTTCGAGGTGGTCCGGGAGGCGGCGGTGGCCGGGCAGCACGAGCTGACTCCCGCCAAGGGGATCGTGCGCGGCGAGAACGGCGCCTGGGCGGCCGCGCCGGACCGCCGCAGGCGGCCCCGTCCTGATGATCAGGTACCTAATCTGGTCCGGGAGCCAGCACCGGTGTACACCGCGGAACTCACCAGGGAGGTGCCAGATGCCGCGCCATGACCTCAGCCAGCAGCAGATCCGGGTACTGGTCACCGGGGCCGGGGGACCAGCCGCGGTGTCCGTTATCAAGTCACTCGAGCTCGATCCGACGGTGCAGCTGCTGGCCGCGGATATGGATGCCTGGGCCGCCGGGCTCTACCTGGTGCCGCCCGACGCCCGGACGCTCATCCCGGCGGGCCTGGACCCGGACTTCGCGTCCACCGTCCTGGCCCGCGCCGTCGCGCTCGGCGTGCACGTCCTGATCCCGACGGTGGACGCTGAGATGCGCCCGCTGGCCCGGTCCCGGGCCGAGTTCAGCGCGGCCGGGATCGAGCTCATGCTGGCTCCGGAGCGCGCGCTGGACCTGACCCTGGACAAGCTGGCCCTGGCCCGGTGCTGCGCAGGCCGGGTCCGGGTGCCGCGCACCGAGCCGTTCGATGAAAATCTTGACCCGCAGTCGTGGGACTACCCGGTCGTGCTCAAGCCGCGCACCGGAAGCGGCTCCCGGGATATCTCCGTGCTGGCCTCCGCCCGGGAACTGGGTGCGCTGGAACGGTCCGCGGAGTTCATCGTCCAGGAGTACCTCCCGGGCGAGGAGTACTCGATCGACGTGCTCTGCGACACCCGCAGCCACGTGATCGCGGCGGTGCCCCGGGTCCGCGCCCGGGTGGACTCGGGTGTCTCGGTGGCCGGGAGGACCATTCACGACCCGGAACTGGAGCGGTTCGGGGCTACCGTGGCCAGCCTCACCGGCCTCACCTACATCGCCAACGTCCAGGCCCGGCGGGACGTGGCCGGCCGGGCGTCCTTGCTCGAGGTGAATCCGCGTGCCCCCGGCGCACTGCCGCTGACCATGGCCAGCGGGGTGGACATGCCGAGGCTGGCCCTGGACGCGCTGCGTGGCCGCCCGGTCCCGGGCCACGTGGACTTCCGCGAGGTGGCCATGGTCCGCTTCCTGGACGAGCGCTTCATGGACCTGAGCGAAGTGCAGAAGGTCGCTACGTGAGCACACCTGCCGGGCGTCCCGGCCCCGGCGGGCGTCCGGGCCCCGGCGGTCCGGCGGCCCCCGGTCTGGTCGCCCTGGACGAGGACCACCACGTCCACTCGACCTTTTCCGACGACGCGGTCAGCACCGTGGCCGAGAACGTCCGCGCGGCGCGGGAGCGCGGCCTGCGGGTCATCGTCCTCGCCGACCACGTGCGCCAGGGCTCACCCTGGGTCCCGGATTTCGTGGCCGCGGTGCGTGAGCTGGAGCCCGGGCCCGGGCTCCAGGTGCTGGCCGGGGTGGAAGCGAAGATCCTCAACCGCGCCGGTGAACTGGACCTGCCCCCGTCGCTGCGCGGGGTGGGCCGGGTGCTGATCGCCGACCACCAGTACCCAGGCGACCACGGCCCGGTGCCCCCGCAGGACATGCGCGACGCGCTGGAGCGCCGCCACTGCTCCGCGGCCGATGTCATTGACGGCCTCATCGTGGCCACCCGGGCCGCCCTGGAGCGGGCCGCCCTGGAGCGGGCCGCGCGTCCCCAGCTGGCCCACCTGTTCAGCCTGCTGCCCAAGATGGGCCTGGACGAGGCGGACGTGCCCGGCGCGGCCCTGGACCACCTGGCCGTGGCCTGCTCCCGGGCCGGGGCACGGGTCGAGGTCAACGAGAAGTGGGCCTGCCCCTCGCCGCGCACGATCCGGGCCCTGGCCGCGGCCGGGGTGCTCCTGGTGGCCAGCACCGACAGCCACGACTGCGCGACCGTCGGGCGCTACCAGCGGGTCCCGGCCATCCTGGACTTCGCGGTCAGCGGGGCGATGCGCCGATGACGGACCTCCTGCTTGCTTTCAAGTCCCTGCTGGTGGCCTTCGTGATCCTCGGAGCGGTTCCGCTGCTGGTGGCCAACTACCAGTTCCTCCTGGTCGGCGTGCACTTCCGACGGCTGCACTACGGGAAATGCCGGCCCTTTTTCCCGCGTACCGCCATTCTCATCCCGGCGTGGAACGAGGAAGCGGTCATCGGCACCTCGATCGACCGCCTCATGCTGCTCGACTATCCGCGCGAACGCCTGCGGATCTATGTCGTGGACGACGCCAGCACCGACGCCACCCCGGACGTCGTGCTGGCCAAGGCGGCGCAGTACCCGGGGAATGTCATCCATCTGCGCCGCGACAAGGGCGGTGAGGGCAAGGCTGCCACCCTGAACCACGGCCTGGCGGAGATCCTGGCCGACGACTGGATGCAGGCCATCCTGATCATGGACTCTGACGTCATCTACGAGCGCAGCTCGCTGCGCCGGATGACCAGGCACCTGGCGGATCCCGGGGTCGGCTCGGTCACCGCGTACATCAAGGAGGGCAGCCGGCCGGGCAATTACATGACCAGGTTCATCGGCTACGAGTACATCACCGCCCAGGCGGCGGCCCGGCGGAGCCAGGAGGTGCTCGGCGTGATCGCCTGCCTGGCCGGGGGCGCACAGCTGCACTCGCGGGTCAACGTCGAGGCGATCGGCGGCCGGGTCGACACGACCACCCTGGCCGAGGACACGGTGACCACGTTCGAGACCCAGAAGGGGGGACGGAGGGTCATCTTCGAGCCGCACGCCACCGTATGGGCGGAAGAGCCGGGCAGCATCGTGGCGCTGTGGAAGCAGCGGCTGCGCTGGGCCCGGGGCAACGTCCAGGTCACCCGGCGGTTCAAGAGCGTCTGGTTCCGGCCGCAGCCCAATAACCGGCTGGGCAGCTTCAGCTTCGGCCTGCTCTGGTTCTGCCTGCTGCTGCTGCCGGTGTTCATGCTGCTGGCCTCGGGATCCCTGGTCATCCTGTTCTTCATCGACTACCAGCTGGCCTGGGCCGCCTTTCACGTGCTGTGGCTGACCAACGTGGTCACGTACATCTTCATCACGTCTTTCACACTGCTCATCGACCCGGACATCGGCCGGCACACCTGGAAGGAAGCGCTGCTGTTCCCGGGCCTGGTCAACGTGACCATCCTGGTCGCCGCCGTGCTGCCCGGCCCGGTGAGCTGGCTCGGCCACGAGCTCGCCACCGCCGCCGGTGTCGCGGTCACCCTGGGCTGGGTTCGCGGAATAGAGCTGTTCACCTACGTCTGGCTCGCGGCCTGCATGGGCGTGGCCTTCCTGGGCAAGGTCGCCGAGTCCCGCCGGTTCGGCCGCTTCCTGGGCCCGCTGTTCGTGTACGTCGGCGGTTACGGGCCCTTGCTGTGCGCGATCACCACCGCCGCCTACATCAAGGAACTCCGGCACGCCGAGGCCACCTGGGACAAGACCGAGAAGACCGGGAAAATGGTGGTCCCGACATGAGCGGGCGGCAGCCGGTCGCGGGCGGGCCGGTCGCGGGCGGGCCGGTCGCGGGCGGGCCGGTCGCGGGCGGCCCGGTCACGGCGGAGCAGGTGCAGGTCTTCGAGGATGAGGTCGGCGACGCGGTCCGCTACGAGCGGGGCCTGGCCGTCAAGTGCGTGTTCTGCATCGTGCTCGTCGCCATCATCCTGGCCCTCCGGGTGTATTTCTTCGGCTGAGCCGGCCTTCCGGGCGGACCTCCATGCATGAACGCGGGCGCGGCGGGCACTTGGCGGCCATGTCGGCTCACACCCTCGGCCGCCGGCCCCCCCACGGGCACGAGCCCGGACACCGCAGCCTCACCCCGCTGCTCGTGGTGACCGGCGCCGCGCTGGTCTTCACCATCCTGCTCATCCTGGTCCGCCTGCAGTGGCACCCGCTGGAGTCCGCCGACCACAGCGCCGCCGCCCGGATCAACGCCCTCATCGCCGGGCATCCCGCCCTGGTGTCGGTGGTCAAGGCGGTCACCTGGCTGGGCAGCGACGGCGTGCTGTGGACGATCATCGGGGTCTCGGCGGCCTTCCTGGCCTTCCGGCGCCGCTGGCGGCTGGCTGGCTACCTGCTGGTCACCGGCGCGGGCGCGCTGGTCCTGGACCCGATCCTGAAGGACCTGGTCGGACGGCTGCGCCCGGTGGTGGCGCACCCCATCGCGCACGGCGGCGGGAACAGCTTCCCCAGCGGGCACTCCCTCGGCTCGATCGTCTGTTACGGGGCAGTGCTGCTGGTCTTCCTGCCCGCGGCCCGCGGCCGCTGGCGGACCGCCTTCATCACCGTGATCGTCACGCTCGTCGCGCTGATCGGCATCAGCCGGATCCTGCTCGGCGTGCACTACCTGTCGGACGTGCTCGGCGGCTGGACCCTGGGTATCACCTGGCTCGGCCTGACCGCGTTCGCGTTCGAACTGAGCCGGCGGGCCGAGGGCCAGCCGGTCACCGACCCGCTGGCCGAGGGACTGGAGCCCGAGGCCCGCGCCGATCTCGATCTAGCAGAGGCGGAGCCCCCCGTGAAAAGATCCGACACCCGTTCCCGTGCCCGTACCGCCGCCGGCCTCGCGGTCGCCTGGGTGCTCATCCTCGGTGTCATCGTCGGTTTCGGCGAACTGGTCGTGAAGTACAGCCACGACAAGTGGCTGGGCGACACGGCCGTCCCGCGCTGGTTCGCCGCGCACCGCACCCCCGCTCTCAATAGCTGGAGCAACGACGTCAGCGTGGCCTGCGCCACGACCGGGATCCTCATCGTGGCCGTCGCCGCATGCGTCATCTTCCTGGCCGTCATCCGGCACTGGCGGCCGGTCATCTTCATCGTGGTCGTGATGTTCGGGGAACTGGCCGCGTTCCTGGCCGCCGCGGCCGTGGTCATGCGGCCCCGGCCCTACGTGCACCATCTCGACCAGCACCTGCCCACCTCGGCCTACCCATCCGGGCACGTGGCCGCCACCACCTGCCTGTACGGCGCGATCGCCATCGTGGTCCTCGGGCACACCCGGGGCTGGTGGCGGTGGCTGTTCGTGGCCCTGGCCATCGCGGCGCCGGTGGCCATCGCGCTGTCCCGGATGTACCGCGGCGAGCATCACCCGACCGACGTGCTCGGCAGCCTGATTTTCACGGCTTTGTGGCTGACCGCGACCACGCTGCTGATCAAGCCGAACGCCGAGCTTCCCGAACGCTCGCCGGGAGCGGTGGGCGCGAAGCTCCGCTCGCTGTCCGGGCGGGCGGTTTCGCGGGCCTAGCACCGGGCAGCGGTATGGCAACAACCCTTTTAAGGAGGTGTTCCATGACCGATCCCGAGGACGCCCGGCGCGTCGAAATCAAGGACGGCGACCATACGGTGGCCGCGGCCGAGGTCTCGCAGCGCGCGGGCGGGACGGCCCGGGCGTCGCTGCACGCCGCCTCCGGGCATGTGGCCCCGGGCCGCCGGGCTGACCTGGTAGACGCGGTCGTGGACCTCCCCGAGGTCCAGGCGAGCAGCCGCCTGGAGGCCACCATCCCACTTGGTGACAGTGAGACGCTGGACCGGATCCGGGAGCGGACCGAAGAGACGACCAGCCGGGCGGCGGGATCGACCGCGCTGGTGGACGCGAGCCTTCCGGGCCGCGAAGACCCCCGCCACGAGGACCAGGCTGGCCAGCCTGGCCGTCCGGACGCCGCCGCCCCGCCCGCGGACGGGGAAGCACCGCGGGAGTAGCCGCAGGTGGCCGTCCGGATCGGGACTTCGGGGTGGAGTTATGCCCACTGGGAGCCGGAACTGTACCCGCCCGGACTGCCGGCCACCGGCCGGCTGGGCCGCTACACGGCGGCCTTCGGCACGGCCGAGCTGAACAGCAGCTTCTACCGCTGGCCCCGGCCCGGTGCGTTCCGTAATTGGCGAAATAAATTGCCTGCCGGGTTCTGCCTGTCGGTGAAGGCGCCGCGGGGCCTGACCCACGGGCGAAAACTGTACGGCCCGGAAACCTGGGTCCAGCGGATCAGCGCAGGCTGGCATGAGCTGGGCGATAAACGGGCCGTGCTGCTGGTCCAGCTCGGCCCGGCCCAGGCCCGTGACGACGCGAGGCTGGCCTATTTCCTGGGGCTGGTCCCGGAATGGATGCGGGTCGCGGTGGAGTTCCGCCATTCCAGCTGGCATTGCGAGGAGGTCTTCGCCCTGCTGGAAGCCCACCGGGCCGCGTATTGCGTGATGAGCGGCGCCCACTTGCCCTGCGTTCTGCGGGTTACCACAGATTTTACCTACGTGCGGCTGCACGGGCCCGACCAACAGCATCTCTACGCGGGCTCGTATAGCGACGCCGATCTGTCCTGGTGGGCGGCCCGTATCCGGGAATGGGACTGCGCCGGACAGGACGTTTTCGCCTACTTCAACAACGACGGCCAGGCGAATGCCGTGCGCGACGCGCGAGCCTTGCGGCGGCTCCTTGGGCAGCCCCTGCTGGGTGAATGATCCAGCCCGTGGCCGGGGGATTGATCCAGCCCGTGGCCGGGGGAATGATCCAGACCGTGGGTGAATAATGCTGAGCGGGCCCGCGGGAACATTAACCGGGCCGCTAGCATTTCATAATTGTGACCCTCACCGACCTTCTCCCGGCTGACGCTGCCCCCGACGCGGTTTTCGACGCGTTCGCAGGGTGGGCCAAGGAGCAGGGCCTGGCCCTCTACCCGCACCAAGAAGAGGCCCTCATCGAGGTGGTGTCCGGGGCCAACGTGATTCTGTCCACCCCGACCGGTTCGGGCAAGAGCCTGGTCGCCACCGGGGCACACTTCGCGGCGCTCGCCGCCGGCCGCCGGTCCTTCTACACCGCGCCGATCAAGGCCCTGGTTTCGGAGAAGTTCTTCGCCCTGTGTGCCGCCTTCGGCCCGGCCCAGGTGGGCATGATGACCGGCGACGCCAGTGTCAACGCCACCGCGCCGATCATCTGCTGCACGGCCGAAGTGCTGGCCAGCATCGCGCTGCGGGACGGCGCCGACGCCGACGTCGGCCAGGTCGTGATGGATGAGTTCCACTTCTACGCCGACCCGGACCGGGGCTGGGCCTGGCAGGTGCCGATCATCGAGCTGCCGCGGGTGCAGTTCGTGCTGATGTCAGCGACCCTGGGTGACGTCACCCGGTTCGAGTCCGACCTGACCCGGCGCACCGGGCGGCCGACCGCCGTCGTCCAGTCAGCCGAGCGCCCGGTACCACTTACGTACTCCTACGTCACCACCCCGCTGCACGAGACCCTGGAAGAGCTGCTCAGCACGCACCAGGCTCCTATCTACGTGGTGCACTTCACCCAGGCCGCGGCCCTGGAACAGGCGCAGGCGCTGATGAGCGTGAACGTCTGCTCCCGCGCGGAGAAGGACGAGATCGCCGCGCTGATCGGCGGCTTCCGGTTCACCGCCGGGTTCGGGAAGACGCTGTCCCGGCTGGTCCGGCACGGTATCGGGGTGCATCACGCCGGGATGCTGCCCAAGTACCGCCGGCTGGTCGAAACCCTGGCCCAGGCCGGGCTGCTGAAGGTCATCTGCGGCACGGACACCCTGGGCGTGGGGATCAACGTGCCGATCCGCACGGTCTTGTTCACCGCGATGTCGAAGTACGACGGGTCGAAGACCCGGCTGCTGCAGGCCCGCGAGTTCCACCAGATCGCCGGCCGGGCTGGCCGGGCCGGGTTCGACACCACCGGCCGGGTCGTGGTGCAGGCCCCCGAGCACGTGGTGGAGAACGAGCGCCTGCTGGCCAAGGCGGGCGACGATCCGAAGAAGCGGCGCAAGGTGGTCCGCAAGAAGCCGCCCGAGGGGTTCATCGCCTGGGGGCAGCCCACCTATGAGCGGCTGGTCGCCGCTGATCCCGAGCCGCTGACGTCCAGCTTCCAGGTCACCCACGCCATGCTGCTCAACGTGATCAGCCGGCCGGGTGACGCGTTCACCGCCATGCGGCACCTGCTCACCGACAACCACGAGGACCGGGCCGCGCAGCGCCGGCACATTCACCAGGCCATCGCCATCTACCGGGCGCTGCTGGCCGGGGGAGTGGTGGAGCGGCTGGACGAGCCGGACGCCGAGGGCCGGCAGGTCCGGCTGACGGTGGACCTGCAGTTCGACTTCGCGCTGAACCAGCCGCTGTCCCCGCTGGCCCTGGCCGCGATCGAGCTGCTGGACCGCGAGTCACCGTCTTACCCGCTGGATGTCGTGTCGGTCATCGAGGCGACCCTGGACAACCCCAGGACGGTCCTGTCCGCCCAGCTGTTCAAGGCGCGGGGTGAGGCCGTCGCGCAGATGAAGGCCGATGGCCTCGACTATGACACCCGGATGGACCTGCTGGAGTCGGTCAGCTACCCCCGGCCCCTAGACGACCTGCTCGAGGCCGCCTACGACATGTACCGCCGGGGGCACCCGTGGGTCGCCGACTACGCGCTGGCCCCCAAGTCCGTGGTCCGTGATATGTACGAGCGGGCCATGACCTTCGTGGAGTACGTCGGCTTCTACGGCCTGTCCCGCTCGGAGGGCCTGGTGCTGCGCTACCTGGCCGACGCGTACAAGGCGCTCCGGAACACCGTCCCGGACGAGGCCAAGACCGAGGAGCTGACCGACCTCATCGAGTGGCTCGGCGAGCTGGTCCGCCAGGTTGACTCCAGCCTGCTGGATGAGTGGGAACAGCTGCGCGATCCGTCCGGAGTCCTGGTCAGCCAGGCCGAGGCGGGACCGCCGGCCGTGACCCGCAACGTCCGCGCCTTCCGGGTCCTGGTCCGCAACGCATTGTTCCGCCGGGTCGAGCTGGCTGCGCTCGGCCACTACGACGAACTGGGCCAGCTGGACGCCGACGACGGCTGGGACGCCGAGGCCTGGGAGGCCGCAGTCGAGCCGTACTTCGACGTGCACGACGAGATCGGCACCGGGCCGGACGCCCGCGGGCCCGCGCTGCTCATCATCGACGAGGGCGCCCGGGCCTGGACGCTGCGGCAGATCTTCGATGATCCGGCCGGAGATCACGACTGGGGTATCTCCGCCCAGGTGGACCTGGCCGCCTCCGAAGAGGCCGGCCAGGCCGTCCTCCGGGTCACGGACGTGGGCCAGCTCTAGGCTCACGCCCGCCCGAACACCTCACCAGCCGTCCTCCGGGTCACCGAACACCGAGGCCATGCCGTGCACCGCGGCATCGATCAGCCGCCCGAGGTCGGTGTCCGCGCCGGCCAGCCACTGCTCGCAGGCCGCCACGAACAGGCCCTGCACCGCATAGCCCACGGTGACCGGCAGCAGCGAGTCAGGCGGCTGCCCGGTCCGCCCGGCCACGAATTCCGCGATGACCTGCCGCCACGCGACGTAGCGCAGCGTGGAGTGAGCCTGTAACGCGGGCACCCGCAGGATCAGCTCCAGCCGCCGCCGGTGCCACTCCTCCTGGCCGGGAGGGAGCTGGTTGAACGTAATCAGGCCCAGCCGGATGGCCTCCGGTATCGGGGTCTGCGGCGGGCAGTCCGCCAGGCGGTCGCGCATTTGCTCGAGCCGTTCCTCGAAACCGCCCCACGGCACGTCGTTCTTCGAGGAGAAGTAGCGGAAGAACGTGCGCCGCCCGATCCCCGCGGCCCGCGCGATGTCCCCGACGGTGGTCCCTTCGAAGCCCTGCCGGTCGAACAGTTCGAACGCCACCTGCTCAAGCTCGGCGCGGGTGGTCATCCGCCGGCGGCCGACGGGCGCGGGAGAACCTTCCCGCGGCATCTGCCATCACCCCATTTCGTGGCGCAGCGATCAGCCGCCCGCTCACGACTTCCCCGTTGCTCTCGTCCCGATGACGTGGGCCGCGCCCCCCAGCACACGTTTGCAGCCCGTGTTGAGCATCCCACGAGCCAGCGCCGCGTGCGGCGAATCCGGCCCAGTAGGGCCCGGCAGCGGTCGGGGACGGCCTGGGAGCGGCCCAGGAGCAGGGCTCAGTGCGGGCGACACGCGGACGGGACCGGGATCACCGGGGATGTCGCGCCCGTCCGGCATTATGGCGAGCGTCACGATCCCACACGGCGGTGCGATGCGACTGATCCACACCTCGGACTGGCATCTGGGGCGCACACTGCACGGCGAGAACCTGCTGCCCGCTCAGGACGACTTCCTGCGCTGGCTGCTCGACGAGGCGGTCCGCCAGCAGGCCGGGGCCGTGGTGGTGGCCGGGGACATCTACGATCGTGCGGTGCCGCCGGTTGACGCCGTCCGGCTGCTCGACGCGACCCTGCTGCGCTTCGCGCAGGCCCGCATCCCGGTGATCCTGACCAGCGGCAACCATGATTCTGCCGTCCGGCTGGGCTTCGGCGCCGGGCTCAGCGAGGCGGCCGGCATCCACCTGCGTACCGCCGTGGCTGACCTGGGCCGGCCGGTGCTGCTGGCTGATGAGCATGGCCCGGTGGCCGTGTACGGCGTGCCCTATCTGCTGCCCGACGCGGTCATGGCCGACCTCGGGGTCCAGGCGCGGACACACGAGGCAGTGCTGGCCGAGGCGGCCCGGCGGATCAGGGCGGACGCCGCGGCCCGGGGCGTCGGCCGCACCGTGGTCGCGGCACACGCCTTCGTCACCGGCGGGCAGGCCGCCGAATCCGAGCGCGACATCCGGGTCGGCGGCGTGGCCGATGTGCCGGCCGGCGTGTTCGCCGGGTTCAGCTACGTGGCCCTCGGCCACCTGCACGGCGAGCAGCGGGCCGGGCCGCCGCCCGGGACCGGCCAGGACCCGGCCGTGGAGGGTGCGGCGGCTGGCGGCGGCGAGCCAGCGGGACCCGTGATCCGGTACTCGGGCTCGCCGCTGGCTTTCTCCTTCTCCGAGAGGAACCACGTCAAGTCCGTCACACTGGCCGAGATCGACGCGGCCGGGCAGGTGCGCACCACCCTGCTCCCGGCGCCGGTGCCCCGGCCGCTGCGCGAGGTGCACGGCACCCTGGACAGCGTCCTGGCCCGGGCGGAAACAGATCTCGCTGACCTGGCCGGCGCCTGGGTCAAGGTGGTGCTTACCGACGCCGTGCGGCCGTCCGCCCCGATGGAACGGCTGCGCGAGAAATGGCCGCACACGCTGGTCCTGGACTTCGCTCCGGAGGGGCTGCTAACCGGGTCCGGTGCTGACCTGGAGCGGCTGGCCGAGGCGACCGACCCGGTTGAGATCTGCTGCCTGTTCGTGGATTTCACCAGCGGCGGCCCGGCCGATGACGTACACCGCGGGGTCCTCCGCGCGGCCGTTGAGGCTGCGCAGCACGCCGAGTCGGCCGCCTGATGCGCCTGCACAGCCTGGAACTGGCCGCCTTCGGCCCCTACGCCCAGATGCAGCGGATCGACTTTGCCCGGCTGTCCAGCAGCGGCCTGTTCCTGCTCGAGGGGCCGACTGGGTCCGGCAAGACGACGATCCTGGACGCCATCACGTTCGCACTGTACGGAGGGCTGGCCGGTGACGAGTCCGGCGAAGACCGGCTGCGCTCGCATTTCGCCGCGCCGGACGCCGAGCCCTCGGTCAGCCTGGAGTTCTCGGTCCGCGGCGTCCGGCACCGGCTGACCCGGGTGCCCGAGCACCGGCGGCCGAAGCGGCGCGGGGACGGCTTTACCACCGAGGCCGCCCACGTGCACCTGCAGCGCCGTGAGGGTGGCGGATGGATCAGCCTGTCCGCCAACAAGGCCGAGGCCGGGGAGATGATCACCGAGCTCATCGGCCTCAACCGGGCCCAGTTCACCCAGGTGATGCTGCTGCCACAGGGGCAGTTCGCGAAGTTCCTCCAGGCCGCCGACGACGAGCGGCGGGTGCTGCTCAGCAAGCTGTTCGGCACCCAGTTGTACGACCGCATCACGGCTGAACTGGATCGCCGCCGCGCCGCCGCGATCCGGCAGCGCCAGGACGCCGAGGCCGCGATCGACGCGGCCACCTCCGCGGCGGCCGAGGCCGCCGGCCTGGACGCCGAGGCGCGCGCCAGCCTGCTGGAGCTGCCGGGCCCCGAGCGGGCGACCCGCCTGAAGCAGGTGGCCGCGGACCTCGCGCAGACCGCGGAGGTCAGCGCGGAAGGACTGGAGGTGGCGGCGGCCGAGGCCGCCGCCCGGCTGGCGGCCTGTGAGCGGGAGCGGCAGCAGTCCCGGCTGATGGCCAGGCTGACCGAGGCGCTGCGCCGGCTGCGCGAGCACGAGGACTCCCGGCCCGAGCATGACCAGCGGGCGGCCCGGCTGGCCGCGGCCCGGCGTGCCGAGCCGGTTCGGCCCCTGCTCGCCGCGCTGGATGAGGCGCACCAGGTGGTCGGCGAGGCCCGCGGCAGCCTGCTCCGGCTGATCCCTGACCCGGACGACACGATGCTGGCGGGTGGGGGAGGCGCCCAGGCGTTCGTGCGGGCCGAGGCGGCCGAGAAGGACGCCGCGTCCCTGCAGCATCTCGCCGACGCCGAAACGGCACTGCCCGACCGGGTCACCGCGCTGAGGGCCGGCCAGCAGGCGGTCGCGAGTGCCACCGGCCTGGTCCGCGCCCTGGAAGCGGCGCGCACCGATCTGCCCGGGCAGATCAGCGCCGTCGGGGAGCAACTCGCCGCGGCCCGGCTCCAGGAAGCCGGCCTGGGGGCGGCCCGCGCGCAGCAGGCGGCGCTGATCCGGCGGGCCGCCGCCGCCGCTGACCTGGCGGCCCTGGAGCCGGTGCTTGCGGGCAAGAACGCGGCCCTGCTCGACGCCGTTGACACCCACCAGATGCTGACGCAGGCCCACCTCCAGCTGCTGGCGGCCCGGCTGGAGGGCATGGCCGCGGAACTGGCCGCGCAGCTCACAGACGGATCCGCCTGCCCGGTCTGCGGTTCCACGGCCCACCCCGCCCTGGCCCAGGCCGTCGGCGGCCTCGTGTCCGACCAGGACCTCGCCGCGGCTGCCGCGCGGCGGGATGCGGCCGAGGCCGCGCGGGCCCAGCTGACCCGCGAACGTGACGATCTGGCCGCCGCGGCGGCGGCCAGCGCCGCGGTAGCGGACGGCGGGACCGTGCATGGCCTGGCCACCGAGGCCACGGCCGTGGGTGACCTGGTGGCCGGGGCTGAGCAGGCTGCGGCCGACGTCAGCCGGCTCGAGGCCGAACTCGCGAGCCGCCACGCGCAGCAGCAGCAGGTCGCGGAAGAACTGCAGGCCGCGGCCGCCGCGCTGGCCACCGCCCAGGCCCAGGCCACCGCCGCCGAGGCTGACCTGAGCCAGCTGCAGGACGAGCTGGCCGGGGCGGCCCAAGGGCACTACTCGGTGGCTGGGCGGCAGGCCGCCCTGCGCCGCGCCGCCAGCACGAACCGCTCCCTCGCCGTGGCGCTGGACCAACTGGCGGCCGCGCTGGCCGACGAGCGGAGGGCCTGCGAGCGCGCCGGGCGCGAGGCGGCGGACCGCGGCTTCGGCGCCGCGGAGCTGGCCAGCACCGCACTACTCAGCCCGGACGACCAGGCGGCCCTGGACGAGCAGGTAACCGCGTGGACCGCCCGGCTGGCGGCGCTGCGGTCCGCGGCGGCCGCCGACGACCTGGCCGGCCTGGACGCCGGCCAGGCTGACGCGGTGCACGCGGCGGCGCAGGCCGCAGCGGACGTCCTGGCCCGCGCCCAGGAGGCCGAGCAGGAGGTCCGGGCCGCCTTCGACGCGGCCCAGGCCCGGGTCGGGCGGCTGCACCAGCGGCTCGCCGAGGTACAGGGTGCCCAGGACGCCTTCGACCAGCTGCAGGAGGACACCTCGGCGGTGATCCGGCTGGCGGGGCTGGCCAAGGGCATGGACGGGCACCGCCGGATGGCGCTGACCACCTACGTGCTGCGGCAGTGGTTCGGGCAGGTTGTGGCTGCGGCCAACGTCCGGCTGGGAGCAATGTCGGCGGGCCGGTACGAGCTCCGCCGCACCGACGAGAGCAGGACGCGGCGGGAGAGGACCGGGCTCACCCTGGTGGTGATCGACCGGCACACCGGTGCCGAGCGAAGCCCGCGGTCGCTGTCCGGCGGCGAGACCTTCTACACCTCACTGGCCCTGGCTCTCGGCCTGGCCGACGTGGTCAAGGCCGAGGCCGGCGGGGTGGATCTGGACACCCTGTTCATCGACGAGGGCTTCGGCACGCTCGATGCGGAAACCCTCGACCAGGTGATGGCGGTCATCGACGAGCTACGCGACCGCGGCCGGGTGGTCGGCATCGTGAGCCATGTGGCCGACCTGAAGGACCGGGTCGCCGAGCGGCTCGAGGTCCGGCGCCTGGCCGATGGTTCGTCCACGGCCCGGGTCATCGCCTGACCAGGGGTGGCATTATGCTGGACCGGCCGGCCGGGGGCCGGCGGGTAGGAAGCAGCCCGGTGATGGGCGCAGGGGGATCTGTTGAAAAAAGTTGGCGTCGCAGCCCTGGCTGCAGTCGTGCTCGCGTTCCTGGCGGCGGGTGCGGCCGCCGTGCTCACTACGCGGACCGCACCGAACCCGGTGGCGGTCGCGGACCGGCACCAGCTCCCGCTCCCGGTTGCGTACAACGGCCAGGACGGCTGGGGTCATGGGACGGTGCGGCTGTCGGTGGTCTACGTGGGCGGCCCGGACACGTTCCTGCGCGTCCGGCACTGGTCACACTGGACCGCCACCTCCGCGTCCGCCCGGGGCACCCTCTGGGTGGATAACTGCCAGCCGAACTGTGCCGCGGGCCATTACGCCAAATACCCCGCCTCGGTGAGCCTGTCGCGCGTGATGGCGCATGAGGGAGTCAGTTACTTCTCCCGGATGACCCTGCGCTATTACCACAACGGCACCCGCGATTACGGGTTCCGCTGGGGAACCTATCGCGGAGCGACGGTCCCGCTGTGGATCGGCGGACCGGGCTGACCCTCGCCGGCCTCACGGCCCGCCGCTCAGCAGCCTCCGCCCTGGCCGACGCCCTTCGGCTGGCTTCCTTCTTGCGAGACCAACGAGTTTCCGGCTAGCTTCCCTGTCGGCAGGCGCAGGGGTTTCCGCCTAGTTTGCCCTCGGCCAGGCCAACGAATGGTCAATGGCCGCCCGATATGCCCCATCCTCCGCGAGCCGGACATTATGCTCCCGCTCGCGCCGCCCCGGCCCGACCGTGGCTGTGGCGACGGCCGGGATACCCGTGGGACGGGAGTCGTCATGCAGACAGCGCTGGACGGCCGGTGAGTCGCCTGGCCAAGGCTGGCTACATCGCCGCGACGGTTGTCGTCGTGGTCGTGGTCCTGGCCAGCCTGGGCGCCTACGCGGTCTACCGCCGCCTGGACGGGAACGTCAGCGTGGTGAAGGTCAACGGCCTGAGCCACCGCTCGGTGTACGGCTCGCAGAACATCCTGATCCTCGGATCGCAGACCCGGGCAGGTCAGCGAGCCGGGGATCTTGGCTCCAACCCGAGCCTGAACACCAGTAACTCGGACAACCTCCTGCTGGTTCACCTCAACCCCACGCACACCCAGGCCATGGTGCTGTCCATCCCGCGGGACACCATGGTTTACGAGCCGGGCTGCCAGGCCCGGCGTACGATCGGGACCGGCATGATGGGGCCCTACCAGTCCGCGATCATCGACGGGGCGATGAACATCGGCGGCCCCTCTTGCGCGGTCAGCACGGTCAAGGACCTGACCGGCATCCGGCTCGACCATTTCGTCGAGTTCAACTTCAACTCCTTCCGCGCGATGGTGGACACGATTGGCGGCGTGGAGGTCTGCGTCCCGCGGACTGGCTACCGCGACCCGTTCAGTGGCCTGGACCTCAGCGGCGGGAAGCACCTGCTCACCTACAACCAGGCGCTGGCCTACGTGCGCACCCGGCACGGCGTCACGGCCGAGGGTGATACCGGTGGTGACCTGCCGAGGATCGAACTGCAGCAGGCGTTCATGTCCTCGGTCATCCAGAAGGTCAACACCCAGGGCATCCTGAACAACTCGGTCGAGTTGCTCAAGATCGCGGACGTAGCCACCCGGGCGCTGACCGTGGACCAGGGGCTCGACTCGGCAGGCAAGCTGCTGGGGCTGGCCCGTAGCCTCACCGGGCTGCACGCGAAGAACGTGACCCTGCTGACCATGCCGACCATCACCGACCCGGCGGACACCAACCGGCTGCTGCCCGAGGAGCCCGCCGACGACGTCATATTCCAGATGATCCTTGACGGCCAGACCTGGCATCAACGGCTGCCGACCCAGCCAGATCGCCAGGTCAGGGTGCGGGTGCTCAACGGCACCGGCATCGCGGGACTGGCCGGGCAGACTGCCCGGCGGCTCGCCCGGCTCGGCTTCGACGTCACCGGCACCGGAGACGCGCCGTCCACCAGCACCACCACCGTGACGTACTCAGGCACTGCGCAGGCCGACAGTGCCTACACGCTGATGACCCGGCTGAAGGCCACCCCGGCCGCGCAGAACCTGCTGGCCGAGCCGACCCCGCAGACCGGCCAGCCGGGTCCGGTCACGTTGGTGATCGGCACTGACTTCTCGGGCGTGAACGCGCCGCCCGCGGCGCACCCCGCGGCCGGCCACCCCGCGGCCGGCCACCCGCGGCCGGCCACCCCGCGGCCGGTCACCCCGCAGCCGGCGGGGCGGGTGCCAGCGGGGCGGGTGCCAGCGGGGCGGGTACCGGCGGGATGGGTGCCGGCGGCCAGGCCGCGGTGCAGAGCCGCAATGCCGGGGCCAGCATCTGCTCCGGGCTGCCCGCGGCCAACCCGGATCCTGGCGCTCCCTGACCCGCTCCGCCCTGGCCTCCTTGGCCGTCCCGGGCGCCCTCCTCCTGGGCCCCTCCCGGTCCTGCTAGCCCCCGGCTTACCGAGGTGACCACTCTGTGAACCGCCGCGGTTTGACTCTTCCGTATATCCGTGTGACTATACGGACGTACGGAGGTAAGCACGTGTCACCACGAGATCATGATCATCCGGTGAGCCGGCCGGGAGTCGCCGCGGCCCGGTCGGGTGCCCTGTCGGTGGGAGACGCCGGGCGGCTGGCTGGCCTGCTCGGGCTGCTGGCTGACCCGGTGCGGTCCCGGATCCTCTTCGCCCTGGTCGCGGCCGGTGAGCTCTGTGTCGGGGATCTCGCCCTGGTCCTGGAGGTGACCGAGGACCAGGTGTCCTACGCGGTGAAGATGCTGCGCCTGGCCGGGCTGGTCAGCTTCCGCAAGGACGGCCGGGTCGTCTACTACCGGCTGAGCGACGGCTTCCCGCACCCGCTGCTTGAGCACTGCCTGCGCCAGCTGCTGACCATCGCTGCACCGGAGGCCGACGATGCGCGCGCTTGACGCCATCGGGCACGCGCTGGCCCTGGCCGGCTCGATGACCTGGCAGATCACCTGGTCGCTCATCCTGGGGTTCACGCTGTCCGCGGTCGTCCAGGCGCTGGTGCGCCGGTCCACGGTGGTGCGGCTGCTTGGTGACGACCGTCCGGTCACCCTGGCCCGGGCCACCGGATTGGGTGCGGCCTCCTCCTCCTGCTCCTATGCGGCCGTGGCACTGGCCCGGTCCCTGTTCCGCAAGGGGGCCAGCTTCACCGCCGCGATGGTCTTCGAGATCGCTAGCACCAACCTCGTCATCGAACTGGGGATCATCCTGGCCTTGCTGATCTCGTGGCAGTTCACCCTGGCGGAGTTCGTCGGCGGCCCGATCATGATCGTGCTGCTCGCGGTGGCCTTCCGCATCTTCGTCCGGCAGCAGTTGATCGACGAGGCACGGCGGCAGGCGGACCGGGGCCTGGCCGGTTCCATGGAGGGCCATGCGGCCATGGACATGAGCATCACCGCGACGGGCAGCTTCCGGCGCCGCCTGTTCAGCCGGGAAGGTTACACCTCGGTCAGCCACATCTTCGTCATGGAGTGGGCCGCAGTCGTGCGGGACGTGGTGATCGGGCTGCTGATCGCCGGGGCCGTCGGCGCCTGGGTCCCGGACAGCTTCTGGCAGCACCTGTTCCTGACCAGTCATCCGCTGGGCGCGCGGCTCTGGGGGCCGCTGATCGGCCCGGTGATCTCGGTGCTGAGCTTCGTCTGCTCGATCGGGAATGTGCCGCTGGCCGGGGTGCTGTGGAACGGCGGGATCAGCTTCGGCGGCGTAGTCGCGTTCATCTTCGCCGACCTGATCATCATCCCGATCCTGCTCATCTACCGGAAGTACTACGGCACCCGGATGATGCTCGTGCTGGCCGGCCTGTTCTACGTCACCATGGTGCTGGCCGGCTACATCGTCGAGTTCGCCTTCACCGGGCTGGGCCTGGTCCCGGAGGCCCGTACGGCCAGCGTCGGGGAGACGGGGATCGTGTGGAACTACACGACATACCTGAACATCGTCTTCCTCATCCTCGCCGCCGCGCTGCTGGTGCGCTTCTTCCGGTCCGGGGGCGTCTCCATGCTCAGGATGATGGCTGGCGAGCCGGACGAGGCCAACCCCGGTCACGGCGCCCACCCCGCGGCCGGCCCAGCCGCCGATCCGGGCCACGCCACTCAGCCGGGTCATGCCGCTGATCCGGGTCATGCCGCATCCAGGCCCCGGGGGTCACGCCGCGCACCACGGCGTTACTGACTTGTGACCCGCGCGCTCCATCCTGCGCCGTCTTCTGCGTCGTTTACTCGACACGGAGCCGGGATCCTGCGGGTCCCGCCGCCCGGCCGCACCCTCCTTGACGTTCATCACTATAAGTGATGAACTACGACTAAGAGTAATCAACCGCGGGGGAGGCGGCAGCTTGACTGATGCGCGGATCCTGCTCGTTGAGGACGACGACCTGAACCAGATGCTGGTCCGGACGGTGCTCGCCCGGAGCGGTGACCCGGTGCTGCGCGGCGCCTGCCTGGTGGCGGCGGCCAGTCTGGCCGAGGCACGCGCGGCCCTGGCCAGCAGTGCGGTCGATGTCGTGCTGCTCGACATGAACCTCCCCGATGGCAATGGCCTGTCACTGGCCGCCGAGGTCCAGCGCGCCGGGTCCGGCGGCCCGGCCATGGTGGCGCTGACCGGTGCCGGGCCGGAGCAGGAGGACGCGGCGCTGGCCGCTGGCTGTACCGCGGTCCTGGGCAAGCCCTACCAGGCGGCCCAGCTCTGCGCGCTTGTCTGTGCTGCCCTCTCCAACTAACCGCGAAGGCTCCGCATGTCGTCTCACTCGGGTGACGCAGCACGTGAGCCCGGACCAGCCGGGGCCAGGCCGGCCCGCGAGGCACCAGATTTCCGCCGCCGCTTCGAGGCGCTCCCCGGAGCGTTCTGCGTGCTGGACCCGACCTGGTGATCATCGCGGCCAGCGATGCATACCTGCGGGAACCAGGACCAGCCGGGCCGGATCGTCGGCCGGCCGATCGCTGAGGTCGTTCCCGGCCGCCCCGATCCGCGTGGCTCGCCACCCTGGCGCCTCGCTGGACATCGTCCGGTCCGACCGGGTGGCGGACACGATCGTGGTGGACCGCTACGACATCCCGGCGGCCGGGCCAGGGGGCGAGCTGGATACCCGGTACTGGACCTTGGCGAATTGCCCGTCCCCGGCCCGGGGGCGGGCTGGCCGACAGCAGCGACTGGCTGGACGACGTCACCGACCATCCGGACCATCTCGGATCAGGCCGGCGGTGAGAGCCCGCCGGCGCCCAGCAGGGCCGCGTCCAGCGGATCGAGGCGACCTGCTGGCCCTGGGGGCCTGCAGCAGGGCAACCGGGCCCTGCAGGAAGCCAACGAGGCGCTGCTGGCGCTTACAACGCCAAGAAGGACTTCCTCGACCGGCTCAGCCACGAGTTCTGCCGCCCGCTGCAGACCATCCTGGGCTTCGGCGACCGAGCCTGGTGGGCTCGTGGGAGCACCGGGAGTGGATCACCAGGACGCTGCAGGCCAGCCGGCACCTGCTGCACCTCATGGACGAGGCGGGCGGTGTCGCGCAGATCGAGACCGGACGCTGACCCTTCCAGGAGGTGCCCGTGCACAGCGTCAGCACCGACGTGATCGAGTGATCCGGCCGCTGGCCCTGGCCGAGGGTGTGCAGATCGACCCGCGGCCGCGTCCCGCCGCGAGTCAGTACGTCCGCGCGGACGAGCAGCGATTTCGCCAGATCATGCTCAACCTGCTGTCCACGCGGTCAAGTCACCTATCCCGGCGGGCGCGTGACTATCACCGTGGGCGACCAGCCTGGGGGCGAGCTCCGGATCAGCGTGACGGATACTGGCCGGGGCATCGCCGGCCACGACGTCGGCCGGCTGTTCCTGCCCTTCGGCGGCTCGACGCGGCCCAGGCCGGGGTCGAGGGCGCCGGCCTGGGCCTGGCGCTGTCCCGCGACCTCGTCGAGGCCATGGGGGGCACCACCGGGGTGACCAGCATCCAGGGGGAAGGCAGCACGTTCTGGATCGAGCTGCCCGCCACCGAGCCGGTAGCCGTCTCCCAGCTGGCTATCGAGCGTGATGTGATCGTCAGCAGCCGGGACTACTCCACCGCGAAGACCGTCCTGTACGCAGAGGGCATGTGGAGACTCCGGCTAGTGCGCGGACCCTGCTGCCCGTTCACCCTGCTGCCCGCGATGCTGGCCGACGTCCCGCTCGACCTGGCCGCCAGCACCGCCCCGACATGATCCTGCTCCCTGCGGCTGCCACATGCCGGGGGAGGAAGTGCTGCTGCGGCTGCGCGCCGACCCCCGGACCCAGGGCATCCCCGTGGTCATCCTCAGCGCGGACGCGACCCGGCAGCGCATCGACCAGTTCCGCGCGAACGGCGTGGTGGACTACCTCACCAAGCCCATCGACGTCCGCAGCCTGCTGCAGACCGTGGACCGCGCCCTGAGGGAGGCGCAGCCTGAGCCGGACGCCCCGGCCGGCGCTATGCGGCAGACCGTCCCCGCCCGGCGTATCTTCAACGTGCCCTACGAGCGGTGAGTGCCGGACGTGGCTACCGCGGCGGCCGGGCGGGCGGCAGCCCGCGGCGCAGCACTTCCAGAAGATCGTCCAGGACGTCGTCGGGGACCTGCCCGCCGGCCGTCCAGTCCGCCCAGCGCATCCCGACAAAGTTGCCGATCCCGGTGTAGAGGAAGGCGATGACCTCAGGGTCATAGCGCGCGTCCACGTCGCCGCTGAGCTGGGCCTGGCGCACCCCGCGGGCGTAGCCGCGGGCTAGGTGCTCGTAGTACTCGCGGAACAGGCCCGGCGCCACGAACTCGGACTCCCGGACGATGCGGTCCATCCAGGGACGCTGGGACAGCATGTCGAAGAAGGCGCGGAACGAGGCCCGCTCGATCTCCCGGTGCCCGGGGCCGGCCTGCTGGATGGCTTCCCTCATGGCGGCCCGCAGGTCCGCATTGAGCTGCCGGACCACGGCCGCGAAGATCTCCGCCTTCGAGCTGAAGTGCGCGTAGAAGCTCCCGGTCGCCATACCCGCCCGGGCACAGATGTCGGCCACCGTGGTCCGCTGGTAGCTGCGTTCCCCGAAGAGCCGCTCCGCGGCCGCGAGCAGCCGCTGTGCCGGCGGCTGCCCGCGGTCATCGGGCAGCCGCCGGCTCGTCGCGACGCCCACGCCTCCTACCCCCGTCCGGGACCCATGACCGGGCCCTGCCGTACCGGGAGCCCGTGCGTATGCTAAGGCATCCCGCTGGACGGTGCCGGGGCCTGCGTCCCGCTGTAGCTGGTCACCGCCCCGGTAGAGGACGTGTCCGTGACCTGGACCGGACCCTCTTTCACGATCACGCCGTTCTTGATGATGCCGATGAAGGCCCCCGTCATCCCGGCGTGATCAGAGGCGGAGTAGGTGTAAGGCGCCACGGCGGGCCCTTGCGGCAGCCCGCCCTGGATGGCCTTGACCAGGTCGTCCCGGGTCGGGTTCTTGCCTGCCTTCAGCATGGCCTGGACGAAGGTGTACGCGACTGCCTCGCCGAACGCCACGTTGCCGTCGAAGGGCAGCTTGGGCAGGTACTTGTCGTGGATCTTCTTGAACAGCGCGACCCAGCTGTTGCTCGTGTCGCCGAGCGTGGGCAGGTACCCGTCGGTGATGATGCCCTGGGTCAGCTGGTTGCCCGACACCGTGGCCCCGCCCTGCTTGGCGAAGGCCTCCAGCAGCCCGGCCAGGGTGATCGGATCGGAGCCCACGTCGCTGACCACGAAGGTCGGGTTGAAGCCGAGCTTGAGGCTGTTCAGCTTGAGCAGTGCGGTGAAGTCCGGGACGCTGAACGAGACGACCACCTTGGCCCCGGACGCCTTGAGCGCGGCCACCTGAGGGCCGACGTTGATGTTCGTGGGGTCATAGCTCTGCCTGCTGACCACGTCCGACTTCGGGATTACGTCGTCGAGGCCTTTGACGCCGTCCTTGCCGAACTCGTCGTCCTGGAAGAAGTAGCCGATTTTCTGACCAGCGAAGTGCTTCTTGATGTACGTGCCGAGGATCTTGCCCTCACGCACGTAGTCCAGCTGCCAGCCGAAGGTCTCTGGCCAGGTGGACGGGGCGTTCCAGCATTCACAGCCGGAGGCCACGAACACGTCCGGCACCTTCGATGAATTGAGGTACGGGGCCACGGCCAGGTGGGTCGGGGTGCCCAGCCCGTCGAAGATGGCGTACACGCTGTCCTGCAGGACGAGCTGCTTCACCACCGACACGGTGTCGGTCGGGTCGTACTTGTCATCCAGGTACTTGTAGACGATCTTCCGGCCGTAGATCCCGCCGTGGGCGTTGACGTACTGGAAGTAGGCGTTCGACGCGGGCGCGATCTCGTCGTAGCCCGGCGCGGCCACGCCGGTCAGCGGCTGGTGGCTGCCGATGGTAATGGTAGTGGCGGTGATGCCCGGGGCCGAGGCGGTCAGCGCGCCGCTCTTGCTCCCCGACCCGGATCCGCTGCTGCCTGAACTGCAGGCACTGACCAGCAGGGCCAGGGCGGCCACAGCGGCGAGGGCGGGCAGGCCTGCCCGGTGGGATCTGTTCATCTCGAGCCTTCTTCCTGGTGTTCGCTGGCTGGAACATGAAGCTGGGGATCTGGCGTGCGCCGCCAGGGGAGGCCGCCTGCGGGCAGGCGGGCCGCCAGGGGCCGCGCTAGCCGGCCCAGCAGGCGCAGCCCACCCTGGATGCCGTCGGGAAAGGCGAGCATGACGACGATGAGCACGACGCCGTAGGCCGCGACCGGGATGTTGGACCCGGCCGAGCTGGACAGGCCGTGGCTGCTGGCCACGTCGGTGACGTAGGTCGGGACCAGGACCAGCACGAGGCTGCCCCACACCGCGCCCGGCAAGGTGCCCAGGCCGCCCAGCACCGCGCCGGTGAGCAGGGCGATGGACAGGGTCAGGGTGAATGCCTCCGGCGAGATGATCGACGTGGTCACACCGAGCAGCGCGCCCCCCAGCCCGGCACAGGCCGCGCTGACCACGAAGGCCAGCACCCGGAGCCGGGCCACGTTCAGGCCCGCCAGGGCGGCCGCGACCTCGTCGTCCCCGGCGGCCCGCCAGGACCGCCCGACCCGGCTCCGGGCCAGGTTGGCCAGCAGCACCAAGACGATCAGCGCGCACCCGCAGGTCAGCCAGGCCTGCCACCGGGTGACCGGGAAGGCCGGGCCCAGGAAGCCGGGGCTGGTGATCACCACAGTCAGGCCCTGGTCGCCGCCGAGCAGCCCGAAGCGCAGGGCTAGCGAGGGCAGGGCCACGGCGAGCATCAATGTCGCGCCCGCCAGGTAGGGCCCGCGAAGGCGCGCCGCGGCCACGCCGACCACGGCGCCGCCGGCCGCGGCCGCGGCCGCGCTCGCCACTAGCACCACGGCGAGCGGCCAGTGCAGGTGCAGGAGCAGCAGCGCGGCGGCGTACGCGCCGATGGCCATGAAGGCCCCGTTGCCCAGTGAAATCTGCCCGCTCAGCCCGACCAGCGCAGTAAGCCCGGCGACCGCCACCACGTAGCACGCGACCTCCGCCATCTGGTAGTCGCGGAACGGGCTGATCGTGATGCTGATGATCACGAGGAGCACGCCGAGGACTACCGCCACGGCCAGGTGCCGGACCAGGGTCATCTCACACCTGCCGGGCGGCGGCCGGGGAGAACAGCCCGGACGGGCGGACCATGAGGACCAGGACCAGCGCGGCCAGCCCGAACAGGAGCACCAGGCCCGAGCCCAGGTAGCCGCCGACGTAGCTCAGCGCGACCCCGAGGATGAGTCCGCCCGCGACCGCGCCGGCCGGGCTGTCCAGGCCACCGATGACCGCGGCGGTGAAACCCAGCACGAAGATGGAGTCCATGCTGTTCGGGTACAGGAAGGTGGACGGCGAGACCAGCACGCCGGCCAGTGCGCCGATCAGCCCGGCGAGCGCCCAGCCCAGGGTCAGCATCCGGCCCACCCGGACCCCGAGCAGCCGCGCCACCGGCGGGCTGAAGGCGGCCGCCCGCATCTGCAACCCGGCGGAGGTGTACCGGAAGCCGGCCCCCAGGAGCACCGCGGCGGCCAGGACCGCGAGCGCCACGAACACGTCATTGGCCGAGATGCCGAGCGCGACCGACCCGATGTGCAGGCCGTCGATCGAGAACGCGGCGGGGAAGGACCGGAACTGCCCGCCGTAGATGATGCCCGCGAGCCCTTCCAGGAAGACGAGCAGGCCGATCGTGATGATGATCGCGTTCAGCGGAGGCTTGTTCTCGGCCGGCCGGATGACCAGCCGTTCGATCACCGCGCCGAGCACCAGCCCGGCCGCCAGCGCCACGGCGAAGCCAGCCCAGTAGGAGCCGGTGTGGTTGATGACCAGCAGCGCGATGTACGTGGTGAACATCGCCATGCCGCCCTGGGCATAGTTCAGGATCCTGGTCGCGCGCCAGATCAGCACCAGGGACAGCGCGATCGCCGCGTAGATCATGCCGACGCTGATCCCGCCGAGCGTCAGCTGGCCAAACTCTTCCACCGGCCGCCTCCTAGAAGCCCAGGTAGTGCTTGCGGAGCCCGACATCGGCGGCCAGCGTGACAGCATCCGCCGCGATGACCACCTTGCCCAGGTTGAGCACGATCCCCTGGTCGGCGATGCTCAGCGCGCTGCGTGCGTTCTGCTCGACCAGCAGCACCGTGAGACCGGTCTCGCGCAGTCCGGCGGTCAGCTCCATGACCTGGGAGACGACCTTCGGCGCCAGCCCGAGCGACGGCTCATCCAGCAGCAGCACCCGCGGCCGGGCCATCAGGGCGCGCGCGATGACGAGCATCTGACGCTCGCCCCCCGACAGGGTCCCGGCCGCCCGGTTCCGGGCCCCGGCCAGAACCGGGAACCGCTGGTACGCCTCGGCCAGCGCCCCGGCCCGGACAGCCCGCCCGGCCCGCCACAACGCGCCGAGCCGGAGGTTCTCCTGGACGGTCAGCTCGGCGATCACGCCCTGTCCCTCGGGCACGTGCGCCACCCCGGTGCGGGCCATATCCTCAGCGCTGCGGCCGGTCACGTCCTGCCCGCCGACCAGCACCCGGCCGCGGCGTGGCCGGATCACCCCGCTGATGGCGCGCAGCAGGGTCGTCTTGCCGGCCCCGTTCGCGCCGAGCACGGCGGTAATGGTTGCCGGGCGGACGGTGATCGAGACGCTCTGCAGGGCGAGCACACCGCCGTAGCCCGCCACCACGTCCTGCACCGCTAGCGCGGCCGGCTCACTCACCGGAATCCTCCACCCCGAGATACGCGGTGGTGACGGCTGGGTTCGCCTGTACCTCGTCCGGCGTGCCCCGGGCGATGACCCGGCCGAAGTCGAGCACCACCACCGTGTCGCACACCGCCATCACCAGGTCCATCCGGTGCTCGACCAGCACCACCGACGTTTCCGCGGACCAGCTGGAGATGAGCTCGCCGAGCCCGCCAATCTCGGTCTCGGACAGGCCGCCGGCCGGCTCGTCGAGGAGCAGCAGGCGTGGCTGGCTGGCCAGGGCCCGGGCCAGCGCCACTCTTTTGCGCAGGCCGTAAGCCAGCTGATCAGGCATGGCCTCGGCCAGGCCGGCCGCGCCGACCCGATCCAGGGCGTCCCTGGCCCGGGCCGCGAGCCGGTGCTCGTCCCGGTCACTTAGAGGCAGGCCGCCCAGCGCGGACCAGAACCCGGCCCGGGCCTGGCCCTGCGCTCCGACCATCACGTTTTCCAGCACGGTCAGGTGGCGGAACAGGCCCACGCCCTGCAGTGTCCTCGCGATGCCCAGCGCCGCCAGCCGGTGCGGGCGGAGCCGGCCCAGCTCGGTGCCGCCGAAACTCAGCCGTCCGCCGTCCGGCCGGACGAAACCGCACAGCACGTTCAGCAGCGTGGTCTTCCCGGCCCCGTTGGGGCCGATGACCCCGGTGACCTGGCGGCCAGGCGCGGTGAAGGAGACGTCGTCCAGCGCGGTGAGGCCGCCGAAGCGCACGGTCACGCCCTGCACCTCCAGCAGGCTGCCCGGCTCTGCGGCCGGCTCCGGTTCCGGATCGGCTCCTGGGTGGGCGGCCCGGGTCGTCCGCCCAGGCGGGGCGCGCCGCTGGAGGTGAGGCCGGAGATGAATCGTCATTCACCACAAAGATCCTGCTCAGATAGGAAACAGTGGCTTCTGATGAATAGAGATTCACTGATTGAAAATCAGCCTGTGACTACCGGCAAGACCCGGCACGTCACTTGACGCTGATTCGTGACCTAACCGAGATCCAGGCCGGGCGGGCGCTGTCGGCTCGCCCGGCGGAGGACATGCCGGGCGAGCCGGGCCAGTGACACGGCGTGCCGGTCGGGTGACCAGCTGCGGATACCGGCGTTGTCACAGAGTGACGGCCGCCACACCCCTGCTGAGCTGGGATATCTGTAAGCAAAACTGCATACTCTTTAGGACGGGTATTCGTGGGCCAGATCGGCCAGGTACTCGCATACTGAGCAGATGAGTTTGTTAAGGGGAGGGGACGCCATCCGGCATGCGGCCGGGCGGCTCAGGGAGAGCCTGACCGTGCCGGGCCTGGGCCCGGCGATGGCAGCGTATTTCGATCCGGCCGAGGGCTTCGCGGGCATGAGTTTCTGCACCCTCGGCCAGAATCCACCCGGCGCGGTGACGGCCGACGACCTGCTGGCCGTCTCGCTGCTGGACATCGCGTGGCGGCCGGAGGCCGTCCGTCAGCTCCTCGGCGGCCAGTCCGGACCGGTCTCGGCCATGCTGGCCACGATCCCTGGCGACGTCGATCTGTGGACGGCCTCTGACGACGAGGTCGCCACGGTGGACCCGCTGTGGGACGCCTTACTGGAGATGCCGGGCGTCGGCACCGCGACCGGGGCAAAGCTGCTCGCCCGCAAGCGGCCACGGCTCTGCCCGGCTACCGACAAGGTGGTGATCCGCGCGGCGGGACTTCCCGGGCAGACCTGGGACGTGGTGCGCTTCCTGCTCCAGGACCCGGAGGCTCGGGCTGACCTGGAGGAGCTGCGCCCGCCCGACGCGACCGGGGCCAGTTTGCTCCGCCTGCTGGACGTGGCGATCTGGATCGTTCACAGTCCGGCGCGTGAGGCACGGCGGGCCCGGCTGGCTGGCCGCCGCCGGGCGGCCTGATCCCGCCCAGGCCTGGGTGGGTCCGACCTGAGTGGCGGGGCTTGAGACAGCAGGGTTGCAGGGACCGCAGTGGTCAGGCGCCGTAGGCCTGGATCAGCTTGTCCATGATGGCGTCCAGCCGGGTGTCGACTTGCTGCCGGTCCGGATCAGCGTCGTACCAGTCCACGATCTCGCGGGCGCCCTGCTCGAACGGGATCACCGCGCGGTAGCCGGGTACCACGCTGCGCAGCTTCGAGTTGTCGAAGACCAGCGAGTGTGCCTTATCGCCGAGCAGGCTCGCACCCCATTGCGGGTCGGCGCTGGCGATTGCGGCCGACGGCACGTGCACGATGTCCGCAGGCGCACCCACCGCGGACGCCAGGGCCCGGGCGATCTGATCCCAGGTCAGCACGTCGTCCGAGGTGATGTGGAAAGAGTCACCGATGGTACGGGGGTGCCCGAGCAGGGGAACGAAACCCTGCGCGAAATCCCGGTGATGGGTCAGCGTCCACAGCGACGTCCCGTCGCCGTGCACGATGACCGGCTTGCCCTGGCGCATCCGGCCGAGCGCCGTCCAGCCCCCGTCCAGCGGCACCAGGGTCGGGTCGTAGGTGTGCGAGGGGCGCACGATCGTGGCCGGGAAGCCTTCCTCCCGGTAGGCCCGGACCAGCAGGTCCTCGCAGGCGATCTTGTCCCGTGAATACGCCCAGAACGGGTTGCGCAACGGCGTTGACTCGACGATGGGCAGCCGGGACGGCGGCGTCTGGTAGGCCGAGGCGGAGCTGATGAACACGTACTGGCCGGCCCGGCCGCGGAAGGTATCGATGTCAGCCTGCACGTGCTCGGGAGTGAACGCGACCCAGTCCACGACCGCGTCGAACTCGCGGTGCCCGAGCAGCTCGCCGACCTGGTCCGGGTCCCGGGCGTCCCCATGCAGTACCCGCGCCGCCGCGGGCAGCGGTCGCGCCCTGGTCTGGCCGCGCGTGATGACGGACAGGTCGACGCCGTGGTCCACCGCCAGCCGGGCGCAGGCCGAGCTGATCACGCCGGTACCGCCGAGGAAAAGGACCTTGATACTCGTCACGCCCCCACAGTAGGCCGCCCCGCATCATGCGCACGGCGCCAGCAGAGGCTAGGGTCGCTCAGGTTGACACGACGATCAGGACGGCGTGCCCGATTTTGATCTTGTCGCCTTTCTTCAGCAGCTGGGCTGCGTGGATACGGCGCCCGTTCAGCCAGGTGCCGTTGGTTGAGCCCAGATCCTCGACGTACCACAGTTCACGGGCGACCTTGAAGCGGGCGTGCTGGCCGGAGGCGAAATCGTCATTGATGACGAGCGTGCCCAGGCGCCCGGCGGTGAAGTTGGTGTGAAAGATGTACTCCTGGTCTGCGGCCTTGAGCACCAGGGACTGGGGTGGGACGGCATCGGTCAGAGTCACGCCAGTTTGCCCGGCGACCGCGGATACGGCGGCCCGCCACGCTTGCTGTTCCGGCTCAGTGGTTTCTTCCCAGGGCGGGAGAGCGCCGGAATGGGCCCCGCGGTGGGCTTCGTAGGCGGTGCGGGCGAGGCTGTCAATACTGGTCACCCATTGATGATGACAGAGGGCGGTGCGTGGCCGCGGACCATCTCCCACGGTTGCCGCCTGGGTCAGTGCCTGTCCGGCCCTGATCGCCAGCCGACCCGCACATGCGCCCCGCCTTGCCCCGGCCGGGGTCGCGCCGGGGCCCGGGTCCGCGCCGGGGCCCGGGTCCGCGCCGGGCCCGGGGGGCGCCGGGGATGACGCGAAGTGTGGGCTGGCCGTCGTGGCGCCCGCCTGGCCCCAGGGTGCAGCCTGAGGGGGTGGATATGCGCCGCATCGTCTTCGTGATCTTTGATGGTTTCCAGTTGCTGGATTTGACCGGTCCGCATGAGGTGTTCCAGCACGCCAGCCCGCTGTCCGCGGAGTACGACTGCCAGGTGGTGTCCCGCACACCGGGGCCGGTGCGGTCCAGCAGCGGACTGCCCGTGCAGGCCGGCCATGGCGTGGGCGAGCTGGATCCGGGCGGGATTGACACGCTCGTCGTGGCGGGCGGGCCGGGAGTGGATCTGGCCCGGACGGACTGCACGCTCGTGGACTGGGTCAGGGCCGCCGGGGCCACCAGCCGGCGGGTGACGTCGGTCTGCAGCGGGGTCTTCCTGCTCGCGGCGGCGGGCCTGGTCACCGGGCGCCGGGTCACCACCCACTGGAGCCGGGCCCGCCAGCTCGCTGACGAGCACCCGGAGCTGATCGTGGACTGCGACCCCATCTTCATCCGGGACGGCCGGGTGTGGACCTCGGCCGGGGTCAGCGCAGGCATGGATCTGGCGCTGGCCCTGGTGGAGGACGACCTCGGCCAGGCAGCCGCGCACGCCGTCGCCCAGGAGCTGGTGTTGTTCCTGCGGCGTCCGGGTACGCAGTCGCAGTTCAGCGTGCCGCTGTGGTCGGCGCAACCCTCGACCGACCCGATCAAGACCGTGGTGGCTTCGGTCCAGGCGGGCCCGGCGGCCCGGCACACGATCAGCGATCTGGCCAGCCGCGCCCAGCTCAGCCCCCGGCAGCTGCAGCGCAGGTTCACCGCGGAGATGGGGGTCGGGCCTGCGCAGTACGTCGAGCGCGTACGGGTCGAGGCGGCCCGCCGTGCGCTGGCCGGCGGGAACGACCCGGTCGACGCCGTGGCCCGCCGCTGCGGGTTCGGCACCGCTGAATCGCTCCGCCGGGCCTTCCACCGTCATCTCGGCGTCGCGCCATCGGACTACCGGGACCGGTTCGGATCCTTGCGGGAGTACGCATGACTAGCTACGGATTGCTGATCTTCGAGGGAGCGGAGGAGCTGGATTTCGTCGGTCCCTGGGAGGTATTGACCGTTTCCTCGATGCTCCGCGATGATGCCGACCGTGTGGTGCTCATCGCACCCAGTCCTGGCCCCGTGCGGTGCGCCAAGGGGCTGCGGGTGCTTCCTGACTACCTCACCGACGATCATCCCCGGCTGGACGTGCTCCTGGTCCCTGGTGGCCAGGGGACCCGCCGCGAGGTGGACAATTCGTCCCTTATCGGCTGGATAGGCCAGGTCTCGGCCAGCGCCAGCTGGGTGACCAGCGTGTGCACCGGCGTATTGCTGCTGCATGAGGCGGGGCCGGCCCGCGGCCGCCGGGTGGCCACCCACCATGCGTTCGAGGACACCCTGGCCGCCCGCGATGCGGTCACCGTGGTCCGGGACGCCCGGTATGTGGTGGACGGGAACCTGGTCACCAGCCAGGGCGTGTCGGCGGGAATCGACATGGCCCTGTGGCTGGTGGGCCGGATCCACGGACGTGATCACGCCCGGGCGGTCCGCCGCTACATCCAGTACGAGCCCGCGCCCCCCTACCTCGCCGACGAGCCCCCCGCCGGCGGATGAGCGTGGGGCGTCCCGGCCGGCCTGGCGTGCGGCGGGTCAGCACGTGATGGCGGGGGAGGACCGGACGGTTCCGCCTGTGACCCGGCGCCGTGCGGGCGGCGCCAGGAGACCTCAAACAACGCACCGCCGAGCGCCGACTCGCCAATCCGCCAGTGGCCGCCGGTCGAGCGCACGATCGAGTCGGCGATGGCCAGCCCCAGCCCCGCCCCGCCGCCTTGCTCCGTGGCCCCGTCCCCGGTGACGCGGTGGAAGCGGTCGAACAGCCGGTCCCGCTCCCCGGCCGGGATGCCCGGCCCGCTGTCCTCGACGGTCAGGGTGACCCGGTTGGCGCGCGCCGCCACGCCGAGCCGCACGCTGCCGCCGGGACCGGCGTACCGGCAGGCGTTGTCCACCAGCACCCCGGCGAGCCGGTCAATCCATTCCGGAGGCGCGCTGATCCGTGCCGCCTGCGCCGGGGGCTCGCTCACCGTGATGTCCAGCGACTGGGAGTGCGCGACCGCCTGGAAGCGCTCGGCGCACTGCCCGGCGATGGTGGACAGGTCGAGCGGCTCGGCCCCGGGCGGCGGTGGCTGTGAGTCGAACCGGGCCAGCCAGAGGAGGTCCTCGACGATCCGCCGCAGCCGCTGGCTCTCCTCCTCGATGCGCCGCAGCGCGGCCTGGTAGCCGGCGGCGGGTCGCGGCGCGCTCAGCGTGATGCCGATCTCCGCGCTGATCACGCTCAGCGGGGTGCGCAGCTCGTGCGAGGCATCCGCGGTGAACTCCAGCTGACGGCGCCGGGACTGCTCCACCGGCGACAGGGCCCGCAGGCCGATCACGAGCGATCCCGCGAACATGGCCAGCAGCAGCACCGGCGCCACCGCCGCCTCGCCGTCCCGGAGGACCTTCATGGTGTGCTGCTGCTCGGCCAGGCTCTGCCCGGCCACCAGCCACTCGCCACCCCGGCGGGCCTGATCCAGCCGGAAGGAGCTCGCGCCGAGGAGGACCGTGGCCGGGCCGCCGCCCAGCGGCAGCCGGCCCGCGGGCAGGTCCGGGGCGCCCGCGGTCAGGTGGATCGCGGCGTGCCCGGGCCGGGCCCGCCACAGGAACACCGGCGCCTGGTCCACGTCCTCATCGTCGTCGGGCCGGGCCAGATGGTCGTGGTCCGCGCGGCGGGTGCCGTGGGTCGCCTGTTTCCCCGGCGAGGCGTCGGCCAGGTGCTCGCGCAGCCGGGCGTCCACGGAGGCCACCAGGCGTGCGGTGACCGCCCGGTCGAGGATGGTCACGCACCCGGCGTACACCACCCCGACCAGCAGCGTCGCCGCCAGCGCGACCCGCGCCGCGTGCCCGAACTGGGGGGGGAGCGGCACCCGCCGCCGGGGCCGCCGCCAGCTGCTCATTGGTCCAGGATCCGGTATCCGACGGCCCGCACTGACTCGATGCGCACCCGCCCGCCCGCGAGCTTGGACCGCAGCCGGGCCATATGCACGTCGATCGTGTTGGAGCCCAGGGCGTCCGCGTCGTTGGCCCAAACGCTCTGGGCGATCGACCGCCGGTCCACTACAGCGGGTGACCGGCGCATGAGCATCTCCAGGATGCCCCGCTCAGTCGCGGTGAGCGCGGGGCGCTGCGGGCCGATCTGCACTTCCTGGGCCGCCGGGTCGAAGATCACGTCCCCGACGACCAGCCTGGGGGGCTGCGCGTTACGGGGACGGCGCTGCAGGGCCCGCAGCCGGGCCAGCAGCTCGGCGAAATCGAAGGGCTTGACCAGATAGTCGTCGGCGCCCTCGTCGAGGCCGGTGACCCGGTCGCGGGGGGTGTCCCGGGCGGTCAGCATCAGGACCGGGTTGGTCCGGGAGTCCCGGCGCATCCACTGCAGCACCTCGAGGCCGGAGACCTGCGGCATCCGCCAGTCGAGCACCACGACTTCGTAGTCATAGGTGCGCAGGTACTCCAGGGCAGCCTGCCCGTCGGGCACCGCGTCGACCGTGTAGCCCCTCTCGCGCAGCCCGCGGCTCAGTGTTTCGCGCAGGCCACGGTCGTCCTCGGCTACCAGTATGCGCATCGGGGGGAACCTGCCTCAGCGGGGCAGCCGGCGCCACAGCGGCCGGGGCAGCAGCCGGAAGGCGGCCGCCACCGGGGCCAGGGTGGACGGTACCCAGATCAGGCCGCCGGGCGCGGTGCCGCCCGACCGGCGGAGCCGGGCGGCCACGGCGGCGCCCACGGCGGCCGGCGTGGTGGCCAGCGGGGCCGGGGTCATGCCCGCCGTCATCCGGCCGGTCACGAAGCCCGGCCGGACCAGCAGCACCCGCACCCCGCTGCCGTGCAGCGAGTCGGCCAGCCCGCGACCGAAGGCATCCAGGCCAGACTTGGCCGCCCCGTACACGAAGTTGGCCTTGCGGGGCCGGATCGCGGCGATCGAGGACAGCACCACGATGGTGCCGTGGCCCTGGCCGCGCATCCGCGCGGCGGCGGCGAGCAGCGTGGTGACGTGACCGGTGAAGTTGGTCTCGACCAGCAGCCCGGCGCTGAGCGGGTCACGGTCCAGGATCTGCTGCCCGGTCAGGACGCCCGCCGCGGAGATGACCAGGTCCACGTCGCCGCCGGCGAAGGCCTCGTCAATGAGGGCCTGGTGGCTGTCCAGCGCGGTGGCGTCGAAGCGCAACGTCCGGGCCTGGAGGCCCAGCTCCTTGCCTGCCGCCGCCATCCGCTGCTCGTCCCGGCCGGCCAGCAGCACCTCGGTCTCCGCGGGTAGCCCCAGCGCGGCCAGGATCTCCAGGCCGATCTCACTGGTCCCGCCGAGCAGCAGCACCCTGGCCGGGGTGTCGTGCCGCATCCGGCCTTCGCTTATCCGGCATGCTGCCTCCCAGATGATGCCGCGCCCGCCCCTCCAGTATCCGCACGGCCCCGCCTGGCACTGGCCACTACAGCCCGCCCGCGAACAGCGCCAGCCAGCTCAGCTCGCAGACGATCATCAGCCTGTCCCTGCTGATCAGGTCCTCCACCGGCTTGGCTGGCTGGTGCGCGGTCAGCCAGTCAAACCGCAGCAGGGCCGCGGCCAGCGGCAGGACGCTGAGCAGGTGCAGAGTGCGGGTCCACCCCGCGTGCTGGCCGTAGGCCCACAGCAGGTACGCGGCGATCATGACCCCGGCCGCGACGCGCTGGCTCAGCCGTAGCAGCGCGGGGGTGTACCAGCGCATGACGGGGCGGTGGATGGCGGCGTCCGGGCCCAGCAGGGCGAGTTCGGTGTACCGCTTGGCGATGGCGACCAGCAGGGCGCCCAGGCTGCACACCACCAGGAACCAGCCGGACGGGGGGACCCGGGTCGCGGACGCGCCGCCGAGCGCGCGCAGCACGAAACCGGCGGCCACGAACGCGAGCTCGACTACGGGGATGTGCTTGAGCGTGAACGTGTACATCAGGGAGAAAGCCACGTACACGGCGACCAGCACGCCCAGCGTGGGCTCGCCAATCCACAGGCAGACAGCCTCCGCGGCGAGCACGCCGAGGACCGCCAGGACCAACGCGTGCGGGCGGGACAGCCGGCCCGACGCGATCGCTCGGGACCGCTTGACCGGGTGCAACCGGTCCCGGTCCGCGTCCACGACGTCGTTAACGAAATACACGGCGGCCGCAGCCACGGTGAACACCACGGCGGCTACCAGCGCATACCCCAGACCGTCGTCGCGTCCCAGCGAGGCCGCCGCCAGCGGGGCCGCGAAGACCAGCAGGTTCTTGGGCCACTGGCGGGGCCGCGAGGTCTGCACGACGGCGGCCAGCCACCGCACCGGCTGGGGGAAGCGCGCGAGCGCGGCGGCGCCGCCGGGCGGCCGCTCCGCCGCCCGCGCGCGGGTGGTCACCGCGCGTACACAGCCGTGAAGTCGCGGCTCGCCGGGCCGTAGTACCGGTCCGGCGGCTGCACCTGATCCGGGAGCAGGTTGACCGGGGACGGGGCGGCCGGGTGATGCTTCGGCAGGTAATACATGTACGACATCCAGTCCGGGTTGATGTCCAGCTCCATCCCGGTCACCGCGCCCGCTCGCTTGAGCAGTTGGGCGAGTTCCCGCACATTCAGGGACGGTCCGTAGACGAAGATGACCCGGCCGTCCCGGGTCAGGCCGATCCCGGACCGCCAGACGTAATAGCCGCCGCCGAGGGTGGCACCCCAGCTGGTCTCGACGTTATAGTCCACCGAACCGGGAATCTTGCCGTGCGCCACGATCAGGTGCAGGTTCTGCCGGACGCCCACCACATCCGGCGTCATCCGCACTGAGCCCCCCCAATTCCCGATGCTGATCCGGCCGTCCCGGTAGTAGACGACAGAGGCGATGCCCTTGGTCAGCACCCCGCTGGTCGCACCGTTCAGGTAGAAGCCGCCACCGGACGTGGAAATCTTGAATCCCCCGTTGAAGGTAGCCAGCAGCCCCCGCCGCTTCCTGGGCGGAATGTCCGGCGCCGCCTTCCAGTGACCAGGCCCCGGATCCTCCGCCCCCGGATGCAGCTGGAAGCGCACCAGGCTCTGGTTCATCGAGACGATGCCCGCCACATATGACGTGTAAACGCTGCTCGCCCGCAGATAGGTGCCGAAGATGGCGGGCTGCCCCTTGGCCGTGCCGAGTACCCGCCACTTGCCTTCGCCGCGCAGCGGGTGGGCCACCAGCGGGGTCAGCGGCGCCGGGGCCGTGAAGGCCGGCGCGGCCTTCACGTGCCCCTTCCCGGTCGCCGCGGACTTCGGCTCGCTGACCGGCCCCGCGCTCGGGCCGGTCAGCGCGAACGAGGGTTTGCCGCCGACCTTCGGCGGCTGGTAGCTGACCCACTCCCCGAAGGTGACCACCGGGCCGAGGTAGTGGTCCCGGGCCCACTCCGCCAGCCGCTCCGAGACCGTCCCGCCGCCGGGCATGGTCAGGGCATGGCCGACCGACCAGCCCAGCCAGAGGACGAACGCGACCAGCAGTGCCACCACGACCTGGAACCAGCGCCGGGCACGCAGCCGCCGGAACCGGCCCGGACCAGAGCGCCGCTGCCCACCGGAGGTGCCGCCGGGCCGGCGCCGCCCCGCCCCGCCTGGCCCGGATCTGGATCCCCGGCATCCAGATCGCCTGGGCCTGGCCTGCGGCCTGGTGCGGCGACCTTGGAGTCACGCCGGGACGACGCCGGTCTAGACACCCACGTTCTCCCTCCGGATGATGTCAGCTGAGACATGCCACAGCCAGGAAAGCACACGCTCTGCTGCAGGGAGCAGGTCCGCCCGGGCCGGGGTCGGCGTCTGAGCCGCGTCGGCCGTACCTGGCGATGAGCCTTTCCCGTGCGGGCTGAGCCCAAACGACAGGTCTACTCGCGAACCATGAAGACTGCGTTACGGCAGCTGATCCCGCTCTGGATCACGCCCTCAACCGGGGTGGTCACCGTCGAGCCCGCTGGCGCTGGCCACGGATGTCCGGGTGGTGGCGATCTATCCCACCCTGCGTGCCGCGCTGACCACGCGTGCCGGGGGGCTACTGGTGGCGCTGCCTCAGCCAGTCGAGGGAGGCCTGGGCGACATCCCGCCAGCCGTGGTCGATGGTGAGTGAATGACCCCGGTCGGGGAACTCCCGGAAGTCGGTGATGGCCGGGGACTTGTGGTAGAGCTTCCGGGTCGCGGTGGTGATCGCTGCCGGGACCGTATGGTCGTGGCCCCCGGCGATCAGCAGCAGTGGGCCGCGGTCCTTGTTGCGGACGTCCACGGCCGCCGGCGAGGTGCGGATGAAGTTGGCCAGGGCGTCCTCGAACAAGGGCTTGCCCGGTGAGGGGATGGTCCAGCGGTCAAACAGCTCGGAGGATTCCTGCGCACTCAGCTGGTTCCCGAAGCCATAGCGGAACTGGGTCGGGGTCAATGAGACGGCCTGCTCCCGGTGGGCAGGCTTGCGCAAGGCGATCGAGGCCACCCGCAGCGCCGACGGGGGCAGGTAGTACACGCCCTTGATCGGCGCCGCGTCGATGGCGACGCCCGCGGCCGCCAGGTTCTGCCCGAGCAGCCGCTGCACGATCAGGCCGCCGAAGGAATGGCCGATCACGATGGGCGGGGCACTCAGTCCGCGGATGATCCCGGCGTAGTGCTCGACCACGTCGCCGATGCCCTTCCCGGCCACCTGCTCCGGGTGGCTCCGGGTCTCCTCGACGGTGTCGGCGTCGCCTGGCCAGCCGGGTGCGACGGGCGCGTACCCAGCCTCCCGGAAGAACTCCACCCACGGATCCCACGATGTGGCGTGGAGCCAGAGACCATGCACGAAGACAACGGGGGTTTCAGCTTGTTCCATCTCGTGCCCTTCCACCGGCGCGGCCGCGCGCCACGCATCCCCGGGGTAGGTACCCGCTTTGCCCCAGGGTGCACCCTAGCCCCGGTGAGCCCCGTGGGCCTAGTCCGGCCTCACCCGTCGCCGATCCGCTCCCCGCTGCCTGCGTCGAACAGGTGCACGTGCCCGGGGTCCGTGCCTGCCCTGATCAGCTCGCCAGGCTGCGGGCGCACCGGCCCGGCTCGGACGATCACATTGGCACCCGGGTCACCAGCCAGCTGCCCGAAAATAAATGCGTCACCCCCAGCGTCCTCAACCAGGGCAACCTTCAGTTCCAGCTGGCCGTCACCGGCGGACAGGTGCTGCGGCCTGATCCCGGCGACGACCGTCTCCCGGCCCGCGACCGCGCGCCGCTGCGCATCGCTCAGCCGCAGCCTGTCTCCGGCCAGCCTGATTCCGTCCTGCGCCACCGTGGCCTCGAACAGGTTCATGGCCGGCGACCCGATGAAGGAGGCGACGAACGCGTTAGCGGGCCGGTCATACAGCTCGTCCGGGGTGGCGAACTGCTGCAACCGCCCTTCCTGCAGCACGGCCACCCGCTGGCCCATGGCCATGGCCTCGGCCGGGTCGTGGGTGACGTAGACCGTGGTCACCTGCAGGCGGCGCTGAAGCTCGGTGATCTGGGCCTGGGTCGCCGCGCGCAGGCTGGCGTCCAGGTTGGACAGCGGCTCGTCCAGGCAGAAAACCTTGGGTTCACGGACGATGGCCCGGCCCAGCGCGACCCGCTGGCGCTGGCTGCCGGACAGGTTCCGCGGCGTGCGGTCCAGCAGCGGTTCCAGATCGAGCAGGCGGGCGGCCTCGTGGACCCGGCGGGCAGCCTCCTCCTCGCCGATGCCGCGCATCCGGAGCGCGAAGCCCATATTCTCGCCCACCGTCTTGCTCGGGTAGAGCGCGTAGTTCTGGAAGACGATCGCGACGTCACGGTCCCGGGACGGGACGCCGGCCGTGTCCTCGCCGCCGATGAGGATCGTGCCCTCATCGACCTCCTCCAGGCCCGCGAGCATCCGCAGGGCGGTGGTGGTGCCGCAGCCCGGCGGGCCGACCATGATCACGAACTCGCCGTCGCCGATGGCCAGGGTGAGCGCGTCCACCGCGGGCCGCCCGGCTCCGGGATAGATGCGCGTCGCGTTTTCGTACCTGACCTCAGCCATGATCGTCTCCTCGAACGCCCCCGGGAACCGCCCGGTAATCCCCTGTCCGCCCCACCTGCCCCACCCCCCCCCCTCCCCCACCCCCCACCTGCCCCGATGGCCCCAGGCTGCCGTTGATGATCAACTGATTGGTGTCGCAATAACGACACCAATCAGTTGATCACGGATTCCGTGCCGGGGCCCGCTACCCCGCGACGGTCGCCGTGGCCGCGCGGCGTCCTCACGGACCGGGTCACCGGCCGTCTCGCGGGCGGCCTCGGGGAGGGCCACGGCCCCCGGCTGCGTGCGGCCCGGCAGCGCGAACGCGACGCCGATCGCGGCGGCCAGGGCCACCACCGCGGACAGCCGCATGCCGGTGGCCATGGCCGTGGTGAACGCGGTGTGCGCCGCCGCGGTCAGCTGGGCACCGGACGTGCCGCCGAGGTGCTTGCCGACGATGTCCGCCGCGGCGACCGAGCTCGTGGCCAGGTGGCTGACCGGCTGCGGCAGGTGGGCGGTGGCCAGGACGCTGCCGAGCTTCGAACGGTAGATGTTCGCGGTCAGGCTGCCGACGATGGCGATCCCGAGGGCGCCTCCGACCTCACGGATCGTGTCGTTGATTGCGCTGCCCGCCCCGGCCTGGTGGGCGGGAACCGTGGTCATGATGGTGGTACTGGCCGGCGCCATCACCAGGCCCATGCCCGCGCCCATGATCGCCACGGCCACGGCCAGCGGCGGGTAGCTGGTGTTCACGCCGGCCGTAGACAGGTCCAGCAGCCCGACCCCCATAGCCGCGATGCCCGCCGGGATGACCAGCCGGCTGCCGAACCGGGTGGCCAGGATCGTGGAGACCGGGGAGACGGCGGCCATGGCGATCGCGAAGGGCAGTGCGCGCACCCCGGCGGACAGCGGGCTGTAGCCGTGCACCAGTTGGAGGTACTGGGTCAGCACGAACAGGCTGCCGAACAGGGCGAAGAAGATCACCGTGACCGAGGCGGCCGCCGCCGAGAACGCCCGGACCGCGAACACCCGCAGGTCGATCAGCGGGTTCGGGATACGCAGCTCCCACCAGGTGAACAGGCCCAGCCCGGCCACCGCGGCCGCGATCTCAGCCAGGGTGAGCGGCGCGGTCCAGCCGCGGGCGGGAGCCTCGATGATGGCGTCCACCAGGAGGAACAGCGCTCCGGCGATCATCAGCGTGCCCGTGAAGTCGAGCCGGTGACTGCCCGGCTCGGCGGTCTCCGGGACGATCAGCAGCACCCCGGCCAGGGCCAGCGCCACGAGCGGGACGTTGATCAGGAACACGCTGCCCCACCAGAAGTGCGACAGCAGCAGGCCGCCCAGGGTGGGGCCGATCACGATGCCCACCCCGGCCACGGCTGACCAGGCCGCGATGGCCTGCGGGCGCTCCCGGGGCGGGAACACGGCGTTCAGGATGGACAGCGTGGCGGGCATCACGAACGCCGCGCCGAGGCCCATCACCACCCGCGCCGCGATCAGCATGCCGGTACCGGACGAGAACGCCGCCGCCGCGCTGCCGAGGGCGAACACGGCCAGCCCGCCGACCAGCGACAACCGCCGGCCGTAGCGGTCACCCAGCGCGCCGGCCGGGACCAGCAGCGCCGCGAAGCACAGCGTGTAAGCATCCGCGATCCATTGCAGCGAACTCGTCCCGGCGTGCAGTACCCGCGCCAGCGTGGGGAGGGCGGTGTTCAGGATGGTGTTGTCGATGACGACCACCAGGAGGCTCAGGCAGAGCACGAGCAGGATCTGCCGCCGCCTCGGGTGGCCCTGCGGCCACAGATTTGAGCTGGGCATCGGACTCTCCTTGTCACCTGCATACTTACGGTCGTTGACTTACAGTCGTTCACTTACAAGTGTAAGCATAGACATATCAGCTAACAGCTGTAAAGTAGGAGTCGTGAAAATCGCATCAGAGCTGGTCCCGCCGCAGGCCGCTCCACCCCGGCCGCGGCGACGCAACGCCCGCGGCCAGGGAGCCAGGCTGACCGAGGACATCGTGGCCGGGGCGCTGGCGCTGATCGAGCGGTCCGGCTCAGTCGAGGCGGTCACGCTGCGCGCGGTGGCCCGGGAGGTCGGCATCTCCGCGCCGTCGATCTACCCCCACTTCGACGACCGCGATGCGATCGTGATGGCCGTGATGCTGCGCGTCTTCGATGAGCTGGCCGAGGCGGTCGACCAGGCCACGGCCGCGGCCGGTCCGGATCCGGTCGAGCGCCTGGCCGCGGGCTGCGGGGCTTACGTCAGTTACGGGCTCGCCCATCCGGCCCGGTACGGCGTCCTGTTCTCCGGCCATCTCCGGCCGCCGGAAGAGTACTGCGCGCCGGTCCAGACGGGCCCGGACGGCCGCCCGGTGCTGGAGTTCGGCGCGGAGGCGTTCGCGCTGCTCGTCCGGGGGATCGAGGACTGCGTCGCGGCGGGCGTGTCGGGCAGCACGGACGTCGTGGCCGACTCGACCGCGGTCTGGGTGGCCTTGCACGGCGCCGTCACCCTGCGCACGGCGCTGCCCGGTTACCCATGGCCCGAGCCGGAGACCTTCGTCCGCCATCTCGTGCTCTCACTCGCCCGGATCACCGGCCCGGACGGCGGCTGACCCGGCCCGGGAACGCTCAGCGTCCGGTGACCCCGTCAAGCGCCTCCCGGAGCAGGTCGGCGTGCCCGTTATGCCGGGCGTACTCGCCGATCAGGTGCACGTACATCATCCGTACCGAGAACGTGTCGCCGTGGCCAGCGTCGAGCGTGCCGTCGAAGTCCAGGCCGGCCGCGGCCGCGTCGGCCTGGCGCCATTCCTCCTGCAGCCGGGCGATGTCCACCTCGGCCTCCGCCGCGACCGCGCCGTTGAAATCGGCGTCCTTCCCCAGCGCCGGGTCGTACATGGGCGGGACCGGCTGGCCGGCCGCGCGCTGCCGGAACCAGATCCGCTCGACCTTGGCCAGGTGCCGGATCAGGCCCAGCAGCGACAAGTTCGAGGACGGGATGGGCCGTCGGGCCAGCTGCTCCCCGGTCAGTCCGGCACAGATGTTCAGCAAGGTGGATCGCTGATAGTTCAGATAGCCCTCGAGAATCGGCCGGTCATCGCCGGTCATCGGCCCGTCGACCGGGCTGGGCGTCGGTACGGTCCAGGTCATCGCCCCAGCCTTCCAGGAACGCCCACTGCAGGCGAGCCAGGGGACACGGCACTCTCGAGAGAAATCTCTTGACAGAGTTCTCTCGAGACGTAATTATCGAGAAATGCCTCTCGACGATGACGGCCCTGAGAGCCCGGAACGCAGCCCCCTCGATGACGTCCGCAAGTCCATCGAAGACGTGGGCAGGTCCCTGACCGACGTCGGCCAGACCCTGGAAGACGTCCGCCAGCTCACCGACTCGCGAACCCTGCGGGCCCTGACTCACCCGGTCCGCATCGCGCTCATTGAGGCGCTCCTGCTGCACGGCGCGATGACGGCCACGGAGGTCGGCGAGCGGATCAGCGAGTCACCCACCACCTGCTCGTTCCATCTGCGCCAGCTGGCGAAGTACGGCTTCGTGGAGGAGGCGGGCGGGGGTAAGGGCCGCTCCCGGCCGTGGCGGCTGACCTCGACCGGGATGCAGTTCAGCTCGGTGCACGCTGACCCGGAAACCGAGATGGCCGCGGGCGCCCTGGTCCGCATGCTCCGCGACCGCCAGTTCGCGCGCTACCAGACCTGGCTGGAGACGAACCAGAACTTCCCGCGCGAGTGGCGGGACGCAGCGGGGAGCAGCGAGAGCATCATCTACCTCACCCCCGCCGAACTCGACGAGCTCAGCGAGGAAGTGCTGGCTCTGCTGCTGCCCCGGTTCCGCGAGCGGCTCACCGATCCCGCCCGCCGGCCGACGGACGCGGTGCCAGTGGAGATCCTCATGCTGGCCTACCCGATCAGCCTGCCCCCGCCCGGTGACATCCCGACCGATGAGGCACCCGGCGGCGAACCGTCTTAACCAGTACGCGCCTCCCCGGAGGCGAAACCCGAACCCCTTGGTGACGTGAGGTGAACTAGTCATGCATCCGTACCTGATGGAACAGCAGATCAAGGCACGCAACGAAAACCTGCACCGCGAACTCGCCCGCCCCCGGCGGGAGCGTGTACGGGGCCGGGCGCACCCACGGCCGTCCCTGCGCCATGACCTGGGCTGGATGCTGGTCGGCGTGGGGCTGCGAATGGCCCTTGGCCGGTCCCGCCTACCCGGTGGCGCTGCTGCCCAGCGGGGCCCCGGCCCGGCCGTCACGCACGGATGACGGCATCCTCAGGCTCGAGCCGCATCACTCCCTTCATTTCCACTCTCGCAGACGGTGCGCATGGCGGAGACGGGCCCGGTCCAGCTCGTTGCGGACTCTGCGGGCGTTGGCGAAGCGAGGCTGGCCCATCTAGTAGGTGAGGTACTCGCTGAACGCCACCTCGCGTCCGCCGAGAGGTAGTAGTTCGACTGCTCCATCATCCGCCGGCCGATGTGCACCAGCTCGTCGAGTTCGTAGACGGCGAAGTCGAGGGATGAGCGATCCGGGAGCTCATCCCGGGATTTGACCCGAAGAACTCGTCCATCCGGTCCTTGTAGCCGGCCAGGATGACGACGAGCTTGTCGCGCTCGTTCTCCATGACCTGGAGCAGGATGTCGATCACTTCCTGGCCGTAGTCTTTCGAATCCCCCAGCCGGTACAGGTAGTGCCTCGTCGATGAACAGCACCCCGCCCATCGCGGCGTCCAGGACCCGCTAGGTCTCGGCGCGGTCTGCCCGATGTACTCGGCGACCAGGTCGTCCCGCATGGCGTGGACCAGATGGCCCTGTTCCAGGTAGCCGAGCCGGTGCAGGAGTTCCGCCATCCGCAGGGCCACGGTGGTCTTCCCCGTCCCGGGCGGCCCGGTGAAGCACATGTGCAGGTTGGGCCGGGGCGCGGACAAGCCGAACCGGTTCCGGGCCCGGTGACCAAGAGCAGCGCCGCGATCTCCTGAACTTTCAGCTTCACCGGCATCAGCCCGATCAGGTCCCGGTCGAAGGCCTCGAGACGTCGTCGATGTCGGCCGCACTACGCTCGGCCGCGAAGGTGACGGTAGCGTCCGCGGGCAGAGTTCGAGCTCGTCGTGGTGCCTGCTGCGCCTGGGAGGCCGGCGAGGTGGCACGGGAGATGACAGAGCACTCTGGGGCACCGGGGCCAGCTTCGCCGTCACCTGGGTGGCCTTACTGAGAGATCGGACGCCACGGGTCACCATCACCAGCAGGATGACGAAGAACACCGAGAATACTATTGTGACGGCCAGCGTCCCGATGTCATGTTCGCTCATGTACCACCAGCAGTCACGACGCCCTCCTCCGCTCAGCGCTCTGCACCGACTGTACCTGAGCGCCGGGCTTCAGCCCAAGCTGCTCCGGCGTCCGTGGGACGGCTCTTGCTCGACGCTGTCTGTCTGTCTGTTCGTTTGACCGCCTGGTTTCTCCTTCTCACCCCGCGCTACGTGCCCGGCTCTAGGGTGGCTGTGGGGTAGACTCTGCTCACCGTGGCGTTATCGTGCAATTATGACCGTGCGCGGTGACGGCGGTCCGCGGGCAGGGCCGGCGGCCAGGTTGGCCCAGATCCGCTGGGACACGCCCTGGATGGTGCTGATCCCGTAGTCGAGCCCGGCGGCGCCAGGGCCCGCGGGGTCGTCGGTGGTGAGCACGGCCAGGACGTAGTCGCGGCCCCGGCCCCGACCCAGCCGATGCTGTTCACCTGCCAGGGGCATGAGTCGTCCTGCTTGGCGCAGGTGGCAGGAACTTCCTCCCGTTCTTGAGGGCGAAGGTCACGTCCGGGCCGGGCGTGGCGTAGCCGGGGACGCTCCGCCCGGCGGGCCAGGCAACGCTGGCTCGGCCCACTGCTTCCATCAGGTGCAGGCCGTACTCCCTCGCGTCGGGCTCCAGGGTGGCGTTGCGGTAGGCCAGGGTGCGGACGATCGCGGCCTGGTCGGCGGCCGTGGTCGTGGTGTTGCCCCACCCGTAGTACGTGGGCGTCTCGCAGCCGACCGTGGTGTGCCGGGTCGGGATCAGCGTGTTGAACAGGGTGAGCGTGGGCAGCCCCCGGAGAAGTAGAACAGCGAGGTCGCGGCCACGTTGTCGCTCATCGTGATCATGTTCTGCAGCAGGTACCTGATCGGTACGGCATGTTGTCCGGGACGGTCCCGGTCCGGGACTGGTAGCGCCAGAGCCACAGGGCCATGATGTCGGCCTTGACGATGCTCGCCGTGTACTGCGTGTCCGGTCCGCCCGAGAGCAGGTACGTCCGGCCGGTGATCTCGTTGAACAGCGCTATCTGCGCGACGCCCTGGCGGGTGCGCAGGTAGCGCGGATCCCGTGCAGCGGCCCGGCCCGGCGGGTACGAGGATCGTTGTGCTCGCCGCCGCACTGGCTGCCGCACTGGCCGTGGCGCTCGAGCCCGGCGCGTGGCTGGGGTTACCCCCGGCCAGCAGGCCGGTGGCGGCCAGGGCCGCGGCCCCGAGCGTCAGGCCGGAAAGCCGGACCGTCCGCGCAGACTGAGTGCCTGCACCATGTCCCCCCTTTAGCATCACAGCCCCCTCTAGAACCACGGGCACCGCAGCCTCGCGCTGGGACGTATCAGCGGCGTCGAGGAGTAGCTGTGTAACTACTATCCGTCAGCAAGACGCAGAGGGGAACCCGGCCCCGCCGCGCCGGGCAGTCGCGCCCGGTGCGCGCGCCGCCGGCCGCCGCCGGCGTAGGGTCGGTCCCATGGTGCTGGCTGAACGGAAAGTCCTCCTTCTCGCGGCGGACCTGTTCGAGGACATGGAGCTGCTGTACCCGCTATACCGGCTGCGCGAGGAGGACGTCGCCGTGACCGTGGCCGGCCTCGACGACCATCCGCTCATGGGCAAGAAGGGTCACGGCCCGGTGAGCGTGGACACCATCGTCGATGGCCTGGCCGTGCAGGACTTCGACGGGCTGGTCATCCCGGGCGGCTACGCGCCGGACAAGCTGCGCCGGTCGCCGGCCGTGCTGGGCCTGGTGCGTGACTTCGACGAGGCCGGGAAGCCAATCGCGTTCATCTGCCACGCCGGCTGGGTGCCGATCTCCGCGAAGATCCTCAAGGGCCGCCGGGCGACCAGCGTGGCGGCGATCCGTGACGACATGATCAACGCGGGCACCGACTGGGTGGACGAAGCCACCGTGGTGGACGGCAACCTCATCTCCGCGCGTACTCCCGACGACCTCGGCCCGTGGATGAAGGCCTTGCTTCAGGCCCTGGACCGCGCCGGGTAGAGCTTCGCCAGGGTTACGGCCGGCCACGCCGCCAGCGCGGCTTGCGCTTCTCCAGGAACGACTGCATCCACTCCTGCGCGTCCGGGAGCTGGCTGGTCGCGGCCATGACCTCGACGGCGTAGGCGTACGCCTTCGGCTGGTCCAGGTCGATCTGGGCGTAGAGCGCCTGCTTGCCGATGCCCTTGCTCTCCGCCGATCCGCGGGTGACTCGCTCGAGCAGATCCTGGACCGCCGAGTCGAGCTGCCCGGCGGGCACGACCTGGTTGACCAGGCCCCAGTCCAGCGCGGTCCGGGCGTCGATGACGTCGCCGGACATGGCCAGCTCCATAGCCCGTTTGCGGCCCACGTTGCGCGCCACCGCCACCATCGGGGTATGGCAGAACCAGCCACCCTTGCCGCCTGGCGTGGCGAAGCCGGCGTCCTCGCTGGCCACAGCGAGATCGGCGCTGGCGACCAGCTGGCAGCCCGCCGCGGTGGCCAGCCCGTGGACCCGCGCCACTACCGGCTGTGGTACCTGCTGCATCACCGTCATCAGCTCGGTGCACGTGCCCAGCAGCGAGCGGATCGCAGGAAGGTCGGTCCCGGCGACCTCGGCGAGGTCGTGCCCGGAACAGAACACCGGGCCGTGGCCGGCCAGGACCACGCCCACGGCATCGCTCTCCCCGGTCTCGCGGAACGCGGTGATCAGCTCGCGCATGTGCTCGTGTGACAGGGCGTTGCGCCGCTGCGGCCGGTTCATCGTGATCGTGACGAAGTCCCCGGACCTCTCCACCAGGATGTGCTCGAACCCCATGGCCATCTCCTCCTGACCGCAGCCTACGTCGGCGCCCGCCCGGGTCCCAGCCCGCGCCCGGGTCCGGGTCCCAGCCCGGCCACCCCCCGAAGTGGCGCTTCTCATGAGTACTTCAACGGTATATACCGTTGTTATGGCAAAGCGTGCGATGCAGGAGGCGACCTTCCTGATCCTGACCGCCCTGGCGGATGGCAGCCAGCACGGGTCCGGGATCCTCGCCGAGGTCGCGGAGATCCCGGGTCGCCGGGCACGCCTCGCCCGGGTCCCGGGCCACGCCTCGCCCGGGTCCCAGGTCCGCGGCGGTCAGCCTGGTCCGCGAGCCGTCGTGCCCGGGCGCTGGGCCCGTCGACCGGCTCACCCCCGGGGGCGCACAGCGGCTGGCTGCGGAGGCGGCCCGGCTGCACGCCAACGCCACGGCCGCGCCGAGGCGGCTGAGTCCGGCAGGAGGACTGGTCGCATGAATGAGACGGCAAGCCTGGAGCGGGGGTACCGGCGGGTGCTGGCGTGCTACCCGAAGTCGTTCCGGCGGGAGAACGGGGACGAGATCCTCGCGGTGCTGGTGGCCAGCGCCAAGGAGGGCCAGCACCGGGTCGGGCTGGCCGAGTGCGCAGCCCTGACCCGGGGCGGCTGCGGATGCGGCTGCGCCCGAGCGCCCGCCAACCGCGTGTCATGCGGAGCGCGGTCCGGCTCATGTGCGTCGGCGCGCTGGTAGAACTGGCCGCGGTGGTGACCATGGTGGTGACCGCGGTCTCCGTGCAGGCCGCCTTGGCGAAGGAGCCGGGGCTCACCGTGACGCGATGGCACACGGTGACGGGCTTGCTGACCTTCAAGGAGATCAGCGGAGGGGCAGCCGTCGCCCGGTGGCTGTTCCTGGCTTGGGCCATGGGCCAGCGGCGTGACGTGGCCCGGCTCACGTTCACGGCCTTCTTCGCCCTCATCACGTTGACCATGCTCATCGCGCTGGCCCAGCACGCCGTGCACGCGCCAGCTCACCTGATCGCCGGCACGCCATCTGCTCGTCGCCCTCGTCACGATGGTGCTCATCTTCACCAGGCAATCTAACGCCTACTACCGGCAGCCCGCCCGCCCGCCGCTCGCTCCGGCAACCGGGTAACCAAATCGGCGGTACGGGCATGTCGGTCAGAGAGTTCGCGCTGGCGCGATGATGTCCGGGACCATGGGCAACACCGACCACGACGAGTCGGTCCGGATGATCCGCACGGCGCTGGATGCCGGTATCAACTTCGTCGGCAGCTCGGGGGTAGCTACTTGATTCCGGGTGTCCCAATCCTCTCCACAAGGCCCAAGGCTATAGGTCGCGGCGGAGCCAGGCGCGGGATCGGCTGACCACGTCGCGCCGCACGGTCACCAGGTCGACGGAGGCGCGCTATCCGCAGCGCTTCAGCCACGATCCGTTCGCTAGCGACCCGGTCGCGCGCAAGGAAGGCGGCCATGAGCACGAGCGAGCTGTATTCGTGCTCAGTCACCAGGCCAAGTCTGGCAGGTTCACGGGCCATCAGAGCAGTTAAGAGTCCGTCTGCTGACCGCGCTGCTTCTGTGCCCCAAGAGCTTGTTGCCGTCGTAGGTCACGACCTGAGTCAGCACATCCGCTTGCCGTGCTGGAGCCGGGCGGGTAAGACGTCAGGTGTCAGCATGAGTATGAGGAGGGAGATGGCAAGTGATCGGTCCAGTGAGATCGAAGTGCCATGCCAGCCGACGTCGTGCCCGGGTCATTCCTGCCCGCTGAGTCGGACGCACTGGTGCGCCGCGGGACGGCATCTGGCTCAGCATGGCGGTCCTGTGCTGGCGCAGGGACACGGCGGCCGGTGGTGCGTCCAGCTGCGGTGGCACATGATGGGGGTCAGCACCGTTGAAAACTGTTTCGGCTATGATCCGGCGCTGGTTCGCCCAGCGGTAGTTAAACGCGAGCGCGGGGATGTAGCCATGCCACTGCCTCGGCCCCTCTGAGTCGCCCTGGGCTGGCACAGACCGCTCGTACGACCCAGTGGACATTAGCCGGGGCATCAGCGGGGACGGCGATGCGGACCCACGCTGTGTAGCGCCAGGGCCTGCCCCGATGACGGGGATGCTTAAAATCACGGAGTAATCGGTGGGCGACGTCTGGCTGTTCTCGATCAGGTACCCGCCGCTGATTACGTGAAGATAAGCGGGCGAGCAGTTTACTGAGCCGGTCTCAAAGTTGCCGACCCCTGCGGTGTTATCCCCTCCTTCTACGACAGTGGTGTTCAGGCTGGGCCCTGCTGGTCCAGCGGGCCCCTTTTGATTCCAGCTCAGTGACTTCTCTGCCTTGGGGCAGGTGTTGGCGTTGACGATCCGAAGAGCCTCGGTGGAGCTGTAACAGCCGTGGATGACGCCGTTGTAGCTGGGGATGCTGGCGAGTGCTGCGGTGGCCTCTCCGGTGGCGAGAATGACCCCGCAGGCCCCAGGTGCCACTATGACTACTCTGACTTTACGCATTAGTGCTCCCCCCTATGTGCCGTGTGATTTGCCCGTATTGGTGCTGATCACGGAGTGTAAGCGGTAGTCTGTGGTCCCATCAGACCCCAGGTCTATATATCTGCCCAGGTCAGCGTGGTCTTCATAGCGTCTGTGCCAGTCACTGCGCGATCTTTACGTCCACTGTGCAGGGGCAGGCCGTTGGACTGGTAGGGGCCATCTGGTAAGCTGCCTGAGGCCACTGTCCTGGCGGATTCCTGCTAGCGGGCCACTGCTTCCCGGCGGCTTCACGTGGGCGGGGTAAGCCGGTCCCAGGCAGGGCCGTGGCGGTACAGCTCACGCTCCATGTGCTTCAGCCATTTGACTCATCATCCAGTGTCCATGCTGGCTCGCTGGCCTGTACTTCCGCTCACCCATCTGGCCACCGCGTTCGTCCGCTGTCACCCGGCGGTGACCTCCGTCCTGATCGACCCCGCCGGCCTGAGCAGCCCGATGACCTGCTGGCGCGCGGACGTGGAGCTCAGCGAAGACGTGCTGGACTGGATCGACGAGATCGTGCCGCCCGGCAAGCACCGAGATCAACCCGGCCGACAACTACCTAGCCGCCCATCCCGCCCTGGCGGACACGCACCTGCGCCGCCGCTGACCCTGCCGCCGCCTCCCGGGCGGGTCAGCCGCGGACCCGGAAGTAGCCGACCGCGCCCAGGTAGGCGACCCCGCCGACCGCGCCGATGAGCGCGTAAGGCGAGCCGTCGTGACCACGCGCCACCTCACGGCGCCCAGGTAGGCGACCCCGCCCACCGCTCCAATGAGGGCGTAGGGCGACCCGTCGTGGCCGCGTGCCACCTCGACCACGAAGCCGGCCAGCACGGCCAGGATCATGACCACCGCGGTCACGGCGGTGGCCCGCAGGTCGATCCCGGCCAGCCGCTCGTCGCGGTGATCGAGTAGCCCGCGCACGGTCTCGCTGCGCCGCCCGGCCAGCGCGATCACCGTGCTGAACACGACCATGACGCCCAGCGCGATCAGCCCGTAGCCCGGTTGCCCGCCGACCGAGAAGCCGATGAGGTAGATGAGACCGACGGCCACACCGACGGCCGGCGTGACCCAGTAGGTCCGGTTGGTCTTAGTCATGGTCGACATGGAAGATCTCCTCGACGCTGCTCCCGAAGAAACGGGCGATGGCGATGGCCAGGGGCAGAGACGGGGTGTAGCGCCCGGTCTCGATGGAGTTGATCGTCTGCCGTGAGACGGCCAGCTCGTGGGCCAGCTCCGCCTGGGCGAGTCCCTTGGCGGTGCGGCGCTCGCGCACGTCGTTTCTCATCGCGCAGGCCCGAGGCCCAGCCCTATGTAAAGTCTGCTTGTCACAATGTCAGGGTCGCCGGCCTGGCCGGCGATGTCAAGTATGCTTGCCACCGCCGACGGCCCCCGGGCCCGTTAACAGCACATTGCGGACGTAACGGTTCCATGTCGGAAGGTCGCGTAGCGGGGTTAGTAGTGGTTCACTGTTGAATCGAGATCTGAGATCCTATTTCCCTGCTGATCGGGGAGTTGATGGCCGGCACGAGTGGCACGCCCGCAGCTGAGGGTGCTCCCTTGCAGACAGACGCGTACGTCGGCCCGCCTGGTGCCGGGGGCACCAGCCCGGCAGGCACCGGCAACAGCGGCCCCCCCGTGCACAGCGGGACCGGCCTGCGGCTGTCCGGCGTGGCCCGGAAGTTCGGGCCGGTGGTCGCGGTGTCCGGGGTCGATCTGGAGGTCCCGCTGCACAGCCGCCTGTCCATCGTCGGACCAAGCGGCTGCGGGAAATCTACTCTGCTCGCGCTGATTTGCGGGCTGGATGAGCCCAATGAGGGCACGATCGACGTGCTCGGCGCCACCACCTCGGCCGACCGGCTGCGCCGCTGCGCCTGGATGCCCCAGCGGGACCTGTTGCTGCCCTGGCGGGACGTGCTTGGCAACGCGGCGCTGGCCCTGGAGAACCAGGGGGTGCGCCGGCGCGCTGCCCGCCAGCGGGTCGGCCACCTGGTCGAGCGGTTCGGGCTGGCCGGGTTCGAGGAGAAGCTGCCGTACCAGCTCTCGGGCGGCATGCGGCAGCGGGTCTCGTTCCTGCGCACCCTGGTGGCGGGCAAGGAGGTCCTGCTCCTCGACGAGCCGTTCGGCGCCCTGGACTCGATTACCCGCGCCGACCTGCAGGAATGGCTGCGCACCGCGCTCGACGCCGAGCCGAGGACGACCGTGCTGGTCACTCACGACGTGGAAGAGGCCCTGCTCATCGGCGAGCGGGTCGTGGTCATGTCCGCCCGGCCGGGCCGCATCCGCGCCCAGTTCGACGTGCACCTGCCGCAGACGGGCAGCCGCCGCGAGCTGATCCGGCACCCGGAGTTCGCCGAACTCCGGGACGAGATCCTCTCCCTGCTCGAGGCCGTGACATGAGCACGACAGTCACCCGTCCGGACGAGTCGGAAGTGACCGCTCCGGAGAAGTCGGGGCGCACGTCCGCGGGCCTCCGCCGGGTCCTGCCCGCAGCCGCCATCCTGATCGCGATCGGCCTGATCTGGGAGGCCGTCAGCCACTGGTTCGACGTCCCCAACTACGTGCTGCCCTCCCTGGACAGCATCTGGTCCACCGGAGTGTCCGAGTGGCCGGGCACGCTGGCCAGTGCCACCTGGGTGACGACCGAGGAAGTCGTGCTGGGCTTCCTGCTCTCGATCGTGATCGCGGTGGCGATCGCGCTCGCGCTGCACAGCTCGCGCGTAGTCCGCAACGCCGTCTACCCGCTGCTGATCGGCTCGCAGGCGGTCCCGGTTGTGGTGATCGCGCCGGTGCTGGCCATCATCTTCGGCTACACCATCACCCCGAAGCTGATCGTGGTCACGCTGATCTGCTTCTTCCCCATCGTGGTGAACACCATCGACGGCCTGGCCTCGGTGGACCCCGAGCTGCTGCGGGTGATGCGCACCCTGGACGGCAACCGGTGGGCCACACTGCGCCGGGTGGAGATACCCGCCGCGCTGCCCTCCTTTTTCTCCGGACTGCGCATCGCGGCCACGTATGCTCCGATCGGCGCGGTGTTCGGTGAGTACGCCGGCTCGCAGAACGGCCTGGGTTATGTGATGATCCAGGCCATCCCGCAGCTGGAGACCGCCCTGGTCTTCGCGGCGATCTTCATCCTTACTGCTGAGGCAATCCTGTTGTTCATCGCCGTCTCGGTAGCCGAGCGGATCATCTGCCCATGGGCACGAGAGGGGAAACGGTGAGTTCCATGACCGCAGTGCGGAGAGGCCGCAGACGCGGTGCGCTGATCCTGGGGGCCGCGGCCGTGTTGTCCGCCGCCGTCGCGTGTGGTTCGTCGTCTCCTTCGTCGTCTGGCTCCAGCTCCAGCTCCAGCGGCAGCCAGGCCATGACCAGCACCACGGTGCTGCTGGACTGGTTCCCGAACCCTGATCACATCGCGCTGTACCTGGCTCAGAAGGACGGCGACTTCGCCAAGCAGCACCTGAACGTGACCTTCCAGTCGCCGTCCAACAGCACGGACGCGCTGAAGCTGGTCAGCCTGGGCCAGGTGCCGCTGGCCATCTCCTACGAGCCCGAGACGATCACGGCGGCCGCGGCCGGCCTGAACGTCACGGCGGTCGCCGCGATGATCCCGACCTCGCTGAACTCGCTGATCATCTCGAGTAAGAGCGGAGTCAGCGGCCCGGCCGGGCTGGCCGGCAAGACGGTGGGCACCGACGGGGACCCGGTGTCCGCGCAGATGCTCAAGGAGGTACTGAAGAAGTACCACGTGTCGCTGAACCGGATCAACCTGGTCACGGTCAACGAGGGCCTGGTCCCGGCCATGGTGCACAACAACGTGTCCGCGATCATCAGCGGTTACCGGAACGTCGAGGGCATCCAGCTCGGCACGTACCCCGGGATCGATCCCAAGGTCTACCCGGTGGACACCCAGGGCGTGCCCAACTACGACGAACTGGTCGTTATCGCCAACAAGTCCAAGCTGGCCAGTGACGCCGCCTACCGGGCGACGGTTAAGAAGTTCCTGGCCGGGCTGGGCCAGGGGGCCGCGGCCGCGCAGGCCAACCCGGCCGCCGCGCTGGCCGCGATAACCCCGGTGGCCAAGGGCTACAGCCCGGCCCTGCTGAAGAAGATGGTGGACGCGACCGCGCCGCTGCTGCACAACCCGGACGGGCCCGGGGCGATGAGCGTCAGCCAGTGGCAGAGCTTCGCCAACTGGATGAAGAGCGAAGGGCTGATCAAAAAGCCGGTCCAGGCGTCGGCGGTGGTGAACACGTCGCTGCTGCCGCAGGGCTGACGGACGAAGTTTCTCAAAGAGAATCAGAGCTGCCTGAGATAGAATCTGAGATCTCAGATTGCTCGTAGTGCGGACTGGCCGCCCGGTGGCAACCCCACCGGGCGGCGCCGTCCCGCCATGGAGGCGATTATGACCAGCGCGCCCATCGAAGGCGTCGAACATCGCCAGCTCAAGGACTCGGTGTACCTGAAGCTCCGGCAGGAGATCGTGTCCGGCAAGCTGCCGCCGGGGTACCTGCTGCGCGAGGCCGAGCTGGCCGCCCGGTTCGGGGTCAGCAAGACCCCGCTCCGCGAGGCGTTCGTCCGGCTGGAGAAGGATGGCTTCGTCGAGATCGCGCCGTACCGCAGCGCGGTGGTCGGCGGGTACAGCCGTCAGGACCTGCGCGAGATTTACGAGGTCCGGGAGCTGCTGGAGGGGCTGTGCGCGCGGGAGGCCGCGCTGAACATCGCGACCGAGGACCTGGCCGCCCTGTCCCGCATCGTCCGGCACAGCGCGGCGGCCTTCGAGGCCGGTGATTCCGACCAGCTCCCGGCGCTGCTGGACGAGTTCGATGTGGTCCTCTACGCCCAGTCGAAGAACAGCCGGATCACCGCCATGCTGAACAACATCCGGGATCACGTGATCCGCATCGGCCGCCTGACCGTGGCCATCCCCGGGCGGATGGGCACGTCGGTCCAGGAGCACCAGGGCATCTACGACGCCATCGTCCAGCGTGACGGGCAGCGCGCCGAGACCCTGATGCGCCAGCACATCCTCTCGGTCATGGCCGACCAGCTGGCCAACCTCGACCCGCAATCGGCCGCGATCCGCCCGTGAGCGCCGTCCGGTACCGGCTCGCGAGGGCGGGCCGTCAGGCCCGGCCGAGTGGCCGGTGGGGTCCGTCTTGCCGGACGGCGCGAACATCGGAGGAAGCACGGTGAGCGACCACCCGGACGTCCTCATCATCGGAGCCGGTGCGGCCGGGCTGTTCTGCGCGCTCGGCCTGAAGGACTCGGCGTCGGTTACCGTGGTCGAGGCCGGGCCAGACCCGGGCACGCCGCCGCCGCGCTGGATGCTCTATGACTACCTGCTGCCGGACGACTGCTATTACCACTACACCGATGCGGACACCGGCCTGGATCTGCCCCAGGGGCGCGGCACCGGCGGCGGGTCCACGGTCAACTCGGCCGCCGCCCTGCGCGGCCAGCCCTGGGACTACGACGGCTGGGAAGTACCCGGCTGGTCCTGGCCGGACTGCCTGGACGGCTTCCGCGCCATCGAGTCCGACCAGCAGTTCGGCGACGCGGAGTATCACGGCGCGGCCGGGCCCATCCCCATCACCCGGCTCACCCCCGGGCCGCTCGACGAGGCGCTCATCGCGCTGTGCACGCAGCGCGGTTACCCCGTGGCCGCAGACCACAACGCGCCCGGGGCGCTCGGCATCGGGGTGTGGCCGACCAACCGCCAGGATGAGGGGCGCTGGGGCACGCACGCCGCCGTCCTTCCGCAGGTCCGCCCCGCCGTGGACGTCCGCACCGGCACGCAGGCCATCAGGCTGCTCTTCGACGGGACGCGGTGTGCCGGCGCCGAGGTCGTCGGCCCGGAGGGCCAGCAGCGCCTCGCCGCCGATCGCGTGGTCGTGTGCGCAGGCGCGTTCGGGTCCTCGTTGCTGCTCATGAATTCCGGCATCGGGCCGGAAGCCATGGTGCGGCACAGCGGGGCCCGGCTGGTGTCCAAGCTCGACGGGGTCGGCGCCAACCTCCAGGACCATCCGTGGTGCCTGCTCGATGTGGACGTGACTGAGCTGGCCGCCATCGAGGCCCGGCCGGTCAGCGGGGCGCTGCTGCGTTACGAGCTGCCCGGTGACCACGTGGAGGCGGAGATCTTCCCGTGGCAGACCCGGCCGTATGACCCGTCCGTGCCCGCCACTCAGGTCTCGTTTACCGCGGCGCTGATGACGCCGCTGTCCCGCGGCCGCGTCACGCTGACCCCGGGCGGGGTGGCCGAGGTCCGGGTCCGCCACCTCGCCGACGATCAGGACGCGGCCCGGATGGCCGAGATCGTGGCCACCACCGGGGAGATGATCGACGAGCTGGCCGCGCAGGGGCTGGTCCGGGTGCCTGACGACGCGTGGTGGCGGGCGGATGACCTGGCTGCGGCGGGCCGGCGGGTGGCCGGCACCTACAACCACCACTGCGGGACCTGCCGCATGGGTGACCCGGCCGACCTGCGCTCCGTGGTCAGCCCGGGCCTGGACGTGCTCGGCACCTCCGGGCTGACCGTGGCGGACTCCTCGGTCTTCCCGGTCATCCCGCGGGCCAACACCAACCTGGCGTCGATGATGATCGGCTATCGCGCCGCCCAGCTCCTGCGCTCCTAGCGGGACGGGCCCCCCGGGCCAGCAAAGGCCATGTCCCAGAAGGCCAGTTCGTAGCGGGTGGAGCGGTCGAACACCGCGGCCAGGGACGCCATCTGGGCCGGGTCGGCCGCGTCGGCGTGCTGGTCGAGCAGGGACGTGCTCGCCTGGACCAGCTCGTCGTAGCCGTCCCCGGCGAACATGGCGATCCAGTCGGCGTATACCGGGTCGGCGGGCATGGCCACGGCCAGGCGGGTGGCGAGCTCGCCGTAGCTCCACTGGCAGGGGAGCACCGCCGCGAGCCCGGCGGGCAGCTCATGCCGCCCGGCCGTGTCGAGCAGGTGCCGGGTGTAGGCGTAGGTGAGCGGCGTCATCACGGCGGCGGGGCCGGGCCGGGCGCTGCTGGCCTGGGCGCTGCTGGCCTGGGCGGGGCCGCCCAGCCGGGCCAGGAAGGCGTAGTTGGCGGGCAGCTCGGTGTCCACGATCTGGCTGAGGAACCTGGTCAGGACGGTGAGGCCGGCCAGGTCCGGCGCCCGGCCGATGATCAGGGCTATGGCCCGGGCGTAATCCTCGAGATACAGCACGTTCTGCTCGAAGTAGTAGCGGAACGTCTCGTGGGGGAGCGAGCCCGCGCCAATCTCGGCCACCATCGGGTGGCTGACCGCTGCCGCCCAGCTCGCCGCGCCGCGCTCACGCAGGACCGCCGAGACCGAGGCGCCCATGCTCATACGCCCGTGCTCATGTGCCGGTGCTTAAATGCCGTACTCATCAGGCGGCTCCTCTGCATGGGCGCATTGACTGCTGCTATCTCCGCTCCTAACCTCAGATCTTAGATCTCATCTGGGAGGCAGTATGGCCGACGCCGTTGACCGTCACGACCATACCGGGGCGGCCCGAGCTGGCGAGCTGGGGCTGCCCGGGCCGGTCACGGTTGACACGGTGATCGCGGGCGGCTGGCTGCTCACCATGAACCCGCAGCGGGAGATGTACCGGGCGGGCGCGGTGGCCATCGACGCCGGGGTCGTTGTCGAGGTGGGCCAGCGGGCGGATCTGCTCACCCGGTACGCGCCCCGGCGGCTCATCGACGCCCCGGACGGCGTGATCACCCCGGGCCTGGTGAACGGGCACCGGCACCTGCTGTGCTGTGCCAAGGGCGCGATGCCGGAAGGCGGCCAGACTCTCGACGCGCTGCGCCGGTTCATCTACCCGTCCTTCGCCGCCCTGACCGAGCAGGACATGTACGTGCACGCGCAGCACGCCGCCGCGGAGATGATCCGCTTCGGCACGACCCTGTTCGAGGAGCCGGGCGTCAACCACCTGGACGCCGTGCTGGAGGCGCTGGCCTCATCCGGGATCCGGGCCCGGACCGGCCCGTGGACGTGGGACCAGGCGGGCCCGGCCGGCCCGGCGGACCTGCCTGACTGGCTGCGGATGGACGCCAAGACCGCATTGCGCCGGCTGGCCGACGGGATCGAGCAGGTCCGCAAGTTCGGCCACCCGCGGATCAGGGACGCGGTCACCATCGAGGGCGTGGGCACCTGCTCCGACGAGCTCAACCGGGGCGCTGCGGAGCTGGCCCGGGACGCGGAGTCCCTGTTCGTGCTGCACAAGTCGACCAGCGAGCGTGAGGTGGAGCTGGAGCTGGCCACCTTCGGGCACCGGCCGGTGGAGCACATGCACGAGATCGGCGCGCTCAACGAGCGGACCCTGCTCAACCACATGACCAGCCTGGACGACCGGGACGTGCGGTTCGTGGCCGACGCGGGCGCGCGGATCTCGCAGAACCCCAGCTCCGCGCTCAAGCTAGCCAAGGGCACCACGCAGACCGGCAAGTGGTCCGAGCTGCTGGCTGCCGGGGTGCCGATGGCGCTGGGCACCGACGCCGAGAACGTCTCCAACCATCAGGACATCTGCCGGTCGATGCAGCTGGCGGCGCTGCTGCCCCGGGACGCCCGGCGCGACCCCGGGGCTGTCACCGCGGAGCAGGCCGTGGAGATGGCCACGATCAGCGGCGCCACCGCGCTATGGATGCACGACGTGACCGGTTCGCTGGAGCCCGGCAAGCAGGCCGACCTGGTCGTGTTCGACACCGCCGACTTCGACTGGCGGCCGCTGCACAACCCGGTGGCCAACCTGGTCTACGGCGTGACCGGCCACTCAGTCGAGACCGTCCTGGTCGGCGGGGACGTCCTGCTCTACCACAAGAGGCTGACCCGGGTCGACGAAGGCGAGCTGCGCGAGCAGGTCGAGCGGATCAACCGCCGGGTCCTGGCCGAGATCGGCATCGACCCCCAGCCCGCCTGGCCAGTGCGCTGACCCGCAGGCGGTCCTGGTGGCCAGTCCCCTGAAGCACGCTCGCGGGGATATCACGTCTAGCCTGGGAATCGTGAGCCAGAGCGACGGGAAATCCGAGGGAACTTCGCCGGCGGCCGGGCGGCGGGCCGGGCTGCTCTCGATCACGAAGATCGCCGTCTTCGACATCGGCGGCCCGCTGGCGCTCTACAGCCTGCTGCGCTCACACGGCTTTTCTGAGGTTGCCGCACTGATACTAAGCGGTATTTTCCCGGCCGTTGGCGTGGCCATCAGCGTCATCTCGAATCGTCGGCTGGACGTCATCGGCGTCCTGGTGCTCGGCGGCATCCTGGTCGGCACCGTAATCGGGCTGATCACCCACAGTCCCAGGCTGTTCCTGATCGAGGGATCCGTCCCCACCGGATTGTTCGGCCTGGCCTGCCTGGGATCGCTGCGGACCCGGCGGCCGCTACTCTACATTTTCGCGCTCGAGTTCATGGGACAGGACACCGCGAAGGGGCGTGAGTTTGCCTCGCTCTGGCAGTACCAGGAATTCCGGCACACGTTCCGCGTCATGACCGCGGTGTGGGGCGTCGGCTACCTGGTCGAGGCCGCTGTCCGGGTCGTCATCGTGCAGCACACGTTGACGGGGACCGCGCTGGCCAGCTCGAAGATCACCCCGTACCTTTTCGCGGCGATCCTGGCCGCATGGACGGCTCTATACGGTATCCGGCAGCGGCGCAAAGGCGAGAGCCTTGCCGCGGCCGGCCGAGCAGCGGGGGAAGCAGCGGGTCCAGCGGGTCCGCTCGTACTCCGTGAATTAGCAGGTCCAGCGGGAGCAGCGGGAGGTCAGCGGGAGCAGGCGGGAGCAGCGGGAGCAGCGGGAGCAGTTGTCGCCCAGGATGCCGTCCAGCTTGGCCTGGGGGATGGGTGCGCAGCCGACCCGGTCCGCGTACTCGTTCACGGCCAGGAGCTTGGCCCGCAGCCGAGATCGGCGTGACCCCCTCCCCGCCTGGCCAGAACGCTGACGCAGTGTCCTTCATGATCACGGTCAATATGCGGTGCAATGGTGGTGCGCGCTGTATCCGTAGCCACCGCCGTGCGGCAAGGTGGGCTGATCATCAAATGGACCGCGAAGCTATGACAGAACCGAGAAGCTATGACAGACGAGCCAGCGTCAGTCTGTCATGCACCCTAGTAACGAGCGGGAAGGACGGGCAGGCTCGCTCGCGCGTCCGGGCTGACCTGCGGGTGGTAGCTCTGGCGCCGCAGCCTTCCGGTCCGCCTGTCGCCGTAGCGGGCAGCGGACTGACCGGCGCAATGCTTTTGTGGACGTTGGTCAGTGGATTGCTGGTCAAATAGGAGGATGAGCGTATGGACTGGGCTTCGGGTCGTGACGGACCGTCGGGTGGTGATTCCGGTGTCCAGGCCGGTGATGTTCTGGACGTGGCTGCCTGGGGTGCTCTGCGTACGGCCATTCTGGCGGCCAGCAAGGGAGACGCCTACGCTCACGCTGCAGTGTTCCGGAGGTGGCCAGGTGACGCTACTACTGAAGGGCGTCTCTCTAGTCTCTATCTGTGGTATTTGCTGCGTTATCGTTTTGTCTAAGTCGTTGGCCGGAGACTTTGCCCGAGGATCTGCGCGTTTGGCCGTGCGCGCTTACCCAAGGTTCGCTCTGCTGTTTCTCTATGATGTGTTACTATTGGAGGCCACGTTCCGTATCGTCTGTGATAGTGCTGAGTATTAGATCAGCTCAAGAGTGGGATGTTTCTGATTCTCGGGACAGCCGCGCTCGGCTCGCTTTTGGATGATGCTGATAGCGAACTGGGTGTTTTGCTAGCGTATATTGCGGACTGGGCAGAAAAGCCGGGAGTTCCACGCTCGCGTGGTCTCTTAGCCATTTAGTCGGGATTGCCGTTGTATCCTGTTTTGGCGCGGTTTACGTAGCTGTACGTTGTCGCCTTCCAGGCTGCTGGCTCGGTCTCTTTCTAGGTATTCCCGGGTACCACAGGAACAGCCCGGTTGACTTCGATCGTGCATTCGATCAGTACCCCAAGCGGGAGCTATCGCCGCCGCCGTCGCCGCCCAGCGCCATTAGAATCCGCCGCATTACGTCAGCAGCTTCGCTAGATCGACGCCGCCTAGAACGCGCACGCTCTCTAATCGAGTATCTAGTGCGCGTCAGGTTACGTTCGCCCGGGTGTCTATCTGTCGTAGTCGTTCTTCTTATTCGTGTTTTTTGCGCCAGTTGTTGTATCTTCTTATTTGCTGGCCTGTTCTGTGTTTCTTTCATGGTCGGTGCCTTTCAGCTCGTAGTATCGCAGCTCTTTAACTGTATCTCTATCTCTTTAACCAGTTGAATTCGTTTTCTTGTTAGCTATCTCTTCTTTTTTCTCGCTGCCCAGTCTCCGACCCTTTTTTTGTTTTTTTTTTTTTTTTTTTTTTTTTTTTTTTTTTTTTTTTTTTTTTTTTTTTTTTTTTTTATTAGTGTGAACGCAGGTAGTGGCAGAACTCTATGTATCGGGACCGGTCTTGCGCGCTGACGTTATCGTACAGCTTGTCCTCGCCCTGTTCATAGACAGCAAACAGGTGCCGGTCGCCTTCGTTGCTTTTTTAGTTTTCCGCATACGCGTCGCGGCTCGCGGCCCGGTTCTTTTTTCTTGTCTCTGTCGTCGCTCTCTGCCTGCCCTTTCTTATTGCAGATTCTGCTGTCGTACTTATCTCGCAGAGATCACCTCCGGCTCGCCAGTTTCCAGGATCTACCTCGCTTCGGCGATCTCATACAGTTGCTCTTTTCTCTCTTTCTTCTTCTCGTAGTCCTTTTCCTTCTTTTCCTTCCTTTTTTTTTTTCTTTCTCCGGGAGCAGCGGGAGCCGCCTCGGGTGACGCAGCCCCTCCGCAAGCCACGGCAGCGGCCCCCGACCTTTAGGCCGGAGCAAGGATGGTCCCAATGATCGTGGTGCTTTCTTGCCCCGCCGGCGGGGCAGAACGGCGCCGCCCGCCCTTGTACTTCGTATACAGCGACCCGAACCCGTCCGCGTTTAAGTTGCGGATCACATCCCGGACCCGGTCCTCGCTGGTGAACGCGACCTTCGCAATCGCAGGACACATCCATGCCCTGCGCAGACAGCAGCACCATCTGCGCCCGCCGCCACGTCAACACCGAACCAGTTCCCCGGCGCACGATCCGCACCAGGCGCCGGCCCTCAGATCATCGATCTCACGAACCCGCAGCCGTTCCGTCACCCGCCCAGTCTCAGCCATCAGCACCTGCAGGCGAAGCGCCTCACCCGCCAGGCCCCGCCGGGCAACGTGGTCTGCCAGGCACAGCGGGTTCAGGGCAGCAGCGTGCCCTGGTGATGCACGAGCCGCCATCTCGCAAGATCTCGTCACACAAAGACGTGCGCCGGTCTCGCCGTCCGCCGCGATCTGAGTCCCATCGGGTCAAGACAAATCCGTCACCTACGATCCTCTCGTTGAGTTATGGACCCCGATGACAGAATCGTCTCCCGACTCTGCGTTCAGAAGTTCCAGCTTCGAAGCACTATCTCATACTCTGGGTGACGCTCCGATCTCTGCTTAGTCCTCCGCCATCTAGTCTTTTACGCGATCTCTTCTCGCCTTCATTCAGCATTCGAAGTTCTCGCTCTAGCTGTAGCTCTTTCTCTATGTCGCTGTCCTTGTTTATCTTTTTTCTTTTTTCCTTCTCTCCTTTCTTCTCTCTTCTTTCTTAGGGCTCTCTGCTCAAGGTACGTAGCATCGATGTCGTTGTGGTTCGTCTTTCGAACGTTGCCTGTCTCGTCTCTCTAGCTCTCTTGCAGTTCTCTTACTCGCCGCGATCACCGCGCTGCTGTCGCGGATCATCTCTCTGTTCTCCGTTCTGTTGGTAGTTCTCTCCTCTATCGTCGCCTTGCTGTTCTCTCTCTCCTTTCTAGATTCCGCAGCGCCTGTCTCGACCTGCTCGACGCTCTGCTCTATCGGGCGATATCCTGACCGTCGCTCTGCCCGATGCAGCAGCAGCTCTACTAGCGTTCGACCTCCAGTTGCTCTACAACATAGTAGACCACCAAGTCTGCATCTTCGCCGCCATCTCTCTCTTCTCTCTCTCCTTCTTCTTCTCCATTCTTTCCTTTAGCATCTCTTACACCAGCATCTTCTCCCTCTTTCCTTTTTTCTTCCTCTATTCTTTTCTTTTTCTCTTCTTACCTTTATTCACCACAAATGAGCACCACGATAATCGGCGGGTGGGGGCCGGTGGGGAGGCGGTGGAGGTCCCGACGCTCCGGCCAGGGTCACGGAGCACGTATCCACCTTCAACGCTGCCGTGCGGTCCGGTGGGTGGGCCGCCTTCGCCGGCAGATTCGCTCCCAACACCACAATGACCTTCGCCGGAGTGCCCGGCCGGCCGTTCTTCTTCCGCGCGGTGATCGCCCGGGCCTTCTCCTGGCAACAGTTTACCTACACCATTGTCTTTCAGTCGGTCAGCTCCGCCGGACCGATCTACACAGCTGGTTCGCGTGGGCCGCCGGCAGCATGCGCAGGCGACCTCTCGCCCGCTTATCGCCCCTCCGCGTGCGGGCCGGTGGGGCGAGTTAGGCCGGGAGGAGGCCGAGCATGCGGGCGTAATTGGTGCCCAGGATGCCGTCCAGCTTGGCCTGGGGGATGGGGGCACAGCCGACCCGGTCCGCGTGCTCATTCACGGCCAGCAGCTTGGCTCGCAGCTTCACCGGGTCGTACAGGAAGCCCGGGTAGTCGGTGCCGAAGAACAGCTTCTCGAGCGGGACGAACGACGCCTCGGCATGCACCAGGAAGCGCAGCAGCTCCTCGGTGGTCACGCTGGCGATGTGGTAACTCAGCTCGGCGTAGAAGTTCGGGTGCTTGGTCAGCATGAACATGGCCTCGTCCACCCAGGGCAGCCCGCAGTGCGCGATCGTGAGCCGCAGGTCCCGGAAGTGCCGCCCGGCGGCGTCCAGCAGCGCCGGACGGGCGTACTCCATCCGGGCGTCGATCCGGGTCGAGCCAGCCTGGTGCACCATCACCGGGATGCCGAGTTCCTGGGCCTTCTCGAATACCGGGAACGCGATCACCGGATCGGCGGGGGACCAGTCCTGGTACATCGGGTACAGCTTGAGGCCGGTCAGGCCGAGATCGCGGACGGCCCGCTCCAGTTCGCGCACCGCCGCCTTCGGGCCCCGGTACGCGGGGTTGACCGACGCGTACCCGATGAACGTGTCCGGCTGGGCCGCGGCGATCGCGGCGATGTAGTCGTTGCACTTCTCCGGGGTCGGCGGGCCGGGCACGCCGGTGATCCCGTAGGTGTCCACGGTCCCGATCAGCTCCCTGTCCAGGAACTGCGGGGACACGGCCAGGATCACGATCTTGTCGAAGCCGGGATGGTCGCGGACCGACTCGTCCGGCCCGATGACCGGGAAGCCCATCCGGCTGTACCCGCTGGCCTCCCATTCCTCCTCGGTCGGCGGCCGGTGCGAGGGCAGCAGGCCCAGGCTGCGGTAGATGCACAGCGACCCCTCGCGGCCGTACTCCGTGGTGAACTCCGCATCCTGCGCCAGGCTGAGGATGTGCGTGTGCGCGTCGATCTGCATGGGCCGGTCCCCCCGGGTTACGAGCGGATCTGCTTGAGCGTGCGCAGGAAGCCCTCGTTGGCCTCGGACAGGATCTGCCGCTCGTCCATGGTGAGCAACTGGCGGCCGGCCATCAGGATCTTCCCGTCCACGATCGTGGTGTCCACCGCGCTGCCGTTCGCGGCGAAGACCAGGTGGGAGTAGATGTGCGCCTTGTCGCCGGGCATCAGCGGGGTGAACATCGGGTTCTGCGTATCCACCAGGATGACGTCGGCCTTCTGGCCCGGGGTCAGCTCCCCGGTGTCGTGCTTCAGCGCGGCTGAGCCGTTCCGGGTGGCCATCCGGAGGACGGACGGCGCCTGCATCAGGCTGGCATCCACCCGGTTGGCCCGGTGCACCAGCGACGCGAACTTCATCACCTCGAACGCATCCCGGCTGTTGTTGCACTCGGCGGCATCGTGACCGAGGCCCACATTGAGGCCGGCGCCCAGCATTTCCGGCAGCCGGGCGATGCCGTTGCCGAGTTTGGCGTTAGAGCTGGGATTGTGGGAGATCTGGGTGTGCGTCTCGCGCATCAGCGCGATCTCGGTGTCGGACAGCCAGACGCAGTGCGCGGCCACGCAGTCCGGGCCGAGCAGCCCGGCGTCATAGGCCACCTCGGTGGGGCGGCGGCCGAACCGTTCTTTGCTGTTTTCCACCTCGGTGAGCGACTCGTTGAGGTGGATGTGGATGCCAGTGCCCAGGTCGTCGGCGAGGGCGCGGGCGTCGCGGAGCAGTTCGGGGGAGGCCAGCGGCAGCCACTCGATGCCAACGTAGACCTCGATCCGGCCGTCGCCCAGGCCATGTACCGCATCGTAGGCGTCTTTGTTGTCCTGCAGGGTGTCCAGGTTGTGCTCGGGCAGCGCCACGTCGTTGGACAGTACGGCCCGGATGCCGATGTCGTGCGCGGCCCGGCCCAGGTCGGGCAGCCGGCGGTACATGTCGTTGACCGTGGTGACCCCGCACTTGATTGACTCGAGGTAGCTGGCGGCCGCCGACCAGTAGGCCGCCTCGGCGTCCAGGGTGCGGATGAAGGGGTACCAGCAGGCGTCCAGGTACTCCCAGAGCGGCAGGTGGTCGCTGAAGCCCTTGGCGATCGCGGTGTGGTAGTGCAGGTCGACCAGGCCAGGCATGACGATCTTGCCGGAGGCGTCGATGACCTGATCACCGTCACCGGCCGGGCCCGGGTAGGGGCCCTCGCCGACCGCGGCGATGCGGTCGCCGTCCAGCACCACGTGCCCGCCGAAGTGGACGTCGTCGGTATCGTTGATGGTCAGCACCGTGCCGCCGGTGATGATGATCTTGCTCATGCCCAATGCGGGTTCAGTGCTGCTCAGGCGAGTGCTGGTTAGGTGCGGGCTCAAGTTTGTAGCCGATGGCCGTGATCACGCGCTCCAGGGCCTGGTTGGCCTGGTCGAGGACGGTGGCCTCGTCCACGGTGGTGAGCTCGCGGTCGCGCATGAGCACCCGCCCGTCCACGATCGTGGTATCCACCGCGCTGCCGTCGGCCGCGAAGACCAGGTGTGAGTACACGTGCGCCGGGTCCCCAGGGAGCAGCGGAGTGAACATCGGGTTGCGGGTGTTGACCAGGATGAGGTCAGCCTTCCGTCCGGGGGCCAGCTCGCCCGTGTTGTGCCGCAGGGCGGCCGCCCCGTTGCGGGTCGCCATCCGCACCACCGCCGGGGCCTGGAGCAGGCTCGCGTCCACCCGGTACGCGCGGTGGATGAGCGAGGCGAACTTCATGACGTCGAACAGGTCGCAGGTGTTGCTGGACTCGGCGGCGTCGTGGCCCAGCCCGACGTTCAGCCCGGCGGCGAGCATCTCGGGGACCCGGGCCACCCCGTTGCCGAGCTTGGCGTTGGAACTGGGGTTGTGCGAGATGCTGGTGCCGGTCTCGCGCATCAGCCCGATCTCACGGTCGGTGAGCCAGACGCAGTGCGCGGCCACGCAGTCCGGGCCGAGCAGCCCGGCGTCGTAGGCCACCTCGGTGGGGCGGCGGCCGAACCGCTGCTTGCTGTTCTCCACCTCGCCCAGGGATTCGTTCAGATGCACGTGGATGCCGGTGCCCAGGTCGTCGGCGAGGGCGCGGGCGTCGCGGAGCAGTTCGGGGGAGGCCAGCGGGAGCCACTCGATGCCGACGTAGACCTCGATCCGGCCGTCGCCCAGGCCGTGTACCGCATCGTAGGCGTCCTGGTTGTCCTGCAGCGTGTCCAGGTTGTGCTCGGGCAGGGCCACGTCATTGGACAGGACCGCCCGGATGCCGATCTCCTCCGCGGCCCGGCCCAGCCCGCCGAGCTGGCGGTACATGTCGTTCACCGTGGTCACGCCGCACTTGATGGACTCCAGGTAGCTGGACAGCGCCGCCCAGTACGCGGTCTCCGGGTCGAGCGCCCGGATCGACGGGTACCAGAACTCCTCTAGCGACTCCAGCAGGGGCAGGTGGTCACAGAAGCCCTTGCCGATCGCGGTGTGGTAGTGCAGGTCCACCATCCCCGGCATGACGATCATGCCGGACGCATCGATGACCTCGGCGTCCGCGGGTATCTCGCCCGGGTAGCCGCCCGGGCCGACCGCGGTGATCTGGTCGGCGTCGATGACCACGTGGCCGCCGAAGTGCACGGTGTCGGCGGCGTCCACGGTGAGCACGGTCCCGCCCTGGATGATGATCATGCGGATGCCTTCCTGGCTGGCCTGTCCGTGCCCACCGGGTTCATGTCATCGCCGTCTCGGCCGCCACGGCGTCCGCAAACGCCCGTACCGTGCCCATCCGGTCCGGTCCGAGCGGGAACACGGTCACCGAATCCACGCCCAGCCCGGCCAGGTCGCGAAGGTGCTGCCGGGCCTCGTCCTTGCCGCCGGCCAGCGCCATCCGCTTGACGAACTCGACCGGCAGCGCCTGCGCGGCCCGGGCCGCCTCCTGGAACTCACCCCCCGCGTAGCTGCCGCGGACCTGGTCGATGGTCTCCTGCGGCAGGCCGGCCAGCCGGCAGTGCACCGGCGCGGTCTGCGGGAACCAGGCGGCGATGGTGCGGGCTGCGGCGATGGCCTTCTCCTCGTCCTCGTCGATGGCCCCGTAGGCGAACACGGTCACCGGCGGCCGCTCGCTGAGGCCGGCCGCCTCGGCGCCGCGGTCGATATGCTCCAGCGCGAACATGATCCCCTCCGGGTGCAGCCCGGCCAGCAGGATGACCCCGTCCGCGACCCGCCCGGCGAGTTCGAGCGTGCGCGGGCCCGTGGCGGATACCCACACCGGGATCGGGGTGTCCGTTCCCGGCGGGAAGCGGTAGTGCGCGCCGTGCAGCGCGAACCCTGGCCCGTCGGCCTCGACGGTCGCACCGCTCCACAGGGCCCGGATGGCCGCGATGGAAGCCTCCAGGGTGGCCAGCCGGGCCGGCGTGTAACCCAGGGACAGCAGCGGCCGGTCGCCCGCGCCGATGCCCAGGATGGCCCGGCCACCGGAGATGTCGGCCAGGGTGGCCGCGGCCACTGCGGTGATCGCGGGGTGACGGGTCACCGGGTTGGTGACCGCGGTGCCGATCGTCATCCGGGACGTCCGCCGGGCCGCCAGCGTGAGGTAGGCCCAGCAGTTGCGGGAGTGCAGCGACGAGTCGGTCAGCCAGAAGCTGTCGTAGCCCAGGCTTTCTATCTCCGTGACCATCTCTTCGAAATCGTCCGGCGGGTCGACGCCCTGCAGGGTTACCCCGGTGCGCACCGTTCTCACCACTCCTGTTCGTCCCCCGATGCCGCCAGCGCGCCAGCCCCGCCACCAGATCGATGTCGATCCACTCCTGCTCGGTGTGGGTGCCCTCGCCCGTGGTAATGCCGAGGGTCAGAGCCGGGATCCCGCGCGGGTAGGCGGCGTTCGCGTCGGTGCTGGCCGCGGTCAGCCGGGGCACGATCCCCGCCTCGCGGAGCACCTGTGCGGCCAGGGTAGCCAGCGGATGCCCAGGGTCCAGCTGGCCGGCGGCGTTCGCCGATCGCGTGCACCGAGACCTGAGCGGCACCGCCGGGTCTTCCAGCACCGCCCGGGCTGCCGTGCGCAGCGTGTCCAGCGCCGCCGGGTCGCCGCTGCGCAGGTCGACCAGGAACTCGGCGCGCTGGGCCCGGGAGTTGACCGACTCACCGCCTTCGATCCGCCCCACGTTCACGGTGGCCTTGGGCTGATCGGCTGGCCTGACCCGAGCTTAATGCGCCAGCAGGCCAGCGCGGCGAGCGCGGTGATCAGCCGGGCGGCCTCGTGCACCGCGCTGGGCTGGCGGCCTCTTCCCAGGCGTGCCCGCCCGGGCCCGTGACCCTGACCCGCCATCGGGTTGAGCCCACGCCGGTCACGTTCACCCGGCCTGAGGTAGTTGCCTTCCAGGGCGATGACCGCGCGAACCGGGCCCGGCGGGTCATCGAGCAGAGCCCGGACGCCGGCCAGGTTACCGAGGCCCTCCTCGCCGGTGGTGGCCACGATCCACACCGGGTGCCGGAGCCGGCCGGGCAGCAGCGCGTCCAGGGCACTGAGCGCGCAGACCGCGATCGTGTTGTCGCCCACCCCGGGCCCGGTGAGACGCCCGCGGTGGCGCACCACCGCGTGGGCGACTTCGGGGCCGAACACGGTGTCCAGGTGCGCGCACAGCAGCACCGCGGGCTGTTGCCGGGGTCTCCCGGCGCGCAGGTGGGCGCGGAGGTTCCCCGCCGCGCCGAGGGCGACACCGGGCAGCCCGTCGGCCGCCCACCAGTCGCGGACGACCTGGGCGCGCTGCTCCTCGTGCCCGGTCGGGGCCGGGATCCCGCTCAGCGCGATGGTCCGGTCGAGGACCAGCTGGGCCAGCTCGCAGGTGCCTGACCGGGGGGAAGAAAAAAAAAAAATAAATATTTTTTATTTTGTTTTACGGGCGGGTGAGGCTCATCCGGCCACTACCCCGCGGGCCGTCAGGTCCTTGATCTCGGCTGGGCCAGCCCGGCCTCGGCGAGGATCTCGGCGGTGTGCTGGCCGAGAGCGGGTGCGCCGCGTGAGTACCCGAGCGTTCCGTAGGCCGTGGTTGCGGCATAAAGGCAGGTCCGGTTAGACAAAAGATATTTACAGCGGCGGGCGGACCGTCTGGTAGCTGTAGCCGTCCGGGGTGCTGGCCGCCTGGCATACCTCCAGGGACTGAGCCTGCGCCGAGGTCAGCGCCGCGGCGGGCGGCAGGACCGGGGAGGCCGGGATCCCGGCTCCGTCCAGGACCTGCTGCCAGTGCCCGGCTCTGTCCTGGGTGAGGATCTGCTCGATCTCCGCGGTCAGCTCGGCGCGGTGCGCCAGCCGGTCCGCGTTGGTGGCGAAGCGCGGGTCGGCGGCCCAGTCCGGCCGCCCGAGCACGTCGCACAGCTTGAGCCAGAGCGGCTCGCTGCCCGCGCCGGCCAGCGCCAGGGACCCGTCCTGGCAGCGGAACACGCCGTACGGGGCGAACTGGGGGGAGTCGTTACCGAGCAGGCCCGGCGAGGTGCCGGTCTCCAGCATGTCCGCGGCGTAGCTGGTGAAGCAGCCCAGCGCGAACTCCAGCAGTGACGAGCTCACCGTGCGGCCGAGCCCGTCGGCGGTCCGGGCGAACAGCGCCTCACGACGCTCCGCGGTCACTCCCCGGACCCATGTCCAGCACCGGCGCCCCGACCTTGACCGGGCCGCCCTCCTCGGTGCCGGTCACCGCCATGATGCCGCTGGCCGCCTGGAGGATCAGGTCGAAGCCGCCGCGGCCCGCGTCCGGGCCGGTCTGGCCGAACCCGGAGATCGAGGCGTAGACCAGCCGCGGGTTCAGCGCGTGCAGCCGGTCCGGGCCGAGCCCGGCCCGCTCCAGCGACCCGGGCCGGGCGTTCTCGACGAACACGTCGCTGCGCCGGGCCAGGGTGCTGACCAGCTCGGTCCCGTCCGGCGCGGTCAGGTCCACGGCGATGCTCCGCTTGCCAGTGTTCAGGGAGGCGAACAGGCCGCTGAGACTGCCCACCCGGACCGCGCCCTGGGCCCGGTAGGGGTCGCCGCCGGGCAGCCCCTCCACCTTGATCACGTCGGCGCCGAGCGCGTCCAGCACCATCGTGCAGTAGGCGCCGGACACGAAGCGGGTCAGGTCCAGTACCCGGATCCCGGCCAGTGGTTTGCCCGCGGGCGGCTTCACCATGGGGGAGGTTCCCGGTGCTCGCCGAACTCGGCGCGGAGCACGTCGGTGATCTCGCCCACGGTGCAGCCCGCCCGGGCCGCGCCGAGGAAGGCCGGCATGGTGTTCGCGCCCGCCGTCACCGTCTCCTTGAGCCTGGGTCAGCGCGCGGGCTGCCGCGGCGCCGTCCCGGCCGGCCAGCCGGGTGGCCAGCCGGGCCCGCTGCCGGGCGGCCGCCGTGGTGTCCACCTCGAACAGCCGGGGCGGGCGGTCCTCGCCGCCGCCGGTGAACTGGTTCACCCCGACCTTGACCCGCGCGCCGGACTGGGTGGCCAGTTCGCTGCGGTAGGCGGCCTCGGCGATCCACCGCTGCGGGACACCCTGCTCAAGCAGGTGCACGTAGCCGCCGCCGGCGTCCACCTCCTGCACCAGGGCCAGCGCCCGGGTGCGCAGCTCGCTGGTCAGCGACTCCACGAAGTAGGAGCCCGCCAGCGGGTTGACGGTCCTGGTCACCCCGGATTCGTGGGCGATGATCTGCTGGGTGCGCAGGGCCAGCCGGACCGACTCCTCGGTGGGGATCTCCAGCGCCTCGTCGTAGCCCATCACGTGGATCGACTGGGCGCCGCCGAGCACCGCGGCCAGGCATTGCAGGGTTGACCGGACCACGTTGTTGAGCGGCTGCTGGGCGGTCAGCGTGGCGCCAGAGCAGCCGGAGAAGAAACGCAGCCGGCCCGAGTGCGGGTTGACCGCGCCGAACCGCTCGGTGGCGATGTCGTACCAGAGGCCGCGCGCCGCGCGGACCTTGGCCGCCTCCTCGAACAGGTCCAGCTGGCTGGAGAAGTGGAAGGACAGCCGGGGCGCGAACGAGTCGAACGCCAGGCCGCGGGCGGTGAAGTGCTCCGCGTAAGCGATGGCCGATGCCATGGTGAGCCCGATCTCCTGGATGGCGTCGCAGCCTGCCTCGCGGGCGTGGTAGCCGGTGATGGAGATCGGGTTGAAGCGCGGCAGTTCCCGGGCGCAGTACTCGACCACGTCCCCGGTGAGCTGGAGTGAGGGCTGCGGCGGGAACACGTAGAGCTTGCGGGCCAGGAATTCCTTGAGGATGTCGTTCTGCAGCGTGCCGGCCAGCCGGGCCGGGTCCACCCCGCGGCGTTCCGCGGCCACGATATAGAAGGCCAGGATGATCGGGGCGGTCGCGTTGATGGTGAAGTTGACCGACAGGTCCTCCAGCGGCAGGCCGTCGAACACGGCGGCCATGTCGTCCGCGGTGTCGATGGCCACGCCCACCCGGCCGACTTCGTTGCTGGCCAGCTCGTGTGAGGAGTCGTAGCCGAGCTGGGTCGGCAGGTCGAATGCGACCGACAGCGCGGTCTGGCCCTGGCTGAGCAGGTACCGGAAGCGGGTGTTGGTGTCCTCGGCGGAACCGAACCCCGCGTACTGGCGCATGGTCCACAACCGCTCCCGGTACATGGACGCGTACGGGCCGCGGGTGTACGGGGGCTCGCCGGGCGGTCCCAGCGGGGGGCCGGGTTCCTCCGGCGGCCCGTACCAGGGGTCGACCGGGATGCCGGAGTCGGTGGTGATCACCGCGGCCCCCGTCCAGGGCCCCGCGGTAGAGGGCCATGACGCCCGCGACGACATCCTCGATCGGGGTCCCTACGCCGTAGACGGCGCGCACGCCCAGGCCGGTGAGGGCCGGGACGTCCTGGGCCGGGATCGTGCCCCCGACCACCAGCGGGATGTCATCCACCCCAGCCTCCCGCTGCGCCTCGCGGATCTGCCGGGCCAGTGGGAGGTGCACGCCGGACAGGACCGAGATGCCGATCACGTCGGCGTCCTCGGCCTGGGCCGCGGCCACGATCTGGCCCGGGGTCTGGCGCAGCCCGAGGTAGACGACCTCGGCGCCGGCATCACGCAGCGCCATCGCGACCACCTTCACCCCCCGGTCATGGCCGTCTAGTCCCGGCTTCGCCAGCACCACCCTCATGCGCCTTCCGATCCGTCTGGCTTCTTCCCAGCCGCCGATTTGGCGAGCACGACCCGCATCGATCAGCCCCGGGCCAGCGCGAGCGCGGCGAAGCTGGCGTAGACCCGGGTGGCCTCAATAATGTCGGCCACGCTCAGGTGCTCGTCCGGGCAGTACACCGGTTCACCGCCAGGCCCGAAGATGACCGTCGGCACCTTCACCCCGAAGCTGGCCGTGTCGCCCAGCCAGCCTGCCACACCGAGCTCCGGCTCGGCCGGCCGCCGGGTCTCGCCGCCGGACGCCGGGCGGGCGCGGACCGAGCGGACCGCGTCGCGCATGTGCCGGACAACCTCGTCGTCCGGCCCGGCCAGGTACCCGTCCTTGACGTCGGCCAGCACGACCTCGGCCCGGAATCGCGGGTCGCGCTGCCCGGCCCGGTCCAGGCAGCGGTCGACCTCGGCCCGTACGTCGATCACGCTGACGCCTGGCTGCGGCCGGCAGTCCACCCGGATCACGCACTCGTCGGGGATCATCGACGGCCCGCCGGGCGGCAGGCCGCCGTAGACGCGGCCGGGCACCACGAAGGTCTCCGGGCCGAACAGGTCACGAACCCAGTCTTCGAGCTCCGGGGTGTAGTGCGAGGCCTCCAGCTCGAGGATGGCGTGCGCGGCCAGCGCGTTGGCGTTGACGGCCAGCGGCTTGTGGCAGGTGTGCGCGGACTTGCCCAGGACCGTGACGTCGAAGTAGTACCGGCCGCGGTGGCCCAGGAAAATCTCGTTGTCGGACAGCTCGCCGAGCACCGCCATGTCGGCCGGGTAGCTGTCGAAGTAGGCGATGGAGCCGAGCTGGTCACCCATGTGGTCGGCGACCGCGGCCACGGCCACCGTGCCCGCCAGTTCCGCGCCGCTGTCCTGCAAGGCTTCCATGGCGACGATCTGGCAGGCCAGCGCGGCCTTCATGTCCATGATCCCGTGACCGTAGATGCTGCCGTCGATGAGCTCACCCGAGAAGGGCGTGGTCGCGGTCCAGCCGTGGGACACGGGCTTGGTATCCAGGTGCCCGGTGAGCACGACCCGGGGACCGGCGCCGAAAGACAGCTCGCCCAGCGCGTTGGGCCGGCCGGGCAGGACCGGCTGCAGGCCGGCCGCCTCGAAGCCGGACTCATCCATCACCCGGTGCAGGAACCCGGCCAGCTCGCCCTCCTCGCCGAGGACGCTCGGAATGCGGCATACCTCCTGGACCAGTTCGATGAGCCGGTGAGTGTCGACCGCGTCGGCGGCACGGACGCTGAGCTGTTCCGGAGTCGGCACGCACATCCCCACTCGTTGCGTAAAATAAGATCTCAGATCTTATGGTTGGCCAAGTCTAGGCGCGGCCTAGGCCGCTGGCAAGGGCATCGGCCCGGGTCGTCCAGGCGGGAAATCGTCTCCCGGGCGGGCGGGCCCGGGCGGGGTCCGTCCGCCTGGCGGACACCCGCGCTCACCCGGTCCAGCGGGCCCGGAAGGTCGGCGGCGGCGGGCCCCGGCACCCGGCGTCCGGCCGGTCATGATGGCGGAAGAGCAGGAAGGTAAAGTTATAAGATCTCTGCCTGGTCCGCCGGGGTTCGCCTCCGGCGAAATGTGAATTTTACCGGCCGCAAAACCTGGGTAACGCGCCCGTTTCCCCGGGGCATGAATGGGCGGCCGGAGGGCCTCTTGACGTGGTCCGAGCCGTTGTGCTTCAGTGCAGATCTCAGATCTCATCGGGTCTGACTCTGCTGTCTCTTCGCACCGGGAGCTCGCACGTGGCCGCCCTGGAACCATTTGAGCAGTTCCTGCACCGCCCCCGCGGGCTGGTGATCGGCGGGACCGAGCGGCCCTCTGCCTCGGATGAGTGGTTCGAGGTGCAGAACCCGGCCACCGGCGAGCTTCTGGCCACGGTCGCCGATTCCGGCGCGCCGGACGTGGACGCCGCGGTAGAGGCGGCCCGCGCCGCGCTCGGCCCATGGTCGGCCGAGGCCCCAGCCCGCCGCGCCGAGTTGCTGTGGGAACTCGGGACCCGGATCGAGGCCATGGCCGCGGAGTTCGCCCGGCTGGAGGCGCTCGACAACGGCAAGCCCACCAGCGAGTCACTCGCCGTGGATGTGCCGCTGTGTGCCGGGCTGTTCCGCTACTACGCCGGCTGGGCCACCAAGATCGAGGGTGAGACCATCACCCCCGCCAGCGGGGCCGCCTTCCACGTGTATACGCGGCGCGAGCCGGTCGGCGTCGTCGCGGCGATCATCCCGTGGAACTTCCCGCTGCTGATGTGCGGATACAAACTGGGCCCGGCGCTGGCCGCGGGGAACACTGTGATCCTCAAGCCGGCCGAGCAGACCCCGCTGTCCGCCCTGCGGCTGGCCCAGCTCATCGAGGACGTCGGGTTCCCGCCCGGCGTGGTCAACGTGATCCCCGGGTTCGGGCCGACGGCCGGGGCGCCGCTGGCCGCCCACCCGGGCGTGGACAAGGTCACCTTCACCGGCGAGACCGGGACCGGCCAGAAGATCCTCGACGCGGCCAAGGGCAACATGAAGCGCCTGTCGCTCGAACTGGGCGGCAAGTCGCCCAGCCTGGTCTTCGCGGACGCGGACCTCGACGCGGCCGTGGAGGGCACGTTCGGCGCGGTCTACTTCAACCAGGGCCAGTGCTGCATCGCCGGCGCCCGCGTCTACGTCCAGGACACGGTGCACGACGAGTTCCTGGCCCGGCTGGCCGACAAGGTCCGCGCGGTCCGGCTCGGCGACGGCCTCGATCCGCAGACCACGATGGGGCCGCTGGTCAGCGCCGAGCAGCGGGACCGGGTGCAGTCCCTGGTCCGGTCCGGCCTGGACGACGGCGCCACCGCGCTGGTCGGCGGCACCGCGGTGGCCGACCCCGCCCTGGACGGCGGTTTCTTCGTGACCCCGACCATCCTGACCGGGGTGACCCCGGGGATGCGGGTGATGCGCGAGGAGATCTTCGGGCCGGTGGCCATGGTGTCCTCGTTCAGCACCGAGGAGGAAGCGGTCGCGGCCGCGAACGACACCGCGTTCGGCCTCGCGTCCGGCGTCTGGACCCGGGACATCAAACGCGGTCACCGGGTGGCGGCCGCCATCCGGGCGGGCGTGGTCTGGGTCAACACCTACGGTTGGTTCGACGTCGCGGTACCGTACGGCGGTTTCAGGATGAGCGGATTCGGCAAGGAACTCGGCCGCGAGGCGCTCGATTCCTACCTGCAGACCAAGACCGTGTGGATTGACCTGTCGTGAGCGAAAACTCGTGAGCGAAAACTCGTGAGCGAAAATGACTCCATCGTGGGGGGAGCAGCATGACTTCGGCAGGGACGAGCGCGGCGCAGGCCCTGGGGGCAGCGGACCGGCCGGGCTGGACCGGCCAGCTATGGGCCGGGATCGCCAGCACCTACGCGGCCATCCTGGAGCATCCGTTCATCCAGGGGCTGACGTCGGGGGACCTGCCGCCCGAGGCCTTCTACTACTACCTCGCGCAGGACGAGCATTACGTGTATGAGTTCGTCCGGGCCGTCGGGCTGATCGGGGTGAAGGCGCCGACGACCGACGTGGCCCGGGTGCTCACCAGGCACGCGGCCAACGGGCTGGCCGCCGAGTCCACGCTGCACCAGGAACTGGTCGCCGACCTGGGCGGTGACCCGGCCGCGCTGGCCCAGATCCAGCCGGGCCCGACCACTCAGGCCTACGCGAACTACGTGCTCGCCTCGGTGTTCCGCGGCGGGTACGCGGAAGGCCTGGCCGCCGTGCTCCCATGCCTGTGGATCTACGGCCGGGTCGGCCAGCATCTGCACGAGCACGGCTCGCCGAACCCGGTCTACCAGCGCTGGATCGACACCTACGCCGGCCCCGAGTACGCCGGTGAGGTGGCCGAGGTTCTCGAACTCGCCGACCAGGCAGGCCGCGACCTGCCCGCCGGGCAGAAAGCCCGGGCCCGGGACCACTTCGAGACCGGCGCGCGCTACGAGTGGATGTTCTGGGACGCGGCCTACCGTCGCGAGTCCTGGCCTCTCTAGTCTCCCGGGGACGCCGGCGGTTTGCGTTAGAGCGGACTCTAACGCTTAGGGTCGGCAGTGTGACCGGCTGGACCACTCGGGAGACGGCGGAGAAGTGCGGGCTTTCCCAGCACACCCTCCGCTGGTATGAGCGCATCGGCCTGCTGGGCCGGGTCGCCCGCACAGCCGACGGGCGCCGCCGCTACAGCGATGCCGACCTGGACTGGATCTTGCTGCTGAGCAGGCTCCGGGCCACCGGGATGCCGGTGCGCGACATGCTCCATTACGCCGAACTGGTCCGGTCCGGAGCGGGGGAGCAGGAGCGGCTTGCACTGCTGGAAGGGCACCGCGAGCACGTCCGGCGGGCCCTTCGCCAGCAGCAGGAATGCCTGGAACTGCTCAACCACAAGATCTCCGCATACGAACGCCGCCTCCGTGCGGCCAGATCAGTAACGGGACAGGAGTAACGTGCGCAACGTTTCACTGGGCGGCCTCACCGTCTCGGCGCAGGGCCTCGGCTGCATGGGCATGAGCGAGTGGTACGGCGCGGCCGACTGGGACGAATCGATCGCGACCATCCGCCGTGCGCTCGACCTGGGCGTGACCTTCATCGACACCGCCGACGCCTACGGCGCCGGGCACAACGAGGTCCTCGTGGGCCGGGCCCTGACGGGCCGGCGCGAGGGAGTCCAGCTCGCCACCAAGTTCGGCATCGACCGCTCGGGCGGCGACGACAGACGGGTCATCCGCGGCGAGCGCGGTTACGTCAAGCGGGCCTGCGAGTCCTCGCTGACCCGGCTGGGCGTGGACGTGATCGACCTGTATTACCTGCACCGCCCGCCCCAGACCGCTGAGATCGAGGAGACCGTCGGCGCCATGGCCGAGCTGGTCGCCGAGGGCAAGGTGCGCTACCTGGGACTGTCCGAGGTGGACGACGCCCTGCTGCGCCGGGCCTACGCCGTGCACCCGATCGCGGCGGTGCAGAGCGAATACTCGCTCTGGGCCCGGGACCCGGAGACCACCGTCGCCGGCGCCCTGCGGGAGCTGGGTGTCGGCCTGGTCCCGTACTCGCCCCTGGGCCGGGGTTTCCTGACCGGCACCGTGGACGTGGCGACCCTGGACGCGAAGGACTTCCGGGCCCGCAACCCGCGCTTCACCGGCGAGGCCGGGCGGGCTAACCAGGCCATCGCGGACGCGGTCCGCGGCGTGGCCGAGGCTAAGGGGGTGCCCCCGGCGCAGGTGGCGCTGGCCTGGGTGTATGCACAGCAGGACCGGCTCGGGGTCCCGCTGGCCCCGATCCCCGGCACCAAGCGGGTCAAGTGGCTGGAGCAGAACGTGGCCGCGCTCGACGTCACGCTCAGCGACAGTGAGCTGGCCGTGCTGGACCCGCTGGGCGCGCAGGTCGCTGGCGCGCGGTACTGAGCGGTCTGGGACCAGGGCCCCCGGGCTTTACGTGCCCGGGGGCTCGCCCACCCGCAGGACCAGCATGGTCACGTCGTCGAGCAGCACCCCGGCGCAGAAGTCCAGCACCAGGCGGCGCAGGCCGGAGACGATGTCCGCGGGCGGCTTCCCGGCCAGCGTGGACAGCCCGTCCGCGAGGCTCCCCTCGAAATAAGCCTGATCCGGGCTGCGGGCGTCGGTCAGCCCGTCGGTGCAGAAGAACAGGACGTCGCCGGTGGCCAGCTCGAGCTCGTGGGTCACCGGCTCGGCGTCGGGGAAGATCCCGAGCGGCAGCCCGCCCCCCGCGAGAACCTGCGCGCGCCCGTCCGGCCGGACCAGGACCGGGCCGGGATGCCCGGCGCTGCCCAGCACGGCGTGCAGGCTGCGGCCGCTCCAGCGCAGGTGGGTGCTGCTGGCCGTCACGAACCGGCTGCCGAATTCCTCGGCCAGCATGATCTCGTTGGCGCCGCGCAGCACCTCGGCCGGGTCGGCGCTCCAGTGGGCCAGGACCCGGATCGCGTGCCGGGCCACGGCCGTGACCGAGGCGGCGTCCGCGCCCTTCCCGCACACGTCGCCGATGGCCAGGCCCCAGCCCGCCGGGGTCGGGTGCACATCGTAGAAATCGCCGCCGACCGCCCGGCCCCGGGTGGGGGCCATGTGCGCGGAGGCGATCTCGACCCCGGGCACGGCCCGCAAGACCGGCGGGAGGAGGCTGGCCTGGAGCGCCTCGGCGGTCTCGGCGCGGGTACGCAGCATGTGCCGGACCGACATGGCCAGCGCCAGCTGCTCGGCGATCTCCTCTACCAGCCCCACGTCGGCCAGGCTGAAGTACCCGCGGGACGGGTCACGGGCCAGGGTGAGCACGCCGTGCGTCTGCCCGCCGTCCGCCAGCGGCACGCAGAGCACGGAGCCGGCGCCCAGGAGGGCCAGCAACGGCACGCCGTCCGGGCCCGCGCCTAGGACGTCGTTGTCCTCGGCGTGCGTCACCAGCAGTGTGCTGGCCGAGTCGCGGACCGCCGCGGGCAGTGAGCCCGGCTCCGGGTTGACCGCAGCCACCGACTGCGCCAGCTGGCCGGATTCGTGCTTGTCCGGCCCGGTGACGAAGTGGCGCCGCAGCAGTCCGCCCCGGTCCAGGTCCACGATGACCCAGGCGCCCAGCGCCTCCGACAGCAGCCTCGCGCACCGCTGCAAGGTGACGGACTCGCTGAAGGTGACGTTCTCGAGCAGCAGCCGGCTGGCCGTCGTGGCCAGGTCCAGCCGCCGGGTCATCACCGTCACCATGGGATCGGGCGGGACGTCTGCGGGCGGGGGCCCGTCCAGCGAGGCCGCCCCCGACTGGGTGGCCGGGATGGCGTCCCGGGCCGCGACGAGCAGCCAGTCGTCGTCGCCGCGCACGCTGACCGGCCGCACGTCCAGCGTGCGGCTGACCCGGCCCTTGGCCGTCAGCAGCTGGCAGTCCAGCTGCCGGCCCCGCTCGCTGCGGGCCGCCGCGGCGAGCAGCGAGCGGACCGCCGGGCGGCCGGACGGCTCGACCAGCGCGCTGAACGGCTTCCCGGTCGGGTAGCCGGGGGCCGCCCCGAGCAGCGCGCTGGCCGCCGGGTTGGCGCGGCGCACGGTGCCGTCCTGGCCCAGCACGAACAGCGGAACCGGTACCTGCTGGAACACCGCGTGCAGCAGACGGCGCTCGGCGTGCACCGAGCCCGCGGCCCGCTCCTCCTTGCCTGTCCTGGCCGGCTGCGACTGCGCGGAGCCCAGCGCGTCGATCGCGCCGTCCAGCTCGGCCAGGGCCGCGTCGAGCAGCGGCCGCAGGTCCGCGCCGGGCATCGTGGCGGTCTGCTGCAGGGCTTCATGCCGGGCCCGCAGCTCCGCTACGCCGTCGCCGGGTGGCTGGCGGTCAGGGACGTCTGGCACGGGGCAATCCCAATCTGAGCGGGCCTGGTCCGAGGGGGGGAGCAACCACGTTAACGCCTGGCCCGGGGCGCCTGGTCCGCCTGGCCTGCCTGCGGCCCCTGGCCGGACCGGGGCTGGCCGGACCGGGGCTGGCCCGTGCGGGGGGTCTGGCCGGACCGGGGCTGGCCGGACCGGGGCTGGCCGGACCGGGGCACCTGCCCGGGCTGGCCGGCCCGGGCGCCGATAATCGTCGCGGCCACCTCGGTCGTCCGGATGTTGTTGCGCTGCGAGGCCTGGCGCATCCGGTCCAGGGCCTCATCGGCGCTGCAGCCGAGCGCGTGCATCAAGATTCCCTTGGCCTGGTCGACCAGGGACCGGGAGTCCGCGGCGTCGCGCAGTTGGACCGCGGTGCGCTGCGCCTCGTCGTAGTCAGACACCGCGGCCAGGGCGGCACCGCCGAACGCCACCAGCAGCTCGGCCAGCGGGATCTGCGCCGGATCCATCACGCCCGGCCGCGCGGCGAACAGAGACAGGGTGAAGGAGTCCGGGGCGCCGCGGTAGGGCAGCGTGAGCGAGGACCGCACCCCCAGGGCCAGGGCCGCGGCGGAGTACTCCGGCCACCGCTCGTCGGCCAGCGTGTCATCACAGCTGACCGGGTCCCCGCTGGCCAGCGCGTCCAGGATCGGACCCCGCCCGGCGCGGAGCTGGGTCCAGATCAGCGCAGGCGGCTCCGGGTGGCTCGACGTCACCACCGCCGGCTCACCGTCGCGCCAGAGCGCCGCCGTGGCCGCGGCGCACCCGTTCACCTGCTGGACCGCGAGGCCGGCCAGCCGACGCAGCGAGCTGGGCTCAGACGACGCTGCCGTGGCCAGCAGGCCGGCCGCGCCGACCGCCAGATCTGAGCTGACCATCTTCCGCCTTCCGCCAACTGCATGCTAGTCGGCGGCGGCGGCCTCCTCGGCCGCGGCGCCACCGGCCGGGGGGTCGCCGGCCGGGGGTCGCCGGCCTGCTGTTCTCCGGCCTGCTGTTCCCCCGCCTGCTCTGGCCCGGTCTGCTCTGGCCCGGTCTGCTCTGGCCCGGTCTGCTCTGGCCCGGTCTGCTCTGGCCCGGTCTGCTGTTCCCCCGCCTGCTCTGGCCCGGCGGCCGGATCCTCCGCGGCGATGGCCAGCTCGACCGAGTCGTAGAGCGGCAGCCGGTCGGCCAGCCCGGTGATCCAGAGGCTTTTCGTGTACCGGTAGCGCGCCCCGGCCAGCACCAGCGTCCCGCTCTCGGCCTTGAGCTTCTTCCAGTGCCCGACGATCACCGCGAGCGCGCTGGTGTCCATGAAGTCGACCCCGGCCAGGTCGAGGAGGATCCGCTTGCTCACCGCGCGGGCCTGCTTCAGGCAGTCGTCAAAACGGCCGCTGCTGACGATGTCGAGGTCACCGCGGATGGTGACGACCATCAGGCTGCCGCGCTGCTCGGCTGACAGCCAGAGCCCTTCGCGTCCTTCCACGCTGCTCCCCTGTTCCCCCTGCAAACTCAGGCTAGGACTGGGAAGGTACCCTGCGATCGTAACCCGGCGCCATGCTTCTGCACATGAGCCGCATAGCTGTGATTTGCCAGGGAAGATAGCAGCGCGTGCAAGGTAGTGTTCGCTGCAACGCGGCCCCGGCTGACCGGTGCGCCGGGAGAGTGCGCCAGGAAATACGCCGGCCCGGCCGCCCTCGCCGTCCACGGTAGCTGGCTAGGCGCTTGGCAGGGGGGTGGACGTGGCGGAGGCGGTGGCCGTCGGTGACGGTTTCCTGCACCGTGCCCTGCTCTACCGGGGCGCCGCCGAATTCCGCGCCTCCATCGAGAAATACCTGCTTGGCGGCCGGGCCCAGGCTGAGCCGGTGCTCATCGCCACCTCACCCACCAAGGTGAGCTGGCTCCGCCCCGAGCTCAACGGGGACACCGCCGGGGTGGCCTTCACCGACATGACCGAACTGGGCCGCAACCCGGCTCGGATCATCCCGGCTATCCGCAGCTTCATGGACCGTTATCCCGGGCGGCGGATCAGGTGCGTGGGGGAGCCAGTCTGGCCGGACCGCTCGGCCGCCGAACTGCGCGAGGCTACGCGCTACGAGGCCCTGGTCAACACGGCGTTCTGCGGGACCCGGGCCACCATGGTGTGCCTGTATGACAGCGCGGAGCTCGCCTCGTCGGTGCTGGACGACGTCGGCTGCACCCATCCCGCCCTGCTCCACCACGGATCGGCGGAGGAGCCGAGTTCGAGCTACCTGGGCCCGGGCGGGCTCCCGCCCGGCTGTGATGACCCGCTGTCCTGCCCGCCCGCCACTGCGGAACGCCTCGGCTATCGGCGTGACCTGCGGCCGGTGCGCAGCCTGGTGACCCGGTTCGCGCGCAGCGCCCGGCTGCCCACCCGGCGCATCACCGACCTGGTGCTGGCGGCCAGCGAGGTGGCGGCGAACACGCTGCGGCACACCAGGGCGGGCGGGACCGTCCACCTGTGGCACGACGAACAGGAGATCCTCTGCCAGATCACCGACAGCGGTGTCATCGCCGACCGGCTGGCCGGCTACCGGATACCCGCCGATGACCGGCCCGGCGGCCAGGGCCTGTGGCTGGTGAATCAGGTATGTGACCTGGTCGAGGTGCGCAGCAACCCGGACGGCACCACTGTCTGCCTGCACATGAGGCTGCGGTAAGTTGCGGAGGTGCCGGTGATTGGCCTGATTGCGGTAACTGGTGGAGGCCGCAGCGCCGCCGAACGGCTGGCCGCCGCCTGGCCCGGGCAGACCCGTTCCTACGACGGCCCGGCCCGTCAGGCCCTGGCCCGGGCCTGGGCCCAGTGCGATGGCCTGGTGTGCTTTCTCGCGGTCGGCGCCACGGTCCGGCTGATCGCCCCGCTGCTGAACAGCAAGTGGACCGATCCCGCCGTGGTCTGCGTGGACGAATCAGCACGCCGGGCGGTCGCCGTGGTCGGTGGCCACGCGGCGGGCGCGAACGCCCTGGCTACCCGCGTCGCCGAGGTGTTCGGGGCCGATGCGGTGATCACCACGGCGACGGACGCGGTGAGCCTGCCCGGACTGGACACCCTGGGCTGGCCGACCGAGGGTGCGATCGGCACGGTGAGCAGGGCCCTGCTGGACGGTGAGCGGGTCCGGCTCGAATCGTCGGAGACCTGGCCGCTGCCACCCCTCCCCGCCACCGTGGGAGACACGGGGGAGTACCGGATCCTGATCACCGACCGGCTGGCAGCGGGTGATCCGCGTACCGCAGTGCTGCGCCCGCCGTCCCTCGTGGTCGGGGTGTACCTGGCCGCGCTGGAGGCGGGCTATTACGAGGCGGGTGTGGACGAGGTGCTGCGGCTGGCGGACGGAGCGCTGGGTGAGGCCGGGCTGTCCGGGGCCAGTGTGGCCACCCTCGCCGCGGTGAGCGAGAACGGGGTTCCCCTGCCCGGGATCGCCGCGGCCGCCCGGGAACGCGGCTGGCCGCTGGCGAGCTATCCGGCCGCGCAACTGGCCGGAGTGCCCAGCACGGGCGGGACCGTGACCGCCCCGGCCCGGCCGAGCGCGGCAGGAGCAGCCGCCCTGGCCGGTGCGGCGGAGCTGGTGGTGGCCGAGCGCAGATCCCGGGACGCGAGCGTGGCGGTGGCCCGGATCCGGCCCCGCGGAAGGCTCGCCCTGGTCGGCACCGGGCCGGGACCACGCGATCTGCTCACTCCTCGGGCGACGAGCGAGCTGCGCCGGGCCTCGGTGGTAGCCGGTCCGGGGACCGTCCTGAAGGAGGTGGCCGACCTGCTCCGGTCCGGGACCCGGGTGATCCGCGCCGAGCCTGGGGAGGAAGAGGCGCGCGGCCGGGAGGCCGTCTGGCAGGCCGGGCAGGGTCACGCGGTCGCGGTCGTCTTTTCGGCCGATCCGGGCCTGCATCCGCTGGCCGGCCTGCTGCAGGAACTCGCCGGGACGGACATCGATGTGGTGCGGGTCCCCGGCGTCGTTTCCAGCTGACCGGGGTAGCTGCCCTCGGCGCGCTGACGGTCTAGCTGCCCTCGGCGCTCCTGTCCGTGGCTGGTTGCGTTCGGCTTTCTGTCCGGGGTGGCTGCCCTCGGCGCTCCTGACCGGGTTAGTTGCCCTCGGCGCTCTGGGCGGGTGCGTCGTCGCCGACGATGATCCCGCCGCCGCGCCGCCAGCTCAGATAGCGGGAGGACAGGTTGATCAGGGCAGTGATCCGGTTCCGGCCGCCGAGCAGCGTGATCAGGTGCAGGCCCAGCCAGGCCAGCCAGGCCAGGGTGCCGCGGAGTCGTATTCCGTGGTTCAGCTGGACCACGGCCGAGCGGCTGCCGATGGTGGCCATGGTGCCCTTGTCGTGGTAGCTGAACGGGACGGTGTCCTGCCCGGCTTCTAGCCGCCGGATCTGCAGGGCCGCGTGCCGGCCCATCTGCAAGGCCGGCTGGGCGAGCTGCGGGACTGGGTGATCGTTGACGAGCGCGATGTCGCCGATTGCGAAGATCCGCTCCTGGCCCTCGACCCGCAGATCCCGGCCGACCAGCAGCCGGCCGCCCTTGCCCTGCGGCAGACCCCATTTGCTGGCCATGGGCGGCCCGGCCACGCCGGCCGCCCAGGCGGTCAGGGTGCTGGGCAGCTCCTGCCCGTCGGCCAAGATGAGCCGGTCGGCGGTGATCTCCTTGATGGTCGCGTCCAGGTGCAGGTCCACACCGCGCTTGACCAGCTGGTCTCGCGCGTACTCCTGCAGTGCCGGGACGTACGGCGTCAGCAGCACCGGGGCCTGCTCGACTAGCCGGATGTGGACACACTGGGGGTCGATGTCCGGGTAGGAGGCGGGCAGGCCGATGTTGCGCAGTTCGGCCAGTGTCCCCGCCAGCTCCACCCCGGTCGCCCCGCCGCCCACGATGGTGACGGTGACGTCCTGGCGGGCGCCGGAGAGGCTGAGCAGTTCGAGGCCGGCCAGAATGCGCTCGCGCAGGGCCGACGCATCATGCAGCGTGTAGAGCGCGTGGCTGTTCTCGGCCGCGCCGGTGATGCCGTAAAAGCCGGCCGTCACCCCGACGGCCAGGATGAGGTAGTCGTATTCCAGACGGCCGCCGTCGGCGAACTCGGCGACCCGGGCG
>CAVYQF010000001.1:0-17106 GCA_963770545.1 uncultured Actinomycetes bacterium | reverse complement strand
AGCGGGGCGCTCCCCAGCAGCGCACTGGCCAGCCGGGCGCTGGCCAGCAGGGCGCTGGCCAGCGGGGCGACGGCCCGCCCGGGGCCGCTCGAAGCGGTGGAACAGCAGCCAGGCCAGAGCCAGCGTCGCGGCAAAGACAGGTAGCCAGGCCAGTCGTTCCATGATCCACACCGCACCCGAAGGCGGCGTCAGCAGGCCCGGGATGCGCCCGGCCATGGCCCCCGTCATGGTCACAGCCAGGAACGCGGACTGGTGCCAGAGGAACAGGGTCATGGCCGACAGGTTGACCAGGGCCACGGCCGCCCAGGCCAGCGGGCGGCGCATCAGCCGGGCCAGCACAGGCACCAGCAGCAGCGCGAGGCCGACCTGGGCCACGCCGAAGGTGACGGCGGCCAGCGTGGGCGGGTTCAGGTTCGAGATGGCCGCCCCGTTCACGCCCACCATGCTCGCCGGATAGCCGGCCCAGGTGATCAGCACCGCGGTGCCCGCGGCACCGGCCGCGAGCATGACGGCGGGGATCTTCCAGCCGCGCAGCGCGCCGCGCGCCCAAACGATCCCGAGCAGGTAGGGCACCAGCCAGCCGGCCCCGACGTTGACCCAGCCGATCCAGCCCGGAGCGCCGAAGCCGAACCGGGCCAGGTCCACCGCGGCGACAGCGGCGGCGGGGATGAGCGCGGCCGCGGCGCCGCACCGGCGGACCAGCGCCTCCGCCACCGGGGTCAGGGCGGTAAGCACGGCGAACACGCCCAGGAACCACAGCGGGTCGAGGACCAGCGTCACCACGGTGCGGATCGTCCCGGAACTGACACCGGCCAGGACCATCGCTGCGGTGAGCGGCAGCCAGACGGCGACCAGCACCGCCACCGGTCGGCTCAGCCGGGACAGGCGCCCGCGCAGCCAGGCCAGGTAACCGCTGGCTCGGGGAGGGCAGGCGCGCCGGAGGCGCGTTCTCGCCGAGCCAGCCAGCCCGGGGGGTCTCACCCCCCGGCTAGCACTGCTGCGCGCGGCCGCGTACCCGCCTACGAAGAAGAAGACCGCGAGGGTCTGGAAGATCCATGACACCGGGGCCAGGGCCGGCCAGGCGGCCAGCGGGCTGGTGTCGTGCAGCCGCGCGCCGGACGGGGAGCGGGTCAGCAGCGAGCGCGGTGACCAGCCAGTGGCCGAGGATGACCCCGGCGATGGCCAGGGCGCGGAGCGCGTTGACGCTCCGGTCCCGCCCGGCCGGGGTGGCCGCGTCGATGCGCGCAGCCATTTTCCTGAGGGCGAGGCGGGGCCCGCCGGCGGCGTGCTCTCTGCGGGCCCGTGACCGCGTGGCGGGATCGTCCCGCTGGACCAGCGCAGTCATGACGTGACCTGCCCGGGCTCACCCAGCGCGATGCGGGCCAGGTTGCGCAGCGACACGCTGCCCGGCTGCAGGTAGCCGCTGTGCCCGGTGTCGTCGCAGCCGAACCGGCGGGCGCCGAAAGACGCTGCGGTGGGGTCGGTCCCGAATCCGATCCCCAGCAGCCGCACGTGCGGCACATCGCGGATCCAGTCGCCGGCGTCCCGGCCGGCCCAGACCCGGGCCGCCGTGTGCAGGGACCGCACCGAGGAGGCGTCCATGCCCGGGCTGCCGAACACCGCGATGTCGGTCACGGGCAGCTGCGGCGCGGCCAGTCCGCACACCACCGATCCGTAGCTGTGGCACAGCAGCGCGACCTGGTCCCCGTGCCCGGCCAGGCTGATCACCAGGGGCCGCAGGGCCTGGGCGCCCTGTCCCGCGTTTCCCGACGTGAGCACGGCCGGGCTGAGCAGGCTCGGGGTGCGGTAGCCGAGCCAGGCGATGACCGCGAGCCGGGCCCCGGGATCGAGCCGGCGGGCCTGGGCGGCCAGCGCCCGGGCTCCGCCCTGTGGCGACGCGGCACCCCGGGAGGCGAACGTGGTCAGGGACGTATCGGAGCCGGGCACGAGGATCGCGACCCGGCGGGCGGTGGCCAGGTTCCCGAGGACCTCGACGGCCTCACCTGGGCCGTTCGGGTCGAATCCGAGCAGGTGCTGGCGACGCAGCCCGCTCAGGGTGCGGGCCAGTGCCGGGTTACCGGAGCGGGCCGCGGCGGTGGCCGCCCGGGCGACCGCCCTCGAGTTGGTGGTGTAGCGGGCGGCCAGCGCCGCCGGGGTGAGCGCGGGCAGCGATACCGGCGGCTCGGGTGGGGGCTGCGGGTTCACCGCAGCGGTCAGCGTGAGCGCAGCGGCAGCGGCAGCGACCGCGAGAGTGACCACGCGGCGTAGTTTCATGGCGTGTCCTTCCTGGTCCAGCGGGGGTGCTGGGCAGAAAGCTACGGACGCCCCCTGGTAGCCGGCATCACGCTGTGGAGCTCATCTGGCGGCTGGTCCTCAGGTACCGGCGGCGGGGCCCCGAAGGGCTGCCGGGCGGCCCTGCCCCTACCTGAGTAGGGGGAGGCAGATCCCCCGCACGGGTCACGAAAGGCCCGGGTCTTCGCGCTTACGCTGGAGGCATGAGTTCTGGGGCCTCGCGCCGGGAGGCGGTGGTCACGGCCGGGGCCACGGCCGGGTCCAGGATCCGGTCCGCGGTCGGGTCGGCGGTGGCGACCGGGGCCACCGACCCTCCGTTGCCCCCTCCGGCCTGGCGGCAGCGCCTCCAGCTCGGCCCCGTGGACCTGGTGTTCCTGGCCGACGTCGCGCTCGCGCTCATCCTCTGGGGCGCCACAGATTCCTGGCTGAACAGCCAGAACGGCCGGCACCATCACCCGTTCGGCACCGAGATGCTTCTGCTGTTCGCCGCCGTGCTGGCCGCGCCGCTGGTGCTGCGCACCCGCTTCCCCGCCACCGCCTGGGCCGCGTCCGCAGTGAGCCTGCTCTGGGTATCCACGGCGATCGGTCCTGTGTCCAATGTCACCTACCCAGTCGCGGGGGTGATCGTCTACGGCCTGTGCCTGTACGCGGTCGGGGTGCGCGGCAAGGGCTGGTTCGTGATCTGCGTGGCCGCAGTAACCGTGCTGGGCGCCATCGTCGTGGACGCGCAGAGTAGTGCGGGCGCCATCCTGGCCGCCATCCCCCTGCTGGCGGGGGCCATCGTCCGGGCCCGGCGCAGTAGCCGTACCGAGCTTGCCCAGCAGGCCCGCCGCCTCGAAGGCGAGCGGGCCCTGCTCACCGAACGCCAGCGCATAGCCCGCGAACTGCACGACATCGTGGCCCACCACATGTCGGTGATCGCCATCCAGGCCGAGGCCGGCCCGCGCAAGGTGGCCCACCCCCCGCCGGAACTCGTGGAAAGCTTCGCCGATATCCGGGCCAGCGCACTGAGCGGCCTCGACGAGTTGCGCCGGCTCCTCGGCGTCATGCGCAGCAGTGGCGCGGACACCGCACCCCAGCCCGGCCTCGCCGAGCTGGAAGGCTTGCTGGACTCCGCGCGCAGCGGCGGCGTGGCGGTAACGTCGTCGGTCAGCGGCACGGCCCGGACCCTGCCGCAGGGTATCGATCTGTCCGCCTACCGGATCGTGCAGGAAGCGCTGAGCAATGCCATGCGGCACGCCCCCGGCTCGGCGGTGCGGGTCGAACTCGCCTACGCCCCGAGCGCCCTGGTGATCAAGGTGCGCAACGACGCCTGCGCGGCCCCGGACAGGCACGCGGACGAAGAGGGCGCCGGTCACGGCCTTATCGGCATGCGCGAGCGGGCGGTCATGCTCGGCGGTCATCTGGAGGCCGGCCCCGACGAAGACGGCGGTTTCCTGGTCAGCGCGGTCCTGCCGGATACCGGGGACCGCGAGGGAGGCGGGCGATGACCGTGCGCGTGGTGATCGCCGACGACCAGGGCATGGTCCGCTCCGGTTTCACCACCCTGCTGAACAGTGAGCCCGACATCGAGGTCGTCGGCGAGGCCGTGAACGGGCAGGAGGCGATCACCCGTGCCGTCCAGCTCAGGCCCGATGTGATCCTGATGGACGTGCGGATGCCGGTCCTGGACGGGCTGGAGGCGACCCGCCAGATCTCGGCGATGGACGGCGCCCCCAGGGTGCTGGTGCTGACCACGTTCGACCTGGACGACTACGTGTACCAGGCGCTGCGCTGGGGAGCGAGCGGCTTCCTGCTCAAAGACGCCTCGGCCCGGGAACTCGCCGAGGCGGTCCGGGTCGTGGCGGCGGGCGATGCCCTGTTGTCACCCAGCGTGACCAGGCGGCTCATCGCCGAGTTCGCGCGGATGGGGGCGCCGCGCGGTCCCAGCCGCAAGAGGCTGCAGGACCTCACCGAACGGGAGACCGAGGTGCTGGCACTCGTCGCGCAGGGCCTGTCCAACGCGGAGATCGCGGGGCGCCTGGTGGTCGCGGAACAGACCGTGAAGACACACGTCAGCCGGGTCCTGATGAAGCTGGGCCTGCGAGACCGGACCCAGGCCGTGGTCCTGGCCTACGAAACCGGGCTCGTCCAGCCCGGCGGATGAGCAGGCCCCGGATGCTCCGCCGTCCCCGGCCGGGCCGGGACGCCGCCGTCGCCGTCAGCTGGTCGGTGGCCCTCGCTGCCTGGAACAACCTGGCCGGACGGCAGCGCTGGCATCAGAGGTGGTACCCGCTGGCCAACCTGGGCGCCACCGGCACCGCGCTGGCCGCGGCCGCGGTCAGCGGCCTGACCGCCGATGATCTCGGGCTAAGACGCGAACAACTCGGCGCCGGCCTCCGCTGGGCCGCCGGGCCCTCCGGGGCGCTGGCCACGGGCTGGGTCATCGCCGCCGCGGTCCCGGCCAGCCGGCCCGCCCTCGCCGATCGGCGGATCACCAGCCTCACCTGGCCCCAGGTCGCCTACCAGGTGGCGGTCCGCATCCCGGCCGGGACCGTGCTGTGGGAAGAGGTGGCCTTCCGCGGCGTGCTTCAGGCGTTCCTGCGCCGGGTCCTCCCCGGACCGGAGGCCCTCGCCATCACCGCCGCGGTCTTCGGTATCTGGCACGTCCGCCCGACCGTAGAGGCGTTGCGGATAAATCAGATGACCACGAGCCGCTGGTCCATGGCCGGGTCTGTCGCCGCCAGCGTGGCGGGCACGGCGGCCGCCGGCCTGCTGCTGTCCTGGCTGCGGGAGCGGTCCGGCAGCCTGGCCGCACCGATCCTGCTGCATCTGTCCGCCGACTGCGGCGCGGCGCTCGCCGCCCGCTCCGCACACGGAATATCCGCCGGCCTACATTAGTTGCACGCTCAAGTACATGAGGCATGGGAGCGCACCGCCCGGAGGAGACCGGGCCCGCCGGGCGCCATGGGCATCAGGAGCAGCGATGCAGTTCGGGATCTTCGCCGTCGGGGATGTCACCACCGACCCCACGACCGGCCGGACCCCCACCGAGCACGAGCGGATCAAGTCGATGGTCGCCATCGCCCGCAAAGCGGAAGACATCGGCCTGGACGTCTTCGCCACGGGCGAGCATCACAATCCGCCGTTCGTGCCCTCCTCGCCCACGACCATGCTCGGCTACCTCGCCGCGCAGACCGAGAACCTGATCCTGTCCACCGCGACCACGCTGATCACTACCAATGACCCGGTGAAGATCGCCGAGGACTTCGCCATGCTGCAGCACCTGGCCGACGGGCGGGTCGACCTGATGCTCGGCCGCGGTAACACCGGGCCGGTGTACCCCTGGTTCGGTAAGGACATCCGCCAGGGCATTGAGCTGGCCATCGAGAACTGCCATCTGCTGCACCGGCTGTGGCGCGAGGACGTCGTCGACTGGACCGGCCAGTTCCGTACCCCTCTGCAGGGATTCACTGCCACCCCCCGGCCGCTGGACGGCGTGCCGCCGTTCGTGTGGCACGGCTCGATCCGGAGCCCGGAGATCGCCGAACAGGCCGCGTACTACGGCGACGGGTTCTTCGCCAACCACATCTTCTGGCCCACGGACCATTTCGTCCGGCTGGTCAATTTCTACCGGGAGCGCTTCGCGCATTATGGCCACGGCCGCCCGGAGCAGGCCATCGTCGGCCTCGGCGGCCAGGTCTACATGCACCGGAACTCCCAGGAGGCGGCGGCGGAATTCCGTCCCTACTTCGACAATGCGCCGGTCTACGGCCACGGCCCGTCGCTCGAGGACTTCACCGGGCAGACGCCGCTCACCGTGGGCAGCCCGCAGGAAGTCATCGACAAGACGCTGACCTTCCGCGAGCACTTCGGCGACTACCAGCGGCAGCTGTTCCTGATGGACCACGCCGGCCTGCCGCTGAAGACCGTGCTCGACCAGCTTGACCTGCTCGGTGAGGTGGTGCCGGTGCTGCGCCGGGAACTCGATGCGAAGCGCCCGGCCAGCGTGCCCGATGGCCCCACGCACGAAGCCCTGGTCGCCGCGTCCGTGGCCGAAGCCGCATCCGATGCGACGGGCACTGATGAGACCACCACCGCAGCTGTGGCGAGCCGCCGATGACCGCGCGCACCATCGCCGTCGTCTCGGCTGGGCTCGGCCAGCCCTCATCCACCCGGCTGCTGGCCGACAAGCTGGCCACGGCCACCGCCGGGCAGCTTCCGGCCGGGACCCAGGTGATCACGATCGAGCTGCGTGACCTGGCCCATGACATCGTCAACGCCCTGCTCACGGGGTTCCCTAGCCCGGCGCTGCGCGAGGCCATCGAGCAGGTACTCCGCGCGGACGCGCTGATCGCGGTTACCCCGCTGTACAGCGGCTCCTACAACGGGCTGTTCAAGTCGTTCTTTGACGTACTCGACCCGGGTGCGCTGGCGGGCCAGACGGTGCTGATCGGGGCGACCGGCGGCACGGCCCGGCACTCGCTCGCGCTGGAGCACGCGATCCGCCCGCTGTTCACTTACCTGCGCGCCGTCACCGTCCCCACCGCGGTCTTCGCGGCGACCGAGGACTGGGGTGCGGCAGACGGGTCCGGCGAGGCGCTCACCGCGCGCATCGACCGGGCCAGCGCCGAACTGGCCAGCCTGATCGAGCGCCGGGAACCCGCCGCCGAAGCGGACCCGTACACCTCGGTGACCCCGTTCGAGCAGCTCCTGCGCGACCACTGAGCGCCGCGGCGCTCGCAGGCTCGGGCCACCTGCCCTGGCCGCACCCCCTAGTTCACGTCTTTATTTAAAAGTCATAAAAACGGTTATCGGGATCTTGGAGGTCCGTCTCCCCTAGGAGATGCTGTCGGACGGAGCGCGGTAGCACTGGTGCTACCGGCAGAACGGACCGCTGATGAACCTGAGATCCCCCCGCAGTGCTACGACAGGAACCAGCGAGACACGGGACGTTACCGGCCCAGGGCGGGAGCGGAGCCGTTCCGGCCCAGGGCGGGAGCAGAGCCACTCCGGCCCGGCCCGCCGCCTCCGCCGCGGCGCGATCCTGGCCGCGGCCCTCCTCGGCGCCGCCGGGCTGGCCGCCGCACCCGCCTGGGCCGCACCGGCCTGGGCTGCCCCCGCGGAACCGGCCGCCGCCCAGGCGGCCACCCCGGCCACGGTCAGCCCCGCGGTCCACCTGGCGGGCGAGCCCAGCTTCGGCCCGAACGTGTATGTCTTCACCCCGAGCATGCCGCAGAGTCAGATCCAGGCCACGGTGAACTCGATCGCCAACCAGCAGATCTCCAACCAGTTCGGCACCCAGCGGTACGCGCTGCTGTTCGAGCCCGGCACCTACGGCTCGGCCGCCGACCCGCTGACCTTCCAGGTGGGCTACTACACCGAGGTGGCCGGCCTGGGCGATTCGCCCGGGGATGTCACTATCAACGGCACGATCGACGTGTACAACCAGTGCTTCCCCACCACCGACGGCAGCAGCAACTGCATCGCACTGGACAACTTCTGGCGCTCGCTGTCCAACCTGACTATCAACATCAGCGGCCAGACGGGCTGCCAGTCCGGCACCGACTTCTGGGCCGTCTCCCAGGCGGCACCGATGCGCCGCGTGAGCATCACCGGGGGCACCCTGTCCCTGATGGACTACTGCTCGGCCGGACCTCAGTACGCCAGCGGCGGGTTCATCGCCGACTCGTCGTTTACCGGCGGGACCGTGATCAACGGCTCGCAGCAGCAGTTCCTGGTCCGGAACACCAACCTGGACGGCTGGTCGAACGGCGTGTGGAACCAGGTGTTCTCCGGCGACCCGGGCGCCCCGGCGCAGAGTTTCTCGGCCACCTCGGGTCTGGCCGGCGGTACCGCGCCCTACACCACGCTGGCCACCAGCCCGGTGACGCAGGAGGAGCCGTTCCTGCAGACCGATTCGGGCGGCCAGTACAGCGTCTTCGTGCCTGCCCTGCGGCACAACTCCTCCGGTCCGTCCTGGGCCAGCGGGCCCGCGGCGGGCTCGGCCATCCCGATCAGCAAGTTCTTCATCGCCACGCCGGGCACCCCGGTGCTGGCCATCGACGCGGCCCTGGCTCTCGGGAGGAACCTGATCCTGACCCCGGGTGTCTACGACCTGAAGGCTCCGATCCTGGTGACGCGCCCGAACACGATCGTCCTCGGCCTGGGCTTCCCGACCCTGGTCCCGCAGAACGGCACTGCGGCCATGCAGGTGCTGGGCGTCCCGGGAGTGAAACTCTCCGGAATGATCTTCGACGCCGGGCCGGAAAACTCGCCGGTGCTGCTTCAGGTCGGCGGCCCGCTGGCCGGCCGCACAGGCAGCGCCGCCGATCCCACGCTGGTGCAGGACGTGTTCTTCCGGATCGGCGGGGCCACGGCCGGCTCGGCTACCGACAGCCTTGTGGTCAACAGCTCGGACGTCATCCTCGATGACATCTGGGCGTGGCGCGCGGATCACGGCGCCGGTGTGGGCTGGACCAGCAACACCGCGGACACCGGGCTCGTCGTCAACGGCAACCAGGTGACCGCTTACGGCCTGGCCGTGGAGCACTACCAGAAGAACGAGGTCATCTGGAACGGCCAGGGCGGCGAGGACATCTTCTTCCAGAACGAGATGCCCTACGACCCGCCCAGCCAGGCCGCCTGGATGTCCGGCTCCGCAGACGGCTACCCGGCGTTCGTGATCTCGCCCAGGGTCACCAGCTTCACCGGCTACGGGATGGGCAGCTACTGCTTCTTCAACCAGGGCGTGCCCATCGAGTCGGCCACCGGGTTCTCGGTGCCCGACGCCCCCGGTGTCCAGCTGAACGACGTGTTCACCCGGTTCCTGAACGGTTCGGGCCGCATCGACCACGTCGTGAACGACACCGGCGCCGCAGTCACCGCCGATAACCCCGGTCCCAGCGACGTCGTCAGCTACCCCTGACCACGATCCGCTGACCGGCTGGCCCGGACCATCTACCGGGCTCACGCAGGCCCCGTCCGCACCCGCGGGCGGGGCCTGACGCGTCCGGGCGCCGGCGCCCGGACGCAGCCAAGGTAGGTTGATATGGACGGGGACATCTCGGGTACGGGCTGTGGGCAGGCGTTGTGAAGACAGGCCAGGTTTTCGTTAGTCACACCTCCGATATGGACTGGTTTCCGGAAGACCGCTCGTTTATCCAAGCCACGTTAGACGCGGTGGGCCGGGCCAGGATGGTCCCGGTCGATATGCGGCACTTCTCGGCCAGGGAGGGAAGTCCGGCCGACTACTGCCGGGAACTGGTCCGTGAATGCGAAATATACGTAGCTGTGGTCGGACTCCAATATGGATCACTGGTTCCAGGTGAAGAAATATCATTTACTGAGCTGGAGTTTCAGCAGGCCACCAAGATGGGCGCGCCCCGGCTGGTTTTCCTGCTTGACGAGGCCGCGTTCCCGCACGCGCCTAGTGACGAGGATCGCGGCCTGATAAATCGCTTCCGGCAGCGATTGCGTGAGGCGGACCTGGTCGTCCGCGCTTTTACCTCCGCAGACCGCTTGGAGCTTGAAGTTTTTCACGCGCTGACCGCGCTTCCTCGTCAGGTGCAAGTGCCCGCATCTGCGGTCCTCCCGCCCAGGATGTCAGTCTCGATTTCGTCGCTCGCCAACGCGGGGGTGCCGCAGATCTGGAATGTGCCAAACCGGAATGCTGACTTCACTGGCCGCAAAGTAATTCTGGAAAAGCTGCACGACGATCTGGCTGGCGATGGTAGGGCGGTCGTGCTGGCCCGAGCCGTGTATGGCCTGGGTGGAGTGGGCAAGACACAGCTGGTGCTGGAATACGCGCATCGTTTTCAGGCGGATTACGACCTGATCTGGTGGATAGACGCGGAACAGTCCCTGGAGATCAGCCTGGCCCTGGCAGAACTGGCCAGACGGCTGGGGCTGCCGGTGACCGACAATGCTGCCGAAAACGCCGCAACCGCCCTAGAGCATTTGCGGCGCGGCGGAGCCGGCCGGTGGCTGCTTATTTTCGACAACGCCGAGGACTCTGAGGATCTGGCCGCCTTCCTCCCCTCTGGATCTGGCCATGTCATCATCACGTCACGAAACCGGGCGTGGACTCGCCACGCCGGGCCCGTCGAACTGGACGTCTTCAGCCAGCAAGAGAGCGTTGGACACCTGGTGAGGCACGTGCCCCAGCTGGATAAGGCGGACGCCAGGAGAGTCGCTGACGCTCTCGGGCATCTGCCCCTGGCGGTCGAGCAGGCGGCCGCCTGGCTGGCGGAGACGGGTATGGCCGCCGCCTTGTACGCGGAGTGGCTTGAGACCCAGGCCACCAGCGCACTGGGGTTGAACAAGCCACCTGACTACGCGAAACCCGTGGTAGCCGCCTGGAACCTGTCCATTAGCCAACTGCGCGAGCGATCCCCTGCGTCTATACGGCTACTGCAGATCCTGGCCTTCTGCTCCCCCGGCCCGATCTCGGAGAGGCTGCTCTACGGCAACGCCATGATCGAATCGCTACAGCCTTACGACGGGACGCTCAGCAAACCGATGCTCAGTCGGGTCATCGGAGAAATCAGCCGGTTCGCACTGGTCAGGGTCAACCAGAGCAGTAGTCCCGTGCAAGTCCATCGCCTCGTGCAGGCGGTGATCCGCTCTCAGATGAGTGATGAGGAGCAGATCGACGCCCGGCATCAGGTGCACAGGATCCTCACTGGGGCCCGGCCCCGCCAGGGCGAGACCGACGACCCGGCGAACTGGTCCACCTACGACATCATCTGGCCGCACCTGGGCCCGTCCGTGGCTGAGGAGTGCGACGATCCCCGGACCCGCCAACTGCTCATCGACTGGGTGAGATACCAGTGGAAACACGGCGAGTTCAAGGCCGGCCTGGCCCTGGCGAAACGGCTGCTGAACCTGTGGTCCCATCAGCTGGGATCTGACCATCAGCAGACGTTGCACCTGCAGTTCCAGATCGCCAATGTGCTGCGTTCACAGGGTCAGTTCGAGGAGGCGCGGGATCTAGACACCTATGTCCTGGAACGGCAGCGCATGATGCTCGGCGCCGACCATCCGCACACCCTGATGACGGCCAACGGGCTCAGCGCTGACCTGCGTGCGCTGGGCGAGTTCCAGAACTCGCTCACCCTGGACGAGGCGACCTACGAAAGTTTCAGGGATCAGTTCGGCCAGGACTATCCGCGGACACTCGTTGCGGGTCACAACCTGGGGTGCTCGCTGCGACTGACTGGTAATCGCTTCACTGCACGGCGACTCGACGAGGAGACACTCCATCGTCAGACAGTCGTGCTCGGCGAGGACCACCCCCTCACTCTTCTCTCGGCGGCGAGTCTGGGCCTCGATCTGAGGCTGGCGGGTTTGTTCAGGGCGTCGGTGGACTTGTTGCGTGCCACCCGGGAGAAATACCGGAACGCACTCGGTGACGACATGACCGACACCCTGCTCACAGCGGCAAGTCTGGCCGTCTCCTTGCGGAAGGCGGGGGAACAAGCGGAGGCGCTGCACCTGGGCCAAGACACATACGACCGCTACGAGCGACGCTACGGGAGTAGCGCTCCCGATGCTCTCTCCTGCGCACTCAACCTCGCCTGGGACTACGCGGCTACGGGGGATGTGACCCGAGCGCTGAATCTGACGACCGGGGTTCAGGCTTCGTATCGGGCCAGCCTGGGTGACGATCACCCCAACACCCTGGTCACCGGCAGCAACCTCGCTTGCTTCATGCGGCTGGTTGGTCGAGTGCCGGAGGCTCTCGTCCTGGCTGAGGACACCCTGGGCCGGATGGGAAGCAAGCTGGGCGATCATCACCCGTTAACTCTGTCTTGCGCGGCCAACCTGGCTAACTGCTACGGCGACTACGGCGACCTCAGGTCGGCCGAGACGCTGGAACGGCAGACTGCCACGCTGCAGCACGAAGTGCTCGGCGACGACCACCCAGACACCTTGGTCTGCGAGGCGAATCTCGCCGTGACAATGCGCCAGGACGGGCGCACCGAGGAAGCCGGGCAACTCCGGGTGCGGATCAGGGACCGTTTGATCCAGGTCCTGGGTCCGCAGCACCCAGACGCGAGACTGCTCCAAGACTGGGACCGGATTGACCTCGATCTCGAGGTCCTGCCGATCTGATCTCGGAGTTGGCCGCTTATGCTCCGGCCATGTGACGCTGACCAGGACCCCCAGCCGGACACGGACCAGTTGCCGGCCTTCGAAGAGATCTACGCCAGGCAGGCCAGGACTTCAGCGCGATTCCGTGGGCCACGCTGACCGCGAACCCAGCCCTGGTGGAGCTGGCTGGACCAGCAACCGTCACCGAGCCAGGGACCGCGCCCTGATCATCGGGTGCGGTCTGGGTGATGACGCGGAGGAGGCCGCCCGGCGGGGCTATCAGGTCACCGCGTTCGACCTGTCGCCGACCGCGATCCGGCACTGCCGCGAGAGGTTCCCCACCTCCGCCGTGGACTACCAGGTCGCGGACCTCTTCCACCTGCCTGCCCGCTGGCACGAGGCATTCAGCCTGGTGGTGGAGATCCGCACGCTGCAGTCGCTGCCGCTGCCCCAGCGCGCGGACGCGATCGCGGCCATCGCGGCGACGGTGCGGCCGGGCGGCCGGGTCTTCGTTCGCTGTCTGGCCCGGGATGACGCCGAGCCGCCGGTCTCCCGCCCCTGGCCAGTCAGCCTCGGCGAGTTGCGCGGTTTCATCCACGCGGGCCTCCGCGAGGATGAATTCGCTGATCAGCCCCCCACCGAGAGGCACGAGCGGTTCTTCACGGCCAGCTACGCCCGGCCAGCCTGAATACCTGAGCGACGTGAGACGAGTTGAGACGAGCGGCGGCATCCTGAGGGCTGGTCCGGCGCGAATACCGGATCTAGGGTGGCAACCACGATCACTATCTCCGGGAGGGTCAATGAAGACCAAGGCCGCGGTGCTGCGCGGAGTTGGCCAGGACTTCGAGATAACCGAGCTCGACCTGGATCCTCCCAAGGCAGGCGAGGTACTCATCCGCTACGTAGCGGCCGGCCTGTGTCACTCTGACGAGCACCTCCGGCACGGTGACATCGTGCCCCGGTTCCCGATTGTGGGCGGCCACGAAGGCGCGGGGATCATCGAGGAAGTCGGCGAGGGCGTCACCCGGCTGAAGCCCGGTGACCATGTGATCTGCTCGTTCCTGCCTGTCTGCGGGCATTGCCGGTGGTGCTCGACGGGCAAATCGAACCTGTGCGACATGGGTGCCACCATCCTGGACGGCGTGCTGCCCGACGGGACCTACCGCTTCCATGAGAACGGCGCGGACCTCGGCGGGATGTGCATGCTCGGCACGTTCTCCGAGCGCGCGGTGATCTCCGAGAACTCAGCCATCAAGGTGGACTCGGACCTGCCGCTGGACAAAGTCGTGCTGATCGGCTGCGGCGTGCCCACCGGCTTCGGCTCCGCGGTGCACGCCGCGGCGACCGAGCCGGGCGACACCATCGCCATCTACGGCATCGGCGGCATCGGGATCAACTCGGTGCAGGGCGCCGCGCTGGCCGGCGCGCGCAACGTCGTGGCCATCGACCCGCTGGCCAACAAGCGCGAGGCCGCCGAGCAACTCGGCGCCACGCACAGCTGCGAGACCGCGGAGCAGGCCCAGGAACTGATCACCCAGCTGACCCGGGGCGTAGGTGCGGACAAGGCCATCGTCACCGTCGGCGTGGTTACCTCGGAGGTAGTGACCAGCGCGTTCAACGCGATCCGCAAGGGCGGAACGGTGGTGGTGACCGGCCTGGCCGACCCCACCAAGAACACCATCGAGCTGCCCGGCGCCATCCTGACCCTGTTCGAGAAGCGCATCCAGGGCAGCTTGTTCGGTTCTGGCGACCCGTTCGCCGACATCCCGAGGATGGTCGAGCTGTACCAGTCCGGGGACCTGAAGCTGGATGAGCTGATCACGTCCACCTACACCCTGGACCAGGTCAACCAGGGCTACCAGGATCTGATCGACGGCAAGAACATCCGCGGCGTCATCGTGTATGACTCCTGACCGGGACGGCTCATGGCGCAGAGCCCGTTCGTGAGCCCAGGAGGATGACGCAGCCCGCCGGGCCGCCGCCCGTCGTCGGCCTCCAGCGGGAGCGTGAAGTGCTCACCGTGGCGCTGGCGGCGGGCCGGCATGTGGTCATCGAAGGGCCGCCGGGCACCGGCAAGTCCACGCTGCTGCGCGACATCGCCCGGGAGGCCGGCACGGTCGTGGTCTTCGTCGAGGGCAACGCCGAGCTCACCCCGGCCCGGCTGATCGGCCAGTACGACCCGGCGCAGGTGCTCGCCGAGGGCTACGTCCCGGCCAGCTTCACCGACGGGCCGCTGCTGGCGGCCATGCGCTCCGGTGCCCTGCTCTACCTGGAGGAGTTCAACCGGGTCCCGGAGGAAACCCTCAACGTCCTGATCACCGTGCTCACCGAGGGCGAGATCGCGGTGCCCCGGCTGGGCACGGTGCGGGCGGCCGCGGGATTCCGGCTGGTCGCAGCCATGAACCCGTTCGACGCGATCGGTACCGCGCGGGTCAGCCACGCCATCGCCGACCGGATTTGCCGGGTCGTTCTCGGTTACCAGGACACCCCGGGGGAACGGGCGATCACCACGGCGGTCACCGGTCACCAGGGACCGGTGGTGGACTTTGCGGTGACGTTCACCCGGGCCACCCGGGAGCATCCGGACGTGCGGATGGGCTCCTCGGTGCGCGGCGCCATCGACCTGGTCCTGCTGCTGGACGGCCTGCTCCGGCTGCGGGGCGAGCCGCGGATGACGCGGGCCAGCGCCCGGGACGCCGCGCACGCCGCCCTCTCCGGGCGGATCCGGATCGCTGACGGATGTGACCGGACCCCGGAGTCAGTACTCGATGAGCTGCTGAGCCAGCTCTGGCCGTCCGGCGAGCCGGATCCGCTGCCCCCTCCCGGCGACGGAGCTCCCGACCACCCCGGCGGCGGGTCCTTGGACGGCCAGGGAAAAGCTGACCGCCTGCCGCCCGCCGCGGCAGGCACCAGCCAGGACGCGGCCAGCCGGGACCGGGCCAGCCGGGACGGGGCCGCCCAGCGCCGCACCTCCGCGTCTGCGGCCCGCCGCGACCGGGGCCGGGGAACCGCCCGGCGGAGCCTCAGCCGGGCTGAGCTCGCCGTCCGACACTCCTCGTTCGCGGGGATCTCACCTGAGCTGGGGCGGCTCGACGAGGAGGCGTTCGCCCGGCTGCTGGCCACCGACCCGGATGCTGCTGTGACCCTCCTGCCCGATCTGGCCCGCGCCACCGACCGTGAGCTGCGCGCCGCGGCCCGGCGGCTGGCCGCGCGGGTCTTCGTCCGGCTGGCGCGCACCGGCCGCCAGGCCGCCCGGGGTACCCGCCGCCTCGGCCCCGGCCGGACCGAGGGGGATCTAGACCTGGACCGCACCCTCGACCACTGGCCGGGGATCTGGCCACCTGGGGCCGACGACCTGGTGACCCGCTCCTGGCATGCGCGACCGCCGCGCATTGTGCCTGCTCATCGACAGCAGCGGCTCGATGTCCGGCCTGGCCGTGGCCATCGCGTCCCTGGCCGCGGCGAGCCTGGTCCTCGCGGCTGACGGCCGACTTGCCCCCGGCATCATTACCTTCAGCGGTGACACCACCGTCCTGCATGCCCAGGGCAGGCCCGGCGTGCCTGGTCAGGTCGTCGGTGACCTGCTGGCCCTGCGCGGGCACGGTGTGACTGACCTCGCCGGCGCGCTCCGTGCGGCCGCGGCCCAGCTGGCCGCGGTGAGCGCCGACGAGCGGGTGGTGCTGCTGCTGTCCGACTGCCTGCACACGGCGGGCGGGGATCCCGCGCGGGCGCTGGCCGGGATCAGCCGGCTGCACGTCCTCTGTCCGCTGCCGACCGCGGAAGCAGAGCGGGCCGCCGCGGCCCTGGCCCGCCGGGGACATGGCCTGAGCCAGCCCGTCCGGACCCTGGCTGATGTGGCTCCCGCCCTGACCCGCGTGCTCTCCTGAGCGCCGGCTGCGGCTACGGCTCCAGGTAGGTGCTGAAACCGTTGGCCGTGGAGTTCAGCGCACCGACATCCGCCTCGGTGACACTCCCTGGACCGGTCATGATCAGCGGAGAGGTGGTGAAGTACCCGGAGAATCCGAGCTTGGTGCCCTTGTAGTTGGTCAGCTGCCCGCCGCTGAAGGCAGCCACCTTGAGCTGGGAGGCGGGGGCGGTGAAGGACGGCACGCTCCAGGGGGTATCGCCGAACTCAGAGCCGATCCGGACCTCCTTGAAAGAGACCCCGGTCCCGACGTTCAGCGTGAACCCGGAGCTGGTGCCCGCGGTCAGGTCGTTCACGGTGAAGGTCAGATTGCCATTGCTGGTGTTGTAGAAGATCTCTTCCTGCACGGAATGGCCGGCCGGGTAGCTGACCGCGCCGCTGGTCCACGACGCGGGCGTGCCCGCGCAGGGGTTGGTGCCGGCGGTCGCGCACACCAGCGCGTGCGTGGAGTTGTTGAACACCGCCACCGCCGGGCTGTACGGGCTGGTGGTGGTGGAATCGGACACGCCGAGGACATAGACGTTGCCGCCGCCCCAGAACTGAACCGACTGGCCGAGCCCGCCGATGGAGGCGCTGTACTGACTGGCGTTGCGCAGATACACGCTGGCCTGGGCGTACCGGAACTGCGCCCCCGTAAATTGATATCCGGCTTCTTCTTTGGTGGGCGTGACCGGGCCGGTGGCGGCGCTGGCCGCGGTAGCCGTTAAGCCGACCGGCAGAGCCAGCGCCGCCGCCGCCGTGGCAAAAGTAAAGAACTTGCTAAGCCTGCGCATGGGAGTCCCCTTTTCCTGCGACCATTCAGGGTCGTCGTTGAG